>NZ_BDBE01000020.1 GCF_001612825.1 Nocardia caishijiensis NBRC 108228 | reverse complement strand
AAAAATACAGCCCAATACCTCCGTGGTGCACAAAACACCGTGGTGGTACCGACCAGGCCGGAACCGCCAGTTCAGGATGTAGCCGCGAGAAGGTCGGCCACCGGCGTAGGCGTAGCCAACTTCGCTCGCAACTTCATCACCTGTGCAGTCATCCCCGCACCGAGGACCGCGGTGAGGAGGCCGTCCCGGGAGTAGTAGGCCAGGAACTTGTGCCCGTCCTCGCTGACGACAGTGACCTCGTCGCCGGGATCGGGCGTACCGAGAGCCTGGATCTTGACGTCGTACTGGTCGCTCCAGAAATACGGCACCCGGGCCGCTGTCGGCGCCGCACCGCCGAGCAGCGCGGTGACCACCAGTTTCGCCTGCTCACCCGCGCTGGTCCAGTGCTCGACCCGCTTGCGGATATCCCCGTAGCGCCAGGCCGCCACGTCGCCGACCGTCCAGACACCCTCGGCGGACGTGCGCCCCAACTCGTCGGCCAGCACACCGCCACCCGCCGCCGGGTCGGCCAGCTCGATGCCGGAACCGGCGAGCCAGTCGGTGGCGGGGACCGAACCGATGCCGATCACCACCAGGTCGGCGTCGATATCGGTGCCGTCGGTGAGCAGGGCGCCGCGCACGTGCCCGTCGACGTCCACGCGGAGGGTGTCAACGCCGACGCCGCAGTGCAGGTCGACGCCGTGGTCGCGGTGCATGCGGGCCACGTACCCGCCGATGTGCTCGCCGAGCACGGAGGCGAGCGGGGTCGGCTGGGGTTCGACGAGGGTGACGTCTTTCCCCGCGGCGCGGAAGCTCGCGGCCAGCTCGCAGCCGATGAAACCGGCACCGACGATGAGGGCGCGCCCGGCGGCGGCCAGATCGGCGCGCAGGGACTCGGCGTCGTCGTGGGCGCGCAGGACGTGCACGCCCGTGACCTCTTCGACGCCGGGCAGGCGGCGGGGCCGCAGGCCGGTGGCGATGACGAGCTGGTCGTAGGCGATCGTGTCACCGTCGGCGAGGACGAGGGTGCGAGCGGCGGTGTCCACGCGCGCGACGGCGGTCCCGAGACGCAGCTCGATGTTCTTGTCGGCGAAGAACTCCGGCGGGCGCAGCGTGGTGTCGTCGGTCTCGCCGCGAACGAACTGCTTGGACAACGGCGGGCGGTCGTAGGGCGGCCGCGACTCGTCCCCGACGAGCAGCACACCGCCCTCGTATCCGGCTCGGCGTAGTTCCTCGGCGGTGCGCAGACCTGCCAGGCCCGCTCCGACGATGACGATCGGCGCGCTCATGTATTTCGTCCTTCCCTCTCGCTTGTTTGTACCAGTGCGCGAGCGGGGAGTGTGGTTCACGTCGCATTTGTCCCGCGATGTGAACCACACCGGTCGCCACCTGCGCCGATGTCACCGGTGTCCGACCGGAACCGGCGCCTCGGGGCGGAACGCGAACGCAGCACCCGAAGCGCGACCGAGCCGAGGAGCGCGTGCAGGACGGCCGCGGTCACCGCGACGACGTGGAGTCCGTCGGTGAACGCCGCGCGGGCGTCGTCGGCGGCGGGAACCAGCGCGGGGAGGGCGAGGGTTTCGGCGAGGGTCGGCGCCAGGTCCGGGCCGTTCACGCGGAACAGCAGGGCGGCAAGGGAACCGAACAGGGCGATGCCGAGAGCGTTGCCGAGTTCGTTGCCGGTTTCGGCGAGGGCGGCGGCCGAGCCAGCCCGTTCCGGCGCGACCGCCGCGACCGCGATATCGGCCACCACGCTGAAGGAGATGCCGTACCCGATGCCCGCGACAGCCGTCGCCGCGACGTACCACGCGGCCCCGCCGCTCGTGCTGGTCGGCAACAACAGCAGCAAGCCCGCGACGATGGTGAAGTGCGCCGTGATCAGCGCTGCCGGTCGACCGATGCGCGCGGCGATCACCGGGGTGACGACGGCCGTGCCGGTGAGCACCACGGCACCGGGAACGGCGAGCAGCGCGGCGTCGGCGACCGACAGACCGAGCACGGACTGCAGGTAGCCGCCGCCGAGGAACGCCGTCGCCGACCACGCGGCCAGCGGCAGGAACCCGGTGACGATCGCGACGGTGAACACCGGGTTGCCGAACAGCGAGAAGTCGACGAGCGGGTTCGCGATCCGCGTCTGCCTGCGCCCGAACCAGCCGAGCAGCACCGCACCGGCCACCCCGACCGCCACCGCGGACGCCGTGAACCCTTGCGCCGCAGCGTGTTTCACCGCGTACATTGCCAACAGCAGGCCTGCCGCCGAGGTGAGGACACTCGGCACGTCGATGCGGGTGTCGACCGTGGCCCGCACCTCCCCGAGCAGCATCGGCGCGAAGACCAGGAACACCAGCACCACCGGCACATTGATCAACAGCACCGAGCCCCACCAGAACCGGCTCAGCAGCTGACCGGCGACGATCGGGCCGATCGCGAACCCGGCGGCGAAGGTGGCCGCGAAGATGCCGATGGCCTGGGCCCGGCGGCGCGGGTCGGGGAACAGGGTGCCGAGCACGGCCAGCGCCGACGGCAACAGCGTCGCCCCGGCCACACCCATCAGCACACGGAACGCGATCAGCGATTCGGGGCCGGTGGCGAAGGCCGCGCCCACCGAGCCGAGACCGAACATCGCGGTGCCGATCAGCAGGAGCCGTTTGCGCCCGTAGCGGTCGCCGACGGCGCCGAAGGCGATGAGCAGGGAGCCGACGGCGAAGCCGTAACTGTCCAGGATCCACAGGCTCTGATCGGCGGACGGGGTGAGCGCGCCGGTGATCGCGGGCATCGCCAGGAACAGCACCGAACCGTCCATCGCGACGAGCAGAACCGGACCGAGGACCACCAGCAGGCCCAGCCAGGCCCGCACCGGAGAAGTGTTGTTCATGGCACCGAATCTGGGCCCTACCGTGCACGGCAACCAGCCCCGGCGATGGGTACCTCCGGCAGGGATACCCACGGGCGCGCCGGGCTCCCTACGCTCGGGAGCATGGAGCTGGAAAGCCTCGGCGTCTTCCTCAAAACCCGCCGCGACCGCATCACCCCAGCCGACCTCGAGCTGCGCACCTACGGCGCCACCCGCCGGGTGCCAGGGTTGCGCCGCGAAGAACTCGCGCAGCTGGCCGGGGTGAGCGCCGGGTACTACACCCGGCTCGAACAGGATCAGGCGGGCACGGCGTCGCCGCAGGTCATCGATGCCCTCGCGCGGGTACTGCGGCTCGATGCCGCCGAAACCGCACACCTGCACAACCTGGCCGGACGACCGACCACACCACGACTCACCCGCGACGAACCCGAACGCGCCCACCCCCGCGTCCTCGCCCTACTCGACGCGCTCGGCGACACCATGCCCGCCCTCGTCCTCGGCAGGCGCGGCGACGTGCTCGCCTGGAACCACAGCGGACACGCACTCTTCGCCGAACACCTCGACTTCGCCGCCCCCGCCGACCCGGTCGAGCGCCCGTCGGTCCCACGCCAATTCTTCCTCGATCCGCTCACCAGGGACCTACATCGCAACTGGGAGGAACTCGCCCGCATTCACGTCGGTTACCTGCGGCTCACGGCGGGCCGCTACCCCAGCGACGCACGCCTGGCCGAACTGATCGGCGAATTGTCCATGCGCAGTAAGGAATTCGCGACACTGTGGGCCGAGGGCGAAGTCGCCGACTGCACCGTCGGCACGATGCGACTACAGCATCCGACGGTCGGCGGCGTGGATGTGGACTATCAGGTGTGGTTGCAGCCCGACAGCCCCGACCACCGGCTCGAGGTCTACACCGCCCGCAACGAGGCCTCCGCCGACGCCTTGCGTCTGCTGGGCGTGGCACCGGCCGCGCGTCGGCCCACGACACCGGAAGACCAGACATTCACGGGCGAGCACCGCTGATCGAACAGCACCGTCGCCGGGCGGCTTCACCGTACCGCGTGGTCGTCCAGCACGCGGCTGAGCAGACCGACGAGCTGGTCGCGTTCGCCCTCGGACAGCGCGCCGAGTAGTTCCTGCTGGGCGGCGCGCAGCCTGCCGTCGAGGTCGGCGAGGTGGGTGGCGCCCGGCTCGGTGATCGTGACGATATTGCGGCGCCGGTCCTCGGGGTCGGGGCTGCGGTCGACGAAGCCGCGCCCGGCCAGGTCGTTGAGCGCACCGACGATGTCGCTGCGGTCGATGCCGGTGCGCCTGCCCAACTCGGCCTGGCTGGCTGGACCGAACTCGGCCAGGGTGGCCAGCAGCGCGAAGTGATGCCTGCGTGAACCGGTGTCGGCGAGGGCGCGTTCGGCGGCCCGGTCGGCCAGCACCGCCGACGTGACCGCCAAATCGCCCGGCGGAGAGGCCACCGGGCTCGACAAGGTCATCGCACTCGCCGGTCGCAACCACTCCGACCAGCAACGCTCACCGCACTACATCAGCAATGTGCGCATCGAACTCGCGGGCGACCGGGCACAGGTCCGGGCGAACTCGCTGTTCGCGTTCGTTCCCAGCGCACCGACCCCCGGCCGGGTGGCCCCCGAACCGTTCTACGCCGGTGGCGGGACCTACCGATTCGATGCCGTGCGCACGCCCGACGGATGGCGCTTCGCCCGCGTGGAAACCGCGCCCCTGTGGACGGTCGGCACCCTGGCGCCCTGAGTCGGTGGCGCCTGAGGAGACGCCACCGACATCCTGGTCAGCTACCCGCGATGATCGAGTTCGCGACCTCCGGCGGAACCGGAGCGTAGGAGTCGAACGTCATCGAGAAGGTCGCTCGGCCACGGGTTTTCGAGCGAAGGTCGCCGATGTAGCCGAACATCTCCGACAGCGGGGTCAGCGCGCGGACGACGTGGGCGCCGCCACGCTCGGCCAGCTCGGTGATCCGGCCACGCCGGGTGTTCAGATCACCGATCACCTCGCCGACATACCGCTCGGGCGTGACGACCTCCACGGCCATCAACGGCTCGAGCAACACCGGCTTCGCGCGGGCCACCGCCGCACGCACCGCCGCCGCCCCGGCCAGCCGGAACGCCAGATCCGAGGAATCCTGCACGTGGGCGGCGCCGTCGAGCAGCGTCACCAGCACGTTCACCAGGGGGAATCCGGCGAGCGGGCCCACCGCGAGCGCGTCTTGCGCGCCCGCGTCGACCGCGGGGATGTACTCCCTCGGCACCCGCCCACCGGTGACCTGGTTGCGGAATTCGTAGGTGGCACCGTCCTCGGCCACATGCGGGGCCAGCGCGATCACCACCTTCGCGTACTGCCCGCGTCCACCCACCTGTTTGCGGTGGGTGTGTTCGAGCAGATCGACGGGAACGGTGACGGTCTCGCGGTAGGCCACGCGTGGTGCGCCGATGGTCGCGTCCACCCGGAACTGTCGTTTCAGCCGGTCGACCAGGATTTCCAGATGCAGCTCACCCATGCCGCCGATGACCGTCTGTCCGGTTTCGGCGTCGGCGCGCACGGTGAACGTCGGGTCCTCGTCGGCCAGGCGAGACAGGGCGGTGCCGAGCTTGTCCTGGTCGGCGCGAGTCCTCGGTTCGATCGAGACCGACAGCACCGGGTCGGGGAAGGTCATCGACTCCAGCACGATCGGATCGTGCCGATCGCACAGGGTGTCGCCGGTGCCGGTGGCTTTGAGACCGATGACGGCACAGATCTGACCCGCCCGCACCCGATCGATCGCGATCTCGGTGCTCGCGTGCATCTGGAACAGTTTGCCCAGGCGCTCCTTTCGTCCATTTGTCGAATTCAGCAGGGAGGCACCGGGTTCAGCGGTGCCGGAGTACACGCGCAGATACACCAGCGTTCCGAAGAACGGATGGGCCGCGACCTTGAACGCCAGGGCCGCGAACGGCTCGGCGACATCGGGCGCGCGATGCACATGTGTTCCTTCCGTCGAGAAGCCGTGCACGGCTACGACATCCACCGGCGACGGCAGGTAGTCGACGATGGCGTCCAGCAGCGGCTGCACCCCGATATTGGCCAGCGCCGAACCGCACAACACCGGGTAGGCGGTGGCGTCGAGCGTCATCCGCCGGATCGCGGCTTTGAGGACGTCGACGGCGATCGGCTTGCCGGAAAAGTAGCTTTCCAGCACGTCATCGTCGGCCTCGGCGACGGTCGCCAGCAGTGCTTCTCGATGCTGGATCGCTTTGGCCCGCAGCTCCTCCGGTATCTCGACGGTCTCGTAGCGGACACCGTTCTCGGTGTCACCACGCCAGCGCTTCGCGGTCATGTCGACCAGGTCGATCACGCCATCGAAGTCGCGTTCGGCACCGATCGGCAGCTGGATCACCAACGGGCGCACCCCGAGCCGTTCCGCGATGGTCCGCACGGTGAAGGCGAAGTCGGCGCCGAGCTTGTCCATCTTGTTCACGAAACAGATCCGGGGCACACCGTAGGTGTCGGCCTGACGCCACACCTGCTCCGACTGCGCCTCCACGCCCTCCTTGGCGTCGAACACCGCGACCGCGCCGTCGAGCACCCGCAGCGTGCGCTCCACCTCGGCGGTGAAGTCGACGTGGCCGGGGGTGTCGATGACGGTGATCTGATGCTCGGCCCATTCGCACGTGGTCGCCGCCGAGGTGATGGTGATGCCGTGCTCGCGCTCCTGCACCATGTGGTCCATCACGGCGGTACCGTCGTGCACCTCACCGAGGGTACGAATCACGCCGGTGTAGAACAGGATTCGTTCGGTGATCGTGGTCTTGCCCGCGTCGATGTGGGCGGCGACGCCGATATTGCGTAGGCGGGCGAGGTCGGTTCTGGTCATGGGAGGCTCCCGGCTGAGTCGGTTTCGACAATCGACGCTCGCCGGTGAGGCGCTCCGGGGGACGGCACGGGCGTCGGGTCACGCGGCGTCGCCTCGACGCCACACGGACCCGATGCGAACTAGAACCGCGACTGCGGACGTACCGTGAACATGGACTCTTTGTACGCGGCCCGATCCGGGATTGTCGACAGGTTTTCCGCGCGGGCATAAACGCAGGTGCACATCGGTTCGTCAGAACACACCGACTGAGGAGTGGCTCATGTCCGAACAGTTCGATCCGCACGCCCTGCTCACCGAGGCGAAGATCGGCGTCCTCGCCACGATCAAAACCGATGGCAGACCCCAGCTTTCACCGGTCACCCCCTACTACGACCGCGCGGCGGGCGTCATCTACGTCTCGATGACCGAGGGCCGCGCCAAGACCGCGAACCTGCGCCGCGACCCACGCGCCGCCCTCGAAGTGGGCAGCGCCGACGGCTGGTCCTGGGCGACCGCCGAAGGCACCGCCCAGCTCACCGGCCCCGGCACCGACCCCAACGGCCCCGAGGTGGAAGCCCTCGTCGCCTACTACCGCGCGGCCGCGGGCGAGCACCCGGACTGGGACGAATACCGCGAGGTGATGGTCTCCGACCGCCGCGTCCTGATGACGATGACCGTCGAACACGTCTACGGAGCCAGAGTTCGCTGAGCTCTCAATGAATTGCCACAGTCGATCGGTACGGTCGAGATCACCTAGTCCGCGAAAGATCAGGGGCAAGTTCATGTTTCAGAATCCGATGATGCGACGCGGTATGCGCGTCTTCAACGCGATCGTCCTCGCCGTGACGAAGGCGCCGGGCCTTCGCAAGGTTCTCGGCAAATCCTTCGCCGAGGTGAGTTATGTCGGCCGCCGCTCGGGGCGCACGTTCAGCACCCCGGTCAACTACCGCCGGTCCGGGGACGAATACGTCATCGGCGTCGCCATGCCGGATCAGAAGACATGGTGGCGCAACTTCCTCGGTGCGGGTGGGCCGATCACCCTGCGCATCGACGGCCTCGACCATCCCGGCCGTGCTGTCGCACACCGCGGCGAGCGCGGCGGTGTCACGGTCCGGGTGAACCTCGACGAGCGGTGAGTCCTTTCGCCGGATGCCTCGATCCTCGATTACGTTGCTGAGCCCAGGAATTCGGTGACCTCGGGAGCGAAGCGTTCGTGTTTGATCGCGCCCATGTGAGTGGTGTCGGGGTAGATGGTCAAGCGGGAGTCGGGGATGCCCTCGGCGGTCTGATGGAAGATCGACTGCGGATAGAACTCGTCGCGTTCGCCGCCGATCACCAGGGTGGGGGCGGTGATGTCGGTGAGGCGGTCGGTGACGTCGAAGGCGTCTTCGGCGAGAACGAAGGCCAGGGTGTCGGCGGGATTCTTCGGACGCATCAGCGGGTCGGCGAGCCAGGCCACCGCACCGACCAGGCGGGCTTTCACCGGCGACTCGATACCGACGGTCGCCATGTGCTGGAGTGCGCGTTTCCCTTCGGCGGCGGCTCTCGCGTACTTCAGCTGTGAGGCGCGAGCGGGCTCGGGGAGCCGACATCCCGACGACGCGATCACCAGCCTGCGCACCGCCGACGGATGATCGGCAGCCAATTGCAACGCCACGGACCCGCCGGAGGAAATCCCCAGCACATCCACGGGCTCCCCGAATTCCTCCCGCAAGGCCGCCGCGTGGTCGCGCGCGATGTCGGCCATCGACGTCCCCTCCGCCATCCCCGGAGCGCGATTCACCGCATACACCCGGAAGTTCCCGGCCAGCGGCGCCAACGTCTTCACCTCGCTGGCCCGCATCCACCCGCTCGGGTTCGTGTGATCAGGCGTGAACCACCGCAGGAACACCAACGGCCGCCCCTGTCCGAACGCGAAATACGGCAACCCGTGCCCGAGCTCCCCCTCGACAACCTCGAACCCCTTCACCACAACCACGCCGCCTCCGAACACCCAGGGACACCCGACCCCACGAACGCTACCCACCCAGCGCCCTCCCGGCGATGACCCCACATGTCATGGCTTGTGGTGTGGCGGACTACGAGCCGCTGCCGCCACCACGGCCGAGGCCGCCGCGCTGGATGACCGTTCCGCTCTTGGTCTTGATCTCGACATTGCTCGGCTTGATGGTCGTACCGCCGGACGGCGGCTTGCCGATGGTGGTGTTGCCACCGTAGTAGTACTGGTACTGCGGCCAGGTCGAGCTGCCGCGGAAGGATCCGACGCCCGAGCTAGAGCAGTTGCTGTCAGCGACGACGGTCTGGCTGCCGTTCTTCTCGGTTCGTACGCAAGACGCGATGACCGGGTCCGGATCACTCGGGCGGCTGAGCAGGTAGCCGCCGCCGATGAGGGCGGCGACGCCGACGATCGCGATGGTCCCGATCTTCCTGGCCCTGCTCGACGAGTAATCGGACCCCGCCGCCGACTCCCGCAACAGCCGCTGAACCCGTTCGCGCTCGACATTCGCGGCACGGACCTCATGGGAGAAGAGCAGAGGCTCGGGCCGCGGGCGAGTGGGCCATCGCGCCGGTTCCGGCGGCCGGTACGGCGTGCTACGACCTGGCTCTGCCCGTGACTTGTCGAAGAATTCTTCCCCCACCGCGACACCCCCGTCGATCTGTTCTCAGAATGCCATGCCAGGCAGTCCATTTCGACCGATTATGGCGATCAGCGCTTATGGGGTCCTTGGATGCGCGCCCAGAAACGCCGAACGGCGCCGCTCCCGGAGGAGCGACGCCGTTGCGGTGTCAGTAAGTCAGAGACTCACTTGATGATCTTCGTGACGCGACCGGCGCCGACGGTGCGGCCACCCTCGCGGATCGCGAAACGCAGGCCCTCGTCCATGGCGACCGGCTGGATCAGCTTGACGGACATCTCGGTGTTGTCACCGGGCATGACCATCTCGGTGCCCTCGGGGAGGGTCACAACGCCCGTCACGTCCGTGGTACGGAAGTAGAACTGCGGGCGGTAGTTGTTGAAGAACGGGGTGTGGCGACCGCCCTCGTCCTTCGACAGGATGTACGCCTGGCCCTCGAACTCCGTGTGGGGAGTGGTGGTGCCCGGCTTCACGACGACCTGGCCACGCTCGACATCTTCGCGCTTGATGCCACGAACCAGCAGACCGACGTTGTCGCCCGCCTGGCCCTGGTCGAGCAGCTTGCGGAACATCTCGATACCGGTGACGGTGGTCTTGGTGCTCTTCTCGCGGATGCCGACGATCTCGACTTCCTCGTTCACGTTGATGATGCCGCGCTCGACACGACCGGTGACGACGGTGCCACGACCGGTGATCGTGAAGACGTCCTCGACCGGCATCAGGAACGGGAGCTCGGTCTCACGGACCGGGTCCGGGATCGACTCGTCGACGGCAGCCATGAGCTCGAGGACCGACTCGGCCCACTTCTCGTCACCCTCGAGAGCCTTCAGGCCGGAGACGCGCACGACGGGGGCATCCTCGTCGAACTCCTGCGAAGCCAGCAGCTCGCGGACCTCCATCTCGACGAGCTCGAGGATTTCCTCGTCGTCGACCATGTCCGACTTGTTCAGCGCGACCAGGATGTAGGGCACGCCGACCTGACGGGCGAGCAGCACGTGCTCGCGGGTCTGCGGCATCGGGCCGTCGGTGGCGGCGACCACGAGGATGGCGCCGTCCATCTGAGCCGCACCGGTGATCATGTTCTTGATGTAGTCGGCGTGACCCGGGGCGTCGACGTGCGCGTAGTGGCGCTTCTCGGTCTGGTACTCGACGTGGGAGATGTTGATCGTGATACCACGAGCCTTCTCCTCCGGCGCCTTGTCGATCTGGTCGAAAGCGAAGCTCTCGTTCAGGTCCGGGTACTTGTCGGCGAGCACCTTGGTGATGGCCGCAGTCAGCGTGGTCTTGCCATGGTCGACGTGACCGATGGTGCCGATGTTGACGTGGGGCTTCGTCCGCTCGAACTTCGCCTTCGCCACTGTTGTCCTCCTGGACTAGTTAGTGCGTGCTTTTTTGCAGCAGTGCGGTTATTAAGGGGGGTCGTGCTGACGCCCGGTTGCCGCGGCCAAGCGTACAAGGCCGCGGCAAGCGAATTACTCGCCGGTCGCCTTGGCGATGATCTCCTTGGACACGTTGGCCGGAACCTCAGCGTAGGAGTCGAACACCATGGAGTAGTTCGCGCGACCCTGGGTCTTCGACCGCAGGTCACCGATGTAGCCGAACATCTCCGAGAGCGGAACCAGCGCCTTGACGACACGGGCACCACTGCGTTCCTCCATGGCCTGGATCTGGCCACGGCGGGAGTTGAGGTCGCCGATCACGTCGCCCATGTAGTCCTCGGGCGTGATGACCTCCACCGCCATGAGCGGCTCGAGGATCACCGGACCGGCCTTACGGGCCGCTTCCTTGAGGGCCTGCGAGCCCGCGATCTTGAACGCCATTTCCGACGAGTCGACGTCGTGGTACGCGCCGTCGAGCAGGGTGACCTTCAGGTTCACCAGCGGGTAGCCGGCGAGCACGCCGTACTGCATGGCGTCCTGGGCACCCGCGTCCACCGACGGGATGTACTCACGGGGCACGCGACCGCCGGAGACCTTGTTCTCGAACTCGTAGTGCGCACCGTCCTCGCCGACGAAGGGCTCGACCGCGATGATGACCTTCGCGAACTGGCCGGAGCCACCCGTCTGCTTCTTGTGCGTGAACTCGAGCTTCTCGACCGGCTTGGTGATCGTCTCACGGTAGGCAACCTGCGGCTTACCGACGTTCGCCTCGACCTTGAACTCGCGCTTCATGCGGTCGACGAGGATGTCGAGGTGGAGCTCACCCATACCGCCGATGACGGTCTGGCCGGTCTCGGAGTCGAGCTTGACCGAGAACGTCGGATCCTCGCGCGCCAGCTTCTGGATCGCGGTGCCGAGCTTCTCCTGGTCGGACTTGGTCTTGGGCTCGATGGAGACCTCGATGACCGGGTCCGGGAACGTCATCGACTCGAGGACGACCTGGTTCTGCGGGTCGCAGAGGGTGTCACCGGTGGTGGTGTCCTTCAGGCCGATGACCGCGTAGATGTGGCCCGCGGTGACCTCGGGAACCGGGTTCTCCTTGTTGGAGTGCATCTGGAACAGCTTGCCCAGACGCTCCTTCTTGCCCTTGGTCGAGTTGACGACCTGGGCACCGGAGGCGACCTGACCCGAGTACACCCGGATGTAGGTGAGCTCACCGAAGAACGGGTGCACCGCGATCTTGAACGCCAGAGCCGAGAACGGCGCGTCGGCGCTCGGCTGACGAGTGATGATCTCGTCTTCCTTGTTGGGCACGTGGCCCTCGACGTTCTCCACGTCCAGCGGGGACGGCAGGTAGTCGACGACGGCGTCGAGCATGGGCTGCACGCCCTTGTTCTTGAACGCCGAACCACACAGCACCGGGTAGAGCTCGGAGCCGACGGTCATCTTGCGGATGGCGCCCTTGATCTCCTCGATCGAGAGCTCCTCGCCGCCGAAGAACTTCTCCAGCAGCGCCTCGTCGGACTCGGCGACGGTCTCGAGCAGCTCCTGACGGTACTGCTCGGCCTTGTCCTTGAGGTCGGCCGGGATCTCCTGGACTTCGTACTTCTCGCCCAGCTTGGTCTCGCCGGTCCACACCTTGGCGTTCATCTCGACCAGGTCGACGATGCCCTCGAAGGTGTCCTCGGCGCCGATCGGCAGCTGGATGACCAGCGGCTTGGCGCCGAGGCGGTCCTTGATGGTCTGCACGGTGAAGTAGAAATCCGCACCGAGCTTGTCCATCTTGTTCACGAAGCAGATGCGCGGCACGTCGTACTTGTCGGCCTGACGCCACACCTGCTCGGACTGGGGCTCGACGCCCTCCTTGCCGTCGAAGACGGCGACGGCGCCGTCGAGCACGCGCAGCGAACGCTCCACCTCGACGGTGAAGTCCACGTGGCCCGGGGTGTCGATGATGTTGATCTGGTTCTGGTTCCAGAAACAGGTCACAGCGGCGGAGGTGATGGTGATACCACGCTCCTGCTCCTGCTCCATCCAGTCGGTGGTCGACGCGCCGTCGTGCGTCTCACCGATCTTGTAGTTGACACCCGTGTAGAAGAGGATGCGTTCGGTGGTGGTGGTCTTGCCCGCATCGATGTGGGCCATGATGCCGATGTTGCGGACCTTGTTCAGGTCGGTGAGCACGTCCTGTGCCACGAAATTCTCCCTTTTAAGTGACGGGCCGGGCGGCGATCACCAGCGGTAGTGCGCGAACGCCCGGTTCGACTCGGCCATCTTGTGGGTGTCCTCGCGACGCTTCACCGCGGCACCGAGGCCGTTGCTGGCGTCGAGGA
The DNA here is from genome assembly GCF_001612825.1 of Nocardia caishijiensis NBRC 108228. Taxonomy (GTDB): domain Bacteria; phylum Actinomycetota; class Actinomycetes; order Mycobacteriales; family Mycobacteriaceae; genus Nocardia; species Nocardia caishijiensis. Next base: position 54,246 of record NZ_BDBE01000020.1, on the reverse strand, counting down.
GCTCGTGGGCGAGACGCTCGATCATCGTCTTCTCACGACGGGCGCGGGAGTAGCTGACCAGCCAGCGCAGCGCCAGGGTGTTGGCGCGGCCCGGACGGACCTCGACCGGCACCTGGTAGGTGGCGCCACCGACGCGGCGGGGCTTCACCTCGAGGGCGGGCTTGACGTTGTCGAGCGCGCGCTTGAGGGTGACGACCGGGTCGGTGCCGGTCTTCTCGCGCGCCTGCTCGAGGGCACCGTAGACGATGCGCTCGGCGGTCGACTTCTTGCCGTCCAGCAGAATCTTGTTGACCAGCTGAGTGACCAGCGGGGACCCGTAGACCGGGTCGTTGATCAGCGGACGCTTGGGTGCGGGGCCCTTGCGTGGCATATCAGCTCTTCTCCTTCTTGGCGCCGTAGCGGCTGCGGGCCTGCTTGCGGTTCTTCACACCCTGGGTGTCCAGCGAGCCACGGATGATCTTGTAGCGAACACCGGGGAGGTCCTTCACACGACCGCCGCGGACGAGCACCATGGAGTGCTCCTGCAGGTTGTGGCCTTCACCGGGGATGTACGCCGTGACCTCGATCGCGCTGGTCAGGCGAACGCGCGCGACCTTACGGAGCGCGGAGTTCGGCTTCTTGGGGGTGGTGGTGTACACGCGAGTGCACACGCCACGACGCTGCGGGCTCCCTTTGAGGGCCGCAGTCTTGGTCTTGGTGACCTTGTCGCGGCGACCCTTGCGGACCAGCTGGTTGATGGTTGGCATATACCGGCTTTCTGGCTCATCCCCGCTGGCGCGGGGACCCTGTTCAGTGTTGGTCAATGGTTAACCTGCACGTCCAGCCACGTTTCCGTTGACCCGCGGTCGGGCGTGTCGGGCGCTGTTCAGGCTCCCTGTTTCAGGGCACGCTGGAACGTATCGGCCGCTCTCGCTGGCCTACGTTCACGCACGAACTTGCCCGTAGCAATCCGGGCACAGCGATCCACGATACGCGCCCGTCCGAACCGGGGTCAAAGTGGGGTCCTACGTCAAGGCTTCTACCTGGCCAGATCCAAGGTCAACTCGACCAGCTTCTGGGCTCCCGCGCACGGATCCGGATGGGCCGAGCCCGGCCGGTAGTTGATCCACCAGCCGATGACCCCGACATCGGCGGCCGGGGCGGTGACTCCGCAGGAGTCGTTGTCGTTCGGCCGACGCACCTGCAGGGCCCGACGACCCTGCACCGTGATGTCACCGGTGAGGTACCCCAACTTCTGGTTGGTGGTCTTCTCGTTGTTCAGCGTACCCATCTCGTACCAGTTGAGGGTGGCCATGGCCGAGCCACCGGGTGCGTCCGCGATGTTCCACATGCACACCGCGCCGCTGAAGGAGCTCTCGACGTAGGTGGCGTTGCCGACGATCTCACCGATCTTCGCCTCGGCGACGAGCTCGCACTCGCGCAGCAGTTTGTCGAAGTCGGAGTTCACCTTCTCGCCGCCACCCCGGTCCTCGTCCGGGGCAGGGAGGGCCGTGCCGTCCACCTGCTCGCCACAGCCGACGAGGGTGACGGTGAGCAGCAGCGCCGCCGTGGCGGTCGCGAACCGGGTTGTTCTCATCGCAGCCGACCCAGGGTCAACTCGGCCAGCTTGCGGGCGCGGTCGCACTGGTCGAGCGCGGTGGCGAAACCGCCGTCGGAGATGGACCATTCGAAGAAGTCGTCGTCGAGCTGCACCGCGAAATCGCAGATGCCCTCCGGGTCGAGTGCACGGAAGCCGGGGCGCCCGCCGACATCGATGGGCTCCGGGTTGCGCCCGACGCTCGACACCCAGGCTCTCTCCCGATCGATCGGGCTGCCGCGGTAGGACGCGAATGTCACGCTCGGGGCGAACAATCCGCCCGACTCCCAGTTGCAGCCGGTCGCGTTCTTGTACACCCGCGAGATCTCGGTCAGACCCGCCAGCCGACGCACCTCGTCGTCGGTGACGTGCCCGCACTCACCGACGAAGGGCCCGAGCGAGGCCACCTTCGGTGGTGGCCGATTCGGGCCGACCGGCGAATCGGAGTCGCCCCCCGATCCGCACGACGACAGCACGACAGCCAAGGCCATGCCGGTGATGATCGCCGAGGGGATCCGCATGCCATGAACTGTAGTGCGTGCGCCCACCCGCTCACAGGTTCCCTCGGGCCTCCTGCTCGCGCTCGATGGCCTGGAACAGGGCTTTGAAATTGCCTTTTCCGAAGCCGAGTGAGCCGTGTCGCTCGATGAGTTCGAAGAACACCGTGGGGCGGTCGGTGATCGGACGGGTGAAGATCTGCAGCAGGTAACCGTCTTCGTCGCGGTCGACGAGGATGCCGCGCCGCTGCAGTTCCTCGACCGGAACGCGGACGTGACCGATGCGGGCACGCAGTTCGGGGTCCTCGTAATAGGTGTCGGGGGTCGGCAGGAACTCGACGCCCTCGGCGCGCAGCGCGTCGACGGTGGCGAGGATGTCGCCGGTGGCCAGGGCGATGTGCTGCACGCCCGGACCGCGATAGAAGTCGAGGTACTCATCGATCTGGGAGCGCTTGCGCCCGACCGCCGGTTCGTTGAGCGGGAACTTCACCCGGTGGTTGCCGTTGGCGACGACCTTGCTCATCAGCGCCGAGTACTCGGTGGCGATGTCGTCGCCGACGAACTCAGCCATATTGGTGAAACCCATGACGCGGCGGTAGAAGTCGACCCAGCGGTCCATCATGCCCAGTTCCACATTGCCGACCACGTGGTCGATGGCCTGGAAGATCCGCGGGCCCGGCCGGTGGGTACCGGTGCGCGCGATATAGCCGGGCAGATACGGACCGGCGTAGGCGGAGCGGTCGACCAGGGTGTGCCTCGTCTCGCCGTAGGTGGCCAGGGCGGCGGAGCGGACGGTGCCGAATTCGTCGCTCTCGTCGTGGGGTTCGACGAGAATCGTCGCGCCGTGCTCACGCGCCCAGCTGACGCACCGGTCCACGTCGGGGACCTCGAGGGCGATGTCGACCACGCCGTCGCCGTGCCGGTCGTGATGGGCGACGAGCGGACTGTCCGGGTCGACCGCGCCGCGCACGACGAATCGCGCTCCCCCGCTGCGCAGCACGTACGCCTTGTGGTCGCGATTGCCGGTCTCGGGGCCGGAGTAGGCCTCGAGCCGCATCCCGAAGGCCGATTGCAGGAAGTGCGCGCACTGGGTGGCGTTGCCGACGACCCACACCAGCGCGTCCCAGCCGGTGACAGGGAACGGATCGACACTGTCGTCGTGCTCGATCAGCCCGACGAGCTGCTGCTCAATGGTCATGACCTAGATAAACCCGCTGCCCGTGAGCTAGGCAACAACTCTCTTCGTGCCTGATCACGCTGACCAAAGTTGACACCTCCTCCGGCCAGATGGTGGACAATTTGAATAGCACCCGAGGACGGAGGTCTGGCATGCGCACCCCCGCGAAACTGGACGAACTCGACCTGGCGATCCTGTCGGCCATGCACGAGTTCCAGAAGGCCGGGATCCTGGAACTCTCGCGCCGCACGAAGGTTGCCCGCGCGACGGTGCAGGCCAGGATCAACCGCATGGAGGAGGCCGGGGTGATCGCCTCCTACGACCCGCGGATCGACGTCACCGCAGCGGGTTTCGACGTGCAGGCGTTCGTCACCCTGGAAATCGCGCAGGGCGCGCTCGACACCGTCACCGCCGAACTCGACGCGATCCCCGGTGTGCTCGAGGCGTACGCCACCACGGGTTCCGGTGACGTGCTGTGCCGCATCGGCGCCGATTCGCACGCCGGGCTGCAGTCCGTGCTGCTCAGCATCGACCGGACCAGCGCGGTGGTGCGTTCACACAGCGTGATCGTGCTGTCGACGGTGATCGAACGACGCACGCTCCCCTTGCTACGCACGCTGACGCCCGCCGGTACGGCGAAGGCGCCCGCCTATCGGGATCGCCGCGTCAGCTCACCGGATACTCGCGCCGGGGAGGGGTAGCGCGGACTCCGACCCCGAGGCGAGTCAGAGCCGAGCGAGGCGCGTCATCAGGCCGTGCACATGTGCCTCAGCCGCGATGCGGGCCGATTCGGGGTGACCTGATTCGAGGGCTTCGAGGATGCGGCGGTGTTCGCGTAGGGCCACGCGACGATTGCGGGCCGAGCACCACAAATCGCCTCGATAGAGGTGAGCCTGAGCTTCCAGGCGCGCCAATTCGTCTGCAAGACAACCATTTCCAGACGCGACGCGGATGAAGCTGTGGAATTCCAGGTCGAGCTGCGCGTCGCGGGCGGCGTCGGTCGGGTCGGTCAGGCTGGTTTCCTGGGCGGCGAGGATGGTAGCGAGCTTGTCGAGGTCGGCGTCGGTGAGGCGGGTGGCGGCCGTGGCGGCGGCGAGGCCGTCGAGAACGGCGCGCACGGCGAGGACCTCGCGGATGCGTTCGTCGTCGACGGCGGCCACCTTCGCGCCCGCGTGCGGCGTGCTCACCGCGAGGCCCTCGTAGATGAGCTGCTGCACGGCCTCGCGCACCGGACTGCGACTCACCCCGAGCTCGGCCGCCAGCGCGGGCACGCTGAGTGGTTTACCCGGGGCGAGTTCGCCGGAGAGGACCAGCTGCCTGATCCGGCGATGCACGGAGGGCCCGAGCAGGGCGATGCTGCCCTCCGCGCCCTGATCGTCCGGCAGGCCCTGGCGCCCTGTGTGGCCGCGCTCCACCGCCGCGCCCTGACCGCCCATACCCTGATCGTCCAGCATGCTCGAGCCTCCTGCATGGCCATCCTTCGGACGCTGACCGCTCATGCCGTGCCCTTTCCGTCGCGTGTGTCGATTATCCCTGCGGCCGGTAGTTGGCCCGCACGCGCTGGGTGAGGAAGTCGGCGGCGGTCACCGGTGGATATTTGCCCTCGGGTCCCTGGATGATCGCGTCACGGTCGGCTTGGGCGAAGTAGGCGATGCTGTAGCGCTCCCCCTGGTACTCCCCCTCGCCGGGGCTGCGGACGCGATGGAAGTTCGAGGGCAGCAGATCGTCGCTCCAGCGGGTGAGCATGTCGCCGATGTTGCAGGTGATCAGGCTCGACGACGGGACGATGGAGGTCCATTCCTGTTCGGCCATCTCCTTTCCTGGACATACTTGCAGGCCGCCTTGGCCGTCGCGCTGGAAAAGCAGTGTGAGACAGTCGAAGTCGGTGTGCGCGCCCGCCCGCCAGCGACCGGGAACGCCACGCAGTTCCTCGGGCACCGCGAAGTAGTGCAGCAGCCGCAGTGCGCTCTGGTGGCCCGGCGAGGTGGGATCGTGTGCGGCGGTGAAGTGTTCGCGGGCCAGCCCGAGCCGATCGGCGAAGCAGGACAGCACCCGCATCGCCACCGTCCAGGCCCGATGCTCGAAATCCAGGACGCGAGCACGGAATCCGGGGAGCTCGGTGTCACTCGGCCAGAGTCCGGCCATGTGCGGCCGGGTGACCTGATAGGACTCCTTCTGATCCGGCACGCCGATGGACGGACGCACCTGACTCATGCTCTCCCAGCCCGCGTTGTGCTCCTTCACCAGCGGGTACTTGGCCTTGACCGGTTCGGGCAAGGCGAAGAAATCCGCGGTGGCGCCGAACATCTCGTCGATCAGCGACTGCGCGATGCCGTGTCCGGAGAGCTGGAAGAAGCCGATCTCGGTGGCCGCGGCCCACAGTTGGTCGGTGATCTCGGCACGGCGGTGCTCGAAATCGGTCAGGTCGACGACGCGGATCTCCCGCACGGTTTCCTTGCCGAGGCCGCCCATCTGCTTCTCGCGCGAAACCTCGGACAGGTCGTAGCTGGTGCTCATGGGGTGTCTCCTTAGCCGGTGACGGAGATGGACGGGTCGAGGAATTCCTTGGTGACGAGATCCGCGGCCCGCAGCCCGGTCGGCACGTTCGCGCCTCCCGTGCGCAAAATGGGCGCGAATTCGTCGATGATGCGCTGCACGCGGGCCTCGTCGAAGCTGCCGAGCACACCGTCGGTGTCGTTGCCGATCAGTCCGCCATCGATCAGCGCCTGCGAACCGAACGCGGCCAGCTCGGCGCTGTAAGGGCTGAGCTTGGGATTCTGTTCAACCACGTCGACGACAACCTCGTCGACACGGGTGGAGTCGGCACGGAATTCGGCCGTGGCGCGCTGGATCATCGGAACCAGTTTCTGCAGGCAGGGCCGCAATCCGGCGAGCTTGTCGGCGCGGACGTTCACGGTGCGGGCATAGCCCTCGTAGCCGACATCCTTGAGCAGTTGGTAGCGCACGGGCTTGTTCCAGGCGCGCACCTCGTGTTCGTAGGTGTAGGGCTCGGCATTGGCGAAACCCTGCTGCGCGAAGGACGGGTCGGTGACGAACCGGGACGGCGAATTGTCGTAGGAGGCGTCGATCTGTTCGGGTTTCACCAGGCCGCGCGCCACCAGCCAGTCCGGGTACAGCTGCCCCTTGGACACCACGATCGGTTTGCCGGACCGGCCGATATCGGCGATCCCCTGCCAGCCGGGATTGGTCGCCGGATCCCACATCAGCATCTGCGGGCTGTTGCGCAGCAAGGTGGTCACCGCGACGATCGGCTGCTGCCCGGCGGCGGCGATGGCATGCTCGGAGTGCGCGAGACCGAGGGTGATGCTCTCGTCGACATACATCTGCGAGGGCACGGTCTGGAACCCGATGGCCGGGCCACCCGCCCGGATCTCGAGTTTCACCCCGGTGTCCTTGCCGCCGGTGACGAGCGGGCCCGTGATCTTGTTGTTGTCGGCGTCGACGGTGTAGCCGGGGCCGAGCAGGCCGAAGATCGGACCTGAATCGGTTTCCGGCGCCCATTGCAGTTGCACCACAACGGTATCGGGGCAGGCGCCGGTCAGTCGTCGTTCGGCGGGTGCGGGTTCGAGGGCCACGGCGGTCTCGGTACCGGTTTCGCCGGAGCAGGCGGCCAAGGCCAGAGCGAGGGCCGCGAGTCCGAGGCGGCGCAGGGGTCGGGTGTATGTCATGGCGGTTCCTTCTAGTTGGCCGAGTCGTGCCAGCGGCCGACGCTGACCTTCTGGATCAGCGTGAAAACGGTGAAGACGAGGACACCGAAGAGGGCGGCGAGCAGCAGCGCGCCGATGAGGTCTTCGGATTGCAGGCGGGCGCGGTAGGTGTCGAGCAGGGTGCCGATACCGGGTTTGCCCTGCGCGAAGAACATGTCGCCGATGATCGCGCCGGTGACGGAAAGACCTGCGGCCGTGCGTAGTCCGGTCAGCGTCGACGGCAGGGCGGCGGGAAGTTGCAGGGACCAGAGCCTGCGCAACCGCCCGGCCCGGCCGAGGGTGAACAGCTCGCGCAGGTTCGCGTCGACCGATTTGATGCCGAACAACGTCATCGCGATGATCGGATGGATGGCGATGAGCACGCAGACGGTGGTGCGTGCGGCGAAGCCGTAGCCGAGCCACAACCCGATCAGCGGAACCACCGCGAGCACCGGAATCGCCTGCAGCACCACCGCGTACGGGTAGACGACGTTCTCGATCGGTTTGGCCTGGCTCATCAGCACCGCGATGGCGACACCGAGCACGGCCGAGATCAGCAGCCCGGTGAGCGCGACCCGCGCGGTCACCGCCAGTGCTTCGATCATCACCTCGAGCTTCTTCGGATCGGCCAGCGATTCGGTGAACACCACGTGCGGTGGCGGCAGCAGGAAGCGGCGGCCCTCACTGAGCACCAGCATCGACACCGCATACCAGGCGGCCAGCGCCAAGGTGATCGATACAGCTGGTGCGACAAGGGTTTTGGCTACCCTGCGCGCCGTGGCGGTGGACAACTCGGGCTTCGCCGGGCTCACCGCGCGAACCGCGATACTCACCATCACGCGGCCTCCTTCAACGAGTGCGACACGCGCGCGACGAGTTCGGTGAACGCGGGATCGAAGCGCAGCTCGCGGTCGCGGGGATAGGGCAGGTCGACGTCGATCACCTCGTGCACGCGACCGGGGCGCGCCGACATCACCACCACGCGCGACGCGAGGAACACCGCCTCGGCGACCGAGTGGGTGATGAACAGGGCAGTGAAGGCGTTGTCGCGGTATAGGCGAAGCAGTTCCTCCTGCATGGTCAGGCGCGTCATCTCGTCGAGCGCGCCGAACGGTTCGTCGAGCAGCATCAGCCGCGGTTCCAAGGCCAGCGCCCTGGCCAGCGAAACTCGCATGCGCATGCCGCCGGAGAGCTTGCGCGGCAACGCGTTCGCGAAATCAGCCAGGCCGACCGCCGCGATCGCCCGTTCCACGCGCTCGCGGCGCACGGCGCGCGGCACCCCGGCCAACTCGGCGGACAGTTCGACATTGCGCCGCACCTTGCGCCAGGGCAGCAGCGTGGCCTCCTGGAAGATGAACCCGATCGAATGCGTGCGCACCGCGACGGCTCCCGCGCTCACCCGTTCGAGCCCGGCGGCCAGCCGCAGCAGGGTGGACTTGCCGCATCCGGACGGACCGACCACGGCGACGAACTCGCCCTCGCGGATATCCAGATCGATGTCGGTGAGCGCGAGGGTGCCGTCGTCACCGCCGAACCGTTTGGCGACGCCCGCGAAGGAGACCTCGAGTCCGGCGAGCAGCGTCCTCGCGTCCGCGTCGTTCACTGTGTCGTAGAGCGTCACCGTGATCACCTTCCTACGGTGGATGTTGCGTGCAACAGTGTGTTGCCTTCAGTGTGGACTTGTTGGATTACATGCAATGTGTGGCCGGTTTCGGCTCGATTAACAATCAACGCATGTGGATCAGTCGTCGGGTCAGGTCGGCGGCGTCGACCCGCGTGCTGTGCCCGTCGCGGATCACGGCCTCACCGTCGACCCAGACCGTGTCGACGACCCTCGGCGACGCGGCGGTCAGCAGGGTGGCGCCGGGGTCGAGGACCGGCAGGCAGGCGAAGTCGCGGTCGAAGCGGAGCAGGGTGAGGTCGGCGCGGTCGCCGACCGTGATGCCGGTGTGTGCCGGTCGGCCGAGCACCCGGCCCGCCGCGCCGGTGGCCATGTGCAGCATCCGGTCGACGTCGAACAGATCGGCCCTGCGGTGCGCGGCACGCTGCAGGTAGGCGCCCATGCGCAGGGTCAGCAGCATGTCCTGGGTGTCGTTGCTGGCGGCACCGTCGACGCCCAGCGTCACGTCGATGCCCTCGGCGAGCATGTCGCCGACCGGGGCGATGCCGCTGCCGAGGCGCATGTTCGAGATCGGGTTGTAGGACACCGTGACGCCCCGTTCGGCGAAGACCGCCCGACCGTGCGCGTCGAGATTCACGCAGTGCACGGCGAGGGTGCGGGCACCGAGCAACCCGTTCGCGTCGAGGTAGTCGACAGCGCCGGTGCCGGTGTGCAGGCGACACATGTCGTCGTCGGTGGTGGTTTCCAGGACGTGGATCGACACCGTCTTGCCGGTCGACTCGGCATAGGCGCGGACCGCCGCCATACCGTCGGGAGTGAGGCAGCGCGGGTTGGGCACGGCGAGGGCGGTGGTGACGCGCGAGCCCGCCAGCTGCCGGTCGAGTGCGTCGATATGGGCGAAGGCCTCATCGAGCGGCTGCATGAGGCGGGGGTCGAGGCCCCATTTGCGGGTGACGTCGGCCCGGTCGGCGACGCCGCGACCGAGGACCACCCGGATGCCGAGCTCGTCGAGGGCGCGGATCATCGCCTGGTGCACGTCGTCCGACGGGTTCGGCCACAGGTGCTCCACCACCGTCGTGACACCGCTGCGCAGCAGCTCCAGCCCGCCGGACAGTGCCGAGAGATAGGTCTGTTCCGGTGTGGCGGCGACGGTGCGCTCGCCGACGCAGCGCAACCACTCCAGTAGCGGCAGCCCTTCGCCGATGCCGCGCAGTACGGCTTGCTGCAGGTGGGTGTGGGTGTTGACGAAGCCGGGCAGCAGGTAGCCCCCGCCGCCGTCGAAGCGTGGCAGTGTCGCGTGTTCGGGGCCCGCGCTGAGTGCTGCGACCAGGCCGTCGCGGACGACGACCTCGCAGGCGCTCCACCCCTGCGGTGTGTAGACGGTGACATCGGTGATGACCACGGACGAACCCATGCGCGCACCTTTCGGATGCGGCTGGTTCGCTCGCCGGATTCAGCCGAGCACGTCGTCCGTTGCAGCCATGAACGTCGTGGCACCGACCCTAGGAAGCCGGTATTTCCCGGGCGTTAAGGCCGTGTCACGGGCGGAGGTCGGCACCGGTGGCGAGAATCTCGACCGCGGGCGTCGATTCCGGTTCCAGGAAGGCGAGCAGGGCCGCGGCTTCCGATTCGACCCGCACCGCTTCGGTTTTCGTCCACGCGCGGGTGGGGATCACGCGAAAACGCGCGGTTCCCGCCTTCACGAAGATCTTGTACACCCCGGCGGTGAAGCCATCTATCAGGACCGGCGCGACATTGGCGCCGAAGGAACGGGCGACGATGGGCTCGACGACCACGCGGCTGCGGTCCTGGTGGGAGAGCAGAGCGTTGTCGTACCAGCCGAGCAGGCGTACCGGCGCGGGCAGGTCGGGATCGGCGAGTTCGAGGTCCGCGTCGTCGTAGAGGGTGCGACCACGCTCGTCGGTGTAGGTGCGCAGGCGGTCACCGAGGTCGGCGACCACCTGTTTCATGCCGGGCAGACGTGACCAGGTCTGCATGTCCATGGTCGAGGCCGGGCCGAAGGCGCGCAGGTAACGCAGGATCAGTTCGCCCACCGGGTAGTCCGGGTCGAGCGGGGCGCCGAGCCAGGGTTGTACCCGCGACCAGACGGGTCGGCTGTTGTCGCGCCAGCGGCCACGCGGGGGTGTCTGCAGCACCGGCAGTTGATAGAGCCAGGTCTGCGAAACCGCGCCCGGATCGCGATCGGGGTAGCGCCGGGCGGCTTCGGCGCGCAGGTCGGCGGCCGACATCGGTTCGTCACCGAGCACCTCCTCCCCGGCGGCGCGAACCTGCTCCGGGTCGAGGCCGACCATCGCCCCGTAGTTGAAACCCTTACGGAACGGCACCTTTTCGAGTTCGGGCTGGATGTGCGGGGCGATGCGCAGCGCGTCGGGCGGGGTGACGAGGTGGATGGTGCCGCGCATCAGGGTGATCCGCACCAGCGAACGGTCTTGCAGACCGCGCGACACCGTGTCGGGATCGAAATCGACTGTCCGGCTCCACAACCCGATGAACGGCGGCTGGACGTCCTGCGCCTGCAGCCCGATCAGGTGGTCACACATCTGCGGTGTGCTCAGGGTGCACCGCTCGAGCAGGTGCTGACGCGCGAGCAGCGTCCGGTTGAGTACCCGATTCGACAACCGCACGCGCGCTCCTTCGATCTCGCCGACGCACCGGACGCTACCCTCGCGGTCCGACAACCTCAGCGCAGCGGTCCGACAACCTCAGCGCAGCTGCTCGGAACCTCAGCGCAGCCGCACGACAACCTTGCCGGTGGCGGTCCGGTTGTCCAGCGCCGCGACGGCTTCGGCGGTGCGCTCGAGCGGGTAGAGCACCGGCTCCGGCGCGGTCACGGCGCCGGAGGCGAACAGCGGCCGCAGATCTTCCCACTGCTCGGCCAGGTAGCCGGGGTGGGTCATCACCCACTCGCCCCAGGCCGCGCCGACGACCTCCACGTTCTTGAGCAGCAGCCGGTTCACCTTCACGGTGGGGATCTCGCCCGCGGTGAACCCGACGACGAGCAACCGGCCACCGCTCGCGAGGCTGCGGATGCTGTCGGTGAAACGGTCGCCGCCGACCGGGTCGAGAACGATGTCTACCCCCCGACCACCGGTCAGGTCCTTGACCGCCGCCAGCCAGCCGTCGGTGAGCACCACATCGGTCGCGCCGTTGGCCTCGGCCACCCGCGCCTTGGCCTCGGTACTCACCACCGCGATCACCCGCCCCGCGCCGAGCGCCTTGGCCAGCCGCAGGGTGCTGGTGCCGACCCCACCGGCCGCGCCGTGCACGAGGACGGTCTCGCCTGCGGCGAGCCTGCCGCGCTTCGTGAGGCAGAAGTGCACGGTCAGGTCGTTGAACAGGATACCGGCACCGGCCTCGAGCGAGACGTTGTCGGGCAGCTTGAACACCGCGTCGGCGGGGGCGACCGCCACCTCCGCCACACCGTTGCCGAGCATGGTCAGCGCCGCGACCCGGTCACCGGCGGCCAGGCCGGACCCCTCGGGCGCCTCGCGCACGACGCCGCCGACCTCACCGCCGACGACGAACGGGAGACCCGGCTTCATCTGGTAGAGGCCGCGCGTCATCAGCACGTCGGGGAAGGCGATCCCGGCGGCGTGCACGTCGATGAGGACACCGCCGGGGTAGGCAACGGGCTCGGGCAGCTCGACGATCTCGATCGACGACGGACCTTCCAACTTGCTGACCTGGGCTGCGCGCATCTGACGGACACCTCTCTCGACGATCGAACCGCTGTCGAACATATCCCGGCGAGCTCAGCGATGGGCGAATTCCAGCATCGCCTCACTGGCGAGCACCGAACTGTCCCTGGTAATCGTCAGACCCGCGGGCGTGACCTGGTATTGCGTCCCGTCGCTCGGATTGGTCGCGGTGAAACCGCCACCGCCGGTCGGAACGGGATCGTCGAGTTCGATCGCGTTGCCGTTGCGCACCGCGACACCCTTGTAGTAGTAGCGGCCCGCCCCGGTGTGACAGATGACCACCCGTGAGGTGGTGGTGCGCGCGATCGTCATCGCGGCGTCGTTGTCGTTGCAGCGCGGTCCACCGCTGAGGAAACCCTGGCCGTCGGCGCCGGTGACGGCCGAATTCAACGGCGGCACCGTGGTCGTGGTCGGTTTCGGTCCGGTCGGCGGCACCTGCGGAACCTCCGTCGGCACGTCCTGGCTGACAGTCACCACCGGCGGCGGCACCTGCACAGCGGACGTCGGCACCGGCTGATCGGCGCGCTTGTCGCCGGAATCGTTGACGCTCAACATGATCCACACCGCCACCCCGACGGCGGCGACGACGATCAACGCGCCGAGCGCACCGGCCAGAATCGGCGTCGCCGAATTGCGCTGCGGCGGAAGGGGCAGCGGTTCGGACGGATGGGCATAGACAGCGGCGGAGTGCTGAGGGCCGGTCGTCATCCTGGTCTGCTGCGGCCCCGACTGCTGGGGCCCGGTGGTCATTCTGGTCTGCGGCCGCCCCGACTGCGGGAAACCGGCGATCGGCTGCGGTGCGGACCGCTGCGCGGCGGGGCGCGGCTGCGCGGGCGAGGGCGCGGTCGGCGGTGGCGGCTGCGGGCCGGTGATCCGCGTCTGGCCGGTGACCGGACGCGGCGGCGGCTGCCTCACCAACGGCGTCACCCGGGGACCGGGAACGGTCGCGGGCGCGTCACGTTCGGCCTGCACGAGCGCGGCGCGGGCGGCGCGAGCCAGGTCGCCCGGCGAGCCGTAGCGCTGATCAGGCCGCTTGGCCATGCCACGCTCGATCACCGCGTCGAAGGCCGACAGCGTCGAATCGGCCGCGCTCGGCCGAGGCGGCGGCGCCATCTGATGCGAACCGATCGCGCCCGCGAGACTGTTCACCGGGAACGGCACCCGACCCACCAGCGACTCGTACAGCACACAGGTGAGCGCGTAGGTGTCCACGGCCGAGGTCATCGGGGCTTCCTCGAACCGTTCCGGCGCCATGTACGCCATCGAACCGACCGCGCTACCGGCGCTGGTGAGCTGCGGGTCGGACGCACCGTGCGCGATACCGAAATCGACCAGGTAGGCGAACAGGTTGGCCGTGAGCAGGATGTTGGCGGGCTTCACATCGCGATGCACCAGACCCAGCTCGTGCGCGGCATCGAGCGCCGCCGCGATCTGCTCGACCACCTGCACCGCCTCACCCGGGGTGAGCCTGCCGTGCTGCTGCAACCGCTCCTTGAGGTCGGAACCCTTCACCAGGCGCATGTCGATGTAGAGCACACCGTCGACCTCGCCCCAGTCGTGCACCGGGATGACGTGCGGCTCCTGCACACTGGCCATCGCGTGGGATTCGCGGCGGAAACGCTGCACATAGGTGGGGTCGGCCGCCAGCTCCCGATTGAGCACCTTGAGCGCGACGACGCGATCCTTGGTGGTGTCGAAGGCCTCGTAGACCTCGCCCATACCGCCGACTCCGAGAAGCCGACGCAACTCATAGCGCCCGAACATCGCGCCCGCCATCGCCCCGCCGGCCATTCCAGCAGGTTACCGGGCGCCGACAGCACTTGTCATGTACGCCGGTGGGGGCTAGTCCCGACTCGACGTGAGGGTGTGATGTGCGCACCGTAAAGTCGAGGGCAGAACTACGCAAGAAGTCGCGGCTCACCGGTGTGGACCGCGCAAGGAGCACACGTGTCACTCGATCAGCCACTGGCCCCGCTACCCCAGGAGGGCACGGGTTTCGCCACGGCGTGGCCTGTCCGGGCCGGCGACGTGGACCCGTACCACCGGCTGCGCTTCGACGGGGTCGCCCGCTACCTGCAGGATATCGCCTACGAGGAACTCCACCAGACCGCGCTGCACCGCACCGACCCCACCTGGATCGTGCGCCGGACCGTCATCGATGTGATCCGCCCGGTCGTCTTCCCCGATCACGTCCACCTCACCCGGTGGTGCGCGAGCATGTCGACCCGGTGGACGAACATGCGCGTGCGCATCACGAGCGAGGGCGGCGGCCTGATCGAGACCGAGGGATTCTGGATCAACCTCAGCGAATCGAGCAACCTGCCCGCCCGCATCAGCGACGAGGGCTTGGCCTACCTGGCCCGCACCACCGACGAACACCGGCTGCGGTGGCGCCCCTACCTCACCGATCCGGCACCCCGCGAATCCGACACCGATGTGCCGTTCCCGGTGCGCGCCACCGACATCGACCAGTACAACCACGTGAACAACGCCTGCTACTGGCAGGCGGTCGAACAGTTCCTCGTCGACTACCCGAAGCTGCTCGCGGTGCCGCACCGCGCGGTGATCGAGTACGTGGCGCCGGTGCTGGCGCGCGAGCACATCACGGTGCGCGGACGCTACGAACCGGGCGACGTGAGCGGTCGCCCGGTCCTGCGGTTGTGGTTCGTGGTCGGCGGGATCACGACCACCGTCGTGCGCGTGATGCCGCTGCAATAGTTTTTGCGGCTGGCGCCGCGGGTTCTCGGCCTGTTCCCTTGATCTTCCCTCCCGGCGGGCACTCCTTCGTCGCACCCTCTGGTCAGTCCAGATCAAGGCGGCCGAGAACCGTGCACCGGTCTAACCCTTCGCCGCTTTGAGGAGGTCGGCGCGGGTGGTGAATTTGACGCGGGGTCGGCCTGCGGCCTTGCCCGCGGCCTTTTCCGCCTGGTCGATGGTCTTCCAGCCCGCGCGGTCGACGAGGTCGGGCTGGCGCTCGGTGAGCAGGGCGCGCAGGGCCGCGCGGTCACCGGTGGGAGTGGTGAGCCTGCCTGCCACGAAGTCGTCGATCAGGGCCTGCACGGTTTCCTCGGCATCGACCCGGTTGGAGCCGATCACGCCGCGTGGGCCGCGCTTGATCCAGCCCGCCACGTATACACCGGGCAGGGGCTGGGTGTCGGCGAGGACGCGGCCGTGTTCGCTCGGCACCACTCCGCGCCGCTCGTCGAACGGCAGGCCGGGGACGGGAACGCCGCGGTAGCCGATCGAGCGGAGCACCAGGCCGGTGTCGAGCCGTTCGGTGCGGTCGGTCGGGGTGGCGACGAGATCGGCGGTGAGTTCGTTGTGCGCGAACTCGATGCCGGTGACGTGGTCGTCACCGAGTACCTCGGTGGGCGTGGTCAGGTAGCGGAAGACGATGCGCTTGTTCGCCGGATCGCGACGGCCGGTCGAATACTCCTCGGCCAACCGGTATTTCAGCCGCAGCGACGGTTCGATGTTCGGATCGTCGAGGACCGCGCGGCTGTACTCGTCCAGGTCGAGGTCGGCCGGATCGACGACCACGTCGACACCGCGCAGATGGGTGAGCGCCAGGAACTCCGGCGAGCTGTACGCGGCTTGCAGCGGACCACGGCGACCGAGGATCACGACTTCGCGGATGTTGCTGCGGCGCAGGGCGTCCAGGGCGTGGTCGGCGATATCGGTCTTGGCCAACTCGTCCGGGTCGACGGTGAGCACCCGCGCCACGTCGAGCGCCACATTGCCGTTGCCGACGATCACCGCGCGCTCGCCCGACAGGTCGAACTCGCGCTCGGCGAAGTCGGGATGGCCGTTGTACCAGGCGACGAACTCGGTGGCCGAATGACTGCCCGGCAGGTCCTCACCTGGCACCCCGAGCTTGCGGTCGCTGGAAGCGCCGACGGCGTAGATCACGGCGTGATGATGCTCGAGCAGCTCACGGTGATCGATGTGCTCGCCGATCTCGACATTGAGGTAGTACTGCAGGGTGTCGCGTCGGAAGGCCGACTCGAACATCGTCGCGACGTTCTTGGTGCCCGCGTGATCGGGCGCCACGCCCGCGCGAACCAGACCCCACGGGGTGGGCAGCCGGTCGAACATCTCCACCTCGACGTCGCTGCGCCGCAACAGCTCGTCGGCGGCGTAGCAGGCCGCCGGGCCCGCACCGACGATCGCGACGCGCAGGGTGCCGAGGCTCTTCGGTGGACGGGTCGGGGTGGCGAGCGGATCGAAGTTCGTCTCCAGCGGGTGCCGACGGAAGTAGTCGGCATTGATCTCGCGGTACCTGCCGAGCGAGGCGAGCAGGTCGTCCTCGGAGAAGATGGCGTCCACCGGGCACGCATCGACACAGGCGCCGCAATCGATACAGGTGTCGGGGTCGATGTGGAGCATCTCCGCCGTGGCGAACTCCGGCTGGTCCGGGGTCGGGCGGATGCAGTCGACCGGGCACTCGGTGACGCAGCTGGCGTCGTTGCAACAACGCTGCGTGATGACGTAGGCCATGGGTGCAGATCCTCGAAATGTGTGGTCGGGGTCACCCGGGGTATGAGTGACGCAGCTTTCAGTGTGCCTCGAGTGTGACTGCGGCCTCACGGATGCGCACGATTACCGTGTAGTACATGACGGTCACCCTGATCCTGATGCGGCACGGGAAATCGGCGTACCCGGACGGAGTGGACGACCACGCGCGGCCGCTGGCACCGCGCGGCGAACGCGAGGCGGCGCTGGCGGGCGACTGGTTGCGCACCACCCGGCCGCCGATCGACGCGGTGCGCTGCTCCACCGCCGAGCGCACCCGGCTCACCCTGGCCGCCACCGGTATCGACGCACCCGTCGAGTACAGCGACGACATCTACGAGGCGAACCCGCGCACTCTGATCGAGCTGATCCAGCTCACCGACGACGCCGTCTCGACGCTGCTCGTGGTCGGCCACGTGCCCGGGATCCCGTGGACCGCCTGGGATCTCGCGGCCAACCGCGACTCCGACGCGGCCACCGAGCTGATCCGCAAGTTCCCCACCTCGGCACTGGCGGTGCTCGAATTCGACCGACCCTGGGCGAGCATCGATCAGGGAACCGGCGAGCTGACGCACTTCCACGTGCCGCGCTGACCTACTTCAGCAGCTTGCCGCCGACCACGATCCCGACGCCGAGCAAGGCGAGCAGCACGACGGCGACCACGCCGTTCGTGAGCCACCAGACCACGCCGAGTACGAGTACCACCGGGGCCACCGCGATGGCGGTGATCACCGGACTCTCCTTCACCGTTTCCCAGGCCGAACGGGCCCGGATGCGGTCGATCTCCTTAGCCATGTGATCCACACTACGTTTCTGTCGGTGGGCGGTGGGATGCTTGGCCTCATGGATTGGAAAATCGAGCTCGTTGCCATCCCGGTCACCGATATCGATCGGGCCAAGGACTTCTACACCAGCATCGGTTTCAACGCCGATCACGACCACTCGCCGAGTCCCGACATCCGCTTCGTCCAGCTCACCCCGCCGGGTTCGGGCTGCTCGATCTGCATCGGCCGCGGCATCACCCAGGCGGCTCCCGGCAGCGTCGAAGGCATGCAGATGGTGGTGCCGAGCGCCCAGCAGGCCTACGACCAACTCGTCGCGGCCGGGGTCGAGGCCAGCCCCGTCCAGGATCTGGGCTGGGGACTGTTCACGTTCTTCGCCGATCCCGACGGAAACCGGTGGGCGGTACAGGAACTGCCGAAGTACAACTGACGCTCGGCTCGTCCCGCGCATAGTCTTGCTTGGAGTGCACTCCAGGTGGCTAGCGTCGGTGGAGTTCCACGAGAGGGGACGAGCACGATGGATCCGGAAGCGGTTCGGCACACCGACAGCGTGACCGAGCGGGAACGCCCGAAGTACTCGATCGGCGAGGTCGCCGAGCGGTCGGGCCTCAGTCGCGACACGTTGCGCTGGTACGAGCGGATCGGGCTGATGAACTACATCGGTCGCGACCACACCGGCAACCGCCGCTTCAGCGACCGCGACCTGGAATGGCTGGAGCTGATCGCGCGGCTGCGCACGACCGGCATGCCGGTGGCCGACATGATCCGGTACGCCGAGCTGGTGCGGGCGGGCGAGCAGACCTTCCCGCAACGGCTGGAGATGTTCCGCCGGACCAGGGCCGACGCGCTCGACAAGATCGTGGAACTGCAGAAGACCGTGGCCGTGCTGGACTACAAGATCGCCCTGTACGAGGGCCGGTCCGAGGTGGCCCGGCCCGCCACGCTCACCGCGCACACGAGCGAAGGAACCGACACATGAGCACCACCTTGCCGACCACCACCCTCGGCGCCGACGGCCCCGAGGTCGGCATCCAGGGTCTCGGCTGCATGGGCATCAGCGAGTTCTACGGCGACTCCGACCCGGCCGAGTCGCGGGCCACGCTGGAGCATGCCATCGACCTGGGCGTCACACTGTTCGACACCGCCGACATCTACGGCTCCGGCCACAACGAGGAGTTCCTGTCCGGGTTCGTCCGTGAGCATCGCGACGAACTGGTGATCGCCACCAAATTCGGCATCGTCCGCAGAGCCGACGACCCGACCTTCCGCGGCTTCGACAACTCCCCCGCCTACATCCGCGCCGCCGTCGACGCCAGCCTGCGCAGACTCGGCGTCGACACCATCGACCTGTACTACATGCACCGCCGCGACCCGGCCGTGCCGATCGAGGACACCGTCGCCACGATGGCCGAGCTCGTCACCGCGGGCAAGATCCGCGCGCTCGGCCTGTCGGAGGTGACCGGCGACGAGCTGCGCGCCGCGCACGCGGTGCACCCGATCGCGGCGCTGCAGTCGGAGTGGTCGCTGTTCTCCCGTGACGTGGAGCGCACCGCGGTACCCGTCGCCGCCGAACTCGGCGTCACCTTCGTGCCCTACTCCCCCTTGGGCCGAGGGTTCCTCACCGGCGCGTTCCGCAACGCGGACAGCCTGGGCGACAACGACTTCCGTCAGCGGATGCCCCGGTTCACCGGCGACAACGCCGAACGCAACGCCGAACTGCTCGCACCGCTGGCGGCGATCGCGCACACGCACGGCATCACCCGGGCACAGGTCGCCCTCGCCTGGGTGCACGCCCGAGCCGAGGCGCACGGCCTCGCGGTGGTGCCGATTCCGGGCACGCGCAAGCGCGACAGGCTCGCCGAGAACGTCGCGGCGGCCGGGGTTCGGTTGAGCGAGGACGACCTCGCGACGCTGGAACCGATCGCCGGGCAGGTAGCGGGCCCTCGCTACGCGGACATGTCGTTCACCTCCGCCGGACGCGAATAGCATCGATCTGGGGCGCGGCCGGGAATACTCCCGCCGCGCCCGGGATTGGTCGGTATACCAAGCCACGAGCGCACCCGTCCGGTGCGGAAGGAGCGCAAGATGTCGGAGACCACCGCGTCGCAGGCCCGTGTCGTCCGCAACCAGGAGAAGAACCGCTACGACATCTTCTACGCCGACCAGCTCGCCGGTTTCGCCGAGTACATCGAACGCGACAACGACACCGACTTCGTGCACACCGAGATCGACGACGCCTTCGGCGGCAAGGGCCTCGGCAGCAAGTTGGCCCGCTACGCCGTCGAGGACGTGATCGCGCGCGGGCGAACCATCACCCCGCACTGCCCGTTCATCCGCGGCTGGCTCGACAAGCACCCCGAGTTCGACGCGCACGTGGTCGGCAAGGGCATCGCCGGATGAGCGACCTCGAGGCCGACCCCACCGAGGTGCTGTGCGAACCCTCGCCAAGCCCCGGTCCCATCACAGAGCTGTACCCGGCCAGGGAGGTCCCGCTCGGCGGTGTTCGCGGCGTGTACGTGGAGCGCACCCTGCCGCAGCGGGATCTGCCGACCGTCGGCGCCTGGTGTTTCCTCGACCGGTTCGGGTCGCCCACCGTCACGCGGACCGGTGCCTCGCCCGACATCCTGCCCCACCCCCACATCGGCCTGCAGACGGTGACCTGGCCGTTCGACGGCCGGATCAGGCACCGTGATTCAGTGGGTTCGGATGTTCAGATCGAACCGGGTCAACTGAACCTGATGACCTCCGGTCGCGGTATCGCGCACTCGGAGTTCGGGGTGCCGGGTGCCCACGCGGGCAACGGCTTGCAACTGTGGATCGCGCTGCCCGACACCGCGACCGGCGTCGAACCGCATTTCGAGCAGCACCGTGAACTGCCCGTGTACGAGGAGCCCGGACTGCGGGCGACCGTGCTGATCGGCTCGCTGGGCGGGGTCACCTCACCGGCGAAGGCCTACACGCCGATCGTCGGGGCCGACATCGTCCTCGATCCGGGCGCGGACGTGCGTTTGCCGCTGGAACGCGCCTTCGAGCACGCGCTGCTGGTGGTCGAGGGCACGGTCGTCGTCGACGGCACCGAATTGGGTCCAGGACCGCTGCTGTACCTCGGCACCGATCGGGCCGAGCTGCGGTTGACGAGCACCGACCGCGCCCATGTCGCCCTGATCGGTGGTGAGCCGTTCACCGAGGAACTGGTGATGTGGTGGAACTTCGTCGGACGCAGTCACGAGGAGATCGTCGCGGCACGCGAAGCGTGGGAAACCCACGACACCAACCGGTTCGGGCTGGTGGTCGGGCATCCCGAGCAGGAGCGGATTCCCGCACCGCCGCTACCGCCGTTGCGCTTGAAGCCGCGCAAGCGCGCGACCGGCTGCTCGCACAACTGAGCAGCCGTCGCGGGTCGCACTCAGCGGTTACCGGCGAGCAGGGCGTCGAGGGCGCGGTAGCTGTCGTTGAGGCCGGTCTCCATGCCGGAGGCGAGCATGCCCGCGCATTCCTCGGCAGTGTGGAAGATGCTGTCGGTGACCACCCGGGTGCGACCGTTGCCGAGGTCGACGAAGGTGGTCGTGTCGATCGAGATGTGGGCGGGCATACCGTCCCATTCGAAGGACTGCACGATCCGCTCCTTCGGGGTGATCTCGCGGAAGCGGCCCTCGAAACCGTAGGACTCGTCGCCCTCGTGCTCGACGAAACGCCAGTGCCCGCCCTTGCGGAACTCCCAGCGCTCGATGTCGACCTCGTGGCCGCGCGCCCACCAACGTGACAGTTGCTCGACACGACTGTAGGCGTCCCATACCCGATCCAGCGGGGCGTCGAAATCGCGTTCGATGTGCACTTCGCGGTCCGAGGTGGAAGTGATGACCGCGTCCTTGGTCGTGGTGCTCATTGTTCTGGCTCCGTTCGTCGCAGGAATTCATCGAGACGGTCCATCCGGGCTTCCAGCATCTGCCGATAACCCTGCATCCAGGCCACCTCCCGATCGAACATGTGCTCGCCGATGCGGCAGTACCGCACTCGTCCACGCTTCTCGGTGACCACCATGCCCGCCTCCTCCAGCAGGCCGATGTGCTTCTTGACGCCGGTCAGCGTCATCTCGAAGCGCTCGGCCAACTCGGTGACGGTGGCGGGCCCACGACCGAGGTGCTCGAGGATGCCCCGACGGGTGGGGTCCGCGAGCGCCCCGAACGAGGCGTCTAGGAAGTCATACTGAACCATCTAGTTCAGTATTGCGCGCTGCAACGCGAGCGTCAAGAGTCGAATCCGGTTTGCCGAATTCCCTTTACCGTCAGTGGAATTTACTACTACGCTTCGTCGTAGACATTCGACGGAGGGGATAACGATGGACAAGACAACATGCTGCATCGTCGGGGGCGGTCCGGCCGGGATGATGGCGGGCCTGCTGCTGGCGCGGGCGGGCGTCGAGGTCACCGTGTTGGAAAAGCACCCCGACTTCCTGCGCGATTTCCGCGGCGACACCGTCCACCCGTCGACGATTCGACTGCTCGACCAGCTCGGCCTCGGCGCCGAATTCGCCCGCCTCCCCCAGTCGGCCCTCACCACCTTGCGCGTCTACGCGGGCGACCGCATGGTGGTCGCCGCCGACTTCACCAGAATCCCCGGCCGCTACCGCCACATCGCCATGGTTCCGCAATGGGACTTCCTCGACCTGCTTGCCGGGGCCGCCGCCGCCGAACCCGGCTTCACGCTGCGGATGCGCTCGACGGTCACCGGGCTGATCCAGGAATCCGGCACGGTCGTCGGCGTGCAGTACCTCGACGCGACCGGTGCCGCCGACACACTCCGCGCCGATCTCGTGATCGCCTGCGACGGGCGCGATTCCGTGGCACGGGAATCGGCGGGCCTGCGCCAGCGCGGTGAGGACGTGCCGATGGACATGTGGTTCCTCCGCATCCCCAAAGCTGTCGACGACCGCGAAAGCGGTGCGGTACTGACCCGCTTCACCAGCGGAAACTCGGCCGTGGCGATCGATCGTGGCGACTACTACCAAACCGGATACATCATCGGGAAGGGACGCGACGCGACGCTGCGCGCCGAGCACGACGTCCAGTGGCTGCGTGACCAGCTCGGCGAACTGTTCGACTGGCCCACCGAGGCCCTGGCCCGCATCCGGTCCTGGGACGACGTGAAGCTGCTCGAGGTGACCGTCGGGATGCTCGAACGCTGGTACGTGCCCGGCCTGCTGTGCATCGGCGACGCCGCGCACACCATGTCCCCGGTCGGTGGTGTCGGCGTGAACCTCGCCATCCAGGACGCCGTCGCCGCCGCCCGCGTGCTGGCGCAACCCCTGCTCGACGGCACCGTCACCACCACCCACCTCGACAAGGTGCAACGCCGAAGGATGCTGCCAGCGAGCTTCACCCAGCGCTCGCAGCGCGGCGAACACGACCTGCTCATCGCTCCCGCCCTGCGCGGCGAACTCACCGCCGCACCACTGCCGCTGCGCGTGGTCGACGCGATGCCCCCGCTCGCCGGACTCACCGCGTACCTCGGCGGCATCGGCCTGCGCCCCGAACACGCGCCCGACTTCGCCCGGCGCCCGTGCTGAGCCCGGTCCAGCACATCGACTTGTGGCTTCACACGCCGATCGGCGCCGGTGATTGTGACCCCCGCCGACTTCGGCTCCTGGCCGTGCGACCTTGCGCGGAGAACTTTCCGAAATGCGGATCAACGGCTAAGTTTGCCGCGATGACCGGGGCGGCTCGGTGTGGGTAGCAGGAGGATGGCGCGATGAGGTTCGGCAGGGTGATCGGCGCGGCGGTGCTGGCGATGGGAGTCGGTCTCGCGGGGACCGGGGTCGGGCAGGCCGAGCCGACGGCCGCCCCGGAAGCTCTCGCGCTGCGCGGCGTCGACAAGGGCGTGAACTACCAGGTCAGCGCGACCGACGACCGTCGTGCGGTGGTCACCAGCATCGACACCGGCCGCTTCCAACTCGTGCACGACGCGAAAGTCGTCGCCATCACCGATGATTCGGGCACGGTGCTGGCGGCGTTGCCGATGGTCGTTCGGGTCGGGGAACACGCCGTGCCGCTCGAACCGACCATCGACGCCGACGGTTCGCGACTCACCCTCACCCCGGTCGGCGAATCCGAGACCCCGGTGCGCGACATCAGTGCGCAGGAACGGTTCTTCGCCGAAACCCAACGGCTGCAACCGGAGATCATCCAGGGCGCGGCCATCGGTGCCGCTATCGGCTTCGTGCTCGGCTTCCCCCTCGGCCTGTTCGTCCTCGACTTCATCACGGTGCCGGTGGCGACTGTCGCCGGGGCCGCGATCGGCGCGCTCGCCGGATACGCGATGGCCGGTGGCCAGCCCGCGATCGACACCGCGGTCGCCTACGTCACCGGGGCGCCCTGACGCCTCACCGCTGCCGCGCGCGGTAGGCGGCGACCGCGTTGCGGTTACCGCAGGTAGTGCTGCAATAGCGCTTCGAGCGGTTCCGGGACAGGTCGAGGACCAGGCCGTCGCAGTCGTCGTCGGCGCAGATCGCCAAGCGGCTCAGATCATCCGCGCGGATGACGTCGATCATCGCCATGGCGGTTTCGACGGCGATGCGCACAGGTAGCGCGGCCTCGGCCGGAACGGCGTGCACGTGGTAGTCCACGGTGCCGTGGCGGACCAGTTGGGGCACCGCGCGGTGCTCGCGCAGGATCTCGTTCACGAGCGTGACGGCGGTGTCGCGGTCGCTGGTGAGCAACCGGCGCAGCGGGCCGCGCAGGGCGCGCACCTCGCCGAGCTCCGCCGCGTCGCTCCGATGCGCGCCCGTGTAGTCGTGGCGGACGAAGAAGTCGTCGAGCTGGGCGATCTCGGTGAGCGTGTCGGGTTCGACGGCGGAATTCACCAGCTCCACAGCGGACAGCAGGGCCGCCTCGGTGTCATGAGCAAAAACCATGTTGACAGATTACGGCATGGTTCTTACCGTCATTAGTCATGGAGACTTTGACCCATGACGCGGCGGCCCGGCGGATCCGCACCGGTCTGCTCTTCGCGCTCGCCTCGGCGACCTCGTTCGGCCTCTCCGGACCGCTCGCGCGCGGGTTGATGAACGCGGGCTGGAGCGCGGCGGCCGTGGTGGCGGTGCGCGTGCTGCTCGCCGGTGTCGTCCTGCTGCCACTGGCCTGGCCGCACCTGCGCGACAACCGGACGCTGTTGCGCGACAACGCGAAACTCATCGTCGCCTACGGTGTGGTCGCGGTCGCGGGAACGCAGCTCGCCTACTTCAACGCGGTCGCGCGCATGGAAGTCGGCACCGCGCTGCTCATCGAATTCGCGGCACCGATCGCGGTGGTCGGCTGGTTGTGGCTGCGTCACCGGCAGCGCCCCGGCGCGGCGACCGTCGCCGGTGCGATTCTCGGCATCACCGGTCTGATGCTGGTGCTCGACGTATTCTCCGGCGTCTCCACCGACCCCGTCGGCATCGTCTGGGCCCTTGGCTCGATGGTCGGCGCCGCAACCTATTTCGTGCTCTCCGATCAGGGCGGCGACCTGCCCGGCACCGTGCTCGCCGCGGGTGGCCTCCTCATCGGTGGGGTGATCCTGCTCGCGGCGGGAACCGTCGGCATCGTTCCCCTGCGCGCCACCACCGAGCCCGTCGTCTTCGCCGATTTCACCACCCCGTGGTGGCTGCCCATTCTGGTCATCGGCATCGTCACCGCGGCCATCTCCTACGTCACCGGCATCGCCGCCACCCGCCGCCTCGGCTCCCGCCTGGCCTCCTTCGTAGCACTCACCGAGGTCCTGGCCGCCCTGCTGTTCGCCTGGCTGCTGCTCGGCGAAACCCCCGGCCTCATCCAACTCCTCGGCGGCGCGCTGATCCTGCTCGGCGTCATCGCCGTTCGCCTCGGCGAACCCGCTGTCAGAACTCTCGGTGACCCTGAATCCCCCACCGCCGAACGCCAGCTCGACCGGACCGCCAACCCGAACCGGCTCTAGCAGAGTGATTTTCAGCGTCACCGCGCCTACCGATCGCGATACTCCGCCTCCGCGATCCTCAGCTCGGTTCCCGGCATCGTGATCGTCAACAGGCCCGTCTCGGCGTTCCAGGAAGCCTGGACATCGGCCGCCGAATACGGGATGTCATAGAACAGTCCACGATTGGGTGCGATTCCGACATGCATTTCGCGTTCGGTGGCCAGCAGGCCGGGTGTGGTGCGGTGGTACACGCAGTACGCCCTGCCGGAATCAGGACGGCAGCTGATGACCACCTGGTCCGACATCCAATGAGTCACCACCTGATAGGCGGTGAACACCGACGCCAGTACGCCGATCACAGCGAACCCGACCACGACTACCCGAGATCTCACCCGGCGAAATCTACGCGCACCGACCGTGCCCAGCCACCCAGATTCCTCATCGCGAACGAAGCTCGATACGGCACGCTCAACTGATGAAGAAGAAGGCTGACATGCCACGCTGTCCCGACTGCGATGGCGCGATGACTCGAATCGCGTACGGCATGCCCGCTCCCCCACTGCGGGAAGCCGCCGAACGCGGCGAGGTCATCCTGGGCGGTTGTGTCGCAGGCGATTTCTCGCCGAAATGGGGTTGCATACCCTGCGGCACCCTTCGAGCGGAGAAGGAAAAGCAAAAAATCATGGAACAGGTCATCGACAGGCTCCGGAAAAGCCGGGCGGAGGCAGAGGGCGGTGGTGCCGGTATTCTGGATTGATCCCGATGCGGTGCGATCCAGGCGGTGAAGGTGCACGATCCGATGGCGGAGGTCGAGCGTGCGCTGGCCGCGCGGGTCGGGTGGTGATCGCCACCCTCACCCCGCCGACACCGGTCGTCCTCCCGGCCCGCGGCAGTTGGCGTCGCGAGATCCAGCGGGCGCGCACGGCAGCCAATGCGGCCGCCTACAACGCCAGGCAGCGAAACCAGCAGTTGGCGGCTCAGATGATGTGGGCGGCGGCCGAGGCCGCACGTGCGGCCAACGCCGCGGCGGCAGCGGCCCGCGAGCAGGCGATGGCGCCGCGCTGGCTCCCGGAGCCCAGCGGACGCGTCACCCTCACGGATCGCCGGATCCATCTGACCAATCACTACCGCTCGTCACCGATCCCGCTCACCGCGTTGGAGCACATCGAGTTGACACAACCCGACCGGCTGCGAATCCGCTTCACCGAAGCGTCCACCTCGCACTACCTCGAACTGGCGACACCGTGGGCGGCACCGGCCTTCCTGATCGCCAGCCATGCCAGATTCCCTCAGCACCCGCAGCTGATCAGCGGCTCGTGGTTACCGCACGGCTTCGAGGAACGCTGTCATATCGCAGGCAAAACCTGCCCGCGCATCCGCTGAACGACGAACGCCCCGCTCCTCGGAAGGAGCGGGGCGTCCATGTTCACGGACTAGCGGTAGTCGCTGAAGCCGTAGTCGTCCAGCGGCACCGCGGCACCGGTGGAGGAGCCGAAGCTGTCCGGCGAGTAGTAGGTGTCGTCGTAGGACGGCACCGCGTACGCGGCGGCACGGGCTTCCTCGGTCGGCTGCACCTGGATGTTGCGGTACCGGTTGATACCGGTACCGGCCGGGATGAGCTTACCGATGATCACGTTCTCCTTCAGGCCGATCAGCTTGTCGGAGCGGCAGTTGATGGCCGCGTCCGTCAGCACTCGGGTGGTCTCCTGGAAGGAGGCCGCCGACAGCCACGAATCGGTGGCCAGCGACGCCTTGGTGATACCCATCAGCACCGGACGGCCGGAGGCGGGCTCGCCACCCTCGGCCACCACGCGACGGTTCGAGGCCTCGAACTCGGCACGCTCGGTGAGCGAACCGGGCAGGAACTCCGTGGCACCCGAATCGATGATCGTCACGCGACGCAGCATCTGGCGCACGATGACCTCGATGTGCTTGTCGTGGATCGACACACCCTGCGAGCGGTAGACCTCCTGGACCTCGTGGACCAGGTGGACCTGCACCTGACGGGGACCCATCACGCGCAGCACCTCGTGCGGATCGGCAGCGCCCTCGAGCAACTGCTGACCCACCTCCACGTGGTCACCGTCGGCCAGCAGGCGCTCGGAGCCGTCGTCGTGCTTGAACACACGCAGACGCTGACGCTTCGAGAGCTTGTCGTAGACGACTTCCTCGGATCCGTCATCAGGGATGATCGTGATCTTGTAGAAGCGGTCGTCGTCCTCGAGCCGCACGCGACCGGAGACCTCAGCGATCGGCGCCTTGCCCTTGGGCACACGAGCCTCGAAGAGCTCCTGCACACGGGGCAGACCGCCGGTGATGTCGTCACCCGCGACACCACCCTGGTGGAAGGTACGCATGGTCAGCTGGGTACCGGGCTCACCGATGGACTGGGCGGCGACGATGCCGACGGCCTCGCCGATGTCGACCAGCTTGCCGGTGGCCATCGAACGGCCGTAGCAGGTGGCGCAGACGCCGGTGCCGGTGGTGCAGGTCAGCACGGAGCGGACCTTCACCTCGGTGATACCGGCCTCGAGCAGCGCCTCGAGCGCGGGGTCGCCGAGGTCGGCGCCCTTCGCCACGATGACGTTGCCGCTCGCGTCGACCGCGTCGGACGCAAGCGTCCGGGCGAAGGTCGAGGTCTCGACGTGCGCGTCACGGATGATCGTGCCGTCGGCCTGCTTCTCCGCGATCGGCACCAGGATGCCGCGCTCGGTGCCACAGTCGTGCTCGCGCACGATGACGTCCTGCGAGACGTCCACCAAACGACGGGTCAGGTAACCCGAGTCGGCGGTACGCAGCGCGGTGTCGGCCAGACCCTTACGAGCACCGTGGGTGTTGATGAAGTACTCGAGCACGGTCAGGCCCTCACGGAACGAGGACTTGATCGGGCGCGGGATGAACTCACCCTTCGGGTTCGTCACCAGGCCCTTCATACCGGCGAGGGTACGAGTCTGGGTGAAGTTACCCGTGGCGCCCGAGTCGACGATCGTGATGATCGGGTTGTCGGCCGGGTAGTGGGTGCGCAGCGCGGCACCGACCTCTTCGGTCGCTTCCTGCCAGATCTTGACCAGGGCGTTGTTGCGCTCCTGGTGATCGAGAGCACCACGCTGGTACTTCTTCTCGATCTGGTCGGCCATGCCCTCGTAGCGCTCCATGATGTCGGCCTTCTCCGGCGGAACGAGCACGTCCGACATGGAGACGGTGACACCCGAACGCGTGGCCCAGTAGAAGCCGGCGTCCTTGAGCTTGTCGACGGTCTGGGCGACGACGATCATCGGGTAGCGCTCGGCCAGATCGTTGATGATCGTGGCCTGCCGCTTCTTCGGCATCGGCTCGTTGATGAACGCGTAGTCCGCCGGGAGCAGCTCGTTGAAGATCACGCGACCGAGCGTGGTCTCGGCGAGCCAGGCATCGCCGCGGTGCCAGCCCTCGGGGAACAGCTCCGCCTCGATGTCCTTCGGCGGGCGCTGCTCGGTGAGCCGCACCTTGATCAGCGAACGCACGGTGAGCTCACCGCGGTCGACGGCCATCTGCGCCTCGGCGGGCGAGGAGTACACGCCGAACTCCGGGGTGTCCTTGCCACCGGCCTGGTAGGTGCCGACACCGTTCTCGTCGAGACGAGTCAGGTAGAACAGGCCCGTCACCATGTCCAGACGCGGCATCGCCAGCGGGCGACCCGACGCCGGGGACAGGATGTTGTTCGACGACAGCATCAGGATGCGCGCCTCGGCCTGCGCCTCCGCCGACAGCGGCAGGTGCACGGCCATCTGGTCACCGTCGAAGTCGGCGTTGAACGCCTCACACACGAGCGGGTGCAGCTGGATGGCCTTGCCTTCGACCAGCTGCGGCTCGAAGGCCTGGATACCCAGGCGGTGCAGGGTGGGCGCACGGTTCAGCATCACCGGGTGCTCGGCGATGACCTCTTCGAGGACATCCCACACCTGCGGACGCTGACGCTCGACCATCCGCTTGGCGGACTTGATGTTCTGCGCGTGGTTGAGATCCACCAGACGCTTCATGACGAACGGCTTGAACAGCTCGAGCGCCATCAGCTTCGGCAGACCACACTGGTGCAGCTTCAGCTGCGGACCGACCACGATGACCGAACGGCCCGAGTAGTCGACACGCTTGCCGAGCAGGTTCTGACGGAAACGACCCTGCTTGCCCTTGAGCAGATCGCTCAGCGACTTCAGCGGGCGGTTACCCGGACCGGTGACCGGGCGACCACGACGACCGTTGTCGAACAGCGCGTCGACGGACTCCTGCAGCATCCGCTTCTCGTTGTTGACGATGATCTCGGGCGCACCCAGATCGATCAGTCGCTTGAGGCGGTTGTTGCGGTTGATCACGCGGCGGTACAGGTCGTTCAGGTCGGAGGTGGCGAAGCGGCCACCGTCGAGCTGGACCATCGGGCGCAGCTCCGGCGGGATCACCGGAACGGCGTCGAGCACCATGCCCATGGGCGAGTTGCCGTTGGCCTGGAAGGCCGCGACGACCTTGAGGCGCTTGAGCGCGCGCAGCTTCTTCTGACCCTTGCCGGAGCGAATGGTCTCGCGCAGGCTCTCGGCCTCGGCGTCGATGTCGAAGTTCTCCATCAGCTTCTGGATGGACTCCGCACCCATGGCGCCGGTGAAGTACTCGCCGTAACGGTCGACCAGCTCGCGGTAGAGCACCTCGTCGACGATGAGCTGCTTGACGGCCAGCTTGGTGAAGGTGGTCCAGATCTCGTCGAGACGATCCAGCTCACGCTGGGCGCGGTCGCGCAGCTGACGCATCTCGCGCTCGCCGCCGTCCTTGACCTTACGACGGACGTCGGACTTGGCGCCCTCGGCCTCCAGCTCGGCCAGGTCGGCCTCGAGCTTCTGCGCGCGGGCCTCGAGATCGGCGTCGCGCTGATCGGCGACAGCCTTCTTCTCGACCTCCATCTCGGCCTCGAGGGTGCTGAGCTCGTTGTGGCGCAGCTCCTCGTCGACACCGACGATGACGTAGGCGGCGAAGTAGATGATCTTCTCGAGATCCTTCGGCGCCAGATCCAGCAGGTAGCCCAAGCGCGACGGAACACCCTTGAAGTACCAGATGTGGGTGACCGGAGCGGCCAGCTCGATGTGACCCATCCGCTCACGACGCACCTTGGCGCGAGTCACCTCGACACCACAGCGCTCACAGATGATGCCCTTGAAGCGGACACGCTTGTACTTGCCGCAGTAGCACTCCCAGTCCCGGGTGGGGCCGAAGATCTTCTCGCAGAAGAGCCCGTCCTTCTCCGGCTTGAGCGTGCGGTAGTTGATGGTCTCCGGCTTCTTGACCTCGCCGTAGGACCAGTTGCGAATGTCTTCGGCAGAGGCCAGGCCGATCCGGAGTTCATCGAAGAAGTTGACGTCTAGCACGTAACTTCCTTTCCCCTGTTCGGGTCGAATTCGAGCAAAAGTTCACTAGTTGTCGAGCGCGGTGCGCGGCGGCTGTTCGTAGGCAGAACAGCCACCGCGCTTACCACCTAGTTGGCCAAATCGTCGACAGTGGCCGCTTCGTTCCTGGACAGGTTGATGCCCAGGTTCGCCGCGGCGCGCTCCAGATCCTCGTCGTCACCGTCACGCATCTCGATCGCGGCGCCGTCCGAGGACAGCACTTCCACGTTGAGGCACAGCGACTGGAGTTCCTTGAGGAGCACCTTGAACGACTCCGGAATGCCCGGCTCCGGAATGTTCTCGCCCTTGACGATGGCCTCGTAGACCTTCACGCGGCCGACCACGTCGTCGGACTTGATGGTCAGGAGTTCCTGCAGCGTGTACGCCGCGCCGTAGGCCTGCATGGCCCAGCACTCCATCTCACCGAAACGCTGACCACCGAACTGCGCCTTACCACCCAGCGGCTGCTGCGTGATCATCGAGTACGGGCCGGTCGAACGCGCGTGGATCTTGTCGTCGACCAGGTGGTGCAGCTTCAGGATGTACATGTAACCGACCGCGACCGGGTACGGGAACGGCTCGCCGGAGCGGCCGTCGAACAGGGTCGCCTTGCCGTTCTCGTCGACCATGCGCTCACCGTCGCGGTTGGGCAGGGTCGAGCCGAGCAGACCGGTCAGCTCGTCGTCCTTGGCACCGTCGAACACCGGGGTCGCGATGTTGGAGTCGGCCGGGGCACCCAGCATCTCCTCGGGCAGCGAGGCCGCCCACTCCGGACGGGTGCCGTCGGTGGCGACGTCGATGTTCCAGCCCGCCTTACCGATCCACCCGAGATGGGTTTCCAGGATCTGGCCGATGTTCATACGACGCGGCACACCGTGGGTGTTCAGGATGATGTCGACCGGGGTGCCGTCGGGCATGAACGGCATGTCCTCCACGGGGAGGATCTTGCCGATGACGCCCTTGTTGCCGTGGCGACCGGCGAGCTTGTCGCCGTCCTGGATCTTGCGCTTCTGCGCCACGTAGACCCGGACCAGCTCGTTCACGCCGGGGGGCAGATCGTCGTCGTCCTCGCGCGAGAACACGCGGATGCCGATGACCTTGCCGGACTCACCGTGGGGCACCTTCAGCGAGGTGTCGCGCACTTCGCGCGCCTTCTCACCGAAGATGGCACGCAGCAGGCGCTCTTCCGGGGTGAGCTCGGTCTCGCCCTTGGGCGTGACCTTGCCGACCAGGATGTCGCCGTCGCGGACCTCGGCACCGATGCGGATGATGCCGCGCTCGTCCAGGTCGGCCAGCACCTCGTCGGAGACGTTCGGGATGTCCCGGGTGATCTCCTCGGCGCCCAGCTTGGTGTCGCGGGCGTCGATCTCGTGCTCTTCGATGTGGATCGAGGTGAGAACGTCCTCTTCCACGAGGCGCTGCGACAGGATGATCGCGTCCTCGTAGTTGTGGCCTTCCCACGGCATGATCGCGACGAGCAGGTTCTTGCCGAGCGCCATCTCACCGTTCTCGGTGCAGGGCCCGTCGGCCAGGACCTGACCGGCCTCGACCCGCTGACCCTCGTCCACGATCGGACGCTGGTTGGAGCAGGTGCCCTGGTTGGAGCGGTTGAACTTGCGCATCCGGTAGGACTTGCGGCTGCCGTCGTCGGCCATCACGGTGACGTAGTCGGCCGAGACCTCCTCGACCACACCCGACTTCTCGTTCACCACGACATCGCCCGCGTCGACCGCGGCGCGCAGCTCCATACCGGTGCCGACGATGGGAGCCTCGGAGCGGATCAGCGGCACGGCCTGACGCTGCATGTTCGCGCCCATGAGGGCACGGTTGGCGTCGTCGTGCTCGAGGAACGGGATCATGGCCGTCGCGACCGACACCATCTGGCGCGGCGAGATGTCCATGTAGTCGACCTGCGACGGCGAGACGAACTCGACCTCTTCACCGGCGCGCCGCACGAGGACCTTCTCCTCGATGAAGCGACCCTCGGCGTCGACCGGCGAGTTGGCCTGCGCGCGGACGTAACGGTCTTCCTCGTCGGCCGTGAGGTACTTGACCTCGTCGGTGACCTTGCCGTCGACGACCTTGCGGTACGGCGTCTCGATGAAACCGAACGGGTTGACCCGCGCGTACACCGACAGCGAACCGATCAGGCCGATGTTCGGGCCTTCCGGTGTCTCGATCGGGCACATGCGGCCGTAGTGCGACGGGTGGACGTCACGAACTTCCAGACCGGCACGCTCACGCGACAGACCACCCGGGCCCAGCGCCGACAGACGACGCTTGTGGGTGAGACCCGAGAGCGGGTTGTTCTGGTCCATGAACTGCGACAGCTGCGAGGTTCCGAAGAACTCCTTGATCGCGGCGACCACGGGACGGATGTTGATCAGGGTCTGCGGCGTGATCGCCTCGACGTCCTGGGTCGTCATCCGCTCACGGACCACACGCTCCATGCGGGACAGGCCGACGCGGATCTGGTTCTGGATCAGCTCGCCGACGGTACGCAGACGACGGTTGCCGAAGTGGTCGATGTCGTCGACCTCGACGGGCACCTCTTCGCCACCGGGGGCGGTCATCATCTTGTCCCCGGCGTGCAGACGCACCAGGTACTCGATGGTGTCGACGATGTCTTCCTTGGTGAGCACCGAGGAAGTGACCGGCTTGTCGAGGTTGATGCCGAGCTTCTTGTTGATCTTGTAGCGACCGACGCGCGCCAGGTCGTAGCGCTTCTCCTTGAAGAACAGGTTCTCCAGCAGGGTCTGCGCGGACTCCTTGGTCGGCGGCTCGCCCGGACGCAGCTTGCGGTAGATGTCGAGCAGCGCCTCGTCCTGGCCGGGTGTGCTGTCCTTCTCCAGGGTCGACATCATGATCTCGGAGAAGCCGAAACGCTCGACGATCTCCTCGGTGGTCATGCCGAGAGCCTTGAGCAGCACGGTGACCGGCTGACGGCGCTTGCGGTCGATGCGGACACCGACGGTGTCGCGCTTGTCGACGTCGAACTCCAGCCAGGCGCCGCGCGACGGGATCACGCGCACGCTGTGCAGGTCCTTCTCGGTGGCCTTGTCGATGCTGTGATCGAAGTACACGCCGGGAGAACGCACCAGCTGCGAGACGACGACACGCTCGGTGCCGTTGATGATGAAGGTGCCCTTGTCGGTCATCATGGGGAAATCACCCATGAAGACGGTCTGGCTCTTGATCTCGCCGGTGTTGTTGTTGATGAACTCCGCGGTGACGAACAACGGCGCCGCGTAGGTCATGTCCTTCTCTTTGCACTCATCGATGGAGGCCTTGACCTCTTCGAAGCGCGGGTCGGAGAACGACAGGGACATCGAACCGGAGAAATCCTCGATCGGCGAGAGCTCTTCGAGCACCTCTTCGAGGCCGCCTGCGAGACCGACGTCGCCGCGTGCGGCCGCCTTCTCACGCCAGTCGGGAGAACCGACCAACCAGGCGAACGAGTCCGTTTGTAGGTCGAGAAGTCCGGGCACCTCCAAGGGCTCTCGGATCTTCGCGAACGAAACCCTCAACGGGGCTCCGGGGATACCAGCCTTGGTCTGGGTGGAGACTGCCAAGATGCGTCCTTCCAGCACCTCACGCGCGTCGCGTGGTGGTCCGCGACCGTCGCTTGTCTGCTACGAATTCCGCTGGTTACAACCCGAACGAAACCCGAACAGGCAGCAGCGGAAGTAACACCGGAAGGGTGGAACTCACGAGTGCGAATCAAGGTGTGGACAGGAGGCAGCCAGCGCAACGTCCAAACTTACACCCCTATGCAAGGGGGTGTCAACATACCATCCGAGTCATCACTCGGACGGCAAACGCGCCGAAGTCCCGGGACGCTGGCCGCGTCGGAAAACTCGGGCGCCGAAGCCCCTGTAACAGCTGACGCTGTTGTGAATAGGGTGACGGTTCGCGCCCGGCTCGTCAAGTGGCGCGGCGGCGCGGTGTCCGAGATCGAGATCGCCTGGCGCGCTGGGCATCCCCGCCCGAACCGCGGCTATCTTACCCGCGACACGCCGTGCGCGCCATCCCGTGAAACACCAGGTCAAGACGCTTTCCGACACAGGAACGCGAAAGGCCCCGGGCGAACCCGGGGCCTTTCGAGTCGAAACTTGTCAGCCGTTGGTCTGGCCGTGCGGCATCGCCTTGAACGATTCGGTGGGGTGATCGTTGCCCCCGTAGGCGGCCATCACCTGGGTGTCGTCCGACTCGGACAGCGACTCACGGATGGCGGCCTGGGCCGCGGCGGGCAGCGTGTGCATGATCTCGCGCACACGGGCCTGACG
The DNA here is from genome assembly GCF_001612825.1 of Nocardia caishijiensis NBRC 108228. Lineage (GTDB taxonomy): Bacteria > Actinomycetota > Actinomycetes > Mycobacteriales > Mycobacteriaceae > Nocardia > Nocardia caishijiensis. The sequence goes on along the minus strand of NZ_BDBE01000020.1, from coordinate 19,035 downwards.
ACGGTAGACCGCCTGCCGCGCGGGCATGCCCGGCTCGGCCTTCATCTGCGGGATGATGCCCTCGATCTCCTCGGCGCCACCGTGGTGGTGACCGGCGTCGACGAGCGCCTGCTCGCGCGCCATCTGCGCCTCGTCCTTCTCCTCGGACATACCGATCGGGCCGATCATGCGGCCGTTGAGGAACTGCTTGACCACCGGCTCCTCGCTGGTGAGCAGCACCTCACGCGGGCCGAACATCACCAGCTGACGACGGAACAGCATGCCGATGTTGTCGGGGACCGTACGGGCCAGGTTGATGTTGTGCGTCACGATGAGGATCGTCGCGTCGATCTGGGCGTTGATGTTGAGCAGCAGCTGCGCCAGGTACGAGGTACGCACCGGGTCCAGACCGGAGTCGGGCTCGTCGACGAGGATGATCTGCGGGTCGAGCACCAGGGCGCGGGCCAGACCGGCGCGCTTGCGCATACCACCGGAGATCTCACCGGGCAGTTTGTTCTCCGCGCCGAGCAGACCGGTCAGCTCGAGCTTCTCCATCACGATGCGACGGATCTCGGTTTCCGACTTCTTGGTGTGCTCGCGCAGCGGGAACGCGATGTTGTCGAAAAGGTTCATCGAGCCGAACAGCGCGCCGTCCTGGAACAGGACGCCGAACAGTTTGCGGATCTCGTAGAGCTCCTTGTTGGAGCAGGTGGTGATGTCGGTGCCATCGATGAAGATGGACCCGCGCTCGGGCCGCAGCAGACCGATGAGCGACTTCAGGAACACCGACTTACCCGTACCCGAGGGGCCGAGCAGCGCGCTCACCTCGCCCGAAGGGAGCGTGATCGACACGTCCTGCCAAATTCGCTGTGAACCGAAGGATTTGGTTACTCCCTCGGTCCTGACCTCGACGCCCACGCCTACCTCCATTGATCCTGCGAGCACCCCACCCCACTCACCGCGCGCTCACATCTCGGCGGTGCGTCACGACACTGTGGGTCCGGTCACTGTAACCCATGAGTGAGACGGGGCACACCTCTACATGACTGAAGAGTAACCCGGTCCATGCGGTACAGCGTGTATCACTTTCCCATGTCGGTATATATAACAAACGGGCGGCCCCCGAAAGGGCCGCCCGTTGTCTACGCGAAGCGCTGAACTACTTGACCGAGACCTTGGCGCCTGCCTCTTCCAGCTTCGCCTTGGCAGCCTCGGCGGCGTCCTTGGCGACCTTCTCCAGGATCGGCTTCGGGGCACCCTCGACCAGGTCCTTGGCTTCCTTCAGGCCCAGGCCCGAGACGATCTCACGGACCACCTTGATGACCTGGATCTTCTTGTCGCCCGCACCCTCGAGGATGACGTCGAACTCGTCCTGCTCCTCAGCGGCGTCGGCAACAGCGGCGCCGGGGCCCGCCTGCGCGACGGCGACGGGTGCAGCAGCGGTGACCTCGAACTTCTCCTCGAACGCCTTCACGAAGCCCGAGAGCTCCAGCAGGGTCATCTCCGAGAAAACGTCGAGCAGCTCTTCGGTGGACAGCTTGGCCATGATTGTTCCTTTCGGTGGTGAATGTCTTGGTGCGCGGGCGGTAACACCCGTGCTGTGTATATCGGCGGCACTCACGGGCCCTACGTGGTTACGCAGGCTTCCGCCTCCGGGCCCTGAGCTCGCGCCGCAGGGGTATTACTCGGCAGCGCCTTCGGCCTGCTTCTTCTCCTGCAGCGCGGCGGCCAGACGGGCCACCTGACCGGCAGGAGCCGAGAACAGCCCGGCAGCCTTGGACATGTTGCCCTTCATCGCGCCTGCCAGCTTGGCCAGCAGGACCTCACGGCTCTCGAGGTCGGCGATCTTCTCGACCTCGGACACGGACAGCGCGGCGCCGTCCATGTAGCCGCCCTTGATGACGAGCGCCTTGTTCTCCTTGGCGAAGGTCTTGATGGCCTTCGCGGCGTCGACCGGCTCACCCTGGATGAAGGTGATCGCGGTCGGTCCGACGAACAAGTCGTCCAGGCCCTCGATGCCCGCTTCCGCGGCCGCACGCTTGACCAGGGTGTTCTTGGCGACGGAGTACGTGGCACCGGCGCCGAGCGCGCGACGCAGCTCGGTGAGCTTGCCGACCGACAGGCCACGGTATTCCGTGACAACAGTGGCCGTGGAGTTCTTGAACTGCTCCGCGATCTCCGCGACAGCGGTGACCTTTTCAGGCTTCGCCATACTTCGCCTCCTCTCTGATGTCGGGGCTCATCCCCGCTTGCGCGGGGAACTCCGGTTTACGGTGCACTACCGAATCAAAGGGGCCAGCGACAAAACTAACGCCCCGGACGCAAGGCGTACCGGGGCGCGAAAGAATACTTTTCTTCTGCCTCAGCTCTCCCTGCGTGGGCCGCCAGCACTGTCGCCGGACCTTCGATCGACACCACGCAAGCGGTATCGACGACCAACGGTCTTCGGTAGAACGAATGGGTAGTCATCGAACAGGTCGATGACCGGATTCCACTGTACCCGCACCCACCCCCATCTGCCAAAACGGTCGTCCCTGTCGGCATCGTGAACGACACCGACAACACCGAGCACTGAGCAGCCGTCGTCCGACTCGGGAGAATCGGCCGCGCGGGTGCTACTAATGCGGGGGTGACTTACGACCCCGAACCGACTGTCCTCCTCTACGCCGCGGACGGCTGGTCCGTCGACGCCAGAATCAGCCGCCACAGCGGCAAGCTGCACTTCTACGGGCAAGACCTGGGTGGCCCGTTCAGCGAGTACGAGTGGTCGTGGAGCTTCGCACCGGAGACTTTCGCCGATATCAGGACTGCGCTGGCCGACCGTGATCGAACTCGGGACCTGCTGGTTGTCGTCCAGGAGTTCTTCACCGACACCGACATACGAGATCCGGGAAAGTGGCTGCGCGACAACGGTATTCCAGCGGAGTTCTGGAGCCGATTCGAGCACTGAAACGCCGCGAGGGTGGGAACGCAGCGCGTTCCCACCCTCGCGGTCGATCAGGAGCTACCTGTCAGAAGCTCACGCGTCCTCGTCGAGGAGGTTGCGGGTGCGGTTCGGGTCCACCGGGATGCCCGGGCCGGTGTTGGTCGAAACCGTGATCTTCTTGACGTAGCGACCCTTGGCGGTCGACGGCTTCACACGCAGGATCTCGTCCAGCGCGGCACCGTAGTTCTCCACCAGCTTGGCGTCGTCGAACGAGGCCTTGCCGATGACGAAGTGCAGGTTGGCCTGCTTGTCGACGCGGAAGTTGATCTTGCCGCCCTTGATGTCGTTGACGGCCTTGGTCACATCGTTGGTGACGGTGCCCGTCTTCGGGTTCGGCATCAGACCACGCGGGCCGAGGACACGCGCGATGCGGCCGACCTTGGCCATCTGGTCCGGGGTGGCGATCGCGGCGTCGAAGTCGAGCCAGCCGCCCTGGATCCGCTCGATCAGGTCCTCGGCGCCAACGGCGTCGGCACCGGCGGCCTCGGCCTCGGCGGCCTTCTCACCGGCGGCGAACACGATGACGCGGGCGGTCTTACCGGTGCCGTGCGGCAGGTTGACGGTGCCACGGACCATCTGGTCGGCCTTGCGGGGATCCACGCCGAGACGGACGGCGACCTCGACGGTCGCGTCGGTCTTGGTGGTCGCGGTCTCCTTCGCCAGGCGCGCGGCGGCCAGCGGGGAGTACAGCTTGTCGCGATCGACCTTCTCAGCAGCGGCGAGATACGCCTTGCTTCGCTTTGCCATGTTTGTCTGTCCTTAAAGGATGATGATGATGATGTTGGTGACAGAAGTGGTTTCCGGGCTTGGCTAGCCCTCCCACCTGGAGCTGACGCTCAGCCTTCGACGGTGATGCCCATCGAGCGCGCGGTACCGGCGATGATCTTCGCGGCCTGCTCGATGTCGTTGGCGTTCAGGTCTTCCTGCTTGGTCTTGGCGATCTCCCGGACCTGGTCCATGGTGACCTTGGCGACCTTGGTCTTGTGCGGCTCGGCCGAGCCCTTCTGCACACCGGCGGCCTTGAGCAGCAGCTTGGCGGCGGGCGGGGTCTTCAGCTTGAAGTCGAACGACCGGTCCTCGTACACCGAGATCTCGACCGGGATGACGTTGCCACGCTGCGACTCGGTCGCGGCGTTGTACGCCTTGCAGAACTCCATGATGTTGACGCCGTGCTGACCGAGCGCGGGGCCGACCGGAGGAGCCGGGTTCGCGGCACCGGCCTGGATCTGCAGCTTGATGATCCCGGCGAGCTTCTTCTTCTTGGGGGGCATCTTTCTTCCTTGGGTTTCGGTTCCTTACGGTTGCCGTAAGCCTGTTGCGGGATCGCTCCCACGCCGGGTCCAAGCCCGGCATTCGCGCACGACCAGGCCCGATATGCACTACGGGGAAGTCAGAACACGAACCATCACACTCTACTTGACACAACCCGCGACCTGGCAATCGGGTGGCGACCAGAACAAACGCGAAACGGCACCGCTAATAAGCGGTGCCGTTGAGCGGAGCGGAAAACTCAGATCTTGGAAACCTGGGTGAAGTTCAGCTCCACCGGGGTCTCACGACCGAAGATCGACACGAGCACCTTGAGCTTCTGCTGCTCGGCGTTGACCTCGCTGATGCTGGCGGGCAGCGTCGCGAACGGGCCGTCCATCACGGTGACCGACTCGCCGACCTCGAAGTCGACCTCGATGGTCGGCTTGCCCGCGGCCGCGGCACCGGTGTCGGCGCCGGTCGAGGTGGCGGCGGCCGCCTTCTTCTGCGCCTGCGCACCGGCCGGGACCAGGAACTTCACGACCTCGTTGATGGTGAGGGGGGTGGGCTTGGCGCCCGGGCCACCGCCGGTCATCCCGACGAAACCGGTGACACCGGGGGTGTTGCGCACCGCGCCCCACGACTCGTTGTTCAGTTCCATCCGGACGAGGATGTAGCCGGGCAGCACCTTGCGGTTGACGTTCTTCTTCTGCCCGTTCTTGATCTCGGTGACCTCTTCGGTCGGCACCTCGACCTGGAAGATGTAGTCCTCGAGTCCGAGGTTCTGCACGCGGGTCTCGAGGTTGGTCTTGACCTTGTTCTCGTAACCGGCGTAGGAGTGCACGACGTACCAGTCGCCGGGGACCCGACGCAGCTTGGCCTTCATCGACTCGACGGGGTCGGCCTCGGGATCTTCCTCGGTGGGGACCGCGGTTTCCTCGACGACGGCGTCGGCGGCCTCGTCAGCGAGCTCGGTGGTGACCTCGTCGAGGGCGTTGTCCGCCGCGACAGCGTCGTCAGCCGGGAACTCGTCGTTGGTGTCGTTCTCCGGGGTGCTCACTGAGGCACTCGCTTCCTGTGTCGTCACGTACATCCTCTGGGCCGGGTCGGGTGCGCGGAGGCACACTCCGCCGTTCCGGCCCGCGATCGGCTACCGGCGTGGGTGTCGGCGATCAGCCGAACAGCCAGTCGACACCCTTGACGAACGCTACGTCGATCCCGGCGATGAACGCGACCATGAAGACCACGAACACCAGAACGACGGTCGTATAGGTGACCATCTGCTTCCGGTTGGGCCAGATCACCTTGCGCAGTTCCGCGATGACCTCTCGCAGGAACTTGAGCAGCCGCTTGAACGGGTTGCCCGTCTTGGCCTTACCGGCAGTCTTGTCCGCCTTGCGCGAGCCCGACGGTCGGTCGAGCGTGGCCACCGAACCGGTGGTGGTCGCCGGAGAGTCCGACGTGCGCGCACGACGAGCAGTCCGCTTGCCGCTCGGCCGAGTGGCAGCGGCGGTATCGTCGCCGTCTTCGGCGCGAGTATCCCGCTCGTCCGTCACGTCGATCCTCTCTCGTCGCTGGCATTCAGGGCAGGGGCGACAGGACTTGAACCTGCAACCTGCGGTTTTGGAGACCGCTGCTCTGCCAATTGAGCTACGCCCCTTCGGTTGGACCAGCCTGGGCCGATACGTCCAACCACAATCGATATTCAGTTGTCGAACTCTTTCGAGCTCTGGCTTCACACAACACGCGCGCCGCTTCCGTGGGAGCAGGCTCCCGGGAAGTCAGCGCGCAGCAGCCGGTGACCCCAGAGTCCCGAGTGTACGTTACCGCGTGGGCAATGTGCCAATCGGGACACTCGACCAGGTCAGGCCAGCTGAACCGTTGCCGTGGCGCGGCCGAAGATCTTCTTGCCCGCCGATTTCGCCGTGATGGCGACGACGGCCGTTCGGGTCTCCGGGTCGACCGATTTCACCTTACCGGTGAAATCCACCTCGGCCGGGGCGTCGGCACCCACATACACCGGGCTGGTGAAGCGCACGTTGTATTCCTTCACCGCGCCGGGATCGCCGAGCCAGGAGGTGACGAATCCGCCGCCGAGACCCATGGTGAGCATGCCGTGGGCGACCACGTTGTCGAGGCCGACGAGTTTGACGATCTCGTCACTCCAGTGGATGGGGTTCGCGTCGCCGGAGACACCGGCGTAGTTCACCAGGTCGCCACGGGTGAGCCGGACGGTCCTTGCGGGCAGCTCGTCACCGGCCGCGATGCTCTCGAAGGCGAGGGCGTGCGTGCTGAGTCGCGGCTCGGGCTGTTTGGTCACCGGGTCCGGGGTGATCGCGGCGAAGGCGTCGCTCGGCGCGTGGTGGGCCGGTTCGTCGTCACCGAGGCCGTGCATGAGCACGTTGCGGACCGCCGCCGACATATTCGGATCGATATCGCCGCCGCTGCGCCCGATGAGCGTGGTGTAGGTGGTGAGCACCAATTCGTCGTCGGCGTCGGTGACGATGTTCTTGGTCACGATGATGTCGCCGCCGAATGCCTGCCGGAACGAATGCAGATAGACGTCACAGGTGAGCCGGTCGCCGACGCGGATCGGCCGATGGAATTCCAGGATCTGATCGGTCTGCATGATCTGGCTGAGGTCGTATCCGGTGACGATCTCCTCGAACAACCGGCGCTGGGCCAGGATGCCGACCAGGGAGATGAACGTGAGCGGGGCGACCAGACCGGAGTGACCGTATTCGCGCGCGATGTCCTCGTCCCAGTGCACCGGGTGGTAGTCCTGTACGGCGCGGGCGTATTCACGCACCTTTTCGCGACCGACCTCGTAATAGTCGTCGACCCGGTAGTGGTGACCGACCATCGAGGCCGCGTGGGCGGCGGGATCGAATGCTTCGGCGGCTGCGGCCGAGACCGCTTCGTCAGTTCCGGTGTTCACTGTCACAGCGTGGCACATTACCCACTTGTGCGCGCACACCCTCGGCGACCGTCCCCGGAAAACGCGCGAAGGCCGGACTTTCGTCCGGCCTTCGGCAGATGTTTTTGTTCGAATCAGCGCGATTCGCGGTGCGCCCGGTGGGTGCCGCAGTTCGGGCAGAACTTCTTCAGCTCGAGGCGGTCCGGGTCGTTGCGCCGGTTCTTCTTGGTGATGTAGTTGCGGTGCTTGCACTCTTCGCAGGCCAAGGTGATCTTTGGCCGGACATCGGTGGACTTCGCGGCCACGATATGCCTTCTTTCCGGTCTGGGCTGAGTCGTTATTGGTAGCGATGGCCGGACTTGAACCGGCGACACAACGATTATGAGTCGTTTGCTCTACCGACTGAGCTACACCGCCACGGCGGACCTATTACGGTGGGGCCGGCGGGAAAGTCGGTCACCACCGGCAATCCGGCGAGCCCCCTAACGGAATCGAACCGTTGACCTTTTCCTTACCATGGAAACGCTCTGCCGACTGAGCTAAGGGGGCATGACTACGTGGCACAGGGTCTTGTTCGGCGAACCGATCAGTGCGACTCCGTGCTCCGGCGTCCTGAAAGAGATTACACACTACCAACGAACACCACCAAATCGCCTGGTGAGAGCACCTTTTTGCGCCAACCAGCCCACTCATCACGCAAGCACATGGGTAACTCACCGGGTACGAACTGACTCACCCCCTCGATCAAAGCTTGCCGCGTCGACAACAGACACGCACCTGAGCCTGGCCCAAAGTCACGGAGAGGCGGAACAGCAGAACCCCGCCGATCGTGATGATCGACGGGGTTCGATGTGGCAGATGTAGGATTCGAACCTACGTAGGCTTGCGCCGACAGATTTACAGTCTGCTCCCATTGGCCGCTCGGGCAATCTGCCTGTGCGCCGTTTCCGGTGCGCTGAGAGCTTACAACGAACCCACCCCGAGGATGCAAACCGCCTGCACAGACCCCCTGCGGGCGCGGACTCCGGCGCGTTGCGGGTACAACTGTCTCGGCGGCAGGCAGTCTTGCCGCGGAGCTTTACGGACCTTCCGAAGAACAGGAGCGCAGTGTGGCTGATTCGTCATTCGACGTGGTGAGCAAGGTCGACCGGCAGGAGGTCGACAATGCGCTGCATCAGGCGGAGAAGGAGCTGAACTCCCGCTACGACTTCAAGGGCACCGACGCCTCGATCGCCTGGTCCGGCGAGGAGGCCATCGTGCTCACCGCCAACGCCGAGGAGCGGGTGCAGGCGGCGCTCGACGTGTTCAAGGAGAAGCTGATCCGACGCGACATCTCGCTCAAGGCGTTCGACGCGGGCGAGCCGCAGGCGTCGGGCAAGGTGTTCAAGATCACCGGCACGCTGGTGCAGGGCATCGACACCGAGAAGGCGAAGAAGATCTCCAAGAAGATCCGCGACGAGGGCCCCAAGGGTGTGAAGGCGCAGATCCAGGGTGAGGAACTGCGCGTCAGCAGCAAGAAGCGCGACGACCTGCAGGCGGTGATCTCGCTACTCAAGGGCGAGGACTTCGGTATCGCCCTGCAGTTCGTGAACTACCGCTAGTTGGTCAGTGCCGGTGCGTTCCGCCCGCCATTTCCTCGAGCCGCCGAATGCGGTCGGCGGTCGGGGGGTGGGTGGAGTACCAGCGGGCGATGCGGTCGCCCACGCGGAACGGGTTGGCGATCATCAGGTGCGATTCGCTGGTGATCTTCGGGTCCGGCGGCAGGGGGGCCGCCTGGACGCCGCGTTCGATCTTGCGTAGGGCCGAGGCGAGGGCGAGCGGGTCGCCGGTGAGTTCGGCACCGGACTGGTCGGCCTGGTACTCACGCGACCGCGACACCGCCATCTTGATGAGACCGGCCGCGATCGGTCCGAGCAGGGAGACCAGCAGCACCCCGATGACGTTCGGACCCTGCCCGTCGCGGTTGCCGAACGAACTGGCCAGGAACGCGAAGTTGGCCAGACCCGTGATGACCGAGGCCATCGCACCCGCCACCGACGAGATGAGGATGTCGCGGTTGTAGACGTGTGACAGCTCGTGGCCGAGCACCGCCCGCAACTCCCGTTCGTCGAGTAATTGCAGGATGCCGCTGGTACAGCACACTGCCGCGTTGCGTGGATTGCGCCCGGTGGCGAAGGCGTTGGGCGCGTTGGTCGGGCTGATGTAGAGGCGCGGCATGGGCTGCCGGGCCGCGGTCGCGAGTTCGCGCACGATCCGGTACATGACCGGGGCTTCCAGTTCGCTCACCGGCTGGGCGTGCATGGCCTTCAACGCCAGCTTGTCGCTGTTGAAGTAGGCGTAGGCGTTCATCGCGACGGCCAGCACGATCGAGATGACCAGGATCGTCGGACTGCGGAACATCGCACCGATGGCGACGATGAGCGCCGACATGGCGACCATCAGCACGGTTGTCCGCAGCATGTTCCGCCTCTCCGCGACTTTTGGCCAGACTCGGGTACGTGCGGGCTCGCGTTGGCGGCCAGGCAGCGGTGGTGGTCTGGTCAGCCCGTTCCCGACGAGTTACCCATGTTCATGCGAAATCAGGTGTTGCGTTCTGGCACACAGGGTGCGCTCCGGCAACTCCCTTTGTTGAACGGGTGTCGGGTGGGAGAAGTTCCCGTCAGCCGACTCGCTCGATGGTGTAGCGGACGAGGCGGGTGAGAGCGTCGTTGGCCGGACCGGCGGGCAGCGCGGCCAGTTCGGCGTCGGCCAGGTCGGCGTATTCCTGCAGCTTGTCCTTGGCCAGCGCCATACCGGGCGAGCGGCGCAGCAGGTCCAGGGCCTCGTCGACCTCGGCGTCGGTGCCGAGCGGGTGGTCGAGCAGGGTGCGCAGACGGTCGCCGTCGGCGCCGCGCTCGCGCAGGGCGTAGAGCACCGGCAGGGTGTGCACGCCTTCGCGCAGGTCGGTGCCGGGGGTTTTGCCGGACTGCTCCGACGACGACGAGATGTCGATGATGTCGTCGGAGATCTGGAAGGCGGTGCCGACCGCGTCACCGAGGCGGGCCAGGCGCTCGACGTGTTCGCTGTCGGCACCGGAGAAGGTGCCGCCGAAGCGGCCCGCGGCGGCGATGAGCGAACCGGTCTTTTCCCACACCACCTTCAGGTAGTGCTCGACGGGGTCCTGGGTCTGCTTGGCGCCCATGGTTTCCCGCATCTGACCGGTGACCAGCTCGGCGAACGTCTCGGCGATGATGCGCACCGCGTCGGGGCCGAGGGTGGAGGTGAGGCGGGAGGCGTGCGCGAACAGATAGTCACCGGCGAGGATGGCGATGTTGTTACCCCAGCGCGAATTCACGCTTTCGGCGCCGCGGCGCTGGGTGGCCTCGTCCATCACATCGTCGTGGTAGAGGGTGGCCAGGTGCACGAGTTCGACGACCGTGCCCGCGGTGACCAGCGCGGGATCGGTCGGATTCGGGCCGAGCTGGCCGGTGAGCAGGGTGAACAGCGGCCGGAACCGCTTGCCGCCCGCCCTGGCCAGGTGCAGCGCGGCCTCCTGCAGGAATTCCTCGCCGTCGGAGAGTTCGTCGACGAGCAGCTTCTCGACTGCGGCCAGCCCGTCGCGCACGGTGGCGGCGAGTTCCGGGTCGACGAGATCGACCCCGGCAACCACGGTGCTCTCGTCGCTCACAGCCGATGTGCTCATTAGTTTCTCCCAGCGATGTGTCCGACCCCGACGGGTAGCAACCTAGCGTGTTCCTGCGCCACAGCCGATGAACCCCGTCACACGTGAGAATTCCCGGTGCACCCGCCACTCTCGCACAGCCGCGCGAAGTGCCAGTATTGAGCCATGGGTTCACCGGATCTCGTCCCCGCCGACCACGCGACGCTGCCCGACACCGTAGAGGTGCTCGTGGTGGGGGCCGGACCTGCGGGTTCCGCCTCGGCGGCGTGGGCGGCCCGCGCCGGACGCGATGTGCTGCTGCTCGATTCGGCCGTCTTCCCGCGCGACAAGACCTGCGGTGACGGTCTCACCCCGCGCGCCACCGCCGAATTGGAACATCTCGGGCTCGGCGAGTGGTTGCGCGCGCACACGGTGAACCACGGATTGCGGATGGCCGGTTTCGGTCGGGAGGCACTGCTGCCCTGGCCGGGCGGGTCCTTTCCCACCTACGGAAGCGCCGTTCCGCGAACCGAACTCGACAACACCTTGCGTGAGACGGCGATCAAGTCCGGTGCCCGGATGGTCGACGGGGCGAAGGTCACCGAAGTGCTGCGCGACGGCGACCGGGTCACCGGGGTGACCGTGCGCATCGGCGACACCACACACACCGTGCACTGTCGAGTGCTGGTCGTGGCCGACGGGGTGCGCTCCCCCATCGGCAAACAGCTCGGCCGCACCTGGCATCGTCGCTATGCCTACGGCACCGCCGCCCGCGCCTACATCACCTCCGGCCGCAGCGACGACCAGTGGATCTCCTCGCATCTGGAACTGCGCAATGCCGACGACCAGCTGGTTCCCGGCTACGGCTGGATCTTCCCGCTCGGCAACGGCGAGGTGAACATCGGTGTCGGTTCGCTGGCCACGGAGGCGCGGCCCTCGCATGTCGCGCTGAAACCGCTGCTCGAGCACTACACCCGGCTGCGCCGCGAGGAATGGGAGTTCGAGGGCGAACTGCGCGCGGTGGCCTCGGCGCTCCTGCCGATGGGCGGGGCGGTGTCGAATGTGGCCGGACGCAACTGGGTGCTGGTCGGTGACGCCGCGGGCTGCGTGAATCCGCTCAACGGTGAAGGCATCGACTACGGGCTCGAAGGCGGTCACCTGCTGGCCGACCTGCTCGACGAACCGGACCTGTCGCAACTGTGGCCGCAGCTGCTGCGCGAGCGCTACGGGCGCACCTTCTCCGTGGCGCGCAGGCTGGCCGGGCTGGCCACGCACCCGAAGATGGTCCCGCTGGGCGGCCCCCCGGTGATGCGCTCGAAGTACTTGCAGCGCACCGCTGTTCGCGTGATGGGCAACCTGGTGACCGATGAGGACGAGGACCTGACCGCCCGCCTGTGGCGAACGGCCGGTCGAACCTCGCTGCGCGCCGACGAACTACCGCCGTTCAGCTGAGCTTCGCAAACCAACCCTCGATGAACTTGCGTTCGCTGTTGAGAACACGCTGGTGCAGTTGTTCGGCCAGCGGCTCGATGGCGCCGCCGACCAACGGCACCTTCACGGTGACGGTGCCGACGACCTCGATCTCGCTGCCCTCGGCGGTGGGCCGCAGCTCGTAGGTACCCGACATCTCGGTGGTGATCCCACCGCTGCGTCCGGTGAAGCTGCCCTTGGCGACCTCACCGTCGAGCGGCTGCCAGACATCGGTGCGGGCGAGCACCAGATCGCTCTTGAGAACCTTGCGGACCAGCGCGGGAACCTTGTCCCGGCCGGGAGTTTCGGTCATCTCGATGCGGATCGAATCCGGTCCTTCGGGATGGGAGAGTTCCAGCGTCGCGGTCTCGGCGGCGGCGAACCGCTCCTGCCAGACCGCGTCGTCGACGAGTGCCCGGTGAAGATCTTCGACCGGGACGGCATAAGGCACGGTGAAGCTGAATTTTCGGGACATGGTGGCACACGGTAGTGCAGCCCACCGTTAGGGTGGCGTGGTGTCGGAAACCAGCCAGTCGGATAGGTACTCCGATCGCCTGCGGCGGGTGCGAACCGGAATCCTCGGTACCGCGACGGTGATCAGTGTGCTCATGGTGCTGCTGGTACTCGCCGCGTGGCGCAACGACTTCGAGATCGAACGCAACCGTGGGGTCACCTCCGGTGAGGTGCTGTCGGCGGGGCGGTTGCGCTCGGCGGTGATGTACGTGACGCCCGACAGCGTCACCCACAATCCGAAGGTCGGGATCCTGTATCCCACCAATCTCACCGCCGGTCAGCGCATCAATGTGGAGTACAGCACCCGCGACCCCGACCTGGTCCGGGTGGCCGGTCGGGACGCACGGGTGGCGATCGTGCCCGCCGCCTCGGTGATCGTGGTCGTCTGGGCGCTCGCGCTGCCCGCGTTGTGGCTGGTGCGGCGCAGACAGCGGTAACTTTCCCCTGCTGTTCGCCCCGGCTTCATGTCGGTGTGGGTGTGGCGCGCGCTGGGACGGTCACTCTTGGAGTGTGCGCGTAGCCATCGTCTCGGAGTCTTTCCTGCCGAACATGAACGGCGTCGTCAATTCCGTGCTCCGGGTGCTCGACCACCTGGACCAGCACGGGCACGATGCCATGATCGTGGCGCCCGATACGCTGCGCGGCGCACCGCCCGCCCCGCGCCTGCACGGCCGGTTCCCGGTGCATCGGGTGCCCGCGATGATGGTGCCGAAGGTGAGTTCGTTGCCTGTCGGTCTGCCACAGCCCGGGATCACTGCCGCGATCGCCGACTTCGACCCGGACGTGGTGCATCTGGCCTCGCCATTCCTGCTCGGCGCGGGCGGGCTCGCCGCGGCGACCCGCCTCGACCTCCCCTCCATCGCGGTGTACCAGACCGATGTGGCCGGTTTCGCCAAGAGTTACGGGCTCGGGCTGGCCGCGCGGGCGGCGTGGGCGTGGACGCGCCGGATCCACGAAGGCGCCACCCGCACCCTCGCACCGTCGTCGGCCGCCGCGGCGGACCTGGCCGAACACGGCATTCCCCGGGTGCACAGGTGGGGGCGCGGTGTCGATGTCGACCGGTTCAACCCGGCCGCGCGCAGTGCCGAGTTGCGCGCGAGCTGGCTCGGCACGAGCGAACGGCTGGTGGTCGGGTTCGTCGGCAGGCTCGCGCCGGAGAAGCACGTGGAACGGTTGGCCGCGCTCGCGGATGACCCGTCCGTTCAGCTCGTCGTCGTCGGTGACGGGCCTGAGCGCGCACGGCTGAGCAGGCTGATGCCGCGCGCGGTGTTCACCGGTGAACTGGGCGGTTCCGAGCTGGCCACCCACTACGCCAGCCTCGATGTGATGGTGCATCCGGGCGAGCACGAGACGTTCTGTCAGGGCGTGCAGGAGGCATTGTCGTCGGGGGTGCCGGTGATCGGGCCCGACGCCGGTGGACCGCGCGACCTGATCGCCCATTGCCGCAACGGCTACCTGTTGCCGGTCGACCGGTTCGCCGAGCTCCTGCCGAGCGCGGTGTCGGCACTGCGCGACACCGAGCAGCGTGCCCGGTTCGCGGCGGCGGCACGCAAGTCGGTGCTGCACCGCACCTGGCCCGCCATCTGCACCGAACTGATGGGCCACTACGCCGATGTCACCGGGATGCGGCAGCGATTGCCGCGCTCGGCCTAGCCCACCTCGGTGCGGATAAGCTCGAATCGTGGCGACAACAGAGCAGCGGGAACCGATCAGGGCTTCGCTGGACAAGCAACCCCACGAGGTCGCGTCGATGTTCGACGGTGTGGCGAAACGCTACGACCTCACCAACACGGTCATCTCCGGTGGCCAGGACCGGTACTGGCGGTGGGCGACGCGACGCGCACTCGCCCTCCGCCCCGGCGAGCGCGTGCTCGACCTTGCCGCGGGCACCGGTGTGTCCACCGTGGAACTCGGCAAGTCCGGCGCCTGGTGCGTGGCCGCCGACTTCTCCCAGGGCATGCTCGGCGCGGGCCGGTTCCGGCGGGTGCCGATGGTGGCGGGCGATGCCATGGCACTGCCGTTCGCCGACGACTCCTTCGACGCGGTGACCATCTCCTTCGGCTTGCGCAACGTGGCCGACATCGACCTGGCGATGCGCGAGATGCTGCGTGTCACCAAGCCCGGCGGACGACTCGTCGTGTGCGAGTTCTCGACCCCGGTGTTCGGGCCGTTCCGCACCGTCTACATGGAGTACCTCATGAAGGCGTTGCCCCGGGTGGCGCGCGCGGTGAGCTCCAATCCGGACGCCTACGTGTACCTGGCCGAGTCGATCCGGGCGTGGCCGAACCAGCGCAGGCTGGCCAGGCGCATCGCCGACGCGGGCTGGGACTCGGTGCAGTGGCGTGACCTCACCGGTGGTGTCGTCGCGCTGCATCGCGGCTACAAAATGGGCTGACCTGCGCTGATCCACAGGGTGAGTCCGGTCACGCCGGTCACCCGCCGCCATCTTCGGCAAACCTCGGAAGATCCCCTGATCAGGGACTATATTCCGGTGGCAACCTCACAGCCCGGATTTTCGTCGGTGAGGTCGATTGTCACCTGGACATAACGTTCGTTAAATCGAGCGCAACGCCGGGTGCGGATGATCGGTGCCATGACAGGTCAGCGCTCGGACACGCCTACCCGCGTCACCACGCAGGGCGCCCGAGCATGCCGAGGGGGGCGCCCATGACCGGCGACGATTCGGTGCGCACGCAGTGCTCGTACTGCGGTGTCGGCTGCGGCATCTCCGTCCGGACGGCGTCCGACCCGTCCGGTGCCCCGGTGATCGCCAAGGTCAGCGGCGACAAATTGCACCCCGCGAACGCCGGGCGACTCTGCACGAAGGGCGCGACGCACGCGGAGATGATGGCCGCACCCGGCCGGATGTCCACCGCCTACCGCCGCCCCGCCCGCGGGCAGGCACCCGTCGCGCTGCCGGTCGACGACGCCGTCCGCGAAACCGCCGACCGGTTGCGCGCGATCCTCGACGAACACGGGCCCGACGCCATCGCGCTCTACGTGTCCGGGCAGATGTCGCTGGAAGCCCAGTACCTGGCGACCAAACTCGCCAAGGGCTACCTGCGGACCAAACACATCGAAGCCAACTCTCGGCTGTGCATGGCCAGCGCGGGCACCGGCTACAAGCAGTCGCTCGGTGCCGACGGCCCGCCCGGCTCCTACGACGACTTCGAGCACGCCGATCTGTTCTTCGTCACCGGCGCGAACATGGCCGACTGTCACCCGATCCTGTTCCTGCGTATGGCCGACCGACTCAAGGCCGGAGCCAAGCTGATCGTCGTCGACCCGCGACGCACCGAAACCGCCGCCCGCGCCGACCTCTTCCTGCAGATCGCGCCCGGCACCGACCTTGCCCTGCTCAACGGACTGCTGCACCTGCTCGTCGCCGACGGCGCCATCGACACCGACTTCATCGCCGAACACACCGAGGGCTGGGAGGCGATGCCCGAGTTCCTCGCCGACTACCCGCCCGCTCGGGTCGCCGAACTGACCGGCCTCGCCGAGGCGGATATCAGGACCGCTGCGAGCATGATCGCCGAGGCGGGCGAGTGGATGTCGCTGTGGACGATGGGACTCAACCAGTCCACCCACGGCACCTGGAACACCAACGCCCTGATCAACCTGCACCTGGCCACCGGTGCGATCTGCCGACCAGGCAGTGGGCCGTTCTCCCTGACCGGCCAGCCCAACGCGATGGGCGGGCGCGAGATGGGTTACATGGGGCCGGGGCTGCCCGGTCAGCGCAGCCTGCTCTCCCCCGCCGACCGCGCCTTCGTCGAGACCGAGTGGGACCTGCCCGAAGGCTCGCTGCGCACCGAAGCGGGTCCGGGAACCATCGACATGTTCGCGGGTCTGGCCGACGGCGAGATCAAGGCGGCGTGGATCATCTGCACCAATCCCGTTGCCACCGTGGCCAACCGGAAGACGGTGATCGCCGGGCTCGAGGCGGCCGAACTCGTGGTGGTGCAGGACGCCTACACCGAGACCGCGACCAACTCCTACGCCGATCTGCTGCTGCCAGCCACCCTGTGGGCGGAAAGCGATGCGGTGATGGTGAATTCGGAACGCAATGTCACCCTGCTGAACCGTTCCGTCGACCCGGTCGGTGAGGCCAGGCCCGACTGGCTGCTCATCGCCCAGGTGGCCACCGCCATGGGTTTCCCTGGATTCGACTTCGCGTCGAGCGCCGAGGTTTTCGACGAGCTGCGTCGATTCACCAACCCGGCCACCGGCTACGACCTGAGCGGGATGAGTTACGACCGCTTGCGCGAGGGGCCGATGCAGTGGCCGTGCAACGACAGCGACAGCCCACGCAACCCGATCCGCTACCGCAACGACGGCATTCACCAGCCGCTGCACATCGATGCCGACGGTCATACGCCACGGCTGGCCTTCGCGACGCCGAGCAGGCGCGCGGTGTTCTTCCCGCGCCCGCACCTGCCCGCTGCTGAACTTCCTGATGACGACTACCCCTTCCTGCTCAATACCGGCCGACTGCAACACCAGTGGCACACCATGACCAAAACCGGCAAGGTCACCAAACTGGCCAAACTGAACCCGCAACCGTTCGTCGAGGTGCACCCCGACGACGCCACCCGCCTCGACTTGCAGCCCGGCGATCAACTCGAAATCGCTTCCCGCCGTGGGCGAGCCGTACTCCCGGTCCGCATCAGTGACCGGGTCCGTCCTGGCGACTGCTTCGCTCCTTTCCACTGGAATGACGAACAGGGCGAATACCTGACGATCAACGCCGTCACCAACGACGCCGTCGACCCCGCCTCGCTGCAACCGGAGTTCAAGGCCTGCGCGGTGGCGTTGCGCCGCGTGGGTCCGGCCCCCGAGGCGGCGACGGGGGTTCGACCGTCCCAGTTCGCCATCTCCGACGGCCAGAACTCGATACCGCCCGCACAGTCGGACCAGCACCTGCCGCCGAGCGCACCGACCTCCCAAGACCCGACGCAGCCGGTCGCCCACCCCGGTCGAGCGGTTCCCGCTGTCGGACACGGAACCCGCCCGATGACAGAGCTCAGCCAGGGTGGTCAGCATCCGCTGGCCGCGATGCTCGGCCTCGACGCAGGCGTCGCACCATTGCTCAGCGAAGCTGAGCGCATCTATCTCGGCGGGTATCTCGCTGCGCTACAAACACTTCCGATCTCGGGCCAGCCCGTGCTACCGACCACCGCCCCGTTGTCGCCGCAAGCCCGATTGTGGGTCGACGGCATGTTGGCCGGTATGTACTCCCGCAGTGTCACCGAAACCCCCACCACCGTCAGCACCTCCACCGGCACTGCGTTCAGCGGCTCATTCCTCGGCGCCCCGCCGATCGGCACCCCTTCCGCAGGCGGCGGGGCAACGGCGGGCCGGAGTGCCGCGGCCACGACGGTGACGGTGCTGTGGGCGTCGCAGACCGGAAACGCCGAGGAACTGGCCGCGTCGGTTGCCGCACGACTCGCCGATGACGGGTTCCTCCCCAAGCTGCTCGACATGGACTCCTGCGAGCCCACCGCACTCGACGGTGACGTTCTCGTCGTCACCAGCACCTTCGGCGACGGCGGGCCGCCCGACAACGGCGCCGACTTCCTCGCCCGGCTCGAGGACACCGCGCTCCGGCTACCCCGGGTCCGCTACGCGGTATTCGCCCTCGGCGACTCCTCCTACGACGACTTCTGCGGGCACGGTCGCACCCTCGACACCCTTCTCGCCGCGCGCGGCGCCCACCGCATGCTCCCCCGCGTCGACAGCGAACCCGATTTCGACGACGCCGCCGACCAGTGGGTCGCCGATGTCCTCGCTGTCCTCGCCCCGGACGGCACCACACCGTCCGGCTCCGGTTCCACTCCACCCCGCGCCCCCTCGGCATTCGGCACCACGTCAACGGGGTCCGCACCGACCGGCACTTCTTTCGCCGCGGCCTCCTATCAGTTCGACTCCGCACCGACCGCCGGTACCGATCCGGCCGCCGCGCCGACCGCCGATTTCGATCCGGCTCCCGCGCCGACCGCCGGTACCGATCCGGCTGCCGCACCGACCATGGGCGTCCCCTCCACCGTCGCGGGCGCTCAATTCAACGCCGCCCTGCCCGGAGCAGCGGCCCCTGTGTCGCCCGGATTCGGACCGGTGCCAGGCGGGGCCCGGCCCCTCGGATTCGATGCGCCCCAACACTCCTCGGCACGTGGTGCCGCGCCCCAGCCGTATCCCGAACAGGCCGCGAGCCGCCCGAGTGGTCGAGGTGGCGCCTCCGTCCTCGATCGCCCGCAGGCCGCGCCGTCCCGGCGGGCGCCC
>NZ_BDBE01000019.1 GCF_001612825.1 Nocardia caishijiensis NBRC 108228 | reverse complement strand
GGCGGGCGCCCGCCGCACCTTTCACCCGCCAGTCACCCGTCCTCGCCACTCTGATGCGCAACGAGACCCTGAGCGCGCCGGGATCGTCGAAAGAGGTGCGGCGCTTCGGGTTCGATCTGCACAACCTCGACGCCGCCTACGAGGTGGGCGATTCCCTGGGCGTACTGCCGACCAATGGTGACGATCTCGTGGCGGAATGGCTCGCGGCCACCGGCCTCGACGGGCGACGCGCGGTAGCGATCGATGAGCGCGAAGTGCCGCTCGCCGAGGCACTGCGCACCCACTATGACATCACCAAGGTGAGCACCGATCTGCTCGGGTTCATCGCCGAACGCAACCCGCACCCGCAGCTGGCCAAACTGTTGCGCCGCGACAACCGCAACGAGTTGGCGAGCTACCTGTGGGACCGCCAGGCCGTCGACGTCCTGCGCGACTTCCCCGTGCGAACCGATCTCGTCGACTGGCTCGGCGCTCTCAAAAAGCTGCAACCACGCCAGTATTCGATCTCCTCGAGCCCGCTCACCACCCCCGACGAGGTCCAGCTCACCGTCGGTGTGGTGCGCTACGGCGACCCCGTGGGTGACTCGGTGCGCCGAGGCGGGGTGTGCTCGACCTTCCTCGCCGACCGGGCGAACGCCGAGGTGCCGATCTTCCTGCAGCGGGCCCCCCATTTCCGCCCGCCGCTCGACCCGACCGTGCCGATGATCATGGTCGGCCCCGGCACCGGGATCGCTCCTTTCCGTGGGTTCCTGCACGAGCGCCGGGCCGTCGGTGCGACCGGACGCAACTGGTTGTTCTTCGGCGATCAGCACGCGGCACACAACTTCTACTACCGCACCGAGCTCGAGGACATGTTCCGCTCCGGTTTCCTCACCCGGCTGGACCTGGCCTTCTCCCGCGACCAGCGCGAGCGGATCTATGTGCAGCACAGAATGATCGAGCACGGCGCCGAGTTGTGGTCGTGGCTGTGCGATGGCGCCCACTTCTACGTGTGCGGTGACGCCGCCCGCATGGCCAAGGATGTCGACGACACCCTTCTGCGCATCGCCCGGATCCACGGCAAGCTCGACGAGGCGGGCGCACTGGCCTTCAAGAAGCAACTCGTCGCCGAGAAACGCTACGTGCGCGACGTGTACTGATCAGGCCGCGCGGACCACGGGCGGGTTGAGCCGGGTGAAGTCCGGTAAGCGGTGGTACGGGTAGTAGGGGTACGGGGGTGTGGTGGCGCTTGCCGCGTCGAGGGCGGCGAGGTGTTCGGGATCGAGTTGCCAGCCGATGGCGCCGAGGTTCTGGCGCAGCTGTTCCTCGTTGCGGGCGCCGATCAGGACGGTGGCGACGGTGGGTCGGGTGAGCAGCCAGTTCAGGGCGATCTGTGGGACGCTGCGCCCGGTGTCGGCGGCGATGGTGTCGAGCACGTCGACGATGTCGTAGAGGTGTTCGTCGTCGACCGGTGGTCCGGCCTGTGCGGTGTCGTGCAGGCGGCTGCCCGCCGGAAGTGGTTGTCCGCGACGGATCTTCCCCGTGAGCCGACCCCAGCCGAGTGGGCTCCACACCACCGCGCCGACGCCCTGGTCGGCACCGAGTGGCATGAGCTCCCACTCGTAGTCGCGGCCGACCAACGAGTAGTAGACCTGGTGCGCAATGGGTTTCGGCAGCCCGTGCGCCTCGGAGGTGGCCAGTGTCTTCATCAGCTCCCAACCGGCGAAGTTGGAGACACCGACATAGCGGATTTTGCCCGCTCGCACGAGATCGCCCAGTGTCGAGAGGGTTTCGAGCAGCGGCGTGCCCGCATCGAAGGCGTGTAGTTGGAACAGGTCGAGATAGTCGGTGCCGAGGCGGTGCAGCGAAGCGTCGACCGCGCGGATGAGCCTCGCCCGGCCCGCACCGGCGTCGTCGGCGCCGGGCCCGGTGGGTAGCGCCGACTTGGTGGACAACAGCACCTTGTCGCGCCTGCCCTTGATCGCGGCGCCGAGCACTTCCTCGGACGCACCGTCGGAATAGACGTCGGCCGTGTCGAACAGGGTGACCCCGGCCTCCACGCTGACGTCGATCAACCGCCTGGCCTGGGCCGCGTCGGTATCGCCCCACGCGCTGAACAGGGGACCACGCCCACCGAAGGTGCCTGCCCCGAAGCCGAGAGCCGGAACATGCAGACCCGAAGCGCCGAGCCGCCGATACTCCATGAGAACTCCTAAAGGGTCTATAGTTTCGTTAACACCTCGGACACTACACCCGATTCGCCATAAATGAAACAGGAGTTCCGTTATGCAGCACGATATCGCTTGGCCCGGGTCCGTTCGCCCAGGTGGGCGCACCGCACGGGTCCGTGAAGCCGTCCTGCAGGTGACCGGCGATCTGCTCGCCGAACGCGGCTTGGGCGGACTCGATCTCACCGAAGTCGCCGTGACGGCGGGCGTCGGGAAGACCACCGTCTACCGGCGATGGCGCTCACCCGCCGGCCTGGTCGCGGACCTCCTGATCGACATGGCCGAGCAGTCGCTACCCCGCACCGACACCGGCGCCCTGCTCGACGACCTGACCGCGAACGCCCGCCTGGTCGCCGAGACCCTCACCGACCCACGCCAAGGCAACCTGTTCCGGGCCGTGATCGCGGCCGCCACCGTCGACGCCGACACCGCGAACGCGCTGCACGCCTTCTACGACACCCGCCTCGACGAGTGGGCGCCCTGCGTCCACGACGCGGTCGCTCGCGGCGAAGCACCCGCTGGCACGGATGCCCGCGCCGTGCTGTCAGCGGTCTCCGCACCGCTCTACTACCGCCTCCTGGCCAGCGGCGACCCGATCGATCGGGAGGCAGCCGACCGGGCCGCGCGCGCCGCGACCGTGGCGACGATGGCAGGCACCTTCGTCGACGCGGCCTACGCCGACCAACGGTCGTAGGACCGCGTCCGACCGGTGAGGTCGGGCAGGCCCCGCAGCGCTGAGCCCCGGCTTCCTCCCCGCCGCGCTAGGCCGGAGGCTTCCATCCCGCATCACGACCGGTGAGCCCCAACAGCCGGTCGAGTGCGGGCGCGTCCTCGGCGACAGCGACGACCGGCCCGAACAACCCGGGCGTCCCCTCCGGATCGGTCTCCCCAAGAAACTCGAGCAGAATCCCCAGATCACCGGGGTCGACCTCGAGTACCTGACCGGTCGACACCGCCAGATCCCACCCGTGGACGACGAGTTCGTCGAGCGCGACCACCGCCATCGCCGCAGCAGACATCACCACCCCACCGGCTTCGGTCTCACCGTCCCAGGCCTCGGGTACGCGCCATGCCTCGACGAGCGCGTCGAGCTGCGTGGGAATCCTGGTGCGCCAATCGGCGGACAGTTCGTCGTCGACCACACCGGGTGGCGTGGACCGACCGACGGACTCCTTGGTCGCGGCCTGGCGGAACGCTTCGGTGAGCTCGACGACATGGCGGATCAGATCGCGAACGTCGAGGCCGACGCACGGGGTGGGGGCGGTGAACTGGTCGTCGGTGATCCCGGCGACGACAGTGGCCAACGAACGGGCGGCGGGGGCGAAATCGAAGTGCGGCTCCATACAGAACGAGACGACCCGACGCCGCCGGAATCATCGGCGCGGGTTGCCGAGAACCGGCGAACGGCGCACCCTGGACATCGCACGCTCAGCGACACCCGTCCGAGGCAACGACGACGATCGAGGAGTACCGATGATCGACTACGACACCGCTCGCCCGCTCGACGAGGTCCCCGAGGCCGATCGCGTGGAACAGGAGCAGCTGGCCTTCCGTGACGACACCCCCGACGATCCGGCCTTCGTCGACAGTGCCGACTACACCGAGGAGATGGCGGCACGGGTCGATCTGGACGCCGACCGGGCCAACCCGGCCGATGTGATCGAGCAGAGCATCGAGGTGCCGCTCGACGACGGTGACGCGTTCGTCGACGAGGAGGACGAGCTCTAGCCCGCGATCTTCGAGCGCACGGTGGCGTGCAGCTCACGCAGGCTCGACCGTTCGGTCGCCACCTCGAGCACCCGCATGCCGTGCGCGTCGGAGGCGAGTTCCTCCGCGAGCTCGGCCGGGTCGACGCCACGATGCGGGATGCGGTAGGCGGCGCACAACGCGGCCAGGTCCATACCGTGCGGTGTGCCGAACACCCGCTCGAAGACGCCCGCGTACTGCGGGTCGCCCTGTTCGAGCAGTTCGAAGATGCCGCCGCCGTCGTCGTTGGCGACCACGATGGTCAGGTTGGTCGGGCGCGGTTCGCCGCGGCCGATGAGCAGGCCGGACGCGTCGTGCAGGAAGGTCAGGTCGCCCATGAGGGCGATCGTGCGGCCGGGGTGGGCCAACGCGGCACCAACCGCGCCGGAGACGGTGCCGTCGATGCCCGCGACGCCGCGGTTGGACAGCACCCGCACGCCCGGGCGTGGGCTCGACACCAGCGCGGCGTCGCGCACCGGGTTGGATGCGCCGAGCAGCAGCTGATCGCCCTCGCGCAGCGCGTCCATGACCACGGCGGCGACGTGCAGACCGGTGGCCTTGGGATGACTCACCAGTTCGGCGCGAACGACCGCTTCGGCCTGGCTGTTCAGGTCCGCGCAGCGGGCAAGCCAGGCCGGGTCGGGAGCTCCGGTGGTGACCGCGCGGGTGCCGGTCCCGACGACATTGCCGGAGACATCGGGCCAGCGTGGGCCGGTGGTCAGCGCGTAAACCGTGACGTCGGGATCGGCGAGCACACGCGACACCTGCCGGTGCAGGGTGGGGCGACCGGTGATGATCGCCTGCTTCGGCGACAGCAGCGACAGTGCGAGCGGATGCAGGGCCGGGCCGTGCGCGGGCGCGGTCGGTTCGGCGACCGTCGGCAATGCGGCGAGCTCGGGGCGCAGGCCCGCGCCGTGGCCGGAGATGACGACGGTGTCGGGCGTGAGGTCGATGTCGAGCGGCACGTCGAGGGTGGCGTACTGGGTTGCCGTCCAGGGCTTGTCCCCCTCCCGGCCGACGGGGATCGCGTCGTCGGACTGCTCCGGGACCAGGGGTTCGCGCAGTGGGATGTCGAACTGCACCGGTCCCGCATTGCCCGAGCGGGTGCCGCGCGCGGCGGCGAGCACCCGGCACACGGCCGAGCGCCACACACTGTTCTGCCTCGGATAGTTCGCCTCACCGGCCTCGGCTTCGGCCAGCCCGAGGCTGATGGTCGCGCGCACCTGGCTGCCGAACAGGCCGAGCTGTTCCACAGTCTGGTTGGCGCCGGTGCCGAGCATCTCGTAGGGCCGGTTCGCGCTGACGACGATCAACGGCACCCGCGCGTAGTTCGCCTCGAGCACGGCGGGGGCCAGGTTGGCGACGGCGGTGCCGGAGGTCATCACCACCGGGACAGGACGGCCCGACGACACCGCGAGCCCGACGGCGAGGAATCCCGCGGTGCGCTCATCGATGCGCATGTGCAACCGCAGCCGACCGGCCGCGTCGGCGGCCTGCAGGGCGAAGGCGAGCGGTGCGTTGCGCGATCCGGGGCACAACACCACTTCGCGAACGCCGCCGCGCACGAACTCGTCGACGACCACTCGTGCCTGCGCAGTTGACGGATTCACAATCACCAGCCTGTCAGACGGGACGGGGCGCGTCTGCCTCCGGCCCGCGTTGGTTACGTCACCGCCACAGCCCTGCGGCGCCGTCTTGGTGCCACAGACCAATTCCTCAGCGGTTCCGGATAATTAGCTACCGAGTGCCCGAAAGGTACGGCTATAGCTATGTTTATCAGTTCGAGATACATCGGTTCGCAAACAAGTCGTCAAGACAAAGAAATCCGGCGACGAGGCTGATGCCAGGTCGCCGGATTTCGTTTCGGCACAAGGGCCGACGGTGCGATCAGCTCACTCGGCGGGGGCGGTGAGGTCCTTGATGCCGGTGACGGCGTCGACGATGTTGAGGACGGCGGAGGTGAGGTCGGCGATGGCGCCGCTACCCGAGCCGAGGACGCTGGAACCGGCGGCGGGACCTTCGAGCAGGTCGGCCGAACCGGTGGACAGCTCGGCGAGCTCGGCGGAACCGCTGGCGGAACCGGTGTCTTCGGCGTTCGCCAGAGCGGCCGGACCGAAGAACATGACGGCGGCGGCACCGGTGGCGACGAGGGCCTTACGAGAGATCATGTGACCGGACTTCCTTTCGACCTGCGCAATGCAGTCATTTCATCTGTACCCAGCGGAAGATGCGATTTCCGCAGCGAGCAATTCCTCTTTCCGAACCGCTCGACAGGCACGGTAATCGATTCCGACCGGCAGTAGCCAATCGTTCGCGGCGCTCGCGCGAGCGATGGAATTCACGGCAACCCGCAATTTTCCCGCCGTTCACCGGCGCGGTTACCTCGCTCACACTTCGAGCGGCGGAATTTACCCGCGACCGGGCGTGGCCGGTATCGCCCCCTCGGCCGGACCCATCGTGGTGACAGTGGTCACAGACATGCGAAAGGCCGGTGCGGTTCGCGGACGAACCACACCGGCCCTCGGTGTGCGGTGGTGCGGGGAAAACTCAGCCCGCGTGCTTCTGCACCAGGTCGCCGACGCGCGGCAGCGCCTCGATGACGTGCTTCTTGGCCGAGCCGCGCATCGAGGAGTACACCTTCTGCAGCGCGGGACGGGTCGACGCCTCGGCGCGGGCGTCGGTCACGGCCAGCAGCGACTCGGCGACCTCGTCGGACTTGGCGCTCAGCAGATCGGCGAAGGTGCCGGTGCCCGAGGCGGTGAATTCGGCCCAGTACGGCTGGAGCTGGTCGAGCAGCTTCGGCGCCAGCGAGGCAAGCGCGTCGGGAACGATGGTGGGGCTGATCTTCTTGACCGCCGCGTAACCACCCTTCACAGCCAGGCCGGACGCACCACCTTTGTCCGAGACCTCGGCGTCGAGAACCTCGACGGCGTCAGCAAGGAAAGCCGGACGCTTGGCGTCGTCGAGCAGGGATTCAGACAGTGCTGCAACCACTTTCAGGTTCCTCCGGATCGGTTCGATGAACGAGCAGGCGCAACTATACGCACCCCCGTGCGAGACCACCGCGCGACCGCTCGACCTGCGGTGTTACCGCCTCGTAGGCTCGCCCGATCCGGTAGGGCAATAATCGGTGTCGTGACTTTCGATCCGAAGCTGTGGCGGCCCGTCCCCGGGTTCGAGGACCTGACCGACATCACCTATCACCGGCACGTCGAGCAGGGCACCGTGCGGGTGGCCTTCGACCGGCCCGAGGTGCGCAACGCCTTCCGCCCGCACACCGTCGACGAGCTGTACCGCGCGCTCGACCACGCGCGGATGTCGTCGGACGTGGGTGCGGTGCTGCTCACCGGCAACGGGCCGAGCCCCAAAGACGGTGGCTGGGCGTTCTGTTCCGGCGGTGACCAGCGCATCCGCGGCCGCAGCGGCTACCAGTACGCCGACGGCGAGACCGCCGACACCGTGGACAAGGCGCGCGCGGGCCGGTTGCACATCCTCGAGGTGCAGCGGCTGATCCGGTTCATGCCGAAGGTGGTGATCGCCCTGGTGAACGGGTGGGCCGCTGGTGGCGGGCACTCCCTGCACGTGGTGTGCGACCTGACGCTCGCCTCGCGCGAGCACGCCCGGTTCAAGCAGACCGACGCCGATGTGGGTTCGTTCGACGGTGGCTACGGCAGCGCGTACCTGGCGAAGATGGTCGGCCAGAAGTTCGCGCGCGAGATCTTCTTCCTCGGCAGGCCCTACACCGCCGAGGAGATGCACCAGATGGGCGCGGTGAACAAGGTCGTCGACCACGACGAGCTCGAGACCGTGGCGCTGGAGTGGACCGCCGACATCAACGGCAAATCGCCGCAGGCCCAGCGCATGCTGAAGTACGCGTTCAATCTGCTCGATGATGGTCTGGTCGGTCAGCAGTTGTTCGCCGGTGAGGCGACCAGGCTGGCCTACATGACCGACGAGGCGGTGGAGGGGCGCGACGCCTTCCTGGAGAAGCGCGAGCCCGACTGGACGCCCTACCCCTGGTACTTCTGAGAACGGACGGGCGATGGAAATTCTCAACAGCCGGATCATCGTGCGACCCAGCGACTATGCGAGCACCCTCGCGTTCTACCGCGACGGGCTCGGCCTGGCGATCGCCAGGGAGTACCCGGGCGGCACGGTGTTCTTCGCCGGGCAGTCGCTGGTCGAGGTCGCCGCGCACGGCGGTAGCGGGCAGGCGGGCACCTTCGACGGCGCCATCTGGCTGCAGGTGCGCGATGTGTCCGACGCGGCGGCCGAACTGGCGCTGAAGGGAATTCCCATCGACCGTGAACCCGTGCTCGAGCCGTGGGGACTGTGGGAGATGTGGGTGCGCGACCCGGACGGTGTGCCGATCGTGCTGGTCGAGGTGCCTGCCGAACATCCGATCCGGCGGGACCAGCGCTGGTCGCCGGAGTGAGCGGGCACGTCCGATTTGCCGATGCGCGCGCGCCCGAGCACGATGGCGGGGAGCAAGCGCCCGACCGCCGTCGTCCGGACCGCGCAGCGAGTTCTGTCCATCTACTGAATCGCAGACGCTATGCCTGGCTTTTTCCCGTACAGCAAACCGACCCGTTGGCCGGGTCTTGTCGCGCGCATGACACGATCGAAGTCGTGAGGTCGCACAGCTTGCTGTTTCCGGAGGTGGTGGCGTGAGCAGAACCCTTCGGACGCTGCAGATGCCCACCGGTTCCGGTGTCGGCGAAGTACTTCCCCATCTGCGGCAGGCCCTCGACGGGAGCGGTCCGGCCTGGCTGCCGATCCCGACGACCGACCGTCGCGAGGCCCGCAGACTCTCCGACGCGCTCAAGCCGGGCGACCCGATCGATGACGATGTCGCCCTCGTCGTGACGACCTCCGGCACCACCGGCATCCCCAAGGGCGCCCTGCTCGGCGCCGAGGCGCTGCGGGCCAGCGGAAACGCCACCCACGCCCGACTCGGCGGTCCCGGCAGCTGGCTGCTGGCCCTGCCGACGCACCACATCGCGGGCATCCAGGTGCTGTTGCGCAGCATCCTCGCGGGTACCGAGCCGACCGTGCTCGACGTGTCGGGCGGATTCCTGCCCGAGGCACTGGCCGGGGCGGTCGGCGCGATGCGCGGACCGCGTCGCTACACCGCGCTGGTCCCGACCCAGCTCATCAAGTCGTTGGACTCACCGATCGCGGCCAAGGCGCTCGCCGAGCTCGACGCCGTGCTGGTCGGCGGGGCGGCGACGCCCGCGCCGGTGTACGAGCGGGCCCGCGACGCCGGGATCAATGTCGTTCGCACCTACGGCATGAGCGAGACCTGTGGTGGTTGCGTCTACGACGGCGTTCCACTCGACGGCACCCGGGTGCGCATCGAGGACGGCCGGGTGGTGCTCGGCGGCGCGATGATCGCGCGCGGGTACCGCAACCTGCCCGACCATCCCGCCTTCGCCGAACCAGGCTGGTTCCGCACCGAGGACGCGGGTTCGTTCGACGACGGCAAGCTCTCGATCAGCGGTCGTCTCGACGAGGCGATCATGACCGGTGGTCTGCTGGTTATTCCGCAGGTGGTCGAGGCCGTGCTGGCCAATCACCCGGGCATCCGGGAGTGCATCGTGCTCGGGTTGCCCGACGAACGGCTGGGTCAGCGGGTGGCCGTGGCGATCGTGCCGAATTCCGACGCCGCCCCCACGCTGGAGGAGATCCGGGCGCACGTCGTCGCCGAGCTCGATTCCATCGCGGCACCGAGGGAACTGGTGGTGCTGGCGGAGATTCCGCTGCGTGGGCCGGGCAAGCCGGACCGCGCGGCCGTGCGAGCACACCTGCTGGCCGGGTAGGCGCCCCGACCTCGATGACACCGGGCCGTCCGGCGCGAAATTGTCGGTACCGGGTTCTAGGCTCACTCCCATGGGCGACTTCGAGGTGAGCAGGCGCGCGACCATCGCCGCCGAACCGGCACGCATCCGTGGTTTCATCGACGACTTCCGGAAGTGGCGGCTGTGGTCGCCGTGGGAGGACTCCGACCCGCAGCTGGCCCGCACCTACAGCGGTCCCGAATCCGGCGTCGGCGCGCGCTACGCCTGGCGCGGCAACCGCAAGGCGGGTGCCGGGGTGATGGAGATCGAGGCCGACGCCGAACGCGAGGTCGGCGTGCGGCTCGAATTCGAGAAACCGTTCAAGGCAACCAATACCGTCACCTTCACCCTCGAACCGGTGCCCGGCGGCACCGAGGTGACCTGGCGGATGACCGGCACCCACTCGGGCCTGATGGGTGTGCTCGGCAAGGTGTTCCCCATCGACAACATGATCGGCAAGGACTTCGACAAGGGCCTGGCCAGATTGAAGACGGTCGCCGAATCAGCCGGGTCCTGAACACGCGACTAGGCTTCGATTCATGGCTACAGCTGCGGAATGGATCGAAGGCGCCCGGCCGCGGACGCTGCCCAACGCGATCGCCCCGGTCCTGGCGGGCACCGGCGCCGCCGCCTCGATCGACGGTGCCGTCTGGTGGAAAGCACTCCTGGCCCTGCTCGTTTCGCTCGCCCTGATCGTCGGGGTGAACTACGCCAACGACTACTCCGACGGCATCCGGGGCACCGACGACGAGCGGGTCGGGCCGTTGCGGCTGGTCGGGTCGAAACTGGCCTCCCCCAGTGCTGTTCGCACCGCGGCTGTCGTGAGTCTCGCGGTCGGCGCGGTGGCCGGGCTCGTCCTGGCCGCGACGACCGCCTGGTGGCTGGTGCTCCTCGGCGCGCTGTGCCTGGCCGGTGCGTGGTTCTACACCGGTGGCAGCAAGCCCTACGGCTACAGCGGTTTCGGTGAGATCGCGGTGTTCGTGTTCTTCGGGCTGATCGCCGTCCTCGGCACTCAGTTCGTGCAGGCGGAGCGGGTCGACTGGGTCGGGCTGCTGCTCGCGATCGGTGTCGGCGCGTTCTCCAGTGCCGTGCTGGTCGCCAACAATCTGCGCGACATTCCCACCGACACCGAATCCGGAAAGGTCACCCTCGCTGTGAAACTCGGTGACGCGCGCACCCGCACGCTGCATCTGGTGTTGCTGGCCGTGCCGTTCGTCGTCAGTCTCGCGCTGATCGCGCGCACACCCCTGGCGTTGGCCGGACTGCTCGCGATTCCGCTGGCAGTACGGGCCAACGCCCCGGTGCGTGCGGGCAAGGGCGGGCTGGAACTGATTCCCGCCCTGCGCGATTCCGGTCTGGCGCTGCTGGCGTGGTCGGCACTCAGCGCGCTGGCCGTCGGGTTCGGTTAGTCGCCGTCCGGCACGATGATGCCGAGCACCCAGTTGACCAGCGTGATGATGACACCGCCGAGCACCGCCGCCCAGAAACCGTCGACCCGCAGGCCGTAGTCGGTGAGCTCGGTGATCTTGGCGGTGAGCCACAGCATCGCCGCGTTCACCACCAGCAGGAACAAGCCGAGCGTGAGGATCACGAACGGCAGGGACAGAAGTTTCACGACCGGCTTGATGACGGCGTTCACGGCGGTGAACACGACCGCGACGATGAGGATGACCAGGGCCTTGCCCCAGTTGCCCCATTCGTCGGACCATTCCGGCGGCACGGAAATTGTGATCTTGTCGATCCACGCCGCCGCGGCCCAGATGGCTATGGCGTTGATGACCAACCGTATGGCTAGCTGCATAGACCCATGCTAGGCCCGAAATCGGACATCGCGGTGGGTCCGGCGCGGCAAGTTCACGCGGCGCGGTCGAGCATCCGGTTGATGTCGTCGCGCAATGTCGTGATGCCGTCGCTGCCGCCGAATAGATCGGCCTGTGCGGGGTCGGCGCCGCGCAGGATGCCGAGCAGCAGGTGGGCGTTGCCGATCTCGCGATCCTTACGCCGCAGTGCCTCGCGCAGCGCCAGCTCGAGCGACTTCTTGGCGGGCGGCGAGAACGGGATGTGCCCCCAGTTCGCGCCCTTCACCCGCCCGAAGATTCCCCGCTTCACCTCCGGTTCGGCCTGCTCCCACGCCTGCGGACCGAAGTTCTCGGCGACGCTGGCCCGCACGGCGTCGAGGTCGATGCCGATGGAGCGCAGTGCCTCGGCGTCGGTGTCGCCGAGCGGGGTCTCGTGCGCGCGGGCGGTGAGTGTCGAGCGCACGCCCTCGGCGGTGATGCCGTCGGCGTCGAGGACCGCACGTAACGGCGGCTCGGCGTTGGTCAGCACGCCGAGCAGGACGTGTTCGGGTCCGATCCGTTTCGCGCCGAGTTCCTTGGCTTCCTCCTGTGCCACGACGACGGCCACCTTGGCGCCTTTGGTGAATTTCTCGAACATCAGCGGGTGCCACCCTTCCGGTTGTGTTTCTGATGCACCGCTTGCTTGCTCACCTCGAGCGCGTCGGCAATCGCCTGCCACGACCAGCCGTTGGCACGGGCGTTGGCCACCTGGATGGTTTCGAGCCGGTCGGCCAGTCTGCGCAGGGCGAGCACCGCGCGCAGACCGACCGAGGGATCGGGATTGCCCGCCGCCGCGGCGAGCGTGGTTGCATCGGTCATGCTGTCAATTTTGATTGACGTTTCGAATATTGTCAACAAAAATTGACGACAAGGTCAGCTCAATCGGTAGACGAGCTTGGCGAACTGCCCCAAGCACTCCACTTCGACGAGCCGCATCCGGTCGGCCAGAATGCGGCGCGGGAGCAGGGGCGCGCCGCCACCGAGGGTCACCGGTGCGACGCCGACGATCACCTCATCGAGCAACCCGGCATCGGCGAACTGTCCGGCGAGGTCGCCACCACCCATGACCCAGATGTCGCGACCCGCGGCCGCCTCGGTCATCTGCTCGTGGACCGGACCCACCTCACCCGCGACGAAACGCAGGTTCGCACCCGGCAGCCGGGGCAACTCCCGGTGGGTGAATACCCAGGTCGGCAGGTCGCCGTAGTTGTCGTGCCAGGTCTCGGGCGGGTTGTTGGCCACCATCCACTCGTAGGTCGTCGACCCGAGACACAGGGCGCCGATGCCCCGCAGGAAGACCCCGACATCATCGGTGGCCGGATCGGCGTCGACCACCGCCATCAGCCAATCCAGCGAGTTGTCGGGGTCGGCGATGTAACCGTCGAGACTGGAAGCGGTGTAGTAGCTGGTCGTCATGGATACCGAGCTTGACAGCGAAACCTGACATCCTCGGTCAGGGTTTTCGATATCAGCCGGTCCAGCGACCCGTCGCGTCGAACTCGGCGAGAACAGCGCTCGGGCCGCTCAGGTCGAGGTGCTGGGCCGCCACCCAGGCATCGTCGAAGTAGGTGCCCGCGTAGCGATCGCCGCCGTCGCAGAGCAGGGTGACCACGCTGCCGCTGCGACCGACCGCAAGCAGTTCCGCGACCAGGTGGAACGCGCCCCACAGATTCGTCCCCGTCGAGCCACCGACCCGGCGACCCAGTGCGGCGCTCGCGTGTCGGGCGGCCGCGATCGAGGCGGCGTCGGGCACCACGATCATGCGGTCCACCACCTGGCCGATGAACGACGGCTCAACCCGTGGACGGCCGATTCCCTCGATGCGCGAGGGCATTCCGGTCTCGTATCCGGCGTCACCGGTCTCGTATCCGCCGTAGAACGCGGAGTTCTCCGGGTCGACGACGGCCAGGCGCGTGGGATGCCTGCGGTAGCGGATGTAGCGTCCGATGGTCGCGCTCGTACCGCCGGTACCCGCGCCGACCACGATCCACTCCGGCACCGGATGCTGTTCCAGCGCCAACTGCTGGAAGATGGATTCGGCGATGTTGTTGTTGCCGCGCCAGTCCGTCGCCCGTTCGGCGTGAGTGAACTGATCCATGAAGTGTCCGCCGGATTCGGTGGCCAGACGTTTGGCCTCGGAGTACATCTCCGGCGGCCGCTCGACGAAATGGCAACGGCCACCCTGGGCTTCGATCAACGCGATCTTCTGCGGCGAGGTGCTCGCGGGCATCACCGCCACGAAATCGAGCCCGAGCAGTTTGGCGAAATACGCCTCGCTCACCGCCGTCGACCCCGACGACGCCTCGACCACCGTCGTGCCCTCGGTGACCCAACCGTTGCAGATCGCGTACAGGAACAGCGATCTGGCGAGGCGGTGCTTGAGACTGCCCGTGATGTGGGTGGATTCGTCCTTGAGGTACAGCTGCACCGGCCAGTCGGCGGCCAGCGGGTACCGCAACAGGTGGGTGTCGGCGGAACGCTGGGCGTCGGCGTCGATCAGCCGCACGGCGTTGTCGACCCAGTCACGCGGCGCGCTGCGGTCGAGGTACTTCACGCCTCGTCGTCACCCCGCAGGCGTGCCCGCAGCTGCGCCTTGTCCTGGCGGCGGCGCTCATCGACCACGGCGATGTCCTCGTTCACCTTCGTGCGCAGCTTCTTGAACAGCGTCAGCGACAGCGGCATGGCGACGATCAGGGCGAACAGGGCCGCTACGATGATCGGCACCTCGACCCCGATGAGCTTGGCGACGCCGACGATCAACGCGGCGATCACCACGACGAGCCCGAGTCGGGCCAGCGTGTAGAGGGCAAGGTTGCGGGCCAGCCGCTTCCCCGCGGAACCTTGCTGACCAGTTGCTTCACTCACCTTGACAGGGTAACCCCGGCGCGCGCGGCCCCGTTCGCGGCATTTGTCTATTACTTCCCCTTTACCAACAGTAGGTGGTTCGACTACGTGGGGGTCGCAGTGCGACGATGGCGCCATCTGATGAGGGAACTGTCGAGAACGGAGAGGTTAGCTATGACTGCGATCACCGTCGGCGGCCAGGACACTCTGCTGACACCAGGCCAAGTGGCCGCCATGTTCCACGTAGACCCGAAGACCGTCACTCGGTGGGCTCATGCGGGCAGGCTCGGTTCGCTGCGCACGCCGGGTGGACACCGCCGATTCCGTGAGTCCGAGGTTCTGCAGCTGCTCAAATCGCTCACCACCGAGGCAGCCCCCCGCTGATCCTCACCGGCAGCGCGAGCCCGTCCGGCTCGCGTTTGCCGGGAATTTCCCTTCCGTTGCCGATGTGCACACGGTGCGGACACGGCTACCCTCGATAGCAGGAGGTGAGCGACGTGACGTACCTGTTGGCACTCATCGCGATCGTGGCCATCGCGGTGCTGTGCTGGAAGGCGTTCGGCCCCGAACGCCAGCGCCCGAATCCCGGCCCCGCCACACGCAGGCCGATCCTCGGTCCCGACGACGACCCGGAATTCCTGTGGCGACTCGGCAAGCAACATCGCGACGATTCCGGTCCCGAGGCGTGAGCTGACCCACATACCCCCCATTGCGCACGAAACAGCTGGGTAGATAACGTATTCCGGTGATCGATGTGCAGCAGGCTTCCATCCCGACCACCTGGCGCGCGGCCGACGGCAGCGCCGTGACGTTCACCGAGGCACGGTCGGCGTGGACTCGCGCGGCACACGACGTGCTCGCCGCCACCGCGTCGCGCTTCAACAACTTCATCGTCAACACCGAGCTGGCCGAATTGGTGCAGGAAGAGTCCGGTATCCGCACCCAGGTGAAGTGGCAGCACTGGTTGCCGGTCGTGCTCGACCGGGTCGCCGAGTTCTGTCACAACAACAACGAGCCGCCGCTGAGCGCGCTGTGTGTGCGCCGCAACCAGACCGTCGGCACCGGCTACCGCTACATCCTCGAACTCGCGGGTCTGCCCATTCCCGACGACCTCGAGATGCACGCCGCCGCCGCCCGCTGGCAGTGCTACCAGCACTACGCCACCGACCTCCCCGCCGACGGTGGCCTGCCGACCCTCCCCCCGAAGGTCGCCGCCATCCGCCAGCGCACCTCCCAGGATCTGGCGACCACCGAGGCGGCGGAAGCCGCCGAAGCCAAGCGCACCGCCACCTCCCGCCCCAGCGTCACGACCCCCAAGCCCGAACCGGTCCGCAAACCGGTCTGCCTGAACTGCCACGTGGAACTCCCGGCCAACAAGATCTGCTACTACTGCTGATCGCTGCCGCCCGCTGCCCGGATGCTCACGCGAGCACCCGGGCACAGTCGTCTTCGGCACCCTTGACCTCAACCTGAGTTGAGCGATTAGCGTCCGGACGTATGAGCACGACGCAACCACCGGTGGTCGAGGACGACACCGTGGATCACACCGCCGACATCGCCGCGATCCGCCGGATCGTCGCCGATACCCAGACCGCGTTCAACACCAATGACGCCGAGTTGATGACCGCGCCCTTCACCGCGAACGCGGTCGTCGGCAACGCGGCAGGCGTGGTACTGCGTGGGCGCGACACCCTCGCTGATGCCAACCGCCGCGGCTTAGCCGGGTTTCTCGCGAACGAGTACGTCCGCTACGACGTCACCGACATCACCTTCCTTCGGCCCGATGTCGCCATCGCCCACAAGGAGGCCCGGGCCACGACCGCCGACGGAACCCTGATCGACACAGACCCCGCGATGATCGCCCTGTACGTGCTGGTCAAGGAAAACGACCGTTGGTGGGTTTCGGCACGGCAGAACACCCTCGTTCCGGTTCCCGACTGAGCTACTCGCCTCCCTTCACAGTCATCGAGCTCAGACGCCGGTGGTGCCGTCGATTCGTTCGCGGATCAGGTCGGCGTGGCCGCAGTGGCGGGCGTACTCGGCGATCATGTGGGTGTAGATCCAGCGCAGGCTCACTTCGCCGCCCATGAAGGGGCTCGTGTCGCCCAATCGGCGTTCGGCGCAGTTGCGGCGGGCGTGGGTGATCTCGGCGTTCCAGGTGGTGAGGGCGGCGTCGAGGGTGGCGTGCTCGGATACCTCGAATCCACCGTCGTGCCCGGCGGTTTCGGCGCCTCGATCATGGATCGGCGGGACGGATTCCCCGGCGAGGACCCGACGGAACCAGTTGCGTTCCACCTCGGCCAGGTGCTGCACCAAGCCGAGCAGGGTCATCGGCGAGGGAGCAGCGGCGGCGATACGCACGCGAGCGTCGTCGAGCCCCGCGCACTTGAGCGCGAGCGTCGCCCGATAGAAGTCGAGCCACCCTTCCAAAGTGGCTCGCTCATCGGCATTCATGGGCGGCGTCGGCCGCTCGATCGTCGTCACGGACGACATGGTGCCAGCCCGGACCGACAACATCTCGTCCCGAGACGCGGGAGTGCTCAGACGCAGGTCGGCATGCCCATGGACAGGCTTGTTCCTGTGGACAGGCACCGCAGCAGCAGGCCCGGGAGGGCGGCCGAACCCGAATCCGGGTCAGCGGAAGCTGTCAAGGGGCCTGCCGAGCCCGAATCGGTGGCGACCGGACCGGGCGTTGCGACGGTCTCGGCCGTCGCAGCACCCGCCAGACCCAAACCCAACGACATCACGACAGCCGCGACCACACTCAGACGACGCATTTGTTCAACCTTTCGAACCACGGACGGATACCGCAGACGGTAATGCTGATCAGCGGAAGTGAAACGCCCATACTTCCGTGGGCCCGCGTCAATACCGACGCCCTGGCCGTAACCTCGGCTTCATCGCGGTGATGAAATCCGCGACGTTCGAACCGTGGATGTAGGCGTGTGGACTCGTACTCAGGCTTTATCGCTCACTCGAGGTGAGCGGTAGGTCTGGCCCAGAGAGCATCGCCGCCGGTCAGTTCGGCGCTTGGGATACAACCTCTTTCGAGAACGTCGAGGACGCTGTGTGGGTCACAACCGTATATCCCGGCGCCGAATGCGCAGTTGGCTTCCACGATTGCCCAACCGCGTCCCTCGATCAGGCCCACATCGATGACGATCGACGGCGGGACAGATGCCTCGGCGACCAACTCCTCGATACACGCATGGACGGCGGCGATTTCCGATGGTGTGGTCGGCCAGTCACCATCGTCGGTGCGGGCGGGCTCGCCGTCGCGCAGATAGGGCGACATTGTCAGTATCACGCCGTCTTCGACGAAGCAGCGGAATTCCGAGCGCCATTCGACCGGTTCAGCCATGAACACCGACGTGTCGTCGGGGCACGCCTCCGGTGATGGCAGGCCGATACCCTCGCGGTAGACCGCACCCGCGAATCCTTTGCGACCATCGGCCGGTTTGACGAACACCGGATCGGGATGGCGTCGAGCCTCACCCAGTGTGGAAATCCGAATATGACGCCGCAGAAGTGATTTCGGCAGGTTCGGAAGCCAGTCGTCCGGGGCGTCGAGCAAGGTGATACCGAGTTGTGCCGCGATCACCTCGGCAAACATCGTTTCGCCGTAGATGGCTGTCGCGATCGCGTTGTCGGGAACACGCCAACTCGTCAACCGAGTGACATTCCACCCGGCGCGAATAGCAGCCGTGCGCATGACGCGGGAATCCTCGGAGTAGCGAGGTGACAGGATCAGGGTCGGCATTGCTACAGGTCATCCATTCCGGGTGTGGGCAGACCGGGGATGGGCAGGGTTTCGAGTGGGCGGGGTTCACGCCGACCACGGCCGACCATTTTGCCCGTGGCCGAAGTCGCTCGCGACCTGATCGGTACGAGAAAGATAATGGCGACGGTGGCTGCTCCGGCACCCAGAATCGTCCAGATGACAGCCTGATCCCAACTCCAACGCAGCAACGCCACAACCCCTTTCGAGCCAACGGGAGGCTAGCACTCACCGCGTCGACCACGGGTCGTCACGAGCGGCATCCAGGAGCGCCACACCTTCGCTGACCCGTCCTCGCGCGAATCATCAACCTTGCCATTACCTCGAGGTTCTCTCCCTGGCGAAAACCGGGTTCCACGATGGTGATCGCTTCCTCGGTCCGCCCGATCGAGACGAGAAGGTCGGACAGATATGTGGCCGCTACAGCACAATGGCCCAGCGCCGCGTTATGGCGCCCGCCCCGTTGCTCCATCGTCGCCAGACCGTGCGCGCAGAACCGATCGCCCCGCTCGGCCCGCCGTCGAACCTCGTCGATATACCCGAACTCGAGCAGCAGCGAAACGTCCCACTCATGCAACCAACCGTCACAGGTACGACGACGCCGATCCAATTCGACCGCATGCTCCACGGTCGAAAACCCTAGCGGCTGCGCCCGATCGGATAGTCAACGCATTTCAGGGTGCTGTCGGGTCGGCACTCAACGTGGACGAACCGAGGCTCAGCAGTTGCAGGATGTTCTGGATGAAGTCGCACCCGCCCGGTGCGCCGATCGGGAATTCGACACACCCCGCAACAGGGGCAGCAGGCTGCGCAGTGGCCGCCTGTGCGGAGCCGAGCGGAGCAAGCGCCAGCGCACCAGCCAAAGCGGCTACAGCAAATGAGCGTTTCATCGGGACCCCTTACTGCCTCGAATCACGGGCCGCCGAAGCCCGAGTCGAGAGCCAGGCTATTGAGACAGCGGCCCGACGAACAGACCCGATTTCCGTGGTCCGCAGCTCGAACTGCGTCTCCCCAGACGCCGCACAGAGCCCCTCAGTTGAGACCCGCGTAGCTGTGCAGACCCGAGATCACCATGTTGATGATGAACAGGTTGAACAGCATGGCCACGAAACCGGCGATGTTGATCCAGGCCGCCTTGGTGTCGCGCCAGCCCGAGGTGGCGCGGGCGTGGAGGTAGGCGGCGTAGAGGACCCAGGCGATGAAGGAGCAGGTTTCCTTCGGGTCCCAGCCCCAGAAGCGGCCCCAGGCGGCTTCGGCCCAGATGGCGCCGAGGATGACGCCCGCGCCGAAGAGCGGGAAGCCGATGATGGTGGTTTTGTAGGCGAGTTGGTCGAGGGTGCGGGCGTCGGGGAGGCGGCGGGCGATGGTGCCGAAGATGTTCGAGGACTCTTCGCCTGCCGGTTGGCGCATGCGGTACAGGTACAGGAGGCTGGCGACGCCCGACACCAGGAAGACGCCGCTGCCGACGCTGACGATGGTGACGTGGATGGGCAGCCAGAACGAGCGAAGGGCGGGGACCACCGGGGCGGCGTCGGCGTAGAGGACGGTGCCCGCGAGGAACATCAGGATCAGCACGGGGACGAGCAGGAACGCCCACATCGCGCGGAAGCGCTGGTCACGCAGGAAGATCAGGCCGATCACCACGGCGGCGGCGGTGGCCATGGTGGTGAACTCGTACATGTTGCCGAGCGGGAAGCGGTGGGTGGCGAAACCGCGCAGCACGATCGAGGCGATGTGCAGCACGGCGCCCACCGACAGCACGGAGAAGGCCATGTCGCCGAAGCGTTCGGCGCGGGTCTTCCCGTCCGTCGCGATCCGGCCGGGCAGCGACGGGTCGACGGGGCCGTGTTCGCGGGCCGCGACCTGCTTGGCGCGTGCCGAGGCGTACTGCACGATCAGCAGGACCGTCGCCAGGGTGTACACGGCGATCGCCGACATGAACGAGTAGTCGCTGTAGCGTGCCAGCGTGTCGTCGATCGGCATCAGAAATCCACCCCGATATCGCGTGCGCTCCGCATCACTTCTCCGCTCCAAGCAACCGTGCCCGCAGTCGATCGAATTCGCCGCCCCAGCCCGCTTGATCGCTTCGGGCCAGGCCGCCCATCTCTACTACGGTTCGTCGTTGATCCACGGTACCCGCCCCGGCCTCGACGGGGTACGCCCGGATCCAGATCCGGCGCCGTTTCACCAGCAGCGAGACCAGCAGACCGGCCATCATGGTCAGCGCGCTCACCAGCACCCACTGCTGGGCGGGATCGTGCGAGACCTGCAGGTTCACGAATTCCTCCGCCCCGTCGAAGGTCACCTTGGTGCCGTTGGGCAGGGTGGTCGACTCACCGGGCCGCAGATTGACGCGCGCCTCCTTGGTGAGCCTGCCCTGCTTCACCATCTCCGGGTCGAGCGCGAACAGCGACTGCGAACGGCCGGTGTCCAGGCCCGTATTGCCCCGGTAGATGTCGACGGCGACGGCCGGGTCGTCCATCTTCGGGAACGACGAGGTGAGCAGGCTGCCGTGGAACATCGCGGTCG
Organism: Nocardia caishijiensis NBRC 108228; assembly: GCF_001612825.1. GTDB lineage: Bacteria > Actinomycetota > Actinomycetes > Mycobacteriales > Mycobacteriaceae > Nocardia > Nocardia caishijiensis. The sequence continues at coordinate 25,584 of NZ_BDBE01000019.1, read as the reverse complement.
GCGCGAACAGACCCTCGATGGCGATCTGATTCTGGCGGCGTTCCTCGTCGGTGGCGTACATGCCGCCGGGCGGGTCGATGCGCAGCACACCGCTGGACAGGAAGGTCTGCGCGTCGTCGGGGCGCCACTGGATGGTCTCGGTGCGGGTCTGCCCGTTCGGGAAGGTGACGGTGAAGGTCGGCGCGAAACCGTGTCCTTGCAGGTAGACGCGGTCACCGGCGACGCGCAACGGGTGGTTCACCCGCAGTTCGGTGCTGCGCCAGGTGTCGGTGGTCAGGTCCTCGCCCGCCTGGTAGTCGATGTTCGACGTGAACATCTCGGCCTGACCGGTCGGCAGGTAATCGGCCTTGAAGTCCTTGACCTTCACGCACAGCGGGGTCATCCCGGTGCCGTCGTTGACATTGCCCGCCCGGAACGAGTCGAAGACCGCGGGCGAGGTGGTGCAGAAACCGGGACCGCCGTTGGCGATCACGATGACATTGCCCTCGTACCCGAACAGCTTCCCGAGCGCGATCGCGACCAGCAGCCCGACCAGCGACAAGTGGAACACGAGGTTGCCGAATTCGCGCAGGTAGCCCTTCTCGGCGGAGATCGTGATCTCGCCCTCGCGCTTGCCTGGGCGAACCTCGGTGCGCCAACCGCGCAGCTGTTCGCGGGCCTGCTCGATCACGGCGTCGGCATCACGGTCGACGGTCTCGTCGAAGTGATGCGGCAGCCGACCGAGGTTGCGGGGGGCGGCGACCGGTGGGGTTCGCAGCGCCTTGTAGTGGTCCCAGCAGCGGGGCAGGATGCAGCCGACCAGCGAGATGAACAGCAGCACGTAGATGGCGGTGAACCAGAAACTGCCGAACACGTCGAACAGTTCGAACCGGTCCATCCACGGGCCGAGCGTGGGGCGGTCGGCGATGTACTGGTCGACCTTCTGCGCGTTCAGCGACCGTTGCGGCAGCAGCGCACCGGGAATGGCGGCCAGCGCCAGCAGGAACAGCAGAACCAGTGCGGTGCGCATGCTGGTCAGACCACGCCAGGTGTTGCGGAGCAGCGCCAAGGCGCGACCGGGCAACGACTGGCGGGGCGGGGCGGAAGCGGTGGGGGGAGTGAGTGTGTCAGTCATCAGATCGGCAGGGTCACCTCGGAGACGAACCCGTCGCGCACCCAGCCGACGAACTGATCCCACGCCCCCGTGACCAGTGCGACGCCGACGGCGACGAGCAGAACACCCCCGACTACCTGAATGGTGCGCGAATTGCGCCGCAACCAGCCCACGCCGCGCAACGCACCCGCCGACCCGAAGGCCAACACCACGAACGGCAACCCGAGACCGAGGCAGTACGCCACGATCAGCACCACACCGCGCGCCGCGGTGGTGCCCTCGGTTCCCGCCGACACCGCCATCACCCCCGACAATGTCGGTCCGAGGCACGGCGTCCAGCCCAGCGCGAACACGCCGCCGAGCAGCGGCGCGCCGACGATGCTGGTGAACCGGCGCGGTTCCATCCGCGTATCGCGCTGCAAGGCGGGCACCAGGCCGATGAAGACCAGACCCATCAGGATCGTCACCACCCCGCCGATGCGCTGCAGCAGTTCGCGGTTGACGTTGAGCGTCTGGATCACACCGAAAACAGTGGCCGTGGCCAGCACGAACACCACCGTGAAACCGGCGACGAACAGCCCGGCGGCACCGGCGACCCGCAGCTTCGCGCTACGGCGCTGCTCGGTGAGCGTGGCCACCTGGGCGGTCGAGGAGGGCGGCGCCTCGGCCCCGACCAGCCCGGCCAGATACGACAGGTAGCCGGGCACGAGCGGCACGACACACGGTGAAGCGAACGACACCAGGCCCGCCAGCAGGCAGGCACCCAGCGCCAACAGCAACGGTCCCGATGCCGCGGTCTGTTGGAAGGAATCCCCGACTGCGGCGAGCACCATCACTCGCTGGTGTCCTCGTCACGCTGCTCGTCGCGGGGCAACGACAGGGTGCGCTCGGTCTCGGCCGGTTCGACCGGACCGAACTCGAACAGGCCTGCACCGGCGACGCTGCGCGGGACGGTGGCGATGCCCGCCCAACGATCGTCGACGGTCCACCCCGCTCCCATGCGGCGGGCACCCTGGCGGGGGCGGCACGCGGTCAGATTTCCGGGACGACGACGACTCACTGCTTCTCCTCGAGGGCGAGTTGCTCGACCACGGGCTGCAGGTCTTCGGCCAGTAGCGAGCGAAGGAAGACCGCGGCGACCCGGTGCTGACGATCCAGGATCAACGTGGTCGGGATAACACTGGTTGGGAAGTTTCCGCCGAGGGCGAGCAAGGTTCGCATCGACGGGTCGTAGATGGACGGATACTCGATCTTGTTGTCCACTACGAAGTCCTGGGCTTTGTCACGCTGGTGGTCGCGCACATTGATCCCCAGGAATGCGACGCCCTTGTTTCTGGTCGCCGCGTACACCTTCTCGAGCGCGGGCGACTCGGCGCGGCACGGGCCGCACCACTGTCCCCACAGATTCACGACCACGACCTGACCGGGGAAATCGTCGACCGAAACGGTCTTTCCCTCGTTCATCAGATCGGGCCCCGCGAGCTTACCGATCGTGCCGCGCGAGGCGGGCGGATCGTATCGAATATCAGTCTTACCACCGGGCGATACGAATTCGAACGTGCCGCCGCCGGTGGCCACCGCATCGGTACCTACCGAACAACCCACGGCAGCCAGAACGACCACGAGAGCGGACAGAACGGCGGTCAGCGCCCGCAGCCGATGGCCGCGGGCGTCACCCGATGCGGTGCGACGATTCATGCGCCGTGAACCGACGGATCCGACGCACCGGCGGGCTCGGAGTAGACGATGTCGACCAGCGTGTCGCCGTGGTAGACCAGCGAGGTCAGCGAGGCGAGCGAGCACTGGCGGTTGCGCGGGTCGTGCCACAGACGCTGACCCTGCAGGAAACGGCGCAGCGTCCACACAGGCAGCTGGTGCGAGACCAGCACCACCTCGTGCCCGGCGCCCTCGACGCGCGCCTTGTTCACGGCGGCCAGCATGCGGTGCGCGATCTGCAGGTACGGCTCACCCCAGGACGGGGTGAAGGGGTCGCGCAGCTTCCACCAGTGCCTGGGCTTGCGCAGCGCGCCGTCGCCGACCGACACCCGCAGGCCCTCGAAGGTGTTGCCCGCTTCGATGAGGTTCTCGTCGGTGCGCACGATGAGGTCGTGAGCGGCCGCGATCGGGGCGGCCGTCTCCTGGGCGCGCTGCAACGGCGACGCGATCACCAGGGAGATGTCGTGGTCGGCCAGCGAACGGGCCACCGCACCGGCCTGTGAACGACCGGTCACCGACAGGCTGAAACCGGGCAGCCGACCGTAGAGGATGCCGTTGGGGTTGTGCACCTCGCCGTGGCGCAGCACGTGGACGATGGTTTCCACGTTCGACGGATCGTGGTCGAGGCCGGGCGGGGCGGCGGCAGGCGCCGGATTCGGCGCGTCGTCGGCGACGGGGGCGGGGAGTGCGTCGGGCTGGTCGGAGCTCACGCTTGCGATCCTTCGGGGGTTGCGGCCGCGGCCGCGTGGGCGGCGGCGGGCAGAGCGGCGGCGATACGGTCGAACGCGTCCTCGTCGAGCGCCGCGGAGACGAACCATGCCTCGAACGCGCTCGGCGGCGCGTACACGCCCGCGTCGAGCAGGGCGTGGAAGAAGGCGGGGTAACGCCAGGTCTGACTCGCCTTGGCGGCGGCATAGTCGGTGACCGGGCGATCGGCGAAGAACACGCTCACCATATTGCCTGCGAACTGCACCTGATGCTCCACCCCGGCTTCGGTGAGCGCTTTCGCGAAGAGTCCGCCGAGCCGATCGGCATTGCGGTCGAGCGCCGCGTACACCTCGTCGTCGGCCGCGCGCAGCGTCGCCAGGCCCGCCGCGACCGCGACCGGGTTACCCGACAGGGTGCCCGCCTGATACACCGGGCCGAGCGGCGCGAGGTTGTTCATGATCTCGGCGCGGCCGCCGAACGCGGCGGCGGGCAGACCACCGCTCATCACCTTGCCGAAGGTGTAGAGGTCACCGGCCACGCCCTCACGGCCGTACCACCCCGACGCGCTCACCCGGAAACCGGTCATGACCTCGTCCATGATGAGCAGCGCACCGTTGTCGTGCGCCAGCGTGCGCAGGCCCTCGTTGAAACCGGGCAGCGGGGCGACGGCACCCATGTTGCCCGCGGCGGCCTCGGTGATGACGCAGGCGATCTGGCCCGGATGCGCCTCGAAGGCGGCGGCCACGGCGGCGAGGTCGTTGTAGGGCAGCACGATGGTGTCGGCGGCCTGGGCGCCGGTGACGCCCGGCGAGGTCGGCAGGCCGAGCGTCGCCACACCCGAGCCCGCGTCGGCCAGCAGGGCGTCGACGTGGCCGTGGTAGCAGCCGGAGAACTTGATGATCTTGGTGCGGCCGGTGAAGCCGCGCGCCAGCCGGACCGCGCTCATCGTGGCCTCGGTGCCGGAGTTGACCAGACGCACCCGCTCCACGGGTTCCACGCGGGCCACGATGGCCTCGGCGAGTTCGATCTCGGCCTCGGTCGGCGCACCGAAGGACAGCCCGCCGGTGGCGGCGCGCCGCACCGCCTCGACGACCGCGGGGTGGGCGTGTCCGAGGATCATCGGACCCCACGAACACACCAGGTCGACGTACTCCTTGCCGTCGGCGTCGACGAGGGTGTAGCCGCTGGCAGACGCGATGAACCGGGGCGTGCCGCCGACCGAATTGAACGCACGGACCGGGGAATTGACACCACCCGGGATCACCGAGGCCGCCCGCTCGAAGAGCTGGGCGGAAATCGGTACCTGCGACGAACTGGCCGTGGTCGCGCGCGGAGAAGAACTCACGAATTCCAGTGTCTCAGCTCGCCTCGGCACGCCGGACGACAGGGTGGAGCACAGTGACCCAGACCGCAGCGACCCACCGACGACACGCCCGACACGCCGCGATGCTGCCAACGGCTGCCGCGCCCCGCTGCGCAGGTCGCGGCAGCCGTGCGGGCACTAGGTGTACATGCAGGGCACGTCGGCCGACAGGGTGTGCAGCTGACACATGATGCCGTTGTAGATCCCGCTCGAACCGGTCTCCGGGGCGAAGCCACCCGCGGCGGGGTCGGCGACCATCGGGGTGAGCGGCAGACCCGTGGCGGCCTGGGCGGGCGTGGCCAGCGCGACGGTGGCGACAGCGACGGCGAATATCCCTGCGGTGAACTTGGTCATCGAGTTTCCTCCTGGTGGGCCCGCGTCGACGGACCCGGCATCGGGTGTTCGAATCCCAACGCGCACATCGGAATTCGACTTCCCTCAGAGCATCGGAGGCGCGGTGTGCGACGCTACACGTCGTTCGCGAGCCGAAAGGGTTCGTGCGACCGCGTCGATGAGGAGTAGTCCGGCCAGGATCGCCAGCCCGGTCGACAGCGCCAACATCGGTGGCACGTACCGCACCGCCTCGAACTCGAATTGCTCACCGCTACCGACGAATTCGGTGGCCCGGCGCGCGTTTCCCCAGCTGGCGACGGTCCCGGCCAAGCACACGGCGGCCAGGCCGATTTCGACCAGTACCGCGACGATCCAGGGTTTCATACGGGCAATCCTGCCAGGATCGCGAGCGATCACCGGCCGACAGGTCAGACGACGCTCGGCAGCAGGACCAGGGCGATGGTGGTCAGCGCGAGTAGTACGAGCAGGCCGATCACCAAACAGTCGCGTCGCAGACTGTGGGGTTGCTCGATCACCACGCGCATCGTTGCCTCCGCTCCCCTGGCAGCACCGTTACTGCCACTGTGTGACAATCCTCACGATACACGGCGGCGCGGCGGCGGCCAATGAGACCTGTTGTTCATCTCCGGTTCTTCTGGAAGTACCCGATGGAGTCGGGTCGGAAACACAGGTAGGCGGCGCCGACGGCGAGCACACCTTGCACGATGGACGTGCCACCGCTCACCATCACAGCCACGCCGGTGTCGCCGGTGAAGCTGAACATGGTGGCCACAGCACCGATCCCGAGCCACACCGCGACCACGGTCAGCACCGTGCGCGCCCAACTCTTGCCGCGCCCCAGCTGATGGGCGACGGCGGCGGTGACACCCGCCAACAGCACCCCGATGATCACGGTGAGCACGAGGGCGGCCGTCACCAGGAGATCCACCGTCGAGGCGGGGATATTCGGGTCGGTCTTGTGCATTTCGTCGAGGAACTGTTTGCTGAGCTCGCCGCGCTGCCCGGCCATGGCGGCCACGCTCGCGCCCGTGTACACGACGCCGAGGCCCGCGACGGCGAACCACAGCTGCTTGGCGGTGCCCACGTCCTCGGGAACGGGCGGGGATTGCGGGTTGTTCGGTGGAACGATCACGACAGCCAGTGTGCGGCCTCGGTCGCCCAGTAGGTGAGCACGATGTCCGCGCCCGCCCGCCGGATGCCGACCAGCGATTCGAGCACGGCGGCACGGCGGTCGATCCAGCCGCGCTCGGCGGCGGCGGTGATCATCGCGTACTCGCCCGAGATCTGGTAGGCCGCGACCGGGACGGTCGAACGGTCGGCCACGTCGCGCAGGATGTCGAGGTAGGACATCGCCGGTTTCACCATCACGATGTCGGCGCCCTCGGCGAGGTCGAGATCGAGTTCGCGCAGCGACTCGCGGCGGTTGGCCGGATCCTGCTGGTAGGTGCGGCGATCGCCCTCGAGCGACGAACCGACGGCCTCACGGAACGGACCGTAGAACGCCGAGGCGTACTTCGCGGCGTAGGCCAGGATCGCGGTGTCGGTGCGGCCGACGGCGTCGAGGCCACGCCGGATCGCGCCGACCTGGCCGTCCATCATGCCGCTGGTGCCGAGCAGGTCCGCGCCCGCCTCGGCCTGAGCGAGCGCCATTTCCACGTAGCGGTGCAGGGTGGCGTCGTTGTCGACGGCGCCGTCGGTTCCGATCACACCACAGTGACCGTGATCGGTGAACTCGTCGAGACAGGTGTCGGCCATGACGACCGTCGAGTCGCCGACCTCCTCCGCCAGCGCGCGCAGGCCGCGGTTGAGGATGCCGTCCGGGTCGCTGGCCTGGCTGCCGGTGGCGTCCTTGTCCTCGGGCAGCGGCACACCGAACAGCATGAGGCCGCCCACACCGGCGGCCACCGCCTCGACGGCCGCCTTGCGCAGCGAGTCGAGCGAGTGCTGGTACACACCCGGCATCGAGCTGATCGCGCGCGGTTCGTCGATGCCGTCGGCCACGAACATCGGCAGCACCAGGTGACGCGGCTCGAGCGTGGTCTCGGCGACGAGTCGGCGCAACGCGGGTGTCCTGCGCAACCGCCGCGGGCGGTCGAAAGCGGTCATAGCCCGCAGAATACGCCTGCGCTATACCGCCCGCACCGGCGCCTACACCCCGTCGGATCGGCGGCCGCGTTCGCCGAGAAGCTGCTCGAAGGTTGCGAACACCGGTAACGGTCCGGCCGAATTCCACATCTGGTTGGTGAGCAGGATTCCGGTCACCGGACCGTCGTTGGACCAGGTGGAGCCCAAGCCGCCCGCCCAGCCGTAAGCACCTGCGCGGGGGCCTTCGGGCCGGTCGGTCAGCTGGACACCGACGCCGTACCCCCACCCGGCGCTGCCGTCGGGCTCCGGCCCGCCGCGCGCTATTTGCTCGGCCGTCAGATGGTTGGTCGTGAGGGCCGCGACAGACTGCTCGGACAGGATCCGGGTGCCGTCGAGTTCGCCGCCGCCGCGCAGCATCCGGGCGAATCGGTGGAAGTCGGCGAGCGTGGAGACCAGCCCGTCGCCGCCACCTTCGAACGCCGGAGGACGGCTCCACTGGCCGTCGACCGGATCGAAGACCACACGCTCGCCGTCGACCTCGACGAAGTGCGGGCCGAAGCGGTCGAGCTTGCCGGGCGCGACACTGAAACCGGTGTCGGGCATGCCGAGCGGGTCGAGCACCCGTTCGGCCAGGAACCGCGACAGCGGTCTGCCCGTCGCCCTGGCGATCAGGATGCCGAGGATCGCCGAGCCGACGTGGTACAGCCAGCGCTCCCCCGGCTGGAACTGCAACGGCAGCATGCTGAGCCGGGCGAGCCAGGTGTCCGGCGGCGGCATCTCGGCCGGGGTCGGCGGACCAGCGCCCAGGCCCAGCTCGGCACAGGCCGCGTCGAACGGCTTCGGCGAGAAGTCGGTGAAATCCATGCCCCACCCGAGCCGGAAGGTGAGCAGGTCGTCGATCGTGATGGGCCGTCGGGCCGCGACCGTGTCGGTAATCTCGGCGGCCGGATGGGTGAGCACTTGCCGGTCGGCGAGTTCGGGGAGTAAGCGGTCGACCGGTTCGGCGGGGTCGATGACGCCGTCCTCGATCAGGATCGACGCCGCGACCGCCGTGAGCGGCTTGGTCATCGAGGAGATCCGGAAGATCGTGTCGGTCCGCACCGGCGTCGTGCGCGCGGCATCCAGATGACCGATCGCACCGGTGGCCACGGTGTTCGAATCGTCGACGAGCCAGGCAAGGCCGAGCAGTTCGTCGGCCCCAACATGGGCGCCGAGGCGCTGGTCTATCGGGTCGAGCGTCATCGCGTCTCCTCCCGTTCGTGTGACGCCACTAGACCACAGCGGTCCGACAGCAATTGCCGAATCACCTCCGGCAGCGCACCCGCACCGCACACAACCGCCCTCGGCAACCCTGTGGATAACTTCCAATCATTCAGGAGCACAACAACTTCCGGTCGCAGGCGGCGAAACTTGTCGGTACCTCCCGATACAATCGAAAGCGTGTTCGAGGATCGCGCCGCACACGGTGTGATCCGTTCGCGAGGGAGGACGCCGATGAACGCCATTGCCGCACAACGAAAGACCTTCATCACCGAGCCCTACGTTCCGCTGGAGAAGAAGCGCCTGCCCGCCGGTCGGCCGCGCCGGTGGTACATCGCGCACAACCGCAGGCTCAAGGCCATGCGGCTGACCATCGCCCTGCTCGATTCCGGTGTGTACCTGCCGAATCAAGCGACCAACGACACGATCCGGCGCACCGCCGAGAAGATCGATCTGCGCGCGCCGTCGGATGCCACCTGTCGGCTCGTGCGCACACTGCTGCGCTACAGCCGATGATCCGGATACGCCGAAAGCCCGCCTTCGCGGGCGGGCTTTCGGGGTATCTGCGACGGCTAGCGGCTGCTGCTGCGGCGGCTCTTCTTGCGCGGCGGCGGCAACAGGCCCTCGGCGCGCAGACGCGACGCGTGCTCGGCCAGTGCCTCGACCAGCGGACCGACCTGCGCGGTCTCGGGCTGCACGTCCACGCGCAGCCCGAACTCGATCGCCGTCTCGGCGGTCTTCGGGCCGATGCAGGCCACGATCGTCCGCGCGTGCGGCTTGCCCGCGATACCGACCAGATTGCGGACGGTAGAGGACGAGGTGAACAGCACCGCGTCGAAACCGCCGGTCTTGATCATCTCGCGGGTCTCCGCGGGCGGCGGCGAGGCACGCACCGTGCGGTAGGCGGTGACGTCGTCGATCTCCCAGCCACGTTCGCGCAGGCCCTCGGCGAGGGTCTCGGTGGCGATGTCGGCGCGGGGCAACAGCACCCGGTTCACCGGGTCGAACACGTCGTCGTAGGGCGGGAAGTCGGCGAGCAGACCCTCGGAGGACTGTTCACCGCTGGGCACCAACTCGGGGTTGATGCCGAAGGAGCGCACCTTCTCGGCTGTCGCCTCGCCCACACACGCGATCTTCACACCGGAGAACGCCCGCGCGTCGAGCCCGAACTCGGCGAACTTCTCCCACACCGCGCGCACCGCGTTGGTGGAGGTGAACACCACCCACTGGTAGCGGCCGTCGACCAGGCCCTTCACCGCGCGTTCCATCTGCGCGGGGCTGCGCGGCGGCTCGACCGCGATGGTCGGCACCTCCATCGGAATGGCGCCGTGGGTGACGAGCCGTTCGCTCATCTCACCGGCCTGGTCCTTGGTGCGCGGCACGAGCACGGTCCAGCCGTAGAGCGCCCGCGACTCCCACCACGACATCTTCGAACGCTTCTCCACCTCTTTACCGACCGTGACGACCAGCGGGCCGACCAGCTCGGAAGCGGCATTGTTCAGCGAGGCGAGCGTGGCCTCGATGGTGCGCTGCTGACGAGTGGTGCCACGCACCGTCACCGCGACCGGGGTCTGCGGTGCGAGCCCGTGCTCCACCAGCGCGCTCGCGGTCTCGGCCAGGTGCCCGGAGGTGGCGTGCAGCACCAGCGGGCCGGGGGCGGCGGCCAGCGCGGCCCAGTCCACTTCCCCGCGCACATCGGCCTCGGTGTGCCCGGAGCCGAGGGCGATACCGGCGTAGCTCGGCACCGCCGAACCGTTGGGCAGGCCGGGCAACACCTCGAACACCATGTGCGAACGGGTGACGGAGTTGACCTCGCTGATCACCGAATCGGTGGTGAGCGGGTCACCGGTGACGATGCGGACCACGTCGTGGCCGTTGCGGGCCTCGGCGATCAGCGTCTTGGCCACCTCGGCGGGTTCGCCGAGCGCCGGACGCACGTCCACCGGGCGCTGTCCGTCCGCACCCGGTTCCACCGCGGCACCGATGAGGGCGAGCACGCCCTTGTCCACGTCGGGGTCGGTGAACGCCAACGTCGCCCGCTCGAGCACCTCACGAGCGCGCACGGTCAGCAGGGCCGGGTCGCCGGGGCCGGATCCGACGAAAAGGATCCGCCCGGGTTGCTTCTTGGTGGCTCGGCTGCTCATCGGTTGTTCTCCATCGGGCTGGAATTAGGGAAGTCTGTGGCGGGCGCTGGCTCATCGGCGACGCTCAGCAGGGCGCGGGCACCCAGGTCGAGCAGTTCGCGGGCCAGCGTGCGCCCGAGTTCGGCGGCGTCCTCCGGCGCCCCGACGATCGACGCCCGCAGCACGTCGGAACCGTCGATCGCGGCCGCGCAGGCGCGCAGCGACAGTTCCTCGAAGATCCGGCCGTCCTCGTCGATCGACTCGACGACCTCGGCCAGCGCGCCGATCGGGGCCGTGCAGCCCGCCTCGAGTTCGCCGAGCAGCGACCGTTCGGCTTCCACCGCGTACCGGGTCGGCGCGTCGTCCAAGCCGGACAGCACCTCGATCAGCTGCGGGTCGTCGCTGCGGCACTCCACCGCGAGCGCGCCCTGGGAGGGAGCGGGCAGCATCTGCACCGGCTCGAGCGATTCGGTGATGGCCTCGGTACGCCCGATCCGGCACAGGCCCGCCCTGGCGATGACGATGGCGTCGAGTTCGCCCTCGCTCACCTTGCGCAGGCGCGAGTCGATGTTGCCGCGCAGCGGGAGGATGTCGAGGCCGAGACCGAGCGCGCGCAGCTGGGCGGCGCGTCGGGGTGCGGAGGTACCGACCTTCGCGCCCGCGGGCAGCTCACCGAGCACCAGCCCGTCGCGGGCGACCAGCGCGTCACGCGGGTCCTCGCGCGGCGGGATCGCGGCGATGGTGAAGCGCGGGTCCTGCGCGGTCGGCAGATCCTTGTACGAGTGCACCGCGATATCGATACCGCCGAGAGCGAGCTCGTCGCGCAGGGCGGAGGTGAACACGCCGACGCCGATCTTCTGCACCGGGTCCGACGACAGATCGCCGGGGGTTTTGATCACGACCAGTTCGGCGGGTTGGCCCGCCGCGATCAGGGCGTCACGCACGGTACCCGCCTGGGTCAGCGCCAACAGGCTGCCGCGCGTGCCGATCCGCCAGGGCGCACGAGCGCTTCCTGCGGTCACGGTGTCCTCTTCCTGCACTGTCGTGGTCATGATGTGCCCTTCTTCGCACGTCCGGGCTTCGGCTGGTGGTGTGTTGCGGCGCGGGCGGTCATGCCGACTGCCCGTCGCCGAGGTGTCCCGCGGTGAAGTCGTCGGCCAGCGCGGGCTCGGCCGCGGCGACCTCCATGGGCGCGGCAACCGCTTGCACCGCACCGGGTTTCAGTTCGAACAGCTCGCGCAGCGCCTCGGCGTAGCTGTCACCGCCCGGCGTGGACGCCAGTTGCTTCACGCGCACCGTCGGCGCGTGCAGCAGCTTGTCAACGACGCGGCGCACGGTGCGCGCCACCTCGTCGCGAGTCGGGTCGGCCAGGTCGGGCAGCCGCGAGTCGAGGCGAAGCAGTTCGGCCTCGACCACCTCGGCGGCACGCTGACGCAGCGCGGCCACCGTTGGGGTGACCTCGGCCATGCGTTGCCCGGCAAGGTATTTGGTGAGTTCGTCGGCGACGATCGCGCGGGCGGCGGCGGTGTCGTCGGCCGCGGCACCGGCGGCCGGATCGCGCTGCAGCGATTCGATGTCGATCACGACGACTCCGGGCAGCCCGGCCACGGCGTGGTCGACATCGCGGGGCAGGCCCAGATCGCAGAACACCAGCGGCCGTTCGGCCGCACCGGTGGCCGCCCGGCCAGCGAGGGCCCGGTGGGTGTCGGCCAGGGTCACCACGGCCCCGACCGCGCCGGTACAGGTGATGACGACGTCGGCTCCGGCCATGGCGTCGGTGAGGCCGCCCGCCTCGACGGCGAGGGCGTCGACACCGTGCATGGTCCGCCCGGTCTCGGCGAGTCGCTGCGCGCGGTCGAGCGTGCGGTTCACCACCACGATCCGGCCGATGCCGGCCCGCGACAGATGCGCGACAGCGAGCCCGCCCATGGCGCCCGCGCCGAGCACGACGGCGGTGCGCCCGGTGAGGTCACCGATCACGCCACGCGCCCGGTCGAGCGCGACCGACACCACCGACGCACCGGCCCGGTCGATGCCGGTCTCGGCGTGCACCCGCTTGCCGACGCGCAACCCGTGCTGGGCCAGCTCGTGCAGGGTGCGCCCGACGGCCTGCTGGTTGTCGGCGCTGGCGTAGGCGCTACGGATCTGGCTGAGCACCTGCTGCTCACCCACGACCATCGAGTCCAGCCCGCTGGCCACCGCGAACAGATGCTCGGCGGCGGCCTCGCTGTAGCGCACGTAGGCGTGCCGGGTGAGGTCGGCGAAGGCCATCCCGGAATGCTCGGTGAGCAACCCGCCCACCACGTCGAGGCCGCCGTGGAAGGCGTCGACCACCGCGTACACCTCCACCCGGTTGCAGGTGGACACGATCATCGCCTCGGACACATGGCTCGACTCGAGCAACCGGTCGACCAGCTTGGGCCGGTCGGCCTCGCTCACGGCCACCTTCTCCAGCACCGAAACGGGGGCACTGCGATGGGAGATCCCGACCAGCAGAATGCTCATGACTGCACCTCGCCCGGTTCGGTCACACGCGCACGCGCGCCTGCCTGTTGGTTCGCTCGCTGACGCTCGCTCATGGGGTGATCACCGATCCCTGGGTGCTTGGCTGGCGTTGCCGCATGCGGGTTGGCCGAGTGCGGCGCGGTGCGACGCGGCGGCCTGCCGCGCGCCGGTTCGACCGGCGCGGGGTGATTGAGGGCGGGATGGTTCTGCGGCGGCACCCGGCGCGCGACCCGACCGGAGCTCGCGTGGGCGACCACGGGCAGTACCGGCGCGTCGTTGCGGGCGGCGTCGAAGGACAACATCTGCAGTTCCATCGCCAGGTCCACCCGGCGGATCTGCACGTGCGCGGGCACGCGCAACTCGCACGGGGCGAAACTCAGGATCGACAGCACCCCGGCGTCGACGAGGCGGTCGCACACGTCCTGCGCGGCCTCGTCGGGGACCGCGAGCAGCGCGATCGTCGGGTCGAGGGCGGGGATCTGGGCGACGAGCAGGTCGACATCGCGCACGACGAGACCGGCGTACGACTGGCCGATCACCGCCGGATCGTTGTCGAAGATGCCGACCACGGTGAAGCCACGTACCCCGAAACCGCCATAGCCGACCAGGGCGCGGCCGAGGTTGCCCGCGCCGATCAGCACCACCCGATGTCCCTGCGACAAACCGAGCACGTCTTCGATCCTGGTGCGCAACTTGGCTACGTCATAGCCGACACCCCGCACACCGTTGGGTCCGAGGAAGGAAAGATCCTTGCGCAGCTTCGCCGAATTGACACCCGCCGCGACAGCCAGTTCCTCACTCGATACGATGGCAACACCGGAGTCGGCCAAGCCGGCCAGAACCCGAAGATAGGTAGCAAGACGAGTCACCGTGGCTTGCGGGATATCCCGCCCGAGAGCCTTGCCGGAGGCGCCTGTCGGCGTCTCGTGCTGCTCTGTCACGTCGTCGGCTCCTCGTTCCGGGCCTGATCGCGGTCCGGTACCTGTCGTTGCTTCACCGGTTGTGGGCCGCTGCGTCTCGAGGCAGCGACCGGTGCCATGGGGGGCGTACAAACTCGATCACCACCGCTGCTGTCAGCGGCGGTGCGGAATGCGTGCCACCACCGTAACCGCTTGTGCAGGCGTTCACAAAGTCGGTGAATTTGGCCTCATTTTCCCCCGCGACCAGCGAAACGGCTCAGATCGGCCCGCAAACGTGGCTCATCGACGTCGAAATAGCTGTGTTCACGGCCGTCCAACAGCACAACGGGCAGCCGATCGCCGTATTCGGCACGCAATGCGGGGTCGGTCGCCGCGGCTTCGTCGACGTCCACGGTCTGTACCGGGAGACCGAAATCACCACAGATGGTCTCCAGTTGGGCCAGTGCGATGGTGCACATTCCGCAACCGGCGCGCGTCAACAGGGTCACGGTTGGTGTGGGATTAGTCATGGCTCTTATTTAATCCCCGGGCTCGCCGCGGCATGTCGGTGAATCCGGTTACTGTGGACATGTTCGCGCGACTAGCGGAGGGTACTGGTGCCGGAACGTTCGAAGGTGACTAGGGCCGGATTCGTCGCAGGGCGATTCGGCGAGTTCCCTGCGCGGTGGCAGCCCAGCCGCCTCGGCCAAGAACTGCAGGAACAGTTCGCGCGGTTGCCGCGCAGCCCGTTCGGGCCGAGTGAGGAGGAGTTGCGCGCGAATCTGGCCGGTGAGGCCAGCGCCGACGCCGCCCTCACGCTGCACGACGCGGAATTGGCCGAGCAGGGCACCGACGCGGGCCCGGAAGTGCCGCGCGACCTCACCGCGGCCGCCTTCTTCGACGTCGACAACACCCTCGTGCAGGGCGCCTCGATCGTGCACTTCGCGCGGGGTCTCGCGGCCCGCAAGTACTTCAAGACCTCCGATCTGGTCGATGTCGCCTGGAAGCAGGTGAAGTTCCGGGTCACCGGCAAGGAGAACTCCTCCGACATGGCCTCGGGCCGGGAGAAGGCGCTCAGCTTCATCGCCGGTCGCCCAACCGCCGAGCTGGCGATGCTCGGTGAGGAGATCTACGACGAGATCATCGCCGACAAGATCTGGCCGGGTACTCGCGCGCTCGCGCAGATGCACCTCGACGCCGGTCAGCAGGTGTGGCTGGTCACCGCGACGCCGGTGGAGCTGGCGAATGTGATCGCCAAGCGGCTCGGGCTCACCGGCGCGCTCGGTACCGTCGCCGAGAGTGTCGACGGCAAGTTCACCGGCCGCCTGGTCGGTGACATCCTGCACGGTCTCGGCAAGGCGCATGCCGTGCGCACTCTCGCGATTCGCGAGGGCCTGAATCTCAAGCGGTGCACCGCGTACTCCGACAGCCACAACGACGTGCCGATGCTCTCGCTGGTCGGTACGGCGGTGGCCATCAACCCCGATTCCGACCTGCGCGAGGTGGCCAAGAACCGGGGCTGGGAGATTCGCGACTTCCGCACCGGACGCAAGGCCGCCAAGATCGGCGTCCCGACCGCGCTGGCGCTCGGCGCGGCGGGCGGCGCGGTCGCGGCGGCGGTCGCCCGCCACCGCGAGAACTAGCTAGCCGAGAACGGGGTTTCTGCGCTTCGCGAGCAACTTGTACAGCGTCTGCTGGATGGTTTCGCGGACCTGGTCGGTGACCTCGAACATCGTCATCGGGTCGTCGGCTTCCTCCGGCTCGAAGGCGGTGGTCGCGATGGGTTCGCCGAACTCGATGTACCACTTCGACGGCACGGGAACGGCGCCGAGCAGGCCGAGGTGCGGGAACAGCGGGGTCACCGGGAAGTACGGCAGGCCGAGCAGCCGCGCCAACGGCTTGATATCGGCCAGCTTCGGGTAGATCTCCTCCGAACCGACGATCGACACCGGGATGATCGGCACACCGGTGCGCACCGCCGCCGAGACGAATCCGCCGCGACCGAAACGCTGCAGCTTGTACCGGTCGGCGTAGTTCTTGCCGACGCCCTTGAAGCCTTCGGGGAACACCCCGGCGATGTGCCCGGAGCGCAGCAGTCGTTCGGCGTCGGGATGGCAGGCGAGGGTGTGGCCCGCTTTGCGGGCGAGCGCGCCGAGGACGGGCAGCTCGAACACGAGGTCGGCGGCCAGCAGACGCAGGGCGCGGTGGGCGGGGTGCTTGTCGTGCACGGCCAGCTGCAGCATCAACCCGTCGAGCGGGACCGTGCCCGCGTGGTTGGCGACGAGCAGCGCGCCGCCGGTGGTCGGGATGTTCTCGATGCCGGACGTCTCCACCCGGAACCAGTACTCCGACAGCGGCCGCAGCGCGGGCAGGATCACCGATTCGAGCAGATGCTCGTCGTAGCCGAATTCGTCGATCTGGTAGTCACCGGTGAGCCTGCGCCGCGCGAACTCCGCGGTGCTCTCGATCTGTTTGCCGAGTGCGTCGCGCAGCGTCTCCGACAGCGACCTCGGCGGCCGGGTCGGCATGCCCGGCCGGTGATCGCTCAGTGCGGTGACGGGGGCGGGTTGGACCGGTACGTCCGGTTTGCGCCGGGTCGGCGGCCGGTGTCGGGTCTCGACATTCACGTCGAGACGGATGACTTTCGCTCCTTCGTTCATGTGTGCGCTCCTGAACCGGCCCCGAGGAGGCCGAGCAGTTTGTGTTCCGCGGCGTCGATCCATGCCGGATCGAAGACGGGCCGCAACGCTGCGCCCGCGATGAAGTCGTCGAATGCCTGGACCGTCGTCCAGCGCGGGGTGAAGCCGAGTTCGGTTCGCATGCGGGTGGTGTCGAGACCACAACCGAAGTAGAAGTAGTCGGGTTGTTCGCCGCTGAATCCACGCATGACCGGGCCCATCAGGCTCCGGCCGACGGTGCGGAAAACAAAGAGGGGTACCGGGGCGGCGATGCGCCCGGCCCGGCGAATGGCCTGCGACATCGCCAGCGCGCCGTCTCCGGCCACGTTGACGGTGCCACCGTGTGCACGCGAGGCGGCGTGCACGAGCACCGCGACCGCGTCTTCCTCGTGCAGCAATTGCATCCGCGCTTCACGCCCGAGCACGGTCGGGGTGATCGGTGAACGCAGATATTGCACGCCACCGTCGGCCAGGCGAGGACCGACGATCGGCGCCAAGCGCAGAATCGAGGCCGAGATATCGGGCCTG
Organism: Nocardia caishijiensis NBRC 108228; assembly: GCF_001612825.1. Classification (GTDB taxonomy): domain Bacteria; phylum Actinomycetota; class Actinomycetes; order Mycobacteriales; family Mycobacteriaceae; genus Nocardia; species Nocardia caishijiensis. The sequence continues at coordinate 8,272 of NZ_BDBE01000019.1, read as the reverse complement.
CGCCGCGCCATCGCGCGCACGAGCGCCTCGATATCGATCATGTCGCGGGCGAACCAACCTGCCGGTGGCGTGCGCGCGCTCATTTCCTCGGTGAATCTCGCCGGGTCCTTGGCGCTGCACCCGTAGACCGCCGACGACGAACGGACGACCACGCGGCGCACCGATTGCGCCTTCTGGCACACGGCGAGCAGCTGCATCGACCCGAGCACGTTCAGGTCCTTCATCACCGCGCGACCACCGCGCGCGGGTGGGCGGGTGAGTACGGCCGCGTGGACGACGGTGTCGACGGCGTTGTTCTCGACGACCTTGCGGATCAGCGGATTCCTGATGTCGGCCCGCACGAATTCGGTGCGGCCCATCCGGCGGCGCACCTCACGGCCGGGGGGCATGGTGTCGACGGCGATGATCCGTTCGACACCGGGATCGGCGGCGAGCCGGGACGCGATCTTGCTACCGAAGTAGCGGCTGGCCCCGGTGACCAGCACGACTTTCGGTTCATGACGTTCCCGTGTATCGGAACCCGGACCTGACCCCACTCAAAGCCCCCTGCTTCTCATGATTTCCGCGTACCAGAGTAGCCGCATTCGCGCCACCCGCCGACACGATCTACCAGCTTTTAACGAGGACGACCCGTTATCGCACAGCGAGATTTACAAACCGGGCCATTTCACAGCGAAAGCCCGCCACCTCGAAAAGGTGACGGGCTCGCGCGGGCACGCAGGCTTACTTGCCGAGTTTGCGCCGCTGAACACGTGTGCGGCGAAGCAGCTTGCGGTGCTTCTTCTTCGACATACGCTTGCGGCGCTTCTTGATCACAGAACCCATAGGGTTTCCTCGCGTTCTCTCTACTCGGCATACACACGCGGTGTCGCGTGCGTCGTCTGGTGCCCGCGCCGCCGGGGCGCACCGGACACCACGAAGCGGTGCCACCGGCAGGCGGACACGAACCGATTGTTCATGCTACAGCGCCGTCGGCGGCACGCGTGCCGCGGGTTCTCGGCCGCCCCGATCCCTTCCGGTCAGTCCGGGATCGCGGTGGCCGAGAACCTAACCAGCGTCGAAATACGACGTCTCGAGATAGTCGTGCACCGCCTTCGCGTGCACCCGGAACGAGCGTCCGACCCGCACCGCGGGCAGCTCGCCCGAGTGCACCAGCCGGTACACCGTCATCTTCGAGACCCGCATGAGATCGGCGACTTCGGCGACGGTGAGAAACTGCGTGCCACCGCCGATCACCGGTTGCGGAGTGGCACCGACTCGTGGAGCGGGTGACCCCGATCCACCGCCGGACGCCGGTGAATTACTGGACATTCTGTTCGCAGACATCATGGCACCATTGACCTCCGGCACGTCCGCGCCGCCGGCTTCCCCACCGGCGGAACAGACACGCACGTGCTTCTACGAGCTTAGCGGTGCCAGTGGGATTACTGCGACGGGTGTGAGAAATCGGTTATCACGCCGGGTACCCGCGTGTCATTCGCTGGACGCGCCCTGTTCCACCGATCGACGCTTGGCGGCCTGCAATGCCTCGATGAAAGTCGAGCGAAGCGCACCGCGTTCGAGTTCGCGCAGGGCCGCGGCGGTCGTGCCGCCGGGCGAGGTGACGGCGGCGCGAAGATCGACGACGTTCTGCCCGCTCTCGTCGATCAGCGCGGCCGAGCCGATCATGGTCTGCACGACCAGCTCGGTGGCGACCTCGCGGGTGAGACCGAGGCCGACGCCCGCGTCGATCATGGCCTCGACGACCAGGAAGAAATACGCCGGACCCGACCCGGAGACGGCGGTGACGGCGTCCATCTGCGTCTCCGGCACCGTGACGACCTTGCCGACGGCCTCGAGCATCTCCCCGACCACCTCGAGCTGTTCGGCATCGGCATACCGGCCGGGCGACAGCACGGACATGCCCTGACCGACCAGCATCGGGGTGTTGGACATGACCCGCACCACGGCGAAACCGGCCGGTAGCTTCGACTCCAGGTGACCGGTGGTGATGCCCGCGGCCAGCGAGACGAGTACCTGCTCGCGGCCGGTGTCGAGGTCGGCCTTGGACAGGTCGGCGAGTACCGAGTCCACCACGTTCGGCTTGACCGCGATGACGACGATGTCGGCGCCGACGACGGCGTCGGCGGTCGATCCGGTGACCCGCACCTTGAACCGCTCGGCCAGCTGCGCGGCGCGGGGGGCATGGGTCTCGACGACGACCAGATCCTTGGGCGCCCGACCGGCTTCCAGCAACCCGGCGACCAGCGCCTCACCGATCCGCCCACCACCGACAACAGCAATTCTCGTCATGGTGCCAAGGTTAGTGGGGCGGCGGCCCGGGTTGTTACTTGGCGGCGGGGATCAGCGCCAGCTGACGGCTCTGGGCAACCACCGCACCGGTGGAGTCGAGGACCAGCTGGTCCTCGTCGAACATGCGCTCGCCCACCTCGCGGGAGGTCGCGATGACCCGCAACCAACCGGGCGCGGGGACGCGGCGCAGGTAGGTGGTCATCTGAACCGTGGGCGACCAGCCGAAGTGGCCGAGGTTCATCGGGACCGGCGGGCTCATGTCGGCGGCCATCATCGCGAAGGCGGCGCGGACCAGGGGGTCGGCTTCGTCGCCGTCGAAGGGGCGCATCCACAGCCGCAGCCGGGGATCACCGGTCTCACCGCGCAGGAATTCGCCCCAGGTGGGGTCGAGCAGCACGTGCGCGCCCTGGCTGACGTGCACGATCTTGCCCATCGGCGAATCCGAGGTGTACAGCAGCGCGTCGTCGGTCGGCTCGGCGGGCATGTCGGTGTCCGGGCCGCTCCACCGGGTGGCGGTGGCGTCGAGGTGGCCGAAGGTGAACGCGGTGCGCACCAGGGTGCGGTCGTTCTGGACCAGTTCGGCGTCGACGAGGCAGATCTGGCGGCCCTTCTTGCGGATGTGCACCGCGTATTCGACCTTGCCGGGATCAGGGGCGCCGAGGAAGTCGGAGCTGGCCGCGATGGGTGCCATCCGGGCGAAGGAGGCGTCGGCCGCGGTGAGCCACCTGGTCGCGGCGGCGGCGCTGGCGGCGACCATCGTGCCGCCGTGCACCTTGGGGCCGATGGTCCAGATGGGGTCGATGACACCGGCGTAGTGGCCGGTCTCGGCATCGGTGGTGGTGAGCTCGGTCAGGTCGACGACCTGACTGAACGGCGCATCGGTCGCGAGTTCTCGCGTCATCGTCACTCCTGGTCGCGGTGCACTTTCGTACAGCGTACAAGCATGGCGCGGCTCGGCCTATTCCCGAGTTCGTCACATTCGGATCAGGGCAGGTCGGCGTGGCGGGGCTGCGGATCGGGTGTGGCGCCCGTGAGGTGTCGGCGCCCGAATTCGAGCGTGCGCGCCAGCAGCGCCGACCGAGCGGCCGTTGTCCGTGCGTTCTGGGTGTTGATCTCGGCCACGGCGTGACCACGAAAACCCGTGTGCACCAGGTGCTCACACAGCTGCGCACAGGGCTGGGTGCCGTCGCCGGGGACCAGGTGCTCGTCGTGGGCGGCGCCGCGGCCGTCGGCCAGATGCAGGTGCACCAGGCCGTCACCCATCCGCCGGGCCAGTTCCAGCGCGTCGGTGCCCGCCGTCGCGGTGTGCGAGAGGTCGAGGGTGTAGTGGTCGAATCCAGTATCGGTCGGGTCGTAGGACGGGCTGAACGCGCTCAGCGCGCGCCCCGGTCCCGCGCGTTTTTCCAGTCTGCGCACCGCGCCCTCACGGAACAGCGTGTCGGCCCGCATCGGGAACATGTTCTCCACCGCGACCTTCACCGGGTGGTGCGCCTCGAGCTCACCGACCTGCTCGGCGAAACCCCTGGCGTAGCGGCGCTGCCAGCGAAACGGCGGATGCACCACCACCGTGTCGGCGCCCAGCGCCTCGGCCGTGCGCACACTGCGTTCCAGTTTCGCCACCGGATCGGCGCCCCAGACCCGTTGGGAGATCAGCAGACACGGCGCGTGCACCGCGAGCACCCGGACGCCGTAGCGCTTGGCATAGGACTGCACGGTATCGATGCTCTGGCTGGCCGGTTCGGCCCACACCATCAATTCGATTCCGTCGTAGCCCAATTCGGCGGCATAGCGGAACGCCGCCTGGGTGTTCTCCGGATAGACCGACGCCGTCGACAGCCCGATCTCGATGTTCCCCACGGCCCACTCCCTGTATTCAGCTGGTACTGAGGAGGAAGGCTAGCGGTCCGAGTGTCACGAAGACGCCGACGATGACGGCGATCACCGTGCTGAAGATGTCGTCGGTGCGGCGCAGTACCCGGACCAGGGCGACCAGACCGAGGATCACCACCATCGCGAGGGCGAGCGCCACCCACGGCAGCGTCTCCCACATCGTCTCGAATCCCTTGAACAGCAACATGCCGGCGATGGCCGCGCCCACGCTCTGCGCGCCGAGCATCATCCATTCGCGGCGGTGATCGTCGACGGCACCCTTGGGGGCGAACCGGGCGAGACCCCCTGCGCCCGTGCGGGCGCGCGACGACGAAACCCGTTTCTTCGCACGGGATTTCGCGCGCCCCGCCACCTTCGCCGCTGCCGCCGCGGTCGCGGCCCGCCTGCTGGCCCGGCTCGGTTTCGGCTCGGGTTCGTAGTCGTCGTCCTCGTACTCGTCGTAGTCGCCGTAATCGTTGTCGGAGTAGTCGTTGTCGGCGTAGTCGCGGTCGGTGTAGTCGGATTCGGCGTAGTCGTCGGTCGCCGGTTCGACACCGTCGAGGCGGTACACCTCGGTGCGCGCGTCGGCGGTCGCGTCGATCTCGGCACGCTGACGCAGCAGATCGGCGGCCACGGAGTCACCGGCGAGCAGCGGCTGTTCCTGGCTGATCGGCGACCAGGCCGCCGTCGGCAGGCCGCCGCTCTCCGGCCCCGGCTCCGGCGCGGGCCGATGCCTGCGCGCCGACCACGACGGCAGACCGCCCTTGCCCGCGTCGCGTCTGCGCTCGAGCGAGGGCCTCGGGTCGGCGGGCGCCTCGGGGGCGGGGCTGAAGGCCTGCGTCGGTGGCGGGTAACCGTTCGGAGCCGCGTATCCGTTGTCGAACGCCCGCGGTTCGTAGGCGGGCGGTTCGTACGGCGCCGGACCGACGCTCGGATGATCCTCGAACCCGAGATCCGGGAACGCGTTGAAACCGGGAGTCTGGCCGGGGCGACCCATGAACGCGCGCGGCGCGTCGATCCCGGACTCGTGCAGGGAGGCCGCGTACCCGCTCGGTGCGGGCGGTTCGACGGCTTCCTCGGCGGCCTCGGCGGCACGACGACGCGCGGCCCTGCCACCGGTGACCGGGGGCGGCGGCGCGGGCGATTCCGGATGCTGGGGTTCGTCGTCGGGCTTACGGCGACGCCCACCACCGACCGCGGGCAGCGCGCCCGAACCGAACATCTCGGCGATACCGGGGTCGACAGGTTGGGCCGCGCCGCCGGGCACACCGAGCCTGCCGTTCTGGCGGGTGGAGTCGCGGGCCTCGGCGCGGAAAGGGCCGAACGGATCGGAGCCGGACCGGGGAGTCGACAGGCCGAGCGGGTCGGCGGTCGGATCGAGGCGGGTGATCGGGCCCGAGGGCGGCGAATACGCCGGTTCGGCCGGGCCGGGCGGTGGGTAGGGCGCGGGCTCCTGGCTCGCTGGCGGTTCGTAGGCGGGTGGCTCGGGCGGGGTCTCGGTGGGCGCGGCGTGCGAGCGGCCGCCGGGTCGGATCACCGCGTTCTCGCCGGTCAGGTCGGTGACCGACACCCCGCGACCGCTGCGGCGCCGCCTGCCGCCACCGGAGGACGGCGGCGACCCGCCCTGCGCACCGTTGCGCGCGAGCAGTTCGGCTACCGAGAGCTGTTTGGAATCCTCACCACTCATGCTGTCTCCCTACCGGTTCCACCGGCGGCATCGCCACCGGGCCACCCCCGTTGGGTTCGGTATCGAGTTTGCGCAGGATCAGCCCTTCACGCAGCGCCCAAGGACAGATCTCGATGCTGTCGAGCGATAACGCCCGCATACTCGCCTCCGCGACCAAAGCCCCGGCCACCAATTGCTGGGACCGGTCCGAACTCACACCTTCCAGTTCCGCGCGATCCGAGGCGGTCATCCGGGAGATGAACGCGATCAGCTGGCGCAGACCGGAGCTGGTCAGTGTACGGCGCACCCGCGGACCCGCGGCCGAGGGTGCCGCTCCGGTGAGCCTGGCCAGCGAACGAAACGTCTTCGAGGTGCCGACGGCCAGGTCGGGTCTTCCCGCTTCGATCAGGGTCTTGGAAGGAGCGACGAGCTCGGCCTCCAGCCAGTCGCGCAGAACCGCGATCTTGCGCTTGCCCGGCGGGTCGTCGCCAAGCCACTCCCTGGTCAGGCGGCCCGCGCCGAGTTGCAACGACAACGCGACGTCGGGTTCTTCGTCGCCACCGTTGGACATCTCGAGCGAACCGCCGCCGATGTCGAGATTCATGATGCGTCCGGCGCTCCAGCCGAACCAGCGCCGCACCGCGAGGAACGTCAGCCGCGCCTCGTCCTCACCGGAGAGGACCCGCAGATCGACCCCCGTGCTCGCCCGGACCCGGGTGAGCACTTCCTCGGAATTGGTGGCCTCACGCAGCGCGGACGTCGCGAACGGCATCAGCTCCACACACTTGGCCTTGCGAGCGAGATCGGCGAATTCGGTGATCGTGGTGATGAGCCGCGCCTCACCCGCCTCGGTGATCCGCCCGTCGCCGTCCATGTTCTCCGACAGGCGCAGGGCCGCCTTCGACGAGCTCATGGGCATCGGGTGTCCACCACGATGCGCGTCCACCACCAGCAGGTGAACGGTATTGCTTCCGACATCGAGAACACCTAGCCGCACTCCGAATACGGTACTTGGTGATCCGGGAGTACAGGGCAGGCGACTGAACTGTTAGCGTCAGAACTTGTGACCGAAGGCGAAGGCCCCACCGCGCAGACCGGGCTCCGACCTGGGCGGAAGATCGATCCGGCCCCGGAAGTCGAGCTGGATTTCCCGCGCGAGTGGATCGAGTTCACCGACCCAGCAAACGACGAGCACCAGATCGTCGCCGACCTCACGTGGCTGCTGTCGCGCTGGTCGTGCGTGTTCGGCACCCCGGCCTGCCAGGGGATCATCGCCGAACGCCCCGACGACGGCTGCTGCTCACACGGCGCCTTCCTCGCCGACAAGGACGATCGCAAGCGGCTCGCGAGCGCTGTGAAGCTGCTCACGCCCCAGGACTGGCAGCTGATGGGTGAGGCCACCGAGAAGGGCAAAGTCGTCAAGAAGGGTTACCTCGAACTCGACGAACTCGAGGACGAACCAGCCCTGCGAACCCGCCGCTTCGACGGGGCCTGCATCTTCCTCAACCGCCCCGGCTTCGCGGCGGGGCCCGGCTGCGCGCTGCACATCATGGCCGTGCGCAAAGGCATCGAACCACTCGAGGTGAAGCCGGACGTGTGCTGGCAACTCCCGATCCGGCGCACCCAGGACTGGGTGGAACGGCCCGACGGCGAGCAGATCCTGCGCACGGTTGTCACCGAGTACGACCGGCGCGGCTGGGGTCCCGGTGGCCTCGATCTCGACTGGTACTGCACCGGCTCCCCCGACGCGCACGTCGGGGCGCGGCCGGTCTGGCAGTCCTACGCCCCCGAACTGCGTGAACTCCTGGGCGCCCCCGCGTACGAGGAGTTGGCCAAGCTGTGCCGCCGCCGCGAGGGCCTCGGCCTGATCGCGGTGCACCCCGCGACGGTCGAAGCCGAACGCATCCACGGTGAGCATCCCGCCTGAGCCGAGGGTCCGGTTCACCTGCGCGCAATCACCGCGTCATCGAGGTGGGGTTGGATCGCTGCCCATGTCCAAGAAAGCGCTCTACCTGGCGACGCTGACGATCGGCGCCACCATGACCATGACCGGGCTCGCCCACGCCGAGCCCAACGGGGACCCGGCGAAGTACGCCGACTTCACCTCGAGCTTCGTGAGCTACACCGATCCTGCGGCCATCGACGCAACTAAGAACGGCAAGTACATCATCGCCAGTACGCAGGGGACGTCCACGACGATCGCGTGCCGGGGGAATGGTGTCGATGTGGAGATCTATGACTGCATGCAGGAAGACGCCTACGGCTGGGTGCCGTTGAAGAAGATTGATACTCCGCTCGGCGTTGTGTGGAGTGCTATTTAGCACGATGATTGCCGTGCGGTTGTGATCGGTGGAGGACGTTGCTGACCGCATTCTCGGCTGCACGGCGCCACTCGAGTCCGCCACCTACCGCACTCCCAGCCACACGGCATCACTCGAGTCCGCC
>NZ_BDBE01000018.1 GCF_001612825.1 Nocardia caishijiensis NBRC 108228 | reverse complement strand
AATGCTGTCATGGCGGACTGGTGGGAATCCTGTTCAGGGCGGGCGTCACTCAGGTCCGCAACGTACTCCACTCCCCGCACCACAGCACCACTCGAGCGTGGTCACGGCGGACTGCCGGGAATGCTATTCGGGCGGCATCGCTCAGGTCCGCAACGTACTCCACTCGCTGCCCCAACAGCACCACCCGAGCGCGGTCATGGAGGGCCGGTCGGGTGGGGCTGGGAGTGCGGTTGTGGCGGGCTGGGTTTCGGGGTGGGGTTAGGCCTCGAGCTTGTAGCCCAAGCCACGCACGGTTACCAGGTGTTCCGGCTTCGCCGGGTCGGCCTCGATCTTCGAGCGCAGACGCTTGACGTGCACGTCGAGGGTCTTGGTGTCGCCTACGTAGTCCGCGCCCCAGACTCGGTCGATCAGCTGACCACGGGTCAGCACGCGGCCCGAGTTGCGCAGCAGGTACTCGAGCAGGTCGAACTCCTTGAGCGGGAGGGTGACCTGTCCGCCGTTGACGTGCACCGTGTGGCGATCCACATCCATTCGGACCGGCCCGGCCTCGAGGACACCGTTCTCGCTGCCGGAATCGAGCTCGTCCCCGGCCCCGCGACGCAGCACCGCGCGGATGCGGGCGATGAGCTCGCGCGCGGAGTACGGCTTGGTGACGTAGTCGTCGGCGCCGAGTTCGAGCCCGACGACCTTGTCGATCTCACTGTCGCGCGCGGTCACCATGATGACAGGCACGCCGCTGCGGGTGCGCAGCTGCTTGCACACGTCGGTGCCGCTCATGCCGGGCAGCATGAGGTCGAGCAGGACGATATCGGCGCCGGAGCGGTCGAATTCGGCCAGCGCGGCGGGCCCGTCACCGGCGATGGTGACGTCGAAGCCTTCCTTGCGCAGCAGGAACGCCAGCGGATCGGCCAGCGACTCCTCGTCTTCGACGATCAACACACTCGTCATCTGCGTGCCTCCACACCGTTCGTTCGTCCAGCGGGATTGCGCTGGACGATGGTTTCTCTCGTGGCGGGCTCGGGCGTCTGCCCGGCATCCTCGTCCCCATCGGTTTCCAGATGGGCGGGGATGCGCAGGGTGAACGTCGAGCCGGTGCCAAGTTTGCTCCACAAGGTGATCTCACCGTTGTGGTTGGCCGCCACGTGTTTGACGATGGCCAGGCCGAGCCCGGTACCGCCGGTCGAGCGGGAGCGAGCCTTGTCGGAGCGGAAGAACCGCTCGAACACCCGTTCCTGGTCTTCTTTCGCGATGCCGATGCCGCGGTCGGTGACGGCCATCGCGACGTGATCGCCGCGCAACGAGCGGCTCACCGACACGTGCGAACCCTGCGGCGAGTACGCGATGGCGTTCTCCACCAGGTTCGACAGCGCGGTCACCAGCAGCGTTTCGTCGCCGAGCACTTCCAGCCCGCTCGGCCGGTCGGTGCTCACGGTGATGCCCGCGGCTTCGGCGGCGGTGCGCGAGCGGTCGACCGCCTGCTGCACCACCGTGTCGACGTCGACGACGGCCAGGTCGGGCAACTTCTCCGCACCCTGCAACCGCGACAGCGCGATCAGCTCGGTCACCATCTTCCCGAGGCGCCGGGACTCGGCGAGCACCCGGGAGCCGAAGTGGCGCACCGCGTCGGGATCGTCGGCGGATTCGAGCATGGCCTCGGCGAGCAGGCTCATCGCGCCGACCGGCGTCTTGAGTTCGTGGCTGACGTTGGCGACGAAATCGCGCCTGGTCGCCTCCATGCGGGCCTGCTCGGAGTCGTCGTCGGCGAACAGCACGACGAAGCTGGTCTCCTCGCGGGAGAGTTTGCGGGCGATCCCGCGCACCGCGATGCGGCCGCGACCGGGCGACGGGTTCTTCGCGGTGAGGTCGAACTCGGCGGATTCGCCGGTGGCGAGGACTTTCTCGACCGCCGACCAGGCCCGTTCGTCGAGCAGCCGGTTGCGGACCAGGCCGAGTTCCTCGGCGCGTGGGTTCACCAGCACCACGTCGCGGTATTCGTCGACCACGGCGATGCCGCTCTCGGAGGCGAGGACGATGAGGTCGAGCACCTGCGACATGGTGAGCCCGGTGTCCTCCTGGGTCCGCGCCGCCTGCCTGGCATTGACGTAGGGGATCAGCAGGCCCCCGACTGCCAGTCCGACGACAGCCGCGAGGACTGCCAACAGCACGGCCTGCGGAACGCTCACGATATTGATCGTACGAGTGCACACCGACTTCCCGGCGCCGGGTGGGGTGAAGTTTCGCGCAGGTCACGGGCCCTTGGGGTGGTGTTCGTCCCCCGTTCACCCAGCGGGCACCCGGTGGGCCGCCGGGCGTGTCAGGGCTCGGTTTCGCCGTGCGGCGCGGCGTTCACCTCGGCCCCGTGCACCTCGACCCATGCACCGAGCGCATGAATCGGGACGAGCAGATCGCGGCCGGATCCGGTGAGTTCGTATTCGACGCGTGGCGGCGCTTCAGCGTACCGACGCCTGCGTACGAGCGTCATCCGTTCCATCCGCCGCAGTGTCTGCGTCAGCATCTTCTGGCTGATGCCGCCGATGCCCGCGAGAAGTTCGCTGTGACGTTGCGGACCATCCCTGAGCATGTACACGACCACCGGCAACCACCTGTTGCCGAACAGATCGACGCCGAGTCCGGCCGGACAGTCGGCCTCGAAATCACCATAGGGAGCGAAGCGGGCCGGTTCGGTCGCCTGTCGAATGTGGCAGCACCGTGAGGCACCCGGAGGTGCCTGTCGAAATCTCCAGCGTCGGCGGGGCCGGTGCCGCTCGGGCGCCGACGCCCGTGCGAATTCCTAGGCGGCAAGCCCCAATCCGAGCGCCACCGCGACCGGAGCCAGGTACAGCACCGGAAACGCGACGGTCTTGTACGAGCGGGCCCGCAACACCGTCACCACCGCCCCGGTGAAATAGAGAATCAGCCCTACCGCCGCGGCCACTCCGACCACCGGCGCCCACAGCCCGACCAGCAACCCCACCGCCCCAGCCCCTTTGGCGACACCCAACGGCGTCCACCAGCTCTCCGGCACCCCGTAATCAATGAGCGGATCGACGACGAAAGCCGCCCGACGAAGCAGCGAGAACGCCGAGAACCCCACCCAGAGCGCGGCGACGACGGTGACGATGACGTAGGCGGTGGACATGGCACTCTCCTTCGGCGACCGCGCTTCTCGCGGTATCTACCGAACCGACGACACAGCGTCCCGGAGTGTGACATCGGACGAAACAACTCGGCCCCGCATCGAACGCGCGATGCGGGGCCGACGTCGTCGAACGACTACTTCCCGCCCTGGTTGGCCACGGCGGCCGCGCCCGCGGCGGCGGCTTCGGGGTCCAGGTATTCGGCGGGCTTGATCGGGCGCAGGTTCTCGTCGAGTTCGTAGCGCAGGGGGATGCCGGTGGGGATGTTGAGGCCGGAGATGTCCTCGTCGGAGATGCCGTCGAGGTGCTTCACCAGGGCGCGCAGGGAGTTGCCGTGGGCTGCCACCAGGACCGTTTTGCCGGTGCGCAGTTCCTTGGAGATGGTGTTCTCCCAGTACGGGATCATGCGGGCGACCACATCTTTGAGGCACTCGGTCTTGGGGACCTCGATGCCCGCGTAACGGGGGTCGCCTTCCTGGCTGTACTCGTTGTCGTCAGCGATGGGCGGGGGCGGGGTGTCGTAGCTGCGCCGCCACAGCATGAACTGGTCCTGGCCGTACTGTTCGCGGACCTGCTCCTTGTTCTTGCCCTGCAGGTCGCCGTAGTGGCGCTCGTTGAGGCGCCAGTCGCGGATCACCGGGATCCAGAGGCGGTCGGCGGCGTCGAGCGCGTTGTTGGCGGTGCTGATCGCGCGGCGCAGCAGCGAGGTGTAGACGATGTCGGGCAGCACGTCGTGCTCGGCGAGCAGCTCGCCTGCCCGCTTGCCCTCGGCGATGCCCTTGTCGGTCAGGTGCACATCCACCCAGCCGGTGAACAAGTTGAGGGCATTCCATTCGCTCTCGCCGTGGCGCAGCAGCACGAGGGTGTAGGTCATGGGCGGTATTCTGCCACCTCGTCGATGGCGAGCACGCCCGCGCCGACCAAGGTGGCCCCCTCGGGCAGCGCCGACGGTGAAACCGTCAGTGAGTGGATGAATTCGAGGCGCGCGTGCCGGTCGACAGCGTCGCGCAACGGCCCCCACAGCGGTTCCCCGGACTCGGCGAAGCCGCCGCCGACCACCACGCGGTCCACGTCGAGCAGGGCCGCCGCGGAACAGACGGCCCGGCCGAGCGCTGTCCCGGCCCGGGCCAGCGCGGCGACGGCGACGGGTTCGCCGTCGTGCGCGGACCGCGCGAGTTCGATCCCCGTCGCACCCGCCCAGCCCTGCGCACGCGCCCAGCGCACGCTCGACATTCCGCTCGCCACCGCCTCCACGCATCCGAATCCACCGCAGGCACAGGGTGTTTCATCGCCGGGCACGATGATGTGACCGAGGTGACCCGCGTTGCCGGTGCGCCCGCGCAGCACCCGTCCGTCGGCGAGCACACCGCCGCCGACCCCGGACGACACCGTCAACGCCAGTCCGTTGTCGAGCCCACGCAACCCGCCGACCCGGTGTTCGGCGAGCACGAGACACGCGCCGTCGATCGCGAACCGCACGGCCGTCCCGGGGAACAGCGCGCGCACCCGGTCGACGATGGGGAACCCGGCGCGCCACTGGGGGAAGTTCAGCGGCCGGGTCACCCCGGCGGGCACGTCGACCGGCCCGGCCGACCCGATGCCGACCGCGCGCACCGCGTTGTCGCCCGCCACAGCGAGCAGTAACTCACGACACACCGCCCACGGGTCGTCCACGGCCACCGGCGCGCGCCGCACCGAGTGCACGGTGTAGTCCGGATCGACCACTCCTACAGCGAATTTCGTGGCTCCGATGTCGAGTGCGAGGACAACCATCGCCTACTCCTGTCTGTCCGTGCGCGCCCGGTTGAGCAGCCACGACCCATCCGCCGATGTGAACGCTCACAAAAATGTGGCGGTGGACACTTTGACTAGTGGTTGCTCCACACCGCCGGTTTTCGTTGGATACTTCGTCCCGGGTCGGGTCATTCCGTTGGGCTGCGTTACCGATGATGAAGGAAAGTTGTGTCGAAATTAGTAGTTCTGGTGTTGAGCCTGCTCTCGGTAAGCTTCCTCGCCGCTCCCGCGGGTGCCAACCCGCTGTACCCGACGCCCGATCCCGACCCGTTCTTCACCGCACCGGCCGACATCGCCGCGTCGGCCCCGGGTGACGTGGTCCGCACGCGCCGCATCGACACGATGCTCTACCCGGGCACGGAAGGCTGGCAGGTCGCGTTCCGTTCCACCAACTCGGCGGGCGACGCGATCATGGGCGTGACCACCGTCTTCATGCCGATCGGCGTGCAGAGCCCGCCGCTGGTTTCCTACCAGGCGCTGATCAATTCCATCGGTACCCGGTGCAACCCGTCGAAGTCGCTGTTCAACGGTGAGCTGCAGGACGCGCCCGGCGCGATGCTGCCGATCGGCCGCGGCTGGGCGGTGTCGGTGCCCGACTACCTCGGCCCGACCGTCGCCTACGGTGCGGCGCGGATGAGCGGCATGGTCACCCTCGACAGCGTGCGGGCGGTGCAGAAGGTCACCGAGCTCGGCCTCGGCGGTTCGCCGGTGGCGCTGGCCGGGTACTCGGGCGGCGGCATGGCCACCGCGTGGGCCGGTGCGTTGCAGCCGGAGTACGCCCCCGAGCTGAAGCTGGCCGCGGTGGTCGCCGGTGGCATCCCCAGCGACCTCGAACTGATGGCCGACGCCCTCGGTTTCGCACCGCACCCCGGTTTCGGCCTGGCCTTCGCGGCCGCCATGGGTATCGAACGCGAGTACCCGGACCGGGTGCCGGTGTCGGATCAGCTCAACGAGACCGGCCTGTGGTTCCGTGAGTTCACCAAGGACGCCTGCCGTCGCTTCCTGCTGTTCCACGGCATCTTCCGCAACGCCGAGCAGATGGCCGCGTCGAAGGAACTGCTGTCGAGCCAGGTGGCGCGTGGTGTGCTGCGCGAGAACAGCATCGTGCACTACGAGGGTGCCCCGGCCGCGCCGACCTACATCTGGCAGGGCCGCTACGACACCCTCACCCCGTACGGCCCGGTCGCCGAGACCGTGTCGCACTGGTGCGGTGCGGGCGCACCGGTGAAGCTGGCGACCTACGACATCGCCGAACACATGACGGCGGCGGTGGCCGGATTCGTCGACGCGTGGAATTACGTGGAGTCCCGCTTCCGTGACGAACCGGTGCCGACCACCTGCTGAGAAGGACCCGAACGCGGGTGCCGCACAACGGCACCCGCGTTTTTCATACCTTGTCGGCCTCGTCGATGAGATGTTCGAAGGCGCGCAGGTTCTTCAGCGACTCTCCGCGCGAGACGCGCCACTTCCATTCCTTACGAATGGATTCCGCGAAACCGAGCTCCAACAGCATGTTGAAGTCGGTGTCGACGGCCTCGAGGATCTGACCGAACACGCGGTCGAGTTCGTCGGGCGTCACCGATTCGCTCGACATACGACCGACCAGATAGATGTCGCCGACGTTGTCGAGGGTGTAGGCCACACCGTAGAGGCGACGGTTGCGGCGCAGCAGGTACTTGTAGACGCCTTCGAAGTTCTCGTCGGGTTTGCGGCAGACGAAGGACTCGATCCGCACGCCGTGCTTGCCGACGGTGAGCATCACCGTGGTCTTGAGCTTGCGTTCGCCGGGCAGCACCACGATGAACGTGTCGTCACCGTGGCGGGTGTATTCGATCTCCCGGTCGCGCAGTGTCTCGTCGATCACCTGCGATACGGCGCTCACCTGAGTACTCCTGTCCGGCGCCGCCACAGCGCCCGCGATCTGGCCTGATTCGTCTCGCCCGCGCGCAGAGCGATCGGGTTGCGTTCGGCGCGCATACCCGCGATCGCGGCGGCGTAACTGTCGAGCAGCCCTTCGGCGGTGTGCGCCCAGGAGAACCGGCTCGCGTGCGCGACCGCCGTGGCGCCCATGCTGCGCAAGCGGTCGGGGTCGTCGAGCAGGGCGGCCAGGGCGTCGGCCCAGTCGTCGGTGCGGTGACTCGGCACCAGCAGGCCCGATTCACGGTGTCGCACAGCGGTTCCCAGTCCGCCGACGTCGGCGGCGAGCACGGGGGTGCCGCTGGCCTGCGCCTCGATGGCGACCAGGCCGAAGGACTCGTTGTAGCTGGGGACGGCGACTACGTCGGCCGCGCGGTACACCTGCACGAGGCGGTCGGCGGGCTGCGGCGGCAGGAAGGTGACCTGCTCGGCGATGCCGAGGTCGGCGGCCAGTTCGATCAGGGCGTCGGGGCGGGCCAGGCCGGTGCCGGACGGTCCACCGACGATCAGCACGCGCAGCGCGCGGCGCGGGTCGCGGGCCAGCAGCTCGGCGGCCGCGCGGACCAGCACATCGGGGGCCTTGAGCGGCTGGATCCGGCCGACGAACGCGACGACCTGCTCGTCGGCGCGCAACCCGAGCTCGGCGCGGGCGGCGAGTTCGTCACCGGGGCGGTAGCGGCCGAGGTCGGCGCCCGGTGGGACCACGTCGATGCGGTCGCGGGCGGCGCCGTAGAGGTCGACCAGCTGACCGGCCTCGTCGGCGGTGTTGGCGACCAGCCGGTCGGACTCGGCGATCACCTGCTTCTCCCCGATCACCCGGGTTTCGGGTTCGGGGGTGTCGCCCTCGGCGAGCGCCAGGTTCTTCACCGCGGCCAGCGTGTGCGCGGTGTGCACCAGCGGTACCCGCCAGCGGTCGCGGGCGAGCCAGCCGACCTGACCGGACAGCCAGTAGTGCGAGTGCACGAGGTCGTAGTGGCCGGGCAGATGGCGGGCCTCCTGCCGCAGCACCTCGGCGGTGAACGGGCACAGCTGGGTGGGCAGTTCGTGTTTGTCGAGCCCTTCGAACGGTCCGGCGACGACGTGGCGCACCAGCACCCCTGGCGCGGCCTCGACGACCGGCGGCAGGTCCGAGGAGGTGGCCCGGGTGAAGATCTCCACCTCGGTGCCCCGGGCGGCCAGCTCGAGCGCGGTCTGCCACACGTAGACGTTCATCCCCCCGGCGTCGCCGGTGCCGGGTTGGGCCAGCGGGGAGGTATGCACCGACAGCACCGCGATACGGCGGGGCTGAAGTTCAAGGCGTCGCTGACTCACACCTTCCAGTGTGCACGCCGCGACGCCGCCGATAACATCCCTACCGGGATCGGTGACGGCCATCACAGCCGTGCGGTGAGCGAGTTCACGCACCGATCGACATCGAGCCTGCCCGATCCAGGCAGCGCCCGCCAGCGATTTTCGGACGTCGCGTTCGGCCGGTGCTCAACGGTTGAGCGCCGACTCGAACTGCGGCCACGAGGTGTGCAGATCCTCCTGCCAGTAGCCCCACGAGTGGGTGCCGGTCGGGCGCAGGTTGATGGTGGCCGGGATGCCGAGCGACAGGAACCGGTCGCGCAGTTGCCGGGTGCACTGGTTGGTGACGGCTTCGAGGGTGGCGCCGAAGGCCAGCTGATAGGCGAGCTGGATGGGGTCGGGTTGGACGGCCGGGTTGTCGTACGGGCCGGGCAGACCGGTGCCGGAGGAGATGTAGACCTCGGTGCCGCGCAGCGATTCGGCGTGCAGGTACGGATCGTGGGCCGACCAGGCGGGGTCGGTCGGCGGACCCCACATGTTCGCCGCGTTCCCCATCCGGCTGCCGACGACGGTGCGCACGATCGCCTGTCCGCGCAGGTCGCTGGTGCGCACGCACCCGCTGTAGGAGCCGATCGCCCGGTAGAGGCCGGGTTCGGCGAGGGCGAGCTGGAACACCGAGGTGCCCGCCATCGACAGTCCGGCGATCGCGTTGGCACCGGTGCCGCCGAATTCGGCGTCGACGAGCGGCGGCAGTTCCTTGGTGAGGAAGGTGGTCCAGCGCTGTTTGCCCAGCACCGGGTCGTCGCGGCGCCAGTCGGCGAAGTAACTGCCCGCGCCGCCGAACGGGATCACCACGTTCACCTGTTTGTCGCGGAAGAACGACACCACATCGGTGCGATCGAGCCAGTTGCCGTCGGCCCCGCCGCCGACACCGTTGAGCAGGTACAACGTGGGCGCCGGTTTCGACGGGTCGGCGGCACGCAGCACCCGCACCCGGTTGACGCTGTCCATGGCGGGCGAATACACGCCGATATCGATGGTCGCGTCGGCTTCCACACGTCGATCATCGATCCGCGCCCGCTCGATCGGCTCGGAAATCCCCTGGCCCGCCGCCGTTCCCGTGGCGAGCATCGCGGCCAGCGCCGCGATGACGATCCGAACCCCCAACGCCCGACAAGACATCATCGAACTCCGATCGCCGAATCCTGTTCCTGATTCGTGATTCAACGACATATCCGAACGCTACACACGCTTTCGGAAAATCATTGTGACGATCCCCAGAAGATTTTCCGTGAATCTGTGCGGATAGTTCGCTACCGGAACGATCTCGATCACGGGCTTATCACGCCCGTGCAATCCGCCTTGACGACCAGCGCTCTAGCTGCGGGAACAGGAGTCGGATCACGGGGTATTCAGCGGACACCAGCCGCACCGGAAGCAATCTTATTACAGCCTAAAAATAGACCCGTCGGATTGGTTTCGGGCACAGCCGGGCAATCCCCCATGACGGCTTCGGGGAATTCAGTCCAGGGCGTCGACGAACTCGCTCAGCTCGGCGACGAACCGCGCCCGGTCCTCGATGAACAGTCCGTGCTGGGCACCCTCCCAGAACGATCCGCGCGCGCCGGGCACGTTGTCGACGATGTAGCGCCCGTTGTCGGCGGGCACGACCGGATCGGCGGTCCCGTGCAGCACCAACACCGGAATGTCCAGGCCACGAAGGGTTTCGGTGTTGTCGATGGTGCGGTAGAACAGTGCCTTGCGCACCGAGGGCGCGGTGGCGAGGCTGCCGCCGAACAACCGCTGCGCGTCGACACCCTTGTCCTCTCCCGGCCCGGTGTTCGCGTTGCCGAACACCGCGAACGCGCGCACCGCCCGACCGGCCGACTCCTCGAAGACGCCGGGAATCGCCTTGTCCATCGCGGGTCCGGTCGCCGCGCCAGGCACGCCGGGGCCGATGTGGGCGAGCGAGCCGGTGTAGATCGCGGCGGCGACCGCGCCGGTGCCGTAGGTGGCGAGATAGTCGGTGGCCACGATGCCGCCGTAGGACCAACCGAGCAGCACGGCACCGGCGTCGATGCCCTCGGCGGCCAGCACGGCCGCCACGTCGGCGGCCCAGGCCTTCGGGTCGTCGTACACGCCGGGATCGTCGGAGTAGCCGTGGCCGCGCAGGTCCACCGCGATCACCCGGTAGCGCTGGGCGAGGTCGTCGGCGGCGGCGCCCCAGCAGCGCAGGTTGCCCGCCCAGCCGTGCAGCAGCACCAGCGGCCTGCCCGTCTCCGGACCGGTCACCCGGTAGACGATCCTCGTTCCATCGGCGCTGACAGCATCACGAATAGCCATGCCGACAGGCTAACGCCGGTATCACTCACCCTGATCGGAGCCGTGGCGACGGCGAAACGGCGACGAATAGGATCGGTGGCCATGAGTACTCGCACCGCCGTCGTCACCGGAGCCAGCTCGGGCATCGGGGAAGCCACCGCCCGAGAGCTGGCCAAGCAGGGCTATCACGTCTACGTGGGGGCTCGCCGGTTCGACCGCGTGCAGCGGCTCGCCGAGGACATCGGCGGCACCGCACTGGAACTCGACGTCACCTCCGAGGACTCGGTGCGCGCGTTCACCGACGCGGTGGAGCGAGTCGACGTGCTGGTCAACAACGCGGGCGGCGCCAAGGGCCTCGCACCGGTGCTCGAGGCCGACCTCGACGACTGGCGCTGGATGTGGGAGACGAACGTCGTCGGCACCCTGCGCGTCACCAAGGCGCTGCTGCCCAAGCTCATCGCCTCCGGCGACGGCCTGATCGTCACCGTCACCTCGGTCGCCGCCCTGCACACCTACGACAACGGCGCCGGTTACACCTCCGCCAAGCACGCGCAGGGTGTCCTGCACCGGACGCTGCGCGGGGAACTGCTCGGTCAGCCGGTGCGGCTCACCGAGATCGCGCCGGGCGCGGTGGAGACCGAGTTCTCGCTGGTCCGCTTCGACGGTGACGCCGAGCGCGCGGCCAAGGTGTACGAGGGCATCGACCCGCTCTACGCCGAGGACATCGCGCAGATCGTCGCCTTCGCCGCGAGCAGGCCGCCGCACGTCAACCTCGACACGATCGTGGTGAAGCCGCGCGATCAGGAGGGACCCGGCCGGTTCTCCCGGCGCCCGGCGAACTGAAACCGCAGGTCGTGAGCCTGACCACGATTGTTTCCGACAATTCGCTGGGCGTATGACTCGCCATTAGCATCCCTGTAATGGGCAAAGTCAAGTCGGTCTTCGACGGTTTCAAGAACTTCCTGATGCGCGGGAACGTCATCGATCTCGCGGTCGCCGTGGTGATGGGCACCGCGTTCACCGCGGTGGTCACCTCGGTCACCAAGGGTGTCGTCAACCCGCTGCTCGCGGTGTTCGGCTCGACCAATGAGCTCGGCCTCGGCGTGCAGCTGGTCGCCGACAAGCCCGCCACGTTCATCGCGGTCGGCCCGATCATCACCGGACTCATCGACTTCGTGATGGTCGCGGCGGTGCTCTACTTCGTGCTGATGCTGCCGATGAAGACGCTGAAGAACAAGTTCGGCACCACCAAGGAAGCCGAGCCGACCGAGACCGAACTGCTCATCGAGATCCGCGACCTGCTGGCCAAGCAGCAGGGCCTCGATGCCAGCCAGGCCGCCGCCCTGAGCACCGAGCAGGCCAAGAAGGACCCGGCTCAGGTCACAGACTGATCCCGACGGTCACCGGTTCCGGTTCGAGCACGATGCCGAAGCGGTCACGCACTCCGTCGCGGACCGTGCGGGCCAGGGCGACGATGTCGGCGGCGCCGGCCGAGCCCCGGTTGGTCAGCGCGAGGGTGTGTTTGGTCGACAGGCGCGCCGACGCCTGCTCACCGGGGAAACCCTTGGCGAAACCGGCACGTTCGATGAGCCAGCCCGCGGAGAACTTGGTGCCCGACGGCGCCGGGTAGGTCGGCACGGTCACCTCGCCCAGGTGGGCGGTGATGGCCGCGAGGACCTGGTCGAGCCGGTCGTCGCCGACCACGGGGTTGGTGAAGAACGAGCCCGCGCTCCAGGTGTCGTGGTCGGCGGGGTCGAGGACCATGCCTTTGCCCGCGCGCAACCGCAGGACCTCGTCCCGCACCCGCGCCGCGGGCCGGGACTCGCCTTCGCCCGCGCCGAGCACCCGGGCCAGCTCGCCATAGCGCAACGGCGCGCTCATACCGCTGGGATCGAGGGCGAACTCCACGGCGAGCACCACGGCGACGTCGCTGTGCTTGAGCACGCTGGTGCGATAGCCGAAACCGAGTTCGGCCGGGTCCGCCCAGCGCACCGCACCGCTCGCCCGGTCGAGCAGCCGCACCCGGCGCAGCAACGACTCCACCTCGACGCCGTAGGCGCCGACGTTCTGCACCGGCGTGGCGCCGACCGAACCGGGGATCCCCGACAGGCATTCGAGCCCGCCGAAACCCGCCCCCACCGAGGCCGCGACGAGTTCGTCCCAGTTCGCGCCCGCCTCCGCGAGCACCGAGTCGGTGCCGAACTCGACGCCGGTGTTGCGCACCCGCACCACCACACCGTCGAACCCGGCGTCGTCGATGAGCAGGTTCGACCCACCCGCCACCAGCAGCAGCGCGATCCCGGCGGCGTCCAATGCCCGCACGGTCGCGACGAGCGCCTCGGTGCTGTCGCATTCGGCGACCAGGGCGGGCCCGCCCACGCGCAATGTCGTCAGTTCCGCGAGCGGCACCGCGGGGCGCACCAGCGCACCGGTCTCGGCCAGCAGGTCACGCAGCTGTTCGGGGGACACCACCCGTGTTGTTCGCACGTCAGAAGACGGTACCGTGTCGCACATGGCTACACCTCTGGCGTTCACGGCCGGTTATACGCATTCCATCGACGCGGTGCGCGCCGCGTACTCCGATGAGCAGTACTGGAAGGCCCGCATCGCCGAGGTCGGCGGCCCCGGTGCCCGCCTCGACTCGCTGACCGTCGACGGCGATCAGGTCCGCGTCCAGCTGGTGCAGTCCATCCCCGCCGACCAGCTCCCGCCCGCCATCACCGCCGTGCGCCCCGGCGACCTGGTGATCCCGCGTACCGAGCAGTACACCGGAACCACGGGCAGCTTCGAGGCCCACGTCGACGGCGCCCCCGCCACCGTCCGAGGCACCGTCACGTTGACCTCGACGGGCACCGGTTGCGAAGGCACCGTCACCGGCACCATCGAGGTGAAGATCCCCCTCTTCGGCGGCAAGATCGAAGCCGCCATCGCCGAACGCCTCACCGAACTGCTGAGCAACGAGGCCACCTTCACCGAACAGTGGCTCGCCACCAAGTGACACCGGTCCGGGGCGCTCCTCGGGAGTGCCCCGGTAACGTGTCAGGACATGGCACGTCGACTGGACTACTCCGCCCGTTACCCGCTGCACACCACTGAAGAGCTGTACGCGGCCCTGCGGAGCAGGGACTACTGGGAAGCGCGCGTGGCGGAGATGCGCAAGTACGCGCCGCACAACGAGGTGATCAGCCACGAGGTGAGCGACGACGGCATCGACGTGGTGCTCGCGCACACGCTGCCCAGGGAGATGCTCCCGGAGATCGCGCAGACGGTGATGCGCAAGGACATGGTCATCACTCGCAAGGAGAGCTGGGGTCCGTTCGACCACGACGAGACCGAGGGCAAGTTCTCCGCTTCGATCCCGGCCGGTCCCGGCAGTCTCAACGGCACCATCCGCCTGTTCCCCACCGAGACCGGCGCCACCATGCGCTTCTCCCCCGTCGCCAAGGTGTTCATCCCCATGGTCGGCCCGCGTTTGGAACAACTGATGCTGGTGAACCTGGTCGACCTGTTCCGCGCCGAGCAGGAGGAAACGCTGCGCTGGCTGGAGACGGCCGCCAAGAACCCGGTCTGATCCTCGTCCGATGACCGGCACGAGGAGGACGGTGCCGGTCGGCACCATCACGCGCGGCACCACCGGCGTCAACCGGTTGCGCCGCTGCGATCGTTGGCTGGTCAACGACGACCTGGTGCGCACCCGCCTGGGCGAGGCCGCCGACCCGCTCGTGGTCGACCTCGGTTACGGCGCGGCGGGCTGGACCACGATCGAACTGGCCGCGCGGCTGCGCACCGTGCGCCAGGACCTGCGCGTGGTCGGCCTCGAGATCGACCCGGCCCGCGTGCTGCCACCCCGCGAGGGCGTGCGTTTCGCCCGCGGCGGTTTCGAACTGGCCGGTCTGCGCCCGGTTCTGGTCCGCGCCTTCAATGTGCTGCGCCAGTACCCGGAGGACGCGGTCCCGGGCGCGTGGGCGCGGATCCAGTCGAATCTGGCGCCCGAGGGTCTGCTCGTCGACGGCACCTGCGACGAACTGGGCCGCCGCAGTGCCTGGGTGCTGCTCGACCGGCACCGCCCGCTCTCGCTCACCCTCGCGTGGGACCCGTTCACCGTCGAGCGCCCGTCCGATGTCGCCGAGCGGCTGCCGAAGGTGTTGATCCACCGCAATATTCGCGGCGAGAAGGTGCACGCCCTGCTCGCCGCCGCCGATCAGGCCTGGGAGCGCAACGCCGCACTGGCACCCTTCGGCCCGCGTATCCGCTGGCGGGGTACGGCGGAGTTGTTGCGTGCCAACGGGTTCCCGGTGCGCGCCTACAACCGACGGATGCGTGATTGCGTGCTGTCGGTGCCGTGGGATGTCGTCGCCCCGAACGGGTGGCCCGCAGACCAGTAACGTCGGCGAACACGCGCACCGGCCGGATCGCGCGATGCCACCGCGAGCCCACTCGGCCGGAAAGTCAGTGCGCGAGCAACGCCCGCCGCATCCGTCCGGCCGCGCGCGGAGCCAACTGCTCCCCACCCCAACGGATTTCGTCGACAGCACACCGGTGGATGGCGATGGCATCGGCCACCACCTCGTCGAGCGCCGACTGCGCGATCTCGGTTTCGGCCAGATCGAGCACCGTCCGCGCCGGAGTGGTCACCAGGAACGAGCCCGCCGATTCCGTCGCCGCCCCGGCGAGCTTGCGGCGAGTGAGCACCAGTCGTGGTGTCACCGGTGGCCGCCCCGCCGACACCGACAGGTGCAGGAACCGTGGCCGCAACCGTCCGAGCCCGTGCAGTTCGGCCGCGCTCTGATACGACACCACCGCGGCGCCGTCGAACCAGGCCGCCCACATCGCGTATTCGTCGAGTGGACCCGGCCGCCACTGCGCCAACCGCAGCATCCCGACCCCCGACCTGGTCACCGATCCGTCGGCCAGCGCCGCCCGCACCCGCTGCTCACAGCCGGTGCGCAGCACCTGCCTGGTGGTGAAGAACCCCGCGTGCCGTCCGGCGAGCCGCCGCAGCACCCGCCAGCGATGTTCGGTGGTCCCCGCCATCCGGCGCGCTGCCTCGCCAGCCATTCAGCCATGCTACGCCGCGCGCAGTGGTCCAGGTCACAGATTGCTGTGACGGCTTTCATGACCTCCTCAGAGCGGACACAGAAAAATCGGGAAGAATTCAGTGCCATGAGCACCCAGACACCCCAACGCCCGAAGGTCCGTCGGCGCACGCTGGTGATCGCGTTGGCCGTGGTCGCCGTGCTACTGGTCGGCACCATCGCGGCGACCGAAGCCTATGCCCGCCACCAGATCTCACGCTGCATCAGCAGCCAGTTCGAGCAGGAGATGGGCTCGAGCATCGACGTGAGCTTCGGCCCGAAACCGATGCTCATCACCTACCTCGACGGCAAGGTCGGGTCGGTGCGCATCGACAGCGAGGACAACAAGTTCGGTCCGGCCGTCGGCATGGTGGTGCACGCGAAGTTCGAGGACATCGAACTCACCGATCGTGGGCGCGGCGGCGCGACCGTCGGCGGCTCGGAGGCCGAGGTGACCTGGAACAACGACGGCATCCGTCAGACTCTCGGCACGATGGTGAGCGGGGTGAGCTCCTCGGCGAGCACCGACACGCTCACCCTCGACGTGCTCGGTGGCCTGGCGCAACTGCAGGTGCGGCCGATGGTCCGCGACGGCAATGTCGAGGTGGAGACCACGTCCGCGCAGTTGCTCGGCATCGGCCTGCCGACCGATCTGGTGCAGGGCATCGTCGAGACGTTCACCCAGAGCCTGCAGAGCTACCCGCTGGGGCTGCGCGCCGAGAAGGTCGACGTCACCGATGACGGTGTGGTCGTCCACCTTTCGGGCGGGCGAACCGTCCTGGAGAGCTCCGGGCGCGGCGACGCCGAGCTGCGCTGCTGATCAGTCGGGAAAGCCGTCGAGCACGGCCGCCGATCTCGACAGCCCGAGCCGGGTGGCGCCCGCCTCGATCATCGCCGCCGCGTCCTGCGCGCTCCGAATTCCGCCACTGGCCTTGACACCGAGCCTGCCGCCGACGGTGTCGGCCATCAGCCGCACCGCGTGCGCACTCGCGCCACCGGCGGGGTGAAAACCGGTCGAGGTCTTCACGAAATCGGCCCCGGCCTGCTCGGCGGCCCGGCAGGCGCCGACGATCGCCTCGTCGGTGAGCGCGGCCGATTCGATGATGACCTTCAGCACCGCCCGGTCCTCGACCGCCTCCCGCACGGTGATGATGTCGGTGAGCACCGCCGCGTAGTCACCGGCCACCGCCGCGCCCACGTCGATCACCATGTCCACCTCGGCCGCGCCGCTGTCGACGGCCAGGCGCGCCTCGGCACCCTTGACCAGCGAATGATGTTTGCCCGAAGGGAATCCCGCGACGGTGGCGACCACAAGCCCCGGCGCGCGCACCGGAAGCATCGACGGTGAAACGCAGATCGCGTACACGCCGAGTTTGCGGGCCTCGGCGATCAGGTCGTTCACCTGCTCGGGGGTCGCCTCGGGAGCGAGCAGGGTGTGATCGATCATGGCGGCCACGTCGGCCCGGGTCAGCGACGTCATGGGAGCGAGTCTGACACATCGGCACAGAACTCCATTGCGCACGCGTACCCCTATCCGGGACACTTGGACCGTGTTGATTCGTCGCGAGACCCCTGCGGATGCCGCGGCGATCGCCGCGATCCAGCGCGCCGCTTTCGCCCCGCACTACCTCGGCGATCCGACCGTCACCGAACCGCCGGAACCCGCGCTGATCGAGGCCCTACGCGCCGACGAATCGTGGATGCCTACGTTGTCGCTGGTCGCGCTGGCCTACGACACCGTGGTCGGGCACGTCTGTCTCACCCGGGCGGGCATCGGCCCGTTCCCGGTGCTGGCCCTGGGCCCGCTCGGCGTCGATCCCGACCACCAGAAGTCCGGTGTCGGCTCGGCCCTGGTGCACGCGGCGCTCGGCGCCGCCGACGCCCTCGACGAATCCGTGGTCGGCCTGGTCGGCGATCCCGACTACTACTCGCGCTTCGGTTTCGTGCCGGGCGCGCGCCGGGGCATCGTCCCCGACCAGGCGGACTGGGCCGACTACTTCCAGGTCCGGCCGCTCGCGGCCTACGACCCGGCGGTCACCGGCGAATTCCGCTACCCGGCACCGTTCTACGACCTGTAGGTCTACTCGAACACCACGGTGCGCCGCCCGTGCACCAGCACCCGGCCCTCGAGGTGCCAGCGCAGGCCGCGAGCCAGCACCACCCGTTCGATGTCGCGGCCCTGACGGACCATGTCGGGCACGTCGTCGGCGTGGTCGACGCGGATCACGTCCTGCTCGATGATCGGGCCCGCGTCCAGTTCGGCGGTGACGTAGTGGCAGGTCGCCCCGATCAGTTTCACGCCCCGGTCGTAGGCCTGGTGGTAGGGGCGGGCGCCGACGAACGACGGCAGGAAGCTGTGGTGGATGTTGATCGCCCGGCCCGCCCAGTGCTCACACAGCGAGGCGGGCAGCACCTGCATGAACCGGGCCAGCACCACCGCGTGCGGGTCGTGCACGTCGACCAGTTCACGGACCTGCTCGAACGCCGGACCACGCTGCGCCGGATCCTTCGGAAACGGCACGTGGTGGAACTTCACCCCGTGCGCCTCGGTCATCGCGGCCAGGTCGGGGTGGTTGCCGATGACCGCCTCGATGGTCGCGGGCAGCTCACCCGCCCCCGCGCGGCCGAGCAGATCGTGCAGGCAGTGCCCGTCCTTGCTCACCAGCAGCACCACCCGGCGGCGGGCGCCGGTGTCGTGCAGCTGCCAGTCGGTCTCGGGACCGAACTCCGCCGCCACCTCGGCGAACCGGGCGCGCAATTCATCGATGCCGAACGGCACCGTCGCGGCCTTCACGGCCTGCCGGGTGAAGAACCAGCCGATGTCACCGTCGGAGTGGTACCCGGCCTCCACGATCGAGCCGCCGAAATCGGCGATGAACGAGGAGATCCTGGCGATGATGCCGGGCCGGTCGGGGCAGCCGAGCGTCAGCACGAACCGACGGTCGTCCGAGGTCACAGGGGCAGAACTCATCCCCTCATCCTCGCAGGCCCTCAGGCGTAGGCGCGGGCGGGCTCGCGGACGGCGGCGAGTACTTCGCGCAACTCCCGGTTGAACAGGTCGTAGCGCTCCACATTGCCCAGGTGCCCGGTGGGTAGCACCGTGAACTTCGCCAGCGTGCCCGCCTTGCTCAACAGCTCGGCGAGGCGCTCGGCGTGGATGGCCGGGGTCATGTCGTCGCGGTCACCGGCGAGCACGGTGGTCGGCACGGTGAAGTTGCTCGCGGCGTCGCCCAGGTGCAGCGCGGCCAGCAGCAGGCCGTAGCGGGACCGGGTCATCATCGGGCATGCGCGCACCACCGACAGGGCGTAGCTCAGCTTCTCCGGGGTCGTGTCGAGAGTCATCACCTGACGGGCGAAGATCCAGCGCACGGGCGCGATCGGCGGGAACACCACGGGGGTGCCGAGGATGAGCTTGCCGAGCCAGTCGGGCGAGGGCAGGGCCCGGCCGCGCAGCAACCGCAGCGGCTTGTTCAGGCCGGGAACCATGGTCGACACCTCGACCAGCGAGTGCGCGCCGGTGTTGGTGAGCAGCACGGCGGCGGCCTGCTCGGCGACCCGCTCGGGGTAGCGACCGGCCCACGCGATGAGCGTCATTCCGCCCATGCTGTGGCCGACGAGCACCGCGCGCTGGCCGGGCAGCAGGGCCGCGTCGAGCACGTCGCACAGGTCGTCGGCGAGCAGGTCGGTGCTCGGGCGCGCGTAGCCGTTGGTGCTCTCACCGTGGCCGCGCTGGTCGTAGGCGATCACGCGGTATTCGCCCGCGAAGGCGTTGATCTGGGCGTTCCAGTATTCGATGGAACAGGTCCAGCCGTGGGCGAACACGATGACGGGTGCGTCGACCGGGCCGTAGGCGTGCACGCGCAGCCGGGCGCCGTCGGCGGTGACCACCGGGATCACCTCGTGCGGGACCGTCGGCGGATCGAAGGCCGCCACGCCGTGGGTCCGGGTCCGCAGATCGGCCCGGTGGGCAGCCAGTCCGGCCTTGATCCTGGTGGTCACGGTATCGACCAGATCGTTCACGGCCGCGGGCAGCATTGCGCGCATCGACACACTCCTTTGTGTTACTCATAGAAACAGTAACACCGGGAGCGGTCGACCGCGAGGGGTCGGGCGCGATCTACCAGCGCGGCCCGCGCTGCACCTCGTCGACCTTCGGCCGCACATCGGCCAGGTACACACCGGTCGCGATGATGGCGATGAACGAGGTGAGCATGCCGAACCCGCTGATCCCCAGCAGCAGGAACACCAGCGCGCCCGCCAGGATCGCCAGCCAGATCGGCTTGGTCATCTTGTCCACAGCGGTGAACGCGTCCGGCCGCTGACGCACGGCATGGATCAGCGCGAACACCGTCGCGCCGAAAGCTGCCAGCCACAGGACCAGCAAAATCATCCCCGTCACTCCATGCACCACATTCACTCCCCCATCATACGAACAGCAGCCCCGCACACCAGGGGTGTGCGGGGCCGCTGCGCGCGCTGAAGAGTTACGCCTTCTTGGGGGCGGCCTTCTTCGCGGGGGCCTTCTTGGCCGGGGCCTTCTTGGCGGCGGGGGCCTTGGCCGGAGCGGGCTCGTCGGTCACCGCGACGACCTCGGCCTCGACCACAGCGGCGGCCTCGGCGGCAGCGGCCTGCGCCTCTTCCTTGCCACGGCCGAGCAGGTCGTTGACCTTGGCCAGGGCTTCCTCGGCGCGGGTGGAGGCGTCCTTGTACAGCGACTCCACGCGACCGATCTGCTCGTCGACGGCCTCGTTGGCACGCAGCCGCTCGACGGTCTCCTCACCGCGCACGGCGAGGTCGGCGTAGATGTCGAGGGCCTGGCGGTAGTACTGCTCGGCCAGCTTGCGCAGCTCCTCCGGGGTGAACTTCTCACGCAGCTCGGCGAGGTCCTCCGGCAGCTCCGAGGGCAGACCGGCGAGGCGCTCACGGATGCTGTCGAACTGGGCCTGCACGTCGGCGGGCACGTTGGCGATACGCTCGCGGGCCTCTTCGACACGGGCCTTGGCATCGGTGGTGGCGACGCGCTCACGGACGTCGGCGACCACCTCGTTCACGGCGGTGTAGATGGCATCACCGGCGCCGACGGTGGCGAACAGCGGCTTGGTCACGGTAGCGGTCTTCTCGGTCATCAGTCTTCGCTCTCCTGGTGTGGCGGAGTGTCAATTGTCGTGAACGAAACGTCGCTGTCCCGTTCGTTCCCCCCTGAGCCGGTTTCTTCCCCGTTTTCCCGGCGAAACGACTCATAGATTTCCAGCAACACCTGTTTCTGCCGTTCGGTCACCGAAGTGTCCGCCAGCAGGGCGTCCCGGACCGGGCTGTGCGGGCGCTGTTCCAAATATCCGGCCCGCACATACAACACCTCCGAAGAAACCCGCAGCGCCTTCGCGATCTGCGCGAGTACTTCGGCGGAGGGGTTACGTAATCCGCGTTCGATCTGACTCAGGTACGGATTACTCACCCCCGCCAGGGCGGCAAGTTGACGCAGGGACACCTGCGCTGCTTCGCGCTGGGACCTGATGAACCCTCCGATATCTTGAGCAGCGTGTACCACTCGGTTCTCGGGCTGGTCTGCCATCACTCACCTTCTGGCGTTGTACGGTCAATACTAGGTCAGGGTGCTAGCTCTTGCAAGCACTACAGTTAGCAGCCGCCGGGCGAACACCCGGAGTCAGTGGAACAGCAGCTGCGAGATGGTGTAGATCACCAGGCCCGCCAGCGAACCGACGACCGTGCCATTGATCCTGATGAATTGCAGATCCCGGCCCACCTGCAATTCGATCTTCCTACTCGCCTCGTCGGCATCCCAGCGCGCGACCGTATCGGTCACCAGTGTCGAGATCTCGGCGGCGTAGTTACCGACCAGATAGCGCGCCCCCCGGTCGATCCACCCGTCGACCTTGCCGCGCGTCGCCGGATCGTCACGCAACTGTTCGCCCAGCTGTTGCACATTCTCCGCCACTTTGCGCCGCAGCGTGGAATCGGGGTCGTTCGCCGACTCGAGAATCAGTCGCTTCGCCGCACGCCAGGTGGCCTCCGCCATTCCGGTGATCTGTTCGCGGCCCATGATCTCGGCCTTCACCTTTTCGGCCTTGGCGATCATGGCCTCGTCGTGCTGCAGGTCGTCGGCGAAATCCTGCAGGAATCGCGTGGCGGCCAGCCGCAGTTCGTGGTCGGGGTCCGAACGCACCTTCCAGGTGAATTCCACCAATTCCCGGTAGATCCGTTCCGAAAGCAAGGTGTTGACGAATTTCGGCGCCCACTGCGGCGCGTCCCGCAGCACGATCCGGTCGATCGTCTCCTGCGAACCGAGCGCCCATTGATGCGCCCGCTCGGCAAGCAGATCGATCAGCGGCAGCTGCCGGTTGTCGGCGATCAGCTCCGAGAGCACCCGGCCCAGCGGCGGACCCCACTGCGGTTCGGCGATGCGTTTGACGATGGTGTTGTCGATGATCTGCTCGACGTCCTCGTCGCGCAGTACCCCGACCACGGCGGTCAGGATGGTCGAACTCTCCTGCGCCACCCGGGCCGCGTTGGCCGGGGTGGCCATCCACCGACCGACGCGCAGCGAGATCTGGGCCGCGTCGAGCCGCGCCGAGACCACATCGGGAGCGAGGAAATTGGTGCCGACGAACGCGCCGAGACTCTCGCCGAGCTGATCCTTCTTCTTGCGGATGATCGCCGTGTGCGGGATGGGCAACCCGAGCGGGTGCTTGAACAGCGCGGTCACCGCGAACCAGTCGGCCAGGGCACCGACCATGCCCGCTTCCGAGGCCGCGCGTACATAACCCACCCAGGCGCCGCCGTCGCCGCGTGACTCGAGCCAGCGGCACAGCAGATAGATCACCGTCGCCACCAGCAGGAAGCCTGTGGCCAGGGCTTTCATCTTGAACAGGTCGCGTCGTTTGCCCGCCTCGTCGGTCAGGTCCGCGAACCCGGCGGGCTGCGCCGGTGCGGTACGCGGCGTGAGCACCGCCGTGTTGCCGGGAGATTTCTCCATGGCCCCATTCTGCTGTGCGAAATGCCGCCATGCCGACGCCGCCCTGTGGTAAATCCCCCAACGTGGCCTAAACGAGCGCCACCCCACATCGGCAGGCCTAAGCTGTATCGGGAGAGACGCCACATCGATCGCAAGGGGGCTGTCCTGTCCACCGAAGACCTTGTCGAGCTCGGCGAGCAGACCGGTCGTGGTGCCGCCATGCGCGGCACCGGCCCCGTCGACGGCCGCAAGCGGCGGTGGCGCCAGCACAAGATCGACCGGCGCGAGGAGCTCGTCGACGGCACACTGCAGGCCATCCGGGTGCGCGGCGCCCAGGCGGGCATGGACGAGATCGCCGCCGAGATCGGCGTGTCCAAGACCGTGCTGTACCGGTACTTCGCCGACAAGAACGACCTGGTGCACGCCACCATGCAGCGCTTCATCGAGACCACACTGCTGCCGCGCGTGTACGGCGCCATCAACCTCGACGCCGACGAGTACCAACTGGTGCGCGCCGCGATGACCGAATACGTCGGAACCGTCGACGACGACCCCGAGGTCTACCGGTTCATCATGCACAACGGCAGCGGCGACAACGCCTCGCTCGCCGAGTTCGAGCGCCTCTTCGCCGAGGTCGTCACCGCCGTGCTCATCGACCGGGCCGGAGCCAAGGGTGTCCGCACCGACGGCGCGATGCTGTGGTCGTACGTGCTGGTCGGCGGCATCCAACTGGCCACCCACTGGTGGACGACCACCGACAAGGCCATGCCACGACAGGACGTCATCGACTACCTCACGATGATGGCCTGGAGCGCCATCGAGGGCATCGCCCGCGCGGGCGGTTCGCCCGCCGTCTTCACCGAGCAGGTACACGTCCTGCCCACCGTTCCGGAGTCCTGACCAGCCTCGATAGCCTTTTCGACCGTCCCGGGCTCGACATCACCGCTCGGTTGGTTACGCTGAACCGAGCGGGACGCTGTGGCTTGTGTCACCGCGAGGTCGCTGTGCGCCGACAGGCGCCCGGCGCCGTGCACGTCGGCACCAACGGAGGTACCTCGATGGCGAAGAACGTGCCGACATCCCGGCTTGCCCGCGGCACGAAGCTGGGGGCGGTGGCGGCGAGTTCGGTCATCCGTTCCAAGAAGACCCGGCTGTCGATGCGTGGCAGGTCCGAGGCCGTGCGGGCGAAGATGGCCGAGGAGTCGATGATCCGCACCACCGAGCAGGTGGTCATGGTGCTCGGCACCATGAAGGGCGTGGCGATGAAGCTCGGCCAGATGATGTCGGTCCTCGACCTCGACCTGGTTCCCGAAGATCATCGCGAGCGTTTCCAACAGCGCCTCGCCGTGTTGCGCAACGCGGCCCCAACGGTGTCGTTCGACAACATGCGCACGGTGATCGAGCAGGACTACGGCCGTCCGCTGGACGAGGTGTTCGCCGAATTCGACCCCGAGCCGATCGCCGCCGCCTCGATCGGCCAGGTGTATCGCGCCACCCTCGCCGACGGCAGGCGGGTCGCGGTGAAGGTGCAGTACCCGGGCGTCGACGTGGCGGTGCGCGCGGATCTGAAGAACCTCACCATGTTCCGCCGGGTGCTGGCCTCGGCCATGCCGTGGATCACCCCCGCCGTGCTCGACGAGCTGAAACTCAACATGGAGGCCGAACTCGACTACCGGGCCGAGGCGGCCACGCAGAGCGAGATCGCGCACCTCTACCGCGAGCACCCGTTCATCTCCGTTCCGGCGGCCGTGCCCGAGTTGTCGACCACCCGCGTGCTGGTGAGCGAGTTCGTCGACGGCATCGGTTTCGACGAGATGCGCGCCCTGCCCGCCGAGCAGCGCGACCGCATCGGCGAGATCGTCTACCGGTTCTACGTGGGTTCGCTGTTCACGTTCAACGAGTTCTGCGGTGACCCGCATCCGGGCAATGTGCTGCTCGCGCCCGACGGTCGGGTGGCGTTCCTCGACTTCGGCCTGTTCAACCGGATGGACCCGAAACTGGTGCACTTCGAGAAGCTGTGCCTCCGCGCGGCGGCCGAGGAACGGTCGGAAGACCTGCGCCAGCTGATGATCGACCGCGGCGTGATCGATTCGCCCGACGAGATCGGCGCCGAGGAATGCCTCGAGTACGTGCTCGCCGCCTCGGAGTGGTGTCTGGTCGACGAGGTCCTCACCATCACCCCGGAGCTGGCCAGCGGCGCGTTCCTGCTCGCCGTCGACCCGAGGGCCAGCGAGTTCACCGGGATGAAGCAGCAGAATCTGCCGCCCGAGCACCTGTTCTCGCGGCGCGCCGACTTCCTCACCTTCGGCATGCTCGGTCAGCTCGACGCGACCAACAACTGGCATTCGATCGCCCGCGAATGGCTCTACGACGAACCGCCGATCACCGAGTTGGGTATCGCCCATCATGATTGGCTCCGCACCCATCCACCGAAACCGGTGAAGAAGACGCGCGCCCGCAATGCGACCACCCGATGAAAGGCTCCTCCGTGCCGCAAGACCGCGAGTTCGACCTGATCCTGTTCGGTGCCACGGGCTTCGTCGGCAAACTCACCGCCGAGTACCTGCTCACCGCCGCCCCCGCCACCGCGAAGATCGCGCTGGCGGGCCGTTCACGCGACAAGCTCGCCGCCGTGCGCGAAGAACTCGGCCCCGCCGCCGTGAAGTGGGAACTCGTCGTCGCCGATTCGACCGACCCGGCCTCGCTCGCGGCGATGGCCGAGCGCACCAAGGTCGTCGTCACCACGGTCGGCCCGTACCTGCGCTACGGCATGCCGCTGCTCGGCGCCTGCGCCGCGGCGGGCACCCACTACGCCGACCTCACCGGCGAACCGTTGTTCATCCACGACGCGATCGAGCAGTTCGAGCGGACCGCCGTCGACTCCGGCGCCAAGATCGTGAATTCCTGTGGCTACGACTCGATTCCGTCGGATCTGAGCGTGTACGAGATCTACCGCGCCACCGTCGCCGACAACACCGGCGAGCTGGAGGACACCACGCTCGTCGCCTACCTCAAGGGTGGGATGAGCGGCGGAACCATCGACTCCGGCCGGGCCATGATGGAAGACATCGCCGCCGACTCCCGGCGCGCCAAGATCCTGGCCCACCCGTACTCGCTGAGCCCCGACCGTAGCATGGATCCCGAGGTCGGTCGGCAGAGCGACCAGGGGCTCGCCCGGGCCGACAGCATCGATGCGAGCCTGCGCGGCTGGGTCACCACCTTCATCATGGCCTCGCACAACACCAAGGTGGTCCGCCGCAGCAACGGTCTGCTCGGCTGGCCCTACGGTAAGCAGTTCCGCTACCGCGAGGTGATGAACGCGGGCACCTCGGCCACCGCACCGCTGGTCGCGGCCGGTATCGCGGGCGGCATCGTGGCCGGGATGACCTCGGGCGCGTTGCTCTCGCGAGTGTCGCTCGGCCGCAAGCTGCTCGATCGCATCCTGCCCGAGCCGGGCACCGGTCCGAGCGAGAAGGCCCGCCGCAGCGGCTGGTTCACCATGAAGACCTTCGCCCACACCAGTTCCGGCGCCAAGTACCAGGCCACGTTCTCCGGCACGGGCGACCCCGGCTACCAGGCCACCGCCGTACTGCTCGGCCAGAGCGGCCTGTGCCTGGCCTTCGACGAACTGCCCGAGCGCGCGGGTGTGCTCACCCCCGCCTCCGCCATGGGCGAGGCGCTCACCGAGCGACTGCGCGCGGCGGGCATGACGATCGAGGTCGCACGACAGTGAACCTGGCCCGCAAAGCCATGAACGCGCCCGCGCTCGCGGCGATCTACGAGCACGCCTGGCGTCCCACCCTGTTCTACCTGGCCAGCGGCCGCACCACCGGCGACGACCGGCGCGACGCGGTGCGCTCGCTGCGCCTCGGCGGTCCCGAGAAGGTGCTCGACCTGGCCTGCGGCCCAGGCAATTTCACGCACTACCTGAGCGAGCACCTCACCGGCGACGGTTTCGTCACCGGCCTGGACTACTCCGCGCCGATGCTGGCGCGCGCCGCCGCCGACAACGCGGGCCCGCGCGTCGCTTACGTGCGCGGCGACGCCCGCACCCTGCCCTTCGCCGACGAAACCTTCGACGCGGTCTGCTGTTTCGGCGCCCTGTACCTGATTCCCGATCCGATCGCCGCCGCCCGCGAGATGATCCGCGTCCTCGCTCCCGGCGGGCGCATCGCCATCACCACCAGCTACCGCGAGGACAACCTCTTGGGCAAGGCGAGCACCCTGGCCGCCGGGGTCAGCGGCCTCCGGCTGTTCGACCGGGACACCTTCCCGACGCTGTTCGCCACCTCCGGGCTCACCGAAATCACCCAGCGCGTGCACCGTTTCATGCAATACGTCGAAGCGACGCGCCCCGCCTGATCCTCCGGCGCGGTAGCCCGGCGGTAGCGTGCCGGGCATGGACACGCTGAATTCGGTGATCGTCGACATCAACTCGGTGTTCTGGAATTGGTTGCTGATCCCGTTGGTGATCGTCACCGGCGTGTACTTCACCGCGCGCAGCGGGGTGGTGCAGTTGCGGTTGCTGCCGGAGATGTTCCGGGTGGTGGCCGAAAAGGGCACGCCCGCCGCCGACGGCAAACGGTCGGTGTCGGCGTTCGGCGCGTTCAGCATCTCGGCGGCGGCGCGGGTCGGCACCGGCAATATCGCCGGGGTAGCCACCGCGATCAGTGTCGGCGGGCCCGGCGCGGTGTTCTGGATGTGGGCGATGGCCACCCTCGGTGCGGCATCGGCGTTCGTCGAGTCCACCCTCGCCCAGCTGTACAAGCGACCCGAACACGAGCCGGGCACCTTCCGTGGCGGACCGGCCTACTACATGCAATATGGATTGCGCCGCCGTTGGCAGGGGTTGATCTTCGCCGTCGTCATCACAGTGACCTTCGGCTTCGTCTTCAACGCCGTGCAGGCCAACACCATCGTCGCGACCAGCCGCGCCTCCCTGTCGGCGCTCGACGGCGACTGGTTCCCCGCGCTGGTCGGCCTGCTCCTCGTGCTGCTGCTCGGCGTGGTGATCTTCGGTGGGGTGCGCCGGATCAGTCGCATCACCGAGGTGCTCGTTCCGGTGATGGCGATGGTGTACCTGCTGCTCGGCATCGCGGTGGTCGCGTTGAACTTCTCCGATCTGCCCCGGGTGCTCGCCGATATCGTCGGCGGTGCGTTCGGGCTGCGCGAAGTGGTCGGTGGCGGTATCGGCGTCGCCGTCACCCAGGGCATCCGGCGCGGCATGTTCTCCAACGAGGCCGGTCTCGGTTCCTCCCCCAATGCCGCCGCGGCGGCCGATGTCTCGCATCCGGTGAAGCAGGGCCTCGTGCAGTCGCTCGGGGTCTACTTCGACACGCTGCTGGTGTGCTCGATCACCGCGTTCATCATCTTGACCAGCGACCCGGACCTGTCCGAACGCCACAGCGCCGACCTCACCCAGACCGCGCTGCACACCACCCTCGGTAGCTGGGCCGGGCACGTGCTCACCGCGGTGGTTTTCATGCTCGCGTTCAGCTCGATGATCGGCAATTTCTACTACGGCCGCTCCAACATCGAGTTCATCACCGACCATCCGCGCCTGCTCACCGTGTTCCGCGTGCTGGTGCTGTGCGCGGTGTTCGGCGGCGCGCTCGGCTCGGTGGCGCTGATCTGGAACCTGGCCGACGTGTTCATGGGCGTGATGGCACTGGTCAACCTCACCGCGATCCTGCCGCTCGGCGCGGTGGCGGTCCGGCTGCTCGCCGACTACCACGCCCAGCGCCGCGCGGGCGCGGACCCGGTGTACGTGCACCGGCCCGAGATCGCCGACCCCGCCGGGGTGGCGTGCTGGCAGACCCGCCGCGACTAGTGGTAGGCATGGCTGATGGCGAAACTGTGGACCGAACCCGTCACCACCGCCCTGCGCGCCGACGGGCTGCGCGTGGCCGACATCGACACCTCGGCCACGCCCGGGTTCATCGGCGGCAAGCAACTGGGCAAGGCGATGCTGCCCGAACGCGGCGAGTTGCTCTCGGTGCTGCAGGAGAAGCTGTTCGCGCACGGACGCACCGGCGGTGACCGCAAGGTGCTGCTCATCCTGCAGGGCATGGACACCGCCGGTAAGGGCGGCATCGTGCGGCACGTGATCGGTTCGGTCGACCCGCAGGGTGTCGACCACGCCTCCTTCGGGGTGCCGACCGAGGAGGAGAAGGCCCACGACTTCCTCTGGCGTATCCGCAAGCGCGTGCCCACGCCCGGTCAGCTCGGCGTCTTCGATCGCTCCCACTACGAGGACGTGCTGGTGGTGCGGGTGCACGACCTGGTGCCGCAGTCCGAATGGGAGCAGCGCTACGACCAGATCAACGCCTTCGAGAAGGAAGTCGCCGACGCCGGGACGACCATCGTCAAGGTCGCCATGTTCGTCTCCCTCGACGAACAGAAGCGCAGGCTGCGCGCCCGCCTGGAACGGCCGGACAAGTACTGGAAGTTCAGCCCCGCCGACATCACCGAGCGGGCCTTCTGGCCCGAGTACCAGAAGGCCTATCAGGCCATTCTGGATCGCACGAATACCGATTACGCTCCGTGGTACGTGGTGCCCGCCGATCACAAGTGGTATTCGCGGCTGGCTGTCACCGAACTGCTGATCGACGCGCTCACCGGTCTCGGGCTCGACTGGCCGAAGGCCGGTTTCGACGTGGCCGAGCAGCTGCGTCTGCTCGATCAGTCCTGATCTTGTCTTTGAACAAACTCTCAGGTTCGGCCCGCATGATGGGCAGCAGACGAGCGAAAGGCGTGTGACAACGGTGAGCACGGGCAGCAAGAACCCTCTCGCGGCGGCCGAGGCCGCCGACAAGAAGCGCAAGCGGGCGATCCAGGCGGGCGTCGCGGCGGTGCTGGTGGCGCTGGTCGTGGCGATCGGCGTCGGGATCGCCATGAACTCCGATTCCGACACCAGCGGCGGCAGCGGTTCCTCGGCGGCCGAGGGACTGCCCGCCCTGCCCGCCACCGTCGGCACGGTCACGCCGTCCGGCAGCGTGCTGATCGGCAATCCGGACGCCAAGGTGAAGGTGCGCGTGGTGGCCGACCTGCAGTGCCCGGCCTGCAAGCAGTTCGAATCCGCCAACGGTCTCGCCCTGGCCCAGGCCGCGGCCGACGGCACGGCCTCGGTCGAGTACCAGGTCATCTCCTTCCTCGACAAGGTCTCGACGAACCAGTACTCCTCGCGCGCGGGCAACGCCGCCTACTGTGTGGCCCGGTCGGACGCGAACAAGTTCCCCACCTGGCTGCAGCTGATGTTCCACCGTCAGCCCGCCGAGGGCGGCGCGGGCCTGAGCAACGAGCAGCTCGTGGCCATCGCCACCGAGACCGGCTACACCGACCCCGCGGTGGCCACCTGCATCAACGACAAGGCCATGGCCGACACCCTCGCGAAGACCACCCAGACTGTGCTGAGCAGCGGTTTGAAGGGCACGCCGTCGGTGTTCGTCAACGGTCAGCTGATCGAGAGCGACGCCGTCTACACCGAGGACGGTCTGGCGTCCGTGATCGCCGACGCGGCCAAGTGATCACCCCGTCGGCACGCTCGGGCTGGCTGCTGCTGATCGCGGGGCTGGCCGGGTGGCTGGCGTCGTGCACGCTCACCGTCGAACGGTTCAAGCTGTTCACCGATCCCACCTACATGGCGTCGTGCAATTTCGACTCGGTGCTGTCGTGCGGTTCGATCATGCAGACCCAGCAGGCCGCGGTGTTCGGGTTCCCGAATCCGATCATCGGCATCGTCGGGTTCTCGGTGGTGGTGACCCTGGGTGTGCTCTCGGTGGTCGGTGTGGGATTCCCGCGCTGGATCTGGGGTTCGCTCTGGGTCGGCACGGTTCTCGGCGTCGTCGCGATCTGCTGGCTGATCTTCCAGAGCCTGTACCGGATCAACGCGCTGTGCCCGTACTGCATGGTGGTATGGGTGGCGGTGCCGGTGCTGTTCGCGGTGGCCACCCAGGAGACCTGGGGTGGCGCGCGTGGCCCGATGGGGATCCTCGCCGAGTGGCGCTGGACGCTGGTCGTGGTGTTCTACGCCGTGGTGCTGCTGCTGATGTTCCTGAAGTTCCAGGACTACTGGCTGAGCAAGGTCTAATTGGGTGTGCCCTCGGCAAGCACCACCTCGACCACCCGGGTGGTGCCGTCGGGCGCGGTGACGTCGAGGCGGACCACGTCGCCGGGTTTGCGCCTGCCGATGGCCACACTCAGCGCCCGCGCGGTGGTGACCGATGCGCCGTCGACGGCGGTGACCACGTCACCGTCGCTGATCCCGGCGGCCCGGGCCGGTTGCCCGAAGAAAGCCCAGTCCACCCGCGCGCCCGCCGGTTTCGCGTCGACGATCTGCACGCCGAGGGTGGCGGTCGGGCCGATGTGCACGGTGTCGGTCGGTGTCCCCGAGCGGATCTGGGCCACGATCCCCATGGCCGTGTCGATGGGCACCGCGTAACCGTGCGCGGGTTTGGGCTGCCGGTCCTGCTCGCCGCGATCGCCGGAGGCCGCGGTGATGACGCCGACCACCGCGCCCGTGCCGTCGGCCAGCGCCCCACCCGACTGCCCACCGACCACCGGTGCCGCGATCTCCACCATCCCCCGCAGCGACTTGCGGCTCAGATCCGCGGAGTTCATCGCGACGATGCTGGCGTCCAGATCGGTGATCGGCCCGGCCACCGAGGTCGGCGCGCCACCGTCGCCGCCCGCGTCACCGATCGCGAGCACGTCCTGACGTATGCGGAGTCCGGCCGAGGAACCGATCCGCGCGGTCGGCAACCCCGACGCCCCGACCAGCGCCAACAGGGCCACATCGGTGCCCGAGTCGTAGCCGAGCACGGTGGCGGGGTAGCGCTGCCCCGTGCCGATATCGGTCACCGACACCGCTTCGGCGCCCTTGATGACGTGGTGGCTGGTGAGGATCTGGCCGTCCGCGGTGAGCACGATGCCCGACCCGGCGGCGGCGGTGCCGAACCGGTTCGCGTCCACCGAGATGTTGACCAGCACCGGCTGCACCTGCGCGGCGACGAGCCCCGGGTCCAGGGGGACGGGCGCGGGCGTGGCCGCGACGAATTCCTGCGGTGCGGTCCGCTCGAACCCCAGTTCCCCGCGATACCCGAGGACACCGCCCAGGGCGAGCAGCGCGACGACCAGCGCCATGAGCACCCGTGATCCACGTTGCACGCGCACGTCCTCTCTCGCGGGCCGATCCCTTCATTGTCCCCCGGCTCGCGTCCGGCCCGGTCGACATCCGGGGCGCGGCGGTTGGCAAACCTCGTATGCGGCGGTAGGCATATACCCATGAGCACCGCTGCCGCCTACGCCCTGCCCGCCGCCGACGGTTCCTTCGAGAAGGTCACGATCGAACGCCGTGCGCTCGGGCCCGACGATGTCGCGATCGACATCGCATTCGCGGGTATCTGCCACTCCGACATCCACACCGCCCGCAACGAGTGGGGCGGGGCGCGGTATCCCTGCGTGCCCGGCCACGAGATCGCGGGCATCGTCAGCGCGGTCGGCTCCTCGGTGCGCAAGTACCGGGTCGGCGACCGCGTCGGCGTCGGCTGCCTGGTGAATTCGTGCGGCAAGTGCGCACCGTGCCTGGCCGGTGAGGAGCAGTACTGCGCCAAGGGCGCCACCTGGACCTACAACTCCCCGGTCGCCGAGGAAGACCAGCCCGGCGGGTACACCATGGGCGGGTACTCCACCCACATCGTCGTCGACGAGCGGTTCGTCGTCGGCATTCCCGATGGCATCGGCCTCGATGTCGCCGCACCGCTGCTGTGTGCCGGCATCACCCTGTACTCGCCGTTGCGGCACTGGGGTGCCGGTCCGGGCAAGAAGGTCGCGATCATCGGCATGGGCGGGCTCGGACACATCGGCGTGAAGATCGCCGCCGCGCTCGGAGCCGAGGTGACGGTACTGAGCCAGTCGTTGCGCAAACGCGACGACGGCCTGCGCATGGGCGCCACCAACTACTACGCCACCTCCGACAAGGAAACCTTCCGCCGGTTGCGCGGCGAATTCGACCTCATCATCAACACCGTCTCCGCCGATCTGCCCATCGACAGCTACCTGCGACTGCTCGCCCTCGACGGCACCCTGGTGATCCTCGGCCTGCCCGAGAACCCGATGACCGTCACCGGTCGCAACCTCGCCGCGTACCGTCGTTCGCTGGCGGGTTCGATGATCGGCGGGCTCGCCCAGACCCAGGAGATGCTGGATTTCTGTGCCGCGCACGGGATCGGCGCCGAAATCGAACTCATCTCCGCCGACGACATCGATTCCGCCTACGACCGGGTCGTCGCCAGCGATGTGCAGTACCGCTTCGTGATCGACACCGCCTCGATCTGAGCTGGTCCGGCACCCACCGGCGAGTACCGTGATCGGCGTGGCCGACGACACCTCACCGGACGCACCGACCACGGTGGGCGCCCTGCCGATCACCTGGACGGTGCGGACCCCACCCCGCTGGGTGCCGCGCGCCCTGCTCTACACCACCCTGGCGATCGTCGTCCTGATCGCCGGTTTCTGGGTGCTCGGCAAGTTGCAGGGGTTGCTCACCATCCTGCTGGTGTCGCTGTTCCTGGCCTTCGCCATCGAACCGGCGGTGAACTGGCTTGCCAGGCACGGCATTCCGCGAGGTGCCGGGACCGGGGCGGTGTTCCTCGTCGTGCTGGTGGTGATGGTCGCGTTCTTCGGAACGCTCGGCGCCCTGCTCATCGACCAGGTCACCATGCTCGTGCAGAACGCCCCCGGCTATATCCAGGACCTGGTCGACTGGATCAACCGCACCTTCGACCAGAACCTCTCCGGCGCCGATCTCACCAAGTACGCCACCGAGTGGAGCTCGACCATCGAGGGCTACCTCGTCGGTCTCGCCGGAAACGTCTGGGGCATCGGCACGGTCGCGATCGGCGCGCTGTTCCAGTCGCTCGGCGTGCTGCTGTTCACCTTCTATTTCGCCGCCGACGGGCCACGTTTCCGCACCTGGGTGTGTTCACTGTTGCCGCCGCGCCAGCAGAAACACGTGTTGCGCGCCTGGGACATCGCGGTGGAGAAAACCGGCGGCTACATCTACTCACGTGCCCTCCTCGCCCTGTGTTCGGCGATCGCGCACTACGTGGCGCTGCGCGTGTTCGACGTACCGTCGGCGTTCGCACTGGCCCTGTGGGTGGGTGTGGTCTCACAGTTCATCCCGACCGTCGGCACCTACCTCGCCGGGGCCCTGCCCGTGCTCGTCGCGCTGGTGCACGACCCGATCAGCGCCCTGTGGGTGTTGCTGTTCATCGTGGCGTACCAGCAGTTCGAGAACTACGTCCTGCAACCGAGAATCACCGCGACCACCCTCGACATGCACCCGGCGGTGGCGTTCGGCGCGGTGATCGCGGGCGCCGCACTACTTGGCCCGACCGGCGCCCTGCTCGCGATCCCGGTCACCGCCACCCTGCAGGGCTTCGCCGGGGCCTACATCCGCCGCTACCAGGTGACCGAGGAAGCCGAGCAACCGGCGAAACAGAAGCGCCACTGGTTCCCCAGATCCCGCCCGAAACCACCGGCCGACACCCACCGCCCCGCCGACGAATAGGCCCGCACCATGGCAATCCTGTTGTCCGTGGTCTCCATGCTGTCCACCCTCTTCGGCGGTTTCGTCGCCATGCGCATCGGCGACCGCAAGCACCTCGTCCTCGGTCT
Source organism: Nocardia caishijiensis NBRC 108228 (assembly GCF_001612825.1). Lineage (GTDB taxonomy): Bacteria > Actinomycetota > Actinomycetes > Mycobacteriales > Mycobacteriaceae > Nocardia > Nocardia caishijiensis. Next base: position 8,576 of record NZ_BDBE01000018.1, on the reverse strand, counting down.
CGCCGCCGGGGTGATGCTCGGGCTGGTGGCCTTCGACCTGATCCCCGAGGCCCTCGAACAGTCACCCGACGAGGTGTTCGGTGTGCCGGTCGCGCTGATCGCGGCGGTCGTCGGCTTCCTGAGCCTGCACGTCATCGAACGCGCCGTCGCCATCCACACCGGCCACGAGGACGAATTCGGTTCACACCACCACGGTTTCGAATCGGTCGGCCTGCTGGCCGCGCTCGGCCTGATCTTCCACAGCACCCTCGACGGTTTCGGCATCGGCATCGGCTACCAGGCGGGCGCCACCGTCGGCCTGTCGGTTGCCATCGCGGTCATCTGCCACGATTTCGCCGACGGCTTCAACACCTTCACCATCCCCACCCTCTACGGCCACGCCCGCAAACGCGCCATCACCCTCCTGGCCCTCGACGCCCTGGCCCCGGTGGTAGGCGCCATCCTCGGCACACTCATCCACGTCCCCGACCAATGGATCGGCCTCTACCTCGGCTACTTCGCCGGTTTCCTCCTCTACCTCGCCACCGCCGACATCCTCCCCGAGGCCCACGCCGAACACCCCTCCCGCCTCACCCTCTTCCTCACCCTCCTCGGAGTGGGCGCGATGTTCGTGGTGTCGGCGTTGAGCCACTGACCCCGAGCTACAGCTGCTCGCGGGTGCGACGGGCACGCTCGAGCACTTCGGTTTCGGTCGGCGGGCTGGGTGGATGGTGGCTCAGGCACAGCGGGGTGGCCAGCTTCCGAAAGGACCGTCCTTCGCTGGCACCGTAGAACTGGCCGGTTTTCAGGTGACCGACATCGTCCACATTCCCGCCCCAGGTGGCGGCGATCCCCTTCGCCGCCTGGATCTGTGCCGCCGTTCCCAATCGCCCGAAGAACTGGATCGCGGTATTGCCGACGACCTTGTTGTCCAGGCCTTTCGGTGCCTGGGTGGCGTAGGCAATGCCGAGCCCGTACTTGCGGGCTTGGGCGGCGAGCATCAGGGTGCTTGCCGAGGCGGGGGTGCTCTTGCCCGAGGGGGCGAGCATCTGCGCCTCGTCGAGGACAAGCAGGGCGCCGAGCGGACGATCACCGGCCGGATGAGTTTTGAAGTAGGTGAACAGAGCCACCTGGAGTTGGCTGATGAACATGGCGCGCTGATCGTCATCGGGCAAACCGACACAGCTGATGACCGACACCCGTGCCCGCTTGCCAGGGGCCGGGGTGAGCAGTACACCGGGGTCGACGGGTTCGCCGTCGCCACCGAACAGCGGGTCGTTGATCATGGAAACCGTGAGCCCGTCGGCCAGTTCGGCCGCGAGTGCGGCGGCGTTGCGGACCCGGCTCACGCCGTCGGGTAGGTCCGACAGCAGCGCGATCAACCCCTCGAGCGTGGGCTCGCCCGAGTGCGCGAAATGCGTGAGAGCTTCCACCAGAACCGCCCGCGCGTGCCTCGATTTCGCCCGCGAGACACCAGACCGCACCAGTAGATCAGCGGTCGCCACTTCTACCGCCGTGCGCAATTCGTCGAGGTCATCGCGCACCGCCGCGAAGTCCGGCAGCGGATTGAGGATCAGCGGTCGTCCCGTTTGCCGCCGCGGCGTCCACACCACCACATCTGTCTCGGCGAGATATCGCGCGGCCTTCTCGACATCCCCGGAACCCCACGCGGCAGGCGGCTGTTCCCATGCGTCCCCCAGCCGCGACAAGTCGTTGTTCACATCCAGCACGATCGCCGAAACACCGTGCAGTGCCACTTCTTCCACCAATCGCCGCAGCAAGACTGTCTTGCCCGACCCGCTGCTGGCAAACAGCACGAGGTGCTTGCACAACAACTCCAACGGCACATCGAAGAGCACGTCGTCGACGAGTCCCCGCCCGAGCACGATTGTCGGCCCCTCGGACCGCGAGTCCGCAGGCTCGAGGCCGCGACCGCGCACCGGTCCATTCCCATCGACGGACACCGTCGGCGGTGGTGCGTCGACCGTCTCACGTCGCGGATCGGGCAGGTCCCGGAAGATGCGCCGGAACAGTTGCGTCTGCGCTGAGGGCTTGCGCTGCTCCAACCAGGTGGCGAAGCCAGGCTTCGGGTCGGCCATCAGCTCACGCAGGGCGGTGAAGGTACGCAGGTCGTCATGGGTGATCGGCAGGGTCTCTCCGTTCGCCGCGCGAAAATCATCGAGCATTTCCTGCGTCATCGGCCCGGCGGAGTAGGCGATATTGCGCAGGATCGTCAGATGACGACCACCGGTCGAGTGCCCGATACCCGATTCGAGCACTGCGGAGCGCAACTTGGACTGCACCGCGCGGGGATGGGTGTGACCGACGGCCCGGAAGCTCCAGTGCTCCTGTTCTTCGAGGACAGGATCGACCGTCCGAATCAACCGGGCGTGCAGCGCGCGTCCGGTGGCCGGGTCGATGGTCAGGTCGTCGCGGTCGCGGTGCTCGTTCACGAAGCAATGCAGGGCGGCCGTCAGCAATTCGGCCATGATCTCGTCTTCTTCGGCCGGGTCGAGAGCGGCGGCGACATCGGCGGTCTCGCGCAGAGCCACGAAGCGACGGTCGAAGGCCGTCAGGTCGGCAGGTGGCAGCTGCTCGGGCGCACGTTCGGCCGCGTCGATGTCGGCGAAACTGCGGAGCTCGCGAATCTCACCGCGTTCCAAACAAAGTTGGACGTGCTGGGCCACTCGCTGAAGCAACTTGCGTGGCGAATAGAACGTCACCTCTTCGTCGTCGAAGGCTTGCTGCCCGATGGGCCAAGTCGGCGTCGGCGGGACGAAGTCGACCTCGTCGTAGAGCACGCGCAGATGCCCTGCCACCACAGCGGCTGCCACCGCGCTGCCGGGCATTCTGGTCGCCAGTTGTAGATTCTTGAAGCGGTCTTCGACCGAGGCCACTCCATGAGTCCGCAGGTATTCCCAGGTCGTGGGGATGCAGGCGACGACGACGATCGTTCGGATGGTCTCTTCGCGCAGCTTCATCAAGCTGTCGGCGAGATGTGCGGTTCGATCGGCCCCGCCCTTGGCCATGACGTCGTCTATCTGGTCGATCGCGATCACCACCGGGCCCGCGGCCGCGAACAAGCTGATCAGATCGTTGAAGATCAATTGCGCGTTGCGGCGGCCGGGCCGAAAACCCCACTCAGCGGCGGTTTCCGGGTCGATCGGTTGCCGCAACACTAGGAAGGAGTCACCGACGTACCGCTGTTTCCCGCCTGCGCGGAACAGGATGAGGGCGCGCAGCGTGTCGCGGCATTCGTAGACCAGCCGCGGCTCCGGGACCGACAGATCCTCGAGGAAACTCTCGATGTCGTCCGCTGTCGGCTGCATCGGTCCGGCGATGCGGGCCCTGCGCTCGGCGTCGCTGCCTGCTCGGGTCGCGAGCGCGAGGAGCAGCCTGCGCAACTGGTCGCCGTCGGCCAGCCGGTTCATCACCCCGTGCACCGCGCCGTCCCAGAATGATTCACCGTCGAGCAGTTTCGGCATGAAGAAGAAGCCGTCGACGCCCGGATCTTGAACATATTGGCGAACCCACCCGAGCAGGTGCGTCTTACCAACCCCTGGATCGCCGTTGAGGATGAAACCCGTCGGCGATACGTCGGGCCGGTCCTTCGCGAGCTCGATGGCCCGCGCGATCTCGGCGGACTTCGCGCGGTGCAATTCCTCCACGTGGTGCGCCTGCGGGCGCCAGATCGTGTCCGGCCCCAGGGCGGTACTGAACTGCACCCGCGCGAGCGCGCGATTCTCCAGTTCGTTCATCGTGCCGCCTCGATGGTCAGCAGATGACGGGCGGTCCCACCCAATTCCACGGCGGCCGCATGGTCTTCGCTGGACAGCATCTTGCGGTCGGCTTCCGCGCGGACATGGACGCCGTCTCGCCGGGCGAGCCGCCGCAGGGTCGCCGAAAAGTCTTCCGGGGGAACGTGGGGCAGCTGCGCGCGCAGGTCGGCGAGCCGGACCTGCCGCTCCTTGCCTTCGCTGAGTTCGGTGTACTTCCTGGTGATCTGGCCTGCCACGTCGGGCTGGAACACATCGGTCAGCAGTTGTCCCGTGCTGTCGAGGTGTCGATGCAGACCCGCGAGCATCGCGTACAGGGCTCCGCAGTAGTGCGAACCGGCCTGCTGCGGACGGGGGCGAGTGAGCTCGTCGGTGCACCACTGAACTCCTCGGTCGGTGAGTTCGTGCACCAGCGCCCGCCCCACCTTCTCACTGGTGACCAACCCCATCCCGTTGAGCTTGCGCCTCGGCGCACCGTCCAGCGTCACCCCGGCCACCGAAAAGAGCTCGACGTTGGTGAGTTCACGCGCCTCCGCCAGCAACGTCAACAGCACCGCGAGCTCGCGGGGGCTCATCCCATCCGACAATGTTCGATCCGTTCTCTCACGATTCGTCGCCGTCGACGAAGAATCCGTTTTCGGACACCTGCAGGTCCCGTTTGCCGTCGAAGAGCCCACGGGCGCGCACCCTCGCTCCGGAGCTGTGCGCGGTGAGGGCTCGGGCGTATTCCTGCGCGGTGCGTAGGCGCACGGTGATGCGTCGCTGCCGACCGGTGGTGATCTCGCCGACCCAGAGTGCGCCTCGCACAATCGCTTTGAGCGCCCCGTCGTTGTCGACACCGACGACGGTCCCATCGACTACAGCGGCGAGCTCGGCCATATCCGCGTCGGCGTCCGCGTCCCGCGGTGGCGACGATGCCACCGCGACGTTCAGAGCCTGTCCCAACCCCTCCACTGTCGTACGCGGAAACTCGACGACGACATCCGGTCGTGGTACTTGGCGCGACCAGTGAAAACTGAGTGCGAAACGCATCGGACGCTGCTCAGCTGACCCGAGCGCACCGAAAGCATCGATCGTGTCGTGGCGGATTTCGTCGCTCCACCCGTGCCCACCGCCGGCGGCTTCGCGCACGGTCGCGGCGGCATCGAGCAGCCGGACCGCCGAACTGCGGCCCAGCCGTGAGCCCGGTCCGCCGAGAAATACGTCGAACCCGAAGGAGTCGCGGTGTGGCAGCAGCGTGGTGGCGGCCAGCAGTTGGGCAACGGCATACCTGCGCATCGACCACGCCGCGATCTCCCGCTCGGCAGCCTGGTCGACGCAGGATGCCAGCAACGAGCGCAGCGCGGCGAGCGCGGCGGCACCGGTTTCGAGCGAGATCTCGTCACCGTCGTGCCCCGCGCGGTAGCCGATCACGTCGACGCCACCCGAGACGATGTCGCGCACAACGATATCCAGCGACCGCTGCTCGAAATCGGCCAGACACAAGACCAATTCACGCATCCGGATGCGGTAGTCGACCACATCGCCACCAGGCACGAGTACCTCGAACTCGCCGTGTGACCACACCGTGCCACCACCCCACGGTGCCTGCGGTATCCAACCCTGGGCTTGCAGATACCCGGTCACCTCCTCGTGCCGGGGCATCGTCGCCATCGCGGCTACCGTGGCGTTCCGGCGACGAGCGAGCGCAGCGCCTCGACGTCGAGGATGTTGCCGAGCGGAATGTGCACCGACACCGTGCGCTTGGCGTCGTCGGCAGCGAACCGGGTGCGATCACGCAGCGACAAGAAGTATCCGCAGTGGCGCAGCGTCATCGCACCGGTGACGGCATCGGCGAAATGATCGGCCGTCCGCGGCACGTGGATGGCGAACAGATACCGAGGTGTCGCGAAGTCCGGACCGGCGATCTGGTTGAACTGTTTGTGGGTCAAGCCGGGGAAGACCAGGTGACCCCGCTGAAACCGCGGCCTCGAAACCGTTTTGACCTGCACTGATATCTGTGGCGAAAACCCGTGCGGTGTCTTGCCTGGCTTCTTGATCGTCAGGTCGACACCATCGACATCGACGCTGTCGGTCGACCAGACCAATCCGGCCGCCGAGGCGAGTACCCGAACGTAGTCCTCGCCGAACGCGCCTTGATGATTGTTCGGATCCAGCACCGCGCCCCTCCTGGACCCACCCGACCCTGCCGAGGGCGAACTCTAGTCGGTGGGATCTCTGATGCGCTGCCATTCAGTAATTTTTGGCACCGGGTGCCGACATGACGAAGGGGCGCACCGGATGTGGTGCGCCCCTTCGGGTTCGGGCTACTTCGCGGCCGCTTCTTCCGCGAGCGCGGCCAATGCCCGGCGGCGCACGCGGCGGGCCGCGGCGACCATGTTGCGCAGGGACGGATCGAGCTGCCAGTAGTGGCGGGTTTTCAGACCACCGTCTGGATTGGCCCAGAGGCGTTGCGGTGTAACGGCTTCGGCCGCCTGGGTGAGGAGTTCGTCGAGTTCGTCGATGTCGGGGATGCGGGCCGAGCGGCTTTCGTACACACCGGGCCCCACGCCGTGGCTCAGGCCGTGGCCGGTGGCGACGTCTTCGGTGAGGGCCTGCATGACCCATTCGATCGAGCGGGTGGCGACGATCGCGGTGACGTCGGCGTCGAGTTGTTCGATCGCGTCGACCACCTCGGTGCGGCCGGAATAGCCGATGTGGGTGTGGATCTGGGTGTCGGGGCGCACGCCGGAGGTAGCCAGCCTGAACGCGGCGACCGCCCACCGCAGGTACTCCTCGCGACCCTGGGGACGCGCGGGCAGCAGCTCGCGGATGGCCGGTTCGTCGACCTGGATGATGGCGATGCCCGCCTTCTCCAGGTCGACCACCTCGTCGCGAATGGCGAGCGCCACCTGGTCGGCCGTTTCGTAGAGCGGCTGATCCTGGCGGACGAACGAGCGCGCGAGCATCGTGACGGGCCCGGTGACCATGCCCTTCACCGGCCGGTCGGTCAACGATTGCGCGTAGCTGGTCCAGTCGACCGACATCGGCGCGGGCCGCGCCACGTCGCCGTAGATGATCGGCGGTCGCACGCACCGCGAGCCGTACACCTGCACCCAGCCGAAGCGGGTGGTCGCCATGCCGTCGAGCTGTTCGGCGAAGAACTGGATCATGTCGTTGCGTTCGTGCTCGCCGTGCACGAACACGTCGAGGCCGATGTCCTCCTGCAGCCGGATCGTCGCCTCGATCTCGGCTTCGACCTGCTTGCGGTAGTCCTGCTCCGACAACCGGCCCGCCGCCACCTCGTGCCGTGCCTGTCGCAACCGGCCGCTCTGCGGGAACGACCCGAGCGTCGTCGCCGGAACCAGCGGCAGGTTCAGCCGTTCCTGCTGGGCGACGGCCCGCTCGGCGTAGGGCACCCGTTCACGCATGTCGGGGGTGATCGCGTACACGCGCTGGCGCACGGCGTGCTTCTGCTTGAAATGCACCGAGGTCGGCCGCTTGCGCCAGTTCTCCGAGGGACCCTCGGTGAGCGCCTTGGCGAGCGAAACGACCTCGCCCACCTTTTGTTTGGCGAAGGCGAGCCGGTCGGCCACGTTTCCTTCGATGTCGTATTCGGCGAGCACGTCGTAGGGCACGTGCAGCAGGGTCGAACCCGTGGACACGACCAGATCCGGGCACACCTCGGCGATCGAGTTCAGGTAGTTCAGCGTCACGTAACGGTCGGCGCGCCACACATTGGTGCCGCTGATGACGCCCGCGTAGATCCGCTTGCGCCGAATGCCGGGGATCTCGGCCAGTTCCTCGGGCGTCATCCGGTAGGACGCCAGGTCGAGCCCGATGGCCTCCACATTGCTCGCCGCCAGGATCCGCAGCGCCTCACCGAAATCACCGTACTGGCCGGTGACCAGGATGCGCGGGCGCAGCGGCGCCTTCGACAACCGCTGATACGTCTTCTCGAACGCCGCGAGCGCCGCGTCGGACTGCTCCCCGGTGAAGCAGGGTTCGTCGAGCTGCACACAGGTCGACCCGCGCTTGGCGAGCAGTTCGAACAGTTCCTCGTAGAACGGCAGCAGCCTGTCGAGCAGGCTCAGCGTGTCGAACTCCGCCTCACCCGGCACCTGTCCCGCCTTGGACAGCAGCAGCAACGACACCGGCCCGAGCACCACCGGACGCAGTTCGATCCCGCGCGCCATCGCCCGGTCCCACTCGTCGAGCAGGGCCTGCGGGTGCAGCGAGAACGTGGAGTCGGCGTCGAGTTCGGGCTGCCGGTAGTGGTAGTTGGTGCCGAAGAAACGCACCAGTTCCAGCGGCGGCAGGTCTGGGTTGCCGCGCGCCATCAGGAAGTAGAAGTCCAGCGGGTGCAGGCCTTCCTGATGTGGCTTGAACCGCGACGGCACCGCACCGAACAGCAGCGCGTTGTCGAGGATGTGGTCGTAGAAGGAGAAGGTGTTGCCCGGCACCTGCGTGAGGCCCGTCGCGGCCAGCTCGTCGAACTGCCGCTCCTGGATGTCGCGCCCTACCGCGAGCAGCTCGTCGCGCTCGAGCGCCCCACGCCAGTACGACTCCAGCGCGCGCTTGAGTTCCCGGTGCGGACCGATCCGCGGATATCCGAGAACGCTCGACCCGAATCCATCGGTGACGTTGACCATGAACGGGACATCCCTTCCATCACCTGCCCGGACCGACCACCAGCCGGAAACCGAGCAACGCTGCGCTCGCCGTAATCGACCACCCCCGAAACCTCGAAGGCGGCAACCTGCAGCTTAGGCCGCAGACCCTGACACGATCATCCACCCCCACAACAGAGCCCGAACCACTCGAGTCCGCCATGACAGCATT
>NZ_BDBE01000017.1 GCF_001612825.1 Nocardia caishijiensis NBRC 108228 | reverse complement strand
TGGCAGGCCGGGCACCATACCCGGCTCACCCCTCAGCGACCACCAACTCAGTACTGGTAGAAACCCGCCCCCGTCTTCTTACCGAGCAAACCAGCCTCCACCATGCGCATCAGCAGCGGCGGCGCCGAATACAGCGGCTCCTTGAACTCGGCGTACATCGAGTCCGCGATCGACTTCACCGTGTCGAGGCCGACGAGGTCGGTCAGCGCCAGCGGGCCCATCGGGTGCGCACAGCCGAGCACCATGGCCTTGTCCACGTCTTCCTTGGTGGCGAAACCCGACTCCACCATGCGAATGGCCGAGAGCAGGTACGGAACCAGCAGCGCGTTCACCACGAACCCGGAGCGGTCGGCCGACCGGACGACCTGCTTGCCCAGGATGTCGGCGGCGAACGCCTCGGCCCGCCGGGCCACCGGCTCGCTGGTCTTGAGCGTGGTGACCAGCTCGACCAACGGCAGCACCGGCACCGGGTTGAAGAAGTGCAGACCGACCACGCGCTCCGGATTGGCCGTGGCGACGGCGATCTTCATGATCGGGATGGAGGAGGTATTGGAGGCGAGCACGGCGTCGGGGTCGGTGACCACCTTGTCCAGCTCGCTGAAGATGGCCGTCTTGACCTCTTCGTTCTCGACAACGGCCTCGACGACCAGCTGACGGTCGGCGAAGTCACTGAGGTCGGAGGTGAAGCGCAGTCGCCAGGCGGCCTGTTCCCGCTCGCGCTCGGTGATCTTGCCGCTGCTGACGCCACGATCGAGCGAGCGCAGGATGCGCGCACGCCCGGCGGCGGCCAGTTCACGGGTGGTTTCGTAGACGAGGACGTCGACGTGCGCGCGTGCGCACACTTCCGCGATACCCGCGCCCATCTGTCCGGCGCCGATGATCCCGACGCGCTGAATCTTGTCGCTGCTCACGTCCCACTCCTGTGTCTAATTGCGGCTGGCGCCGCGGGTCTTGGCCCTAAACCCCGCCTCTTCCCTCCCTACGGGCACTCCTTCGTCGCACCCTTCGGTCAGTCCAGAGGCGGGGACGGGCCAAGACCGAACCGGTGGTCTCGGCCCCACAATATAGGGATGCCCTCCCCTGCCGGGGCTGATCGGCAGGGGAGGGCGTACACCCCTACTGGTGTAGAGGAAATCCGTTGCTACTCAAAGCAACTCAGTGGAACTGACCCTCTTCGGTCGAGCCCTTGAGGGCCGCGGTCGAGGTGTTGGGGTCAACGGTGGTGGCGATGGTGTCGAAGTAACCGGCACCGACCTCACGCTGGTGCTTGATGGCGGTGAAGCCACGCTCGGCGGCGGCCTTGAACTCGCGCTCCTGCAGGTCGACGAACGCGGTCATGCCCTCGCGGGCGTAGCCGTGCGCCAGGTCGAACATGCCGTAGTTGAGCGAGTGGAAGCCGGCCAGGGTGATGAACTGGAACTTGAAGCCCATCGCGCCGAGTTCACGCTGGAACTTCGCGATGGTCGCGTCGTCCAGGTGCGCCTTCCAGTTGAACGAAGGCGAGCAGTTGTAGGCCAGCAGCTGGTCCGGGAACTCGCCGCGGACGGCCTCGGCGAACTTGCGCGCGACCTCGAGGTCCGGCACACCGGTCTCCATCCAGATGAGGTCGGAGTACGGGGCGTAGGCCTTGGCACGCGCGATGCAGGGCTCGATGCCGTTCTTCACACCGAAGAAGCCCTCGGCGGTGCGGGTGCCGTCCAGGAACTCACGGTCGCGCTCGTCCACGTCGGTGGTGAGCAGGGTGGCGGCCTCGGCGTCGGTGCGGGCGATGATCACCGACGGCACACCGGCGACGTCGGCGGCCAGACGCGCGGAGGTCAGGGTGCGGATGTGCTGCTGGGTGGGGATCAGCACCTTGCCACCGAGGTGGCCACACTTCTTCTCCGAGGCGAGCTGGTCCTCCCAGTGGACACCGGCGGCACCAGCGGCGATCATCGCCTTCTGCAGCTCGTAGGCGTTCAGCGCGCCACCGAAGCCCGCCTCGGCGTCGGCCACGATCGGGGCCAGCCAGTTCTTGACCGAGGTGTCGCCCTCGACCTTGGAGATCTCGTCGGCGCGCAGCAGCGCGTTGTTGATGCGACGGACCACCGACGGGACCGAGTTCGCCGGGTACAGCGACTGGTCGGGGTAGGTGTGGCCGGACAGGTTCGCGTCACCGGCGACCTGCCAACCCGACAGGTAGATGGCCTTCAGGCCGGCGCGGACCTGCTGCACGGCCTGGTTACCGGTGAGGGCACCGAGGGAGTTGATGTAGTCCTCGTTGTTGACGAGGTCCCAGAGGATCTCGGCACCACGACGGGCGAGGGTGTGCTCCTCGACGACGTTGCCCTGCAGGGCGACGACCTGCTCGGCGGTGTAGTTGCGGGTGATGCCCTTCCAACGGGGGTTGGTGTCCCAGTCGTTCTGGATCTCCGCAGCGGTCTTCGGGGTGCCGACAGTCGACATCTCTGACTCCACTTCCTCGGTGTGGTCGGTGCTCCGCGCCGTCCGGCCACTGAAACAACCGGCGGCGGAAGGCTTTCGGTTGCACGGGTCGTACTGCTGAAGCAATTTGCAGGCTTGCTAGGACTAACTAGGGCCTGAGGGGTGTACTTCCAAACAATGGCACACCCGGAAATAGCCGTCTACCTGTTGGTTGTGTGAATCTCAGCTAGGTTTGTCGCCGCTGTTGCTAACTTTGCGAAATTTGCCCTGTGATTGCAAGCACTGCGGCTACCGATGGGTAGTGCTGACCAGGAGTTTTAGCATAACGCTCGTACTGTTAGCGATCCGCGGCCGGGTGGGCAACCGCGTCCCCGAGCTCGCCCGCCTGTGAGTCGTTTCACACTCCACGCCGGGTGTCGATCCTGTGCGTGTCGTCACTCGGCACTGCCCGGGCGGCGTGTCCGGCTCGACGGGCAGGGTGCAGAATCGGGCTGTCCGACGAAGGGAATGAGGGACTGTGCGCAAGTCGAGGATGCTGATGATCGCGGCGACGGCCGCGCTGACCGTGCTGCCCGCCGTCCCGGCGACCGCCGCGCCCACCGGCGGTGCGGTCGTCTCGGTGGAATCACTGTCCGCCGCCGCGACGCTGCCGGGTTCCGCGCGCGCCGAGCGGTTGATCTATCGCTCGACCACCGCGGGCGACCAGCCAACCACGACGAGCGCCGCTGTGTACTTCCCGGCGGGCGAAGCACCCGAGGGCGGCTGGCCCGTGATCGCCTGGGCCCACGGCACCGTCGGCCTCGGCGACGATTGCGCCTACAGCGTGGCGGGCCCGGCCGCCGTCGAGCGTGACTGGGCCTACCTCGGCACCTGGCTGAAGCAGGGCTACGCGGTCGTCGCGGCCGACTACGCCGGTCTCGGCGGGCCGGGTGAGCACCCGTATCTGAACGGTGTGGTCGAGGCACGCAATGTGGTCGACTCCGTGCGCGCGGCGACCGCGCAGTACCCGTCGCTGTCGAACAAGTGGGCCGTGGTCGGCCAGTCGCAGGGCGGCGGCGCGGCCGTGTTCACCGCCCGCTACGCCACCGAGTTCGGCGGTCCCGAACTCGACTATCGCGGCGCGGTCGGTACGGGTGTGCCCGCCTACATCGAGGATGTCATCGGTCTCGTCGGCCCGGGCGTGCCCCCGATCGCCCTGAGCTCACACCTCACCGCCTACGTCCTGTACATCCTCAGCGGCCTGCGAACCACCTACCCCGATCTCGGCATCGACGGCTTGCTCACCGACACCGGCCGCACCTGGCTCGAGCGCGCCCAGACGGCCTGCATCGGCCCGCTCGGCGACGAACTCGCCTCGGTCAAGCCGTCCGTCGGCAGCATGTTCGCCCGCCCGCTGTCCTCGATCCCGAACCTGCGTGGCCTGCTCGGCGGCTACATGGGCCTGCCCGAGTCCGGTTACGACCGCCCGCTGCTGCTGGCCCAGGGCCTGCGCGACACCGACGTGGTCACTCCCGCGACGCTGCGCTACTTCGCGGTGCTCGAGGCCAACGGCCAGCCGGTGACCGCCCGCACCTACCCCACCGACCACGACGGCACCGTCAACGCCTCCCTGGTCGACTCGCTCCCGTTCGTCCGGGACCTGTTCGCCTAGGCCTCGGTCACGGTGCTGGCGGGTGCGTGGCTCGCCAGTGCTCGGCGATGTCGATCCGACGGGTGATCCACACGTCTTCGTGGCATCGCACGTGGTCGAGAAAGCGTTCCAGGGCGGCGGTGCGGGCGGGGCGGCCCGCGATCCGGCAGTGCAGGCCGATCGAGAGCATCTTCGGGCTGCCCTCGGTCCCTTCGCGGTACAGCACGTCGAAGGCGTCGCGCAGGTGGGCGTAGAACTCCTCGCCGGTGGCGAAGCCCGCGGGCGAGCAGTAGCGCATGTCGTTGGTGTCGAGGGTGTACGGGACGACCAGGTGCTGTTGCCCGTGCACCGAGGTCCAGTAGGGCAGGTCGTCGGCGTAGGAGTCGGCGTCGTAGGCGAAACCACCGTGCTCGACCACCAGTTCGCGGGTGTTGGGTGAGTCGCGACCGGTGTACCAGCCGCGCGGCGGCGCACCGGTGAGTTCGGTGAGGATGCGCACCGCCTCGGCCATGTCGGCGCGTTCGGTTTCCACATCCACGAGCTGATACGACTGCCAGCGCAGACCGTGACAGGCGATTTCGTGGCCGAGTTCCCGAAAGGCCGCGACCGCTTCGGGATTGCGTTGCATCGCGCGCGCGACCGCGAAAATGGTGAGCGGGATATCGCGCCGTTCGAAAGCGCGCAGAATCCGCCACAGGCCCGCGCGCGAACCGTATTCGTAGAGCGATTCCATGCTCATGTGCCGATTGGGGAAGGCTTCGGCGGGTGTCATCTCGGACAGGAAGGTTTCCGAATGCGGTGATCCGTCGAGGACGTTGTTCTCCCCGCCCTCTTCGTAATTCAGGACGAATTGCACCGCGATCCGCGCGCCGCCGGGCCACCTCGGGTCCGGCGGCGTGCGGCCGTAGCCGAGGAAGTCACGTGGCCCGGTCATGCGGTGAGCTCGCCGTAGAGCCGCAGGCGGGCCAGGCCGCCGTCGGGATAGATGTCGAGGCGCACTTCCTGCACCGCGTCCGTCGGCGGTGTGAGCGCGAAGCGGTGGCGGGTGTCGGGCAGCAGATCGGTGCGCGCCAGCAGCTCGACTTCCGTTCCGTCGCGCGTGAATCCGGTGAGGGAGGCGGCGCCGGGACTGTTGCCGAGGAAGCAGGACGTGTCGATCTCGGCGAGGCGGATGGTGCCCGGTCCGGCGAGGGCGATGCGCACCCAGTCGTTCCCGTCGTCACGGCGGCGCGCGGTTTCCCAGCCCTCGCCCATCACTCGCGCCTGGCCGGGATAGAGCAGCTGGTTGGGGGAACTGTAGAAGCGGTTGGAACAGTCGAGGACAAGCGCGCCGTTCTCGAGGGCGGCCAGGTCGAGCGGGCCGAGGCCGAGCAGTGCCGGATCGGGTCGGCCCTCGCCGTGCACCCGCAACCGGGCGACACCACCGTCGGGGTGCATAGTGAGTTTCACATGGGTCCACCGGTTTTCGTCGTCCGCGGCGAACGGGGTGCGACAGTCACCGCCGACCTTCACCCGATCGAGCAGCGGCACCCAGTCGCCACGTGCGGCGATGTCCTCGGCGGGCGGATAGCCGTCGACGGCCAGCGCCGAGACCGACACCTCGGGCGGGTAGTTGCCCGTGAACCAGGCGGTGTCGATCACGATCCCCCGGATCACGCCGGGGATGCCGAGGCGAACGATCGCCGCGTCGTCGCCCGGTTTCCCGCGATGACGACGCGTTTCCCACCCGTCGTAGATCTGCCCCTTGTGCCCGAAGGTCGAGGGTCGGTACTCGGCCGGACCGGGATTGACGAGGTTCTCCTTTTCGGCGAAGAACTCGTCGTTCGCCCAGATCACGGATCCGCCGAGCGGCCGGACGGCCAGGTCGGGTAGGAAGGTGAAATCGTCCCGGTAGTCGGTCATCGTGTCTCCCGTAAGTCAGGGTGTCGCCGGAACGGCGCTGGTCTGCGGTGCCGCATTACGGAGCCGGGCGCCCGACCCCTCAGCCGCCCTCGGTCGGCAAGCGGCGCGACATCAGACCGGTGAGCGTCTGCTCGGTGAGTTCCGGTGCCAGGGTGCGCAATTCGTCCACTCTCACCGCGCCACACCGAAGGGCGCGGAGGACCGTGGTCGACAGGGCCTCGGCGGTGGCGGGCTCGTCGACCACCCCTTCGTCGCGGCGGCCGAGATAAGCCCGCAGACGCGGGACGGCGACGTCGGTGGCGGTGCGGAAGAAATTGTGGGTGGCCAGCCAGCGGGTGACGAGGTGGCCGGGGTGCATGTCCCAGCCCTGGTAGTAGCCACGGCGCAGGGCACGTTCGACCAGGCGGTAGTGGTTGGCGAAGGCGAATTCGGGATCGGCGCCCGGCACGATCTGGGTGGACCCGTCACAGATCCACACCCCGGTCTGGGCGGCAGCCACCTGCATCACCGCCTTGGCGTGGTCGGCGGCCGGGTGATCGAGTGCCTGATCAGTCGCGGCGATGCCGCAAGCGGCGGTGTAGTCGTAGGTGCCGAAATGCAGTGCACTACACCGGTTGTCGGCGAGCGCGAGCATGCGTGCGATGGGCGCGGTGCCGTCGGGGGCGATGATCGCCTGCGGGCTTTCGATCTGCAGTTCGAAGCGCAGCGTGTGGTCGGGCAGGCCGTGGGCACGTTCGATACCGGAGCAGATATCGACGACGGCCGAGACCTGTTCGGCTGCCCGGATTTTCGGGACGGTGAAGACGAACCCGGGCAGCACGTCGGCGACACCGTCGAGGACCAACTCCAGGGTCCGCAAGGCCCGCCTGCGTTCTTCTTTCGCGAGACCCTTGATCCGGACGCCGAACGACCTTGGCGCGTGCGGCTTTTCGGCCATGAGCGCGAGCGATTTGCCCGCCGCTGTCGCGGCGGCGTCTTCCACGTCGTCGGCGCGGAAACCGTAACCGTCCTCGAAATCTATCCGCAGATCCTGTACCGGCTGTTCGGCCAATACCGTGCGAACCGTCGGCAGCGCGGCGGTGGTGTCGAGTTCGGCGAGGAACTCGGCGTGCCGGTCGAGCAGTTCCAGCGCGACGGCACCCCATTCCGCAGGGGTGTCGGCGGTGGCGCGGTCGGCGGGGACATACACCGTGTGCACCGGTTGAATCCGTGCGCCCTGCCCCGGGTATCGCAGCCGCAGCTCCGCGTCGACGGAATCGAGCACGGCATCGACTCGGGCCCGGATATGTTCGGGCAGACGGGTGTTCACGCGGCCGCTCCTTTCTGGACCAGCCGCCAGATCCGGTCGGCGGTCATCGGCAATCGGTCGGGTCTGACGTCGACGGCGTCGCGGATCGCGTTCGCCAGGGCGGGAGCCACCGGGTTGTACGGCGACTCACTCATCGATTTGGCACCGAGCGGGCCCAGCGCGTCACGGGTTTCGGCGAAATACACCTCCGTGCGCGGCAGATCCGCGAACTGCGGGACGTGATAGTGCCGCAGCGTGCGGGTGGTCACCACACCACGCTCGGTCCGCATGTCCTCGTACAGCGCGGTGCCGATGGCCTGGGCGACGCCGCCCTCGACCTGTCCGCGCAGCTGCACCGGGTTCAGTACGGTGCCCGCGTCGGCAACCTGGATCGACTGCAGGATCCGCACCTCCCCCGTCGCCGGACGCACGGCCACCCGGAACGCGTGCACATTGAAGCTCACCGACCGTGGTGTCCCCGAATGGCTTCCGTGCGCGACGAGGTGCCCGTCGGCGAGCAGTCGTGCCGCGGTGACGAGTTCGGCGCCGCAGCGCACGCCGTCCGCCTCCAGCACGCAGTCGCGTTCGGGATGTCCGGTTACCTTGGCGGCCCTGGCCAGCAGCATGGCGTGCAGCTCCAGCGCCGCGGCGTAGGACGCCTTGCCCGCCACCATCGTTCCGGTGGAACCGAAGGCGCCGGTGTCGTGCCCGACGAGGTCGGTGTCGGACTGGCGGATCACGATGCGGTCGGCGGTCGTCGCCAGCGCGGTCGCCGCGAGTTGGGCGTGCACGGTGGTGGTGCCGTTGCCGAATTCGGCGGTGCCGACGCGAATTTCATAACGGCCGTCGGTCAGCAGCTCGGCCGTCGCGTCGGCATGGTGACCGCGCGGCGGGACCGTCGCGATCATCGCAACGGCCATCCCCTCCCCGACCCGCCAGTCCGGTCCGGGAGCGGGCACGCCGTTGCCACGCCGCAGCGCCCGCTGCGCGGTGTCGAGGCACTGATCGAGGCCGTAACTGCCGAAGGTGAGGTCGCTTTCGTCGACCTCGGCGCCGGTGAACCGGTCACCGGGGACCACGACATTGCGCCTGCGGAATTCGAACGGGTCGATGCCGAGGTCGCGAGCGAGTTCATCGATGGCCGACTCGACCCCGAAGATCACCTGGCCGAGTCCGTAGCCACGGAAGGCGCCGGAGGGAATGTTGTTGGTGTACACCGCTCGCGCGTCGACCCTCTTGTTCGGGCAGCGGTAGACGGCCACCGACTCACCCACGGAGTGGAACAGCACCCCCGCGCTGTGGTTGCCGTAGGCGCCCGCGTCGGCGAGCACGTCGACCGCCAGCGCGGTGAGCAGACCGTTCGCGTCGGCTGCGGCGGTGACTTCCACGCGCATCGGGTGACGACAGGTGGCGGAGGTGAATTCGTCTGTGCGGGTGAATTCGTACTGCACCGGGTGCCCGGTACGCAGCACCGCGAGAGCGATGAGGTCTTCGACCAGCATTTCCTGTTTGGCGCCGAATCCGCCGCCGACGCGGGCCGCGAACACGCGGACCCGGTCGCGGTCGAGGCCGAACAGGTGACAGAGCTCGTCGCGCACCAGGAACGGGACCTGGGTACTCGTGCGAAGGACGAGTCTGCCGTCGTCGTCGAGCCAGCCGATGCCGCCGTGGGTTTCCAGGTGCACGTGCTGCACGCGCGGCGAATGCCAGACTCCGGTGACAACGTGCGCGGCCTGTTCGATACCTCGATCGAAATCGCCTACACCGCCGTGTATCTCAGCGATGAGGTTGCGCTGCGCGTCCGCGATGCGTGACGTGTCCGGCTTGTCACCGTGCAATGTCGGCGCGCAGTCCGCGAGCGCTTGCGCCGGATCGAACACAGCCGGAAGGACCTCGTATTCCACGCGCAGCGCACGCACTCCCGCCCGCGCCGCATCCAGGGTCTCCCCCACCACCGCCGCCACCCGCTGCCCGACGAACCGCACGGTGCGATCCAGCACGAAGGTGTCGTCGGGATCGTCCTCCCGGAATTCGTGCCGGGCCGTGGAAAACGCCACCCCAGGCGCCTCCGCCGCTGTCAGCACCGCCCGCACCCCGGGCACGGCCTCCGCACCCGTGACATCGATCGAGGTCACCCGGGCATGCGCGTGCGGACTGCTCAACACCGCGATATGCCAG
Source organism: Nocardia caishijiensis NBRC 108228 (assembly GCF_001612825.1). GTDB lineage: Bacteria > Actinomycetota > Actinomycetes > Mycobacteriales > Mycobacteriaceae > Nocardia > Nocardia caishijiensis. The sequence goes on along the minus strand of NZ_BDBE01000017.1, from coordinate 34,357 downwards.
GGCGCCACCCCCGGCCCCCGTTCCTCCCCCGCCGCGACATCGAAGGTGAACGCTTCCCCACCCCGAACGACCCGCTCGCCCGCAGGCGCCCCCACACCCTTCCCGACCTGCCCCGGCCCGAATTCCTCTCCCCGAACCCTCTCCGCGACTGCTTCGACCATGCCGTCGGCCACTACCGGCCCCTCCCCCACCGACGCCGCCGTCACCCCTCCGCGAAGTTGCTCCCCATCCTCCGCCCTCCCACCGTGGGTGACCGAGTCTGTGCCGCTCTCTCCCGGGTCGCCTTCGTCCCCCGATGTCGCGCCGCCGACGTGGCGGTCCGAACTCGCCGCACCCCCCAGCCCATCGGCAGCCCCGGCACCCTCGGCAACTCCCAGCCCTCCCGCAACCCCCGACCCTTCGGGCACGTCCAGCCCATCGGCAACTTCCGTGCCCCCGGCTACGTCCACCGGCACAATCTCGCGCACGCCGAGTTCAGCATCGGGAGCCTGGTCGAGGTTGATATCGCGGGTTGTGCACAGCGGTGCACAGGCGGTGAGGGCGTCGGTGATGGCTCGGTACCCGGTGCAGCGGCACAGGTTTCCTTTCATGAGCTCGGCGCGCTCGGCGTCGGTGATCTCCGGGTCGTCGGCGGTACGGGCCTGACGGAGGCCGGTCGCGGTGACCACCATTCCCGCTGTGCAGAATCCGCATTGGAACGCGGCATGGTCGACGAAGCTGCGCTGCACCGTATTCGGCCCGGAGGCACCCGACAAACCGGCGGCAGTGGTGACGCTCCGGTCGGCGGCACGGTGGGCGGGAATCAGGCAGGAGTGCACGGGTGCACCGTCGAGCAGCACCGAACACGCACCGCAATCCCCGGAATCGCACCCCTTCTTCACCGCGAGAGTGCCCTGCTCTCGAAGCACGGTCCGCAAACACTGCCCCGGCCTGGGTGTCACCTCGACAATTCGTCCGTCAACTTCCAGCCGCACGGCTCACCTCCCTCGCCGCGAGTCGCCCGATCCACTCAGCCCGACCTGCCCCGCTCATCAGCGCGTTCACGGCTCGCTCGCCATCAAGTCGGCGACGACCTCGGTGGCCAGCAGATACGTCACGTGCCTGCGCCAATCCGGGGTGCCGTGTGGATCGTCGAACCACACATTCGGCGCGATCCCGGCGAGCGCGGAAGTGAGCTCGTCGTCGCCCGGTGCGCGGTCGAAATCGAGCACGATCGGTCGGGTCGTCGCCGCGGTGACGGTGAGTACACAGCCCTCGGCGGTGCGCCTTCCCATCACGACCGAGCCGGAGCGCCCCAGGGGTGTCAGCGCTGTCTTGCGAAAGCTGGTGCGCGCCCGCAGATTCGGCTTCGGGACGACGAAGGAGCGCACCACCGACCCGGGGCCGAGGACATTCGTTCCGGGACCGGTCACGAAGTCCCGCAACGCTGTTCGCCGCTCCCCACCACCCTGCGGCCACACCACCGCCACGGCGTCGAGCGCGACCAGCGCACCGAGCACGGCGCCCGCGGGCAGGGAGAGGCACACGTTCCCGCCGACCGTCGCCGTGCGCCAGATCTTGTGCGAGGCGAGCAGGGCCCGACACGCCTGCGCGAACAACGCGGTGGCGGGCCAGTCCGGTCGCAGGGTCGGCGAGCCGAGCTCACGGCCGGGACGCGCACCGGCGAATTCGGCGAGGGTGCAGGTCGCGGCGATTTCCAGGCCCTCGGCTGTCTCGACCAGTGCGGGCCAGCCGAGGGTGGTGATGTCGATCAGTCGGTCGAGGTGGTCGTGCGGCTCGGAGTAGAGGAAGGTCCCACCGGCCAGCACCGCGCTTCCCGCCCGGAGCTGCGCCAGATCGGCGCGTTCGCGAGCGAGCACCACCTCCCGCACGGTATCCAGATCCACATCCACCTCGCTTACCTCACCAGCCACACTAGGTCCGGCGAGTTGCCACGATGTTGCACGACACCCACTCGAGATTGCGCCACGGTAAACCCGATATCCACCCTCCAGTGTGCCCCTCCCCCAGCCACCCGCACCTGATCACCCGCTCACCACGCCCTGATGGCGGCATCGGCCGAGAACCAGAGTGAGAGCTTTCGGGTCGGTGGGTCAGGAGCTCGCGAGGAGGGTGGCCTGGGCCTGGGCGACATCGGCGCCGACCGACGCCTCGTCGACCGTGGTGACCACGCCGTCGCGTACCACCTCGCGGCCGTTCACGAGGAGGGCGGCGAGTGGGGGCGGGGAACCGAGGATCAGGGCGACGACAGGGTCTTCGATGCCCGCGTGGGCGGGGGTGTCGAGACGCCAGAGAGCGAGGTCCGCGAGTTTTCCCGGTTCGATCGAGCCGATGTCGTCGGCCCGGCCGAGCACGCGGGCGCCGCCCATGGTGGCGAGTTCGAGCGCGCCGCGCACGGTCATGGTCTGGGGGCCGCCGACCGCTCGGGCGTAGAGCAGGGCGTTGCGTGGCTCCTCGATCAGGGAACTCGACTCGTTGCTGGCCGCACCGTCGACGCCGAGACCGACCGGGATACCTGCCGCGACCAGGTCGGCGGTCCTGGCGATGCCGGCGCCGAGGCGTCCGTTGGAGGTCGGGCAGTGCGCGACGCCGGTGCCGGTGCGGGCCATCGCCGCGATCGCGTGGTCGTCGAGATGCACGCCGTGGGCGTACCAGACGTCGTCACCGAGCCAACCGAGTCGTTCCATGTACTCGGCGGGCGTGCAGTCGAAGTTCTCCCGGCAGAAGTCCAGCTCGTCGACGGTTTCGGCGAGATGGGTGTGCAACCGCACCCCGGCCGACCTGGCGAGCACGGCCGACTCGCGCAGCAGGTCGGCGGTCACCGAGAACGGCGAACAGGGGGCGAGCGCGATGCGCACCATCGCGTCGGGCGAGGGGTCGTGCCACAGCTCGATCGCGGCGGTACTCGCGGCGAGGATGTCGTCGATGGTCTCGACGACGTCGTCGGGCGGCAGCCCACCATCGCTCTGCCCGAGGTCCATCGACCCGCGCGCGGGATGAAATCGCAGCCCCACCTCCGCGGCGGCCGCGATCTCGGCACCCAGCAGGTCGCCGCCACCGTGCGGGAACAGGTAGTGGTGGTCGGACGAGGTGGTGCAGCCGGTGCGGGCCAGCGACACCAGCGCGCCGGTGGCGGCCACCCGCACCGACTTCTCATCGATCCGCGCCCACACCGGGTACAGGGTCTTCAGCCACTCGAACAGCGTGCTGTCGGCCGCGAGCCCCCGGGTGATCCACTGGTAGAGGTGATGGTGGGTGTTCACCAACCCCGGGGTGAGCAGGCAACCCTGCCCATCGATCCGCGCGGTCTCCGCCCCGAACGCTGGTGGCCTGCCTTCCCCGAGCGCTTCGATTCTGTTGCCACGCACCGACACCCACCCACGCCGGTACTCGGTTCCCGACGCATCGACAGTGACCACCGCACACCCGTCGATGACGAGATCCGGCGCGCTCACAGCGACCACCTCGTCCCGCTGCCCGACGCCGACCACACCCGACCCGCTCATGCCGACCACGCGGTCCCGGCATCGGGTGCGTCCGCGCGCTGCAGTGTCGCGTGGATCGATCCGTACGGACGGTCGGCGGCCCAGAACACCTCACCCTTGTTCTCGATCTCGAATCGGTCGAGGTCGTAGTCGAAGTGGTGTTTGTTCGGAGCCGACAGACGGATTTCGGCGAGCATCGGGAACCGTTCCAGCACAGCGGTTCCCATCGCGTAGAGGGTCTGTTGCAGCGCGCGGGAATAGGTGGTGGCGAACAGTTCGAGCAGGGTGGCGCGAATTCCGGCGTACACCTCGTCCCAGTCGACACCGTCGAGCTCGGCGAAGCGCCAGCGCACGTCGAGGGAAGTGGCAAGGACACGATCGTCGGTCGGCGCCAAGGTGGTGTACTCGTCGACGAGGAAGTCGGCGAATTCCGAACCGGTCGACTTGAGCAGCACCAGATCGGTGATCCCACCGATGAGCCAGGTGCCGGCACCGGTGGCCGTCACCGCGACCGTGCGCACCTCGGGTCCCTGCCGAACCCAGGTGTGGTCGTGTTCGGCGCCGTTGATCGAAACGCGTTGCCAGCCATACGATTCGACATCTACACGAGCACTGGCGACCGGCTCGACGGTATCGAGGAAATGCTTCGCCACCGCGATCGCGTAATCCTCGACGGTGTCGATTCCCACCTTCTTCGCGAAGGCGAACGCCGTGTTCTTCTGCGTATCGGTCGGCAGGACCTGCCGCTGGTCACCCTCGGTATAGGCCGCCTCGAAATCACCGCGCAGTGTGGTGGTGACGTTCACATCCCGGATCTCGTGGCGTGCGTTCTCCTTGTAGAAACGCACCACCCGGTTCTCGGCTTTGCCGTATCGGTTGTCGGTCAACATGATCGGGCCGGTCAGTGCCACAGCTCAACTCCCTCGGTAGGTCGAATAGGCGAACGGCGACAGCAGCAGCGGCACATGCAGATGCGCTTGGTCGCCGACGGTGAACGCGATACCGACCTCCGGGTAGAACGTCTCGACGCCCTGGGCCGCGAAGTAACTGCCGGTATCGAAAAACAACTGGTAGTCACCCGGATTGAGCCCGGCGGCAAGCTCTTTCACTCGCCCGTCGGCATCGGTCAGCGCCTCGGTGAGCCGTAGCTCGCCCCGCACCAACCACACGGCGACCCCCTCGGCGGGGACCCCGCGCACGGCATCGAGCACATGCGTGCTGAGGCCGGTCATGACGCCACCAGCTGTGTCAGGCGCAGACGATTGATCTTCGCCAATTCGTTTCGCATAACCTGCCTTTCGGTCGTCACATCGTTGTCCAGACGCGACTGCAACACCGCGAGTAATTCCTCGCCGTCGCGTCCGGCCGCGCACACCAGGTAGATGTGCCCGAATTTCTCCTCGTAGGTCCGATTGCCCTCGGCCAGCCGCGCGCGCACGTCGTCGCCGGTGACACCGGCCTGTTCGTGCGCGGCGGTGCCGGTGGCACGCTCACCGATGCGCGGATGCCCCGCGAGCGCGGCATCGATCTCGACCTCGTCGAGGGCATCGGCGGCCGCGTCGGCGGCATCGAGCAGGGACACCACGGTGACGTAGGGACGCGCGGCGGCAAGGGCCGCCGCCCAGCGCGGCGACGAGCAACAGGCAAGCAATAGCTGCTCAGCGGCGTCGTCGGGCAACGCGTTGAACTCCGCGAGGCCCATCGCTTCCCTAGTCATCGGTCCAGCATCTCCCCATTGCCGCCGGGCCGCCACTCGAGCCGACCGGCGACGTACCCGTGTCGTCGCCCGCGCGCTCCCCGGCCGTAATCGACCGGCAACATTGCGCAACTACTTTCACCTGCATGCCCCGGATCGAAGCGCTCACGCACGGCTCGTGCGCGGGTGTGGTGCTGGCGGCCGGTGCCGGAACCCGCTTCGGCAAACCCAAGGCACTCGCCGAGGACGGCGCCTGGCTCACCGCCGCGATCACCGCGCTGCGCGACGGCGGCTGCGACCCGGTGATCGTGCTGCTCGGTGCCACCGGCCCCGACCCGACAGCGCTGCACCTGCCGACCGGCACCCGCTGGCGTTGGGTCGCCGACTGGGCCACCGGGCTCTCGGCCACGGTGCGCGCCGGGCTGGCCGAGGCCGCCCGCGCGGGTTCTCGATATGTGGCGTTCCGTCCCGTCGATACACCCGATATCGGCGCCGAAGTCGTAGCTCGGGTACTCGCCGCGGCCCGTTCGAATGAGAGCGGTTTGGCTCGTAGTGTGTTCCACGACACTCCAGGTCATCCCGTTGTGATAGAGAACAAGCACTGGAAAGCCATTTACGCTGCGGCCGTTGGGGATGCCGGGGCGGGTTCCTATTTGGGCACCCGACAGGATATGGTGTGCGTCACGTGCGACGACTTGGCGACAGGGGCCGATCGCGATTTCCCGGAAGTCGGCGCACGGTGATCGGAGATTTGAGATATGCGCGATATCGTCGATGACCTTCTGCGAGTGTGGCATTCGGGTGCGACCGGTGGCCTGGCAACGGTAGTCCGCACCATCGGCACCAATGCCCTGCCGATCGGTTCGGCAATGCTCGTCACGCCCGGTGGCGGCGTCTTCGGATCGATCGCATCGGGCAGGCTGGAAGAAACCGTGTACGAGGCGGCGATGGAAGCCGCGCGCACCGGCATCCGGCAACTCCGCCGCTACAGCATGCTCACCGGGCTGGAATCGTCCTCCGACGACGGCACCCTCGTCGACATCTTCGTCGAACCGTTCTCCTGCCGCGATTTCCCCGAATTCCCCACCGTCGCCGCCGACATCCAGGCCCACCGCCGGGTCACCGTGTTCACCGTGGTGTGGAACCAGGATCCCGACGTCATCGGTCAGCACTTGATCACCGACCGCAAACACGCCACCGAGCTGGTCGCCCTGCCCGAATCGGACCTGTTCGTGGCCTCCTACTGCCCGCCGCCACGCCTGCTCATCTTCGGCGCCAACGCCTACGCGGCCACCCTCGCCGCGCAGGCGCGGATGATCGGCTACCGGGTGAGCATCTGCGATTCGCGCCCCGAGTTCGCCGACCCGGCCTCGTTCCCCGGCGCCGAGGTGGTCGTCGACTGGCCGCACCGCTACCTCAACACCCTCTCCGCCGCGGGCGAGATCGACAGCACCACCGGCATCGTCGTGCTGGCCAACGAACCGCGCTTCGAGATTCCGCTGCTCACGGTTGCCCTTCGCCTGCCGGAACTGGGCTACCTCGCCGCCCTCGGCACCCCCGCCGACCAGGCCCGTCGCCTCGACGACCTACGCGCGGGCGGCTTCGACGAGCCGACCCTGGCCCGGCTACACGTCCCCGCCGGACTGGAAGCGGGCCCACGCACCCCCGCCGAAACCGCCGTCTTCATCACCGCCGACTTCCTCGCCTCACGGGCGGGCCTGCGCCTGGCCGCCCACCGAGATTTCGGCACCTCCACCTCGGTGGGCATGGCCATATAGTTTGGCGGCTGGCGCCGCGGGTTTGCGGCCTCAGCGTTCTACTTGAGTGACGGGTTCTCTGCGTAGATCTCGCGCAGGATCGACAGGTCGAAGAGTTGGTCGGCCGTGATGTCGATCTTGGCGGTACGTAGGGCGGCGATGTTCTGTTCGATCAGGGCGTCGGACATGGTGAGCAGGCCGTCGGTACGAGTGGCGGCGGAGACGACCAGGTCGTTCTGGGCGGTGGCTTCCTTGATCTGCTCATCGAGGGAGAGTTTCAGGTCCTTGCCGTAGACCTCCACGGCCAGGCGCGCCGACTCGGCCGGGTCGGCGACGGCGTCCTTCCAACCCTTGATCTGGGCGGTGAGGAAGGCTTTGAGCTTGTCACGTTCGTTGTCGATGGTCGACTGGGCGACGGTCAGGGTCTCGGCGACCAGCGGCAGGCCGAAGTCGGCGAAGAGGAAATGGTCGTTGGCGAAACCCTTGGCGGCCAAGGTGATCGGTTCGTTGGTCACGTAACTCACCCAGCCGTCCACCTCGCCGTTGGCCAGCGGCGTCGGGTCGAACTGGGCGGGCACAACGGTCACCTCGCCGGGCGCGATGCCGTTGGCGGCCAGCAGCGCGCTGAAGATCAGCTGGTTGGTGTCCTGCACCCCGATCTTGCGGCCCTTCATCTCGGCCGGTGACTTGATCGGTCTACCCGCCGCGCTGACGATCGCGAAAGGATTCTTCTGATACGTGGCGCCGACGATCTTGGCGGGCAGCCCCTCCAACACGGCGGGGGCGGTTGTCTGCGGGGCGGACAGCCCGATCCACACCTTCCCGGTGTCGAGGCCCGCTTCCACCGACGTACTCGCCGCACCACCCGCGATGAGGTCTACCGTTCCGAATCCCGCTTCCTTGAAATAGCCGCGCGAATCGGCGAAATACTCACCGGCGAATTCGATGTTCTTGATCCACGACAACTGCACCGCGACTCTGCCGTATTTCGAACCGTCGTCGCTGGAACCGGAAGTCGCCGAACTACCCCCGCACGCGGCGAGCAACCCGGCACCACCCACCGCGGCGCCGGTGAGCGCGGAGAAACGAAGAAAACTGCGACGATCGATGCTGTTCATACGCAGACGCTAGATTCGCCGCGTTTCGTTTTCTTTGCCGCTACGTTCCGCGACTATTCTTTCCGTCCCACCCCGAATCGGGCGAGCACCAGGTTCTCGATCACCCCGACCAGTGCGTACAACACCACCGACACCAGGGTGACGACCACGATCGAAGCCCACAGCCGGTTGTACTGGAACATCGGAATCGCGCGAACCAGTGCGGCACCCAAACCTGTTCCGCTGCCGAGCCATTCACCCAGCAGAGCACCGATCAACGCCCCGGGCACGGAGACCCGGGCCGCGGCGAAGATCGACGGCAGGGCGGCGGGCACCGCGACCATCCGCAACCCGGTCCAGCGTGAGCCGCCGTACACCGCGACCACCTCCATGGCCTGCCTCGGCGCTTCCCGCAGACCGGTCATGATCATCACCAGCGCGGGGAAGAACACGACGATCGCGGCCAGCACCGTCACCCCGGTGGTGCCACGACCGAACACCAGCACCACGATCGGACTCAGGGCCACCAGCGGCACCGACCGCAGCAGCATCGCCACCGGCATAAAGGTCTGTCGCACCGCCGAATACAGCACGAACAGGGCCGCGACTCCCATCGCGCCGACCATGCCGACGGTGAACCCGACAGCGGCATCGGCCAGGGTGATCGCGAGGTCGTCGAAGATCGCTTGCCGGGCCGTCGGCGCGCCCGGCGAGGTGACCAGATAGGTCCAGATGTCGGCGGGCGTCTTGCCGACGCGCGGTCCGATCTGCGGAAACGCGCGAAGGAACAACGTCCAGATCACGAGCAGCAGAAGCAGCGAGGTGACCAGCGGGAACAGGAACCGGCCGAGGCCGCGCAGCAGGGTCATCGCTTCGCCTCCGCACTCGTCCACGGGGCGACCACCCGGGCCAGCATCGCGATCAGCAGATATCCGAGCCCGGCCAGCGCCGCCGCGGCCAAGGCCATTCCCCAGGTGCGCGGCACGTTGTAGGCGGTCTGCGCCGCGGTGAGCGCCACCCCGATTCCGCTGTCCACCCCGCCGAGGTACTCGCCGATGATCGCGCCGAGCACCGCCGACGGCGCCGCGATCTTCAACGCGGCGAACGTATTCGGCAGGGCCGCCACCGCGCGCACGCGATACAGCTGCTGCCAGCGACCGCCACCGTAGACGCGCACCAGATCCAGACTCGCCGGGTCGGCCGACCGCAGCCCGCTCACCGCGCCGACCATGGTGGTGAAGAAGCAGTACATCGCGGCAAGGAAGACCGTCGGCGTGCGCCCGCCGAACACCACGAGGATGATCGGTCCGAGCGCGACCAGCGGCGTGCAGTAACTCAGGATGGCGAGCTGGGTGGCCAGCGGCTCGATCCGCGGCACCAACATGATCGCCACCGCGATGCCGATCGCGAGCGCGTTGCCCCAGAGGAATCCGCGCAGCGCGCCACCGGCGGTGACCTGGAAGTTCGGCCCGTACAGCGCCCACCCGTCCGACCACATGGTCGCGAGCACTCGCCACGGCGTCGGCACCGTTCCCCCCGCGACTCCCGCGGCGGCGAGCACCCACCAGCACACGATCAACGCCCCAACACCCAGCGCCCCGGCGAACCGCGCGCCGACCCACAGGTGCCGACCCGGCGCCGGGCGCGCGGTGGTAGCCGCGGCCGTCATGCCACGCCCGCCCGCCCGAACAGCAGCTCCGAGAGGTGATCGTGCAGCTTGTGAAATTCCGGTGTGCGCATCATCTCCGGCGTGCGCGGTCGCGGCAGGTCGACCTCCACCACCTCGAGCACCCGCCCGGGTCGCGGGCTCATCACCGCGACCACGTCCGACAGGAACACCGCCTCGCTGATGCCGTGGGTCACCATCAGCGTCGTCGCGGGCTTCTCGGTCCAGATCCGCAGCAGTTCCAGGTTCAGCCGCTGCCGGGTCATGTCGTCCAGGGCGCCGAACGGTTCGTCGAGCAGCAGCACCGACGGCTCGACCACCAGCGCCCGCGCGATCGACACCCGCTGCCGCATCCCACCCGACAACTGCGCGGGCTTGGCCTGCTCGAACCCGTCGAGCCCGACCAGCGTCACCAGTTCGGCGATCCGTGCCCGATCGACGGGCAGCCCCGCCACCTGCAACGGCAATGCGATATTGGACACCACACTGCGCCACGGCAGCAGTGCCGAGTCCTGGAACGCGATCCCCAGCTCGTGTGAGGCACGCAACTGCGCGGGCGTGTGCCCGTTGATCCGCGCGGTGCCCGCGCTCGGTTCGTCGAGACCCGCCAGAATCCGCAGCACGGTGGACTTGCCGCAACCGGACGGGCCGAGCAACGACAGGAACGCGCCGTCGGCGGTGTGCAGGTCGACCGAATCCACGGCACGGACAGTGTCACGCCCCACCCGGAACGACTTGGATAATCCGCTGACCTCGATACCCATGGCGTCACCCTAGAAGCGCCCGGTTTCCCCGATATTTCCGATTCACCGGCGGTTATTGCGCGACCGTTAAGTCCACAGATTGGGACTCGTAACAGTTTCACTCTCGGGGAGGACATAGGATATCGGAGGATCTGACAGCCTCGTCGCCACCGGGGAGAAAACCCGGTGCGCGGGGACCGACTGCGATGACGGCGCCGACACGGCCCGTGGACTGGAACCGACTGTTCGATGAAACTTTCCGCACTACGAAATGTCGCCGCGCTGCGCACGACGGCCGTGGCCCTGACCGCCGCCATGTCGGTGGCGGCCCTCGCCGGTGGCGCCTCGGCCCAGCCGGAGAAGGCGTCCTCGGTGACCTCGGTGGTCAAGGAAGGGCGCACCTGGCATCTGAAGGTGTACTCGGCGGCGATGAAGAAAGACATCACCATCGACGTGCAACGCCCCGTCGACGAGTCGCAGCCCGCGCCCAACTTCTACATGCTCAACGGCCTCGACGCCGGTGAGGGCACCGCGAGCTGGGCCGCCCAGACCAACGCGCTCGGCTTCCTGGCCGACAAGCAGGTCAATGTCATCCAGCCCATCGGTGGTCGCGGCAGCTACTACACCGACTGGAAGCAGGAAGACCCCAAGCTGGGTCTGAACAAGTGGAAGACCTTCTTCACCGAGGAACTCCCGCCGCTGCTGGACAGCACCCTCAACTCCACCGGCCTGAACGCGCTGGCCGGCCTGTCCACCTCCGGCACCTCGGTGCTGCAGCTGGCCGAGGCCAAGCCGGGCCTGTTCAAGTCGGTGGCCGCCTACAGCGGTTGCGCGCAGATCGCCGACCCGCTGGGCAAGCAGGCCGTCAAGTTCTCGGTGGAGACGTGGGCGGGCGGCAAGACCGCCAACATGTACGGCGCCGACAACGACCCGGCCTGGGTGGAGAACGACCCGGTCATCAATGCCGAGAAGCTGCGCGGCACCAACCTCTACATCTCCAGCGGTAGCGGCATGCCGTCCAACGCCGATGTCGAGTACTACCTCAGCAACGCTCCCGGCCCGATGGGTGCGATCAACCTCGGCCTCGGTGTCGGCATCGAGGCGGCGACCAACGCCTGCAGCCAGAACCTGAAGGCCAAGCTGGACTCGCTCAACATCCCGGCGACCTACCAGTTCACCCCGATGGGCACCCACTACTGGCCCTACTGGGAGCAGGCGCTGCACGATTCGTGGCCGCTGCTCGCCCAGGGTATGGGTATCTGATTCGCGGTAAACGGTGACGGGAGGCGTCCTTCGGGCGCCTCCCGTTGTCGTTTCTCAGGCCGTACGCGCGGGCAGGCCGGAACGGATGAAGTAGGCGATCTGATCGCAGATCTCGTCGACCGAGATCGCATCACCCGGAACGGTGGCGTGCACCATTTCCTGAGCCAGCGAAGTCACCGCGCCGATCAAGGCGAGAGTGAACAGATGGAAACTGCGCGAGGGCGCCTCACCGCGTTCGGCCGCGCGCTGCGCCTCGCGGGTGAGCAGCGCCGAAATCGCCCGCCGCTGCGCCCGCCGCCATTCCTCCACCGCCGGACTCACCCCCACGATCTCCACATAGAACACCCGCGCGGCGCGCCGATCCCGGCAGGTCACCGAGAGGAACGCGCGGAAACTCTCCACCACCCGCACCACGAGCGGCTGTTCGCGGGTGCGGTCGAGGGCTTCGTCGAGGCGTTGCAGCGCGGCGGAATTGAGCCGGTCGACCAGGGCGATCAGCAGCGCTTCGCGGCTACCGATGTCTTCGTAGAAACTGCGCGTCGACACATTCGCAGTGGCACACAATCGTTCGATCGAGGTCGACGAATAACCGCGGGTTCCGAACAATTCCAGCGCCGCGTCGGTCAATCGGCTCCGGCGTAGGGCAATTCGCTGCTCGCGCGACAATCCACCATAACTTCGACCACTCTCGACTTCTGCCGCACGCCGTACCACCCGTGCATGCTAGCGCGACAACGGCACGAATCCGGTGGAATCGTCAGCCACCAATTCTATTGGCACACCGTGAATTACTCGGAGTCGTCGATCGGTTCGGCCAGCGGCCAGCCACCGGCCGCCAGATGCGAGGCCACCCGCGACACGTCCTCGGCGGCGGGCTGCTGTTTCGCGAAATCGGCGACGGCGGCCGCGATCTCGGCATGACTGATGGATTCCCGGTTCGGATTGGCCGCGATCAACTGTTCCCCGATGGCCACCACCTCGTAGTCGGTGAGGTTGCGATGCAACACCGCGAACAGCGCGACGTAATCCGATTGCGGAATGCCTTGCGGATATCCGGCGCGCAGCCAGCCGAGCACCCGCGACATCAGGCCGGGCCGTACCGGTGGGGTGGATGACGAGTCGGTCATTGGTCCTCGCTCAGGATTGTCCGAACAGATGGATGCCGAACTGGTGTGCGATGAATGCCTTGGCCGTGAACAGGATTCCGCAGATCACCAGCACGACGATGAGGACGACGCAGATGAGCGCGCCCGACAGGGCGAGGTAGTCGCGCCGCACGCGGCCGTCGGCGTCGACCGTTTCGGCGTTGGCCCACCAGCGCACCGCGAACGCGAAGACGGCGGGCACGCCCGCGCCGAGGACGAGGGCGGCGACCAGCACGTCCCACAGTTCCCGCAGATTCAGCCAGAGTGTGTGCATCCCGGTGTCCTCCTATTCCGGCCGAGGGTGTTCGGGTTCGGCCGAGGCCCATTCCTCGTTGACGTTGTGGTGGTCGACCGGGTCGCGGCGCGAGCGCACATAGATCGCCAGCGCTCCGAAGACCAGTATCGCGAACACCACGAGCACTCCGGCCAGCCCGCCGATCAGATGCGCCACCAGCCAGCAGATCGCGCCGACCACACCCGCCGCGGGCAGCGTGAGCATCCATGCGACAACCATGCGGCCCATCACGCCCCAGCGCACCTCGGCGCCCTTACCGATGCCGGTGCCGAGGATGGCGCCGGTCGCGGTCTGCGTGGTCGACAGCGGCAGCCCGAAGTGCGCGGAGGTGAGGATGATCGCCGCCGACGTGGATTCGGCCGCGAGACCCTGCGGCGACTCGATCTCGACCAGCCCCTTGCCGAGGGTCCGGATGATGCGCCACCCGCCGAGGTAGGTACCGAGGGCGATGGCGAAGGCACAGGAGGCCATCACCCACAGCGGCATGTGGTCGTCGGCGTCGATCGAGCCGTAGGCGACCAGCGCCAGGAAGATCACGCCCATCGTCTTCTGCGCGTCGTTGGTTCCGTGGGCGAGCGAGACCAGTGAGGCCGACCCGATCTGTCCCCAGCGGAAACCCTCGTCGGTCTTGTCCTGGCTCACGCCACGGGTGATGCGGTACACGAGGTAGGTGCCGATCGCGGCGACCAACGCGGCGACGACCGGCGCCAGCACCGCGGGCAGGACGATCTTCACCAGCACGCCCTCGGTGCCCGACACCCAGATCACACCGTTCCAGCCGAGTGCGGCGAGCGTGGCGCCGATCAGGCCGCCGAACAGGGCGTGCGAGGAACTCGACGGCAAGCCGAGCAACCAGGTGAACAAATTCCACAGAATGCCGCCGACGAGCCCCGCGAACACGATCACCAGCAGGTCCTGGCCGTGCACTTCGTCGAGTCGCACGATCCCCTTCGCGACGGTCGCGGCGACGGCCACCGAGAGGAAGGCACCGATCAGGTTCAGCGCGCCCGAGATCGCCACGGCCGTCTTCGGCTTCAACGCACCGGTGGCGATGGAGGTCGCCATGGCGTTGGCCGTGTCGTGGAAGCCGTTGGTGAAGTCGAAGACGAGAGCTGTGACGATGACGATCAACAGGACGACAAGTTCGGCGCTCACCCGAACAGTGTGTCGTATGGCGGTGTCATCGGCGGCTGGCGCCGCGGCGTTTCGGCCCTGAACCCTGACTCTTCCCTCCCTACGGGCACTCCTTCGTCGCACCCTCCGGTCAGTCCATCGCCAGGGACGGGCCGAAACCGCGGCGAGGCATTCCTACCCGAAAGGCGCTGCGCTCAGTGTCCGCCCAGCGCACGCACGGTATCGATGGTGTCGGCCTGGGTGGGCTCCTTGTCCGGGCGGTACCGCAGCACCCGGGCGAACCGCAGGGCGACGCCGCCGGGGTAGCGGGTGCTGGTCTGCACGCCGTCGAGCGCGATCTCGACCACCAGCTCCGGGCGCAGGTACACCGTCTGGGCGTCGCGATGGGTGGCGTGGCGGGGGAATTCCTCGGTCTGCCAGCGCAGCAGTTCGTCGGTGAGGCCCTTGAAGGTCTTGCCGACCATCACCGGTTCGCCGGTGTCGGGGTCGAGCGCGGCCAGGTGCAGGTTTGACAGGAAACCGGTGCGGCGGCCGTAACCCCATTCGGCGCCGATGACCAGCAGGTCGAGGGTGTGCGCGGGTTTGACCTTCTGCCAGGCCTTACCGCGCCTGCCCGCGGCGTACGGCGCCTCGAGCGATTTAACCATCACGCCCTCGTTGCCGACGGCGAGCGCGTCGTCGTAGCACTGCGCGGCCGCCTCGGCGTCGGGCGCGACCAGGGCCGGGATGACATGCGGTCCGGCTACCCGGTCGAGCGCGGTGCGGCGCACCCGCAGGGGTTCGTCGAGCAGGTCTTCGCCGTCCAGGTGCAGGCAGTCGAAGAAATACGGGTGCAGCAGCAGTTCGCGCGTGTCGCTCACGGTGGCGAAGCGACTCATCGTCTCCTGGAACGGGCGCGGGCGCCCGGCGTCGGTGAGCGCGAGGGTCTCCCCGTCGAGCACCACGCTCGTGCAGTCCAGACCACGGACCAGCTCGACCAGTTCGGGCACGCCCGCGGTGATGTCGCGCAAGGTGCGGGTGAACACCCACACCTGCTCGCCCGCGCGATGCACCTGGATACGGGCACCGTCGAGTTTGTGCTCGACACTCACCTGCGGGCCGAGTTCGGCCAGCGCCTCGTCCAGCGATCCCCCCGGAGCGGCGAGCATCGGCGCGACCGGACGGCCGACCTCGAGGCGGAACGACCGCAGCGCGTCCTCGCCGCCGGTGACGGCGACGACGGCGGTGGCGGGCAGGTTCCCCGAGAGCATGTGCGCGCGGCGGATCACGTCGACGCCGATCCCGGTGGACCTGGCCAGGCCCTCGACCACCTGCGCGGTGAGCGCGCCCTGGCGCAGTTCCCCGGTGAGCAGCCGGATCAGGAACGACTGCTCCTCCTCGGTCGCGGCGGTGAACAACTCGGTGAGGATCTCGCGGCGGCTGTTGGTCGAACTCAGACCTTTGAGCCGGGTGAAGCAGTCGTCCACCTCGGCGACCGTGAGTCGGGTTTCCTCGCTCGCGGCGGCACCGAGTCCGGTGACCGTGCGCCAGCCGACGCCGATCCGGCCCTGCGTGAGCTCGCCCGACAACCAGGCGACGACAGTGCCGATCTCCGTCGGCCGCGCGGCCGCGAGCAGCGCGGCGAGGGCGGCGGTCTTCTCCTTGCGCGACCTGGTTGCCCGCACCCGCTCCGAGGCCGCGACGACATCGCTGAACAGCACCGTCCGACCGTAGCGCGCGGGTGTGACACATCGCTCAGCACACGCTGCTAAGAACTGGTTGGCAAGGCTGCGAAAGCGCTCATAAACTGGACATATGGCCAAGACTTATGTCGGTGCGCGGCTGCGCCAGCTGCGCACCGAACGTGGGCTGAGCCAGGTGACGCTCGCCCAGAAACTGGAGATCTCGGCCAGCTATCTGAACCAGATCGAGCACGATGTGCGCCCGCTGACCGTGCCGGTCCTCACCCGCATCAACGAGGTCTTCGGCGTCGACCCCACCTTCTTCTCCGCGCAGGACGACACCCGGCTCATCGCCGAACTGCAGGAAGTGGTGATGGACGCCGAACTCGGCATCGAGGCCGACACCAAGGAGATCGCCGACATGGTCTCGGCGCACCCGTCGATGGCGCGAGCCCTGGTCGCCATGCACAATCGGTACCGCAACACCAGCGCCCAGCTGGCCGCCGCCACCGAGGACCGTTTCTCCGACGGCTCCGGCAGCGCCGCGATCAGCAAGCCGCACGAGGAAGTGCGCGACTACTTCTATCAGCGCCAGAACTACATCCACGAGTTGGACACCGCCGCCGAGGATCTCACCGCGCGCATCCGTTTCCACGGTGGCGAGGTGAGCACCGAGATCGCGCGGCTGCTGCGCTCGCACGGCGTGCGGATCAGCGAGCGCATCGACCTGGGCGAGGGCGTGCTGCACACCTACGACCCGCGGACCAAGCAGCTCGAGATCTCCCCGCATCTGTCCGGTGGTCAGCGCACCTTCAAACTGGCCGCGGAGCTGGCGTACCTGGAATGCGGCGACCTGCTCGAAAAGCTGGTCGACGAGGGCAATTTCGCCTCCGACGCGTCACGCAAGCTGGCCATGCTCGGCCTCGCCAACTACTTCGCCGCCGCGACGGTGTTGCCCTACACCCATTTTCACGAAGTAGCCGAGGACTTCCGGTACGACATCGAGCGACTCTCGGCATTCTTCTCGCAGAGCTACGAGACCATCTGCCACCGCCTGTCCACCCTGCAACGTCCGTCGCTGCGCGGTGTGCCGTTCTCCTTCGTCCGCGTCGACCGCGCGGGCAACATGTCGAAACGCCAGTCCGCCACGGGTTTCCACTTCTCCGCCAGCGGCGGCACCTGCCCGCTGTGGAACGTCTACGAGACCTTCGCCTACCCCGGCAAGATCATGACCCAGATCGCCCAGATGCCCGACGGCCGCAAATACCTCTGGGTCGCACGCACCGTGGAACGCCGCGCCACCCGCTACGGCCAGCCGAGCAAGACCTTCGCCATCGGCCTCGGCTGCGAACTACGCCACGCCTCCCGCGTCGTCTACGCCGACGGCATCGACCTCGGCGAAGCCACCGCCACCCCCATCGGCGCGGGCTGCCGAGTCTGCGTCCGCTCCAACTGCCCCCAACGCGCCTTCCCCCCACTCGGCAAGTCCCTCGACATCAGCGAACACCGCAGCTCAGTCTCCCCCTACCTCATCAAATGAGGTCGCTCTCCAGACCGCTGCTCCGATATCATTGGACCATGGAAACCGTCCGCGACCTGCGTATTGCCGCTGGCCTCACCCAGGCCGAGTTGGCGAACCGATCCGGTGTAGCTCGATCGGTGATCGCCGCCTACGAATCGGGAGAACGACGGCCTTCCTCTAGGATGCTGGCCCGACTTCAGACCGTCGCTCGGCCGCGCCCCTCCCGGGTCATCGCCGAACACCGTGACCAGATCATCGCTCTGGCCTCCCGTCACAAGGCACATCGAGTTCGCGTCTTCGGTTCCGCATCGAGAGGCGATGACATATCTGGAAGCGACATAGACCTTCTGGTTCGCTTCGACCCAGATGCCGACCTGTTCGATATGGCCGATCTAGTCTTCGAGCTAGAAGAACTGACAGGCCTCCACGTCGATGTCGTTTCCGAACGTGGACTTCCAGACGGTCCTCACCCCATCAGAGATGAGGCCAAGCCGCTGTGAGTCGCTGCGCTGTTAGCGGACGGACGATCAAGAGCCTGCGAGACTTCCTCACATTCAGCGACATGGCTGCGCATATCATCAACGGCGGCAAGGAAGCCTACGACGCCGATCAGAACCTCAGACTAGCCTCAGAGGCAGTTCTGCACCGACTGGGCGAGTCCGTTGCACGTATACCGGCTGACTTCATCGCGGCCTATCCAGAGGTGTCGTGGCGACGAATCAAGGCGACCCGAAATTTGGTTGCCCACAACTACGACGGTGTGGACTACGAAATCCTCTGGAATGTGCTTGCCAACAGAATGCCGCAGGAAGCTGACCAGGTCCGCGCGATCCTCGCAGACCTTACCGCTGATCAGCGTTAGAAGTGGTCCTCAGCCCTTCAGGCACGACCTCTCGTAGACATTTCAGAAATAAGCTCTTCGCATCGAGTTCTGTTCTTGAACACGTTTCCTGGGTAGGCGTTCTCCGGAAATTTCGAAACCAACCCGTCGAGCAATTCTAGAACGGCGCCGGGAACTTTTTCAAGTTCAGTCTTGAAATCCAAATATGGATCCCGCAACTTCTTCGTACCGATGCTTTTGAGAACGAGGTGAGCGATGATACGCCTCCCATGAACCGCGACGCCAGCACGTAGGCCGTCGGACGACACCGACTCTTCATCAAGAACGTAATCAACCAAGCTCACAGCCTCGACAACGTGGCCCAGGTACACGCCGTCCACCTGCGGATTGAACAAAGTCTTATACGGCCCAGAATCGCGATCGAATAGCTTCGAAACCTCACGTTTCGCCGTAACCGCATGTCCGATGTCTCCGGATGCACAGGCCAATGAGACAGCAGCGAGACGAACATCGATGACAGAAGACAGATCTGCATCACCTGATGATTCACCCGACCGCAGCAGATAAGTGAAGCCAAGGGAACGCAGTTCCTGAGCCAACCGATGCTGCTCAGGATCCAAGAATACAAAGTCTTGACCAAGGACGGCGTTCTGAGTATTGGCATAACGTGTTATTCTTCGGGCGAGATCGGGCGCCTCATCTCCTCCGATCTCGATGCACCGAACCAAGACATAAGCCTGTTTCAATTCATGTTCTCGACCGGCCCGCATTGCCCGGCCAAGAGAAGAGACCGTCTGAGCACCGTTCACAATCGACGCGTCTATCAATCGCAGGTTTACCGCATCTCGGGTAACGCTACCAGCGATGCTCTGATCTATCGTCTCCGCAAGAATGGTCAGACCGTTGTTGAAATACCAGAAAAGCTCGGGATCGGACACTGCGGTTCGGAAAATTCCATCATTGATCTCGGAGTTGTCCAGCGCCAGCCTGATGTTGTCCGAGAACAGAGACTCGCCGTGCGTTTCGAACCATCTGGCGATTTCCAGTGCGTTCACCCTGCCATAGTAGGCCGACTTCGGCTCCCGCAGGCGGCCCCATTCAAGAATTGACAGGTCAAGATTGATCGTCTCCCGAGGGATTTGCGCTATTGAAGAGAACAGATCTGACTGCTTTATATATTTGAACGTAGCGATAGGATCAGAGTCCGGATCATCGTTGAAGATGCCGAGAAGCTTATTCATTGGAGCGCGGACAACATCACTGAGAGGCTCGGAGGCGGTAGTCACCACAACCAGGAGGAGACGCCCCCCTGGTTTGCTCAAAGCCACGCTAACATATTTTTTCATCTCCGCAGAACAACTTACAATTCCAGTGGAATCAATTTCCGCCAGGTTCCTGATACCTTCTACAAATCGATTCATAGAATTCAGGTCGAACGACCCCTTGCCATCTTTACGCCATTTGCTCTGCACCAGCGTGACGAGATTCGTTCGAGGATCCACCGCAACCGCGTCGATTCCTCCGTCATCGCCATGATCGGTGACCTCCACCTGCAAGGCATCCGAGTTGGCCTGTACCGGTTGCGCCAAGTCCAGAGCATATCGCGCGAGAAGCCTCGACAGATTTGCGTCCTCGCTGAGATTCGCAACCCAGCCATCTGAATACGTCTCGCGCACATGGGTTTCGATCTGCCGGACATGCATGAGACTCATCAGACCACCTTCGACCACCCCGGATAGATGGGATCACACTACCAGCGGCACAAACCAACAACGCAGGCTATCCGGCAGGTCGTCGCTCGACACCCCAGATCGACGTCCGAGCACAATCGCTCACTACGACAACGCTTTTGAACATCCGCGCGCCGACCCCTTGGCATCAGCGAAGTCCGCGACTGGCTCCCCAGTCCATGAAGTAGGGCCGACGAGGGCCTCGGTTACGCACTGAGCGGATGCCGCGCCAGGTATTCGGCGACCACCCTCCGCAAGGTGTCGCTCAGGGGTGGTGTCCGCCTCATCGGCATATGTGGTCAGACGCGCGTCGCGCTCTACGGGCAACCTGACCGTTCGCAGCGGTCTGTTCCCGCCGCTGGCCTCCGACCGGAGGACCCGTCGCTAACTCCGGCTCCATTTCGATCGGCCCGAAAACCGCGTAGTCGCCGTTCTCGAAACCAGCTGATCCGTACCATATCTACCTCATCAAGTAGGTATCAAAAGGCTTCTTCCGGGATGGCCATGATGTCGGTGTCGAGGGCGGCGAGGATGGTGCGGGTGGCGGTGAGTTCGGGGAGGACGTTCTTGGCGAAGAAGGAGGCCACGGCTACTTTGCCCTGGTAGAAGGGGCGGTCTTTGGCGGCGGCCTCGCCGGTGAGGGCGGCGGCGGCGACTTCGGCCTGGGCCAGCAGGCGCCAGGCGATGAGCAGGTCGCCGACCGACATCAGGAAGCGGACCGAGCCGAGGCCGACCTTGTAGAGCTCGGCGGGGTCCTGCTGACCAGCCATGGCGTAGCCGGTGAGGGTGGTTGCCATGGCGGCGACGTCGGCCTGGGCGGTGCGCAGCAGGGCGCGTTCGGTGGCGAAGCGGCCGGAATCGTTGGCCAGGAACGCGGTGATCTGCGCGTTGAGGTGGCCCATCGCGGCACCGCCGTCGCGAATGATCTTGCGGAAGAAGAAGTCCTGGGCCTGGATGGCGGTAGTGCCCTCGTAGAGCGAATCGATCTTCGCGTCGCGGATGTACTGCTCGATCGGATAGTCCTGCAGATAGCCCGACCCGCCGAAGGTCTGCAGCGATTCGGTGAGCAACTGATAGGCCCGCTCGGAGCCCACACCCTTGACGATGGGCAACAGCAGATCATCGATGCGGTGTGCCATCTCCGGGTCGGCGCCCGAAACCAACTGGGCCACATCCACATTCTGGTGCGCGGCCGTGTACAGGTACACTGCCCGCAGCCCCTCCGCGTACGCCTTCTGCATGGCGAGCGACCGCCGCACGTCGGGGTGGTGGGTGATGGTCACGCGCGGCGCCGTCTTGTCGGTCATCTGCGTGAGGTCCGCACCCTGCACCCGCGTCTTGGCGTATTCGAGCGCGTTCAGATATCCCGTCGACAGCGTGCCGGACGACTTCACCCCGACGGTCATGCGCGCGTTCTCGATCACCTTGAACATCTGCGCGATCCCGTTGTGCACCTCACCGACCAGCCACCCCTTGGCGGGCACCCCGGTGGCACCGAAGGTGAGTTCGCAGGTCGGCGAGGATTTGATGCCCATCTTGTGCTCGAGCCCGGTGACGTACACCCCGTTGCGGTCACCGATGCGCATGGTGTCGGGGTCGAAGAGGAATTTCGGCACGTAGAACAGCGACAGACCTTTGGTCCCCGGCCCCGCGCCCTCGGGCCTGGCCAGCACCAGGTGGAAGATGTTCTCGGCCACCTCGCCCACATCGCCACCGGAGATGAACCGCTTCACCCCTTCGATGTGCCACGATCCGTCGGGCTGCGGGACGGCCTTGGTCCGCCCGGCGCCCACATCGGAACCCGCGTCCGGTTCGGTGAGCACCATCGTGCCCTGCCAGCCGCGCTCGAAACCCCCACGTGCCCAACGCTTCTGCTCCTCGGTGCCGATCTCGTAGAGCACCGAGCCCATCAGCGGGCCCATATTGAAGAAGCTGGCCGAGGGGTTCGCGCAGATGATGAGCTCGTTGATGGCCCACAGCAGCACGTTGGGCGCGGGCGTGCCGTCCATGCCCTCGGGCATGCCGAGCCGGTACCACTGCGCCTCGTGCACGGCGGCCACGGTCTTGCGCAGCGGCTCGGGCACGGTGACGTCGAAGGTGTCGGGGTTGTAGGTCACCGGATCGCGGTCGGCCTCGGCGAAGGTCTCCGCGATCGGGCCCTCGGCCAGCCTGCGCACCTCGTCGAGGATGTGGCGCACGGTGTCGGAGTCGAGGTCGCCGTAGGCGCCGGTATCGAAGAGCTTGTCGAGCCCGAGTACCTCGAAGAGATTGAATTCGATGTCACGCACGTTGGCCTTGTAGTGCCCCACTGGGCTCCTCCTCGACTGACCACCCCGCGGCCCGAGCGCCGCGAGATTCCGGCTGTTCGACGTCGTACGAATCGCCAGCGTGCCGCACGGGTGCGTGGCTACGCAACCGTAGCCACGCCGTAGCTCCCCGCCGAACAATTCACACGGACGAAACAGACGAAACGGGCACGTGATCGGGAGATATTCCGCTGCAACAAGTTCCATCTACTGTTCCGCTCACGAATACAGCCGCTGTATACAACCCGGTGTACAGCCAGGCAGCGGCGGTGTTCGTTGTGGCGCGCGTGCGCCGCCGTTACACCTGATGAGGAGAACGCCCCATGTCTGATTCCCGTGTGCTCAGGGCACTGGCCGTCCCCACGGCGGTGGCCCTCGCGGGCCTGTTGCTCACCGGCTGCGGCGCCCGCGACGACGCCTCCACCGGTTCCACCGCGGCGTCCTGCGTCGACACAACCAAAGACACCATCAAGGTCGGTTCGCTGCACTCGCTCTCGGGCACCATGGCGATTTCCGAAGTCACCGTCGCTAATTCGACCAAGCTGGCGGTCGACCAGATCAACGCGGCGGGTGGGGTGCTCGGCAAGAAGATCGAGATCGTTCCCGAGGACGGCGCGTCCGACCCGAAGACCTTCGCCGAGAAGGCCGAAAAGCTCATCAGCTCCGACTGTGTGGCCGCGGTGTTCGGCGGCTGGACCTCGTCGAGCCGCAAGGCCATGAAGCCCAAGTTCGAAAGCCTGAACTCGCTGCTCTACTACCCCGTGCAGTACGAGGGCCTGGAAGATTCCAAGAACATCTTCTACACCGGTGCCACCACCAATCAGCAGATCGTCCCGGCCCTGGACTACCTGAAGCAGAAGGGCATCACCTCCCTCTACCTGGTCGGCTCGGACTACGTCTTCCCGCAGACCGCCAACCGCGAGATCAGGGCCTACGCCGCCGCGAACGGCATCGAGATCAAGGGCGAGGACTACACCCCGCTCGGCTCCACCGACTTCTCCACCATCGTCAACAAGGTGCGCACCGCCAAGGCGGGCGCGGTGTTCAACACCCTCAACGGCGACTCCAACGTGGCGTTCTTCCGTGAGTACTCCAACGCGGGCCTCAAGGCCGCCGAGATGCCGGTGGTCTCGGTGTCGATCGCGGAGGAAGAGGTCGTCGGTATCGGTGCCGACCGGCTCGCGGGCCAGCTGACCGCCTGGAACTACTACCAGACCGTCGACTCCCCGGCGAACAAGAAGTTCGTCGCCGACTACAAGGCCGCCTTCGGCGCCGACAAGCCGACCTCCGACCCGATGGAAGCCGCGTACGCCTCGGTGTTCCTGTGGAAGAACACGGTGGAGAAGGCGAAGTCGTTCGCGGTGGCCGACATCCAGGCCGCGGCCGACGGCGTGAGCTTCGACGCGCCGGAGGGCACCGTCACCATCGACGGCTCCAACCACCACATCACGAAGACCGCCCGGATCGGTGAGATCCGCGCCGACGGCCTGATCTACACGGTGTGGGATTCCGGCAAGGCGATCACGCCCGACCCGTACCTGAAGTCCTACGAGTGGGCCAAGGGCCTCAAGTAAATTCCCTCGACAGGTGTGGGACGCGCCGCCGGTGCGTCCCACACCGCTTCCGCTAGGAGTCCACCACAATGGACGTGCTGATCGGCCAGCTCTTCACGGGGTTGAGCCTGGGATCCATACTTCTGCTCGCCGCGCTCGGCCTGTCGCTGACCTTCGGTCAGATGGGCGTCATCAACATGGCGCACGGCGAGTTCATCATGGCCGGTTGCTACACCACCTATGTCGTGCAGCAGGTCTTCTCCTCGGCCGGTGTCTCGCTGGCCGTCTCGCTGCTGGCCGGTTTCCTGATCGGTGGCCTGCTCGGCGCCGTCCTGGAGATGGGGCTCATCCGCTACATGTACGACCGCCCGCTCGACACGTTGCTCGTCACCTTCGGTGTCGGGTTGGTGCTGCAGCAGGCCGCCCGTGACATCTTCGGCGCACCGGCCAAGAACGTGCTCGTGCCCGAATGGCTCAGTGGCGGCATCACCATCGCCGGTGCGGTGGTGCCCAAGACGCGGATCTTCATTCTCGTGCTCGCGGTCGTCGCGGTGACCGCGTTGGCCGCCGTGCTCAAGACCACCCCGATGGGCCGCCGCATCCGCGCGGTCGTGCAGAACCGTGGGCTCGCCGAAACCAGCGGTATTTCCAGCAGATTCACCGATATCAGCACGTTCTTCATCGGCTCCGGCCTGGCGGGGGTGGCCGGTGTCGCACTCACGCTCATCGGTTCGACCAGTCCGACCATCGGGCAGAGCTACCTGATCGACGCGTTCCTGGTGGTGGTGATCGGTGGGCTCGGCCAGATCAAGGGCACGGTGATCGCGGCGTTCGCGCTCGGCCTGCTCAATTCCTTCATCGAATACTCCACCACCGCGTCCATCGCGAAGGTGATCGTGTTCGTGCTGATCGTCATCTTCCTGCAGGTCCGCCCGCAGGGTCTGTTCACCGTGCGGACGAGGAGTTTGGCATGAGAGGTCAGCGGCCGAAGGCGGCAGCGCAGTGTAACCACGCAGGCCGCCCGATCATGCCAGAAAGGACGCTGTCATGAGTGCATTGTCCGAGCGTCTTCGCGCGCACCCTCGGCTCACGCCCCTGGCCGGGTTCGCGGTGGCGGCGATCCTGCTGTTCGCTGTCGCTCCGGCGGTGCTGAGCGACTTCCGCCTGAACCTGCTCGCCAAATTCCTCTGCTTCGCGATCGTGGCCGCGGGCATCGGATTGGCTTGGGGCCGTGGCGGAATGCTCACTCTCGGCCAGGGCGTCTTCTTCGGCATCGGCGCCTACATCATGGCCATGCACATGCAACTCGCCGACGCCGCCCGCCTCGGCAACGAGGTACCCGAATTCATGGAGATCTCGGGTATCAGTGAGCTGCCCGGCTTCTGGCAGCCGTTCGCCTCGGCGCCGGTGGCGATTCTCGCGATCCTGGTACTGCCCGCGCTGGTCGCGGCGGTGCTCGGGTACGGCGTGTTCAAGCGGCGGGTGCGCGGCGCGTACTTCGCCATCCTGAGCCAGGCGCTCGCGGCGGCGCTGGCCATCCTGCTCACGGGCCAGCAGGCCATCGGCGGCTTCACCGGGTTGTCGGACTTCCGTGCCTTCTTCGGGTTCCGGCTCTCGGACCCGGCCAATCGGCAGATGCTGTTCTTCATCGCCGCTGGCACGCTGCTGGTGGTGGTCGCGCTGATCCGTCAGCTCAACCGCAGCCGCTACGGCGAACTGTTGATCGCGGTGCGCGATGCCGAGGAGCGGGTGCGTTTCCTCGGGTACGATCCGGCCAACATCAAGATCGTGGCGTATGTGGTCGCGGCGTTCCTCGCGGGCATCGCCGGTGCGCTGTTCACCCCCATCGTCGGCATCATCTCGCCCGCCGACATCGGTGTCGTCCCGTCGATCGCGTTCCTGATCGGTGTCGCGATCGGTGGCCGCACCACCCTGCTCGGCCCGGTGCTCGGCGCGATCGGGGTGGCCTGGGCGCAGACCTCGCTGTCGGAGTCGTTCCCCTCGGGCTGGACCTACCTGCAAGGTGTGCTGTTCATCGTGGTCGTCGGGTTCATCCCCGCCGGTCTGGCCGGGCTGTGGCCGATGGTGAAGGGGTGGCGCGAGAGCCGTAAGAACGAACCGGAAACACCCGCCGTGGTCACCGAGGAGAAGGTGCTTGCCCGATGACGTCACACGAACCCAAGCCCGGCGGCAACGCGGGCATGAACAGCGAATACCTCGAAATCCGTGGATTGTCGGTCAGTTTCGACGGCTTCAAGGCGGTCACCGACGTCGACCTGACAGTGCTGCAGGGTGACCTGCGGTTCCTGATCGGGCCCAACGGCGCGGGCAAGACCACCCTCATCGACGCCATCACCGGCCTGGTCCCGGCCACCGGGTCGGCGCAGAAGTCGGGCACCGAACTGCTCGGCAAGAAGGTGCACCAGATCGCTCGGCTCGGGATCGGGCGCACCTTCCAGACCGCGAGCGTGTTCGAGCAGCTCACGGTGCTGCAGAACCTCGACATCGCGGCGGGCGCGGGCCGCTCGGCGCTGTCGCTGCTGCGCGCCCGCAAGTCCGTGCTGCCCGCCATCGAAGAAGCCTTGGAGACAACGGGTCTCACCGCACTGCGCGACAAACCCGCCGGTGTGCTCGCGCACGGGCAGAAACAGTGGCTCGAGATCGGCATGCTGCTGGTGCAGAACGCCTCGGTGTTGCTGCTCGACGAACCCGTCGCGGGCATGAGCGCCGAGGAACGCGAGGAGACCGGAAACCTGTTGCGCCGCATCGGTGGTGACCGCGTGGTCCTCGTGGTGGAACACGACATGGATTTCATGCGGTCCTT
This sequence comes from Nocardia caishijiensis NBRC 108228, assembly GCF_001612825.1. GTDB lineage: Bacteria > Actinomycetota > Actinomycetes > Mycobacteriales > Mycobacteriaceae > Nocardia > Nocardia caishijiensis. Next base: position 7,639 of record NZ_BDBE01000017.1, on the reverse strand, counting down.
CGCCACCTCGGTGACGGTGCTCGCGGGCGGCACGGTGCTCAGCGAGGGCAGCGTGGAACAGGTGCAGGCCGATCCGCGCGTGCAGGAGGTCTACCTCGGTACCGCGGCCATGGCAACCACAGACAAGGAGGCCGCCGATGCTTGAACTGCACGAGGTCCGCTCGGGATACGGACGCACCGAGGTGGTCCACGGCGTGAGCCTGACCGTCCCCGACGACAGCGTGGTCGCCATCATGGGCCACAACGGCGCGGGCAAGACCACCCTGCTGCGCACCGCCGTCGGGCTGCTGCCGACCAAGTCGGGCACCATCACCTTCGACGGCGAGAAGATCAGCAAGCTCTCGCCGTCGCAGCGGGTGAAGCGGGGCATCGCCTATGTTCCGCAGGGTCAGCAGAGTTTTCCCCAGCTGTCCACAGCGGAGAACCTGCAGGTGGTCGCCGACGGCCGCAAGCGCGGGAAGGCACTGATCGACGAATCGCTCGACCTGTTCCCCGCCCTACGTGAGCTGCTCACCCGCAAAGCCGGTCTGCTCTCGGGTGGTCAACGGCAGCAACTCGCCATCGCCCGCGCGCTCATCACCGAACCGAAACTGCTCATCCTCGACGAACCGACCGAGGGCATCCAGCCGTCGGTCGTCGCCGAAATCGAGCGGACCATCATCGAATTGACCCAGCGCGGCGGCTTGAGCGTGCTGCTGGTCGAGCAGCACATCGGTTTCGCGTTGCAGGCCGCCCAGCAGTACTACGTGCTGCACTCGGGCCACATCGGTTCCACCGGGCCGGGTGGGGCGGGCGCGGAGTCGGCTGTGCGCGCGGCGATGGCGATCTGAAGCTGCGCCGTGGCAGGCAGGGGTGGGCGGGTTTCGCTGGCCGACCGCGTGTACGAATCGCTGCGAGAGGACCTCGCGACGGGTCGGCTCGCACCGACCGAACGATTACGTGCCGAACCGCTGGCCCGGCGCTACGGCGTCTCGCGCACTCCGGTGCGCGAGGCGCTGGCCCGGCTACAGGCCGACGGTTTGGTGCGGCGTCATCCCGAGGGGCTGTACCTGTACCGGCCACGGCTGGCCGAACTCGACGAGTTGTTCGAGCTGCGAATGGTGTTGGAAGCACGCGGGTTCCAGCGGCTGACGCTGGGTTCGGCTACGCCGGGCGGACACGATTTGGCTGCCGTCCGCGCGGAATTGCTGCGCTGGCGGGAATTCCGGGACACACCACCCCGTCCCGGTCCCGAGCTGGTGGCCGCCGACGAACAGTTCCACACCGAACTCCTACGGGCAGCGGGCAATTCCGCACTGGCGGAGGAACTGAGCGGCGTCTACCGCCGCGTCCGCCCCGTGCGCACGATGGACGTGCCGACCACCGATCGGGTCGCGACAATGACCGCCGAACACATCACCATCGCCGAACACGTGCTCGCCGGACGCCGCGAATCCGCCCTGCGTGCCCTCGTCACCCACATCGCCTCCTCGTGCGTGCATGTGCGGGCACGGGCCGAGCAGGCTATCGCCTTCACCAAACTCGGTGGGACAGTGCTCGATTGATTTCCCCGGGTCAACAGTCGGACTGGAACGGCCAACAGTGCGCGGGGCGGTGGGTGACGGTGACGGGGGCGGGAGTGGTCGATTCGGTGATGTCGGAGACCGTTCGTGGCGATGGTGAATCGGTGAGCAACGCCAGGATCACCATCACCAGCACGACCAGCAGGCCGAGCACCGCCAACCCGAACACCACCAGGCCGGCCAGCTTCCCGTCGCGGGTCGATTCGGCGGGCGGGGCGGGCGGTTCGACACGGCGTGGGCGCGGGGCGGCGGGGGCGGGCGCGGGTGTGGGCCGTTTGGCCGGGAAACCGTCGTCGGTGAGCGCGGCACGGGTGGGGGCGAGGTCGGCCAGGTCGAGCGCGGCGCAGGTGTTGAGCACCCGATCCACGGTCCATTCGCGCGGGCCGACCGAGAAGTTCTCCAGGTAGACGCGCAGTTCGTGCGCGTCGACGGTGTTGGCGACCAGGACGTCGAGGCCCGGGCGTAACGCGGTGCGGGCCGGGCGCACGACCACACCCTTGTACGGCACGAGCACCACCGCACCGCACACATGCCTGCTCTCCTGAAGCGCGTGCTCCAGCGCCACCCGTACGGCGTGGACACCGTGTTCGAGCCGGTCGGTGAGCCCGCTCGACGACTCCGTCGCCAATTCCAGCGGACCGTCGCTGATCGTCCACTGCCCCGACGGCGACAGCGACAGCAGACCGCTCTGCCGTCGCCGGAAACCTTTCACCTCGAACACCGTGATCCCGCGCGGCGTCACCACCACCGCGCCGAGACGCCGGTCCCCCACCTGCGGGTCGATCAGGGCGAGCCCCGGACTCGGATAGGCGCTCAGGCATTCGACGAACTCCCGCTCGGCGCCGGTGAGTTCCGCGCCCGGCCTGATCCGAACCAGCATTGCGATGTTCCCCTACCACTGCTGCGACCTCACCGCCGCTGCGCGCTGCGGTACCTGAATCATGACGCGCAACTGTTCCGAAAACCACTGGAAACCAAAGAAAAAGCGACTCACCACCGCACGCGTGTACCGCCGAGTACGCTGTCGATTCCGGCGGAACCGAACGACAACACGAGGTGGACGACGATGGCCGCAACGCCCCTACCACGCATTTCCCCCGGCCGGTTCGGCGAACTGGGTCCGATCAACTGGGTTGTCTGGCAGGTACTCTCCCGCGCGGCAGGCACGGCGGACGCGCACCTGTTCAGCACCCTCGGCCGCACCCGCGGACTGTTCCGTGGCTGGCTGCATTTCTCCGGCAAGCTCATGCCGGGTGGTCGGTTGCCGCGCGCGGAGGCCGAATTGGTGATTCTGCGGGTGGCGCAGCTGCGCGACTGCGGTTACGAGGCCGATCATCATCGTCGGCTGGGGCGCAAGGCGGGGCTGACGGCGGTGGAGGTGGATCGAGCGGCGGCGGGCCCGGACGCGGAGGGGTGGACGCCGCGTCAGCGGGCGCTGTTGGCCGTGACCGACCAGCTGGTGACCACGCGCGATGTCGACGATGCGGTCTGGGCGGAGCTGGCCGCGCACTACGACGAGCGGTCGCTCATCGAGATCGTGCTGCTGATCAACCAGTACGAGGGGCTCGCGTCGACGATCACCACGCTGCGTATCGCGCGCGACACCTTCAAGGTGTGACCCAGGTCATAGAGCGGCGCGGCGGCATTCTTCGCAGACTAAAAGCGTACAAAGTACGGAGTAATGCCATCGAGGAGAGACCATGCAGATCACCGCTTCCGCCATCTCGCTCAACGTGGACGACCCGACGGCGTCGGCCCAGTTCCTGATCGATCACCTCGGTTTCACCGAGAACATGGCCGCCGACGGGTTCGTCAGCGTGGGACGGCCCGACGCGGGCATGGACGTGATCTACCTGCGCACCGGCCTGAAGTCCTTCAAGCCGACGCGGATCGCGGGCAGTGCGGGCGAGGGTGTGCTCGTCGTCTTCGTGGTCACCGACATCGACAGCGAATACGAGCGCCTGCGCGGGGCCGGGGTGCGGATCGAGACGCCGATCGAAACCGAGGAGTGGGGCGAGCGCTACTTCCAGATGACCGACCCCAACGGGGTGGTCATCCAGCTCGTGCAGTGGGTGTGATCAGCGGCGCGCGACCCGCAACGCGGCCACGATCAGCGGAATCTGCAGCGGCAACCGGGCGATCACCCCGGCCTTGAACGCCGACGAGGACTTGGGATTGCCCAGCACGTCGACGGTCATCTGCACATTGGCCGGGAAGACGGCGACGAACAGGCCAGCGGCGAGCCAGCCGCCGAACCGCCTGGTCTTCGGCACCGCGAGTGCCGCCGCCACACCCAGCTCGGCGACCCCGGAGCCGTAGGTATAGGCCCGGGGTTCGCCGGGCAACTGCTTGGGAACGATGCCGTCGAACAGCTTCGGCGCGACGAAATGCAGGACACCGACCACGAACAGCAGACCGCTCAGGTACGTGTGCGTGCGTCGACGGGGAGTTTCATGAGCCACGCTCCGCACTGTAGCGGTGCGAACCGGGGTCGTCACCGGGCACTCGGGCCACCCCGGGACACCGCCACCTCAGAACGGTCCCCGTCGGCACCGGGATTCGCCGGGCGGGGACCGGTTGAAGCCGACGGAAACCTCGGAGATCCGAGGCTCAGACGGGCGCGAAGACCGAGGTCGCCGAGGTGGCCGGGCGGCCGAGGAGCTTGGTGAGGTCGCCGGTGCACACCTCGAGATAGCCCTCGGCGATGCCCGCGTCGGAGTCGGCGAGCACGGCGGCGAACTGCTCGTCCACGCCCGCGGCGTGAAGGGTGTCCGCGTAGTCGCTGGTCGACAGGTTTTCGTAGCGAACTGTCGCCCCGGTGGCCGCGCCGATCGCGGCGGCCAGGTCGGGGCCGGAGAGGGCGTCGTCGCCGCCGAGTTCGTAGACCCGACCCGCATGGCCCTCGCCGGTGAGGACGCGGGCGGCGGCCTCGGCGTAGTCGGCCCGCGCCGCTCCAGACACCCGACCCTCACCCATCGCGCCCGCCAGCACCCCCGCCTGTGCGGCGACGGCCGCCGCCTGGCTGTAGTTCTCCCAGTACCAGCTGTTGCGCAGCAGCACCGTCGGCACCGAGGCATTGGCGAGCACCTCTTCGGTGCCGCGATGTTCGGCGGCCAGGATCATCGGGTTGACGTCGGCTCGCGGGATGCTGGTGTAGGCGAGCAGTTCGACGCCCGCGCGTTCGGCCGCGCGAATCACGGTGGTGTGCTGGGCAACTCGCGCACCGAACTCGTTGCCCGAGATGAGCAGCAAGCGGTCGACACCCACGAGTGCGGCATCGAGCGCGGCCGCGTCGTCGTAGGCGGCCCGGCGCACGTCGACATCGAGGTCGGCGACCTTCGACGGGTCGCGCACGATCGCCACCGGCGTCTCACCGGCCGCCACCAACGCCTCGACGACGAGCCTGCCCAGCTGTCCACTCGCTCCGGCTACCGCAATGGTCACAACATCCTCCGAACTTTTCGACATGCACTAACTATTAGTAAGCACTATGCATTCAGTAGGCGCTGTAGTCAAGGCGGGTAGGATCAAGGGCATGAGTGCGCAAGGCCCCGACGATGATCAGACGCTGGAGGCCGATGTCTTCGCGCGTGACTGCGCGTCCAGGTCGGTGCTGCAGAACGTGGCGAGCAGATGGGGCGTGCTCGCCCTGGTAGCGCTGCGGGAGGGCCCGGTCCGGTTCAGCGCGTTGCGTCGGCGGGTCGAGGGGGTCAGCGAGCGGATGTTGTCGCAGACCCTGCAGGCCCTCGAGCGCGACGGCATGGTGCATCGGGAAGTTCTCGAGGCCATTCCGCCGCGAGTGGAGTACACGCTCACCGAGTTGGGCGCCCAGGTGGCCGACCGGCTGCACGCGTTGATCGAGGTACTCGAGACCAATATCGATGCCGTGCAGGCGGCACGATCCGGCTATCGCGCCACCGGCTAGTTCCGCGCGAGCAACTCCGAGACCGTGGCGAAGTGGTAGCCCTGTTCCCGCAGCCCGGTGACGATGCCCCGCAGGGCGGCCGCGGATTCGGCGCCGTGCATGACGTGCAGCAGCACGATGGAACCGGGCCGGGTCTGGGCCAGGGTCGTGTCGCGCACCGTGTCCCGGTCGACGCCACCGGCGGAATCGGGTTCCACATCCCAGGTCACCGTGGTGCGGTCGTGGTCGGCGAGGTACTTCGGCAGGCCGTAGAGCTTCTTGCCGTAGGGCGGGCGGAAGGTGATCGGCCCCTGATAGCCGGTGCGGCGGATCTCGACGTCGGTGCGTTCGATCTCGTCACGCACAGCGTCGTCCGAGACGAGCACCATGCGGCGGTGTGTATAGGTGTGGTTGCCGATCTCGTGCCCCGCCGCCGCGATGGCCTTCCCGAAGTCGGGATGCGCGGCGAGATCCGCACCGACGAGGTAGAACGTCGCGGGCACCCCTAATTCATCGAGTACGCGCAGGATTTCCGGAGTGCGTTCGGTCGGTCCGTCGTCGAAGGTGAGTGCGACGACCTTGTCCTGGGTTTCCACGCGGTTCACCAGTTCTCCGGTGAGCTGGTAGGTGCGCGAATTCGTCAGCACATAAAGCCCCGCAACCACCGCGACAGCCACGACGAGCACCGCCGCCCCACCGGTCAACCATTTGCGCATAGTGGTGTATACCGCAGATACCTCGCGCCGACGACCCAAGACATGGGTAACTCACAGGGACGCGACAAACATCCGATAGGTTGCCGCGTCCCGGTCCCACGTAAGCGAGTCCGGCCAGAAGTCACCTGGAGGCGATCACGGAATCACCTGGGTGATGTCGCCTGGGTTGAGGTAGTCGAAGAAACGGTGTGCGCCGTCTTCGGTCATGCGCACGCAGCCGTGCGACTTCGAGGTGACCGGGCCGACATGGAAAGCCATATCGCCGTTGAAGAATGTCGCCCAGCGCATCGGTGCGTCGTGCATGGTGCTCCAGTGGAATTCGCGTTTGAACGAAATCCGGGTCACCGCGGGCGGAGTTTCGAAGCCCGCCATTCCGTGCGAGATCGGTGTCGGCCCGAAAACCACCCGCCCATTGTCGACCAGCCACGCCTCGTTCGTCGACAATCGCATACACGCCCGTGCCTCGACCACCGGGCAGGGCGACGCCGTCGGAACGACCGAGGGGACACCCGGAATATCGGGCCCACCAGGGAAAAGAGGTTCCGCCGCCGCAGGCGCGACGGCAACCGATCCAGCCGCCGCGACCAGGGCCGCCACACGTGCCATCCATCCGAGAATGCGCTTGCTCATGGGTTCTCAGTTGCCTCTCAACCGTGCCCGCCACCCGCGAGTCGACCGGGGCGAGGGACCATCTCATGGAACACGAACAGTTCGAACACGAGCCAGGAACAACCACCAGAAGGTGCTAACGCATCATCGGCCATAGAAAGAGATTCACCAAATCAACCCCCACAATTTGGCCGAAAAGAAATACAAACCCCGTCCCGAGGCACCACCCGAATCCACCATGCCAGCACCCCCAACCACACGGCACCACCCCGAACCCGCCATGCCCACACTCCAGCCACCCGCCACCACTCGAGCCCGCTGACTACCGCGCTCCCGGCCCCGCGTGGCACCACCCAAGTTCGCCACCCGACCGGACTCCGCACCGCACGGCACACCCGAGTCCGCCACCTACCGCACTCCCAGCCCACGCGGCACCACCTGAGTCCGCCGCCTACCGCGCTCCCAGCCCCGCGTGGCACCACTCGAGTCCGAGGACGACGGCGCCACCGAGTACCGGAGAAACTGGCCGGGCGAGTCCGCGCCACCGTCTCGGCGGTCTTCGCACTGCCCCCACCGGGAATGGTGACCGACAAGATCGCGCGAGCGGATCATCGGCGGATTGCCGCCTACCGCGCTCCCAGCCCACGTGGCACCACCCGAGTCCGCCACCTTCCGCACTCCGCACCCCACGGCACCACCGATTCCGTCACCTTCCGCACCCCCAGCCCACGTGGCACCACCCGAGTCCGCCACCTTCCGCACCCCCAGCCCACGTGGCACCACTCAAGTCCGCCACCTACCGCACCCCCAGCCCACGTGGCACCACCCGAGTCCGCCACCTTCCGCAC
>NZ_BDBE01000016.1 GCF_001612825.1 Nocardia caishijiensis NBRC 108228 | reverse complement strand
TACCGAGACACAACAAAGGGGCGGTCCACTTCGCGAACCGCCCCCTGCACAAATACTCAGAAGTTGATCATGTGCCCCGCAAGCCCATGAATGGCTTCCTGCAACGCCTCACTGAGCGTCGGATGCGTGTGCACATTACGAGCCAGCTCGTTCACCGTCAGATCCCACTTCTGCGCCAGCGTGAGCTCCGGCAGCAGCTCGGACACATCGGGCCCGATGAGGTGACCACCGATGAGTTCCCCGTGCGTCGTGTCGGCGATGAGCTTCACGAAACCCGTCGGGTCACCGAGCCCGTGCGCCTTGCCGTTGGCGGTGAACGGGAAAGTAGCCACCTTCACGTCGTAGCCCTCGTCGCGGGCCTGCTGCTCGGTGAGACCGAAGCTGGCAACCTGCGGCTGGCAGAAAGTGGCGCGCGGCATCATCCGGTAGTCGCCCAGCGGCATAGTCTCGGCACCGCCGATGGTCTCGGCCGCGACCACGCCCTGCGCCTCGGCCACGTGGGCCAACTGCAGCTTGGCGGTGACGTCACCGATGGCGTAGATGTGCCCCACGTTGGTGCGCATGTAGTCGTCGATCGCGATGGCACCGCGGTCGGTGAGCTCCACGCCGGTGGTCTCGAGGCCGTAGCCCTCCACGCGCGGCGCGAAGCCGACGGCCTGCAGCACCTTGTCGACGGTGACGGTCTCGACGTTGCCGGACTTGTTGTCCTTGATCTGGACGGTGACCTTGGACCCGTCGTCGTCGATCGACTGCACGGCCGCACCGGTGGTGATGGTGATGCCGAGCTTCTTGTACTGCTTGGTGATCTCCTTGGAGACGTCGACGTCCTCGTTGGGCAGGGCCCGGTCGAGGAACTCGACGATCCGCACGTCCACGCCGTAGTTCTTGAGAACGTAGGCGAACTCCATGCCGATGGCGCCCGCGCCGACGATGAGGATCGAGCCCGGCAGGTCGCGGGTGAGGATCTGTTCCTCGTAGGTGACCACGTTCTCCGAGAGCTGGGTGCCGGGCAGCAGCTTGGTCGTGGTGCCGGTGGCGATGATGACGTTGTCGAACGAGATCGTCTCGTTGCCGCCCTTGGTGAGGGCGACGTCGAGCGAGTTCGGGCCGGTGAAGGTGCCGAGACCGTCGAACTCGTCGATCTTGTTCTTCTTCATCAGGAAGTGCACGCCCTTGACGCGACCGTCGGCCACCTTGCGGCTGCGGTCGAAGGCGGCGCCGAAGTCGAAGCTGACCTCACCGGAGATGCCGAAGGTCTTGGCTTCCTTGTGGAAAATGTGGGCCAGTTCGGCGTTGCGCAGCAGTGCCTTGGACGGGATGCAGCCCACGTTCAGGCACACGCCACCCCAGTATTTCTGCTCGACAATCGCTGTTCGCAGGCCGAGTTGAGCGGCACGGATCGCGGCGACATATCCGCCGGGACCAGCGCCGAGAACGACGACATCGTAGTGGGAAGTCACGTCACCGAGCCTAACTCTGTTTCGGGGAGTTCACCCACCCGTCCCCCACTTCGCCTGAGATGCGCTCGCCCCGCCTCGATCGAGGCGGACCGAACGGTACTGTCGGCAGGGTGAGCGGCGCGGGATCATGGGGCCGAGCGGCAGGTCCGGCCCGGAGCGCGAGTGTGGCGGACACGCCTGGCATCGGAGCCGGGCGCGCTACGCACGCACCAGCCGTGGATGTGCGCGAGGGTGTCCCTGGCGGTCTGGACGCGGGGATCGGCAGTCGGGTCGACGGCACCGTTTCGGTGCACCTGGTGCGTCTGCTGCTGCAGACGGCGCGGCGACTCGGGGTGGCCGAGGAACAACTGGCGCGCGTACCCGGCACCGACGCTGTGGTGCTGCGTGGTGAGTTGAATCGGCTGCCGATGAGTTCACTGCTCAGGCTGTGGGAGTTGATCGCGCGGCCCGGCGCGGGGGTCGCGGTGGCCGAGGCCGCGCCGCTCGGGGCCTTGAACACCTGGGACTACCTGGTGACAACCGGTGCGACACTGGTGGATTCGTTGCGCGCCGCGCAGCCCTACCACCGTCTGGTCACCGCCGCGGCCGAAGGTTTCGATCTGTCAGGTGAAGCCGATCTCACCGTCGGGTACCGCACCTCGGCGAGCGATCCGGTGGTCGCCTCGACGGTCAACGAATACGTGCTGGCGTATTACCTGCGCCGTGCCCGCGAGGCGACCGGCCGCCCACTGGTCCCGACGAAGGTGACCTTCGGACATCCGGCGCCACCGGACCACCGCCTGCTGACCGACGTATTCGGCACGCGCGCCATCGAATTCGGTGCCGCCGCCGACTCGATCACGTTCCACGCCGACGACGCGAACGCCCCGCTCCCCCGCGCCGACCCGATGCTCGCCGACCTGATGCGCAGCCACGCCGACCTCGTCCTCGCTTCGTCGCGCACCGTCGCCGATCCGCTCGATGCGTTCCGCATCGCCCTCACGTCCGCCCTCGACACCGCCGACCCCACTCTCGCTCGCGTGGCGAAAGCCCTGGCCATGAGTGAACGCTCCCTACAACGCCACCTCGCCGACCACGGCACCTCCTGGCGTGCGGAGCTGGACAGCCTGCGCTACGAGCGCGCGAAACTGCTGCTGTCCCAAGGGCTCCCGAAATCAGCCGTTGCCCGCCGGTTGGCTTTCACCGACGATCGAGCCCTCCGCAAAGCCGTTCACCGTTGGACAGCGGCCAGTGAGGCGACCGCATAGGCGGCGCGATGTCACCGGCGATCGGACCGAGCCCCCTAACGGCCTTCGGCGGTCGTTGCCAAAGGCCGGTGGATCAGCGGCGCACCGGGTAGCTGAGGTGGGTGGCACGGCGGCCCGGGACGACGACCGGATCGTCCAGCAGCAGATGGCCTTTCGCGAGTTCGCCGAAGTAGGAGACTCCTTCGCCGAACAGGACCGGGACGAGGCTGACGCACACCTCGTCGACCAGACCCAGATCGAGGGCCTGCTGGATGATGGTCGTGCTGGCGATGGTGACGTTCTTGTCGCCCGCGATCCGCTTGGCCTCGGAGATCGCGGTGGTCACGTCGCCGACGAAGGTCGTGTTCGGCCAGCGCTCGGCGGCGTTCTCAGGTGCGTGGTGCGTGACGACGACAACGGGTGCGCCCATCGGGTGCTTGTCGTCCCACCCGTTGGTCATGTCGAACAGATGGCGGCCCGCGATGAGCGCGCCGGTGTTGTCGATCCATTCGTGGAGGACCTGCGCGCCCGCCTCGTCGACCTGGAGCGACCGGTCCGAGGTCGCGCTCGGCACGCTCACCTCGCCGCCTTCGTACCACTCGAACAGTTCGCCGATCCCGTCGTGCGGGTCCGCGATGAATCCGTCCAGCGACATCGTCATATGCGTGAAAACTTTGCCCATGCTCGCACCTCCTGGCGAAACGGTTGTCACCGGTATAGACGCGCCGCGCGCACGGAACTCATCGGCACGCGCCGGTCCGGTCCCGGCGCGCGAGGACCGGGTGGTGGCGTGTGCGGACCTGGGAACGCCGATCGGAGCGTCATAACGTGTTCTTCACCGGTCAGAAAACACCGGCTGACCTCGAAAGAAGGCTAGATCATGACCATCCCGACGCACACCCGCGAAATCCACCTCGCCGCCCGTCCGAACGGTGCCCCGGTCGCCACCGATTTCGCCCTCGTGGAGCAGGAGCTGCCCGAACTCGCCGACGGTCAGATCCTGGTGCGCAACACCTGGATGTCGGTCGACCCGTACATGCGCGGCCGGATGGACGACAAGCCGTCCTACATCCCGCCGTTCGAAATCGGTGCGGCGCTGGAAGGTTCGGCGATCGGTACGGTGATCGCGTCGAAGTCGCCGGATATCGCGGTCGGCACCACGGTGACACACTTCGCCGGATGGCGCGAACACTCCGTCGTCGATGCGGCATCAGCCACTCCCATCGACCCCGCACTCGCTGCCCCACAGCACTTTCTCGGCGCGCTCGGCACCACCGGTCTCACCGCCTACGCCGCGTTGACCGAGGTCGCGACAGTGCGGCCGGGGGACACGGTGTTCATCTCGGCGGCGGCGGGCGCGGTCGGCAGTGTGGCGGGCCAGATCGCCAAGGCCCTCGGCGCGAAGCGCGTGATCGGTTCGGCGGGCGGCCCGGTCAAGACGCGAAAGGTGCTCGCGGAGTTCGGATTCGACGCGGCGATCGACTACCGGGCCGGTGACCTCGCCGGTCAGCTCGCCGAGGCGGCACCCGACGGCATCGACGTGTATCTCGACAGCGTCGGCGGCGAACACCTGAAGGTGGCGATCGAGGCTCTCAACCCACAGGGCCGCGTCGCCCTGGTCGGCGCCATCAGCGGTTACAACGGAGAAACCGATCGCAAGGCCCCGGACCTCTACCTCGCGGCGACCAAGGAGATCACCCTGCGCGGCATGCTGGTGACCAGCTACCTCCCGCTCTTCGCCGAGTACATCCCGAAGGCCGCCGCCTGGCTCGCCGACGGAACCCTGCGCACCGCCGAAACCACCTACGAGGGCCTCGACCAAGCCCCCGCAGCCCTACTCGGCGTCCTCACCGGCGCCAACACCGGCAAGATGCTCGTCCATCTCGGGTGAGGAACCGAGGTCACCACGCTCCGGTGGCGGAGGCACTCGGCCCATGCCGCCACCAGAGCGTGATGATCGGATCAGCGCCAGACCTGGGTGGCGACGCGGGTGAAGTTCCCACTGAAGAGGGCGGCGCGTTCGGAAGGCGTGAAGCCTCGGGCGGATAGGAGGTCGTCGAGGCCGGGGAGACCAGGAGTTTCGCCGAGGAGATCTTCGGGCGGGGTCCACTGCAAGGGGCCCCAGGCGGTGTAGGCCGCGGAGAAGGCGTCGGGGTTCTCGTGGATCTCGGCGTTGAATTGGTCGCCGTCGAAGGAGTAATCGGAGCCGATGCCGATGTGGTCGATGCCGACGAGGTCGACGCCGTAGCGGATGTGGTCGGCCATGGCGGAGAGGCGCTCGACGCGCGCTTCGGGCGCGTTCTGGCCCAGGAAGATACCGACACCGTTGACGCCGATCACCCCACCTGTCGCGGCGCAGGCGCGGGCCTGGTCGTCGGTGATGTTGCGCGGATGTTCCCACAGCGCGGCGAAATTCGAATGGCTGTAGATCATCGGGGCGGCGGTGTGCGTGGACAGGTCGAGACCGGTGCGTCGAGAGCAGTGCGAACCGTCGACGACCATGCCGACCTCGTTGAGCTTGCGCACCAGGTCTTTCCCGTACGGGGTGAGTCCGGTGTCGACGGTGTCGAGGCAGCCGCACCCAGCGGGGTTGGCGTGGTTGTAGGTGGGCAGCAGCGTGCGCACGCCGAGTTCGTAGAACAGTTCGACGTTGTCCAGGTCGCCATCGAGGGGTGCGGAGTCCTCGAGGTCGAAGGCCAGCGAGATCACCTCGGGCGCACCGATATCGCTCACCCGGTCGACGAGGCGGAACCGTGGGTCGGCAGCGGCCTGGCCACGGAACAAGTGCAGCAGGGCGAGCGAGTCCGCCTTGGTCTCCGCCGAGTACCCGACGTTCACCGACAGATACGACCCGAGTGGGTAACGGGCCAGATCCGCCACTCGCGCCGTCGGCAACAGTGGCAGACAGCAGTGCTGCTCCCAGAGCATGGACACCTCCCCGTCGTTATCCGTGACCTGCGATCCTACGTTTCGCAACGCTTTCGGCACCCGACCGACGCTAACGCGATGTCTGATTCGTCCGATTAATCAGTACTGCGTCCCCTGTTCGAAGGCGGTGCGACATGCGTCGCTTCCTTGTCCTGCTTGCGTGCCTCGCGGCGGCTGTCGGCCTGTCGACACTGCCCGCCTCGGCCACCCCGTCCTATTGCGGTCTCACCTGGGGATCGCTGGACAAGTCGAGTCCCGGCTACGCGCCGGGCGCCGTGCGTGACGTGCGCGCGGGCCGACACGATTGCTACGACCGCCTCGTCGTCGACCTCACCGGTCCGGTCGCGGGCTATCGGGTGGGCTATGTCGACACCGTCACCCAGGACGGTTCCGGCGCGGGTGTCCCGCTGCGCGGCGGTGCCTTCTTGCAGGTCGCGGTCCTGGCACCCGCACACGACGACGCGGGCGCGAGCACCTACCTGCCGGGCGATCGCGGCGACCTCGTGAACGTGAACGGCTATCAGACCTTCCGCCAGGTCGCCTTGGCCGGTTCGTTCGAAGGGCAGACGACCCTCGGGCTCGGCGTGCGCGCCCGTCTGCCGTTCCGGGTGTTCGGTCTGGAGAGCCCCTCGCGGGTGGTGATCGACGTCGCGCACTACTGGTGAGGCCGCGTCGGCAACAATATGGGGATGAGCGGCGTTGAGCAGAACGTGACCGATCCCTACCTCTGGCTCGAAGACGTGACCGCCGAACCGGCGCTGGACTGGGCCCGCGCCCGCAACGAGGTGGTCGCGGACCGATTCGCGAACACCGACCGGTTCGCCGACCTCGAGCAGCGCGTCCTCGCGATGCTCGACGACGACACCAAGATCGCCTACCCCGGGCGACGCGGTCCCTGGCTGTACAACTTCTGGCGCGACGCCGAGCACCAGCGCGGACTGTGGCGGCGCACCACCTTCGAGTCCTATGCCACCGAGAATCCCGAGTGGGACGTGCTGATCGACATCGACGCACTCGCCGAGGCCGAGGGGGAGAACTGGGTGTGGGCGGGGGCAGCGGTGCTCCGCCCTTCGCAGACACGCGCCGTCATCCACCTGTCGCGCGGCGGCGCCGATGCCACGGTCGAACGCGAATTCGACATGACCACAAGGCAATTCATCGCGCCCGAGGACGGCGGCTTCTTCCTGCCCGAGGCCAAGTCCCGGGTCGGCTGGATCGATGCCGACACCGTCTATGTCGGCACCGATTTCGGGCCGGGCTCGCTCACGGATTCGGGTTACCCACGCATCGCGAAGCGTTGGCGGCGTGGCACCGCGTTGTCCGAGGCCGAAACGGTGTTCGAGGGCAAGCCGAGTGACGTGTCGATCGGCGCCGGATTCGACCGCCACCCCGGGTACGAACGGCACTACCTGCATCGATCGACGGACTTCTACAACACCGAGGTCTCGCTGCTCGTGGATAGTGCGTGGCGACTGCTCGAAACCCCGACCGACGCCGATGTCGACTGGTACCGCGACTGGCTGCTGGTCCGCTTGAAGACCGCCTGGACTCCCGCCGAGACGACCTTCCCGGCGGGCAGCCTGCTGGTCACCGATATCAACGACTTCCTCGCGGGCGGTAGAGATTTCGAGGTGCTGTTCACCCCCGATCCACACACCTCGCTGGAATCGTGGGGCTGGACCGAGAACCACCTGATCCTCACCACCCTGCGCGATGTGCAGACGGGCCTGCGCGTCGTCACCCCGGGAACGGACGGCTGGACGAGCGTCGACCTGCCCGACACTCCGACCATGTCGAGCACCTCCGTGGGCAACCTCGACCCGCTGGAAGGTGGGGACGAATTCCTCCTCACCACCACCGGTTTCACCACGCCGACCACCCTGTTGAGCAGCGCGGTCGGCGACGCCCCAACGCTGCTGAAGCAGGCACCCGCGTACTTCGACGCCGAGGGCATCGAGACCGAGCAGTTCTTCGCCACCTCCGACGACGGAACCGCGGTCCCCTACTTCGTGATCCGTCACCGTGACCGTCGCGGCACCCCCGGCCCGGCGATCATGAACGGCTACGGCGGTTTCGAGGTATCCAGAACACCGGTGTATCTGGGCACGGCGGGCATGGCCTGGCTCGAAAAGGGCGGCACCTACGTGCTGGCCAATATCCGGGGCGGCGGCGAGTACGGGCCCGAATGGCACACGGCCGCACTGAAAGAGCACCGCCACCGCGCCTTCGAGGACTTCGCCGCCGTGGCCCGCGATCTGGTAGCCCGTGGCATCACCACCGCCGACCAACTGGGCGCGATCGGCGGCAGCAACGGCGGACTGCTGATGGGCGTGATGCTCACCCGCTACCCGGAACTGTTCGGCGCCATCGTGTGCCAGGTGCCGTTGCTGGACATGAAGCGCTATCACCTGCTGCTGGCAGGCGCCTCGTGGATCGCGGAGTACGGCGACCCGGACAAGCCGCAGGAGTGGGCGTTCATCAGCGAGTACTCGCCGTATCAGAACACCGATCCCGGCAAGCAGTACCCGCCGATCCTGCTCGCCACGTCTACCCGCGACGACCGCGTCCACCCCGGGCACGCGCGGAAGATGGCCGCGCTGCTGGAATCGGAGGATCGCACCGTCTGGTATTACGAGAACATCGAGGGCGGACACGGCGGCGCGGCCGACAACAAGCAGTCGGCGTACTTGTCGGCGCTGGTGTACGAGTTCTTCATCCAGATGCTGATGGAGGGTCGCGGGCGCTAGATAGGTACTATGGTTGTCGTAGGTTCGAGCGGAAGGAGCGCATCGTGGCCGATGCCGATGGTCATCCCGATATCGAGGAGTTCGACCTGTCGACCGTGCTCGCCGCTCTCGCCGACGACAACCGGCGCAACGTGATCGCCCAGCTCTACGCCGAGCCCGAGGGCGCCGAACAGTTCTGCAGCGTGTTCGGGATGCCCTGGGCGCCGTCCACCCGCACCCACCACTTCCGGGTGCTGCGCAAGGCCGGATTGATCTGGCAGCGCGATGTGGGCAACGGCCGGATGACGAAACTGCGCCGCGACGACATGGAAACCGCGTTTCCGGGTCTGCTGACCGCGATCCTGGCGGCAGATCGTCATCCGGCCACCCCGGCTACCAGCTGACCGGCAGCGATACCGGGCGGTGCACGAGAACCCCTGTCTCCCAGGTGATCTCGTGCTCCGGCACGGCCAGCCGGAGGGTGGGGAACTCGGTGACCAGCCGCTGGATCACCTCGATGATCTCCATCCGGGCCAGTGCCGCGCCCATGCAGTGATGCATGCCGTACCCGAATTGCAGGTGCCGCTTCCCCTCGCGGCCGAGGTCGAGCACCGACGGGTCCGGGTACACCTCGGGATCGCGGTTGGCCGAGTGAGCGTCGGCGTACACGATGTCGCCGGGGTGCAGCACGCCCCGGGACAGCGTGACCTCCCGGGTGGTGACCCGGGGGAAAGTGGAGATCCGGCCCAGCGGGAGCAGTCGGAGGAATTCCTCGATCGCCGTGGGAACGGTCTCGGGGTTGCGCACCAGGTGGTCCCACAGTTCCGGCCTGGCCAGTGCCACGTAGGCGATCTTGGTGATGACGGAGAGGATGTTCTGGTCGCCGCCGACGATCGAGCCGAGCAGGATCGCCGCGTATTCGGCGTCGGTGACCGGGGGTGACACCGAGTCGCGGGCGTCGAGCAGGTCGATGATGAGGCCCGGTTCGAGGTCGCGACGACGGGCCACCAGGTCTTCGATGTAGTGGTAGAGGGTCCAGAACTCGGCGAGCAGGGCCGGCACGTCGGTGTCGTGGGCCAGCTGCATCTTGCGCGAGAGGTGGCGGAAGTAGGCGATGTCGGCGGTCGGGATGCCGAGATAGTCCACGTTCACGCCGATGGTCACCGGATCCAGCAGTGTCTGCACGAGATCGGCTGTGCCACCGGCATTCTGGGCCCGCAGTTCCGCGACGGTCCCGTCGAGGACGCGCTGCACCGAGGGCGCGCGGCGGGCGATGGTCGCGGCACTGTAGGCCGAGGCGACGAAGCCCTTGAGCCTGCCGTGACCGGGGTGATCGAGGTTGAGCAGCATTTCCGTCGGCATGATCGTCGGCAGGAAGGTGGGACCGTCCTCGACATTGGTTTCCGCGCGGGCGAAGCTGAGGTCGGTGAGCACCGCGTGCACGTCGCGGTAGCTGGTCACGTGCACCGCGGTGTGCCCGCTCGGCAGCACGACCTGCGGTAGTCCGCCGCGTGACGGTTCGGCCGCCGGTTCGATCATGGTCGGTGGGCTGATGTTCGCGATACCGTCGAGATCGACCCGGACGGCGTCGATGGCGTGTGTCATGAGGTAACTCCTTCCGGGCGCGCCTGTCGGCGGACCACGATGATGGCGAGAGTGAGAACGACGAGCAGGGCGACGAGCACACCGACGGTGGTGGTGAACGCGGTGCGGTAGACGTCGGGGTGGCCGAATTGACCGGCGGCGGTGTCGTGCGCGGCGGTGCCGCTGAGCTGCCTGCCGACCACCGCGGACAGGACGATGGCGTAGCCCGCGACGAACACGGCCTCGCTGCCGATACGGAAGAAGTTCAGGACACCGGCCGCCGTGCCACCGCGTTCGGCGGGGACCACCGACAGGGCGTGCCCGTCGACGAGTCCGATGGGCAACCCGAAGCCGAGGCCGAGCAACACCATCGGCACGACCAGCCACAGCACCGAGCGGCCCTGGTCCAGCGCGAGCACGCCGAGATTGCCGAGAATCAGCGCCGCGAGACTCAGGTAGACGACCCGGCCGATGGTGAGCGCGGGGAACCGGGTGACCAGGTGACCGATGGCCACCGGTGCGATGAACACGGGAATGGTCATCGCGAGCATCAACAGCCCGGACGCGCCCGCCGACAGATCGGTGATGCCGCTCAGGGCCGAGGGCAGGTAGGTGAGCAGGGTGACGAAACCGATCGACCCCGCCACCGGAACCAGGCACATCGCCAGGAACTCGCGATTGCGCAGGAGCCCGAGGTCGAGGATCGGGCCGTGTTCGGCGGTGCTCGGTTCGGCGGCGGGCAGCAGGCGGGTGCCGAGACCGGCGGCCGCGAGGATCACCGCGTGCACGACGAACACTCCGCGCCAGTCGACCACCGCGATGAGCAGGCCGGAGATGGTCGGCCCGAGGGCAAGGCCGAGGCCGTTGACCGTGCCGAACACCGCGAAGGCCTTGGTGCGGCGGGTGCCCTCGTACGCGCTGGACAGCAGCGCGGTCGAGCCGGTGAGGATGGCCGCCGCGCCGACGCCCGCGATCACCCGGGCCAGGTCGAGCACGATCAACGCGGGCGCGACGACGCTGCCGACACTGCCGACGACCACCAGCGCGGTACCGATCCCGAAGGTGCGGCGGTGTCCGATGCGGTCGCTGATCGCGCCCCACAGCAACGTGGTGAGCGCGAAGGCGATGTTGAACCCGTTGACGACCCATTGCAGCGCAGTGGGATTCGAGCCGAGATCACGGGAGATGAGCGGTAGCGCGATGGCAGTGCCCGCGATCGCCATCGGGGTGACGAACTGGGCGGCCAGGACCACGGGCAGCGTGGCGGGGCTTGGTGGGGCTTGGGTTGCGGTCGACATGGATCTCCCTCGGTGGGCTCCGATACGCGAATTAGGCACTACCCGATCGGTAGGTACGATGATATTAGTAGCTACTACAGTTCTCGGACAACCGGAAGTCGCCGATGCGGCTCACCCACCCCAGGAGCAGTCGATGAGCACCGAACCGCACGCGATCCAGACCGACGTCCTGGTGGTCGGCGGCGGTCCGGTCGGCATGCTCGTGGCCGCCGAGCTGGCATCGCAGCAGGTCGACGTGGTTGTCGTGGAGTCGCGCACCGACCTCGACCTGCGTCCGCGCGCCGGAACCGTGCACACCCGCACGTTGTCGCTGCTGGCCCGGCGGGGGTACATCCCGTCGGTCCCGGCCGACGCCATCGCCCGTAATCCGGTGGGTGTGCACCGCAGCCCCTTCCAGTTCGCGGCGCAGCCGGTGCTCACACTGAGCGCGCCGAGCGTGGAGCCCGCGCCGATCGCGGGAATCCCGCAGGCCCGGTTGGAGGCGGCGTTCGAGGATCGCGCGCGATCGCTGGGTGCCCGAATCCTGCGTGGGCACAGTGTTGTCCGAGTGGAGGTGGGCGCTTGCGAGGTCACCGCCTGGGCGAGAGCACAACACAGCGGTCGAGCGGAATACGAAGGCGGCAGCGCAGCGCGAAGAGACACGGCCGAAGTCGGCAAAGAGAGCGACCGTCCCGATGCCGCCACCGAAGAATTCGCCGGAGACGACAGCCACCGCGCACCCGGCGCAAGCCACCGTGCCACCAACGACCATCACCGCACCACCGGCGACAGCCACGGTGCCACCGGCGAAATCGATGGTGGCGACGTCGGTGCCGAGACCGGGAGCCGCTTCGGGCTGCGGATTCGGGCGAAGTACGTGGTCGGTGCGGACGGTGCGCGCAGTCTTGTCGCACGCACGGGGAACTTCCCCGCCCAGGTGTACCCCGCGACGATGAATGCCATTGCCGGACTGGCTGTTTCGGATGCGCCTGCCCAGATTCCGCCGGGCTGGAACCCGACGCCGACCGGCTGGACCATGCACAACCCGAACCCCGGCGGCCAGGCACGCATCATCGCGATGGATTTCAGCGGCCCCCTCGAGCACCGCCCCGAACCGACCGAAGCCGAGTACCGGGAACGCCTCGCCTACGTGCTCGGTGCCGAACCGGCGCTGAGCCGGGTCAGCCACCTCACCCGGTTCAGCGACCACGGCCGCTACCGCACCAGCATGTGGGACGGGCGGCTGCTGCTGGCGGGCGATGCCGCCCACAGCCACTACCCACTCGGCGGCCAGGGACTCAACTCCGGCATACAGGATGCCTTCGCCCTCGGCTGGCGGCTCGCCCGCGTCGTCACCGGACGCGCGCGACCCACCGTCCTGGCCGACTACTCCCGCGAACGCGTCGCCCACGCCGCCGCGATCGTCGGCAACACCGTCCTGCAATCGCGGATGATGAACCCCGCGAACCCGCAGGTCCGCGACGCCGTGCTGGCGATGCTCGCGGTGCCCGCCGTGCACGACGGCATCGCCGAACTCATCAGCGGCCAGTTCCAGCCCGGCTTCCAGCACGACCTCGTCCTCACCGAAAATGACGGGCGGGTGAGCACTCTCGCGGAACTGCTGCACGCGGGCCGGTTCGTCGCGATCCGGCCCGACGAACACACCCCCGTCCCCGAGGCTCCCGACGATGCACTGGTCATCACCGCCAAGGTGATCCCGGATCAAACCTGGACCTCGGCGGTGATCCGACCCGACGGCTACCTCGCGTCCGCCCTGTGAGCGGGGCGCCGAGCCGAGACCAGCCGCGACGAACGAACCAGCACGCGAGACCGACTCGCGGCGAACGGATTCCGACCTGCGCGCCCCGCCGCATCGGCCCACCGACTCAGCCGGGCCGACCCCGCCACAGGCGCCGTCCCACCGGAACAACCACCGGACCGGGTCCGCTCCACCCCATGCGCCATCGCGCTGAGGAGACCGCTGGACCGGGCCGCCTTCAGCGCTCGCGCGCAGGATCGGATCGCGGGCCGTGCCTGTGGCTATCCGGCGTCTGTGTGCACAGCTTTCAGCCGGGCGATGGGGGTGCCGTCGCATCATCGGACCTCGCGCAAAGCCCTACGCACGTCGGCGATGGCTTGGTCGGCGTCGCGGAACTGCACGGCAGTCCACCCGGCTTCCCTTGCCGCCGCGCAGTTTTCGGCGAGGTCGTCGACGAGGACACTGTCTCCCGGGGCGACACCGGCGGTCTCCGCGGCGAGGGCGAAGATCTCCGGGTCGGGTTTGCGGAAGCCGACCTTGCACGAATCGATCAGGGCGCTGAGGTGGTCGTCGAGGTCGATCATGGGGCGCCAGTAGGGCTCCCATTCGACGACGTTGTTGCTCAGTACACCGACGCGGACTCCGTCGCCCGCCAGCTCGATGGCGAAATCGCGGACAGCGTGGTTCACCTCGTGCCCGGCGAACCACTGCCTGCCGAAATCCGGTTCACTGCGCGACAGGTCGAGCTCGGGTGCCTTGGCCCGGAGCGCCGCGTGCAGCTTCGCCACCCAGGTGCGTTCGTCGAGCAGGGCCAGTTCGATCGGGGCAAGGGGTGCCAGCCCGTACTGGGCGCCCACCTCGGCGATCGCGTGTTTGAACAGGTCGACGGGGATGCCCGCCACCTGTTCGTAGCGCTGGAACAGGTCGTCGAGAGGTGGGGAGAGCACGCCGCCGAAGTCGAACCAGACGAACGGGGCGCTCACTGGACCATCGTCCTGATATCGGCGGGGCGGAAACGCAGTTCCACGTCACCGGCGGCGATCACGTCGGTGCCCTGGGTGAGGCTCACCCGGGCCCGGGCGCCGTCGCCGTCACCGGTGACGGTGGCGCGGGCGATCGTATCCCGTTCGAATTCCCCGAATTTGGTGAACTCGATGCCGAGCCGGTGCATCACCATCCGGCTGGTGTCCAGGCCGAGAACGGCGTTGGCGGCCGCCATCGCCACCTGCCGGGCCGCCTCGAACTGCAGCATGCCGGGCACATGGTCGAGGGCGTGGTCGAACAGCGACGGATGATCGGTGTCGATGATGGTGAGCGCGGTCAGCTCCTCCCCGGCCAGCACCGGGTTGGCGAGGATGGCGTTGCGCGGGTTGTGCCTGCCCACCGAGCCCGGGCGCATCCGGGCCACCGGCGGCTGGGGCGGAATACTCGGCTCGGCGGGCAGGCCGAGCGATTCGCGCCCACGCACCCGGATCCGGTTCCACACCGGCGCGGGCATCCACTGGTAGACCATGATCTCCCGGGCCGCCTCGTGACCCTCGATCTCGGCGACCATTTCCAGAGTGAGCCCGATGACCTGGCCGTCGCGTCGCTTGTCGGCGACCACGCGCGCTTCGATCACGCAGTGCCCGGGGCACTGGCCGATGCGCAGGGTGTCGGCGTCGGAGATGGTGAAGTCGGCGGACCCGAAGATGAATTTCTCCGAGCGCGCCACCCCGACGAAGGAATGCGCGTAATAGATGGCGACCTGACGGAACACCTCGATCAGCAACAGCGGGTCATAGGTGGTCGCGGTGCCGCGATGATCGCTGAAATACGAATGGTTGCGCGGGAGCTGGGCGGCGAAGATCGCGCCGTCCGACGTGGGTTGGGCGTCGGTGAGGAAGACCTCGGCGATGGATTCGCGGTGCACGAGTCCGCGCGGGATATTGCGGTCGAAGGTGAGGGTGGGGGTGGCGACGGTCATGATCGAGCCTTCCGGGAGAGGGATGCTGGTCAGCGGACAGCGATGTCGTAGGCCCAGCCGTTGACGCTGTTGCGAGGGGCATCGAACAGCGAGGTCGGGTTGTGCACGGTCGCGTCGGCGGCGACGCTGTTGCGGTCGGTGTAGAGCGGAATCGCGACGGCATTGTCGAGAAGATGGGCGGTGATGCGGTTGAACAGTTGTTTGCGCTGTTCGCGATCGGTGGCTTTGGTCGCGTCGACGAGCCACCGGTCCACCTGCGGGTCGGCCAGTTTCGAGCCGCCGACGATGGAGCCGATGGTGATGCCGTCGATCTGTCCGTATTTCAGGTCGGGAGTGGTCGACCCGTAGGCGCGGTTGAACTGCAGCGACAGGTCCAGGCCGCCGACCTGACGGGGGAAGGCCTCGTAGTCGTTGCGGGCAAGCAGGTCGTAGATCTGGGCGTTGTCGACGAATTGCAGTTCCACCTGAACGCCGAGGTTCTGACGCAATTCGGCCTGCCAGGCCTTCAGGAAATCGTCCTCGGGGTAGGTGGGGTTGGTGGCGACCAACCGAACGGTCAACCGCTTGCCGGTGCTGTCGGTGCGGTAGCCCTCGGCGTCGGCTCCGGTCCAACCCGCTTCCGCGAGAAGCGCTTTCGCGGCGTCGAGATCGGGGCCGCCCTTGTTCTCGAACTTCGGGTCGTAGTAGGCGCTGTCCGGAGAGATCAGGCTCCATGCGCGCTGCTGGGTGTCCTTGGTGAGGCTCTTGGTGACAGCGGCGATGTCGACACCCTTGGCGATGGCTCGGCGCACGCGCACATCGGTGGTGGCGCCGTGGGTGAGGTTGAGCATGATGACCCACGGCGAGGCGGCCGAACCGATCTGCTCGTACTGGAAACCGGACACCCCGTCGAACAGACCGATATCGGTGGCCTTCACGGTGCCGATCGCGTTCACCTCACCACTGCGCAGCAGTCCGGCGCGAGTGGCGGCTTCGGGGATGAACTTCACGACCAACTCGTCCACGTAGGCGGCGCCCTGGTGTTTCGCGGTGGCCGGGGCCCAGTTGTAGGCGGTGTTCTTCCGATACCGGAGTTCCTGGCCCTGCACCACTTTGTCGAGCACGAACGGGCCGGAACCGACGAAGCCCGCGCCGCTGGTCAGCGCCTGCTTGTCGGCCTGCAGGCTGCTCGGGGCCACGATGGCGCCGCTGAGCCCGCCGAGGGTGGACAGGAAGTCGGCGCGCGGGGTGCTCAGGCTGATGCGCACCTTGTACGGGTCGAGCACGTCTACCGCGCTCACACTCGAGTACTGCAGCAGACCGAGGACCGTCCAGGACGGGTAGTCGGGGTTGCGCAGGGCGTCGATGTTCGCCTTCACGGCCGCGGCGTCGAACTTCTCGCCGTTGTGGAAGGTGACGTCCTTGCGCAGGGCGAATTCGTAGACCAGGCCGTCGGGCGAAATCGTCCATTCCGTGGCCAGCCAGGGGTGGAACTGTTCGTCACGGTCCTCGGCGATCAAGCTGTCGAAGCTGTTGCGCAGCACCTGGGAGGCGTCGAAGGCCGCGCCGTAGTGCGGGCTCAGACCGCGCGACGGGTAGGTGGGCAGCGCGATGGTGAAGGTGCCGCCCGCCTGCGGCGGGGTGGTCGGTCCACCGCCGCCGCCACCGGGTTCGGGGTCGGCGGCGCAGGCGCTCGCGGCCAGCGCGGTGGCCAACAGCAGCGCGGTGAACAGTCGGGTGAGGCGATTACGCACGCGAGGAGCTTTCTGTGGGAGCCGGGACCGCCAGTCGCGGGACGGCATCGAGCAGGGCTTGGGTATAGGGCGAGGACGGGTGGTGGAAAACCTCGTCGGCCGTGCCTGATTCGACGACCACGCCGTGATTCAGGACGAGCACGCGGTGACAGATCTGCCGGATTACGGCCAGATCGTGCGAGATGAACACGATCGCCACGTCTTCGGAGGCGGCGAGTTCGGCGACGAGGTCGAGGATTTGGGCTTGCACGGAGATGTCGAGGGCCGACACCGGTTCGTCGCAGACGATCAGGCGCGGGCGGGCACCGAGCGCGCGGGCGATATTGACCCGCTGACGTTGCCCGCCGGACAGTTCGCGTGGGTGGCGATCGATGGTGTCGGCGGGCAGGTGCACGGCGTCGAGCAGGCGCAGTACCTCGGCTCGGCGTTCGGCGCGCGGCACACGCAGCGCGACGCTCTCGGCGATGATCTCACCGACCCGGTAGCGCGGGTCGAAGGAACCGACCGAGTCCTGCGCGACCAGGCCCAGCTCACCCGGCTTGCGGGACTTGTGCGTCAAAGGCTCGGTGCCGAAACGCATCTCACCGCGATCGGGCTCGATCAGGCCGGTGACGATCTTGGCCACGGTCGACTTACCCGACCCGGATTCGCCCACCACGCCGAGCACTTCACCCGCGCCGACTTCGAAGGAGATATCGGTGATCGCCGGAACTCCCCGGTACGACTTCGTGAGCCCCGCCGCGGTGAAAACCGGCTCGGTGGCCCGCGCGCGGGCACTGCCGTGCGGTACGGCCGCGAGCAGCGCGCGGGTGTACTCGTGCCGGGGGTGCTCGATGACCTCGCGGGTGGGCCCCGCCTCGACGACCTCGCCTGCCCGCATCACCAGGACGCGATCCGCGATCGAGGCGACGACGGCCAGGTCGTGGCTGACCAGGATCATGGCCCGACCACCCGCGACCTGTTCGGCCAGCAGCTCGAGCACCTGCTTCTGGACCGTCACGTCGAGGGCGGTGGTCGGTTCGTCGGCGATGATCACGTCCGGGCCCGCCGCGAGCGCCGAGGCGATCAGGGCGCGCTGACGTTGTCCGCCGGAGAGCTGAAACGGGCGCTGCCGCTTGCGGACCTGCGGGTCGGCGATGCCGACGGAACGCAGCAGGCCGTCGATGCGGTCGTCGCGCTCGTCGCGCGGGATCGCGCTCAACGATTCGCCGATCTCGTCGGCGATGGTGCGCAACGGGTCGAGCGCGACCAGGGCGTCCTGGAACACCAATCCGACTCGGGCACCGCGTATTCCACGCCACTGCCGTTCGGAGAGGTCGAGGGCCGAGGCGCCGAAGAGATCGAGACGGTCCGCGCTGACCCGGCCACCCGCGAGACCGACCAGGCTGCGAGTGGTCACCGACTTGCCGGACCCGGATTCGCCGACGATGGCCAGGATTTCGCCGCGCCGCAGTTCGAGATCGACGCCACGCACCACCGCACGCCCGTCGAATTCGACGCGCAGGTTCCTGACCTGGATCAGGGTGTCGCTCACAGCTGCGCCCTTCGCTCGAAGCGGTGACCGGCGTAGCGGCCGAGGATGGTCGTCGCGAGGACGACGACGGTGACGGCGGCACCGGGGAAGACGACCGACCACCAGGCGATCCGCAGATCACCGTGCGCTTCGGCCAGCATCGAACCCCATTCCGGCACGGGCGGTTTCGGTCCGAAGCCGAGGAAGCTGAGGGCGGCGGCACCGAGAATGCTCGTGCCGAGTCCGAGAGTCACCACCACCGGCAGCGAACGCAGCGCGTTGGGCAGGATGTGGCGGACCACGATCCGTGCACGCGACCGCGTGAGCAGCCCCGCCTGCGCCACGAACTCGCTGCCACACACCGCCCGGGTCTCGGCCCGCATCACCCGGGCGAACCGAGGAGCGGCGGCGATACCGATCGCGAGGATGAGATTCGCGGTGCCGGTACCGGTGAATGTGATGAGCACCAGGGCGAGCAGGATCTCCGGAAACGCCCCGAGCAGGTCGAACGCCCGCGACGCGATGGCGTCGACGAGCCGATTACCGATACCGGCGATCAATCCGAGCGTCACCCCGATGGCCACCGCCAGTGCCGTCGCGGTCACCCCGATGAACAGTGACAGCTGAGCGCCGTGCACGACGCGGGTGAGCACGTCACGGCCGAGTTGGTCGGTGCCGAAGGGGTGCGCGAGGGAGGGCGGTTCGTGGGCGGCGAGCAGGTCGGTGTGCAGTGGGTCGCTGCCGACCAGCACGTCCGGCGCGAGAGCGGCGATGACGGACAACCCGAGTACGACCACCGAAACCACCACGCCGAACGGCCATTTCGAGATGACGGCGACGATCCGATCCAGCACGCCTCCCCTGCCACCCGACCTCTTCCGATTCGTCGAGGCTCGCGACTTGGAGTCCGCTCCGATGGTCGGCGCCTGCTCGGACGGGCGCCGCACCGATGACACATCGGCAATACCGGCGGGGGCGACCTGGGGCGGCGAGTCCGCGGTGCGATCCCCGTCGTCGGCCACATCTGGTGGTGGAAACACACCGTCGCGCTTGTCCGCGTCCTCGGCGGTCTCCAGGTGCTGACGAGCGTCGCGGTCCGTGTGCCGGGCACCGGCTGTTTCGAGCGCGGGCGCGTAGCGGTCCTGCGCGGACGAACTCTGTGTGGGAACAACGGCTTTCAGGTGGGCGGGTGTGGTGTCGGTCATGCGATCGGCTCCTGGAGGCGGGGGTCGATCCACAGGTAGGCGAGGTCTACGAGGACCGTGACGGTGAGGTAGATGGCGGCGGTGAGCAGGGCGACGCCGAGGACTACCGGCACATCCGAATGGGTGACGGCGGCGATGGTCTCCCGGCCGATACCGGCCCGGCCGAACACCTCCTCGATCACGACCGTCCCGGTGAGCAGCCCGCTCACCGCCCAGCCCGCCAGCGTGGCAGCGGGGATCAGCGAATGCCGCAGCCCGTGTCGCACCCGCAACCGGGTGGCACTGATGCCGCGCGACCGGGCGGTGAGTGCGAACGGCTGTTCCAGCGCGCGCTCGATCCCCTCCCGCATCACCTGCGCGAGGACAGCGGCGATCGGCAGAGCCAGGGTGACGGCGGGCAGGATGAGCCGCTGGAATTCGTTGCCCGCGGTCACCGGAAGAACTTTGAGCGTGAACGCGAACACCCAGATCAGCACCAGACCGGTCCAGAACGGGGGCGCCGAGGCCACGATCACCTCCAGCGTGGCGGTCGCCCGGCTGAACACGTCACGCCGCCCCGCCGTGAACACGGCGAGCAACGGCGCGAGCACCACCGCGATCAGGAGCGCGAACCCTGCCAGCTGCGCACTGGTCACCAGCTGCTCGCCGAACAGGATGTCGGCCACGGGTTCACCGCGCACATACGAATAGCCGAGATCCCCGTGCGACAGCCGACCAAGATGCAGGCCGTACTGCACGATCAACGGACGATCCAGCCCCCAGTCCCGTTCGATCCGCTCCCGCAGGGCCGGATCACTGGACTCGCCCATGATCGCGGTCACCGGGTCACCTGGTGCTACATGTACCGCGAGGAAAGCCAAAGTGACTGCTGCCCACATCATTCCGGCGGCCGACAGGAGGACCCCGACTATGCGCCGAGCCACGATCTGCGCTCTGTTCGCCGAGCCACGGCTCCCAGACGAAGTGAAACCCGCACGCCATCGCGCGGCTGCCCCGTTGGTCGGCCCCGCATCCTGGTGATTCGGCGTGGTATCCGGAGACGTCGACGCGACCGGCATCGACTCGGTCGCGCGCGCTGCATGTGGTGCCGCAACCACTGGTGCTGCCGTCGCATCCTCGGAGGTGCGATGTGTCACCGTCGATGAAACCGTGTTTCCCCGCAACGACTCGGTGTTCGATCGTGTCGTCATGAGGTCAGCTCCCCGGCATCGGCAGGGTTGTGCACCGGGGCGCCGACGAGACTGCCCCATTCGGTCCACGAGCCGTCGTAGACACGGACGCGGTGGTCGCCGAGTAGGTCGGTGAAGATCAGCCAGCCGAGTGCGGCTCGGTGGGAGAGACGGCAGTAGGCGACGATGTCATCGGCGTCGGCGATGCCGAGTTCGGCTATGCGCGCCGCGATTTCGTCGGTCGGTCGGAGCAGGCCCGCAGAGTCGAGCAGGTCTTGTGCGGGCAGGTTCAGCGCTGCGGGGATGTGTCCGTGCCGCTCGGCCCCGTGGTCGACCGGCTCCGACGACGGTGAAACGCGGAGTCCCGCGAACTCTTCGGGAGAGCGCAGGTCTAGCAGCACGGTCGGCGAGTCGATCGCGGCGCGAACCTGCTCCCGGCCCACGACCACCTCGGCGAACCGCGGCACCGTCAGGGGAAGCGGTGTGCGCGAGACGTCGGCTGTTCGAGAAGCATTTTCCTCGCTCGCAACGTCCAGTGCCCACCGCTGACCGGTGGCATCGGCACCCACTCGGTTGCTGCTACCAGCGCCGACAGACCGATCACTGCCGATCACCGGCTCGTCGTGCGGCCATGCGGCGGTGCCTCCATCGAGGTAGCGCAGGTCGCCGCCGATCCCGACGGCGGTGGCGACCCAGAGTGCGTAGGCCGCGAATTGCGGTGGGTCCCCGGCGAAGACGAGCGGGGCGTCGGCGTGGGCGCCCAGTGACTGAAGACGGTCGGCCAGCTCACGAGCGGTAGGGAACTGTCGACGGGACCGGTCCCAGAGGAGGTCTTTCCAGTAGACCGTTCGAGCACCCGGGATGGCGGCGAGCCCATGACCATTGGTCACCTCGATGACGACGGCGTCCGCACGGCGGTCCCGCACCCACTGCGCGTCGACGATCCGGCTTGGCACGGCCGACCTCCCATCTTCCGGGTTCCGACGACCCGGCGGGGAGAAACATAAGTCGGCCAAACCCCCACGGGAACACAAAAAGTCAGGCGGACTCCAAATATGTGTTCCCACACTCGGACTACATATTCTCGGCCGGTCGAACACACCGAATCGGTGAAAGGACCCCGATGCCCGGCGACCGTGCCGCCCACCTCGTCTCCGCAGCCGACCTGCGCGATGCCCCGCCCGCGCGGCTCGTGCTGCTCGATGTCCGCACGGCCGGGGAGCGCGCGAACTACCAGCGCGAACACCTCCCCGGCGCGCGGTTCGCCGATGTCGACGCCGATCTGTCCGGTACACCGACCGCCGACTCCGGCGCCCGCCCCCTGCCGGACACGGATCACCTCACGGAATCGCTGCGCCGCTGGGGCATTCACTCCGACAGCGCGGTGGTGGTCTACGACGACGCCCGCTCAGTCGCTGCCGCGCGCGCGTGGTGGGTGCTGCGCTGGGCCGGTCTGACCGACGTCCGCATCCTCGACGGCGGACTACGCGCCTGGCATGCGGCAGGCGGTCGACTCACCTCGGGTCGGCCCGAAGAGCCGCCGCGAACAGGTGACGGCCAGAACGACACTCGCGGGAACGATAGAGTCCACGAACCCAACACGTCCGGCCTGCCCGGAGCACGTGCCACACCTGCCACCTCACGCACCCTTGGCCTGACCGGCACTTCACGTACACAAGACCCATCCCGCACGCCCGGCACGTCCGGTGCGCTCAACGTACCCAGCACGTCCGGGACGTTCGACGCACCAAATCCATCCGGCACGCGCGGCACGTCTGACGCATCAGATGCATCCGGCACACCCGTCAGGTCAGGTCACTCGGACACTGCCATCGCACGGCCAGGCTCGCTACCAACGGTCGAAACCTCGACTGTCGCTGAACTTCCCGGACGCGGCATACTCCTCGACGCCCGTCCACGGACCCACTTTCACGGCGGGGGCGAGTATCCGGGGCATATTCCCGGCGCCATCAGCGCCCCGGTCTTCGACGACTTCGACGGCGACGGACTGCTTCTCGACGAGGCCACCCTGCGTGCCCGCTACCGCCGCCTCGGTGTCGACGCCGGAACCCCGGCCGCCAGCTACTGCGGCAGCGCGATGGCGGCGGCTCTACAGGTGTTCGTGTTGGCGACACTCGGCATCGAGATCGCCATCTATCCCGGCTCCCTGTCGCAGTGGGTCGCCGATCCCGCCCGTCCGCTCGCAACGGAACCCTCTGTCGCCCTCTCGAATTCCTAGGAACCCTCATGCCGAGACATGTCATTCTCAACGCGAATCTCATTCCCGGCGGCGCCATCGGCAGCCCGTGGCGCCGCGCACCGGAACCGGCTGCCCATTTCGTCGAGATCGAGCACTACCTCGACGTGGCGCGCACCGCCGAGCGAGGCCTGCTCGACGCGGTGTTCCTCGCCGATTCCCCGGATATCCAGGCCAAGGACTGGACCGCGCCGAGCCGTCTGCTCGAACCGTTCATCGCCCATGCCGTGCTCGCCGCGCACACCAGCCACATCGGCGTGATCGTCACCGCGACCACCTCCTACAACGATCCCTACAACCTGGCCCGCTCGTTCGCCGCGCTCTCGTCGGTGTCGGGCGGGCGGGTCGGCTGGAACTTCGTGGTCACCGGCGGTGACAATGCCGCCCGCAACTACTCCCTCGACCGAGCGCTACCGAAGGCCGAAAGGTACGCCAGGGCCGCCGAATTCCTCGAGGTCGTCACGGCGCTGTGGGATTCGGTCCCGGCGAACGCACTCGTCGGTGACAAGGCGACCGGTCGCTACCTCGATCCCGAGGTGGTCCGTCCGATCGACCATGTCGGCAAGTTCTTCCGGGTGGCGGGCCCACTGAAGTCGCCGCCGCTGACGCACGGCAAACCGGTGCTGATCCAGGCGGGCGCGTCGAGCCACGGCGTCGAACTCGGCGCACGGACCGCCGACGCCATCTACTCCGCCCACGTCGACCCCGTGTCCGCCGCCGCGCGCCGAACCGAACTGCGACAGCACGCCGCGGCAGCCGGTCGCGACCCGGACAGCGTGAAGCTACTGCCGGGCCTGATCGTCGTTCTCGCCGACACCGAAACCGCCGCGCGGCAGCGCGAGCTAGACCTCATCGACCTGATCCCCGACGACGTGCAGCTGACCAATCTGGCCGATCGTCTCGGCCTCTCCCCCGACGACCTCGACCTGAGCGCCCCGTTTCCCTGGCACAAGGTCCCCGACGAGAACAGCGACGCGGGCTCCCGCGGACAACGCGCGGTGCTGCTCGACAACGTGCGCGCGTCCGGCGCCGACACCCGCGGCGCGGCACGGCTTCTCGCCTCCGGCAGCGTCCACGCGAAGGTCGTCGGCACACCGGAGCAGGTGGCCGACTTCATCACCGAGTGGTTCACCCGGGGAGCGAGCGACGGGTTCAACATCATGCTCGACGAATTGCCCAGCGGGCTCGAACTTTTCGTCGACCAGGTGGTGCCGATCCTGCAATCGCGCGGGCTCTTTCGCACGGAGTACGAAACCACCACGTTGAGAGGGCATTACGGCCTGTGAATCGCGCATTGTTCGTCCAATTACGCAGTGGTCCACCAGCGGCCGAGGTCTATCGGCGGACCATCGAGATCACGGTGCGCGCCGAACAGCTCGGTTTCGGCACCGTCTGGTTCGCCACCCGGCACTTCGAGGCCCATCACGCGGCGCTACCGTCGGTTTTCCCGTTCGTGGCCGCCGCAGCCCAGCACACGCGGCACATCCGGCTCGGAACCGGCGTGGTGACAGTGCCTTTCGAGCATCCCGTTCGACTGGCCGAAGACGCGGCGGTCACCGACGCGCTCAGCGATGGACGCCTCGAACTCGGGCTCGGAAAGGGCCTGGGTTTCGGACATTCGGCCACCAGCTACGCGGGCTTCGGCGTGTCCGACGCGGAACGGGAGACGATCTACACCCAGCGAGTAGGCGAGATACACCGGCTCCTCGAGAGCGGCCGGGTCGGCGAAGAGATCGCCCTCTACCCACCGCCCAGTGGCCTGCGCTCGCGCATCTGGCAGTCGACTGGAAACATCGATACGGCCCGCCGAATCGCCCGAGCAGGTGACGGCCTGCTGCCACACGGTAATTCGCAGGCTCGAGCCGGCGGAAGTGTCACCGAACTGGTCGACGCATATCTCGCCGAGTGCCGGACGACGCCGCGAATCGGGGTGAGCGCGGCAGTACTCCCCGGCGACAGCGAACGTGATTCCCTCGCGCTCCTCGAAACCGATATCGCGCTGAGCCCGCGCTATTACTCCGAGCCGGTCGACCTACATAAATACCTGGTAGACAACAAGATCAGCATCGGCAAGGTCGACCAGATCGCGTCCCGACTCGCCGAGGACCCGGACCGGCCCGCCGCCACCGACGTGCTCTACTACGTCCCGCTCGCCGTCCACCACCCCCGTTACCTCGACGTGCTGGCACGCGTCGCGACCCTGTCACCGAGCCAGGCGTTCACGACAGCCTGAGACGGCGTCCGCACAGGTCAGTCGAGGAATTCGCGGTGGGTCGATGCCGCCGCGTCCGCCAGCAGCGCGGCTAGTTCGGCGAGCCGTCGCGGGTCGTCGGGCAATTGGGGAACGGCCACCCGGATCGCGGCGCGCGCAGGCGCGACATGCGAACGCGTGGCCGACCCGACGACGATCCCGTGTCGTGCGCAGCGGAGCAGCGCACCTTGTTCGTCGGCGACTTCGACCCACACCACCAGGCTGTTCGTCCCGGCCTCGGCGGCAACCCCGCGTGCGGCCAGCGCCGCGATCAGACCTGCCCGCCGCGCGGCATAGCGTTCGCGGGCGGTGGCGATGAGCGCGGCCGCACCCGGATCGGTGATCAAGTGCGCCAAGGCGTTCTGCAGGATCCGGCTGTTCGCGGCGATACCGTGCACCCTGGCCCGGATGGCCCGGTCGACGAGTTCGGCACTGCCACCGATCACGCAGGTCCGGATATCCATCCCGAAGGCCTTGCAGTAGCTGCGCACTCGCACACAGCGTTCCGGGTACCAGCTCCCCAGGGACGGTGCCTGCGCCGCGGCGAGCGGTCCGACCGCGTCGTCCTCGACGATCCACGGCTCCGCCTCCGCCACCGCGAACACCTCGGCCAGGTCCCCGGCCCGAGACGACGAGAGCACACCACCGGTCGCGTACGCGCCTTCGGGCTGCAACACCACCACCGCCGGATTCCGGCGCAAGGCTTCGGCCAGCGAATCCGGCAGTGCCCCTTGCTCGTCGGCGGCGATCCCGACCACCCGATAGCCGACCTCGGTCAACGTATCCAGGAACCCGGGCATCACCGGCTCCTCCACCGCGACGAGCGCGCCGTCCGGGGCCGCCGCGGCCACGGCGAGAAACAAACCCTCCGAGCCGCCACCCGCCGCGACGAACGCCTCGGCGGGGAAGGGCCAGCCGTCGCAGACCGCCGCGCGCAAACGGTCGGTGATGTAGTCGCGGCCGGGACGGTTCAGGTCGTCGGTGTGCAGCCCGGCGAGCATCGCGGGCGCCAGGTCGGGCTGCAGGGCGTAATCGGGGCTGCCGGTGAGCAGGTCGCGCTCGGCGAGGGGGCGTCCCAGCGGCATTCCCCCGGCCGCGGCCACCACGGTGCCGCCCCGGCGATTGGTGGCGATGAGTCCCTCTTTGCGCAGCTCGCCCCAGGCGGCGACAACCGTGCGGGTACTCAGACCGCAGTGCTGGGCCAGCTCGCGGATGGTCGGCAGTCGGATGCCTTCGGCGAGGGAGCCGTCGCGGATGAGCCGCGCCGTCACCGCCCGCACCGATTCGGATGTGTGCGAGGCGTCGGCCGCCAACGCACGCACGAGCACCGCCGAACCCGGGTCGGTCACCGATTCTCCATTCGTCGCATATGGACCAGTATGACGAATATATGTATTCAGCGAACCGGTTTTGTTCCCGCGCGATTCGATCGTCTGTGTTCGCGGCTCAGCGGTCGCGTAGCCACTTCTCGACGGCGTCGACGGTGGAGTCCGGGTTGGTGATCCACCCGTTGTGCCCCAGCGGTTCCGGCTCGAACCGGCGGGTGACCTCGGCGGCGGGCATCTTGCTCAGCAGATGGTCGGCGGAGGTCTGCGGGGTCATCTCGTCGCCCTCGATGGTGATCGACAGCACCGGGAACTTCAGCCGCGCGACGCGTTCCTCGTAATCGATATCGGCACCGACCGGAACGAAGCGGCCGGTCCGAGCCAGGCGGGCCCAGTCCGACATGAGCACCTTGGACTGGCGGCCGTATGCCCGCTTGCCCAGCATGTCACCCGGCCAGAAACCGGCGAGATTCGACGCGACCGCCACCGCGGCCGTGCCGACGAGCACCCCGGGGCCGAGCACACCCCGGTAGCCGCGGTAATACGGTGTGCCGGAGGCGATCAGGATCAGTCCGCCGAGCCTGCCGCGCACCCGGGCCGCGTACAGCACCGACAGCTGGCCGCCCATACTGTGCCCGAGCAGGTACGGGGTGCTGCTGGGGAAACGGTGACGCACCACCTGCAGCATCGCCGGGAAATCCACGGCGACCAATTCGTGGTAGCCGTACGTGCTTTCGGCGCCGGGACGATGGGTGCTACCGCCCTGACCACGCAATTCACCGATGGCGACATCGAATCCGCGCCCGGCCAACTGGTGCCCGAAGTACTCGTAGAACTCGCCGGGCACGGCGAGACCGGGCACGATCACGACCGCCGGGCGCGGGGCGTCGGGGGTCACCGGATGACGGTGCGGCCCGTGGGCGGAAATCAGCCGCACGGGCAGGGTGGTGCCGTCGGGCACCTGGATCGGGACGGTCTCGACCCGCGCCATCAAGCCCCGACCGCGCCGAGGATCACCCGGCTCAGCACCTGGATCACATCGTCGAGCGGCGGCCGCGGATCGGCACCGCTCCAGCCGTCGACCACATAGTTCACCGCGCCGATGATGGCGAGCACGCGCAACTCGTAATCGCCCGGGGGGATCTCGCCGTGCATGGCCGCGTCCTCGGCGGCACCGGCCAGCAACGAACCCCACACGCGGCGTAGCTCGAGGCGGAACTTCTCGACCTTGGGTCCGGCACCGACCACCTCGACCAGCGCCACCCGCGCCTTGCGCGGATCGGTGCCGATGGTCTCGACGTACGCGCGGACCGCCGCGTCGATCTGGTCGATCGCGCTCGCGTCGCTCTTGGCCTCGAGGGCCGCGGCCACCGCCTCGCGGGATTCGCGGTCGATCTGCTCGTACAGTTCGAGCAGCAGCGATTCGCGACCGGTGAACTCCTCGTAGAACTGCCGCGACGACAGTCCGGCGTCCTTACAGATGGCACCGACCGAACTGTTGGCGTACCCGTCGCGCGCGAAGACCGTCAGGCCTGACTCCAGAAAACGCGCACGCCGCTGGCGTTGCCGGTCCTCTACGGGCTGCCCGGCATACATTCGTCCCGTATTCGCATCCTGTGACATTGTCGCTGACAATACCGAAGGGCCCGATCCCCTCGTCATGGATCGGGCCCAACGACAGCTCTCCCGGCTTACCGCGCGTTAGCCGGAAGTTCGCTCCAGATGCGGTCAGTTACCTGAGGTCTGAGCCGAGCCGGTGCTCATCGAACTGGTGAGCAGACTCATCAGCAGGGCGAGGATGCCGCCGTCGCCGCTGCTGCCGGAGTTGGACTCGGTGATGTTGTAAAGCATGGTGCACTCCAAGTTGACACTCTGTGACCTTCTGTCACTGGCGATTTGCCGTCTCGGACGATACCGAAGGCGAATGTGAATAGGAGGTGTTTTAAAGGAATTTCCCCCACTTTTCTGTGAGAACCCACAAGCCCCGAAAACCTGGGCGGTCGAACAAATCCGACCGTGGGCGGAGGGCAGCCACCACATCGGTCCCTATGCTCAGTGTGACCGAACGTCACGTGAATCGGAGGCACCGTTGCCGAACAATCTCGAAGCAAGCATCGACATCGCCGCATCGCCGGAGAAGGTCTGGTCGATCCTGGCGGACCTCGACCGGATGTCGGAGTTCAGCCCGACCACGGTGAAGATGGTGGCGATCGGCGGGGTGCGTGAAGGGGCACGCACCATCAACCTCAACCGCGACGGCTGGAAGGTGTGGCCGACCAGCTCGCGCATCGTCCGATTCGTGCCCAACACCGCGCTCGCGTTCCGGATGAACGAGAACCACACGGTGTGGAGCTACGAACTCGCACCGACCGCGGCGGGCACCCGCGTGGTCGAGCGCCGCACCCTCGACCCCAAGGGGCTGCCCGGCTGGATGGGCCCGGTCGTGAAGATCGCCGGTGGCGAGCAGAAGTTCGAGGCCGATCTCGTCTCGGGCATGCACGAGACACTGCGCAAGATCAAGGCCGCGGCCGAACGCTGACCCACCGCACCTCGAGAGCCCGCCGGAATCATCCGGCGGGCTCTTCGCGTTGCTACGGCAGTTCCTGGCGGACCTCGTCGAATGCCTGTGCCGTGCGGGTCAACAGCGCGGTGAGCGTGGCGAACTCCTCGGCGGTGAACCGAGCGGCGACGGCGCGTTCCACCCCGATCGCGCGAGCGTCGGCCGCGGCGGTGACTTCTCGGCCCGCCTCGGTCAGCCGCGTCTCGAGCACGTTCTTGTGCCACTCGTGCGGTGAGCGCTCGACCAGGCCGCGGTCCTGCAGATTGGTCAGGACCGTGTTCATCGTCGGTGGCGTCACGCCCGCGAGGCGGGCGAGCGCGGCCGCCGAGATACCGGGGTTCTCGGCGAGGTACATCAGTGCGCTGAACTGCGGAACCGTCAGCCCGGCCGGTTTGAGCGCGGCCGTCTTCGCCGCGATCATCGCTTGCTCGGCACGCTTGAGAAACGTGCCCAGCCTCTCGGTCGAGGGCATGGACGTCATGCGGTCATGGTATCCGCCCACTCTGGAGTAACAGTCTTGACGATCATTAGACCTCTAATCTAAATTCCTACTCGTTGATTGATTCGAGGCATTACGTGAACGAGAGGCTTCATCATGATCAGATCCGGCACAACGCTCGCGATGGCTGTCGCTTGCCTCGCGCTCACTGCCTGCGATAGCGCAGCGAAACCCGCCCTGAGCACCGCTTACGAGCTGCCGGGCACCGCCGTCTACCCCGAGGGCATCGCACTGGACTCACGAACCGGCGACAGCTACGTGGGCTCCTACGCCGACGGCACCGTGTTCCGCGCCGCCGCCGGTGCGAAAACCGCCGAGGTGTTCTTGCCCGCAGGCGCCGACGGTCGCAAAACGACCAACGGTCTGCGCGTCGACCGCGACGGCCGACTGTGGGTGATCGACTCCACCTCGGGAGTCACGGTGTACGACACCGGTTCTCGCGCCCCGCTCGCCCGATTCGAGGTGCCGGGCACGCAACCGCACTTCGTCAACGACCTGGCCTTCGGCGCCGACGGCAGCGCCTACCTCACCGACAGCATCCGCAATGTCGTCTACCGCGCCGCCCTCGGGCAGGGCCCGGAGCTCACCGTCGCCGCCGACCTGGCGCCGGTCCTGGGACCACGGGACCCGAAGACCTTCGAACTCAACGGCATCGTGGCCGACGAGGCGGGCACGTACCTGCTGGTCGTCGCGATGTCGGCGGGCGAGCTGTATCGCATCGACCTCACCGGCGCCGAACCGATCAGCAAGGTCGCCAAGACCGGCGGCACCGTGCTCCACGGCGACGGCCTCGAGCTGCGCGGCGACACATTGTGGGTGGTGCACAATACCGACAACACCATCAGCCGGTGGACGATCACCGACAACGGCCGCACAGCGACGCGCGAGGGTGAATTCCACGACCCCGCACTGGGCATCCCCACCACGATGGTGCACTCCGGGGACCGGGCGCTGATCGTGTCGTCGCAATTCGACAAGGGCGGGCCGATGGGCGGGCAGGAGAAGCCGGGGACCTTCGTGGTGTCAGCGCTCGACGGGTTCTGAGCGCACGAATTCCGCCAGCACAGTGACGAATTCGTCCGGCTGCTCGACCTGCGGGGAATGCCCGGCGTGCTCGACCAGGTGGGTGCGCGCCCCGGCCGCGGCGTATCTGTCGAGGGTGGCGGTGGCGTCGTAGAGATGGTCGTGGCGGCCGTGCACGGCGAGCACCGGGACATCGAGCGCCGCCACGCGGGCATCGAGTGGGCGCGCGGCGAACTCGGCGGCGCGCTCGCCCACGGCATAGGCCAGGCCCGCCGGGGCGGCCGAGCGGAAGTCGCGCACCACCGCTTCCGACAGTCCGGGAACCGACGCGTACCGGAAACGCGGGGCGAACAGGGTGCGGTTGCCGAGGCGGATCACGAAACCGGGCGTCCACCGCTGCGCGAGCCGCACCGACCACGGACGAACCACCCACCTGGCGAATCCCGGAATCCGCGCGACGGTGTAGTCCGGGCTCTGGCCGATCACAACCGCCCGCGCCACGCGGGGCAGGGTGGCCAGCTCGAGGGCGATTTCCGCGCCGAACGAATGGCCGACCACCGTCACGTCGGACAGGTCGAGTTCCTCGAACAGGGCCGCCAGCGGTGCGGTCCTGGCGGGCGCGGCGAAATCCTCGACGGGGTCACGCAGGTCGAGGCGGATCACTCGGAAGCGGGAGGTGAGCCGCTCGGCGACCGCGCCGAACCAGTCGACCGAGCCGGGGATGCCGTGCACGCAGACGATCACCGGACCCGCACCCTCGTCGACAAACTCCACCACTCGAGCCTAGCGCGGCCATTCGATAGCGTATGGCCGTGAAGTCTCCCCGCAGGCTCAGCGCCGACGACTGGGTCGCCGCCGCGATCGTCGCCCTCGGCGAGAACGGTCTCGCCGCCGTGGCCGTGGAACCGCTCGCCAAACGCCTCGGCGCCACCAAGGGCAGCTTCTACTGGCATTTCAAGGACCGCGCCGCCCTCGTCGAGGCCGTGCTCGCGCACTGGGAACGCGAGGGCACCGACGCGGTGATCGCCAGTCTCGAGCAGCTCGCCGACCCCGCCGAACGGTTGCGAGCGCTGTTCACCGATGTCATCGACTACGCCACCGAGGGTCGCGAGGAATTGGCACTGCTCGCCGCCATCGACCAACCGCCGGTGGCGGCGACCATGCGGCGGGTGGCCGCGCGACGGATCGAGTACGTGGCCGGGCAGTTGCGTTTACTCGGAGTTCCTGCGGCACAAGCGGATACGCGTGCGGCGGTGGCGGTGGGGATTTATCACGGGATCAATCAGCTGGCGCGTATGTCGCCCGAAAGTCTGCCCCCTACCGGCGAACTGGTGGATTCCATTCTCGAACGGCTGAGTTAGTCGACACCGAGCTTGACAGAAATCCAGAAGAGGACGCGGGTGCGCAGCGGCCACCGGAACGGCGTGGGCGGAGTGCCGACGGCGGTTTCGGCATTGTCGAGCAGTTCCTCGAGCAGGGCGTCGTGCAGTGGGCGGATGGCGAGGTGCCAGGCCAGGAACCCGGTGATGCCACGGGTTTCGGCGGCGATCACGTGGCGCAGGGTGGTTGACACACCATCGTCGATCACCTCGAAAGTATGGGTGCCCTCCAGCAGGAAGCCGGGAGCGAAGGTGAACTCCACGAATTCGCCCGGACGGTAGGCGGTGCAGGCGTAATGGACGTCGCCGTGGCCGCCGTTCGCACCCGCACCGAGGGGACCGTCCAATTCCAGCGGTGGCCATTTCTCGGTGGGCCACAACGGGTTTCCCGCGATCGCCACTTCGTCGAGCAGTTCGCCGACCTGCGCGGCGGGTGCCTGAACTGTTCGCTCGTGAATATTGCGGATCATCATCGGACCTCTCAGCGCGTCCCCTTTCGCCAACCATACGCATGCGTATGGAGCGTGTCCAGGCCGGTCGTAGGCGGATTCCGGGCGACCTACAGGTGGCGTTATCCGCGTCGGTCGAATACGCTTCGCCGCGGATGAAACGCCTCATGGAGGGACAAGTGATCACTCCGAACAGGCCGGAGACCGTAGCCGAGGTTCGCCACCCCGTGCCGTTGAGCCAGCTGATACACCTCATGGCGGAGTACCAGCAGCTCGGTGCGCACCGCGACACCTTCCTGGCCACCCCGGCCGACGACACCTTCGTGCGCGGATGCGGCATCGTCGCGGGCTGCATCGCGTTCATCGGGGTGATCTGCCTGATCGTCGGTGCCTGGCCCGGCGCCCTCGCCCTGCTCATGATCGCGGCGATCCCGGTGATGCTGGCTTTCCGACGCGGGATCATCAACCGGCAGAACCGGGCCGCACGGATCGACCTGTTCGAGCACGGGGTCACGGTGTACCACTCCGGTCAGCGCGTCGCCGGATTCCGGTGGGACACCACCGAAGTGCGGCAGGAGGAAATCCCCTTCCACGACACGGTCCCCGTCGTCTACCGCCTCGAACTCACCGGGCCCGCAGGCCGCGCCGAGATCGACGAAATGGGTTTCGCCCGCGCCCGCGAATGGGCCCGCGCCATCCAATCCGCCGTCACCGCAACTCAACTCCCGCTCGCCGTCGCCGCCATCGACAACGGCGAAACCGTGGAGTTCGGCGACCTCGGCCTGTCCCTGGACGCCCTCACCTACAAGGGCGAATCCTTCCCCTGGATTAACATCCAACTCATCGACGCCCGCAGCGGACACATCCGCCTGAAAGTGGCGGGCATGTGGATGTCCCTGTCCCCCGTCAACACCATCCCCAACTTCTACATCTTCAACGAACTCGCCGAGCGTTTGCGCCTGACACCGGTGGGCTGAATTCAGGGCTGCAACCCGAGGATCACGCGCACCGCGTTCTCCACCCGACGCATCTCGGGCAGTGCGAGGACGCCGAGCTTCTTACGCAGTCGCGCCTTCGAGACAGTGTGCAGGTCGGCGCAGTTCACATACGACTCTTGGTATTTGGTCAGCCCGGCATCCTTGCCCACCGGAACATGTGTCGATTCGGGACCGGAAGTCCCGGTGATCACAGCCACCGTGACGGCGGCCAGCGGTTCGGCGATCCGGTTGACCGTCAAGACGACCACCGGATGCGGACCCATCGGGCTCGGCAGAGCACATGCCCAGACTTCACCTCTGAAGGCCGAGCCCGTACTCACCACGTCATCTCATCCACCGCCGCGAGCTCTTCGTCTGTCGGCTCGGCGACTCCGTCCGGCAGCGGCGCCGAGCGGTCGCCGTAGAAGTCGCGAATCTCTTCGACGGCACGGACCTCGGCGGCTTCCTTGGCGAGGAGCCGCAGGCCTTCTCGTAACGCATCTGATGTCGAACCCAGATCGAGCGTCCGCATCACCTCGTCCAAGGCCTCGACTTCGTCCCGGCGCAATCGCACCTGGGCGAGTCGGCCCGCCCCGAGCGGTGAAGGCGCGTCGCGATCGGGGCCCGCCTTCTTGACTTTCGGGCGCTTGCGCAGCGTTCCCGGGCCCGCGACACCCTTCTGTCGTACATTTGTCATACATCCAGTTTGGGCCGCTCATCCACTACCGTCAAGTTCGAGCAGGACCCGGTCGCGGCACGTAGAAGGCCGGTCCACCAGATGGTGGACCGGCCTTCGGATCTTGCGGGAACTAGCTGATCAACCGATCAGAAGTCCATGCCGCCCATGCCGCCGGTGGGGTCGGCCGCGGGGGCCGCCTTCTCCGGCTTGTCGGCGACGACGGCCTCGGTGGTGAGGAACAGGGCCGCGATGGAGGCCGCGTTCTGCAGGGCCGAACGGGTGACCTTGACCGGGTCGGCGACACCGGCGGCCAGCAGGTCCTCGTACTCGCCGGAGTCGGCGTTCAGGCCGGAACCCGCGGGCAGGTTCGAGACCTTCTCGGCGACCACGCCGGGCTCGAGACCGGCGTTGAAGGCGATCTGCTTCAGCGGGGCCGACAGCGCGACGCGCACGATGTTGGCACCGGTGGCTTCGTCACCGGTCAGCTTCAGCTCGTCCAGGGCAGGCGCCGACTGCAGCAGGGCCACGCCACCACCGGCGACGATGCCCTCTTCGACGGCGGCCTTGGCGTTGCGCACGGCATCTTCGATGCGGTGCTTGCGCTCCTTGAGCTCGACCTCGGTGGCGGCACCGGCCTTGATCACCGCGACGCCGCCGGCCAGCTTGGCCAGACGTTCCTGCAGCTTCTCACGGTCGTAGTCCGAGTCGGAGTTCTCGATCTCGGAGCGGATCTGCGCCACGCGGCCCTTGATGGCCTCCGCGTCGCCCGCGCCCTCGACGATGGTGGTCTCGTCCTTGGTGACGACGACCTTGCGCGCCTGGCCGAGCAGCTCGATGCCGGCGGTCTCCAGCGAGAGGCCGACCTCTTCGCTGATGACCTCGCCACCGGTGAGGATGGCGATGTCGGCGAGCTGGGCCTTGCGGCGGTCACCGAAGCCCGGGGCCTTGACGGCGACGGACTTGAAGGTGCCGCGGATCTTGTTCACGACGAGGGTCGACAGGGCTTCGCCCTCGATGTCCTCGGCGATGATCAGCAGCGGCTTACCGGCCTGGATGACCTTCTCCAGCAGCGGCAGCAGGTCCTTGACGGTCGAGATCTTCGACGACACCAGCAGGATGTACGGGTCCTCGAGGACCGCTTCCTGACGCTCGGGATCGGTGACGAAGTAACCGGAGATGTAGCCCTTGTCGAAGCGCATACCCTCGGTGAGCTCCAGCTGGAGCCCGAAGGTGTTGCTCTCCTCGACGGTGATGACACCTTCCTTGCCGACCTTGTCCATCGCCTCGGCGATGAGCTGGCCGATGGCCGGGTCACCAGCGGAGATACCGGCGGTGGCGGCGATCTGCTCCTTGGTGTCGATCTCCTTGGCGGAGTCGAGCAGCTTGGCGGTGACGGCCTCGACGGCCTTCTCGATGCCGCGCTTCAGGCCGAGCGGGTTCGCGCCGGCGGCGACGTTGCGCAGGCCCTCACGCACGAGCGCCTGGGCGAGCACGGTGGCGGTGGTGGTGCCGTCGCCAGCGACGTCGTCGGTCTTCTTGGCGACTTCCTTGACCAGCTCGGCGCCGATCTTCTCGTACGGGTCCTCGAGGTCGATCTCCTTGGCGATGGACACACCATCGTTGGTGATCGTGGGGGCGCCCCACTTCTTCTCGAGCACGACGTTGCGACCCTTCGGGCCCAGCGTCACCTTGACAGCGTCGGCGAGGGCGTTCAGACCCCGCTCGAGACCGCGACGGGCCTCTTCGTCGTACGCAATTGTCTTGGCCATTGCGTTGAGATCCTCCACATGTCTATGGCTGACACACGAGACGACCACAGGTTGGATCGTCCCCAAGTACGCTGGCCAGGTGCGGTGCCCGCGACGGACGACCGAGGGTGTCGATGGAACCCGGTCTCACCGTCCCGACCTGGCACTCAACAGACGTGAGTGCCAAAGCCATTTTTAGCACTCGGGTGGCGAGAGTGCAAGGTCGCCCCCGGCGCGCGTTCGCCGCACCGGGGGCGACCGATGGTCAGGATTCGTCCTGGGCGGCGAGGAACTGGTTCAGCAGTTCCACGAGTTCGGCTTCTACAACAGTCTTGTCCAGGCCGAGGTCGCTGAGCACGCCCGACCCGTTCTCGTGCTCGAGCAGCGCGAGCAGGATGTGCTCGGTGCCGATGTAGTTGTGACCGAGGCGAAGAGCCTCGCGAAACGTCAGTTCCAGCACCTTCTTGGTCTCCCCGTCGAACGGGATGAGCGCGGGAACCTCCGCGGCGGGGCCGGGCAATCCGGCCGACGCGGCGTCGCGCACCGCGTCCAACTCCACTCCGCGCGCGACGATTTCCCTGGCCGCGAGCCCTTCGGACTGGCCGATCAGGCCGAGGATCAGGTGACCGAGGGTGATCTGATCATTGCCCGCCGTCCGGGCCGACTCCTGCGCACCGACGACGACCTGGCGGGCACGATCGGTGAACTTGGCGAACCCGGCCTGCGGGTCCATGGCGGCGGTGTCGCCGGGCTGCTTGGGGACGAAGCGCTTCTGGGCGGCCTGCTTGCTGACGCCCATGCTGGCGCCGATCTCGGTCCAGGATGCGCCGGAGCGACGGGCCTGGTCGACGAAGTGGCCGATGAGATGGTCGGCCACCTCACCCATGTGATTGCCGACGACGACGGCGTCGGTGAGTTGTTCGAGGACATTGTCGGGGCGGGCCTTCTTGATGCCGTCGATCAAATCGTCGAGGCGGATACTCGGTGTGCTCATGCGTCAACTCTAAGTTGACGATCGTCGAACGTCAACCATTCGTTGACGATCGGTCGGTGGCACAGTGGTCCCATGGGGAGAATTCCGGGGTGGACCCTGCGCTTCGCGGGCGTTGTGGTGACGGTGAGTTGCCTGGTCGCGGCGGGACGATTCCTGCTGCCACAGCCGGTGCCGGGCGACATACCTGGCGCGACCGAACGCCAACTGGCCTTTCTGCGCGACGCCCTGGACAAAGGCGCGGATACCGAAGCGCAGCAACTGTTCCCGGAAGGGCATCTGTTCTCGAACGCGCTCTACGGGCTCGCCTGGGTACAGGCGGGGC
The DNA here is from genome assembly GCF_001612825.1 of Nocardia caishijiensis NBRC 108228. Lineage (GTDB taxonomy): Bacteria > Actinomycetota > Actinomycetes > Mycobacteriales > Mycobacteriaceae > Nocardia > Nocardia caishijiensis. The sequence goes on along the minus strand of NZ_BDBE01000016.1, from coordinate 50,872 downwards.
ACACCGACCCCGACCTGCGCTCGCAGGCCGTGGCCGAATCTCGCTGGGCGCTGGCCCGCATGGAATCCGACGAAGGTCGGGCGGTGTTCAGTCCGCGACTGGAGCCCGCGCACGGGATCTTCTGGGCAGGCTGGACGAATTGGTTGCGTGGGGCGATCCTTTCGCTCGATTCCACCGACCCCACCGAGGTGCGACGCTTCTCCACGCACAGCGACGAGATCGCGCAGGCGTTCGCCGCGTCGCCGACGCCGTTCCTCCAGGCGTATCACGGACAGGCGTGGCCGGTGGACTCCACGGTGGCGATCGCCTCGCTCCGGCTGCACGACAAGCTGCTCGGCGCGCGGCACGCGGCGGTGATCGATCGATGGACGGAACAATCCCGGGCACGACTCGATCCATCCACAGGTCTACTCCCCCACCAGGTTTCCGCTGTGGACGGATCGCTGAGCACCGGTTCCAGGGCCACATCCCAGGCGGTGATCCACCGCTTCCTCCCCGAGATCGACCCGGGATTCGCGCGAACGCAGTACTCGCTCTACCGCGACCGGTTCCTCGCCTATCCAGGTGGTTTCGGGCCCGCGATACGCGAATATCCGCACGGCGTCGACGGCAGCGGCGACGTGGACTCCGGGCCGCTGATCGCCGGCATCAGCCTGTCGGCCACGGTGGTGGCCCAGGGTGCCGCCCGCGTCAACGGTGACGGCACCCTGGCCCGCGCCCTGGCCGCCGAAGGCGAACTGCTCGGTCTGCCGATCGATCTGCCCGGCTCGAAACGCTACGCACTCGGGCTGGTGCCGATCGGTGACGCCTTCGTCGTCTGGTCGTCCACGGCGCGGCTCCTCGTCACCGAATCACCGTCCACCGCCGATGATTTGCGCTGGTGGTGGCGTCTGCCGTGGCTCGCGGTACTCACCCTGATCGCCCTCGCACCATGGGCCGGGCAGATCACCGCTGTGGCGCGAAATGCCGGTCGGCGCCCGCGCGTGAATGCCTTGCGCGCCGTGGCGGACGGCGAGCCCCGGGCTACGGCGAACTGCGCGCTCGACGCCTAGGCGGCGGGAGCGTCCGTCAGCGCAGGCCGACCGTCATTCCGGCGCCGCGCACGATCAGTTCCTTCACCAGCGCACCGGTGCGGCCACGGATCACGCGTGTTCCGGGGGTGTCGTCGGCGTTGAGCACCTGGATGACGGCGTCGCGGCGGCCGAGGCTGAGGCATTGGAGCTGGTAGCGGAAGGTCATCGGCTCCGGCTCGGTCCCCTTCGCGCGCGCGATGATGGCCCGGGCGACGTACGCACCGGCGGGAATGGCTGTGGCGCAGGCCATTCGGAGCGGGCGGTCGCCCGGGCCTGCCATCAGCGCCGCGTCACCGGCGGCGTAGATGTCGGGGTGGGAGATCGAGCGCAAGGTGGCGTCGGTGCGGATGCGGCCGTGTTCGTCGACCGCGAGACCTGCTCGCCGGGCCAGGTCGGGAACGGTGAAACCGGCTGTCCAGACGACAGATTCGGCCTCGACCACCGTGCCGTCGGTCAGACGCACACCCGTCGGCAGCACCTCGACGGCCTTCGCCGACCGGATCTCCACCCCGAGTCGGGTGAGCGTGGCGCGGATGCGCTCGCCTGCCCGCGCCGACAACCACGCACCCGGCTCGTCGGCGCCGAGCAGCACCACCGTCGAATACCGTTGCGATTCGGCGAGTTCCGCAGCCAACTCGATGCCCGTCGACCCGGAACCGACCACGATGACCCGCCCGTCGGGAAGAGCACGCACATCCTCGGGTGTCGCGACGGACCGCGCGTATTCGGCCACGCCCGGCGCACCCGACCGATCGGCCGCGCTACCGAGCGCGTAGACCAGGGTGTCGTACGTGAGCGTCCACGAATCGAAGTCAGCAGCCCGCCGACCATCACCGCCGACGACCGATCGCCCCTCGACGCCGTCATGCGGGCCGCCGTCACCGCCCGCCCGCCCTTCGACGTCTTGAACCGACTCGCCCGGGCCGCCCGCCCCGACCAGCCGCCCGTCGAGGCCCTGAACCTGCCCATGCGCAGCGCCGACCGACCCTTCGGCCCACCGAGCCGAGCCTTGCGGTCCGCCTTCGACAACCTCAACGAGGTGCACTCGCCTGGTCGCAGGATCCAGATCCGAAACCTGCGCCCGAACGAACTCGATCCCCTTGCGCTCCAGCATTTTCCGCAGGTCCCAGCGCCTGATCGATTGCCCGGCGGCTTCCTGGTGCAGGCGCACGCGCTCGACGAACTCCGCGCGCGAATCGACCACGGTGATCGTGGCATCTCGCGATGTGCGGGCCAACCGGCGGGCCGCCGCGAGACCCGCGTACCCCGCGCCGAGAACGACGATCCGATGCTGACCGGTCATGGTGTGGCTCCTCTCGATGTGCCGACACCTTCCAGACCGGACAGCCCCCATGTTCCTGACACTTTCTGCCAGTGATCCGGGTCACGCCTCGATTCGGTTCAATTTGTCCGGGTTGACCACGATGAGTACCTCGTCGACCAAGCCCTGGTCGTCGACTTCGAAGAACATCACGGAGCTGGCCCGCTCACCGTCGGCCCGCACGATCAAGGCCAACTCGCCGTTCACCTCGTCGAAGGCGAATGTCGTTGCCGGAGTGAGGAACTTGGTGAGACCGACGAGGTAGCGCGACACCTGGTCGGCGCCGGTGACCGGACGACGGGCCGCGGTCACCTTGCCACCACCGTCGGCCATGCTCACCACATCGGCAGCCAGCATGGCACGCAGACCGGCCACATCGCCGGTCACGGCGGCCGTCATGAATCGCTCGAACAGGGCACGTACCTGCTCGGTCGGAGCCGGGTATCGCGGTTTGCCGCCCCGCACCCGCGTGCTGGCGCGGTGCAGGATCTGCTGCGAATTGGCCTCGGTGAGGTCGAGCATCGCGGCGATCTCGGCATGCGGATAGCCGAACGCCTCGCGCAGTACCAGCACCGCCCGCTCCACCGGGTTGAGCCGTTCCATCGCGGTGAGCAACGCCAACGACACCGATTCGCGTTCCTCGACGGTTTCCAGCGGACCGAATTCCCCGGAGGGCACCGGCTCGGGCAACCACGGCCCGACGTAGGTTTCGCGCCGGGCTCGCGCCGACGTCAGCTCGGTGCGGCACAGGTTCACGGTGACCGTCGTCAGCCAGGCTTCGGGATTCTCGATCGCGGCCTGGTCGGCGGCAGCCCAGCGCAGGTAGGCCTCCTGAACCACGTCCTCGGCCTCACTCGCGGCACCGAACATGCGGTAGGCAAGCGCGAACAGCCTGGACCTGTGCTGAGAGAACTCCGTGATCCCGTCCGATTCCACCCGCGCTCCTTGCCGTAGTGGCGCTACGGTACCGCCCGCCCAGCCTGTCGATCAGCAGGATGTGGGCGGCATCTCGCCGGGGAACTAATCGTCGCGCGGGCGACGCAACCGCAGCCGCGCCGACCCGCGAATCGCCGGACGGCGGATCTGCGGCATCCGCCGCTGCGCGCGGCGCTGGGCCCGTCGCTCGGCGGGTTTGTGCTGCCAGGTCTCCGGCCGGGCCGCCACCCAGCGCGCCGAGCGCCAGGCGAACGGGATGTGACCGAGGTACAGCGCGACCAGGATCAGCAGCAGCACGATCGGGTACGTGACCAGCAGGGCTGCCGCGACCGCGACGAGCACCAGCAGTCCGGCCGCGGCCTGCGGCGCCACCGACACCGACTTCATGGCCAGAGTGGGGATGGTGCTCACGCACAGCAGCGCGGCGAAGGTCGTCCACACGGCGACGAAGGTGAAGCTGTCCCACCAGCCGTCCCCGAACTGCACCTTCAGGGCGATCGGGACGAGCGCGATGAGGGCGCCCGCGGGGGCGGGCACCCCGGTGAAGTATTCGCGCGCCCAGTTCGGGCGGGAATCGTCGTCGAGCAGGGTGTTGAATCTGGCCAGGCGCAGCACCAGGCTCACCGCGTACAGCAGGGCGATGATCCAGCCCGCGCTGTACCCGTCGAGCAGGGTGACGTAGAGGACGAGCGCGGGCGCGACGCCGAAGGAGATGGCGTCCGACAGCGAGTCCAGTTCGGCGCCCATCTTGGAGGTGGCGTCGAGCATCCGGGCCAGGCGGCCGTCGAGGGTGTCGAGCACGGCGGCGGCGCCGACCATGGCCAGCGCGATGCCGAGTTCACCGTCGAGCCCGAACTTCACCGCCGACAACCCCGAGCACAGCGCGAGGATGGTGACGATGCTCGGCAGCAACCGGACCGAACGTGGCCGACGGCGGCGAGCCGAATGCGCCTGTTCGATCATCCCAGCACAGCCAGCACGGTTTCGGCTCCGATCGTGCGCTGGCCGGGGGTGACCAGCAGTTCGGTGCCGACCGGGAAGTAGGTGTCCACGCGGGAACCGAAGCGGATGAGCCCGTAGGTGTCACCGATGGTGAGTTGGTCGCCGACGCGGGCGTCGCAGACGATGCGGCGCGCGATCAGCCCCGCGATCTGCACGACCACGACCTGCTTGCCCTCGGCCGTCTCGATGAGCATGCTGTTGCGCTCGTTGGCGTCGGAGGCCTCGGCCAGGTCGGCGGAGAGGAATTTGCCGGGCTGGTGCAGCACCTCGCGCACGGTCCCGGACACGGGCACGCGTTGGACGTGCACGTCGAGCACCGACAGGAAGATGCTCACGCGCGGCAGCGGCTGATCGCCGAGACCGAGCTCGGCGGGCGGCACGGCCGTGTCGACCAGGGCGATCTCACCGTCGGCGGGGGCGACGACGATGCCCGCGCGGTTGGGCGGCACCCGGTGCGGGTGCCGGAAGAAAGCGGCGCAGGCGGCGGCGGCGGCCAGACCGGTCCGGCGCACCCACTTGTTGCGTCCGCCGACCACCGCCACCGCCAACGGCGCCGCGACGAACGGCAGACCTGCGGGGTGCAGCGGGGGTACAGCGGCCCGGACCAGGTCGACGACATGGCCGACGCCGGTGGTCTCGGGCGTGCCGGGCGGGGTGGGGCGGCGTGCCACGGGCTCCCTCTTTCGTGTGATGACAACAGCGATCACACCTTACGGGAAGCCCGTGGTCCGCAGGGGTGGTCAGTGCACTGATCTGCGCCCGGTGACCAGGCCGACCAGGAACAGCAGCAGGCAGGCACCGGCCAGACAGGTGATGAAGCTGAAGATCCAACCCGCGCCTTCGACGTCGACGCCGAACAGCTTCAGGATGAAGCCGCCGAGCAGGCCACCGACGATCCCGACGACGATATTGAGCAGGATCCCCTGCTGGGCGTCGGTCTTCATGAACTTGCTGGCTATCCACCCGGCGAGTCCGCCGATGATGATCCAACCAATGATTCCGAGTCCGAGCATGGTTTTCCTCGTTCCCTCGAAGGGTCGGCTAGGTATCGCCTCGTCTCACAGTTATACCCCTCGGCTCTTGTGACAATCGACACTCTTCGGACAGATTTCAGGCTAATATGAGGGGGCCTCATGTCTGCGCGTTCACATGTTGTCCACGCAGGGGTCACGGGCGATGAGGGACAGATTTCGATGCTTCAGGTACACCCAGCGGTGCAACCCGCAGGTTGCCAGGTACAGAGGAGATACGCATGGCTGCTCGAATCGCCCAGACGACCGGCGCGGAGCACACCGCGATCCTCGGGCTGGGCGTGTACCGCCCCGCCCGGGTGGTCACCAACGACGAGGTCGCGGGCCCGATCAACTCGAGCGACGAGTGGATCCAGACCAGGTCCGGCATCAAAACCCGCCGCTTCGCCTCGGACACCGAGACCGTGCAGTCCATGAGCGTCGCCGCCGCGCGGGACGCGATGGCGGCCGCGGGCGTCGCCGCCGACCAGGTCGACTGCGTCATCGTCGCCACCTCGACCCACCTGCTGCTCACCCCGGCCATCGGTCCGCGCATCGCCACCGACCTGGACATGACCGGTGCCGCCGCCTTCGACATCTCCGCGGGCTGTGCCGGTTTCTGTCATGCCGTCGGCATGGCCTCCGACCTGGTACGCGCGGGCACCTCGCAGCACGTATTGGTGATCGGCGTCGAGAAGCTCACCGACACCATCGACTTCACCGACCGGTCCACCGCGTTCCTGTTCGCCGACGGCGCGGGCGCGGTGATCGTCGGGCCCGCGCCGGAACAGGGCATCGGCCCGACCGTGTGGGGTTCGGACGGCACCCAGCACCACGCCATCCGCCAGTCCAAGGACTGGATGGAGTTCTTCGCCGAGATCGAGGAGAGGGGCACGGACGCGGTGCGGCCCTACCTCACCATGGAGGGCACGGCGGTGTTCCGCTGGGCAGCGCACTCACTGGAGAAGGTGTGCCGGGAGGCGATCGACCGTGCGGGCCTGACCACCGACGACCTCGACGCGATGATCCCGCACCAGGCCAACGGCCGGATCATCGAGATCATGGCCCGGGTGCTGAAGTTGCCGGAGAGCTGCGCACTGGCCAACGACATCGAGGAGTCCGGCAACACCTCGGCAGCCTCGATCCCGTTGGCGATGGAGGCGCTGCTACGCAAGGGCGAATCGAAGCCGGGCGACGCGGCACTGCTCATCGCCTTCGGCGCCGGGTTGTCCTATGCCGCACAGGTGGTCACGATGCCCGCCTGGAAGTCCTGACCCAGCAAATCCCGCGACGACGGCGGTGACCTGCGCCGAAGCAGGTCACCGACCGGTCGGTCGGCCGTGTCCGACCTGTCCCGCTTGCACCAACTCGGACATGCTGGCAAACTCTTCGCTAATCGAAGTAGCTGATCGAAGAGGCTCAGCCGCCCGGCATACCCGTCGTCGACCCCGAGGTGATCGGCCGTGAAACTGCGCTCATTCCTGCCCCGCAGACACATCAACGAGGTTCCGCTGCTCCCGACCATCGAGCCGGACGACAGCTTCGCCCTGCGCAGCGCCTTCACCCGCCGTAAACGCGACGAACGCCTCGAACGCCTGCTCACCCCCAGCGAACTCGACCTGGTCCTGAGACATGGAGCGCTGACGCGCTCGAGTCGGGGCCCTTCGGGCCCCTGATCTTCCCTCCCTCCGGGTAAAGACGCCTGAGGCCTCGGAAAGGGATACTTGCGGGGTGAGCAATCCCGCCCCGACCAAACCGGCCATTCTCAGCGTCGACGACGATCCTGGTGTTTCGCGCGCGGTGGTGCGCGACCTGCGCCGCCGCTTCGGCGCCGACTACCGCATCCTGCGCGCCGAATCCGGCCCGCAGGCCCTCGAGGCCCTGCGCGAGATGAAGCTGCGCGGTCAGCCGGTGGCCGTACTGATCGCCGACTATCGCATGCCGGGGATGGACGGCATCGAATTCCTCGAGCAGGCGATGGACCTGCACCCCTACGCGCGGCGCGTGCTGCTCACCGCGTACGCCGATACCGACGCCGCGATCAACGCGATCAATGTCGTCGACCTCGACCACTATCTGCTCAAGCCGTGGGATCCGCCGGAGGAGAAGCTGTATCCGGTGATCGAGGGGCTGCTCGATGCCTGGCGCAGCGCCGAGCAGCGGCCCGTCCACGAGACCAAGGTGGTCGGTGATCGCTGGTCGCCCCGCTCCTCGCAAGTGCGGGAGTTCTTGGCGCGCAACCAGTTGCCCTACCGCTGGTACCCCCGGGACGAACCCGAGGGCGCCCGGTTGCTCGAGGCGGCGGGTGCCGACCCGCAGTCGTGTCCGGTGGTCATCACCCAGGCGGGTGAGGCCCTGATCCAGCCGACCGACAGCGAACTGGCCGAAAGCTGCGGCCTGAGCGTGCAGGCCAGCGACGAGTTCTACGACCTGATCGTCGTCGGTGGCGGTCCGGCCGGACTCGGCGCCGCCGTCTACGGCGCCTCGGAGGGTTTGCGCACCGTGCTGGTCGAGCGGACCGCGACCGGTGGGCAGGCGGGGCAGAGTTCGCGCATCGAGAACTACCTCGGCTTCCCCGACGGTCTCTCCGGCGCGCAGCTGGCCGATCGCGCCCGCAGGCAGGCGGCCAAATTCGGGGCCGAGATCGTCACCACCCGTGAAGTGGTCGGTCTCGAGGTGAACGGTTCGGCCCGCACCGTGCGCTTCGCCGACGGCGGATCGCTGTGCGCGCACACCGTTCTCATCGCCACCGGAGTGGACTACCGGCGGCATCCCGCACCGGGGGTCGACGAATTCACCGGTCGCGGTGTGTACTACGGCTCGGCGATGACCGAAGCGACCGAGTGCGCCGAGCAGGAGGTGTACATCGTCGGCGGCGCGAACTCCGCCGGGCAGGCCGCGGTGTTCCTGTCGCGGCACGCGCGCGGGGTGCATCTGGTGGTGCGTGGCGACTCGTTGGAGAAGTCGATGTCGCACTACCTGATTCAGCAGATCGCCCAGATCCCGAACATCACCGTGCACACCGAAACCGAGGTGACCGGCGCCGACGGCGACCAACACCTGGAGCGAATCCTGCTGCGCGACAACCGAACCGGCACCGAGGACAAGGTCGACGCGCAACGGTTGTTCCTGTTCATCGGCGCCGCACCGCAGACCGGCTGGCTCGACGGCGTCGTCGCCCGCGACGGCAACGGGTACGTGCTGGCCGGACCCGACCTGCTCATCGACGGCGCGCGCCCGGCGGGCTGGGAGCTCCCGCGTCCACCCCACCACCTCGAAACCAGCGTGCCCGGGGTGTTCGTGGCCGGTGACGTGCACGCCGAGTCGGCCAAGCGGGTCGCCTCGGCGGTCGGCGAAGGCGCCATGGCCGTGATGTTCGTGCACCGGTACCTGTCGTAGGAGGCGTGATGTCGGTCTGTGATCCCGAAGAACTGCGAACCCTGTTCCTGTTCGAAAAGCTCGACGACACACAGCTTTCCGAGCTGTGCGCGGCCGGTCGCATCGAATACGTCGATCCGGGGCCGGTGTTCCTCGAGGGACAACCCGCGACCTGCTTCTACGTGCTCATCGACGGCGAGGTGACGCTGACCAAGCTCTCGGGCGGGGTGGAGGTGGAGACCAACCGCACCGACCAGCGCGGCGTGTACGCGGGCGCGTGGACGGCGTATCTGGGCGACAAGGCCGAACCGAACTACAACGGGTCGATGTACGTGCTGCGCCGGTCCCGATTCCTGGTGCTCGACGCGGCCGACTTCTCCCGCATGATGCACGCCTGGTTCCCGATGGCGGTGCACCTGCTCGAGGGTGCGTTCTTCGGTGGGCGGCGGTCGAGTCAGCGCATCGCCGAGCGGGAACGGCTGGTGGCGCTCGGTTCACTGTCGGCGGGCCTCACCCACGAGCTCAACAACCCCGCCGCGGCGGCCGTGCGCGCCACCGCCGGGTTGCGTGAGCGGGTGGCGGGCATGCGGCACAAGCTCAAGATGATGGCCGAGGGCAGGTTCCCCACCGAGGCGCTGGTGCACCTGGTCGAGTTGCAGGAGCAGGCCGCCGAGCAGGTGGCCAAGGCGCCGGATCTGTCGCCGCTCGAGGCGGCCGACCGCGAGGACGCCCTCGCCGACTGGTTCACCGACGAGGGCATCGCCGACGGCTGGAACCTGGCGCCCACCTTCGTGCAGGCCGGTCTCGACGTCGACTGGCTCGAGGGCGTGAAGGCGACCCTGCAGGCCTGCCACGCGGACGTGTTCGAGGGCGCCGTGCGCTGGCTGAACTACACCATCGAGACCGAACTGCTGCTCGACGAGATCGTCGATTCCACCGGCCGCATCTCCACCCTCGTCGGTGCGGCCAAGCAGTACTCACAGATGGACCGGGCGCCGTATCAGGTCGTGGACCTGCACGAACTGCTCGATTCCACGCTGGTGATGCTCAACCGCAAGCTCGGCGACGGTGTGCGCGTGGTCAAGGACTACGACCGCGCGCTGCCGCCGGTGCCGTGCTTCGCCGCCGAACTCAATCAGGTGTGGACCAACCTGATCGACAACGCCGTCTACGCCATGAACGGCGCGGGCACCCTGACGGTGCGCACGTATCGCGAGAACGATTGCGTGGCCGTCGAGATCGGCGACACGGGCCCCGGCATCCCCGAGGACTCGCGCAGCCGCATCTTCGAACCGTTCTTCACGACCAAACCGGTCGGTGAGGGCACCGGTCTCGGTCTCGACATCTCGTTCCGCATCGTGGTGAACAAACACGACGGCGACATCCGCGTCGACTCCGTTCCCGGCGACACGCGGTTCACCGTGCGCCTGCCGTTGCAACCCGCACAGCAGGCGCCCACCGGGTCGTAGGGTTCCAAGCACGCCGAGAACCGGCGCCAGCCGCCAATGTCACGGAGGTCAGCATGGCAGAAGGAATCGATCCAACTGTGCCGCCGAGTGGGCCGGGGTGTGCCGAATGCACCGAGGCCGGTGGCTGGTGGGTGCACCTGCGCCGGTGCGCGCAGTGCGGGCACATCGGTTGCTGTGACAGCTCGCCGAGTCAGCACGCCACCCGGCACTACGGCAGCACCGGGCATCCGTTCACCCAGAGCTACGAGCCCGGCGAGGACTGGTTCTGGAACTTCGCGACCAACGAGATGTACGAGGGCGGGCCCGAACTCGCGGCGCCGACGAGTCATCCGGCCGATCAGCCCGTTCCTGGCCCGGCGGGCCGGGTTCCCGAGAACTGGCAGTCACTGATCCACTGAGGTCAGGGCGTCATCCCGGCGGCCTCGGCCACGGTCTTGTCGGCATTGCCCGGTGCCAGGCACACCAGCTTGGCGGTGCCGAGCGCCACGTTCGGGCTGCCCTCGAACGGACCGCCGGGGTTGTCGGCGAGGATCTGCTCGATGACCCGCGTCTGCGCGTCGTTGTCGAGCGACTTGAATTCCGAACAGGTGACCTGCGAACCGCTCGCGGCTGCCTTGGACGTGGTGGTGGCCGGTGCCGTTGTGCTCGCGGGCGTGCCCTTGCGCAGGCCGGAGGCGTCGGTGGCTTCGTCGGTGGAGCCGCAGGCGGCCAGGATCAGGGTGAGTGCCCCGGCAGTCGCGACGACGGAAGAGATTCGGTTCATCTGCTGGTTTCCCCGGTGGATCGCGGCACCGGCACATCCGGTGCGTCGGGTGCAGCGTACAGACTCCGACCTTGGGATGAGCCAATCGATCGCTGATCGTCCACGGCGGTGGGGCCGGGCAGCGGGCAGAATGGCACGGTGGCTGAACTTTCGCTGACCGCTCGCCTCAATCCGTCGGCCGCCGACGCCCGGCGCGGGGTGGTTCGTCTGCACCCGGAGACGCTCACGGCGCTCGGCCTACGGGAATGGGACGGCATCGCGCTGATCGGCGCGCGCCGGACGGCCGCGGTGGTGGCCAAGGCACCCGCGGGCAGCCCGCCCGGAGTCGCCCTCCTCGACGACGTGACCCTGTCGAACGTGGGGCTGCGGGAGAACGCCGCGGTGACCGTCGCCCCGGTGACGGTGTTCGGCGCCAAGCAGATCTCGCTGAGCGGGTCGGCGCAGGCGATGGCGAGCATCCCGGCCGCCACGCTGCGCCAGGCCCTGCTCGGCAAGGTGGTGACCGTCGGCGACACGGTGTCGCTGCTGCCGCGCGATCTCGGCCCCGACATCAGCTCGGCGGCGACCACCCAGGCGTTGGCGCGCACGTTCGGGATCGCTTGGACCACCGAGTTGCTCACCGTCACCGCGATCGATCCACGGCCGGGCCCGGTGAGCGTGCAGCCGAATTCGGCGGTCGGCTGGGGTAGCGGCGCGGCGGCGGTGCAGCACGCGGTGGAACGCGACGGCGGCACCCTCGACGCCGCGCTCGAGGCGCCGACGACGAGTGCGGGCAACCCGCCGGTGCCCGTGGAGGATCTGGCCGGGGTGCAGAGCCAGGCGGCCAAACTCGCCGAATGGCTGAGCCTGGCGCTCGACGAGCCGGAACTGCTGAAAACCCTCGGCGCACCGGCACACCTGGGTGTGCTCGTCACCGGCCCGGCCGGGGTGGGCAAGGCGACGCTCGCCGAGGCGGTCGCGGCACCGCGGCGGGTGGTCGTGCTCGACGGGCCGAGTGTCGGGGCCAGCGAGAGCGGTGCGCGGTTGCGCGCGGTGGCCGAGGCGGTCGCCGACATCGCCAGCGGACAGGGCGGGGTGCTGATCGTCACCGATATCGACGCCCTCCTGCCGCTGGAGGCCGAACCGGTCGCCACCCTCATCCTCGACCAGTTGCGGGCCGCCGTCCGCGCCCCACGGGTCGCGCTGCTGGCCACCACCGCCCATCCGGCACAGGTGGATTCGCGATTGCGGGCACCCGACCTGTGCGACCGCGAACTGGCTCTGCCGCTGCCGACCGCACTGGTCCGCCGCGCGCTGCTGGAACAACTGCTGCGCAAGGTGCCATCGGGCAAGCTCGATCTCGACGTGATCGCCTCGCGCACACCGGGTTTCGTCGTCGCCGACCTCGCCGCACTGTGCCGGGAGGCGGCGGTACGCGCGGCGGGCCGGGCCAGCCGCGAACAGGCCGACCCCGAACTCACCCAGGACGACCTGCTCGGCGCGCTCGATGTCATCCGACCGCTGTCGCGTTCGGGGACCGAGGAATTGGCCATCGGCTCACTGGATCTCGACGACGTGGGCGACATGGTGGAAACCAAACAGGCACTCACCGAGGCGGTGCTGTGGCCGCTGCGGCATCCGGACTCGTTCGCCCGCCTCGGCATCGACCCACCACGCGGCGTGCTGCTCTACGGCCCGCCCGGGTGCGGCAAGACCTTCCTGGTCCGGGCATTGGCAGGCACCGGTCAGCTCAGTGTGCACGCGGTGAAAGGCGCTGAGCTGATGGACAAGTGGGTCGGTTCATCGGAGCGGGCGGTGCGCGAACTGTTCCAGCGGGCCCGCGATTCGGCACCGTCGCTGATCTTCCTCGACGAGGTCGACGCGCTCGCCCCACGCCGGGGACAGAGCAGCGATTCGGGCGTGTCCGACCGCGTGGTCGCCGCCCTGCTCACCGAGCTCGACGGCGTGGAGCCGCTGCGCGATGTGGTGGTGCTCGGCGCGACCAACCGGCCCGAACTCATCGACCCCGCCCTGCTGCGCCCGGGCAGGCTGGAACGGCTGGTGTTCGTTCCGCCGCCCGACGCGGCCGCGCGACTCGACATCCTGCGCACCTCGGGTCGCTCGGTCCCGCTGGCCGACGACGTCGACCTGGCCGCCCTGGCCGACGACCTCGACGGCTACTCGGCCGCCGACTGCGCCGCCCTGCTGCGCGAGGCCGCCCTCGCGGCACTGCGGCGCGATATGGCCGCCGCCGATGTCACCGCCGGGGACGTGGCCACCGCCCGTCGCACCGTGCGGCCCTCGTTGGATGCCGCGCAGGTCGAATCGTTGCGGGAGTACGCGCGCGATCGGGGATGAACCGCCCCTGGGGGCCGACTTCCCAGGTCGCGCGTGTTTCGCCGGTATCGTCGGAACCGTGCCCAGGATCGGTGATGGTCTGGATGCGGTGACGGCGTTCGCGGGTGCCGCGGTCGCGGGCATGGCGCTGTTCCTGCCGTTCACCTTCCGCACCACCGCCGCTTCGGCGCTCGATTCGCCGTATCGGGTCACCAGCCTGGTCAACGGCGTGCCCCGGGCCGCGGCGCTCGGGCTCATCGTCGCGGTGGTGGTCGCGGTGCTGGTTCGTCCGCTCACCCGGCCAGGACTGGTCTGGCTGACCGCCACCTGCGCCACCGCTGCCCTGGCCGTGAACTACTACATCGGCACCCTGATGACCTCGGCCGACGTGCTGACCACACAGAACTACATCGACAGCATCTGCGGGGGCGCGGCCTACGGCGCGCTCGGCATCTGCTCGTTGCGAATGCGCTGGCCCGCGGTCGGTTTCGCGGTCGGAACCATCGTGGTGTTCGTCTACGGCGAGGTCGTCGCGATCTTCACCTCGAACTCGGCACAGGCCGACAAGTCCGCGCACAGCCCCACCTGGCTGGTGCTGTGCGCGCTGGTCCTGCTCGCGGTGACCACCGTGCGCCACCAGCACGGTGTGATCCTCGGCGCGCCGCCCCGGCTGGCCGCCGACCTGCCGATCGCGCCGATCATCGCGGCGACGCTGCTCGCCCTGACCCTGCTGCTCACCACCGAGTGGCTCTCGGGCGAATTCGACGGACGGCGGGCGAGCACGGCACAGGTGGGTCTGGCGGTGGTCCTCACCGTTGCCGCCGCCTTCGCCACCGCCCTGCTGCTCCCCGATCGCGACGGCGCCGCCGTGCTGCTCGCGGTCAGCCTGGCCGCCGTGGCCGACTCGCTCGGTGACGCACCGAGCCTCGGGTGGAATCTGCTGGTGGTGATCGCGGTGGTGGTGGCCACCGTGCTGGCCGGGCTGGCCCGCCCGTCGCCGTGGCCGGTGCTGTTCGGTGCGGCCACGATCGCGATCTTCTCGCTGTTCACCGACAATGTCGGCTGGACCGTCACGTGGACGATCGGCACCGGGTTGCTCGCCGCTGTCGCCGGGTACGGTTTCGCCTCGGTGCGGGTGAGCTATCTGCCCAGCGCGGTGCTCGCCCTCGGTGCGCTGTATCTGCCGTCGATCCTGTGGGCCATCCCCACTCGCCTGCGCAACTGGCCCGCGGGCGGGGTGAACGCCGACGACCGGACCCCCGGATTCGCGGCGCTGGCCATCACGCTCGGTGCCGCGGCGGCGCTGGCGCTGTTCTACCGGGTCAGGCCGCCCGCACCGGCGCCCAGGTCATAGCCGAACCGGAGCCGACATGGCGGACGCGACAGTGTCGGTACCGCCGCAGACCGTCGGCGCGCCCGTAGGATCGGGGCTCGCTACTCGCCAGAAACCCGGAGGCGCGCTTGCTCGCTGTCCTGCTCGCTCACGCATCGGCCGCGCTGGCGGCCCCGCTGTGTGTGCGAGTGCTGGGCCGCAACGCTTTCTATCTGCTGGCGCTCGTTCCGCTCGGCAGCCTCGGGTGGGTGATCGCGCACTGGGGCACCACCGTCACCGCCAGCGTGCGCTGGGCGCCGCAGATCTCGATGGACATCGACCTGCGCTTCGATTCCCTCGCCGCGGTGATGTGCGTGCTCGTGTTGGGGATCGGCGCGCTCATCCTGGCCTATTGCGGTCGCTATTTCGACCGTGACGAGGCACGGCTCGGGGTGTTCGCGGCCGAACTCGTCGGCTTCTCCGGCGCCATGTTCGGTCTGGTGACCAGCGACAACATGCTGGTGCTCTACGTGTTCTGGGAAATCACCACGGTGCTGTCGTTCCTGCTGGTCGGCCATTACGCCGAGCAGGCCGCGAGCAGACGCGCCGCGTTGCAGGCGCTGCTGGTGACCGCGGCCGGTGGGTTGGCGATGCTGGTCGGCATCGTCATCCTCGGACTGCGCTACGACAGCTTCCTGCTGTCGGACCTGCTCGCCCGCGAGTCGCCACCCGACGGGATCGCGGTGTCGGTGGCGGTGGTGCTCGTGCTGATCGGGGCGCTGAGCAAGTCGGCGATCGTGCCCCTGCACTTCTGGTTGCCCGGTGCGATGGCCGCGCCGACACCGGTGAGCGCCTACCTGCATGCCGCCGCGATGGTGAAGGCGGGCGTGTACCTGGTGGCTCGGCTCGCGCCCGCCCTCGCGCAGACACCACCGTGGCATGCCTTGGTCCTGCCGTTGGGGATCGTGTCGATGCTGCTGGCCGGGTGGCGAGCCATGCAGGTGCACGACCTGAAACTGTTGCTCGCGTTCGGCACGGTGAGCCAACTCGGGCTGCTCATCACCATGATGGCGGTCGGCACCCCCGACGCCGCGCTCGCCGGGCTGGCGCTGCTGGTGGCGCACGCGCTGTTCAAGGCGTGCCTGTTCATGGTGGTCGGGATCATCGATCACGGCGCGGGGACCCGCGATCTGCGCCGCCTGTCCGGGCTCGGCCGTCGGGCGCCGGTGCTGTGCGCGGTGGCGGCGACGGCGGCGATCAGCATGGCGGGGTTGCCGCCGATGCTCGGGTTCGTCGGCAAGGAGTCCGCGTTGAGCGCGGTGTGGTCGGCGCAGGTGCTCAGTCCACCGGTACGGGTGCTGCTGCTCACCGGCATCGCCGCCGGATCTGCCCTGACCGTCGCCTACAGCGCGCGGTTCGTGTGGGCCGCGTTCGGCACCAAGCCCGGTGTCGCCACCGGGTGGCACGCGCCGGGGCCGCTGCTGCTCGGCCCGCCGGCGGTGCTGGCGGTGGCCGGGCTCGCGGGTGGGCTCGGCGCCGGTGTCGTCGACGAGTGGCTGAGCCCGTACGCGAAGACTCTGCCCGGCGTGCTCGACGGGGCGCTCGCGCTGTGGCACGGCTTCACCCCCGCCCTCGCGCTGACCGCTGTCATCGTGGCGGTCGGCGTCGCTTTGTTCTTGGTCCGCAACCGGATTCACGAACCGGCCCGCCCCCGTCTCGGTAATGCCGACCGAGGTTACGACGCCGCGCTGCGCGCGATGGACCGGCTGTCGCTTCGACTCACCGGTGTGGTGCAGTCCGGTTCGCTGCCCGCCAGCCAGGCCTTCATCCTCGGCACGCTCATCGTGCTGCCCGCCGTCATGCTCGCGACCGGCACCCGCACCGGAGTCGCACTGCACCTGTGGGATTCACCGTTGCAGGCGGTGATCGGGGCGATCATGATCGCCATGGCGCTCGCCGCGACGGTGCTGCGCAACAGGTTGGCCAGTGTGCTCGTCGTCGGGGTGACCGGCTACGGCTGCGGCGTGATCTTCGCACTGCACGGCGCACCCGACCTCGCCCTCACCCAATTCCTGGTCGAGACACTGACTCTGGTGATCTTCGTGCTCGTGCTGCGCGGGTTCCCGGCCGAGATCACCGACGGTTACGCCGCCGCGTTCCAGGTCCGTCGGGCACTGCTGGCGATCGCGGTCGGCGTCACCGTGACGGTGCTCGCCGCCTTCGCCTCCGCCGCCCGGCACAGCGAACCGATCTGGCGCACCATCCCCGACGCCGCCTACCGGGTGGGTGGCGGCAAGAACGCGGTGAACGTCCTGCTCGTCGACATCCGCGCCTGGGACACCCTCGGCGAGATCTCCGTCCTTGTCGTCGCCGCCACCGGTGTGGCCTCGCTGGTGTTCCGCAGCCGCCGCTTCGGCAGCGCACCCCGCGCCGCCGACGCACCGGACTACAACCCCGACGCCGTGAGCTGGTTGCCCGCCGCCCGGCTGCTCGACCGCCGCGAGCGGTCGATGGTCCTACAGATCACCACCCGACTGCTGTTCCCGACCATCATGGTGCTGTCGGTGTACTTCTTCTTCTCCGGCCACAACGCACCGGGCGGTGGCTTCGCCGGTGGCCTGCTCGCCGGGCTGGCCCTCACCCTGCGCTATCTGGCGGGTGGTCGCTACGAACTCGGCGAAGCCCTCCCGGTCGACGCGGGACACCTCCTCGGTGCTGGCCTGATCCTCGCCGCCGGGACCGCGACGACCTCGCTGCTGCTCGGGGCGCCGCCGTTGTCCTCCGCGATCATCGAGATCACCGTGCCGGTACTCGGACACATCAAGCTCGTCACCGCCCTGTTCTTCGATCTCGGCGTGTACCTGGTGGTCGTCGGCCTCACCCTCGATGTGTTGCGCAGCCTCGGCGCCCGCCTGGACAAGGAGATCGTATGAGCGCCAACCTCGTTGTGCTCCTGACCATCGGCGTCCTCACCGCCTGCGGGGTGTACCTGCTGCTCGAGCGAGTGGTGTCGAAGATGCTGCTCGGCATCATCCTGCTCGGCAACGCGGTGAACCTGCTCATCCTCACCATCGGCGGCGGTCCGGACGGCAACCCACCGGTGCTGTCGGGCTCGGACACCTCCCCCGACGGCATGGCCGACCCGCTCGCCCAGGCGATGGTGCTCACCGCCATCGTCATCACGATGGGTCTGGCCGCGTTCGTGCTCGCCCTCGCCTACCGCGCCTACCGGCTGACCACCACCGAAGACGTCCGCAACGACCCCGAGGACACCCAGGTCGCCGCCCGGCGCGAAAGCGAGGACCCGGCCGAATGACCCTCTCCCCGCAGCTGCTCCCCGACCTCGCGGCCCTGCCGGTGCTCGTCCCGCTGCTCGCCGCCGCGATCACCCTGATCTTCGGGCGCCGTCCGCGCATCCAGCGGCTGGTGTCGACGGTCGCGCTGTCGGGTGTGCTCGTGATCAGCGCGGTGCTGCTGTATCTCGCCGACCGCGACGGCACGACGGCGGTGCAGATCGGCGGCTGGCCGACGCCCATCGGCGTCACCCTCGTCGTCGACCGGCTCAGCGCGGCCATGCTGCTCGTCTCCGCGTTCGTGTTGTTGCTGGTGTCGATCTACGGTGCGGGCCAGAACATCTCCGACGGCGACGAGAACCAGCCGACCTCGATCTACCGGCCCACCTACCTGGTGCTCACGGCCGGTGTGTCGATGGCCTTCCTCGCCGGTGACCTGTTCAACCTGTTCGTCGGCTTCGAACTCCTGCTCGCCGCCTCGTTCGTGCTGCTCACCGTCGGTGCCACCGAGGAACGCATCCGCACCGGCATCGCGTACGTGATGGTGTCGATGGTGTCGTCGATGATCTTCCTGATCGGCATCGGGCTCACCTACGCGGCCACCGGCACCCTGAATCTCGCGCAACTGGCCGTCCGGCTCGAAGCAACCCCGCAGGGGGTGCGCACCGCCTGCTACGCCGTGCTGCTCGTGGCCTTCGGGATCAAGGCGGCGGTGTTCCCGCTGTCGAGCTGGCTGCCCGACTCCTACCCCACCGCGCCCGCGCCGGTGACGGCCGTGTTCGCGGGCCTGCTCACCAAGGTCGGGGTGTACGCCATCATCCGGACGCACACACTGTGGTTCCCGGACGGCGCGTTCGACGACATCCTGCTGGTGTGCGGGCTGGCCACGATGGTGGTCGGCATCCTCGGCGCGATCGCCCAGACCGACATCCGCCGTCTGCTGTCGTTCACCCTGGTGAGCCACATCGGGTACATGATCTTCGGCATCGGGCTGGCCGGTTCGGCCGGGCTCACCGGTGCGGTCTTCTACGTGGCCCACCACATTCTGGTGCAGACCGCCCTGTTCCTGGCCGTCGGTCTGATCGAGCGCCAGGCCGGGTCGGTGTCGCTGCGCCGCCTCGGTGGGCTCGCCTCGGCGAGCCCACTGCTCGGACTGCTGTTCCTGATACCGGCACTGAATCTCGGTGGTATCCCACCTTTTTCGGGGTTCATCGGCAAGGTGACCCTGCTCGAGGCGGGCGCGGCCGACGGCAGCGTGCTGGCCTGGGTACTCGTCGCCGGATCGGTGCTCACCAGCCTGCTCACCCTCTACGCGGTGGCACGGGTGTGGGGCAAGGCCTTCTGGCGCCCGCGCGAGGAGGCACCCGAAGGTCATCTCAGTGCCGCGAAACCGCCGACCCTGGTGGAGGATTCGACGGATGTGCAATACGAGGACCGCACCGATCCCGGCCGCATGCCCGTCCTGATGGTGCTGGCCACCGCAGGCCTGATCACCGCGGGACTCGCGCTCACCGTGTTCGCCGGACCCGTGCTCGGCATCGCCGAACGTGCCGCGAGCGACCTCGACGATCCGGCGGTCTATATCCAGTCCGTCCTCGGCAGGCAGGAGCCGCGATGACTGTGCTGCGCCGACTCCTCAACCGGGAGAACGCCTTACGCCTCGGCGTACTCGCCTGGCTGACCGCCGTCTGGGTCGCCCTGTGGGGTGACCTGAGCGCGGCCAACGTGCTCGCCGGTGGTGTCGTCGCGCTGATCGTCGTCTTCGCGTTGCCGCTGCCGCTGGTCCCGGTGGCCGGGCGCTTCCATCCGCTGTCGTTCGTCGCGTTGATCGCCGTGGCGACCTATTACGCGCTGGAATCGAGCGCGCAGGTGGCCTGGTTCGCCATTCGGCCCTCCGGCCCGCCGGTCTCCGGTGTGCTGCGGGTTGCCCTCGGCATCCAGTCCGACCTGGTGCTCGTGATCTGCACCGACCTGCTCAATCTCATCCCCGGCACCATGGTGCTCGAGATCGACCGGCAGCGGTGCGTGGTGTACGTGCACGTGCTCGACGTGGGCAGCGACAAGTCGGTCGCCGCCTTCTACCGCACCACCCGGCGCCTGGAACGCCTCGTCATCGATGCCTTCGAACGACCAGGTGATCGACGTCGACGATCGGAGGTACGGGTATGACCGTTGTCGCCGTCATCGCGGCGGTGCTGCTGTCGTTCGCCGCGATCGGCACCGCGTACCGCGTGCTGGCCGGGCCGAGCACCCTCGACCGGGTGGTCGGCATCGACTCTTTGATGGCCATCGCCGCGTCCGGGCTCGCGGTGTGGGCGGCCTACAGCAACGACACCACCGTCGTCCCGGCGATCGTCGCGCTGGCTCTGGTCGGTTTCCTCGGTTCGGCCGCGGTGACGCGCTTTCGCGTGCGGGACGACCGATGACCGGCTTGGAGTGGGTGTCGGCGCCGCTGATCGTGCTCGGCTGCGTGCTCGCCTGCACCGCCGCGCTGGGCATCGTCCGTTTCCCCGATACCCTCACCCGCATGCACGCGGCGACGAAACCCCAGGTGATCGGCCTGATCCTGGTCCTCATCGGCACCGGGATCGACCTGCGCGGCGACGCGAACGTGTGGATGCTGATGCTGGCCGGACTGTTCACCGTGATCACCGCGCCCGTCGTCGCGCACCTGCTCGGGCGCACCGCCTACCGCGAGCAACGCCACCGCGACGGCCTGTTGCGCGTCAACGAACTCGGTGACGAGGCGGACTGACTACACCCGAACGACAGCGGCTGTCCGGTCCGGCGCGGCGGCGAACCAGGTCAGGTGGAACGCGACGGCGACCGCCGCGAGCAACCCGATCACGACGGCACCGGCGAGCACCGGGTACTGCGCCATCTCCACCGCCAGGTACCGGTAGCCGAACAACAGCCCGGCGAACACGGCCGAACCACCGACGACCATCCGGATCCGGGCCGCGTCCCAGCCGCGCTCGGGGGCGCGCAGCGCCGACTCGACGGTCAGGCACAGCACCACGCCCGCCACCAGGTCCACGCCGTAGTGGTAGCCGAAGCCGAGCGTCGCGGCCACCGTCGCGGCGAGCCAGAACGCGCCGCCCCAGCGCAGCCAGGCGGGCGCGCGGGTGCCGTCGACATCGCGACGGGTGTGGATGAACAGCGACAACGCCCACGCGGTGTGCATCGACGGCATGCAGTTGCGCGGGGTGAATTCGTCGAACGGCAACGGCGCCGGGCTCTGCCCGATCGGCGGCAGCGCCGAGGGCCAGAAGTTGCCGAGCTGGAAGCCATTGCCGTCGGCGCCGAAGGCGAACATCGGACCGACCACGGGGAACAGCACATAGAACAGCGGCCCGACCAGCCCGAGCACCAGGAACGTGCGAACCAGATAGTGACTCGGCCACACCCCCGTGGTGACCACCCCGCGCAACTGCCACACCGCGACGACGATCGCCGCCACGGGCAGCTCGATGTAGACCCAGTGCAGCACCGCGTACACCTCCGGCCCGAGCACCTCGAGCACCCGGCCGACCACCCACGACGGATCGCCGAGCGCGTGATCGGCGAGCAGCAGGTATTCGTCGAGAACCGTGGGATGCACCGCCGAGGTGACGTGCAACCACACGTCGCCCACCTTCGTCGCCAGGATCAGCAAGGCACCCAGTGCCGCGGCCTTCAACGCGTCGGTCCGTTCGCGGCCGTGCCAGCGCACCGCCGCGATGAGCACAAGAGCGGTGAGCACGATGGTCGGCCCGTTGCCGACGGTGAACGGTTTACCGTCGAGCAGCCGCAATGCGACGAACACGGCGTCGATCCCGATCGCGGCGCTCACCGCGAACACCCGCCTGCGTGCCGAGACACCCACCAGCGCGAGCACAAGACCCGCCCACGGAACCGACATCGATTTGGGCGTCCCGATGTAGTCGCGCGCCAGGCTCGCGAGTGGCCCTTCGAAGCCGCTGATCGACGCCGCGATCTGCAGCCCGATCAGCAGCGCGAGGACCGCCGACACCGCGAGCGCGGCGAGCGTCCCCGGTTCGCGCAGACGGGAACCGAGGGTGGCACCCCCCGAAGCAGCACGCGGATGTTCGACAAGCATCCACCCATCGTAAACGGCGGGTTAACGCCACCGAGCCGGGCAGTTGAACGCTACTGATCCAGCTCGCGCACCAGCGAGTCGACCACCGCGACGAGATCGCCCTGCGATTGCGCGGCAACACGACGTTGACGCTGGTAGGAGGCACCGTGGCGCGGTATCTCGGCCACGGCCGCGAGCTCGTCGGCGCAGCCGAGACGGCGCGCGGTCGGCTCCAATCGGGTGAGCAGGTCCATCAGATCGTCTGTGACCAAACGCTCATTGCTCGCGTCGTCGACGATCACGATGGCGTCGAGTCCGTAGCGCGCGGCCCGCCACTTGTTCTCCT
This sequence comes from Nocardia caishijiensis NBRC 108228, assembly GCF_001612825.1. Classification (GTDB taxonomy): domain Bacteria; phylum Actinomycetota; class Actinomycetes; order Mycobacteriales; family Mycobacteriaceae; genus Nocardia; species Nocardia caishijiensis. Next base: position 28,575 of record NZ_BDBE01000016.1, on the reverse strand, counting down.
GCACATGCCAGGGCGGCAGGGTCGGCAGGTCCTCGCCGTTGTCGAGCCGCTGTTCCAGATCGACAACGAGGCAGTGGATCAGCGCGGCCACCGACGCGAGTTCGGCACGGCTGGACAGCCCGTCGCACACCCGGATCTCGATGGTCCCCCACTTGGGCGCGGGCCGGATGTCCCAGTGCATGCCGCCGAGCTGTTCGAACACACCGGTTTTCATCTGGTCGTGCACGAAACCCTCGAACTGGCGCCAGTTCTCGAACTGGAACGGCAGGCCCGCGGTGGGCAGCTGCTGAAACATCAGCGCGCGGTTGCTGGCATAGCCGGTGTCGTCACCGGACCACATCGGCGAGGACGACGAGAGCGCGAGCAGATGCGGGTAGGACAGCAGCAGCGAGTTCAGGATGGGAAAGACCTTGTCGCGGTGGGAAACTCCCACATGCACGTGCACACCCCAGATGAGCATCTGACGGCCCCACCACTGGGTGCGCTCGATCAGCTCGTCGTAATGCGGTGAGCGCGTGAGCTGTTGGGCCGACCACTGGGCGAACGGGTGGGTGCCCGCGCAGAACAGATCGACCCCGAGCGGGTCGGCCGCGCGACGCACCGCCTCCATCGTGGTGCGCAGGTCCTCGACCGCGCCGCCGACGGTCTCGTGCACACCGGTCACCAGTTCGACCGTGTTGCGCAACAATTCCTTGGTGACCTGCTGCGTTCCGTCGTGGGCGCGCAGGTCGCCGACGGCATCGAACACCGCCGAGGCGGTGTTGGACAGATCGCGGGTCACCTTGTCGACGAGCGCGATCTCCCATTCGATGCCGATCGTCGGCCGGGGCGAACCGCGAAACGGCACCGGCTGAATTGCCCCGGCCATCAGCGGGTCTCGCTAACCGACGACGCCGCAGGCCACTCGGGCACCCGCGTCACCGGTGGACAGGGTGGTCTCGTCGGGGCCGGTGCCGCCTTCCCGGGTGTAGCGCGGCGGGATGTTGCCGAAGTTGTCGGCGCCCGCGTGCACGATCAGGGCCTTGCCCTTGATGTTGTCGAGGGTGACGCTGTCGGTGCGGGTCACCAGCTTGGCCGTGCCGTCGGCACCGACCTGCAGCGAGGTGAGGTCGCCGCTGGCCGGGTGCGCGGTGGCCGGGCCGACCTGCAAATGCCCACCGGCGGAGGTGAAGTCGCCCTCGCAGGTGCCGTTCTGATGGAAGTGCAGACCGTGGAAGCCGGGGGTCAGGCCGCGCGCCTCGACGGTGACGACCAGGTGGCCGCCCTCGGCGACGATGGTCGCGGTGCCGACACCGGCGCCCGCGCCGTTCTTCAGCTCGGCCTTCAGGCCGCCGCTCGAGGCGCCGTGGTCGTCGCCGTGCGCGCCGGGTTCGCCGGTCGCCGAGGGGGCGGGATGGCCGGTGCCGTGGTCGCCGCCACCGTCCGCGGGGGCGGACGCGCCGGTCCACACGGGCGGCGTGGTGCCCTTGACGTCACTCGACTCCTGGCTGTTGGTGCAGGCGGCGAGCCCGAGCGCGGCGACCGCGACAACCGGGGTCACAATGCGCCAGGACGGGCGACGAGTGGACGAGGGGGCCATCAGGGGACTCCTTATCGGACTTGGGCAGTACCGCTGAAGATGATGCCACAGCGCGGACACGGCCTGCGGCACCGCGTGCCGTGCCGGTTCAGCGCCCTGTCAGGACGACGACCACACCGGGTGTGCTGTCGCCGGTCTTCGGGGCGACGGTTCCACCGACCTGCGCGGCGATCTCGGCGGCCGCGGCTTCCTCGCCCGGCCCGGAGCCGTAGTACACGGTGGTCGCCGTCAGGTTCGCGCCGCTGTAGTTACCGGTGCTCACATTGGTCCACCCCGCCGCGCCGAGCTCGCTCGCGGTGCGCGCGGCGAGACCGGCGACGAGGCTGTTGTTCAGCACACGCACGGGAATGGCCTTGTCGCCGGACGCGGCCGCGGGCGGGTTCGTCGTGGTCGTGGTGGTGGTCGGCGCCACGGTCGTGGTCGTGGTCGGGGCGGCGGCCGCGCTGGTCGTGGTCGGCGCGGCCGTGGTCGCCGGGGCCTGTGCCACCGCGCTCGAAGTGGTGGTCTCGGTCTGCTCGACCGGATCGGCCGCCTCGGCACCGGAATTCGACAGCGACATCGCACCCAGACCGGCGAAGACGATGGCCAGCGCGATCAACACCATCGCCAGCGCGCGCAGCGGTGGGCCGCCGGGGGTGGGATTCGGGTTGCTCACCCGCGCAACCCTAGTCGCATCGAACCGGATGTGGTTCCCATGTCAGACCTGGAATCCGAGTCGGCGCGCGGCACGGGCCTTCTGCCTGCTCGCACGCAACCGGCGCAGCCGCTTGACCAGCATCGGGTCGGCCGCGAGTGCTTCTTCCTTGTCGACGACAGCATTGAGCACCTGGTAGTACCGGGTGGCCGACATCGAGAACAGTTCGCGGATCGCGTCTTCCTTGGCGCCCGCGTACTTCCACCATTTGCGTTCGAAGTCCAGGATGTCGAGCTCACGGCGACTGAGGCCGGTGCCTTCGTCGCCGGCCGAATCCTGGGGGATGTGCCGAGCCGCTGCGCCGTCCATCTTGCTCCCTCGCCGAGTATCACGAGATGAAAATGACGCTTGCACGTCGCGGATCATTCAACCATGAGCCGCCCCGATCCTTCGACCGCTGCCCCGGCGTGTTGACTGAGGGCCAGTAGGAGTGTCGCGACGCACAGGGGCCGCCGCCCGCGCGTGGCGATACCGCGGCGATAATGGCGACCATGGCAATTCTCCCGATCGTGATCGTCGGTGACCCCGTTCTCCATACCGCTACCGCCCCGGTGACGGAGACCCCGGCGGAGCTGGCCGGGCTGATCGCGGACATGTACGAGACACTCGAGGCCTCGCGCGGCGTCGGCCTCGCGGCCAACCAGGTCGGGGTCGGCAAGCGGCTGTTCGTCTACGACTGCCCCGATGTCGATGCCGAGGGCAATCAGATCCGCCGCACCGGCACCGTCGTCAACCCGGTACTCGAGACCTCCGAGATCCCGGAGACCATGCCGGATCCCGATGACGACGACGAGGGCTGCCTGTCGGTCCCCGGCGAGCAGTTCCCCACCGGCCGCGCCGACTGGGCACGGGTCACGGGCACCGACGAGCACGGCGAACCGGTCACCCTCGAGGGCACCGGATTCTTCGCGCGCATGCTGCAGCACGAGGTGGGCCACCTCGACGGCTTCCTCTACGTCGACGTACTGATCGGCCGCAACGCGCGCGCCGCCAAGAAGGCCATCAAGCGAAACGGCTGGGGCAAGCCGGGTTTGAGCTGGGTACCGGGCACCGTCCCCGACCCCTTCGGCAATGACTGACATACCCCTCGGCCGCCGGGTGGTGATGCGGTATCAGCTGCCCGCGGGTTATCCACAACCGCTCACGGATGTGATCGGTGAATTGGTGTCGATGTCGCCGCCTTCGGTGCGCACCGCCGAGGGCGAGGTGGTTTCGGTCGCGCCGGATCGGGTGGTCGCCCTGAAAGCATTGGGGCCGAGGCCGATTCGGACCAAGGAGATCCGGTCGCTGGAGACGGCGGCGGCGGGCGGTTGGCCCGGTGTCGAACACACGTGGATCGACGGCTGGCTGGTCCGCGCGGGCAACGGATACACCGGCCGGGCGAATTCCGCTGTGCCGCTCGGCGAGTCGGGCGTGCCCGCCACCTTGTCGATCGAGACGACGCACCGGATCGCCGACTGGTACACCGCGCGCGGTCTGCCGCTGCTGCTGCAACTGCCCGACCGGCTCGCTCCGGTTCCGCCCGGCTGGAACAGCTGGAGCGAAACCGTGGTGCTCGGCCTCGACATCTCGAACTTCGTGCTGCCCCAGGGCCCTTCGATGGTTCGCGTCGCCGCACAACCGGACGAGGGCTGGTTGCGCACCCACCGCTACCGTGGCGAGATCCCGCTCGACCCGGCCGTTCGCGAACCCGACCGCGACGTGCTCACCGCCGTCCTCGACGGCACCGTCGGCTTCGCCACCCTCGGTGTGCCCGACGCCCTCGCCATCGGGCGCGGCGCGGTGACCACGGCGCCGGACGGCCGACGCTGGGTCGGCCTCACCTGCGTCGCCGTGGCCGCCGCGCACCGCCGCAACGGCCTGGCCACCCTGGTCTGCGCCGAGCTGATCCGCTGGGGCGCCGACCAGGGTGCCACCCACGCCTACGTCCAGGTCGAAGTCGGCAACGCCACCGCACTGGCCCTCTACCGCGAACTCGGCTTCATCGAACACCACTCCTACCGCTACGCAGCGCTGAGCTGAACAGCGGCTGGCGCCGCTGTTCGTGGCCCTGTAACCTCGATTCTTCCCTCCCTCCGGGCACTCCTTCGTCGCACCCTCCGGTCAGTCCAGAATCGAGGGCGGGCCACGACCCGGTTGATCCCGCCGGAAAGGACCTCGCACGTGCGTCTGGCCACTTGGAATGTGAACTCGATCCGCTCCCGCGTCGACCGGGCGACGGCGTTGCTCGACCGCCACGACATCGACGTGCTCGCGCTGCAGGAAACCAAGTGCCGCGACGATCAGTTCCCGTTCGAGCAGTTCGAGGCGGCCGGATACGAGGTGGCCCATATCGGGCTCAATCAGTGGAACGGTGTGGCCATCGTGTCGCGGGTCGGGCTCGACGATGTGGCGGTGTCCTTCCCCGACCAGCCCGGTTTCGACAAGAACGCGGGTGACTCGCTGCTCGACTCGCCGGTGGTCGAGTCCCGCGCGATCGGCGCGACCTGCGGTGGGGTGCGGGTGTGGAGCCTCTACGTCCCCAACGGCCGCTCGCTCGCCGATCCGCACTACGCCTACAAACTCGAGTGGCTCTCGACGCTGCGTGCCGACGCCGCGCGGTGGCTCGCCGACGACCCCTCGGCCCGGATCGCTCTGGTCGGCGACTGGAATATCGCGCCGACCGACGACGACGTGTGGAATCCGAAGCTCTTCGAGGGCAAGACCCACACCTCCGCACCCGAGCGGGCCGCCTTCCAGGCGATGCTCGACACCGGCTTCCGTGACGTGATGCGCCCGTTCGCGCCCGGCCCGGGCGTCTACACCTACTGGGACTACACCCAGCTGCGTTTTCCCCGCAAGGAGGGCATGCGCATCGACTTCGTCCTGGCCTCCCCCGCCCTCGCGGAGCGGGCCAAGGACGCCTTCGTCGACCGCGAGGAACGCAAGGGCAAGGGTGCCAGCGACCACGCACCGGTGATCGCGGAGTTCACCGACTGAGCGTTGTCCACAGCGGTACCGTGAGGTCAGGAATATCCGACCCGCGGGAGGTTGTGCATGTTCTACCGGTGTGTTGGGGCGGTGCCGCCCAAGCGGCACACGCAGCATCGCGATGAGCGGGGCAACCTCTACTACGAGGAGCTCATGGGCGAGGAGGGGTTCTCCGGAGACTCCTCACTGCTCTATCACCGGGGCCTGCCACCCGCCATCGTCGACTCGACGGTGTGGGACCTGGGCGATCAGTCGCTGACACCGAATCATCCACTGCGCCACCGTCACCTGCGATTGCCCGATCTTTTTCCCGGCGACACCCCGGCCGCCACCGATCCGGTGACGGGCCGTCGGCTGCTGCTGGCGAATGCCGATGTGCGGATCTCCTATGTGGTGGCCGAGGCGGCGTCCCCGCTGTACCGCAATGCCATCGGCGACGAACTGGTGTACGTGGAATCCGGTGCGGCGGTGGTGGAGAGCGTGTTCGGCAGCGTGCCGGTGCACCAGGGCGACCAGCTGCTCATGCCGCGCGCGACAACGCACCGCTGGCTGCCGACGGGTGGAGCACCCTTGCGCGCGTATGTGATCGAGGCATCGAGCCACATCACCCCGCCCAAGCGGTACCTGTCGAAATTCGGTCAGCTGCTGGAGAACTCACCGTATTGCGAGCGCGACCTGCACGGGCCGACGACGCCGTTGCTCGCCGAGGGCACCGACGTGGAGGTGCTGGTCAAACATCGTGCCGGAGCGGAGGTGATCGGTACCCGGTTGACCTATGCCACTCATCCTTTCGATGTAGTCGGCTGGGACGGTTGCCTGTATCCGTTCACTTTCGACATCGCCGATTTCGAGCCGATCACCGGCCGCGTACACCAACCGCCGCCGGTGCACCAGGCTTTCGAGGGCATCAACTTCGTGATCTGCAATTTCGTCCCGCGCAAGGTGGATTACCACCCGCTCTCGATTCCGGTGCCCTACTACCACTCGAATGTGGACTCCGACGAAATCATGTTCTATTGCGGCGGAAACTACGAGGCGCGCAAGGGTTCCGGGATCGCACAGGGTTCGGTGTCAGTGCATCCCGGCGGGTACGCGCACGGCCCGCAACCCGGCGCCTACGAGCGCAGCATCGGTGCGGAGTTCTTCGACGAGCTGGCGGTGATGGTGGACACCTTCCGACCGTTGCAGCTCGGCGAGGGCGCGCTGGCCTGCGAGGATCCCGGGTATGCGTGGACCTGGTCGGGGCGTGGGCCGCGGTGAGCGGGCGGTGGCTTCGGGTGGAGGTGGCGCCGGATTCGCTGTTCGGGCCGGAGAACATGCCCTACGGCGTGTTCGCTCCGCCGGGTGGAACCTTCCGCGTCGGTGTGCGTCTCGGCGATATGGTCCTGGATCTCGCCGCACTGCTCGGTGATCCGGTCTTCGCCCGTCCCGATCTCAATGCCTTTCTCGCCGCCGGACCCGCCCGGTGGGGTGGCGTTCGTGCGCGGTTGCGCGAATTGGCCGATACCGCGTTGCCGGTCGAGGTCGTGTACCCCGTGGGTTCGGTGCGGATGGCATTGCCGGTGACGCTCGGCGATTACGTCGATTTCTACGCGAGCATCGACCACGCGACGAATCTGGGCAGGCTGCTGCGGCCCGACAGTGAACCGTTGCTGCCGAATTGGCGTCATCTGCCGGTGGGATATCACGGGCGAGCAGGCACCGTCGTGGTTTCCGGAACCCCCGTGATCCGTCCCCGAGGGCAACGCCGGACCGATTCGGGTGCACCGGAATTCGGCCCGTCACAGCGGCTCGATATCGAAGCGGAATTAGGGTTCGTGGTCGGCACCGGGTCCACGTCGGGAGTTCCGGTCGGTGTCGACGATTTCGCCGAGCACGTCTTCGGGGTCGCGCTGGTGAACGACTGGTCCGCGCGCGATATCCAGGCCTGGGAGTACCAGCCGCTCGGGCCGTTCCTCGGCAAGTCCTTCGCGACTTCGCTGTCGGCCTGGGTCACGCCGTTGGCCGCGTTGGCACAGGCGCGGGTGCCGCTGCCGACCCAGGAACCGGAACCGCTGCCGTACCTGCGTGGCACCGCCGACCACGGCCTCGATATCGACCTGGCGGTGTCGTGGAACGGGCACATCGTCAGCCGACCGCCGTACGCGCGGATGTACTGGTCACCGGCGCAGATGCTGGCCCACCTTACCGCCAACGGCGCTTCGATCCGTCCCGGCGACCTCTTCGCCTCCGGCACCATCTCGGGTCCGGAACCTACCCAGCGCGGCTCGTTCATCGAATTGTCCTGGGGCGGTAAGGGATCCATCTCCCTGGGCGAGGAAACCCGAACGTTCCTCGCCGACGGCGACGAGGTCACCATCACCGCCACCGCCCCCGGTACCGCCGGGCGCCCCATCGGATTGGGCGAGGTCAGCGGGCGGATCCTGCCCGCGCGTCAGGCATGAGGCGCGGCAAGCCATGAGAACTCGGGTCTTCTACCGCCCCTTGCGCATCGATACGGTGACCCGATGAAATCGACGATCGCCGCCGTAACCGGATTCGCCCTGATCACCCTGGCTCAGCTGCCCCTGGCGGCACCAGCCTCCGCATGCGGGCCCTACCCGGTGCCCTGCGAACCGAGCTCGGGCCAACAGGTCGGCGACTTCTTGTCGCGGCTGGCCCAGACCTTGCTCAGCGGGTCGTCGGCAGCACCGTAGCGGCTGAAGCATCCACCCAGGGGCGGAGATGGTACTCCGTCGGCGTCCACCCTGAGACGGTATCGGGCGGAAATGTTGCCGGGATACGGTGGCAACTCGATACTTCTACCAGAGGGTGCCGAGGATGTTGACGAGAATCGCCCGTATCGCAGTCGGCCGACCGCGCCTGATCGTCGCGGTCGCGCTGCTGCTGATGATCCTGTGCGGCGCGATCGGCGCCACCGTGCACTCACACATGAAATCGGGCGGATTCGTCACCGAGGATCTCGATTCGGTGCGGGCGAGCCAGTACCTGAGCGAACATTTCCCCGGCAGCGAGCCGAACTACGTCCTGCTCGTCACCGACCCGGTGTCGGTCGACTCCCCCGACGCGCGCGCCGCCGCCGATTCGGCCGTGGCCGCGCTGCGCACCTACCCCGAGATCAGCGGTGTGCAGTCGTACTGGACCTCGCGCCCCGACCTGAAACAAGCGCTGCGCAGCAAAGACGGCAAACGCGCCCTCATCCTGGCCAGCATCGAGGGTGACGATGCCGAGCTGCCGGACCGGGCGGGCAAGATCAGCAAGGCCCTCCAGGACGACGACGGTCCGGTCACCATCCAGGCGGGCGGACTGGCCGCCTCGTTCTCCGATATCAACACCCAGATCAGCAAGGATCTGATCCTGGCCGAAGCGATCGCCATTCCGATCACCGGTCTGCTGCTGGCGCTGGTGTTCGGCAGTCTCGTCGCGGCCGCCCTGCCGGTGGCGATCGGCCTGTTCGCGATCGCGGCGGCGCTCGGCATCCTGCGCGTGCTCACCGCCGTCACCGACGTGTCGATCTTCGCGCTCAACATGACAACCGCGCTCGGACTGGCGCTGGCCATCGACTACAGCCTGTTCATCGTCAGCCGCTACCGCGAGGAGCTCACCGGCGGTTCCACCCCCACCGAGGCGGTGATCCGGTCGATCCGCACGGCGGGACGGACGGTCGTGTATTCGGCGCTGGTTGTCGCGCTGTCGCTGTCGGCGCTGCTGGTGTTCCCGCAGTACTTCTTCAAGTCGTTCGCCTACGCCGGAATCGCGGTGGTCGCGGCGGCCACCGCCGCCGCCGTCATCGTGCTACCCGCGCTGCTGATGCTGGTCGGTCACCGAATCGACGCCGGTGACCTGCGCAAACCCGCCCGCAAGCTGTTCCGGCTGCCGCCGCGCGAGGAGAAGCAGCCGCAGCAGACCTTCTGGTACCGGCTGGTCACGGCGGTGATGAAGCGGCCGCTGCCGATCGCGCTGGCCACCACCGCGTTCCTGCTGCTGCTCGGTTCGCCGTTCCTCGGCGTGCAGTTCGGCTACCCGGACGACCGCTCGCTGCCCGCCGGTGTCGCCAGCCGCGAGGTCGGCGACGTGCTGCGCACCGAATTCGATGCCGACATGGCGTCGAGCGCGACCGTCGTGCTGCGCGACTTCCGTGGCAGTCCCGCCGAACTGGATGCCTACGCGCGCGAGCTCTCCACGGTGCCCGATGTCCCTGCGGTGCTGAGCAGCGCCGCCGTGTACCGCAACGGCCTGCGGGTGGCGGCGGGGGTGCCGGAGATGTCGGACCCGTCGGCGGGGGCGTACCTGTCGGTCGCCACACGACTCGACCCCTATTCCGACGCGGGTCGCGACCAGCTCGACACGATTCGCGCCGTCCCCGCACCCACCGAAGCACTGGTCACCGGACCGGCCGCGCTGAACCAGGATTCCGTTGCGGCCATCACCGGCAAGTTGCCGCTGGCGGGCGCCCTGATCGCGATCACCACATTGGTGCTGTTGTTCCTGTTCACCGGCAGTGTGGTGCTCCCGGTGAAGGCGCTCGCGCTCAATATCCTGTCGCTGGCGGCCACCTTCGGCGCGATGGTGTGGATCTTCCAGGACGGGCACCTGTCCGGGCTGCTCGGTTTCCAAGCCACCGGCACGCTCAATCTGGCCATGCCGATCCTCATGTTCAGCCTGGCCTTCGGCGCGTCCATGGACTACGAGGTGTTCCTACTCTCCCGCATCCGCGAGGAATGGCTGGCCGGACCCAAGACCACCGAGGGCAATACCGAGGCGGTCGCCATGGGTGTGGCCCGCACCGGGCGCATCTTCACCGCCGCCGCGCTGCTGATGAGCATCGTGTTCCTCGGCGTCGCCACCTCCGGTGTGTCGATGATGAAGCTGTTCGGACTCGGCTGCGCGCTCGCCGTCATCAGCGACGCGACGGTCATCCGCGGCCTGCTCGCCCCGGCCCTGATGCGGATGATGGGCACCTGGAACTGGTGGGCGCCCAAGCCACTGGCCAAGCTGCACAACAGGTTCGGATTGCACGAGGCCGACGACGAGCCGACCGCCGAACGTCCACACCTCGAGAAGTCCTCGGCATAGTCCGATCGCCGGGCGGGTCGCCCCGCCCGGCGGGTATCGTCGGCGGCGGAGAATTTCACATCAACACGGGGGCTCGCACCAGCGGGCTGAGAGGACGGCTAGCCCTTTTTCGGGCGATCAGGGCCGTCGACCGTATGAACCTGACCAGGTAATGCTGGCGTAGGGAGGACTGTTCATGGGCACAGCCACGTCGTCGAACGGCAACACCGCTGGAGTCGACACCGTCACCACCGGACCCATCCAAGGCAGCGTCAAACACTACAAAGAGGTCGACGGTCTGCGCATTCCCGTGCGCCGGATCAACCTCACCAACGGCGACCACTTCGACGTCTACGACACCTCGGGGCCCTACACCGACGACAGCGCGGTGATCGACCTCGAGGCCGGTCTGCCGAAACTGCGCGACGAATGGGCCAAGCCGCAGGTCGACGGTCCGCCCACCCAGCTGCACTGGGCTCGCCAGGGCATCGTCACCGACGAGATGCGCTTCATCGCCGCCCGCGAGGGTGTCTCGGCCGAACTCGTGCGCGAGGAGGTCGCCGCCGGGCGCGCGGTGATCCCGGCCAACCACAACCACCCCGAGCTCGAGCCGACCATCATCGGCAAGAAGTTCCTGGTGAAGATCAACGCCAATATCGGCAACTCGGCGGTTTCGTCGTCGATCGCCGAGGAGGTGGAGAAGATGGTGTGGGCCTCGCGGTGGGGCGCCGACACCATCATGGACCTGTCGACCGGCAAGAACATCCACGAGACCCGCGAGTGGATCCTGCGCAATTCACCGGTCCCGATCGGGACGGTGCCGATTTACCAGGCGCTGGAGAAGGTGAACGGCGACCCGACCAAGCTCACCTGGGAGCTGTACCGCGACACCGTGATCGAGCAGTGCGAGCAAGGCGTGGACTACATGACCGTGCACGCGGGCGTGCTGCTGCGCTACATCCCGCTCACCGCCAAGCGCGTCACCGGCATCGTCTCGCGCGGCGGGTCCATCATGGCCGCGTGGTGTCTGGCGCATCACCAGGAATCGTTCCTGTACACGCACTTCCGTGAACTCTGCGAGATCCTCGCGAAGTACGACGTCACCTTCTCCCTCGGTGACGGCCTGCGCCCCGGCTCCATCGCCGACGCCAACGATGAGGCCCAGTTCGCCGAACTGCGCACCCTCGGCGAACTCACCAAGATCGCGAAATCCTATGGCGTGCAGGTGATGATCGAAGGCCCCGGGCACGTGCCGATGCACAAGATCGTCGAGAACGTCCGCCTGGAAGAGGAACTCTGCGAAGAGGCACCGTTCTACACCCTCGGCCCGCTGGCCACCGATATCGCGCCCGCCTATGACCACATCACCTCGGCCATCGGCGCGGCCATCATCGCCCAGGCGGGCACCGCCATGCTCTGCTACGTCACCCCGAAGGAGCACCTCGGCCTGCCCAACCGCGACGACGTGAAAGTCGGCGTGATCACCTACAAGATCGCCGCCCACGCCGCCGACCTCGCCAAGGGCCACCCGCACGCCCAGGACCGCGACAACGAATTGTCCAAGGCCCGTTTCGAATTCCGCTGGCACGACCAGTTCGCGCTCTCGCTCGACCCGGACACGGCTCGCGAATACCACGACGAAACCCTGCCCGCCGAACCCGCCAAGACCGCCCACTTCTGCTCCATGTGCGGCCCGAAGTTCTGCTCCATGCGCATCTCCGCCGACGTCCGCGAATACGCCGAGAAGCAAGGCCTCACCGACGTCGCCGCCATCGAAGCGGGCATGGCCGAGAAGTCCGCCGAATTCGCCGACCACGGCAACCAGGTCTACCTCCCGGTCGTCTCCTGACCGCAGCACCAGCCCCCGAAATCCACCCCAGGATTTCGGGGGCTGTTGCTACTCCCCGCGATCCGTAGGGTGCCTTGCATGTCCACCCGCACCAAACGCGTCATCGCCGGGGCCGCCGCAGCCGCCGCCCTCTCCCTCGCCGCACCGATCGGTTCGGCCCACGCGGCCGCGCCGGTCGCCGGATCGACCGACATCGGCTGCACCTCGACCGACATCAACCCCTGCCCCATCCGCCCCCTGCTCGACCTGCTCACCCTGGTGACCAGCGGTTCAGCATAGGGAGGCCATCGACCGACTTCAGCGGCTCGATCACCAGTCGTCCAGGTAGGACAGGTCGAGGGTGACCGCAGTCGGGCCGGTAGTTGTGATGGACACGGCGGTCTCGTGACGGTCCAGAGGCCACCCGGATACCGGGCAGGTGCCCCACCAATAGTCGATTTCCCGACGGGTGCGGTGCTCGAAAGCACAGGCGCGTGTTTCGCTCAGCACCTGGCGCAGACGCCCGGAGATGTCGTCGGCGCTCGCACCGGGCTGGTCGATGACGAACCGCCGCGTGCAGTCACTGTTCGAGGATCGTGGCGTACAGCCGAGGTTTGCGCTTTCGCGCACGACCACTCCCTCGGGGAGCGGTTCCAGCGCGTCCTCGGCCGGGACCCATGCCCATGCGCCGAACATCGCGAAGGCCGCCGCGAGCAGGACGGCTACCGTCGCCGTGACCAGGCAGAGCACGACGCTGACGACATAACATATGCGCCACCGCCAGCTAGCCGTTCGCGGCAGGTTCGGGTCGGTCTCCAGCCACGGTCCGAGCAGCAGCACCCCGATGACGAGCCCGGTGAGGACGAACAGCAGGGTGGCCGTGCCTTCGGGAAAGACCCACCGGCGCGCCACCGCGACCTGCGCGGCGGCCAGCGAAGTGAGGACCACGAGACCGATCCAGCGGCCGCGTCGGGTAGCCGCGGTCGAAACCCAGAGAATGGCAGGCACAACCGAGACACAGAGCGCGAACACCGCCGAACAGTAGCCGGAGGTTGGTGTTCTGATCGCTGTGGTCCACCGGTTGTCAGAGCTCGTTCAAGCCCGGAGTGAGCCCGCACCGCTTCGTCACCCTCGAATCCGAAGACCAATCGAGGGGTCGGCTGTCGGGGCCAGGGCAGGTACGGTCGGACAGGTGACCGATGCCTTCTATGTTCCCGACCCGGCGTACCCGAATCGCTTCGACTCGACCGAGCTGACCAGGGGGCCTTGGTCGCCGGACGCGCAGCATGCGGGGCCGCCGTCGGCGCTGTTGGGTCATGTCATCGAGCGGTGTGAGCCGCGTGACGGGTTTCAGGTGGGGCGGGTGGCGGTGGAGATACTCGGGCCGGTGCCGTTGGCGCCGTTGACGGTGCGGGCCGAGGTGGTGCGGTCGGGGCGCAGCGTGGAGCTGATCGAGGCGACGTTGTCGGCGGAGCGGGGGCCGGTGATGCGGGCGGTGGCCTGGCGGTTGAAGGTGTCGGAGCCGCCGCTGGATCTGCCGCCGGAGTTTCTGCCGAGCGGCACGAGGCCCTTGCCTGCCGACGCGCAGCCGGGGACGTTCCCGTCGAATCAGCGGGTCGGGTTCCACACCGGCATCGAATACCGGTTCAGTACAGGATCATTCGCGGCGCCCGGCCCTGCCGTCTGCTGGATCAAGTTGAAGTATCCGATCGTCGCGGGCACCACCCCGAGCCCGCTGGAACGCGCCTTGGCCGCGGCCGATTCCGGCAATGGGGTGAGCGCGGTGCTCGACTGGTCGAAGTACCTGTTCATCAACACCGACCTCACCGTCACCCTGCACCGCCAGCCGGTCGGCGAGTGGGTGTGCCTGGACGCGGTGACCCACCCGCAACCGCACGGCATCGGCCTCGCGGAGTCGGCGCTGTTCGACGAGACGGGCCCGATCGGGCGCAGCACACAGACCCTGTTGATCGCTCCGCGCGGATAGGACACGTTCGGCAGCCCCATGTTGACACCGACATTCGGTGCAGAGAACCGGGCTGCGCGGCGGGAGATCCGGTCGGGTCCGAAGCCGATCCAGCCCGCACACCGCGACCCACGCCACACTTCGCGACCCACCCCGCACGTAGCGACGCGCTTGGCACGCAGCACCGACGAGATGCGCTTCATCGCACGCGCCCACACCGCGCGCCCGCGTCACGACACATGCGGCGAACGTGCCGCGTCAGACCACGGAAAATCCTTGGGGCAGTGCCGATCTACCCGTCAATGCCGACAGCACCGAGACCCCGTCGCCGAGGTGGACCGCGGTGCGTGCGGCCAGCACGTTGGCCTCGGCGAGGACATCCTCGGGTAGCTCGCATGCCAGCCCGGTCGCGGCAGCGATGTCGAGACTGTGCACGGCCAGCTCGAACGTCCGGGTGGGGAGGTAGGTGTAGAGCCGCATCCCGAGCCCACCGATGACGGTGATCAACCGATCCTCGGCGCCGGTGACAGCGGCGGTCGCGGCGGCGGCCAGGGCGTCGATCGCCGCGGCGGGATCGTCGCCGAGCTCGGTCGCCGCGTCCCTGCCCCGCTGCACGATCGCCGCACTCCCCGCCCGCGCCGCATACGCTTTCGCCATGGCGTAGTACTCCTGCGGGCTAGCCACATCCTCGACCTCGGCGGGCTCCTGGAGATAGGCGGTGACGGTGGTGAGCGAGCGGGAGGTGTGACCGACCAGCGATCGCAGATCCCACTCCCCCAATCCCGGCCCCGCCCAGCTGTCGGCGGGGATCTTCCTGACGAGCGCGGCGAAACTCGCCACCGCGCTCACAAAGGTATCGGCCGGATGCACAGCATCGAAACTACCGGCCGCGTGGCGATCAGCGCAGGGCGTCGAGGTTCACGAGGGCGGCGTTGCCGTGTTTGATCAGTTCCGATTCGCCGGTGCTGGTGCGGCGGAACGGGTCGCCGGTGCCGGTGGTGAGCAGGTCGTGGAGGCTGGTGGTGATGTAGGCGCTCCAGGCGTTGGAGCACACCTCGTAGCATTCGTCCTCGGGGGCCAAACCGACATGGGTGAAGCGGATTTCGGTGCCGGTCGCGGTTTCGGTGAGGTCGAAGACGACGTCGGTGTCCTCCCATTCGGCGGTGTCGGCGATGAAGGCGAGGTGGGAGTCGGTGACGTGCCAGACCAGCCGCTTGCCCGGCACCGATTCGGTGGTCGTCATGGTGCAGCGGTGGATGCCGGGGACCTCGAACCGGTAGCTGTCGCCGACAGTTCCGGTGGTGCCCTCGACCGTTTCCGACCACCACGACCACACGTCGTTGATGGCGGCGAAGGCCTCTTCGGGGGTCTTGTCGACGGTGATGGTCGCGGTGAAGTTCTTGTCGCTCATGGCTTTTCCTAGGTTCGGCTCAGCCGTCGAGGTGGCGGCGGAGCGCGTCGAGTGGACCGTCCCAGTCGCGGGACAGGGCGGCCAGGAACTGCTGGGCCACCCGCATGGGGGCGGAATCGAGGCGGTAGCGCACGCGACGCCGTTCACCGGGTTCCGCGATCACCAGGCCCGCCTCCGCGAGCAGGGCGAGGTGTTTGGCGATCGCCTGCCGGGTGATGGGCAGGCGATCGGCCAGGTCGGTCGCGGTGGCCGGGCCGTCGGCGGCCAGCGCGGCGAGCACCGCACGACGGCTCGGATCGGCCAGCGCGACGAAGACCCGTTCGGCGGTTGCCTCGGTCTCAGGCCGCATCGAGGTACTCGACGAGCTCACCCAGCTCGCTCTTCCAGCCACCGACATTGCCCTCGAAGGCCTCCTTGTGGGCTTCCTCGGGCAGCTGGGCGAAGCCGGATTCGACCACGGTGAGCCGGGTGCCCGCGCCGGTCGGTTCGAGCCGGAATTCGACGTAGGTGCGGCGCGGGTCGTCCTCGGGCAGGCCGTTGATGGGCCAGGTGTAGCCGAAGACGGTTGGTTCCTCGACTCGCTCCACGCGCATGTCGGCCGCCATGCCTTCGTTCCACGTCATCCGCATGTCCCCGCCGGGTCGCAGGTCGATCTCGGCGGTGTTGCCGAACCAGCTCGCGAGCCCCTCGGCGGTGGTGATCGCCGCCCATACCTTGGCGGGCGGGTGTGCGAGCTCTACGGTTCGCACGATCTGATCGGGAAATCCCATGGCGCTTCCTCCTATATCGCAACCGATTGGTTGCTACTCACAGTATGGCAACCGATTGGTTGCGTCAAGGGTCAGTGTCCGCCACTCACCCGAAAGCCCTTCGGCACCAGCCAGACGGCACCGACCGTGACCACGGCCACGACGGCGGCCGACAGATACGACGTAGTGGTGAGGGCGGAATCGAAGGCGTGGGTGGCGGCGCCGAGCAGCTCGGTGCGCGCGGGTTCCGGCAGGTCCGAGGCGACTTCGGCGGCACCTCCCACCGAACCGCTCGCCTGCTCCACGCGGTCGGGCGGAACGGGCAGATGGGTCATGTGCTCGGTGAAGAGCCTGGCGTGCAGGCTGCCGAGCAGCGCCACCCCGAAACCGACACCGACCTCGTAATTGGTCTCCTCGACCGCACCCGCCTGCCCCGCCCGATCGGCGGGAACGGCTCCGACGAGCACGGCGGCGGCCGCGGTGACGGCCATTCCGTCACCGAGTCCGAAGGAGACGAGCACCAGCGCCACCACCGGATACGACGTCGGCTCCGGGCTCACCGCGAGCAGCAGGAAGCCGAGCGCGACCGCACCCAGCCCCACGCCGAGTACCACGCGGACCCCGAGCTTCTCCATCAGCAGCGGCGTGAGCAGCGATGCCGTGAGCAGGGTGAGGGCGGCGGGCAACATCCGGATACCCGCCTGCGAGGGGCTGTAGCCGTGCACGTACTGCAACCACAGCGAGATCAGGAACATGGCGGCGCCGATCGCCATCATGGCGAGCAGGGTCGCGACGGCGGCCGCGGTGAACGCGCCGTTGCGGAACAGGCGCACGTCCAGCAGCGGATCGGCCGACCGGAGCTGGCGGCGGGCGAACCAGGCCAGCGCGCCGACACCGATCAGCAGCATCACCCAATCCACCACTGTCGCCTCACCTTTGGCCAGATGCTTGATGCCCCAGGCCAGGCAGACGATGCCCGCCACGGACAACACCGCCGAGAACCAATCGAGCCGACCCGCCTGCGGGGTCCGGTACTCCGGCAGCACCCACAAGCCGACGACCACCGTTACCAGCACCACCGGAACGTTCAGCCAGAACGCCGACGACCAGCCGAAATGCTCGACCAGGAAACCGCCGACGATCGGGCCGACCGTCGCGCCGACCCCGGCGACGGCAGCCCAGATCCCGATGGCCATGGTGCGCTCGCGGACGTCGGTGAAGATGTTGCGGATCAGCGACAACGTCGATGGCATCACCATCGCGCCACCGATGCCGAGCAGCACCCGGCCGACGATCAACTGCGCCGCGCTCCCCGCGGTCGCCGCGATCACCGAAGCGACACCGAACAGCAGAAACCCGCTGATGAACAACAACTTCCGCCCCCACCGGTCCCCCAGCGCACCGGTGGTGATGAGCAAACCGCCCAGCACGAGGCCGTAGATGTCGATGATCCACAACTGCTCCAGCGGGCCGACGTGCAGATCGTCGATCAACGACGGCAACGCCACATTGAGAATCGTGGCATCCATCGCCACCAGCAACAGACTGGCGCACAGCACCCCGAGCATCACCCAGCGCACCGACCCGTAGGACTTCGTCTGCTCGTCCACCTGTCACCATCCTGGTCGTGATCGGTTTCCCTGGCACTCGGAACGTAGCCGTTCAGCTCCGATTTCCCGGGGAAGCGCCACACGGGTGAACGCGAACGGCGCCTCCGACCCGCAGGATCGAAGGCGCCGCAAAAGGACCGGTCAGGACTTGTCGAACCTGGTGTCGACGAAGGAGTCGAAGTCGACCTTGCCCGGGATCGCCTTCGCGTCGGTGAAGGCATCGGCGATCTCCTGCTCGGAGGCGATCACCTTGTCGTCCAGCTTGATCGGTTCCTTGATCGAGCGGGTCCAGGTGGTGCGGGAGGCGTCAACGCTGATCTGGGTGAGTTCGGCGTACTTGGCCGACCAGGTGTCCAGGTTGTCCGAGGACCACTTGGTCGCCGCGGCGTAGCGCTGGAAGAAGTCCGCGAGGGCGGCGGATTTGCCCGGGTCGGCGAGGGTCTTGGTGCCAGCGGCCCAGAAGTTGTAGCCGTTGGCGGCCTGATCGGCGGTGGCGATCGACTTGGCGCCGATCTCCTTCTCGGCGATGGCCGTGTAGGGGTCCCACGTCGCCCAGGCATCGACATCGCCCCTGGTGAGTGCGGTGTAGCCGTCACCGGGCGAGAGGTAGACCGGCTCGACATCGCTGAGCGACAAGCCCGCCTTCTTCAGTTGCAGCAGTAGGTTGGCGTTGGCCGAACTGCCCTTGTAGACGGCGACCTTCTTGCCCTTCAACGCCGCGACCGACGCGATCGGCGAATCCTTGCCGACCAGGATCGCATCGCCCTTGCCGGTGGCCGAGAGCGCGCCGACGATCTTGATGTCGGCATCGGCGGCCGCACCGAAGATGACCGGGGTGTTGCCGGTCTGGGCGATATCGATCCCGCCCGCGCTGGCCGCCTCGACCAGTGGCAGGCCCGCGGTGAAGGTGGAGAACTCGATCTTGTAGGGCAGGTTCTCCAGCTGACCCGACGCCTTGAGCAGCACCTCGATCGAGATCGCCTTCTGGTCACCGACTTTCAGCGTCACCGTGCTCAGGTCGACCGGTCCCGACGGAGCCGCCTCGGTTGCCGCGTCGTCACCGCAGGCGCTCAGCGAGAGCGCGGCGACGACGGCGAGGGCGAGTCCGGCCAGACGGGACTTCGGAGTGCGTTTCACGGGAACAACTTTCGTGCGATGGATGGGTGGGTCAGTGGCTGACGCCGAGCAGCGTGAGCAGTCGGGTCGCGTACTCGGAAACCTCCGGCGCGGCGGCGGTGCGCGGTCGCGGGAGATCGATGGGGACATCGGCGGCGATGCGGCCGTCGTCGAGGACGAGCACGCGGTCAGCGAGGGTGATCGCCTCGAGCACGTCGTGGGTCACCAGCAGCACGCCGAAGGACCGCTCGGCGTGCAGGCCGAGCAGCAGGGTGTGCATGGTGAGCCGGGTCAGGGCGTCGAGGGCACCGAACGGTTCGTCGAGCAGGAGAAGAGTCGGTTCGGTGACCAAAGCCCTCGCCAGCGCGGCACGTTGAGCTTCCCCACCGGAGAGCGTGAGCGGCCAGGCGTCGGCCCGGGCCGCCAGACCGACCTCGGCGAGCACCGCGCGGGCCGCGTGTTCGTCGGTTCGGCGGTTCCGAGGCGCGGGTCGGCCGAGAGCGACATTGCGCACCACCGGCTGCCACGGGATCAAGCGGGGTTCCTGGAACACGATCGTCGGCCTGCCATCGACGAAAACCTCACCGGCACCGGCTGAATCGAGTCCACCGATGATCCGCAGGAGGGTGGATTTGCCGGACCCGCTGCGGCCGACGAGGGCGACGATCTCGCCCGCACCGATCTCGAGGTCGATGCCGTCGAGGACGGTGCGCTCACCGAAACGCTTGCCGAGGGCGCCGATTCGTGCGGCGGCGGGCGCAGTCGGGGTGATGGTGGTTGCTGCGGTCATCGGGTCGGCCTCGCGATCGAACGGGGAACAGGACTGGTCGGCGCACACGATGTCTCGTGGCAGCCGCGTCGACCGATGCCGCCGCGCCACGTTGTCGGTTCGGCACCACCGAAAATGGTCGGCCCGTACCGCCTCGGGGCAGTGCCGAACGGTGGCGCAGGTCGCGGACCGTGCGAGGCGGTGGGCTCGAACATCAGCGCACCCCCGGTCGCCAGCGCAGCGCGCGGCGCTCGGCCAACCGCACCAGCGAGTCGGTGAGCAGACCGAGCAGGCTGTAGACCACCAACCCGAACACCACGATGTCGGTGCGCAGGAATTCACGGGCGTTGTTGACGACGAAGCCGAGCCCCACGCTCGCATTGATCTGCTCGGCGACGATGAGCGAAAGCCAAGCGATGCCGAGACTTTGGCGCGCACCGACCAGAATCTGCGGCAGGGCACCGGGCAGCACGAGCAGCCGCAACCGCTCACCGAGGCCGAGCCGAAGGGCGGTCCCGAGCTCGAGCAGCTTCGGGTCGAGCTGGCGGATGCCGGAGTAGGTGTTGAGGTAGAGCGGGAAGAACACGCCGAGCGCGATCAGGTAGACCTTGGGTTCCTCGCCGATGCCGAACCAGATGATGAACAGCGGGATCAGGCCGAACAGCGGGATGGTGCGGATCATCTGCAGTGGCGGATCGAGCGCGTATTCACCGATCTTGCTGAGCCCGGCCACCACGCCGAACAGCAACGCGAGCGCCGCGCCGAGGGCGAAACCGTAGAGCGCGCGCTGGCCCGAGACCAGCAGCGCGTCGGCGAGCTGACCGGACCGATAGATCTCCAGGCCCGCCTCGAGTACCGCCGAGGGCGCGGGCAGCTTCTTGGCCGGAATCCAGCCGCTGGTGCTGCCGATCTGCCACAGCAACAGCAGGGCCAGTGGCGAGACCGCGCGCAGCAGACCGGGTCGGCGATACAGCGGCCGGGCCACGGGTGCGGTGCGGGATGCGGACAACATGGATGCATGGTGCCCCGCCCCCGTCGCGCCACGACAGGGTTGCGATCAGCTCGAGGATTACCCCGCGCGGCCCGAAATCTGCTGCACACCCCACCCGTTGCCGTCGGGATCGCTGAAGAACACGAACCCGACATTGTCCAGCGGATGCGCTGTGGGAGAGGGATTTACGCCGAGCACCTGAACCTCGGTGACGTCGACTCCGCGCGCCACCAGTTCAGCGCGGGCCTGCTCGATATCGGGCACGACGAGCTGCAGACCCTTCAGCGAACCGGGCGGCATCTGTGGGACGGCGCCCTTGCCGATCACGATGGAACAGCCGGAGCCGGGCGGGGTGAGCTGGACGATGCGCACGTCGTCGGAGATCACCGTGTCGTGGTCGACGTCGAAGCCGAGCTTGTTCGCGTAGAAATCCTTGGCCCGGTCGATATCCGAAACCGGAACGACAACCACTTCCAGAGTCCAGTTCACGACGCGCCTCCCGGGGTTGGTGTGATGACTCGCGGCGTGCCAAGTGTGCCACCGCGTCAGGCTTTGCGCTCCCAACGCCAAGCGAATTCCCCCGGCGCGGGTGGTGGACCGGGCAGCTCACCCTCGGTGCGCAGGCCGTCGATCAGCAGGGCGAGGACACGGCGGCGCAGTTCGGCGGTGCGCGCCTGGCCGGGCATGGTGATCGCGGCGCACGCTTCGAGGATCAGGCCGATGTCCAGAGCGCTCACGTCGGCGCGCAGCCGACCGGTGGCGTGGGCGCGGCGGACCAGTTCCTCGGTGACCTCGCCGGAATGCGCTACGTCGGGCAGCATCGCCTCGTCGGGAGTGAAGGTGCCCGCCAGCCGCACGGTGAGCGAGTGCACGTCGGCGTCGACCACCCGCTCGAGGAAGCCGACGAACCCGCGCCAACCGTCCGAATCCTCCAGTGCGGCATCGGCTTCCGCGTTGTAGCGCTGTAACCCTTCGTGGCACAGCGTGCGCAGCAACACCTCCTTGCTCGGATAGCGGCGGTAGAGGGCGCTGATACCGACGCCCGCACGCTCGGCGACCGCGGCGATCGGCGCGGTCGGGTCATCGAGGAATACCGCGCGGGCGGCGTCGAGGATGAGTCCGTTGTTGCGCGCGGCCTGCGCCTTGCGTCCGGACAATCGGGGCTGAGCTGCGGTTTCGTTCTTGTTCGGCATGAATATCAGCGTACCACTTGAAACGGAATGATCCGTTCTGTTACGGTTGGAACAGAACGAAGCATTCCGTTTCAAGAAGAGGATCTCGACATGACCGTCACGCCTTTCCGCATCGATGTCCCGCAGGCCCGCCTCGACGAGCTGGCCGCGCGGCTGCGCAACGCGCTGTACCCGAACGAGCTGCCCGGCGTGGGCGACGCGTACGGCGTGCCCGGCGATCGGGTCCGCGCCCTCGCGAAGTACTGGCTCGAGGAGTTCGACTGGCGCGCACTGGAATCCGAACTCAACGCCTACCCGCAGTTCACCACCGAGATCGAGGGCGAGGACATCCACTTCCTGCACATCCGTTCCTCGCGCGCCGACGCGACGCCGGTGATCCTCACCCACGGCTGGCCGGGCTCGATCCTGGAGTACATCGACGTGATCGCCCCGCTCACCGAGCCCGAATCGGCCGATGACCCGGCGTTCCACCTGGTCATCCCGTCGCTGCCCGGCTTCGGCTTCTCCGGGCCCACCCGAGGCACCGGCTGGAATCGCTACCGCACCGCCGCCGCCTGGGCCGAACTGATGGCGCGCCTCGGTTACGAGCGCTTCGGCGCGATCGGCAACGACGGCGGTTCGCTGGTCTCGCCCGAGATCGGGCGGATCGCGCCGGAACAGGTGATCGGCGTGCACGTCACCCAGCTGTACTCCTTCCCGTCCGGCGACCCGGCCGAGTTCGAGGGCCTGTCCGAGGCGGACATGGCCGCGCTGGGACACCTGCAGTGGTTCCACGAGAACAAGATGGCGTTCAACACCCTGCACAGCCAGCAGCCGCAGACCCTGGCCTACGCGCTGGCCGACTCCCCGATCGGCCTGCTCGGCTGGAACGCGCAGCTGTTCGGGGAGGCGCTCGACCCCAAGTTCGTGATCGCCAATATCGCGCTGTACTGGCTCACCGGCACCTCCGGTTCGTCGCTGCGGTTCTACTACGAGGACGCGCACGCCACCGAGCATCCGAGCACGCCGACCACCGTGCCGACGGGGTTGGCGATGTTCGCCGGGGATTTCCAGTCCATCCGGCGCTTCGCCGAACGCGACCACAGCAACATCGTCAGCTGGAATTCCTACGATGTGCGCAGCGGTGCGGGCGGGCCAAACGACGCCGCCGGGCACTACGCCGCGCACGAGGCGCCGGAGGTGCTGGTCGGTGATATCCGGCGGTTCTTCGCCGGTCTCGCCTGAGTCTCGGTGCCTCGGCCCACGCTCCCCTCATCGGTGCGTGGGCCGAAGCCCATTCGAATCATGCACCAGCGCACCGACATGTGCGTAACGAAGTCGACGATCAGTGATGTTCGTGCAGGTCGCCCCAGGCGGGGAACGGGTCGGCGTAGGCCGCCCACGCGGCGGGACCCTCGGCGAACTCCGCGTCGGTGAGCAGGGCGGCGGTCAGTTCGCGGCGCACCGCCGCCGCGTCGAGCCGCACCCCGATGAAGACGATCTCCTGACCGGCGGGCACCTCGAGCGACGACCACCAGGCGCCCGGCTCGAAGGTGAGGTTCGGGCCCGCCTGCGACCAGATGGCAGCCAGCTCGGGGCGGCTGGCGATCCAGCAGAATCCCTTGCTGCGCAACATGCCTCGCAGCGTGGTCAAGGCGTCGGACAGGCGTTGCGGATGGAAGGGACGGTCGGCGGTGAAGGTGAGGCTGCTGATGCCGTACTCCTCGGTTTCGGGCGTGTGCCCGCCCGCCAATTCTTCCGCCCAGCCGTCCGCCTCGGCGGCCACCACCGGGTTGTACCGACCCGTCGCGAGCACCTCGGCCAGGTCGACCACACCCTTCTCGGTGCGCAGGATGTGGGCCCGCGGGTTGAGTCGGCGCACGGTGGCCGCCACGGTCGCGGCCGCGTTGGCACTCACCAGATCGGTCTTGTTGACGAGCAGCACGTCGGCGAATTCGACCTGGTCCACGAGGAGATCGGCGATGGTGCGCGAATCCCCCTCGCCCGCTTCCAGTTCCCGCTCGGCCAGCGCCTGGCCGCGCACCAGTTCGGCGAGGAAAGTAGAGGCGTCGACCACGGTGACCATGGTGTCGAGGCGGGCCACGTCACCAAGTCGGAAACCGTCCTCGAACTCCCAGTCGAAGGTGGCGGCCACCGGCATCGGCTCGGAGATGCCGGTGGACTCGATCACCAGTTGGTCGAAGCGGCCCTGGCGGGCCAGTCGGGCGACGGCGTCGATCAGGTCCTCACGCAACGTGCAGCAGATGCAGCCGTTGGTGAGTTCGACGAGCTTCTCCTCGGTGCGGTCCAGGTGGCCCTGGCCCGCGACCAGCGCGGCGTCGATGTTCACCTCGCTCATGTCGTTGACGATCACCGCGACCCGGCGACCTTCGCGATTGGCGAGGATGTGGTTGAGCAGGGTCGTCTTGCCCGCGCCGAGGAAGCCGGACAGGACAGTGACGGGCAGGCGGGCGGCGGTATCGGTGAAGGTCACGGGTTAATGATAATGATTTTCAATTGCGGTAACTGGTTGGGGGCCGGAAACTGGTTGGGGGCCGGAAATCCGACAGGTGGTCGTAGGGTTGCGGAGTGAAGATGTTGCCGCTCGCCCCCGATGGCCAGACCCCTGTTCGCGCGCTCACCATCGCGGGCACCGACTCCGGTGGCGGCGCGGGCATCCAGGCCGATTCGCGGACGATGGCCATGTGCGGGGTGCACGCCTGTGTCGCCGTCGCGGCGGTGACGGTGCAGAACACCGTCGGTGTCAGCGGTTTTCACGAGATCCCGCCGCAGATCGTGGCCGATCAGGTGCGCGTGGTCGTCCGCGACATCGGGATCGGTGCGGCCAAGACGGGGATGCTCGCGTCCACCGCCATCATCGAGTCGGTCGCCTCGGTGTGCCGTGAGGTCGGGATCGGGCGGGCGGGGGCGGTACCACTGGTCGTCGACCCGGTGGCGGCGTCGATGCACGGCGATCCCCTGCTGCACGCCTCGGCGCTGGACGCCGTGCGCACCACGCTCATCCCGCTCGCCACCGTCGTCACCCCCAACCTCGACGAGGTGCGTCTCATCACCGGCATCGAGGTGGTCGACGACACGACGGCCCGCAAGGCCGCCGAGGCACTGCACGGCCTCGGCGCCCAGTGGGCGATCGTCAAGGGCGGACACCTGCGCACCTCCGAGACCAGCACGGATCTACTCTTCGACGGCGACACCTTCCAGGAATTCAGCGCCCCGCGCATCGCCACCGGCAACGATCACGGCGGCGGCGACACCTTGGCGGCAGCCATCGCGAGCGCCCTCGCCCACGGGTACTCCGTGCCCGATGCCGTGGCCTTCGCCAAGGAGTGGACCTACCGCTGCCTGGCCGCGTCCTACGATCTCGGCGCAGGTCACGGGCCCGTGTCACCGCTGTGGAGACTGCGCACAAACAGCTGAGTCAGCTTTCGTGAGGACATGGGTAACTCGCCGGGGACGAGCTAGCGCGACCAACGAGCGCTGTCCGGCCGCCGACGCTGCTCGACCTGCTCCTCAGTCTGGCTTGAATTCGCGGGGAGGCGGAACAGTCACGAAGGCGTCGCGCAGCGGTTGCGTCGGATCGATCCGGACGCCGTTGAACCGGGCGTGCGCTTGGGCGAGGGCCGAGATGCTCTCGGCCAGATAGTCGATGAACCGCTCCACGGGCATCGCGAACACTTCGCGCTGATTGGCGCCGAGCCACCAGTCCGTCGCCGAGGCGACCGCCCCGAAGATCGAATAGCTCACCAACTCGATACCCGCGACGTCGACCGACTCGTCCGGGAGCAGGCCAGCGACGAATTCCGCCGCACGCCTGGCCGATTGGCGGGCGGCGGCCAGTGCCCGTTCGGTTTCGCGGGCCTGCTGGCTGAAATGGCTGTGCAGGATGAACCGGAAGACATTCGGGTGCTCCGAGACCACCGCGACGTACTCGGCGGCCGCTTGCCGCACCAGTTCCGCGGCGGAGTCGTCGGTGAGGTTGATCCCGCCTAGCAGCCGCTCCCAGAGCATTTCACGCACCCGGTCGACGATCGCGTTGTAGAGATCGGTCTTGTCCTCGAAATGCCGGTAGAGCTTGGGCTTGGCGGCGCCCGCCTCCTTGGCGATATCGCCCATGCTCACGTCCGGGCCGTGCGCGTCGAGCGCGCGGAAGGCCGCTTCGACGAATTCGATCCGCACCTGCACGCGATGGGCCCGCCAGCGTTCGGTACGCGCGTCCACACGCCGGGCTGGGACCTCGTCGGTCTTCCGATGCACGCGCGTCACACTGGCAGTATCGCTGGCGGCTCGGTGCGAGGTGACCACTACCCCTCTCGTCCACCATCTTTTGCCGTCTCGGCAAGGAATGTTGCCGCCGCGTCGGCACGGTGTGCACTATCGGGGACATCCGAGCAGATCCGCACCATCAGGGAGTATCGATGACCGAGACCACGCCGACCGCCGAGCAGTTCTGGGAAGACTTCTACCGGGAGCGCGATCAGATCTGGACCGGCAACGCCAACGCCACGCTGGTGCGCGAGGCCACCGATCTCACCCCCGGCACCGCGCTCGACCTGGGCTGCGGCGAGGGCGGCGACGCGATCTGGCTGGCCACCCGAGGCTGGCGGGTCACAGCGGTCGACGTGTCGGCCACCGCCATGCAGCGCGGTGCCAAGCACGCGACCGACGCGGGCGTGAGCATCGAATGGCAGCGCCACGACCTGATGGAAACCTTTCCCGAGGGCACCTTCGATCTGGTCTCCGCACAGTTCCTGCATTCCCCCGTGGAACGCCCCGACGAACGCGCCCGCATCCTGCGCCGAGCGGCCGAGGCCGTGGCACCCGGTGGTTCGCTGATCGTCGGCGGACACGCGGGCTGGCCGACCTGGGTGGCCGACAGTCCGCCGCATGCCGTGCACTTCCCCACCATCGACGAGGTGATCGAGCAGCTCGACCTCGCTCCCGGCCAGTGGCAGGTGGAGACGGCCGATTTCGTCACCACGCCGTCGACCAGCCCCGACGGTGTCGTGGGCGAAAGGTCCGACAGCGTCGTCCGCGTGCGCCGCCTCGCGTAGCTGCGCTGCCTCGCCTGGCTGCGCTGCCTCGCGTAGCTGCGCTGACTCGGCTAGCTGCGACGCCTCGGCTAGCTAGCGGAGTCGAGGGTGCCACGTGGGTGCCACCCAGCAGCGGTCGGCCACCGAGGCGACGGTCCACAAGGGTTTCAGTGGGCCAGGTTGAGAGCGTCGTGCAGAGTGGCGGCCCACTGGTCGACGATGAGTTTGCGACGCGCCGAGTCGTCGGTGAGGACGTCGGCGAGGCCGAGGCCGCGGGCCAGGTCGAGGGTTGCCTGGACGAGATGGTGCGCGACCGGATCGGAATCGTCGACGCCGAGCGCTTCGACCGCGCGGCGGTGCGCGATACGACCGAAACGGGCCTCGAGCGGGACGATGCGTTCGCGCATGACCGGGTCGGCGGCGGCATGCGTCCACACCTGTAGCGCGGCCTTGAAGAACGGTGAGGTGTAGGACTCGATGAGCGCCGAGACGACGGCCCGCGTGCGGCCGATCCCCTGCGCCACGTCACGCACCGTCTCGGCCTCGGCCTTCGCCGCGTCCATCCGGAACTCGAACATGAACTCGAGTGCCGCAGTGATCAGGTCCTCGCGCGTGGGGAAGTGGTGCTGAGCCGCACCGCGCGACACCCCCGCCCGCTCGGCGACCACCGATACCGTCGCGGCGGCCCAGCCCATTTCGGCCAGGCAGTCGATGGTCGCCTCGAGCAGCCGCTGCCGGGTGACCCGGCTGCGGTCCTGCTTGGGTTCGTGGGGTGTCGCCATCGGCCTATTGTGCCCAGCTCGGCGGGCGCTTCTGGAAGAAGGCCGTCATACCCTCGATCACCTCCGGGGTGCCGAAGAACCCCGCCGAGCGTTGCGCGAGCTCCTCCACCCGAGCGTCGAAGTCCGTGAGCAACGTCGCGTTGACGAGCTTCTTCGACTCCGCCAGCCCCTGCGGCGACCCCTTGCGCAGCTGCCCACACAGGCGTTTCACCTCAGCCGCCGCATCGTCGGCCGCGACCGTGATCAGCCCGATCTCCTCGGCCGTCGCCGCGTCGAACTTCTCCCCCGTGAGGAAATAGCGACCGGCCGCCCGCTGGTCCATCCGAGGAACAAGCGTGAGCGAAATCATGAACGGCGCCATCCCGATCCGCACCTCGGTGAGCGCGAAACTACTGCTCGGCCCAGCCACCACGAGATCGCAGGCCCCGATGATCCCCATGCCTCCCGCACGAACGTTGCCGTCGATCCGCGCGACCACCGGCTTCGGCGAGGTGAGAATCCCCCGCAGCACATCGATCATCACCCGGGTCCGCTGATCGGCCGCCACCGCCGGATCAACGGTGCTCGCCTCCTTGAGATCCGCGCCCGCACAGAACGTGTCCCCGGTGTGGGTGAGCACGATGCCACGCACCGCCGCATCACCTTCAGCCCGCGCGAACCCCTCGAGCAACTCACGAACCAGCTTCGAGGACAAAGCATTCCGGTTGTGCGGCGAATCGAAGGTCAGCGTGGCGAACCCATCGACCACCTCATAACGCACATAAGGCGCATCAGCCGATCCACTCATCGAAACAACTCCTGTTCAGTCCAACAAGTCCGCCATGACAGCATT
>NZ_BDBE01000015.1 GCF_001612825.1 Nocardia caishijiensis NBRC 108228 | reverse complement strand
CCGCCGTTGCGCATGCGGCGAAGCCGCGAGCAACGGTGGCTGACTCGCGGCCCGTCAGGGCCGCGCTCGAGCGCGCCAGCGCTCCAACAAACACAGCCCCAATACCTCCTTCAACACAAAACGATCAGTAGGACCGCGGCAGCCCCAACGAGTGCTGAGCCACAAAGTTGAGAATCATCTCGCGACTCACCGGCGCGATCCGCATGATCCGCGCAGCCTGCAGCATCGCCGACAGCCCGACCTCCTTGGTCAAACCCGACCCACCATGAGTCTGGATCGCCTGATCCAGCGCCTTGATACTGGCCTCGGCGGCCGAGTACTTGGCCATGTTCGCCGCCTCGGCAGCCCCGAACTCGTCACCCGCGTCATAGAGCGTCGCGGCCTTCTGCATCATCAGCTTCGCCAGTTCCAGCTCGATCTTGATCTGAGCCAGCGGATGCGAAATACCCTGGTGCGCACCGATCGGCGTCTTCCAGACGGTGCGTTCCTTGGCGTACTCCACCGCACGGTCGATGGCATAGCGGCCCAGGCCGATGGCCATGGCCGAGCCCATGATGCGCTCCGGGTTCAGGCCGGCGAACAGCTGGGCCAGGGCCGCGTCCTCGGAGCCGACGAGGGCGTCGGCGGGCAGGCGTACGTCGTCGAAGAACAGCGTGTACTGGTGATCCGGCTCGATGACATCCATCTCCTGGACGTTCTTCACCAGACCGGGCGCGTCGACCGGGACGATGAACAGCGCGGGCTTGAGCTTGCCGGTCTTGTGGTCCTCGGTGCGCGAGACCACCAGGATCGCCTCGGCCTGATCGACACCGGAGATGAAGATCTTGCGGCCGTTGAGGATCCAGTCGTCACCGTCGCGGCGGGCGGTGGTGGTGATCTGGTGGGAGTTGGAACCGGCGTCGGGTTCGGTGATCGCGAAGACCATCTTCGACGAGCCGTCGGCGAGCTTGGGCAGCCAGGTCTGCTTCTGCGCGTCGGTGCCGTACTTGGTGATGATGGTGCCGCAGATGGCCGGGGAGACCACCATCAGCAGCAGGCCCGCGCCCTGCGCCGAGAGCTCCTCCTGCACCAGCGCCAGCTCGTACATGCCCGCGCCACCGCCGCCGTACTCCTCGGGCAGGTTCACGCCGAGGAAGCCGAGCTTGCCCGCCTCGTCCCACAGTTCGCTCAGCGGCTCGTTCTTGCGCGAGAGCGGCAGCACGTAGTCGCGGTAGTTGTACTTGGTCGCCAGCGACGCGACCGCCGCGCGCAGCGCCTTCTGCTCTTCGGTTTCGTGGAAGCTCATGCTGTCTGCTCCTGCTCTTCTTCCTCGACGACCGCGAGGACGGTTCCGACCTCGACCTGCTGGCCGACGGTCACGTTCAACGCACTGAGAACGCCGGTGGTCGGCGCGACGATGGTGTGCTCCATCTTCATGGCTTCCAGCCACAGAATCGGCCGGCCCTGTTCGACGTGCTCGCCCTCGGCGGCACCGAGCCGGATCACGCTGCCCGGCATCGGCGCGAGCAGCGAACCCGCCGCGACCTGCTCGGACGGGTCGGTGAAGCGCGGCAGCCTGCGCACGGACACCGGGCCCAGCGGCGAGTCGACCGCCACCAGGTCGTCGTAGCGGGCGATGTCGAACTGGCGGCGTACCGGACCACGCTCACCCGGCACGGCGAGAACGACCCGGTCGGGCGTCGCAGAGATCAGCGCGAGGCCGTCGTGGCCCTCGACCGTCACGCCACCGGCGCGGTCGAACCGGTAGCGCACCTCGTGCGTCCCGCTGACGCGGCTCTCGTAGGACTTGCGCTGCGGCTCCGACGCCAGGTTGCGCCAGCCGCTGGGCGCCAGCCTGCCGAAGCGGTTGGCGGCGTGGTTGGCGGCCGAATCCGCCAGAGCGGCGGCGACGATGGACAGCGCCTCGTCGGCCTCCGACACCAGCGGCGCCGACAGCACGGCCAGGTCGTGGGTGGCGAAGAAGGCGGTGTCGGTGTCACCGGCGAGGAACGCGGGGTGCCGCAGCACGCGCACGAGCAGGTCGCGGTTGGTGACCAGGCCGTGCAGCTTGGCACGCTGGAGCGCGGTGGCGAGCAGATGCGCTGCCTCGGCGCGGGTTTCGGCGTAGGAGATGACCTTCGCCAGCATCGGGTCGTAATGCACGCCGACGATCGAACCGTCGACGACGCCGGTGTCCAGTCGCACTCCGGCCTGCTCGAGCACGGTGAATTCGCCTGCGGTGAACGGAATCTCGATCTTGTGCACCGGACCGCTCTGCGGCTGCCAGTCCTGCGCGGGGTCCTCGGCGTAGAGCCGGACCTCGATCGAATGGCCGCGCTGGGCGGGCTGGTTCGCGGGCAGCGGCAGGCCGGAGGCCACCTGCAACTGCAGGCGGACCAGGTCGAGGCCGGTGGTCTGCTCGGTGACCGGATGTTCCACCTGCAGACGGGTGTTCATCTCCAGGAAGAAGAAATCGCCCTTCTCGTCGGCGAGGAATTCGACGGTGCCCGCGCCCTCGTAGCCGATCGCCTCGGCGGCCAGCCGTGCCGCCTCGAACAGGCGATCACGCATGCTCTGTCCATCTGCGCCGCTCGCGGGGCCTGCGTGGTCACGCTCCGCTACCGCCTCCGGCCCCTGAGCTCGCAGCGCGTCGATCTTCTCGACCAGCGGCGAAGGAGCTTCCTCCACGACCTTCTGATGCCGACGCTGGATCGAGCACTCACGCTCACCGACTGCCCAGGTCTTACCGAACGTGTCGGACATGACCTGGACTTCGATGTGACGGCCGGTCTCGAGGTAGCGCTCGCAGAACACGGTCGGATCGCCGAAGGCCGACTCGGCCTCGCGCTGCGCGGCGGCGATCTGATCCTTCAGCTCACCCAACTCACGCACCACGCGCATACCGCGACCACCGCCACCGGCGGAGGCCTTGATGAGCACCGGCAGGTGCGCCTCGGTGACCTCGGCGGGATCGAGCTCGGCGAGGACGGGGACACCGGCGGCGTCCATCATCTTCTTCGACTCGACCTTCGAGCCCATCTGCTCGATGGCCGCGACCGGCGGACCGATCCACACCAGGCCCGCGTCGAGCACCGAGCGCGCGAATTCGGCGTTCTCGGAGAGAAATCCGTAGCCAGGATGGATGGCGTCGGCACCGGCCGACAGCGCGGCCTCGATGATCAGCTCACCGCGCAGGTAGGTCTCGGCCGGGGTGTTGCCGGGCAGGCGGACAGCGGCGTCGGCCTCGGCCACGTGCGGGGCCGCGGCGTCGGCGTCCGAGTACACCGCGGTGGTGCCGATACCCATCCGACGGCAGGTGGCGAACACGCGGCGCGCGATCTCACCACGGTTGGCAACGAGAACATTCGTAATCGCCATGTCGCGCCTCACATTCGGAAGACGCCGAAGCCCTCGGCGCCCTGGATCGGTGCCGTGTGGATGGCCGACAGCGCCATCCCCAGCACGGTGCGGGTGTCACGGGGGTCGATGATGCCGTCGTCGAAAAGCCTGCCCGACAGGAACATCGGCATCGCCTCGGCCTCGATCTGCGCCTCGACCATGGCGGCGAGACCGGCGGCGGCCTCCTCGTCGAACGGCAGGCCCTTGGCCTCGGCCGCGCCACGCTGCACGATGGTGAGCACGCCGCCCAGCTGCGCGCCGCCCATCACGGCCGACTTCGCGCTCGGCCAGGCGAACAGGAAGCGCGGGTTGAACGCACGCCCGCACATGCCGTAGTGCCCGGCGCCGTAGGAGGCGCCGATCAGCAGCGAGATGTGCGGGACCTTCGAGTTGGCCACCGCGTTGATCATCATCGCGCCGTGCTTGATGATGCCGCCGTGCTCGTAGTCCTTGCCGACCATGTAGCCGGTGGTGTTGTGCAGGAACAGCAGTGGCGTGTTCTTCTTGTTCGCCAGCTGGATGAACTGGGTGGCCTTCTGCGACTCCTCGGAGAACAGCACACCGCGCGCGTTGGCCAGGATGCCGATCGGGAAGCCGTTGATCTCCGCCCAGCCGGTGACCAGGCTGGAGCCGTAGAGCGGCTTGAACTCGTCGAAGTCCGAACCGTCGACGACGCGGGCGATCACCTCGCGCGGATCGAACGGGATCTTCAGGTCCGAGGGCACGATGCCGAGCAGTTCCTCGGGGTCGTAGAGCGGCGAGATCACCTCGGCGCGCGGCTCGGGGCCCTGCTTCTTCCAGTTCAGCCTGCGCACGATGCCACGGCCGATGCGGATGGCGTCCTGCTCGTCGGCGGCCATGTAGTCGGCCAGACCCGAAGTGCGCGCGTGCATCTCGGCGCCGCCGAGGGTCTCGTCGTCGGAGTCCTCACCGGTGGCCATCTTCACCAGCGGCGGCCCGGCCAGGAAGACCTTCGCGCCCTCCTTGACCATCACCACGTAGTCGGACATGCCGGGGATGTAGGCGCCACCGGCGGTCGAGTTGCCGAAAACCAGGGAGATGGTGGGGATTCCGGCCGCCGAGGCCTGGGTGAGGTCGCGGAACATCGCGCCGCCAGGGATGAAGACTTCCTTTTGTGTCGGCAGATCCGCGCCGCCGGATTCGACCAGCGAGATCACCGGCAGCCGGTTCTCCCGCACGATGTCGTTGATCCGCAACGTCTTTCGCAGCGTCCACGGGTTGGAGGTGCCACCGCGCACGGTCGGATCGGGCGCGACGATCATGCACTCGACGCCCTCCACGATGCCGATACCGGCGATCGTCGACGCGCCGACGTGGAAGTCACTGCCCCAGGCCGCCAGCGGGCACAGCTCCAGGAACGGCGAGTCCTCGTCGAGCAGCAGCTCGATGCGCTCGCGGGCGGTGAGCTTGCCGCGCTTGTGATGACGGGCCACCTTCTCGGGGCCGCCACCGGCGATGGCCTTGGCGAACTCGGCCTCGACCTCGGTGAGCTTGGTCGCCATCGCCTCCGCGGCCGCGGTGTACTCCGGCGACGCGGTGTCGAGGGTGGAACGGAAGGTCGTCACGACTGGAACCCCAATACTTTCGACGCCAGCATGGTCAGGATCTCGTTGGTGCCGCCACCGATGCCGATGATGCGGATGTCGCGGTAGATGCGCTCCACCTCGGACTCGCGCATGTAGCCCATGCCGCCGTGCAGCTGGACGGCTTGGTTGGCGACCCATTCGACGGTCTCGACGGCGGTGTTCTTGGCGAAGCAGACCTCGGCGATGAGGCCCTGCTCGCCGTTCTCCACCCGCTCGACCAGCGAGCGGGTGTACACGCGGGCCGTATCGATGCGGCGGGCCATCTCGGTCAGCGTCATCTGCACCGACTGGCGGCTGATCAGCGGGCGGCCGAAGGTCTCCCGGTTACGGCACCACTCGAGGGTGAGATCCAGCGCGCGCTGAGCCATCGCGTACGCCTGCACGGCCAAGCCGACCCGCTCGCTGACGAACGCGCTGGCGATCTGCGCGAACCCGGAGTTCTCCGCGCCGACCAGGTTGGTCGCGGGCACCCGCACGTCGGTGAAGGACAGCTCACCGGTGTCCGAGGCCAGCCAGCCCATCTTCTCCAGCTTGCGGGTGACCTCGAAACCCGGTGTGTCGGTGGGCACGATGATCAGCGAGACACCGGCGGCGCCCGGCCCGCCGGTGCGCACCGCGGTGACGATGAAGTCGGCGCGGCAGGCCGAGGTGATGAAGGTCTTGGCGCCGTTGATGATGAAGTCGTCGCCGTCGCGCACCGCCGAGGTGGTGAGGTGACCGACGTCGGAGCCACCGCCGGGCTCGGTGATGGCCAGCGAGCCGATCAGGTCCCCAGCCAGAGTCGGCTTCACCCAGCGGTCGATCTGCTCCTGATTGCCCGAAGCGATGATGTGCGGCAACGAGATTCCGCAGGTGAACAGCGACGCCCACAGGCCACCGGAGGCGCCCGCGTAGTGCAGTTCCTCGCTCAGCACCACGCCGTCGATCGCGGAACCGCCCTCGCCACCGGCGAATTCGGGGTACTCGATACCGAGCAGGCCGAGTTCGCCCGCCTTCTTGTGCAGTTCACGCGGGATGAGGCCCTCGCGCTCCCAGGTGTCCAGGTCGGGCAGGATCTCCCGCTCGACGAACCCGCGCACGGTGGCGCGCAGTTCTTTTCGTTCCGGCGTGTCCCATACAGATGTCATGCGAGCAGCTCCGTCGGCATGTCGATGTGGCGGGAGCGCAGCCATTCGCCGAGCCCCTTGGCCTGCGGGTCGAAACGCGCCTGGTAGGCGACGCCTTTGCCGAGCAGACCGGTGATGATGAAGTTGATCGCCCGCAGATTGGGCAACACGTGGCGGCTGACGTCGAGTTCGGCTGTCTCGGGCAGCAATTCGCGCAGCTTCTCCACGGTGAGAGTGTGCGCGAGCCAGCGCCACTGCTCGTCGGTGCGCACCCAGACTCCGATATTGGCGTCGCCACCCTTGTCGCCGCTGCGGGCGAGCGCGATGCTGCCGAGGGGGACGCGGCGGGTCTCGCCAGGCGTCAACGGTTCGGGAAGCGGCGGTTCCGGAAGTGGTTCGAGAACAGCGGTTTCCGAGGAAGGAGCGATGTCGACGCGGGTGCCGTCGGCGAGGACGGCGAGGTGGGGCACCTCGTGCGCGTCGACATATCCCGGGGTGAACACACCGTAGGGCGAGCCGTTGCCGGGCAGAGCGGTGAAGGTGCACCCCGGGTAACTGGCCAGCGCCAATTCCACGGCGACACTCGAGAATCCGCGTCCGACCTTGTTCGGATCGGGGTCGCGCACCACACAGCGCAGAATGGCGCTGGCCTGCTCCTCGGTATCGGCGTCGGGGCGGTCGAGACGGGCCAGCGTCCAGCTGATCTCGGCGGGCTTCACCGGGAGCCACGATTCGAGCTGGCGTTGCGCCAGTGCGGCTTTCGCCTCGATCTCCAGCCCTGTGAGTATGAAGGACATCTCGTTGCGGAACCCGCCGAGCGTGTTGAGCGAGACCTTGAGCTGCGGCGGCGGCGCCTCCCCGGTGACGCCGCTGATGAGCACCCGGTCCGGACCCTCCTGGCTCAGGGCGATGCTGTCCAGGCGGGTGGTGACGTCGGGACCGGCGTACCGCGCGCTCTGGATCTCATACATGAGCTGGGCTTCGACCGTGTCGACGGTGACCGTGCCACCCGTGCCCGCGTGCTTGGTGATGACACTCGACCCGTCACGACGGATCTCGGCGATCGGGAACCCTGGACGGCCGAGATCGCCGAGTTCGGTGAAGAACGCGAAGTTGCCGCCGGTGGCCTGGGTGCTGCACTCGATCACGTGCCCTGCCACCACGGCGCCCGCGAGGGCGTCGTAATCGGTTCGGCCCCAACCGAAGTGGGCCGCGGCGGGGCCGACGATCACCGAGGCGTCGGTGACCCGCCCGGTGACGACAATGTCGGCACCGGAATTCAGGCACTCGACGATGCCCCACGCGCCGAGGTAGGCATTGGCCGTGAGCGGCTGGCCGAGGCCGAGCTCGCCCGCGCGGGCGACGAGGTCGTCGCCCTCGACGTGCGCGATCTTGGCATCGAGACCCAGGTCGGCGGCGACCTTGCGCAAACGCTCGGCCAGCCCGGCCGGGTTCAGCCCGCCCGCGTTGGTGACGATCTGGACGTTGCGCTCCAACGCCAGACCCAGGCACTCCTCGATCTGCTTGACGAAGGTCTTCGCGTAGCCGAGGCTCGGGTCCTTCATGCGGTCGCGGCCGAGGATCAGCATGGTGAGTTCGGCGAGATAGTCGCCGGTGAGCACGTCGAGGTCACCACCCTCGAGCATTTCCCGCATGGCGCTGAGCCGGTCGCCGTAGAAACCGGAGCAATTACCGATCCGGATCACGTCCGGGTCAGCGGAGAGTGCACTCATGGCACCCAGGATCACATCGGTCCCGTAAAAAAGCAAGCACGCGTGCTTGTTAACTGCGGGCAATTCACCAGGCAAGATGGAGAACATGTCTGCGGTCCTGCTCTTCGCCCTCGCCGGTTTCCTGCTCGGCGGCGCCTACACCACCTGGAAGAACAATCGCGCGATGTCGATCGCCCTGATCGCCGCGGCCGCCCTCGCCGCCACCGGTGCTTTCCTCTGGCTCTGACCGCCAAGGGTTTCGCAAGCCGCGGGTAAGGCGCGCGCTGTTGGCTTGCACCCATGTTCACCTGGTACGTCGGACTGCTCGCGGTCAGCGGCTTCGCGATGATCGCGATGGCAAACGTCAACAACGGTCAGAGCGAGCTGTCGCGTGGCCTCAACGCCGTATTCGGCGTCGTCTACCTCGGCTACGCCGGCTACCTGATGTTCGTGTTCGAGGGCGGCAGCTATCTGATCTTCTTCCAGGCCTTCATCCTGCCCGTGCTGCTCGCGGTCGACTTCGCGCGGCGAACAGACTGGCAGGCGCTGACCACCAGGCCGACACCGACTCAGCAGGCGTTCCGGGCCTACTGGAAGGAACAGGATCGGCTGGCCAAGCGGTCAGGCCGGGGCTAGCTTGAAGATCTTCACGTCTTCGGGGACGCCGTTGAGGGGGGCCGCCCAGAAGTTGCGGCGGTAGAGCTTGGCGGTGACGCCCAGGTCGGTGAGGGTTTCCGGGCGCAGGGCGGCCATGGTCGTGCTGGAGATCATGGTGTTGCCGTTGCCGCCTGCCTCCATCATGCGGGCGGCGATGTTCACGTCGACGCCGAGCCAGTCGCCACCGATCTCGCGGGGAGACCCGGTGTGCAGGCCGACGCGCATGCGCGGTTTGTAGCCCTGTACCTCCACGTCCTCGAGGTTGCGGCGGGCCGCGAGGGCGGCGCGCACGGCGCGGTCGGGTGAGGAGAACACGGCCATCAGGCCATCGCCCATGCGTTTGACCACCTGGCCGCCACGCTCGGCGATCGGTGGCTCGATGGCCTTGGCCACCTTGCGCAACAGGTCGAGGGTGCGTTCGTCGCCCGCGGCCAGCGCCCAGCTCGAGAAGCCGACCAGGTCGGTGAACACGATCGTCACCTCCTCGGTGCCCCGGCCACGCCCCACGCGCTCGAGGGCGGCCTGCCACACCTGCAGCGCGCCGAAACCGATCTCGCGTGCCGCCGTCGGCGCGCCACCGGCGATCCGGTCGGCGACCCTGGCCACCGCCCGCGCCCCACCCGGCCCCGACACCGACAGCGGATCGCCGAACGACGGGTCACCCGGCAGCTG
This sequence comes from Nocardia caishijiensis NBRC 108228, assembly GCF_001612825.1. GTDB lineage: Bacteria > Actinomycetota > Actinomycetes > Mycobacteriales > Mycobacteriaceae > Nocardia > Nocardia caishijiensis. Next base: position 25,625 of record NZ_BDBE01000015.1, on the reverse strand, counting down.
CTGACGGGCTTTGCGCAACGCGCCGATCACGTCGGCACGACGGTTGGCGGCCTGCAGTTTCGACGAGATCTGCACGCGACGACGACCGTTGCGGGCGCCGGACTCCTCGGAGTCGGCATCGACGGTCGGCTCCAACGGGATGAACACCTCGGCGTCAGCGTCACGCTGTCGCGGATCCGGCGCGCCAGAAGGCGTTTCACTCACGGACCGAGCCTACAGTCCCGCGTGCCCGAAACTTAAGGCCAGAGTTGGGCGCGGGGCGAATTGCGTCGGCGGCCAGACGGTGTCGTGGGTTGCGGTAGTCCGTACCCGGTGAGTTACCCATGTGCTTGCGAGATTCTCGGGGATACGCGAAACCCCCGGCATCCGGGCAGCGGACGCCGGGGGTTCCGGGGTGCGACCTCCCGACAAGGTCGGCCCCCACGCGGCCCGGGCTTGTTGCGAGGGCAGCCCGGGCAGGAACGGGTCAAGCGTCGCGGCGGTTCACGACCACCAAGGCGCCGACGAAGACAATGACGCAGAACGCCGCGAAGTACACGAGGCTGCCCCACACACCCCAGTGCCAGTCGCCCGAGACCTCCTCGACCGTCAGGAAGCGGTTGGCGTTGGCGAAGGGCAGGAACGGGTTGACCGTGCGACCGAAGCTGCCGAACGCGCCGAGCAGGCCCTCGATGAGCAGCGGCCACAGCACGATCAGCGAGATGGCGGCCGCGGACTGGCGGACGAGCACACCGACACCGATCGCCAGCAGCACGCTCAGGAAGGCGTAGATCGGGATGCCGTAGATGGCGCGCCAGTTGCCCTCGAGCACGAGCATCGGGGCGTCGTCACCGACGATCACCTTGGCCACCACGAAGGCGACCAGCGCGAGCACGCCGGTCAGCACCGCCGCGAACACACCGACCAGGGCGGCCTTGGACACGATCACCTTCGACCGGGCGGGCACCGCGAGGAAGCTCGTCCGGATCACCCCGAACCGGTATTCGCTGGTCACCGTGAGGGCGGCCATGATCATCAGCACCATCACACCGAAGCCGGTGACGCCCGAGGTGGCCAGGCTCGGGGTGAGCATCGGCGGGCCTTCGCCCGGCTCGGTGGCCTGAGAGGTGTCGACACTGGTGATGACGGCCATCAGGGCCGCCAGGCCGATGCCGAGCAGGACGACAACCGCCGTGCACCACCACGGCGAGCGGGTGGAGGTGAGCTTGATTCGTTCCGCCGCGAGCACGCCCATCAGAGCGCACCTCCCATCACCTGATCGATTCCCTCGCCGTGGTATTCCACGGCGCCGCCGGTCATCCGCATGAACGCCTCCTCGAGGGAGGCCTGCTGCGGTGCCAGCTCGTAGAGCGTGACGCTGTTGGTTCCGGCGACCTTGCCGACCTCGTCGCTGGTCACCCCGGTGACGACCAGCGCGGCGTCGCCGTCCTCACGCACGGTCATGCCGTGCGAGGTGAGCAGGCTGCGCAGCTGGTCCAGTTGTGGGCTCCGCACCCGCACCGACTGTTCGGAGGCGCGGTCGATGAAGTCCTTGGTCGTGGTATCGGCGATGAGCTTGCCGCGACCGATCACGATCAGGTGGTCGGCGGTCTGGGCCATCTCCGAGAGCAGGTGGCTCGAGACGAGCACCGTGCGCCCCTCGCCCGCGAGGCGCTGCATGAAGCGGCGGATCCACAGGATGCCCTCGGGGTCGAGACCGTTGACCGGCTCGTCGAACAGCAGCACCTTCGGGTCACCGAGCAACGCGCCCGCCAGACCGAGCCGCTGCGACATGCCGAGCGAGAAACCGCCCGCGTTCTTCCCGGCCACCTCGGAGAGGCCGACCAGTCGCAGCACCTCCTCGACACGGTCCTTGGGCAGGTCGTTGGACGCGGCGAGCCACTGCAGGTGCGCGCGCGCCGACCGGTTCGGGTGCACCCATTTGGCGTCGAGCAGCGCACCCACCTGGGTGAGTGGCCGCTCGAGCTCCTGGTACAGCTTGCCGCCGATCAACGCGGTGCCCGCGGTGGGTCTGTCCAACCCGAGGATCATCCGCATCGTTGTCGATTTGCCCGCACCGTTGGGTCCGAGGAACCCGGTCACCTGTCCTGGCTGGACGGTGAACGAGAGATCCTGGACCGCGACGGTCTGGCCGAATTGCTTGGTCAGGCCCCTCAGCTCGATCATGCGTCCAGCATGCACCAGCGAACCCGGCGCGGGCGTCGGCTGGAAGTCGCGAGTCGGGTCATCCTCGAGGATGACCCGAACCCCTACCTGGCTGGGGAAGAAGCCTGAGCCCAGAAACGCTTCGGAATCCGGCCCGCCTGCCGGGCGAGGTAGCCGCCGCGCACGGCCGCGGCCATCGCCGACGCCATCAGCTCGGGTTCGCGCGCCCGGGTGACGGCGGTGGCGAGCAGGACCGCCGAACAGCCCAGCTCCATCGCCAGCGCGGCGTCGCTCGCGGTACCGATGCCCGCGTCCAGGATCACCGGGACACCGGCTCCGGCCACGATCATCTCGATGTTGTGCGGGTTGCCGATGCCGAGTCCGGTGCCGATCGGGGAACCGAGCGGCATCACCGCGGCGCACCCCGCGTCCTCGAGCCGACGGGCAAGGGTCGGGTCGTCGGTGGTGTAGGGCAGCACGACGAAACCGTCGTCGACCAGCTTCTCGGCGGCGTCGAGAAGTTCGAACGGGTCAGGCAGCAGGGTGCGTTCGTCGGCGACGACCTCGAGTTTCACCCAGTTCGTCTCCAACGCCTCGCGCGCGAGCTGGGCGGTGAGCACGGCCTCGGCGGCGGTGCGGCAGCCCGCCGTGTTGGGCAGCAGCGTGATGTTCAGGCGTTTCAGCAGGTCGAGCACACCGGTGCCGCCGACCGCGTCGACGCGGCGCAAGGCGACGGTGGTGAGTTCGGTGCCCGACGCGATCAGGGCCTGTTCGAGCACAGCGAGGTTCTCGGCGCCGCCGGTGCCCATGATCAGGCGCGAACCGAACTCCTTGTCCGCGATCCGTAACGGTGCGAGCTCAGCCACCCTGCACCGCCGTGAGCACCTCGACGGTCCAGCCGCGGCCGACCGGTTCGTCCCAGCGCGACTTCGGGAACACCGCGCCGTCGACGGCCAATGCCACACCCTGGCAGGGCAATTCGAGCCGCGCGAGCATTTCTCGGACGCTGAGCGGCTCGGCGAACTCGTGGTCGGCACCGTTGACGGTGACGCCGATCGGGATGGTCATCGGGTTCCTCCTCGGGACAGCACGGATGCTGGAAAACGTTGCGGTGCGGCCAGTTCCGCGACAGGCGTGGTGACGTCGTCGAGCAGGCCGGGGACGAGGGCCGCGGTGAGCGCGAGGGTGAGCATGCCGTTGCGGCCGTGTCCGGTGGCCGCGAGGACCCGGTCGTCGAGTGGACCGAGCAGCGGCAGGTTGTCGGGGGTGGCGGGTCGCGACCCGGCGGCGGCCTCGGCGAGTTCGTATTCGCCGATTCCCGGCAGAACGGTTTCGGCGTCGGCGATCAGGTCGCGGACCCCACCGACGGTGACCGTTGTGTCGAGTCCGGCCTCGTATTGCGTTGCGCCGAGGACGATTCCGTCTTCCCTCGGCACCAGGTACATCGGCCTGCCGTGCACCCGCGCACGGATCACGCGGGTGGGTGGCGGGTTCACGCCCGGTCTGCGGCGCAACCGCAGGATCTCCCCTTTCACCGGGCGCACCGGCAGGCCGGGCCACAGCTCGGCGGACCGTGCGCCTGCCGCGAGCACGACCCGGTCGTAGGGGAGGTCATCCACGGCGGCAACGGCTTCCATCCGGATCTCGACGCCCGATCCGGCGCACGCGGTGCGCAGTGCGCGCAGGACGCGGCGATTGTCGACGGCGGGTTCCGACCGGGCGTGCAGGCCCGCGCGGACCGTGCGAGCCAGCGCGGGTTCCAGCGCGCGGACCCCGGCGCGGTCGAGCACGGGCAGGTCGTAGCCGAAATCGGCGAGCCAGTCGGCGACGGTGTGCAGGTCCTGGGCGTCGGCGGCGTCGAGGGCGACGGTGAGGGTTTCGTCGGCGACGAACATCGACTCGCCCGTCACGGCCCGCAGTTGCTCGGCGAAGGAGGGCCAGGCGGCCAGGGCGGCGGCGCCGAATTCCAGCACGCGGTCCTCACCCGGCCAGCCCTCCGACAGCGGGGCGAGCATGCCACCGGCGACGAACGACGCGCCCGAACCGGGGGCCGGGTCGAACACGGTGACGGTCCAGCCCGCCTCGGCGGCCCGCCATGCGACGGCGAGTCCGACGGCACCGCCGCCGACAACCGCCAGTGTTCGCATCAACGCCTCCGTAACATGTGCCGCGGGTTCTGCCTGGTGCCGTGTCCCGTGCGACCCGCGCCGCGCGGCCGTGACCTGCGCGGTCGGCGCTCTTGGTTCTCGGACGGTTTGCCGCGACATCGCGGTCGACGCGGCGGGCCGGGCGGTCCAGATCGAGGTGGCCGAGAACCGGGGCCACCGCTGGTCGAACATCGACGGTTTCGACGACGGGCTCGGTGGGGTCGCCACGAGTCCGGGGCTGTCGGGGTTTCGACGTTCGCGGTTCCACGGTAGCGCGACTACCGTCGTCACTGTGCAGCCCTCCCATCCGAACCGTTCCGTCCCGCCAAGGGAACGCCTCTCCTCGGCGCTGCTGTATCTGTGCACCGACGCACGCCGGGAGAAGGGCGATCTGGCCAGGTTCGTCGACGCCGCGCTCGCCGGTGGGGTCGACATCGTGCAGTTGCGTGACAAAGGGTCGCCGGGCGAGGCCGAGTTCGGGCCGCTCGAGGCGAAGGCCGAGCTGGGCGCCCTCGCCGAGATCAAGGCGGCGACCCGGCGGCACGGCGCGCTGCTGGCGGTGAACGACCGCGCCGACATCGCCCTCGCCGCGGGCGCCGACGTGCTCCACCTGGGTCAGGGCGACCTGCCGCCCGCCTACGCGCGCCGCATCCTCGGCCCCGACGTGGTGATCGGCCGGTCGACCCACAACCGCAACCAGGCCGGTCTGGCCGCGATCGACGGTCACCTCGACTACTTCTGCACCGGCCCCGTCTGGACCACCCCGACCAAACCCGGCCGCCAGGCCGCGGGCATCGACCTGGTCCGCTCCACCGCCGAATCCCACCCGACGCTCCCCTGGTTCGCCATCGGTGGCGTCGACACCGCACGCCTGCCGGAAGTCCTCGAGGCCGGTGCCCGCCGGGTGGTCGTCGTCCGCGCGATCACCGAGGCCGCCGACCCAGAAGCCGCCGCCCGCGACCTCAAATCAGCCCTCCTGGCCGCCTCCTGAATCTGGACGCTCGATCACCACGCGGCCCGGTGGGTTCGGACGGTCGTTTCAGGACAGGAGGTCGGCTCGGGTGACGGTGGGGCCGGTCGTCGGGTTGTCGAGGAGGATTTCGGCGCCGGGGCCGGTGGTCGTCGCGTGTAGCCAGAAGAAGCCGTGGCCGGACAGGTCGACGGTGCGGGGCAGGGTGGGGGCGAGGTCGGGGGTGACGTCGACGACGCGGAGGGGAACAGCGCGCAGGCCGATCCACGCCGCGGCGAAACCGGGGTGCAGGGGGAGGGCGGTGACGTCGTCCTCGGGGACCCAGGCCAGTTCGGTGCTCTCCTGGTTGGGGACGGTCGGCAGCGTGCCTGCCGCGTCGGCGACGACGGTCGTATAGGTCCAGCCGCTCGGGGCGGTCATGGTGAGGCGTTCGGCGCGAACGCGCACGGCGTCGGCGCTGATCCCGGCCTCCTCCTCGGCTTCGCGGACCGCCGCGTGCCGTGCGGTCTCGTGGGAGTCGCGGGCGCCGCCGGGCAGCGCCCAGGTGCCACCCTGGTGACTCCACGCCGCTCGATGCTGCAACAACACCGCCGAGCCACCGCCGGGCAGTGGCGCGCGCAGCAGCAGACCCGCCGCACCGAACTTGCCCCAGTGCCGGACGCCACCCGGGCTCTCCGCCCACCCGTCTCCGTCACCGCGCATCCCATACCCTCTCCCTGGCAGCCGTGCAGCAACCGCCACGGGGGTGTCTGAGGGGCTGCGGCACCGGTACGACCACAATAAACTCCGCACCGGGACGGGTGCGCGGACAGGACGGGCAGGTGAACGATGGTCGAACCGGGAAGCCGCGAGGCGGCGACCGAGGTCGCGGCTGTCCGCACGGGCCCGTCGTCGCAGGTAGAAGCTGGTGTCGCCCCGCCGACCCCGACGCGGCGGACACCGCTGCGCAGGCAGACACTCGTCGCCGATCGACCGCCCGCACCCGACGTGAAAGCCCTGCGCGCCCAGTTCCAGCCCGCCCGTCTGCGCGGCTTCGCACGGTCGACGCCGGGCCGATTGCTCGCCGCTGGCCTGGTACTGATGGTGCTGTGCGTCACCGCGGGCATGGTGACTTCGACGACCGTGAGCGAGCGCAAGCAAGCTTTGGGCGTCCTGCTCGACGACACCGAACCCGACGCGCATTCGGCCAACCATCTCTACACCTCGCTCTCGATCGCCGACGCCGCCGCCGGGCGCGCGTTCATCGCGGGCGGCATCGAGCCGGAGGAGGTGCGCGACCGGTATACCCAGGCGATCGGCGAGGCGGCCGCCGAGCTGGTCACCCAGGCGGGCCACATCTCCGCCGAGGAGGCGGCCGATCCGGCGGGCACCGACCGCCGCCTGCGCACCGGTATCGCGACCGGTCTCCCCGTGTACACCGGGCTGATCGAGACGGCGCGGGCCAACAATCGCAACGGTTTCCCGGTTGGCGCGGCCTATCTGAGCGAGGCGTCGCATCAGATGCAGACCACGCTGCTGCCGATGGCCGAGGAACTCGAAGACCACCGCTTCGACGCGGTGACCGCCGCCCAGCACCGGCACGTGCAGCCGCCGTGGGTCGCGATCGGGTTGCTCGTGCTCACTCTCGCCGCGCTCGTGTTCGTGCAGGTGGAGTTGGCGCGGCGGTCGCGGCGAGTTTTCAACATGGGCCTGCTCATCGGCACCGCGATGGTGGCGCTCACCCTGCTGTGGACCGTCGCGGCCGGGTCGGTGTCGGCGGTCGCGATGATCCGCTGCCGCGACGAGGGCGCGGTGCCAGCCGCCCGACTGGCCGAGAGCCGAATCCTGGTGCAGCAGGCCAGATCCGCCGAAATGGTGAAGCTGGTGCGCCGTGACGCCACCGGCGACTACGACCGCACGTTCGACGCCAACGCCGCCCGGCTCGCCGAACTCCTCGACGGCTACCCGTCCGACGCACCGGCCGCCGACGAGGTGACCGACGCACGTGCCGCCCTGACCCGCTGGCAGTCGGCGCACCAGCGGATGAACGACACTCTCGAGCGTGGCGATTTCGTCGGCGCCGCCGCCGTGGCGACCGGGCCGAGCGCCGCCGATTCGGCCGCCCAGGTCGACGCGCTGGAGCGTGCCCTCGCCGACGCGGGGACCGCCACCCGTGACCGCTTGCGCGACAAGGTCTCCCAGGCCGTCGACGTGCTCTCGTTCCTGGCCCCCGGCGCCCTCGGACTCGGTATCGTCGCGGCCGTCTGCGTGGCGCTCGGGCTCTGGCCCCGGCTGCGGGAGTACCGGTGAGGCGGGGGCGCGCCGTCGCGGCGCTGCTGCTCGTCGCCGTGCTCGGCGGGTGTTCCGACAGCACCCCGGCAGCCGACGAACGCGCGGTGTACTCCGAACCGCCCCTGCCCGCCAAGGCGATTCCCATCGGCACCGACACTCCGTTGCCGCCGCGCACCGGCGCACAGTGCGGTGACCCCACCGCGAGTCTGCGTCCGAGTACGGCCGACGGTCCGACGATCGCGGCCATCCGCGCACGCGGCAGGCTGGTCGTCGGGCTGGACGCGGGCAGCAATCTGTTCAGCTTCCGCGACCCGGTGACCGGGCGCATCGTCGGCTTCGACGCCGACATCGCCCGCGAGATCGCCCGCGACCTGCTCGGCAACCCGGATCTGATCGAATACCGCAGTCTCGCTTCGGAGGAGCGCGAGAAGGCGCTGCAGGAGCACACCGTCGACCTGGTCGCCAAGACGATGACGATCACCTGTGAACGACGCGAGCGGGTGGCGTTCTCCACGGTGTACCTGCGGGCCGATCAGCGCGTGCTCGCGATGAAGAACTCCGGCATCACCGGTCTGGCCGACCTGGCGGGCAAGCGAGTGTGTGTGGCACGCGGTACGACCTCGCTGGACCACATTCGCCGCGATCAGCCCGCCGCGACCATCCTCACCGTCCCGACCTGGGCCGACTGCCTCGTCGTCCTGCAGCAACGCCAGGTCGACGCGGTGAGTACCGACGACGCCATCCTCGCCGGTCTCGCCGCCCAGGACCCCTACACCGAGGTGGTCGGCGCGAGCATCAGCGCCGAGCCCTACGGCATCGGCATCCCCAAGGGCGACGACGACCTGGTCCGCTTCGTCAACGCCACCCTCGATCGCATCCGCTCCGACGGCACCTGGACCCGCATCCACCGCCGCTGGCTGTCCACGCTCGGCGAAGCGACCCCACCGGCCCCGAAGTACCAGGACTGATCGCGATGAGCACAACACCCGACCGAGGTGATCCGTCCGATCGGTCCCACGCCGACGACGCGGCACCCGAGCTCGCCCCACGCCCCGAACCAACCAGCCTCACCCAGCGCCCCGAACCAGGCACCCTGCCCGGCGGCTGGACGCTGCCACCCGCCACCGAGGACGACGAAACCCGCCCTCTCCCGAAACTTCCACTCGGCGAACCGCATTCCGCTCCTGCGCCGAGTAGGTCGGCACCGAACCAACCAGGTGCCGCCACCGAGTCGAGCCATCGGCCACCAGGAACCCGCCCCGAGTACCTGACAGGTGATGGCGGCGAGCCTCCTGCGACTCAGGCGTCTTTCCGGGCACCCGGGGATGACCTCGCGGATACGCAGGCGGAACTGCGAACCGACCAGTTCAGTGCGGCCGAGTTGGGTGCGTACGCAGCCACACAAGCAGCGAAACCCGCGCCGAATCCAGTGGAGTCGGGAGGCGCGGCAGCCACACAGGCAGCACACCGTGCGCCGACTTCCGAGAAGACGGGGTCCGCGGCGCCCACGCAGGCGGCGGAACGCGCGCCGAGTTCCGAAAGGTCGGGGGCCGCGGCAGCCACGCAAGCGGCGGAACGCGCGCCGAGTTCGGGGTCCGCGGCGGCCACGCAGGCGGCGGAGCGCGCTGCTGTGCCGGTGGAATCGGGGTCCGGGGCGACGGTGCGGTCGGGGCGGAGTGTGCGGACGGCGCGGTCGCGGCCGACGCGGCGGTTGGGTGCCGGATTGGTGCCGATTCCGACCGTCACTCCGGCCGATCCTCGGGACGCGGTGCTCACCGATCCGGTGGTGTCGGAGGGGCGGCGGTTCTGCTGGCGGTGTGGGGACCCGGTCGGGCGGTCGACTCCGGCGCGGGCGGCGTCGAGCAGTGGTGAGTGCCGAACCTGCGGTGCCGCCTACGATTTCCGGCCGTCGCTGCACGAGGGCGACATGGTGGCCGGACAGTACGAGATCCAGGGTTGCATCGCGCACGGCGGGCTCGGCTGGATCTACCTCGCGATCGACCGCAATGTCAGCGACCGCTGGGTGGTGCTCAAGGGCCTGTTGCACGCGGGTGACGCCGAAGCGCAGGCTGTGGCGGTGGCCGAGCGGCAGTTCCTGGCCGAGGTGGCGCACCCGAGCATCGTCAAGATCCACAACTTCGTCGAACACACGGCGGGCGACGGGTCGAGCATCGGCTACATCGTCATGGAGTACGTGGGCGGAAAGTCGTTGCGCGACATCCTCGATGCCCGCCCGCACGGTGAACGGATGCCGGTCGCCGAGGCCATCGCCTATGTGCTCGAGGTACTGCCCGCGCTCGAGCACCTGCATTCGATCGGCCTCACCTACAACGATCTGAAGCCCGACAATGTGATGGTCACCGAGGACCAGGTGAAGCTCATCGACCTCGGCGCCGTCGCCACCATCGAAGCGTACGGAAACCTTTACGGCACCAAGGGTTTCCAGGCACCGGAGATCGCGCGGACCGGGCCGACGCCCGCCTCCGACGTCTACACCGTCGGCCGCACGCTCGCCGCGCTCACCCTGCACCTGCCCAGTGAGCACGGCCGCTACCTCGACGGGCTCCCCGACCCGGCCGACGAACCCGTCCTCGCCCGCCACGAGTTCTTCCACCGCTTCCTGCTCACCGCGACCGATACCGACCCGGACCGGCGCTTCCCGTCGGCACGGGCGATGTCGGCGCAGCTGGCCGGTGTGCTGCGCGAGATCCTCGCCAAGGACACCGACACCGAACATCCCCAGCTGTCCACAGTATTCAGTCCACAGCGCACCAGTTTCGGCACCGAAGAGCTGATCAGCCAGACCGACGCCTACCTCGACGGTGTCGGCCGCTCTCCCCTGCTGGATTCGCGCGAAGTGGTCGCGGCGCTGCCTATTCCGCTGATCGACCCGGCCGACCCGGCGGCGCCACTGCTCGCCGCGACCGCGAACCCCGAACCCGAGCGCGTTCTGGAAGCCCTGCACGACGCCCGCGAGCGCGCCGAGGCCGATCCCGACAACGCGCCGGAAACCCTGGCCGGGGAACTCCTTTTCGCCGAGGTTCGCGCCCGGCTCGAGCTCGGCGAATCGGCCGCCGTGCTGCACCTGCTCGAGCGGGTCGCGAGCGATTCCGATTGGCGCACAGACTGGTTCGCCGGGCAGGCGCATCTGCTCGAACTCGATTACGAGGCCGCGTTCGACTCGTTCGAGGAGGTGCTTCGCGTGCTGCCCGGCGAGATCGCGCCCAAGCTCGCGCTCGCCGCGACGGCGGAACTCGTGCTGCAGCACTGGGATTCCCCGGAGCCCGAACAGTGGCGTGGCTTCGCGGAACGCTATTACGACACGGTGTGGCGCACCGACCGGGCCGTGGTGAGTGCCGCCTTCGGCTTGGCCAGGCAGTTGGCGGTGGCAGGGCGGGTCGGTGAGGCCGTGCACGCCCTCGACGAGGTTCCGGCCGCCTCGCGTCACTTCACCACCGCCAAGACGACGGCGATTCTGCTGCTGCTCACCAGCGCCCACGTGGTGGATCTGGACGAGCAGGTGCTGCGTCTGGCCGCCTCGCGCGCCCAGTCCGTCCCGCTCGGCGAGCACCGCGCCACGCTCATGCGGACCCTGGTGCAGGGCACGGCGCTGGCCTGGTTGCAGGCGGGCAACTCCCCGAAGCGCAAGGACGCCAAGCTCTTCGGGCGCCCCTTCGACGAGCGCGACCTGCGCGACGGCACCGAATCCGGCCTACGCGCCCTGGCCCGCAACGCCGCCGACCGCACCCACCGCTACGCCCTGATCGACCTGGCCAACTCCCTGCGCGCCAAAACCTGGTTCTGAGCGATCGGCGGCTGCTGGCTCCCGCGAGTTACCGTGTCAGGGCGTGGGCGGCCCGGGCGATGGCGAGTTCTTCGTTGGTTGGGACGACCAGGACCTCGACCGGGGAGAACTCCGGGGAGATGCGGCGGACTCCGGGCGTCCGGGTCTCGTTGCGGCCCGGATCGACCTCGATACCGAGGCCCGTGAGACCGGCGAGGGCGTCCGCACGCACGTTCGCGGCGTTCTCGCCGACACCCGCGGTGAAGACGATGACGTCGACCGAGCCGAGCTCGACCAGGTACGCGCCCAGGTAGCGGCGCAGGCGGTGAATGTAGACGTCGTAGGCCAATTTCGCTGCCGCGTCGCCTTTTTCGACGAGCTGGCTCAGCTCACGGAAGTCGTTGACCCCCGACATCCCTTTGAGCCCGGAATCGCGGTTGAGCAGCTGCTCCACCTGCGTCAGGTCGAGGTCGGCCACCCGCACCAGGTGCGGCACGATGCCGGGGTCGAGATCGCCGGGACGGGTGCCCATCACCAGACCTTCGAGCGGCGTCATCCCCATGGTGGTGTCGACCGCGACGCCACCGCGGATCGCCGACGCGGACGCACCGTTGCCGAGATGGAACACGACCTGGTTCAACTCGCGGTAGTCGCGTCCCAGGAACTCGGCGGCCTTCTCCGACACGTACTGATGCGAGGTGCCGTGGAAACCGTACTTGCGAATACCGTGCGCCGCAGCGACTTTCGCATCGATCGCGTAGGTCTTGGCGGCATCGGGCAGGCCGTGGAAGAAAGCGGTGTCGAACACGGCGACCTGCGGGATGCCGGGCAGCAGCTCCCTGGTCGACTCGATACCGACGGCGTTGGCGGGGTTGTGCAGCGGGGCGAGCTCGGACAGGTCGCGGATGGTGGTGAGCACGTCGTCGGTGACGATGGTCGGCTCCCAGAACACCTCGCCGCCGTGCACCACCCGGTGCCCGACCGCCCCCACACCGACCGTGGTCAGGTCGATGCCGGTCTCCCGGAACATCTCGAAGGCCTGCCGCAACCCGTCGCGGTGGTCGGCGATCGGCCCGTCGTGCACCAGTTCGCGCCCGCCACTCTCGTGCGCGATGCGCCCACCGTGGGCCTCGCCGATCTTCTCGGCCAGACCGGAGGCCACCACCTCGCCCGAATCCGCGTGCAGCAGCTGGTATTTGATGGACGACGACCCGGAGTTCAGTACCAGGACCAGGTCACTCATTCGCGTCTCCCTGCGCTTGGATGGCGGTGATCGCCACGGTGTTGACGATGTCGGCCACCAGTGCGCCACGCGACAGATCGTTGACCGGCTTGCGCAGACCCTGCAGCACCGGACCGATGGCGACGGCACCGGCGCTGCGCTGTACCGCCTTGTAGGTGTTGTTGCCGGTATTGAGATCGGGGAAGACGAAAACCGTCGCCTTGCCCGCCACCGCGGAATCGGGCATCTTCGCGCTTGCCACCGCGGGCTCGATGGCCGCGTCGTACTGGATGGGTCCCTCGACCGGCAGCTCCGGGGACCGCTCGCGCACGAATTCGGTAGCGGCACGGACCTTGTCGACATCGGCACCGGTCCCCGATGCGCCCGTCGAGTACGACAGCATCGCCACTCGTGGCTCGATCCCGAACCGGGCCGCCGTCGCCGCCGAGGACACGGCGATGTCGGCGAGCTGTTCGGAGGTGGGGTCGGGTACGACGGCGCAGTCGCCGTAGGCGAGCACCCGGTCGGCCAGACACATCAGGAACACGCTCGACACGGTGGAGACACCGGGTGTGGTCTTGATGATCTCGAAGGAGGGCCGGATGGTGTGCGCGGTGGTGTGCGCGGCGCCGGAGACCATGCCGTCGGCGATGCCCTTGTAGACCATCATGGTGCCGAAGTACGAGATGTCGGCCATGGTCTCGCGGGCCCGCTCGAGGTTCATGCCCTTGTGCTTGCGCAATTCGGTGTACTCGGCGGCGAATTCGTCGAGGTAGCCGGAGGTGCGTGGGTCGAGTACCTGGGCGGCGGCGATGTCGACGCCGAGTTCGGCGGCGCGGGAACGCACGGCGGACTCGTCACCGAGGATGGTCAGGTCGGCGATCTTGCGCTGCAGGACGCGACCGGCGGCACGCAGGATGCGGTCGTCGTCGCCTTCGGGCAGCACGATGCGTTTGCGGTCGGAGCGGGCACGTTCGATGAGGCGGTACTCGAACATCTGTGGGGTGACCACCGTCGAGGACGGCACCTGGACGCGTTCGAGCAGGGCGGCCGCGTCGACGCGCTGTTCCATGAGGGCGAGGGCGGTGTCGACCTTGAGCGGGCTGCCCGCCCACATGCGACCACGGGTGCGGTGCACCGCGCTCGCGGTGTCGTAGGTGCCGAGCTCGGTGGTGAGGATCGGCAGCTTGGGCTGCAACCCTTCCATCAGCCGGGCGATGGCCGGGTGCGGCCGGATGCCACCGTTCATGATGACCCCCGCCAGCGACGGAAAGCCCGCTGCCTCATGGGCGTTCATCACACCGAGCAACACGTCGGAGCGGTCACCGGGGGCGATCACCACCACACCGTCGGAGAGTCGTTCGAGGATGTGCTCGGCCGTCATGCCGCCGACCATGATGCGCAGCGCCTCACGCTGCAGCAATTCCGGGTCACCGCTGTAGATTTCGCCGTCGATGGCCGCGCACAGTTCGCCCATGGTGGGTGCCATCAGCAGCGGCACTTCGGGCAGCGTCCACGAGGGGACGTCGAAATCGGCCAGGGCGGTGGCGATTCCGTCGATGCTGTCGGGTTCGCAGCGGTTGGCGATCACCGCGACGAGTTGTGCGTGTTCACCGGTGAGTTCGCTCTCGCAGAGTTCGACGAGCTGTTTCACCTCGGCGGGCGTGCGTTCGGCGCCACGCACCACCAACAGCACCGGGGCGCCGAGGTTTACGGCGATGCGCGCGTTGTAGCGCAATTCGCTCGGACTGGCGACATCGGTGTAGTCGCTGCCGACGATCACGACCGCGTCGCAGGCCTTGGCCACATCGTGGAACCGCATCACGATCTCGCTGATCGCGGCGTCGGGGTCGCGGTGCACGTCCTCGTAGCTGACGCCGACGGCCTGTTCGTAGCCGATGTCGGCGGTGCTGTGCTCGAGCAGCAGTTCGAGGATGTAGTCGGGGGCGGTGGCCGACCGGGTGATCGGCCGGAACACTCCGACGCGCGCTGTCGTGGCGCACAACATCTGCAGGACACCGAGGGCGACCGTAGATTTTCCGGTGTCGCCCTCGGGCGAGGCGATGTACACGGTGGACGGCGCTGGTTCGACCATGCTCGCGAGCTTAGTTAATCGGCGGCGATCCGGGGGTTCGGTGTGGCGTGATCCTCGCGGTTATAGTCCGCCCATGACACCGCAGTTCCCGGATCGCCTCTGGGGTTCGCGCACGAACCTGTTGTCCCGCGCCGCCAATCGTTTCGCCGCGACCAAGCCGGGCTCGCTGCTCATCCGCACCCTGACCCCGCTCGATCGGGCCGTGCTCGAACGCACCGATGCCAGGTACACCGTGCTCGGGCCCATCGGCGCACCGGTGATCCTGCTGACCACCATCGGCCGTAAATCCGGACAGCCACGCACCCAGCCGCTGCTCTATGTCCACGACGGCGACACCCTCTATGTCGTCGGCTCCAATTTCGGCCAGGCCAGGCACCCCGCATGGACCGCGAACCTGCTCGCGAATCCCGAAGCGACGGTCGCGATCGCGGGCGAGCGCATTCCCGTGACGGCCACTCTCGTCCCGGACACCGACAAAGAGGCGATCTTCGCCCGCTTCGTCGAGATCACCGGCGCGTATGCCGCCTATCGCGACCGAACCACCCGCGACCTGCGCATCTTCGCCCTCCGCCGGGCCTGACCCCGCGACAGTCGATCACCATGCTCTGGTGACGTTCGGCTGATGCCGCCACCGGAGCGTGGTGATCAGCTGTCCGGCGGGCTCAGCCCAGCGCGCGGAGGCGGGGGGCCAGGTCGCGCTGGAAGAGGTCGAGGAAGCGGAGCTGGTCGTGGCCGGGGGCGTGGAAGACCAGGTGGTTGAGGCCCGCGTCGAGGTAGGGCTTGATCTGGGCGACGGCCTCGTCGGGGTCGCTCGCGACGATCCAGCGCTTGGCGACCTGTTCGATGGGCAGCGCGTCGGCGGCCGCTTCCATTTCGATCGGGTCGGTGATGTCGTGCTTCTGCTGGGGGGTCAGCGACAACGGCGCCCAGAAGCGCGTGTTCTCGAGGGCGAGTTCGGGATCGGTGTCGTAGGAGATCTTGATCTCGATCATCTTGTCGATCGCGGACAGATCACGCTCGGCCTTGGCCGCGCCCTCGGCGACGGCGGGCAGCAACTTCTCGGTGTAGAGGTCCATGCCCTTGCCGGAGGTGCAGATGAAACCGTCGCCCGCGCGGCCCGCGTACCTGGCGACCACCGGACCGCCCGCCGCGATGTAGACCGGGATGCCGTCCTTGGGCACGTCGTAGATCGAGGCGCCGACGGTGTGGTAGTACTCCCCGTCGAAGTCGACGCGGTCGCCGAGCCACAGTTCACGCATCAGGCGCACAGCCTCACGCAGGCGCGCGAAACGCTCCTTGAAGTCGGGCCATTCGCCCTTGTATCCGGTGGCGATCTCGTTGAGGGCCTCACCGGTACCGACACCGAGCATCACCCGGCCCGGGTACAGGCAGCCGAAGGTGGCGAAGGCCTGCGCGATCACCGCCGGGTTGTAGCGGAAGGTCGGGGTGAGCACGGAGGTGCCGAGCATGATGCGGTCGGTGCGCTCGCCAGCGGCCGCGAGCCAGGCCAGTGAGAACGGGGCGTGGCCGCCGTTGTGGCGCCAGGGCTGGAAGTGATCGCTCACGGTGGCGCTGTCGAGCCCGTGCTGCTCGGCGGCCACCGCCAACTCGACCAGCTCTCGCGGTCCGAACTGCTCCGCCGATGCCTTGTACCCGAGCTTGAGATCGACCATTCCAGCCACTCCTGTTCCTCCGCTGACCGCTGCCTCCTCGACCCTAGCGCGCGGCGCGCGATTCGCACCGTCACCGTTTCGTCGCCCACCGCGCCCGGTTTTAGCGGATGATTAGCTGGTGACCGCCAAGGATGAGCAGATCTTGTCGTATCTGACCGATATGGACGGCGTACTGGTGCACGAGGACCAGTTGATCCCGGGTGCCGACGAGTTCCTGGCCGAACTGCGCGAGAACGAGATCCCGTTCCTCGTGTTGACCAACAACTCGATCCGGACCCCGCGTGATCTGCAGGCCCGACTGCGCCACACCGGCCTCGACATCCCCGAGGAGTCGATCTGGACCTCGGCGCTGGCCACCGCCACCTTCCTCGACGACCAGCGCCCCAACGGCACCGCATACGTGGTCGGTGAATCGGGACTGACCACGGCATTGCACGAGATCGGCTACGTCCTCACCGACAGCGACCCCGACTACGTGGTGCTCGGCGAGACCCGTACCTACTCGTTCGAGGCCATCACCACGGCGATCCGCTTGGTCGACCGTGGCGCGAAGTTCATCGCCACCAACCCCGACGCCACCGGCCCCTCCCGCGACGGGGTGCTGCCCGCCACGGGGTCGGTGGCCGCCCTGATCACCCGGGCCACCGGCAAGGACCCCTACTACGTGGGCAAACCGAATCCGCTGATGATGCGCTCGGCGCTGCGGCGCATCGGCGCGCACTCGCAGTCGACGGTGATGATCGGCGACCGGATGGATACCGATGTGATCGCGGGTCTCGAGGCGGGTATGCGGACGGTCCTCGTCACCTCTGGCATCTCCACCAAGACCTCGGTCGAGAAGTACCCCTTCCGGCCGACCCTGGTGGTCGATTCGGTCGCCGACCTGCTCAATCGCACTCGCACGCCGTTCGTGGAGCTGTGAACCCCGAGACGGCGCACGAGGTTCGGGCGATCGGGGTGGTCGATGGCGTCGTCAGTCCACGGGTGTCTCCGAGCTGATCGAGTCCAGCGCCGCGGCCAACCGGGTGAGGGTGTCGACGGTTGCGGCGAAGTCGGCGGGGCCGAGGGCGGCGGCGAGGCGGCGGGCCAGGACTTCGTGCTGTGGGTCGATGCGGCGGATAGCGGCCTCGCCCTGCTCGCTGATCGCGACCAGTTTGGCCCGTTTGTGTGCCGGGTTCGGCCGGTATTCGCACAGTCCCTTGTCGACCAGGATATCGGCCACCCGCTGCACGCTCTGCCGGGTGATGCCGATGGCGCGGGCGATCCCGGCGACCGGTTGCGGTTGATGTTCCACCGCGGCCATCACCTGCCACCAGGCCACCGAGATTCCCGCCGGGGACGCCAATTCGTCACCGAGAGCGAGGAATTGGCCGTTGAGGCGGTAGACGGTTAGCGCGGCTGCGTCGAGGAGCCGCTGTTCGGCGTTCAATCCGCTTGCCCGCCCACGTTTTCGGCGAGCGCGTAGTACGCGCTGGGGTCCTTGTGCCCGAACAGTTGATACCAGGCGTCGAGTACCTGCGGTTCGAAGAGATCGAGGCGGGCGAAGATCTCGCGCGCGAACTCGAACGGGGACATGGCGTCGGCGGTGATGAGGTCACCGTCGGTCACCGCCGCGGCATCGACATAGTGCGCCGCACCCGAATAGCCGCTGGAGGCAAGGTATTCGGCGGCGTTGCTGGTGTGCGGACGAGCGTCGAGCAGACCCTCCTTCGCGAGTCCGAGGGTGGCACCACAGATCGCCGCGACAGGTACGCCCGCCGCGAGAAACGCGCGTGCCGCGCGGGCGAAGGGCGCGAGGTCGTCGCCCGCGTCCCACAGGTCGGCGCCGGGCAGGATCAGCATCGCACTGTCGGCGGGGTCGATGTCGGCCAGGGCCAGGTCGGGGGTGACCCGCAGGCGTCCGGCGGTGGTGACGGGCGCGGTCGTGAGCCCGACCGTCGCCACCTCGAAGCGCCCCGGTTCGCGGTGCCAGGAGTCGTCGGCGATGTTGACCGTCGCCGCGCCGACTTCCCAGTCGGACAGGGTGTCGTACACGGCTACGTGAACTGTCTTCTTTGTCATGACAGTATGCTGTCATTATTGACAGCATACTGTCAATAAGAATCTTGCTAGCCGCTGACAGGCGCCGCTCCGTAGGCTGACGCACAACGGGTGCGAGACAAGGGAGTTCGCCACGATGACCGACCCGGTGCAGGGGCTGACCGGCACCATCACCTCACCGATCCGTGCCGCCGGGGCACTCGGCGAAGTACTCGTCGCCATTCGAGGCGGCACCGAGCTGTATCTCGCCTGCGCCGAGGAACCGATCGAGGCGGGCGCCACCGTACTGATCGTCGCGGTGCGTCCGGGCAGGCTCGTCGATGTCGTTCCGTGGATACCGCTCACACCGCGACAGCCGTAAGACAACTGAAAGCAAGGGAGGCTCAGATGCTGGGCTATCACGTTCCTGATCCCGACGAGGCGATGCTGGTCAGTGGCGCCAAGGTCAAGGACAACGCGCCGTTCAAGGTGATCATCGGTCGCGGCACCTGGGTGATTCCGCTGTTCCGCAAGGTCAGCTACCTGTCGCTGGCCATGTTCGAATCCGAGATCCGGGAACGCTGCGTCACCAAGCAGGCGATCCAGCTCGACGTGCGGGCGGTGATCGCGTTCAAGGTGGCCAACGACACCCAGTCGATCGTCAATGCGGCGCAACGGTTTCTGTCCGAGCAGGAGAAGGAGATGTCGGTGCTCACGGGCCGCATCTTCTCCGGTCACCTACGCTCGATCGTCGGCTCGATGACTGTCGAGGAGATCATCCGCGAACGCCAGAAGCTGGCCGACGAGGTGCTCATCGCGTCGAAGGTGGAGATGAGCAATATCGGCCTGTGGGTCGATTCGTTCCAGATCCAGTCCATCGACGACGGCAACCTCGGCTACATCGAGGCCCTCGCCGCCCCGCACAACGCGGCCGTGCAGCGCGACGCCCAGATCGCCCAGGCTCAGGCCGCTCAGCGCGCCGCCGAGGCCGAACAGGAATCGCTGCGCCGCCGCGCCGAATACGAACGCGAGACCTCACTGCTCAAGGCGCAGTACCAGCGCGACATCGACAAGGCCAATGCCGAAGCGGCGCAGGCGGGTCCGCTCGCCGACGCCGTCGCCCGGCAGGAAGTGCTCACCGCGCAGGCCGAACAGGCCCGCAAGAACGCCGAACTGCGCGAGCAGGAACTTCAGGCCGAAGTCGTGAAACCCGCACTCGCCGAGGCGGAACGGGTCCGCATCCTCGCCGAGGCGGAAGCCGACCGCACCCGCATCCAGGCCGAGGCCGCGGCGTCCAACAACCGCATCGCCCTGGACCAGTTGCTCATCGAGCAGCTTCCCGAGATCGTCCGCCAGGCCTCGCACGGTCTCGCCAACGCGAATCTCACCGTTCTCAACGGGCCCGACGGGGTGAGCGAACTGGTCAACGGGATGGTCGGCCAGGGCTTGACCGTCTTCAACTCCCTGCAGAAGGCGTTGTCCAACGGTGAGGTGGACAAGGTCTGAGCCGATCCGGCCGGGCACCCCCGATGGTGGTGCCCGGCACAACGGACCCGAATCCGGCGGCGCCTGACTAGGGGACGACAACCAGCTCAGGGTAGTGACGGCGCATCGCACGGATAACCTCTTCGGCCGAGGCGCCGAGCATGGATTCCGCCAGGTTCAGATCGCCGTAGCCGAGCTTGTTGTTGGCCTTCACCATCAGCCGCAACCACCATGAGCTGCGTGCGTAGTAAGCCTGTGGATCACGCAGACCGATCTGGACATAGCGCACCTTGGACCCCGCCGAGGGCCGCTGGACGAAGACTCTCGCATGGGCCACCTCGTGCCACGCCAGCGATCCGCTCTGCCGATGCACAAGCCCGGCGTCGGACAAGACCAATTCCGGCCGCCGCCGGATCAATCGTCCGAGAAAGAAGACTCCGGCAGCGGAGAACATCGGGATCCCTACGATGCCCGCGACCAACGGCACCAAGGGCACATCATCGCTCGACACAACCCACACGCCGATCGCGACGAAGATCACCGACCCCACCACCATCGCCGCTGATCGCAGCGCGGATGGATAGAAAACGGTCACAGGTCGCGACACTCCCCCAGAGCTCACTCAACGAGCCTAGCCTGGCGACACGCGACGGCCGCTGGACTTGGACTCGCTGATCCGGCGGGCTGAGGCGAACGCCTAACTTGGAGACATGAAATCGATCAGCGCCGACGAGCTCGGGCAGCACCTGCCCACCGTGGTGGCCGACGTCGAAGCGGGCGAAGTCTATGAGCTGACCCGTCACAACCACCGGATCGGTTTCATCGTGCCTGCCGTCTCCTCGACGCAGATCATCCCACGCAAGGTGGCCGGTGCCGCCGATACAAGCGCGACCCCCAGGCATACGCTCAGAACGGCAGATGCCGTCGATGAGCTGCTCGAGACGGACAAGGGCGAGTGGTGAGGTCGCTCTCGCAGCTATGCGCCGGGAGGGCGCCCGGTTCTCGAGCAGTCCGATACGGACGCCGACAACTCGGTGTCGAGGTGTCGACACCGTTCGAGCGGGCTCAGCTCAACGCGTGGTCGAGGTCGCCCAGGAGGTCTTCGATGTCTTCCAGACCAACCGAGATGCGGACCACGCCGTCGGAGAGGCCGATGGAGGCGCGGCCTTCGGGGCCCATGGCTCGGTGGGTGGTGGTGGCGGGGTGGGTGATCATCGTTTTGGCGTCGCCGAGGTTGTTGGAGATGTCGATGATGCGCAGGCGGTTGAGGACCTCGAAGGCGCGCTTCTTGCCGTCGTCGCCGTGCAGGGCGAAGGTCACGACGGTGCCGCCGCCGGTCATCTGCTCCTTGGCGAGAGCGTGCTGCGGATGGGACTGCAGGAAGGGGTATTTCACCCATTCGACCGACTTGTTCGACTCCAGGAATTCGGCGACCTTCAGCGCCGATTCGGTGGATTGACGCACGCGCAGCGGCATCGTCTCCAAGCCCTTGAGCAAGGTCCAGGCGTTGAACGGGCTCAGGGCCGGACCGGTATGGCGCATCAGGGTTTTCACCGGACCATCGATGTAGTCCTTGGCGCCGAGGATGGCGCCGCCGAGGACGCGGCCCTGGCCGTCGATGTGCTTGGTGCCGGAATAGACCACCACGTCGGCGCCTAGCTCGAAACCGCGTTGCAGCAGCGGAGTGGCGAAGACGTTGTCCAGCACCACTTTCGCGCCTGCGGCATGGGCCAGTTCGCTGACCTTGCGCACGTCGACGAGGGTTTGCATCGGGTTGGCGGGGGTTTCGAAGAAGACGGCCTGGGTGGGCACGGACAGGGCCTGCTCCCACTGGTCGAGGTCGTCGCCGTCGACGAAGACGGTCTCGATGCCCCAGCGCGGCAGGATCTCGTTGCACACCACGAAGCAGGAACCGAACAGGCTGCGCGCGGCGACGAGCCGGTCGCCCGCCTTCAGCAAGGCGCCGAGCGCGGTGAAGACCGCCGACATTCCCGAAGCGGTCGCGAACGCGGCCTCGGCGCCGTCGAGCAGGCGGATGCGCTCCTCGAACATGGCCACCGTCGGGTTGCCGAAGCGCGAGTAGACGAAGTGCTCCACGTCGCCGGTGAACGCGGCCTCGGCGGCCTCGGCGCTCTCGTAGACGAAGCCGGAAGTCAGGTACAGCGCCTCGGACGTCTCGTCGAATCCGGAACGACGCAGGCCACCGCGCACACCCAGGGTGGCGGGACCGACGCCTTCGGGCAGCGGCTTGTCGAAGGAACCACCGGTGATCATGCGAGTCTCCTTATGCCTGGCGCCACGGCAGGCCGACGGCGCGCCAGCCGGTGCTGCCGCGCTGCCCGAACGCGTCGAGGCCGCCCTCGAAACCGTCGAGCACGTTGTAGGACGGGGTGATCCCCGCCGAGGTGGCCACCGTCGCCGCGTGCGCCGAGCGCTGACCCGAGCGACACAGGAACACCACGGGGGCGTCGGCCGGGCGGTCGGCGAGGACCTGTTCGAGTTGCGCACCGAAGCGCGGGTTGCGCGCGCCGGTGCCGTCGACCCACTCGATGAAGTGCGCGGGACGTTCGATGGAGCTGGTGTCGGGAATGCCGATCTGCGCCCACTCGCCTTCGGTGCGCACGTCGACAAGCACCGCGTCGGGGTGCTCGGTCAGGATTTCCCACGCCTTCTCAGGGGTGATGTCGCCGGCGTAACTCATGTCGATCCTCCTGCGTGAATCCGCTCTTGCCGTGGCGGTTTTCCAGCACACGGCCAGGTCGTCACCCGGAGCACCCCACCGCGGAGGAGGGTTGCCGACCAGCGAGCCGGGGCTTGGCGCTGGTACTCATGACCTTGCGATCTGAGATTGCCCCGGCACTGGTCACCGTGTCAAACCCCTCAGGGCGTGCACACCAGCCAGGTGCCGTCGACCCGGGTGAGATTCCAGGTGCTCGACGTCGACTGGCCGCCGACCGAAACCGTGGCGTCGATCTTGCCCCGGTTGCCGTTGACGGTGGCGTTGGAAAAGCCCTTCTTGTCGATCGTCGCCGCAGATTCCGGGCCGCCGAGCCGGTCGGTGAGGCCGGATTTCGCCTCGTCGAAACCGGGGCACGCCACCCCCGGCGGCGGACGCTGGTCGGTGCGCGAGCGCGCGTCGATATAGTTGGTGACGGCGGCCGCGAGCCGGTCGGCCTCTGTGACATTTTTCTCAGCGGGCGCGAGCAGTCCGCCGACGACGATGCTGATGAGCACGACGACCGCGATCACCGCGGCCGCGACGAACGGGACGATGGACCGCTTGTCGGTCTGATCGACCTCGATGGGCTGATCGTCCGAGCCTGTTTGCTCCTCGCTCATGTGGTAATCCTGACAGACCCGGGCCGGACAGCTACACCGCGCGCCGGGTTGCCGCAACACCGCAGCTAGAATCGCGTTGATTACGGCCTGCCGCCGACGAGGACGGCAGCGGCCGGTAGCCGGTTTCCGACTTAGCCTAAGCTAAGTTGACGCCGTCACATCGTTTCTCGACCAAAGGGTGCGCGTAGACAATGACCGAACAGACAGCGACTCGCCCGCTTCGCATCGCGATCGTGGGTGCGGGACCGGCCGGTATCTACGCCGCCGACGCGTTGATGAAGTCCGACGCCGAGGTCAGCATCGACCTCTACGAGCGCATGCCCGCGCCCTTCGGTCTCATCCGCTACGGCGTCGCGCCCGATCACCCGCGCATCAAGGGCATCATCACCGCCCTGCACAAGGTGCTCGACAAGGATCAGGTGCGCCTGCTCGGCAACATCGACTACGGCACCGACATCACCCTCGACGACCTGCGTCAGTTCTACGACGCCGTGATCTTCTCCACCGGCGCCAACGCCGACCGCGCGCTGCCGATCCCCGGCATCGACCTCGACGGTTCCTACGGTGCCGCCGACTTCGTCTCCTGGTACGACGGACACCCCGACGTGCCGCGCTCGTGGCCGCTGGATGCCGAGAAGGTCGCCGTGCTCGGCGTCGGCAACGTGGCCCTCGACGTGGCGCGCGTGCTCGCCAAGACCGGCGACGAACTGCTGCCCACCGAGATCCCGCCGAACGTCTACAAGGGTCTCAAGGAGAACAAGGCCGTCGAGGTGCACGTCTTCGGGCGTCGCGGTCCCGCGCAGGCCAAGTTCACCCCCCTCGAGCTGCGCGAACTCGACCACTCGCCGACCATCGAGGTGATCGTCGACCCCGAGGACATCGACTACGACGAGGGTTCCGAGGCCGCGCGCCGCAACTCCAAGCAGGTCGACATGGTCGCCAACACCCTCGAGCAGTGGGCCATCCGCGACCAGGGCAACCGCCCGCACAAGCTGTTCCTGCACTTCTTCGAGTCGCCCGCCGAGATCGTCGGCGACGAGAACGGCAAGGTCGTCGGCCTCAAGACCGAACGCACCCAGCTCGACGGCACCGGCAACGTCAAGGGCACCGGCGAGTTCAAGCAGTGGGACGTACAGGCCATCTACCGCGCCGTCGGCTACCTGTCGCAGAACATCAACCAGCTGCCGTTCGACGATCAGGCAGGCACCGTGCCCAACGAGGCCGGTCGCGTGATCGCCGACGAAGCCGCCGAGGGCGCCGACCGCTTCATGCCCGCCACCTACGTCACCGGCTGGATCAAGCGCGGCCCCGTCGGCCTCATCGGCCACACCAAGGGCGACGCCAACGAGACCATCGCCTGCCTCCTCGACGACGCGAAGAGCTTCACCCCCGCGCCGAAGCCGGAGCTGGACGCCGTCACCGAGTTCCTGGAGGGCAAGGGCATCCCCTTCACCACCTGGGCCGGTTGGTACCGCCTCGACGCCCACGAGCGCGCCCTCGGCGAGCCCGAAGGCCGCGAACGCGTGAAGGTCGTCGAGCGCGAAGACATGCTCCGCGCCAGCGAGCCCCACAAAGCGTAAGCCCCGGCGGGCGGACTCGACCCCGACTCCGCCCGCCCCCGGCTCCCAGCGACTAGGTGCCCCGGCCCCGCCATAACGGCGCTCTCCCACCAGGGTCGACCGTCACCGACCACCAGCCACCCGGCACACCCGGGCCGCCACATACCGCTTCCAGCCCAGGTGGTATCACCCGAGTCCGCCGCTTACCGCTCGCGGTCACATAGCGCCACCCCTGCCCGCGACCTCGCTCCCGGCCACATGGCCCCACCCGGGTCCGCCCTCACCGCCATTCCAGCGTGGCGCCGCCTCCTGCCGCACCCCGACCTCGCGGTACACCAAAGCTCGCCGCTTGCCACGCGCCCCACCAGGAATCACGCGGGTCCACGGCCTTCCGCAGTCTTGGACAGTCGACCACCACGCTGTGCCGGCGGGAGTTACCCGACCGATGCCGCCACTACTGCGTGGTGAGCAGTTGACCTGGTCCCAGAGCACTCCTTAGCCGCGCGGCATCACCTGTGCCCGCCACCGCGCTGCCAGCCACATGGCGCTACCCGAGACCGCCATCTACCGCATTCCCACAGCCCACGTGGCACCACTCGCGTCCGCAACCTGCGGCACACCCAGCCCCACGGCTCACTCGGGCCCGCAACCTGCCCCACCAGCCCACGGCTCACTCAGGCCCGCAACCTGCCCCACCAGCCCACGGCTCACTCAGGCCCGCAACCTGCCCCACCAGCCCACGGCTCACTCAGGCCCGCAACCTGCCGCACCAGCCCACGGCATCACTCGATCCGCCACATACCAACTTTCCAGCCCACGCATCACTCGAGTCCGCAACCTGCCGCATTCCCGGCCTCACAGCATCACTCGAGTCCGCAACCTGCCGCACTACCAGCCACCCGGCACCACTCGAGTC
>NZ_BDBE01000014.1 GCF_001612825.1 Nocardia caishijiensis NBRC 108228 | reverse complement strand
AAAAACACAGCCCAATACCTCTATGGGCGCATCACTCTCACCCCCGCAACCCACTCACTGAAGCCCACACCCCAAAGATGAGGCATCCTGTATCAGTGTTCGACGCGCATGTTCACATCATCGATCCGCGGTTCCCGCTGATCGAGAACGAGGGCTACCTGCCCGAGCCCTATACGATCCCCGATTATCGAAACCGCATGGCACACTTCGATGTTCACGGCGGAGCTGTGGTCAGCGCATCATTCCAGGGCACCGACCAGTCGTATCTGAAGGCCGCCCTGGCCGAACTCGGCCCCGAGTGGGTCGGCGTCACCCGACTGGATCTGGACGCCGGGGACGAGGAGATCCTCGATCTCGACCGAGCGGGCGTCCGCGCGATCCGCTTCAATCTCAAACGCGCCGCCGCCGACATCACCCAGATGACCGTGCAGGCTCTGCGCGCCCACGAGCTGGCCGGATGGCATGTGGAGCTCTACATCGACGGCCAGATGCTCGCGTCGTTGCAGCCGGTGATCTCCAAACTGCCCGCCCTGTCCATCGACCATCTCGGCATGTCCGCCGAGGGCCTGCCGTACCTGCTCGATCTGGTCGATCGCGGTGCCAAGGTGAAGGCCACTGGCTTCGGCCGCGTGGACATGGATGTCGCCGAAACCCTGCGCCGCATCCACACCGTGAATCCCCGTGCCCTGATGTTCGGCTCCGACCTGCCAGGCACCCGCGCGGGTCGTCCGTTCGAGGACACCGACATCGATCTGATCTGCCAGGTCGTCGGCACCGACATGCACGCCGTCCTGGAGGACAACGCCCGCGAGTGCTACCGCCTCCCCCCGCGGAGCAGACCAGCCCCGGATCCGCTCACCGCCCACGACAACCCGACCTTGCCCCTCCCGCGCCCGATACTCCCGAGCGCACCCGAGGACCGAACCCGCCCGCTCCCGGTCATCGAAAGCCCCTGAGCTGCTCCCGTACGAGACGGCGCCACTCAGACGAACACAGCTCCGCCGAGCCACACCCCTGCTGCCACCAACGCACCGAACAGCTCCACAAGCATGGACAGTCCCACTCCCTTGACCGCGTGCACCGTCGCGGGCCACGCGGATTCATGCGTCTTCAACCGATGCAACTCGGCCACGTACACCCCGAGCACGAACCCGACGAACAACCCGACCACCGGGATCACGAAGAACCCGACGATCCCGAACACGCCACCGACGAGCAACGCCCGGTTCGACACGCCCGCTTCCCGCATCCGTCGTCCCGGCCAGGTGTACTTGACGATCCCGGACAGCACCAGGGCCACCGAGGCGATGGCGAACACCGTCCACGCCCCCGCGCCGCCGGTGAGGAACGCCCACACCGCCACGGCCCCGAAGATCAGGATCACCCCGGGCAGGATGGGCACGATCACGCCGATGATGCCGATCAGAATGACGAGGCCGACGAGGACCTCACCCCATACGCTCACTGCCGGGTTCCTCCCATATCGCGCCGAGTCGCGCCGGGCGAATTCTCGCGCATGGTCTACCGGTGCCGCCACCCCGACGCTATTGTCGGATTGTCAATACCGTTCGTCGACGAATGAGGTCACCACGTGAGCACCACCGGTCAGGGCCCCCTCGCGGGCATCAAGGTCATCGAGCTGGCCGGTATCGGCCCCGGCCCGCACGCCGCCCTGCTACTGGCCGATCTCGGCGCCGACGTGGTGCGGGTGCAGCGGCCGAGGCAGCTGCCCGGCTTCATCGAGCGCCCGCAGTGGCGTGGCCGCACCATCGTCGAGGCCGACCTCAAGAACCCCGACGACGTCGCCAAGGTGCTCGACCTGGTCGAGAAGGCCGACGTACTGCTCGAGGGGTTCCGCCCCGGCGTCACCGAGCGGATGGGCCTGGGCCCCGACGACGCGCTGGCACGCAACCCGCGCCTGATCTACGGCCGGATGACCGGCTGGGGCCAGTACGGGCCGATGGCCGAGCGCGCGGGCCACGACATCAACTACATCTCGCTCACCGGCGTGCTCAACGCCATCGGGCGCAAGGGTGAGCGGCCGGTGCCGCCGCTGAACATGGTCGGCGACTTCGGTGGCGGCTCGATGTTCCTGGTGACCGGCGTGCTCGCCGCACTGGTCGAGCGTGCGACCTCGGGCAAGGGCCAGGTGATCGACGCGGCGATGGTCGATGGCGCACTCGCCCTTTCGCACTTCGTGTGGGGTATGCGCGGCGTGGGCCTGTGGTCCGACGAACGCGGCGAGAACCTGCTCGATACCGGCATGGCGTTCTACGACACCTACGAGACCGCCGACGGCAAGTACATGGCGGTCGGCGCGATCGAGCCGCAGTTCTACGAGCAGCTGCTGGCCGGGCTCGGGGTCGACCCGGAGGGCCTGCCGCAGCAGCTCGACCCGGACGGCCAGGAGCAGTTGCGCAAGCTGTTCACCGAGAAGTTCAAGTCCAAGACCCGCGACGAGTGGACCGCGATCTTCGAGGGCACCGACGCCTGCACCACGCCGGTGCTCACCTTCACCGAGGCCACCGCGAACGAGCACATCGCCGCCCGCGGCGGCCTGGTCGAGATCGAGGACGTGGTGCAGCACGCGCCCGCGCCGCGCTTCTCCCGCACCCAGGGCGGCACCCCGACGCCGCCGCCGAGCGCGGCGACGCCGATCGAGGACGTCTGGGCTCAGTAGCAGGTGAGCGGCTGGAGTGGGTCGGCGGCACGCGGCGTGAGCGCGGTGTAGGCGGCGGCCACCGACTTCACGGCCAGCCGCAGGTCGGCTTCGGGGTGCGTGAACGGCAGTCGGATGAACCGTTCGAACGCGCCCTGCACGCCGAAACGTGGTCCAGCGGCGAGCAAGACGCCGTGGTTGGGCGCGGTGGCGGCCAGCGCGGTCGACACCGGGCTCGGCAGCTGCGCCCACACCGACATGCCGCCCGCGCCCGGCGCGATGTGCCAGTCGGGCAGTTCCTCGGCCACGGCCTCGAGCAGGGTGGCGCGCTGAGCGCGGAGCTGGGCGCGGCGCCGGTCGAGGATGGGTTCGGCGTTCTCCAGCAGGTGGACGGTGGCCAGCTGATCCATGACCGGGGTGCCGAGGTCGACGGTGGCGCGGATGCCGAGCAGCTTGGTGATGAGCGCCTGATTGGTGCGCACCCAGCCCACGCGCAGACCGCCCCAGAACGACTTGGACGCCGAACCGATCGTGATGATCTCCGATCCCTTCGCGAAAGCCGCTACGGGCGGGGGCATTTCGTCGTCGGAGAGGTTCAGGTCGCGCATCGACTCGTCGACGACGATGGTCATTCTCGTGTCGCGGGCGATGGCGGCCAGTTCGGCGCGGCCGTCGGCGTCGAGCAGCAGGCCGGTGGGGTTGTTGAAGTCGGGGACGAGGTAGGCCAGGGTGGCCGCCGTCTGCCGTGCGGTGCTGCGCAACCCTTCGAGATCCCAACCGGCACGGGGGAATTCGGGACGCAGCGGGACCGGGATCGGACGTGCGCCGACATCGCGGATCGCCTCGATCGCGTTCGGGTAGGACGGGTGGTCGATCAGGACGCGGGCCGCCGGTGAGGTGAGCACGTTGAGCAGCAGCCGGAGTCCGTGTTGCGCACCGAGAGTCACCAGGATCTGGTCGGGTTCGGTTGGCAGGCCGCGCGCGGTGTAGCGGCGGGCCAGCGCCTCGCGCAGCGCGAGCACACCGACGGGGTCCATGCCGTGCGTGCCGAGGTAGGCCGGAATCCCTTGCAGTGCGACCGAATACGCGTCGTGTAGCTCCGGCGGTGCGGACATGGCGGCGTAGGTCATGTCGATGGTCGGCAGTTCCGGCTGTGCCATCAGGGCCATGATGCCGCGGGCGGGACGGGCGCCGTCGTGCTGGATGCTCGGCGGCAGCGCGACCGTGCTGCGCGAACCCTGCCTGCTGATGAGGTAGCCGTGCTCGCGCAGCAGCGAGTAGGTGGAGGTGATGGTGGTGCGGCTGACGCCGAGAGTGGCCGCCAGATCGCGCTCGCTCGGGAGCGCGACACCGAGCGGGGCCCGTCCGTCGTGGATCAGCAGCCGGATGGCCTCGGCCAGCGCCAGGTACGCGGGCCGGTGGGGGCGACGCTCGTCGCCGTCGGTCTCGGGGTCGCGCCACCGACCCAGGTCGCGGGCCAATCCGGCCGCGCCGATCACTCTTGTCGCCATAAAGTCCAGTATTCCGTAAGTGGATATTTATTGACAAGGCCAGTAGGTCGATTCTGAGGACATGACCACTTTCCTCGCTCTCGCCACCGCCCTCGCCGTCGGCTGGGCCGTCTACCATTTCGCCCCCAAAGAGGGCGAACTTCCGTTCTGGCCGTTCCAGGAATCACCACATGACCGGGCATTCGGCACCTACGACCAGCAGCGGCAATATCGGGATCTCGAAGCCATCCGCAGCCGAGGACTGGACAATTCCGAACCACCAGTCCAGTCGCCGAAAACTGGACTGGCCCCGGCACCGCAGCGTGGCCGTCTCGCCGCCTGAGCGGCGGGCCGGGACGAAACCTGTCACCGGGGCGGCGCACACTGTGCTCATGAGTTCCGGAGCTGACTCGACGCGGACCGACTCCGTGGTCGCGGCCCTCTTCGACACCGCCATCGGGCTGTGCGCCGTCGCCTGGCGCGACGACACCGTCGTCCGGTTCCAACTGCCCGAGGCCAGCGAGGAGCAGACGTTGGCTCGCATCACCCGACCCTTCGGCGGGCAGCCCGTGGCCGAAGGCGAGCCGGGGCCCGCGATCGTCGCGGCCATCGCCGGGGTCCGGGCGCACCTGGCAGGCACGGTCGACGCGCTGCGCTGGATCGACGTGGATCTGCCCGGTGTGCCCGAATTCCACCGCGCCGTCTACGCGGTGACCCGCGACATCGACCCCGGCCACACACTCAGCTACGGCGACATCGCCACCAGGATCGGTGCGCCCGGATCGGCCCAGGCCGTGGGACAAGCGTTGGGGCGCAACCCGATTCCGCTCATCATCCCCTGCCACCGGGTGCTCGCCGCCGACCACGCGCTGCACGGCTTCTCCGCGCCCGGTGGGATCGGCACCAAGGCGCGACTGCTCGAGATCGAGCGCACGCCCGGATTCGGCGAACCGATGCTTTTCTGAGCGATGAATTCCCTCGGTTCGGGTCGTCTGAACCGACGAGAACACCCCGACCGGCGGTGCGAGGCCGCAGGTGGGGCGTCGCGTACCGTCGCACTGCGGTGGTCAGCTATCGAGAGGAAACACCATGCAGACTGTGACGTCGGCCGACGGCACCACGATCGCCTACGACCGGGTCGGCGACGGGACCGCGGGGACGGTCGTCCTGATCGGTGGCGCCTTCAGTTTCCGCGAATTCAAGACCATGACCGAACTCGCCGAGACGCTGGCCGACGGCTACGACCTGACGGTACTCAACTACGACCGGCGCGGACGCGGTGACAGCACCGACTCCCCCGGCGTGTACGACGTGGCGAACGAGATCGCCGACATCGCCGCGCTCGTCGAGGCGGCGGGCGGGAAGGCGGCGCTGTTCGGATGGTCGTCGGGCGCGGCCCTCGCCCTGCTCGCGGCGCGGGAGATCCCCGGTGTCACCGAGGTGGTCGCGTTCGAGCCGCCGTTCGTGGTCGACGCGAAACATCATGTGCCGCCGAAGGATCTGGAAACCAAGCTGCACTCGTTGATCGCGGACCGCAAGCGCGACAAGACCGTTCGCTACTACATGACCAAGGCGATGGGGATGCCCGCGCTGATGGTGGCCGTGATGCGGGTGACGCCGTTCTGGAAACAGCTTGCGGCCACGTCGAATTCGACCGCGCACGACTGGGCCGTGATGAAGCCCTACATGCGTGGGCACAAGCTCGACGCCGCCGAATGGGGCGGCATCTCCGTTCCGGTCCTCGTCCTCGCGGGCGAACGCACCGCACCCCTGCTCACCAAGGGCGCGAAGGCCGCCGCCGAGGTGGTGCCGAACGCCGAGTTCGCCGAGCTCCCCGGCGTGAGCCACAACCCGAAGATCTCGGTGCTCGCCCCGGCCATCGGCGAATTCCTCACACGCGCACAGTGATCTCGTCGCCGGTAGCCGACACCACGATCGCCGCCTTGTCGACACTCACCCCCGCGCGTCAGGACGGCGGTGGGTGGTCCCGGAAGAACTGGCACGGGTCGCCTGCCAGATAGCCGTCCATGCAGGCGAAGTAGGTCTGTACGCAGGCGTTGCTGACGCACCCGGCCGTATACAGCATTCCTCGGATGCGCTGGTTGCGCTGCTGGGACGGGGCGAGGGTCTCGGCGGGTGGCAGGGCGGTGGTTGACAGCACCGGTGACGCGCTCGGCGCCGGTGCGGGCGCCTCAGGCGTCGAACACCCGGTGAGCACACCCACCGCGAGCACCCCCGCCACCATCATCGTGCGCACCATCAGCCACCTCCATCCGAACCATTCCCGACGCTACTCCCGCCAGCGGCGAGCACCACAGGTGCGCCGGAGAACGGACACCTGGCCACAGTCCTCCGCCGATGGTGTGTCAGATGGTGGCGCCGTAGCTGCTGCCCGCGATGCCGCCCGCGACCGCACCGGCGGCCGCGGCGGGAATGCCGAGAACTGCGGCGCCCGCGGCCGCGCCGACGCCCGCCCCGATCGCTGCGCCCGCACCGGTGGACGCGGCGGTGGCGGCAGCAGCCGTGCCGAGCGCGACCACGGCGCCGATGCCTCCGGTGGGGACCGCCGACGCGGCGGCGATGATCGCGCCTGCGGTGCCGGTGGTGACAGCGCCGACCACGAAGCCCGCACCCGCGCCGACAGCGGCACCGGCGAGCCCACCACCGACCGCGCCGACGGCGGCCGCCGGGACACCAACGAGGGCGGCGCCCGCCAGCGCCCCACCGACCGTCGCGGCGGCGATCTTGTCGGACCGGCTGGGGTTGATACCGATGGACCGACCCTGGGTGGCGATGGCCGCTTCAACGTCGGCGGCGGCGGTGTTCACACCGTCGAGGATCTCGGCCGGAAGTTCGTCCGGGGCCGGGGTGGTGAAGTCGCCGACGCGCAGGGTACGAGCGGGCGGAGCGATCGGGGCGACAGGCTCGACCGGCTCCGGGAGGTGCAGTTCCTCGATCACCACGGGCGGCGGCGGCGTGGTGTACTCGGGCACCGGCCGCGTTTCCTGCGGTTCGGGGGCCAGGTGGGCGAGCGAATCCTGCCCGTCGAAGGCGCCGAGATCGGACCGTCCTTCGTCGGCAGGTGTGTTCACCCCCGGCTGCACCGGCACCTCATCGGTCACGCCCGGCTGCGGCACAGCGAGCGCGACACTCGCACAGGCCACCGCGATCGCCATCGGCAACACGCCCGCGACCGCCCGAGCAGACATCCGCCCCGCCGATTCCCACACACCATCACACCGACGCACCACGCCGAACACCCACTCACAAGCTAGAAGAAGCGACACGTCCCCGCGTGCCGCAGCGACCATAACGTTAGCCGCAGGGATGCTCAAATCGATAGCTACCCCACATAACCGCACTCCGCCACACGCCCGCGCGCCCTACCCTTCAACGCGCACGGCCCGAGAAGGCGCACACCTACCCACCCAGCCACTTCCGAACCAACTCCCAGCCCACATGGCACCACCCGAGCCCACCACCTACCGCACTCCCAGCCCACGTGACACCACCCGAGTCCGCCACC
>NZ_BDBE01000013.1 GCF_001612825.1 Nocardia caishijiensis NBRC 108228 | reverse complement strand
AACAAACACAGCCCAATACCATTTGGGCGCAACACAAAAAGGTCCGGCACCACCGAAGTGGCGCCGGACCCCTCAAACCGAACTCAAGCCAGCACGTCGTGTCGAACGATCGTCTGGTCACGCCCCGGACCAACCCCGATGCACGAGATCCGCGCACCCGAAAGCTCTTCCAGCCGAAGCACATACGCCTGCGCGTTCGCGGGCAGATCCTCGAAGGTGCGAGCGGCGGAGATGTCCTCCCACCACCCGGGCATCTCCTCATAGATCGGCTTGGCGTGGTGGAACTCGGTCTGTGTGGTCGGCATCTGCTCGACCCGCTCGCCGTCGATCTCGTACGCCACGCAGATCGGCACCGTGTCCAGACCGGACAGCACGTCCAGCTTGGTGAGGAAGTAGTCGGTGACACCGTTGACGCGGGTGGCGTACCGGCTGATCACCGCGTCGAACCAACCGCAGCGGCGGGCGCGACCGGTGGTGACACCCACCTCGCCGCCGTTCTTGGCCAGGAACTCACCGAAGTTGTCGAACAGCTCGGTCGGGAAGGGGCCCGAGCCGACGCGGGTGGTGTAGCACTTGAGGATGCCGAGCACCGTGTCGATCTTGTTCGGGCCGATGCCCGAACCCACCGCGGCACCACCCGCGGTCGGGTTCGAGGAGGTGACGAACGGATAGGTGCCGTGGTCGACGTCGAGCAGGGTGCCCTGCGAGCCCTCGAGCAGCACCGTCTCGCCGCGCTCGAGCGCCAGGTTCAGTTCGAGGCGGGTGTCGGAGATGCGGTGCTTGAACGACTCGGCCTGCGCGAGCACCTCGTCCACCACCTGCTGCGGGTCGAGCGCGCGGCGGTTGTAGATCTTCACCAGCACCTGGTTCTTGAATTCCAGTGCGGCCTCGACCTTCTGGGTGAGGATCTTCTCGTCGAGCACATCCGCCACGCGGACACCGACGCGGGCGACCTTGTCCTGGTAGCAGGGGCCGATGCCGCGACCGGTGGTGCCGATCTTGCGATTGCCGAGGAAGCGTTCGGTGACCTTATCGATGGCCACGTGGTACGGCATGATCAGGTGCGCGTCGGCCGAGAGCAGCAGACCGGAGGTGTCGACGCCGCGCTCCTCCAGCCCGGCGAGTTCCTCGAGCAGCACACCGGGATCGACCACGACGCCGTTGCCGATGACGTTCTTCACACCGGGGGTGAGGATGCCGGACGGGATCAGGTGCAGTGCGAACTTGTCACCGTTGGGGAGCACCACCGTGTGACCGGCGTTGTTGCCGCCCTGATAACGGACTACCCACTGCAACCGCTCACCGAGCAGATCGGTAGCTTTGCCCTTACCCTCGTCGCCCCACTGGGCGCCGATGAGGACGATAGCCGGCATTTCGGAGTCTCCTACAGATCGACAGCAGCACGCTTGTACTGCAGCTACCTGCCGTACTGAGGCGGTGGCCGGAGACACAGTCTAGCCGACCACCCCCGTGCGCCCCGTCCAGCGGCCCCGACCCGCGCCCGGCGGGCGTGCCATCATCGGTTACGGTTACTTGCCGGCAGGGGGATTGCCGCGCTCATGGGCGACACACCGTCGACCCGACCGAGGAGGGTGTACCGCAGTTTGAGTACCCACGTTCTCCGATGTGGTGACCTGCCGGTCCCGATCGCTCTCGCCTCACTCCCGACCACCCAGACCGACCGGTTACCCGACGTCGCCGTGATCGACGAGCTGCTACCGGTGCTGGCCGCCGACAGCCTGCCCCGGCTGATCGTGCTCGGTGACGACGCCGGTCTCGCGTGCGTGCTCACCCATCTGATGCGCACCGAACGACTGCATGTGGAGATCGGCTATGTGCCGGTCGAGACCACCTACGCCTCGCGGGTCTATCAGACCGGTACCGGCAACGCGGCCGCCAAGGCCGCACTGGACGGCCGGGCCGTCGAGACACCGCTGATCCGTGACGACACCGGCACGGTGCTGGTCGGCCGGGCGTGCATCACCGGCGTCGAGGGCGCGAAGCTGGAGGGCGAGGCCTATGTCGACGACACCTTGCTGTTCACCGGGACGGTGAAGACCATGCTGATCTCCCCGACGATGGCGATGCCTGGCGTGCGGGCGCGGGTGCGCAAGGGCCTTCGCAAGCGCCGCTGGGTGGCCGGACGCGCCGCCCAGCTCGGCACACCCGGCGCGGTCGTGATGCGCGACGGGATCACCACCGAACGCACCGTCCCCCGCTCGACTTTCTACCGTTTCGAACAACCCTGGCTGCTGGTGCGATGAGTTACTCCTTTCCGAACAACACCAGGGGCGCGGTGCGGCCGAGCCCGGTCTTTCTGCTGATCGTTGCCGTCACCGTGCTCGGTGGCGCGCTGGCCTGGGACGCCGACGTGTCCTCGGTGCGCGCCAAGGTCGGCGTGTTCGTGCTGGTGGTGTTCGGCTGGATCGTGAGCCTGTGCCTGCACGAATTCGCGCACGCCTATGTGGCGTGGCGGGCCGGTGATCACGATGTGGAGGCACGTGGTTATCTCACGCTCAATCCGCTGAAGTACAGCCATCCGGTGTTGTCGATCGTCTTGCCGCTGTTGTTCATCGCGCTGGGTGGGATCGGTCTGCCGGGTGGCGCGGTTTATCTGGACACCACCCGATTCCGTTCGGGCATACAGCGTTTGGTGAGCGCGGTCGGCCCGTTCTCGAATCTGCTGTGCGCGATCGTGCTGCTGATCGTGATCCGCGCGATGGGTTCGGCCACCGAACACGCCGCCTTCTGGTTCGGACTGAGTTTCCTGGCTTTCCTGCAGCTCACAGCGTTTCTGCTGAATATTCTTCCGGTGCCGGGCCTCGACGGGTACGGGATCATCGAGCCCTCGCTGAGCTACCAGACGCGGCGCTCGCTCGAACAGTTCAAGCCGTACGGCATGTTGATCCTTTTCGCCGTCATCTTCTTCACCCCGCTCAGCCGGGTGTTCTTCGAAGCCGTGTACTTGTTGTTCGATATTTCCGGTATCCCGCAGTATTGGGCGGGCAACGGCAGCCGGTTGACCCGCTTCTGGTACTGACAGCCTTGGTCAGTCCTCCGGCGGGACATACGGATTCGGCACGGTCGGCGGCAGCAGCGCGATCGCGGAGATGCGTTGCATGCCGCACACCACCATCAGGTCGACCACGATCGACCGGATCTGGGCGAACACCACGTGCGCGGAAAGGCCCGCGCCGACAACGAGTTCCGGGCGCGCGTTCTTGGCGACGCTGCGCAGGCAGCGGGCCGCCTCGGCCTGGTCGGGTTGCTCGCCGGGGTCGGCGAGCATCATCTTGCGCACCACGTCGGTGGCGCCGCCGAGCTGACGGAGCAGGTCGATCAGGCGCGGGTCGAGCACCTCGTCGTCGCGGACGAGGGTGAGCGAACGGCGCAGCAGCACACGGGTGTTGCGCACGGCGTTGTCGAGCGGGTCGGCGGTGGCGCGGATGCGGGCCAGGCGTTTTCGCGAGTTCCAGTACAGCGGGGAAATGCGGCTCACCTCGCGCCCACCCTCGAGCGCGGAGCGCAGTCCGTCGATCTGGCCCTGGGTGGCGCGCACCGAGGTGAGGGCGTCGTGCACCTTTTCCGCGTTCTGCTCCAGCAGGCCGTCGGCGCATTCGGTCATCGACTTGCTCATCACGTCCAGCACCCCGGCGGCGTGTTCGCGGGCGCGGCGCACCGGGTGCAGGGGGATGGCGGCCACCATCAGCACACCGACGAGACCACCGACGAGCGCGTCGATCATGCGGGACGGACCCGCGCCCGGTGCCTGGTTCAACGTGGAAACGAGCACCGCCGAACCGGCCGCCTGAATCGTCAGGATCGCGCCGCTGTCGAGGAACACCGATACCGCCATCGCACCGGCGACGACCAACGCCACCTGCCACACCCCGGTGCCGACCTGGGCGATGAACAGGTCACCGATCCCGATCCCGACCGCGACACCGACGACCAGCTCCACCGAGCGGCGGATCCGTGCGCCGAAGGAGATACCGATCGACACCACGGCGGCGGTGGGGGCGAAGAACGGGTCGATATGGCCGATCACGTCGTGGGCGATGAACCACGCCAGCGCGGCACCGAGCGCGCACTGGATGATCGGGATCGCGGACAACCGCAACCGCTCGACCGACGCGCGGAACCGGCCGACCGTGCTCACCTTCGCGGCCGCTACGACGGGCGTAGCGACCTCGACGAACGGCCTGTGCTCGCTCACCTGCGACCGGCGACCGGCTAGCCGAGCCCGAGTTCGGTCGCGGCGTTGGGGTCGCAGTCCTCGAGCAGGTCGAGGCAGCGGGCGTACTCCTCGGTCTCACCGATCACCTGTGCGGCCCGGGCCAGCGCGCCGACGCTGCGCAGGAAACCCTGGTTGGGTTCGTGCGACCACGGCACCGGGCCGAAACCCTTCCAGCCGTTGCGGCGCAACAGGTCGAGGCCGCGGTGGTAGCCGGTGCGCGCGAAGGCGTAGGCGGCGACGGTGTCGTGGTCGACCTCGCCGTTGCTGCGCGTGAGCGCCGCCTCGGCGAGCTGGGCCCACGCGATCGACGCGGCCGGATGATCGGCGGCGACCTTCACGGGGTCGGTGCCCGCCGCGATGGCGTCCTCGGCGTCGATCAGTTCAGGAAGGAGGACCGGCTGCGGTCCGAGCAGGTCACCGAAGGAGGTCATGGGTTCATTGTGCACCGCCACGCCCGCCCACCCCGCCACGGGTGATCGACGAACTCCCCCGCGCGCCGCGCATTAGGCTGGGCGGGAGTTCAACGTTCGAGCCTGAGCGAGGGGTACTAGGTGTCCGACCCGACCGACGAGAACAACCCAGCAGCCGAGGACCGTGGTCCCGGTGGGGCCGGGACACACCCTGACGCCGACCCGTCACCCGACGAGTCGCCCCGCCCGGGTTCCGAAGCACCGAAATCGGCGCCCCACGCGGTGACCGAGCCGGAACGGGCAACCGCCGGAACCTCGGAGACCGTTGTCATCCGGCGCGGTGAGTTGCCGGGTGACCAGGGGGCGGGGCGGTCGTACGGGCCGGGCTTCCGGCCTGCGTCGGGTGGGGGTGGTCAGTCCGCTGGCAGTCAGGGGGGAGGCGGGCGCTCGGCCGCTGGTCCTCAGCAAGGTCCCGGGCCGTCAGTTGCAGGCTCCCCGCATGGTCCCGCCGGACCGTCAGCCGCAGGCTCCCCGCAAGGTCCCGGGCAGTCGGTTGCCAGTCCCCGACAAGGGCCTGCCGAGCCGTCGGTGCGCGGTCCCCAGCAGGATCCGACGGGGCAGCAGGCGGGCGGCTCCCGGCAAAACTCGGCCGGGCACTCTCCTGGCGCGCGTCGAGACCCGGCCGGACAGCAGGTCTCCGGCCTTCGGCAGGGTCCAGGCGGGCCGCAGGCGGTCGGTTCCCAGCGGGGTCCCGCCGGGCAGCCTTCCGACTCGCAGCAGGGTCCGGCGGGGCAACGAGGCGGTGGCTCCGGTCTGCGGCAACCTGTTGGGCCAGGCAATCGCCCTCCTCATGACGTGAGTCCGATGGCGCCGGGTGGCGCTGCGGTCCGTGGTTCCGGCGACCCCGGCGCGGAACGTCCGGGCAACACGTCGGGAGCGAGCGGTGCGCCAGGTGCTGCGGGACGGCCCTCGGGAGGACCGGGACAGAACGACCACGCTGCTGCACCAGGTGCCGACGAACCCACCGTCGCGGGCGGACGTCTCCCTCACGCTCCGACACCCAACGGCCCCAACCCTTCTGGTGGATCCCGCCCGGGCCGCGCACCATTCGGTCAACCGTCGAACGCGGCTGGCGCACCGGCCGTCAGTCGGCCCGACAGCGCTCCAGAACCCAACGGGCCCAACGTTTCCGACGCGAACCAAGCAGACAGGCCGATGAATCAATCGGGACCAGGGCGTGCCGCTCCGGTCGCACGGGCGGCGAACGGACCTGGCGGACGTGAGCAGGGTCCGACGGCCGGGCAAGGTCCGAGGGCCGGGCAGGGCGCGGCGGCCGGGCAAGGCGCGGCGGCCGGGCAAGGTCGTGAGCAGGGTTCGGCGGCGGGACAAGGTCGCGGGTTCGGTGGAAAGCAGAGCTCCGGGGCGGAGGCGGGTGGTTCGCCGTTGGCCGGGTTGTCGACAGGTCTGCCTGGCGAAACAACTGGGGCGCCCGGAGATTCCCGAGATGCGCAGCGGGCTGCCCAGAATCTGGGCGGGTCCGATGCACCGACAACCGCGATGAGAATTCCCGGACGTGAGCCGTCAACCACAGCACGCGGTGAGCAAGGTGGGACTGCGGGCGCGGCGACCGACGTTCCGACCGTCGGCACGGAACGCGACCAGTCGGCGGGTGCCGGTCACGTGGTTGCGAAATCGGCCGAGGCCCGAAACGATTCGGCGACAAGCGATTCCGCCGCTTCGGCGGCCGCGGCCTCGAGCAGCGGCGAAACGGCAGGGAGCACGGATTCCGGACGGGGCGGCGCCGGACGGGCCGACACCAGCCACAGCAGTAGCGGTGGGGCCACGGCCGGTGCGGTCGACGCCGGGGCGGGTGGTGACAGCGGCGCTGGCACCAGCCGGACCGGTAGCGGCGCCGGGAAGGCCGACGCGACCAGCGCTGGGTGGGTCGGCGGCGGCGCCGACACCAGCCGCAGTAACCATGGCGGAGCGGACGCCGGTGCAACCGACGCCAGGCACGGCGGGCCCGCCGACACAAGCCGAAGCGGCGACGGCGGAGCGAACGCTGGTGCGACCGACGCCGGATGGAGCGAGGCCGACACCGTCCGAAGCGGCCACGGCGGAGCAAAAGCCGGTGCGATCGGCGCCGGGCACGGTGGCGGTGCCGACACCGACCCAGGCGGTCGCGGCGGAGCGAACGGCGGTGTGACAAACACCGGACAGGGTGGCGGCGCCGGTGCCGACCGAGGCGGTCGCAGTGAAGCGAACGCCGGTGTGGGCGACGCTGGGCAGAGCGTCGGCGGTGCTGATACCGGCCGAGGCGGTCGCGGCGGGGCGGACGACGCCGGAGGGAATCAGACGGGTCGTCCCGAATCAGCTGTGTCCGAGGGGGATTCGAACGGTACGGATGCGACGGAACGGTTTTCGACGAGTTCCGGGCGGCAAGGGGGTGGCTCGCGGCCTCAGGATCGGCAGGGTGGTTCCGGCGACGAGGTGGTCGGGGGTGCGGCGGCCGCCGGTGCGGGCGGTGGGTTGTTGAAGAAGGGTGAGAGCTCTTCCGTCCCCGATGATTTCGGGGGTGAGGACAAGACCGTCGCCATGCGGGTGGTCAACCCCGCGGATGCGCCGACGACCACCATGCCGGTGCAGCGGGGTACGGATCGGGTCGTCGGTGGGCGGGCCGTGACGCCGCCGCCGAGTACGCCACGCGGGCCTGCGGGGCCCCGGCAAGCCGGGCAGCAGGGGGCGCAGGGGCCGGGTGTCGAGGAGACGCGTCCGGCAGGGCAGCAGGGCCCGGGCACTCCGCGCGGGCTCCAGGGTCCGGGTGCTCCCGGCCAGCGGGGACCAGCCGCCCCTGGCCAGCAGGGACCGGACTTCCCTGGCCAACAGGGACCAGGCGCTTCCAACCGACACGGCCCAGGCGCTCCCGGCCGACAGGGACCAGGCGTTGCCAACCCGAAGGGCCCAGGTGCCCTCGGACAACAGGCGCCAGGCGCTCCTCGCCAACAGGGGCCAGGCGTTGCCAGCCAGCAGGACGCGGGCGCTCCCGGACAACAGGACCCGGGCGTCCCCGGACAGCAGGCGCCAGGCGCTCCCGGACAACAGGGACCAGGTGCTCCCGGTCAGCACGGACCGGGCGACCGAGGTCAGCAGGGGCCGGGTGCGCGAGCAGGCGCTGGCAATCTGCAGCAAGGGCTCGGTGTCGAAGACACTCGTCCATCGGCGCCTCCGGGCCCGGGCGTATCCCGTGGGCAGGGGCCCGGTGCGCCCTCGCCCGCTGATATCCAGCCGACCAGGCCCGCACATCATCTGGCCGACGGGCAACGGCAGGTGGCACCGCCGCAGCGGATCGAGCCGGGTCAGCAGGGAGCTGCCCCACAGCAGGAATCGAAGGCGTCCACGCCGGGGCGGTCGAAGCGGTTGCTGCTGCTCGTGGCGGGGGCGGCGGTGCTCGTCGTCGCGGTGATCGTTGGTGCGGTGTTGATGACGACCGGCGACAATTCGCCCGAGGGCCAGGTGCGGGCGGCGATCGGCGAGTACACCGACGCATTGCGCGAGGGCGACCTGAACACCCTGCGGTCGACCACCTGCGGGCAGCTGCACGACTTCTACCAGGGCATCAGTGCCGAGCAGTTCCAGGGCGTGCATCAGCTCTCGACCGAGCAGGGCTCGATTCCGGTGGTTGACAGCGTGAACGCGGTGCGGATCACCGACGACACGGCGCTGGCCGAGGCCACCGTGTACACAGCGGCGGAGTCCAAGCGCACCGCGCGCACCTTCGACCTGCAGAACACCGGCGACGGTTGGAAGGTGTGCGACCCCACAGCAGCCCCCTGAACCCTTGGTGACCCGTCGTAGCGCCGGTCAGAGACGCTATGACGGGTCACACATAACTGGTCTCGGGCGCTGTGCACCCCGTATCATTTTTCGGATCATGAGCACGGAACACACAACGTCGCAGCCGGACATCGATGCTGTGGTCCCGGAGGCGACGCTGGTGGGCCAGCGCTTCGGATTCCGCGATCACTACGAGGTGGGACGCGAGAAGATCCGCGAATTCGCCCGGGCGGTGCAGAACACGCACCTCGCGCACCAGCACGAAGTCGACGCCCGCAAGCTCGGCTACGACGCGGTGATCGCACCGCCGACCTTCGCGTCGGTGATCGGGATGAGTGCCACTCGCGCCCTGCTCGACGGTGTACTCACCGAGTACGACCTGTCGCAAGTGCTACAGACCGACCAGGTGTTCGAGATCTTCCAGCCGATGCTGGCCGGGGACCGCATCCGCACGGAGATCGAGATCGAGTCGATCCGGCAGTTCGCCGACAACGACTTCGTCAATGTCGGGTTCAAGCTGGTGAACCAGCACGACCAGGTGGCGGTGCAGGGGACGACGACCATCGTCGCCCGCCGTGGTGTCGAGGTCGACCCCAATATCGTCGAGGCCGTCGAGAACATCAGCATGCATCCGCGCCCCGGCGACACCGGCATCGCCGACGAGCTGCTGATCCGCCGCACCGGTCCCGCGCCCGTCGTGCCGCCGCGCGAGTTCGTGCCCGTGCACACCGCTCCCGCGTTCGAATCGCTGACCAAGGGTATGGAGTTGCCGGTCGCCACCGCGCGCGTCACCCGGGGCGACCTGGCCAATTACGCGGGCGTCTCGGGCGACCCGAACCCGATCCACTTCAGCGACCGCGCCGCCGAGCTCGCGGGCCTGCCGACGGTTGTCGCCCACGGCCTGCTCACCATGGGCCTGGCCGCCCAGTACCTCACGGACTGGCTCGGCGACCCGACCGCGATCGAGAAGCTGAGCGTGCGCTTCTCCGGTTTCGTCCCGGTTCCGCCGACCGCGGCGGGCGAGATCCAGTTCTCCGGCAAGGTCAAGTCGGTCGACACCGACCGTCGGGCGGCCACCGTCCTGTTGAGCGGCACGTCGGAGGGGCGCAAGCTCTTCGGCCGCGCCGCCGCGGAAATCCGCCTGACCTGACTTCACCCCGCGCGTAGCTGCTACGCGGTGTCACATGCCGCTTACCCACATGTCGTCGGGTGGCAACACCCCGCGCGCACGCTTCGTTGATGAACGGGAATGTGCGGTTCGTCGAGGTGCACGGCTATCGGCGTGCGTATCGGATGGCCGGGACCGGTCCGCCGGTGCTGCTCATCCACGGCATCACCGACAGTTCGGGAACCTGGGCGCCGGTGTTCGACGCGCTCGCCGAGCACTACACGGTGATCGCACCCGACCTGCTCGGGCACGGTGAAT
Source organism: Nocardia caishijiensis NBRC 108228 (assembly GCF_001612825.1). Lineage (GTDB taxonomy): Bacteria > Actinomycetota > Actinomycetes > Mycobacteriales > Mycobacteriaceae > Nocardia > Nocardia caishijiensis. The sequence goes on along the minus strand of NZ_BDBE01000013.1, from coordinate 85,991 downwards.
CCGCCAAACCACGTGCCGACTACGCGGTGGCCGCCTATGCCAACGGCATGCGCGACCTGCTCAGCGTGCTCGGCGTCGAGCGGGTGAGCGTGGTCGGGCATTCGCTCGGCGGCGGGGTCGCCATGCAGTTCGCCTACCAGTTCCCGGAGAAGGTCGAGCGGATCGCGCTGGTCTGTCCGGCGGGCATGGGCGCGGGCGTGCACCCGGCGTTCCGGCTGGCCACTCTCGCCGGGGCGGGCCCCGCGCTGATGGCCGTCACCAGCTGGCCGGTGCGCACGGCGGTGCGGGCCGCGATTCCGCTGGTCACGGCGATCGGTGGGCTCGGGCTCGGTCCCGACGCCGAATACGTCCTGCGTCTGTACGGCGGCCTGGCCGAGTCGGGCGCCCGCAACGCCTTCCTTCGCACCATCCGCGCCGCGGCCGACCGGCGCGGGCAGACCATCACCATGCTCGATCGCGGTTACCTCGCCGCCCATCTGCCCACCCTGGTCGTCGGCGGCACACGCGACACCGTGATCCCCTCGGGACACGCCACCCGCGCGCATCTCGCCTTCCCCGGCAGCCGGATCGAAATATTCACGGGGGCAGGACATTTCCCGCACCACTTCGATCCCGACCGGTTCGTTGCGCTCATCCGGCAGTTCATCGAGGAGACCGAACCGGCCGTCTACGACCCGCTGCGCTGGCAGCGCACCCTGCGCCGGGGTAGCCCGCTGGTCGCGCTGCCCTCGCTCGATCCCGAACCGGAACCGGATCGCCCGATGCTGACCGAGCAGGGCGGATGATCCGGATACCATGCGGCCTATGAGTTATCCGATGCCTCCGCAGGGCGGCTACTTCCGTCCACCGGACCATCCGCAGGCGACCCTGGTCATGGTGCTCGGCGTGCTCGGGGTGGCGTTCTGCGGCCTCTGCGCGCCGTTCGCGTGGTTGAAGGGCAAATCGACGCTGGCCGAGATCGACGCGTCGAACGGGACCGTCGGCGGCCGGTCGCAGGTGTACGCGGGGTACATCATGGGCATCATCGGCACCGTGATGCTGGCCTTCGCCCTGCTGATCGGCATACTGGCGGCGGTGCTCATCCTGATCGGTGCGTCGGCGGACACATCCACCTACTGAGCTGCGCACAGACCCGAAAGGCACCGCGCGTGCGGCACGATAGGTCAGTCGCTCGCCGAAGCAGTTGTCCGGCCAGTCTTCTCCCGAGCGACCAGTGCGCATGCGTGCGGCCAGACATGAGCGATCCGCGTGAGCTGACGGAGTTCATCCGCCAAATCGGCTGTCGGCGACAGGGTTGCCATCGTTGCTCCGACGGGACGCGACCCGGCTTTTCGCGCTGTTCGCGCCCGTGCCAACCGAATCGCCACATCGAGGTGGGCAGGGTCATCGGCGCCGTCGATCGCAGCCTGCGTAGATGCGGGATGGGGAGTCGCGAATTCCGACAGCAGCAGCACACAATCACGGATCTCGATCACCGTGCGGTGAACTCGAAATCGGCCGTCGAGAAGCCGTCCCTCCGTCGGCGAACGAAGGACGATCTCAGGACAGGACTCGATGAGATCGGACCACAGCGGGCGGAGCCGACGATGAACTCTCGACCATCGATCCAGACCGTACCGACGTAGCAGCACAGCGGCCAGTGCAACGGCCAACATCCCCGCCGTCCACAATGTCAGCATGTAGACAACCCAGGTGTTGGCGGTGGAAACGGCACGCAAAATGTCATTGTCGCCTCGCCGAGCGCGCCACCACGCGGTCCCGACGGCGACCGCGAGATGCCCCCACCTGCCCACCAGGGCTCCCAACAACGCCCAGTAGAGAACCTTCTCGTGGACAGGGGGCCGTCGCGACAGATGTACCACACAAACTCGCCCCACGGCTGAGCCACCCCACATCGCCAACGGCGCCAGCGACAGCCATAGACCCAGCTCCCACCAGCCGCGCCATCGATCACCGTGTGTACCGGCGACCAAGGCGCAGCACATCGTCGCGACCACGGTAACTCCCCACACCGTGGCGACGAGTCCGGTCGACCTCTGCTGAACGACCGACTGCCAGGCGATCTGCAAATTGGTCAGGCTGACCGTCGCATGGGTGACACCGATCAGCACCACCCCGATCCACATCGGGACCGCCGGAAGCGCGGTGGAGCCGATCGGGTACACCGCCGGATGGAGCGCCGCAACGAGCAGCGCCGACATCCCCAAGAGCAAATTGAAGGCATTGTCCAACGGTGTCGTCGCGCAGACACGCAGACGGACGAGATAGATCGAACCGGCCAGAAGGGCGATCCCCGCCGCTGCCACCTGCATACGAGTGCCCCTTCAACTTCGGAAAATCGCCCGCCCCCAGGCCGACTCCCACCGAACCCGCGATTCGGCCATCACCAAGGAGGCGAAGAGTTCAGCTTGCGCCTCGTCGTTGTCGTCGTAGTCGGTGCGTTCGAGCACCCGCAGGACACTGTCGGGGTCGAAGCCGGGGAAGAAGGTCTCGAGTGTGGCTCGCTTGGATCTGTCCGCGCAGCAACCCGCGTGGTCGAGTAGCAGATGTCCGATCTCGTGCAGCACGATGTGCTCGATGTGATACGCGGTGCTGTTCGCCTCGTAGGCGATGACGATCGAGTCGACCTTCTCGAGCACCACGCCGCAGGGCAGGCCGCCTGCCGACAGACCGCGAATCGGCCTGAGCTCGATGGGCTTTCCCATCAGATCACCGATCTGCGTGGCGAAAACAGCGAGGTTCCACGGCCTCGGCAGGAGCAGCGACGAGACCAGTCGCTGGACCGTTCGCACCGCGGGATCGGGTCGGCGTGGTTGCCTCACGCCGGATCCAATACATCGGACAGGTACGCCGATATGACCTCGGAGTCACAATCGACGGATCCACGCAAGGCCAGCCGCTCGACACCCGCGTCGCGAACACTGCGCAGCAGCAACAGTTTCCGATGCACCGCGATGGCCTCGATCTCGGTCCCGCAGAGATAGGCGACAGGGACCCCGAAAAGCTGTGCGAGGGCGGACAATACATCCGGCGAAGCCACTTTCGCACCCGAACGCAGGCCGATGAGGTCGGCCACCGTCAGTTCGATTCCGATCAGCGACAGCTGTGCCGCGATGTCATCGTTGCTGCGCTCGGGTTCGGAGCGGCGATGAAAGGTCGCGAACAACTCGTTGATCCGCTCGGCCGTCGTAGGGCATCGCTGGTCATTCATGATCTGTCCTAGTCGTGCGTGTGTCGTCCAGACGCGCCTGGAATCGGCGCACCAGATCGGGAGGCAGATGCGGTCGCTTGCCCGCGAGCCAACGCCGGTAGAGCTGCTCCTCTGATTCTCCCGCACCATCGCCCTTGCCGCCGAGCAGATCACCGAACGCGAACTCCAACAGCGGGTGTATGCCATCGAGTTCGCCGCGCCCGTGGTTGCGTTCGAGCAGATCGGTCACGAACGATCCGACGATGGCGCTGATCTGCTCGTCGAGATTCAGACTGATCGCTGCGAGCTCGGACGATTCGGCATCGAGCCGGTCGACGTAGTCGGCGAGCCGACGCTGTGTGCCCAGCAACTGCAACATCGCTTCCACCGGGAGGGCGACCTCAGCGGAACCAGGATCCAGCACCGGCAGCGCCGGTTCACGCACGGGCGTCGGCTCTTCCCCGTCCCAGAAGATCCTTGCCGCACTGCCAGCCGTCCATCGCAGCGCCTGGTCGAACTTCGCCAGCGTGCTCGGTCGCGGCTCGTCCAGCTGCCCGGCCTCGGCTTTGACCACGGTCGGGCCGGTCGGGCCACCCGCACGCTTGACGTCGTTGATCGTCAGGTTCAGCTGCCTGCGTCGTTCGTGCACCTTCGCACCGAGATACTGCGCGCGTCCGACCGGCATTCCGACAGCATAGCAACATGAAAATTTCTCGTATACCCATTGCCGATCACCGCCGCGTGCGGCATTATTTGATCATTAATTAAACGCAATTGAATCGAGCTGCCCCGGCTGGCGGGCGAGGTCGCGGCGCACGCGCCGACAAGGGAGGGGCGATGTCGAATCGAGCGGCGCGCTGGATGAAAACCGCTGCCGTGGTCGCGCTCGCGCTGGCACTCGGGGGGTGTGGCGGTGATCGAGCCGTCTCCCTCGGTCCGCTCACGACGCAGCGGCCCCCAGCCGAGGTCGGCAACTTCCAATGGCAACCGAGAACTGTCGGTACGGCGAAGAACCTGAGGGAAGCCAGGACTCGCGAAGCGCATCGCCTCGCGGATGTGGTCGTGCTGCCGCCGGAGATCGATCCGGACTACGTGATCAACGATGAAGTCGAGAGCCGTCGAAGTTACGTCGTATTGGATGGGACCGGCCTTGCCGACGTAGTAGTCAACGACACCTTCGATACTGTCGCCCACAACCTCGTGGCAGGCAGTCGGACGCAATGGTCAAGCCGGTCCGACGACAACGACAAATCCAGACAGCTCACGATCGCGGTCCTGGAATTCCCCGATTCCGCGTCCGCCGCCGCCGTCGCGACAACCCTCGAGCGGGACGACTTCACCTACCACCGCGACAACGAACCCGTCCACCTCGTCCGCTACCCGGGGACCGCCGCACACTGGCGTCCGCGGGTCTCGTCGCTGGGGGCATGGACCGCGCACGAAAGATTCGTCGTGTTCGTCAAGTTCGACGACGAACGCCGGGCACCGGATCTACCGAGCCTCACCGCCGAGGTCGAGCGGACGCTCGATGCGCAGCTACCACTGCTCGACCAGTTCGCGCCGACGGCTTCGGAGAAACTCCTAACGATCGAACTCGACCCAGAGGGCCTGTTCGGCCGCACCCTGGACGCCGACCCGACCGCCTGGCCTGTCGACCGCGTGCATGTGGGGGCGTACGCCGGTCGCGGAGGCTGGGAGCCTTGGTGGTCGTATGGCCGCGGCAAGTACTCCGAGCGCATCCGTCCGGACGCGCTCGCGCATTTTCAGGTGGATCAGGTCGCCATCGGCGACACCGTGGTGGCACGCACCCGGACCGAAGAGGCGGCCCAGGCTCTGCTCAGTGAGGAGCGGCGGCTGATGGACCAGCACGCGGACTCCGCCGAGCCACCGATCACTACCCCCGCCGACATCGGCTGCTTCCTCGACGCGCAGTACCCGGCTACGGGGGCTGTGTGCCTGTTTCGAGTCGGTCGTCATGTCGTGAAGGCCAAGAGCAAGCACACCCCGACGCTGCGGCAGATGATCGCGGCGCAACACATGCTGCTGGTCGGTGCCTGATGATGCCACCGCGACACACCCGGCCACTCGCATTGCTTGCCACCTCGATCCTGATGACATGCGGTGCGATCGCTCTAGCTGTCGACGACCACGAGCTCGCCGGGCGCGCCGTTCCGGTGATGACAGTTCCTGAGCTTTCCGCCCTCTCCACCGGCAAATTCCGAACAGTTCCCCAGCGCAACGACAATCTCGTTGTCCGCCGCAAGGCGGACGCGTTCAGCGCCGAATCTCGAAGAATGCTGGCCTACCTCGCCCAGCCGACCGACATCGATCCCGAGGTCGACATTCTGGAGACCACGGAGATATTCGGTGAGGCCTCCGACGAGGACGACGCGTTCGCAAGGAATCTACCCACAGGTTTTGCCGCCGTGGCAGCCCGCCATCGGGTAGTCGGCGGCGTGCTGACCATACGACAGAACTACAACCAGAGCGGAACCTTCACACCGCGCGGCCGCAAGGCCATCTTCGTCGGCGTGTTGCGCTTGCCCGACGAAGACGCGGCGCGCGCGGTGGGGGCCGAGCTCGCTGCGGCTGCCAGTGCCCAGACGCCCGGCCAACACTCGATCCCGGTCCCCGATCTGGCGCAGACCCTGCTCGGCTCGGCCGATGACGAACTCGGTGACTCCTTCACCGCGCACGGAAAGTATGTGGTCATCACCCGTATTCGCATCCCGGGCCCCGATGCGGGCCTGCTCGCGACGCAGACGGCACGGATTCTCGACAAGCAGTTCACCTTGCTCGACGAGTACGTCCCCAGTCGCGCCGACGACATTCCCGGCCTTCCCGAGCTGTCAGATGAGCTGGCGGAATCCGCGCTACCAAGCGGTGACGGACTCTACGGCCGCTTCGGGCAGCACCTGGCAGGGGTCTACGGGCCGCGCGCACATGCGCACCTGGAGCGAAACAGCTCCGCGGCGGCGACGGCGTTCGCGGACGCGGGGGTCGACCTCATCGCCCGCGACGGGGGAATCGTCTATCGGACACGAGACCTCGCGGCGGCCTTTCGACTCCAGTTGGCGTTGACCGAGCCCGAGCCGACCGACCAGCCGGTTCCCACACCTGCGCGACTGGTCGATGCTCGATGCTTCGAATCGAAACACTCGATGGGACCGGACGGCACCTACTTCTCCTGCGTTGTCGTCTACGGCCGCTACGTCGGGGTGGTGCGAACCAGATACGGCGATCCCAAGACGGAATGGACACTGCACCAAGCTATTTCGGCTCAGTACGCCATCATCGCGAGGTCGGAATGAAAACTGCCTCGACCGTCGTGGTCCTGGTCGTCATGGTCCTGCTGTCGGGATGCGCCACAGCACCCGCTGCCAGGAGTCCGATCGACCTGCAAGCTCTCGATCCGGGCAACTATACGACCGTGCCCCGGTTCATCGAGCACACCGAGGCAACGGGGGCAGCGCAGGAAATCGTCCGCCTGGCCGGGCATATGCCGTTGATGTCCGAGATCGACCCGCGACTCACCCGGAACCGGGTTCGCTACGAGGACACCTACACCGCCAGCCGTCGTCCTACCGAACTCGGCGGGACGACGGGAAGTGACCCGACCCTTCCGGGGCCGCAGATCGGCCTGCGGATCAGCGGGGAACAGCCGAGCGGCCTCGGGTTGCGAGCGACACTCACGGTGCTCCGCTACGCGAGCGCCGAGCAGGCGGAGAGTGTCCGGGCCGACTACTGGTCGGTACTGGCCGTCGAATCGACGCCGCTGCGCGACTTCCCCACGGCGCTGAATTTCGTCTACAACGGCGAATACGACACCGCTACGGTTCACAGCTGGTTCGTCTTTCGCCAGTTCCTCATCGTGGCGACGGTGCAGCACGACTTGCAGGAGAAACCCGACGGTGCTCCGCTGTCGGCATTCCTGGGCCCGCTGCTCACCCGGCAGGTGGAGTTGCTGTCGGACTACGAACCGGTGGACCCGGCGAACTGGCACGAGATTCCGGCCGATGTCGATGGACTACTCGGCCGGACACTGCCGAGCGAGGAGGACCTGCCCAGCCTCGCAGCCGTGTCCACTCCGGTTCCGATGCTGCGATTCTCGACCGCCCCGGAGGCCGATCGGCGTGCCTACGACACCGGCGAGGTCGATCTCTTCGCTCAGGACGACTCGGTGGTGCTCCGCGCGGGCAGCGATGCGCGAGCGCGGGAGCTGGCGACAACGTTGACCGAAAACCTCCGTCGCGACGGATGGATCGCCAGCGAGTCGCCACCCGGCCTGCCGACGACGCCGTGTGTTCGCAGCACACCCGAGCTGTACCCGCGCTTCGCGTGCTACGTCGTCGTCGACCGGTACGTCGGGGTGGTCGGCTCGCGCATGGAACCGGATGCATGGCAACAGGCGGCTGCCCAATACCTCTTGCTGGCACACGGCCGCTGACCGGACACGGAGACTCAGGATGACGCTGTACCCCGGATCCGTCATCGGCGGATACCAGATCACTCGCCAGCTCGGCCACGGCGGGATGGGAACGGTCTATCTGGCCAAGCATCCGAGCCTGCCTCGCTACGACGCGGTGAAGGTGCTCAAGTCCGAATTCTCCTCCGATACCGAGTTCCGAGCCCGATTCGAACGGGAGGCGGAATTCATCGCGGGACTGGACCATCCCAATATCGTCACCGTGCACAGCCGTGGCGAGCAGCGCGGCCTGCTGTGGATCGCGATGCAATACGTCGACGGCTCCGATGCGGCCGCCGAACTGGAGCGCGGGGCCATGTCGACCGACCGCGCCCTGCACATCGCCACCCAGATGGGCACTGCTCTCGATCACGCCCACGGCGCCGGCCTGCTCCATCGCGACGTCAAACCAGCGAACTTCCTCCTCGGTCGCACCGACACCGCCCACCCCCGTGCCCTGCTCACCGACTTCGGCGTGGCAAAGCTGATGGAGAACGACCGAAGCCTCACCGAGACAGGCACATTCGTCGCCACACTGGCCTACGCCTCACCCGAACAACTGCTGCTGGACCGGCTGGACGGACGTTCCGATCTCTACAGCCTCGGCTGTTCGCTCTACAAAATGCTCACCGGTGCGAACCCGTTTCCCGCCGCCACTCCGGCGGGCGTGCTCCTGGGGCACCTGCACGAGCCCCCACCGAAGGTCACCGCGCTCCGGCCCGAACTACCAAGCCACCTCGACGCGGTGTTCGCGACCGTGCTCGCCAAAGATCGCGACGATCGCTACCCGACCTGCCTGCACTTCATCGACGATGTCACCACCGTGCTCAGCGGCGGAGCACCATCGGTGACCTGCACGATCGGCCCGTACTTTCGCGAGTCCACGAACGCCGGAGAAGTCGACGCGGTACGTCGATCCGCGGTGACGAGCCGAGCACGATCGGCCCGTCGGCGCCTTGTCGCCACCGTCTGCGCGGCCGCGCTGATCGTTGTCGCTGTCGCCACCTCGGTATGGACTCGCGAACCGGGACAAGCAGCGACCGCGAGCCCACCGGCCACCACATCAATGGCCGATGTCCGCCAGGCCCACCCACAGTTCGCGGGAAAGTCCGTCGCCGTCTACAACTACGGCGACACCGAACTCTCCGCAGTACTCGAGCCCAGCGACCAGGCCCAGTTCCTGCGTGAGCTCGGGTTCGTGATCCCGGCCGAGTACAACGCGAGAAGCGATGAGTCCTCCCCACGGAAACTCGATCGCTACAACAGCTTTCAAGGCACAGTGGATCTCATGATCGTGCTCCGTACCGACAGCGCGGCGGGCAACGGCGGCCTGCGCGGACTACGCGGCCTCCCTTCGGGATACGAATCCGGCTCGGCTCGCATCGCCGTCATCGACGATCCCGCCGTCGTCCAGGCGTTTCAGAACTGGACCGATTCCTCCGATCGCATCGCCATCGAGTCCGTCGTCCCGCGCCTGGCTGCCGCCTTATGACCGGCAGTCGAGCGCTCGCCGCCTGCCATGCGCTCGCGACGGCCGAAGAATCGGAACTCGTGTGCATCCGCTGGTCGTAGGCAGCATCGTCTTCGGAGTAGTCGTTGTCGTCGTCCGGTTGTGGTCGTCGGACACCGATCCGCTCGATCGTGCGATCACGGTGCTGCTGAGTGCGTCGGTGATTCGATCGATGGCGTTCTCGTTCGCGACGGCCGACCTCACCACCACCGCGTGGTGGGCTGCCGTACTCGTGCCGATCTGCGGGACAACCGCCGCCATGTCGCACGTCGCGGCAACGGCGGGGTTGTTGCTGATGGTGTGGCACGCATCCCGCAGGCCGATCCCGGTGCGGGCGCTCGCGCTGAGCTGTCTCGGGTCCGTCTTCGCCGCAACCTATTTCGTGGCGGTGCAGCCCGATTCGGCTTCGGTCCTCACCGAGCCGGGTTCGGCGTCGGCGGGCTACTGGTGCTGCCTCGCGCCGATGACGCTGTGGTCCGGCTATGCGGCCTTTCGCTTGTGCGTCGGCCGCCTACGACAGCGACAGACGCGGGCGGAGCGGATCCTCTATTGCGTCCTCCTCGGGTCGCTGGTGGGGTGGTGTTCGCACCTGATCTGCTCGATCGCCCTCGCGACATGGCGGGACACCGCGGTCCTGCGATACTCGGATTCGCGACACACCTGGCCCGCGCCCGTCTCGCCCGCCGGTTCGGACTTCCCTCAGCCGACCAGCTTCCAGCGGAGTTGCCGCCTACCAGCGATCTGGATACCGAGCTCAATCAGTTGGCCAGAGTTGCCCGCTACTGGCCCGTCGCCCACGAACTGGTTCATCGGGAGCACATGAGCGCTTCAAACGGAATTCGATCGATCCGATCAGAAAGAAGTGGCAACAGAGAACATTTGCAACGTAGCAATACTGACGGCACGAGAACACCATCCTTTTGGAAGGATAGAAATATGCTGAGTAGCAACCCCCAGCTAACGCTTCATACCGACGGCAATCAGGATGATCTGTTTCTACTGCTGGATTTGTTCCGTCATGACGATGCGCTATCCGGTCGTGTCGATCTTCCAACTCCCCGAACGCAGCCCGATCAGATGGGCAATCTATTCGACGTGCTGATCATTGCGGCGGGCGCGGGCGGAGTTGCGTCGGCACTGGTGCGATCACTCACGGTGTGGTTCACTCACCGACGGTCAGATATGTGCATCACCCTTCAGCGCGGCGATGGCTGCTCAATCACGGTCGATGCTCATCGGATCAAAGCTCCCGAGTTGCTTCAGGAAATCAAAGAGTTGATCGGCGAGCCGGATTCGAGCCTCTGAATATGAATCCGGACCGTAGCGGATCTCGTGCTGTGCTCATCGGCGTCGCAAATTATAGCCACCCAGGCGTCCACGCGATCCCAGCTGTGGCAAATAATATTATAGACCTACAGGCTTCGCTTACAGCAAAAAGTGGCGGAGCTTTCATTAAGAGAAATTGCGAGATCGTCACCGACCCCCATCGCGAGGCTCAAGTCGGGATGGCGATATCGCGCGCATCGAGGGAGGCCACCGATATTTTGTTGGTCTACTATTCCGGACACGGCTTTCTCGATCGTCGCGGTCGCCTGCACCTAGCCTTGGCCGGAACTGATCCCGATCAGGTCCGCTGGACATCGGTTCCGTTTTCGAATATCAGAGAAGACATTCGCGAATCCGGTGCTCGCGCAAGGGTATTGATACTAGATTGCTGCTTCTCCGGAAGGGCCCTCGATGCAATGACTCATGACAGCGAGTTGATTGCCGGACAGACCGACATCCGGGGAACATACACAATCGTCTCCTCGGGCGCAAACGAAATATCCATGGCCCCATCAGGCCACCATAACACCGCGTTTACTGCCGCCTTACTCGAGGCCGCTCGAACTCCACGAATCAGCCTCGACACTCTCTATGTAGAGACTGTCCGGACCCTACGATCGGGCGGATATCCCGTTCCCCGACGACGCAGCATTGATTCTGCGGGTAACCTGAGCCTGTTCGGCCTCAGCGAGAGATCACTGAACGTCAGCCATATTTTGGACGGAGAAAGCGCCGCCCACGCGATATCGAAACCGGCTGCGACAGAGCAGGTCACTCAAGATAGCAGCCAAGAATTACGGCCTGCGACCGAATCCAGAAGGCAGCCGGATCGCGCCTGGTTGGCATCAGGGCTCAGCTACGTCGGCGCCGCGCTCGCTTCGATCGCCTTGGTGACCTTTAGTTACTGGCAGTTCTACTCTGTGGTAGTGTGGGCGGTATTCCTATCAGCGGCGCTGTCCACTTCATGGATAACTCGAGTGCTGCAATCTCGCACTGTATTTTTCTTGGGCTGCATAGTTAGCTGTTCAGGATATTCGGCAATGTTTGCAGGCCAGGTAGATTGGTGGACAACGGGCCTGGTCGGCGTCGGAGCTGGGACCGTATGGGCTGTCAGTCAGAACCTGACCGGCCCCGCAGAAGGTAGAACCTGGACACAACCGATCATCAAGTGGATCGCTGTGACACTACTTTCGTCCGCGTTTGCTTATCAGGTTTCACTTGGCATAGACCCAGTCAAGAGTTTGACTCTTTTGGTCGCCGCACTCATCACCGCGATCAGCGCACTATTCGCCCCTCTCGTGCTGCCGCGGATCAACAGAAGCCCTCCACCACGTGCCAGAATGGAAGTAGGGTCGTTAGCGATGGCAGCCTCTGTGATTGTCGGCGCGGTAAGCGCATATTTGAGTTTCGACACCGAGCTAGATTTGCCCTGGAGGGTCAGGGATGGCATCGCGCTGGCCGTGTGCCCGGCGATAGTCGCCACTGCCGTCTACTGTTTCTGGGGGGACGGCCTCACATCGGATACGTCCGCCCGGTACGCACACAACGATGAGCTCCCCCGACAGTAGGCTTACCAGCCGTCGCCACGGTCCGGTATCCGGTACAGCTAACATCCTGCGGGTGATCGAACCAGAGGCCGATGTCGCGGGCCCGACCGAGTGGGGTGAGCATCCGCACGGCGTCGGCCCGTGGGAGCAGGAGTACGGCACACCTGTTCCCACCGACGAGCGCTACGACCCGGTGCTGCTGGCCGAGGGCGACCGGCGCAATGTGGTCGACGCCTACCGGTACTGGACGCGCGAGGCGATCGTCGCCGACATCGACGCTCGTCGCTTCCCGTTCCATGTGGCCATCGAGAACTTCGGCCACGACGCGAACATCGGTACGGTGGTGCGCACCGCGAACGCCTTCGCCGCGGCCGCGGTGCACATCGTCGGCAAACGTCGCTGGAATCGGCGCGGCGCCATGGTGACCGACCGCTACCAGCACCTGGTCCATCACGCCGATCTGACCGAGCTGCGCGACTACGCCGCCCGTGAAGGACTCACCGTCGTGGCCGTCGACAACGTGCCCGGCTCGGTACCGCTGGAAACCGCCGAGCTGCCACGCGAGTGCCTGTTGCTGTTCGGCCAGGAAGGCCCCGGCGTCAGCGCTGATGCGAAAGATGCTGCCGCCCTCACGGTTTCGATCTCCCAGTTCGGTTCCACCCGCAGTATCAACGCGGGTGTCGCGGCGGGCATCGCCATGCACGCGTGGATCCGCCAGCACGCGGACCTGTCGCTGGCCTGGCCGATCACCTGAATCCCGCGCGTCACTTCAGGTGTGCCTCGCCACACCGGTCACCACAGACCACAAATTCCTTGCCCCGCACACGCACCGACCTGGCAACATGGACCCCATGACCTCGCGTGGGGGGCGGCGCCCGCAGCCGACTGATACCGGATCCGTCCCGACCCCTGCGCTGTGGTCCGAACGCGCCGACATGGCCGAATCGGCCATCATCTCGCGCCACCTGCGGGCCCTGTGGAGTTGTCCCGGAACGGAGTTGGGTGTCGTCGGCTGGCCGCCGACCCGACGCGAACGCCTGTTCCTCAGCTGGCACTACTGGTGGCAGGCGCACCTGCTCGACTGCGCGATCGACGCCGCGAACCGGGTGCCGACGCCCGCCCGCCGCCGACGCATCGCCGCCATCGCCCGCTCGCATCGCATGCGCAACATCACCGGCTGGACCAACCGCTACTACGACGACATGGCCTGGCTCGCCATCGCGCTCGAACGCGCCGAACGCACCCAGGAACTCAGCGCGGCGCGCGGCGGTCTGCTCGCGCTGGAGCAGCAGCTCTACAGTGCGTGGAACCCGGGGGTCGGCGGCGGCATCCCGTGGCGGGTCAAGTCCGACTTCTACAACGCCCCGGCGAACGGTCCGGCGGGCATCGCACTGCTGCGGTTGGGTCGCGTCGAACGCGCACAGCAGATGGCCGACTGGCTGCACGACACGCTGCGCGACCCCGAGACCGGTCTCGTTCTCGACGGCATCCACCTGCCCTCGGGCGAGATCGAACGGCCGACGTTCAGCTACTGCCAGGGTGTGGTGCTCGGCCTGGAAGCCGAGCTGGCCGTGCACACCGACGACGACCGCCACATCGACCGCGCCGTGGACCTGGTCGCGGCCGTCGAAGAACACATGACCCACCGGCTGGTGATCTCCGGCGGCGGCGGGGGCGACGGCGGCCTGTTCAACGGCATCCTCGCCCGCTACCTGGCCGTCGTCGCGCTGATGCTGCCGGGTGAGGGCAAACGCCCCGAGACCGCGCGCCGCATCGCCGCCGCCATCGTGAAGTCCTCGGCGACCGCCGCCTGGTCGAACCGGCTCGAGGTCGAGGGCGAACCGCTGTTCGGCTACGACTGGAGCAAACCGGCCCGCTTGCCCGGCGGTTCGGCGGGCGCGGGCAAGTTCACCCCGGGCGGTTCGGTGACCGCGTCGGTGGTGCCCGAACGCGATCTGTCGGTGCAGCTGTCGGGCTGGATGCTGATGGAAGCCGCGTACCAGGTGACCGCCGCGGGCCTCTAGCGTTCCCCGACCCCGGCCTCGCACTCGACTTCGTAGTCCTCGACCGGTTTGGCCATCTCCTGCCGGTAGTGCCGGATGCCGATCACGGTGCCGATCACGAGTCCGGCGACGAGGGTGCCGATCACGGCGGGCATCAACCACGACACCCGCTCGAGGAACTCACCGGCGTAATAGCCGATGAGCAGCAGCACCGGTGCCCAGATGATCGCGCCGATGGTGCTGGCGATGGTGTACTTGCGGTGATCCATCCCGGCCGCGCCCGCGACCATCGGACACAGCGTGCGCACCCACGGGATCCAGCGCGCGATCATCACCGCGAAGAACCCGTGCCGTTCCAGCAGATGGGTGACCTTGGCCAGGTTCTCGGCATTGATATAGCGGCCGTTCTTGCGCGCGACCAGGCGATGCCCGGTGCGTTGCCCGACCAGATACCCGACCTGGTTCCCGGCGATCGCCGCCAGCATCGTGCCGACCGACAATCCCCAGACCTGGGCTTCGCCGTTGGCGTGCGAGGCGAGCACGATGCCCGCGGTGATCAGCATCGAATCGCCGGGCAGGAAGAGCCCGATGATGAACGCGCATTCCAGGAACACGAACACCAGCACGACCGTGCAGACCACCGCGGGCCCGGCCGAGACCAGCGGTTCGAAGCTACCGGCGGCGTAGGTGGTTGGTCCCGCTGTCACGTCGATCAGAGCGTCTTGTTCGTCGAGACGGCCAGTTCGGCGGGCTCGGCGGGCACCACGGGGACAGCGCGGCGTTCGAGCACCTTCTTACCGACGGTGATGATGGCGGGCAGGATCGAGACGAACACGATCAGCAGGAAGATCGCTTCCACATGGTCGCGAATGAAGGGCACATTGCCGAGGAAGTAGCCGATCACCGTGACGCCGCCGCCCCACAGCACCGCGCCGACGATGTCGAACGCCACGTACTTGCGGTAGCTCATCTTCGACACACCAGCGAGCACCGGCATGAACGTGCGCACGATCGGCACGAACCTGGCCAGGATGATCGTCTTCGGACCGTGCTTCTCGAAGAACTCGTGGGTCTCCACGATGTACTGCTTCTTGAAGAAGCGGCTGTCTTCCTTGCGGAAGATCGCTGGCCCGATTTTTCGTCCGATCCAATACGCGCACTGGTCACCCGCGAAGGCGGTCGCGATCACCAGCGGGACGAGCACCCAGATGTTCGGGCTGCCCTGGGCGGCCAGCATGCCACCGGTGAACAGCAGCGAGTCACCGGGCAGCAACGGGAACAGCAGGCCGGTCTCGATGAAGACAATCGCCAGGATGGCGGGTAGCACCGCGTTCTTCAGCCAGGTGTCCTGGAGCAGATACATCGGGTCCAGCAACTGGGTCAACGCGAGGTTGTGCGTCATCACATCGGAAACCGCCAGCAAAGTCACGGGGCCCACAGTACCGGTCGCGGCTGTGAAGTGAATGGGTGTGGGCGAGGAGGAGGAAACCAGCCGGTGAACTCCTCGATCACTTCCTAACCTAGGGTGTGGCCTGACAGAATTGGTTTTTTGCTCCCCACAGACGGAGGTCACTGCTGTGCCTATCGCGACTCCGGAGGTCTACGCCGAGATGCTCGGCCGGGCCAAGGCGCACTCGTTCGCATTCCCGGCTATCAACTGCACTTCGTCGGAGACGATCAACGCCGCCATCAAGGGCTTCGCGGAGGCCGGGAGCGACGGCATCATCCAGTTCTCCACCGGTGGCGCCGAGTTCGCCTCGGGCCAGGGTGTGAAGGACATGGTCACCGGTGCGGTGGCGCTGGCCGAGTTCGCGCACGTGGTCGCCGCCCGCTACGACGTGACGATCGCGCTGCACACCGACCACTGCCCCAAGGACAAGCTGGACACCTACGTGCGTCCGCTGCTCGCCATCTCCCAGGAGCGCGTGAACAACGGTCAGAACCCGCTGTTCCAGTCGCACATGTGGGACGGCTCGGCCATCCCGATCGACGAGAACCTCGAGATCGCCAAGGAGCTGCTCAAGCTCTCGAAGGCCGCCAACATCATCCTCGAGGTCGAGATCGGCGTCGTCGGTGGTGAGGAGGACGGTGTCGAGGCCGAGATCAACGACAAGCTCTACACCTCGCCCGAGGACTTCGAGAAGACCATCGACGCGCTCGGCGCGGGCGAGAACGGCAAGTACCTGCTCGCCGCCACCTTCGGCAACGTGCACGGTGTGTACAAGCCGGGCAACGTGGTGCTCAAGCCCGAGGTGCTGGCCGAGGGCCAGCGCGTCGCGGCCGCCAAGCTCGGTCTCGACGCCGACGCACAGCCGTTCGACTTCGTCTTCCACGGCGGTTCGGGCTCGCTGAAGTCCGAGATCGAGGACTCCCTGCGCTACGGCGTGGTGAAGATGAACGTCGACACCGACACCCAGTACGCCTTCACCCGCCCCGTCGCCGGGCACATGTTCACCAACTACGACGGTGTGCTCAAGATCGACGGCGAGGTCGGCAACAAGAAGACCTACGACCCGCGCAGCTACCTGAAGAAGGCCGAGGCCTCGATGGCCGCGCGCGTGCTCGAGGCGTGCAACGACCTCAAGTCCGCCGGTCGTTCCGTCAGCGGTTCCTGATTCACGTATCGAACGGCCCGAGCTCATGAGTCTTGATGTCCGTGTGCTCGGGCCCGTTCGACTGCTCGTCGGCGGTGAGCCGGTGGCGGTCGGCGGGCCCAAGCCGCGCGCGCTGCTTGCCGCGCTCACCGTCAACCGGCGGCGTGCGGTGTCGTCGGCTGTGCTCGCCGAGATGGTGTGGAACGAGGATCCGCCCGACTCCTACGCGGCCAGTCTGCAGGTGTTCGTCTCCAATATCCGCAAGGCGTTGCGCAACGCGGGCATCGATTCCGCGCAGGTGTTGCGCACCGAGGGCGCCGGGTATCGGCTCGAAATCCCCGACACCGCATGCGATCTCGGCCGATTCGAGAACGCGCGCGAGGCCGGAACGCGTTGCCTCGACGCCGGTGACCATCCCGGTGCGGCCAACCTGTTCGGCGCGGCACTGCGCGAGTGGTCCGGCCGCGCGTTGGCCGATCTGGCCGGGCTGCAGTTCGCCGACGGTTTCGCCACCGCGATGAACGAGGAGCGACTGCTCGCCGCCTCGGCCCGCATCGATGCCGAAATCGCCTGTGGGCGTTCGTCTTCGGTGATCGGCGAGTTGGTCACCATGACCAACGAGAATCCGCTGCGTGAACCGCTGTGGGGTCAGCTCATCACCGCGCTGTACCTGTCCGGTCGCCAGGCCGACGCGCTCGAGGCGTGCCGCCGGGTGCGCACCGTCCTCGCCGAGGAGCTCGGCATCGATCCGGGCGCGGCGCTGATCGAACTCGAGCAGCGTGTTCTTCGCCAGGAACCGCTGAATGTGCAGGCCTTCAAACGATCCGAGCAGGTCGCCGCGGCGATGACGGAGACCGTCACCGAGGTGCCGCGCTCGATCCGCAACGGCAACCTGCGCTTCGTCGACGGCCGGACCATCCCGATTCCGCACGGCGGCTTGCGCATCGGGCGGATGACCGACAACGAACTGGTCCTCGACGATCCGAAGGCCAGCCGCTACCACGCCCACATCATGCCCAGCCGCGCCGGACTGCTGATCAAGGACCTGCATTCGGCCAACGGGGTGTATGTGAACGAATTGCCCATCGACAGTGGGGCTTTGCTTGGCGATGGTGACATCATCCGGATCGGAGCTACCGTGCTGACATTCCTCGCGGTGAGCTGACCTGTGGGCCGACGCGCGTAGGCCAGGTCGGAAGCTTGCCGTCGGTCGTCGGCGCGGGCTTGTGCGTACCTGTGGCCCAAGGCGGCCCACTGTGCCTACCTGTTGCCGATCGCATTGCTGTCGCCGCCGAGGCGGTAGGCGGGCGCCGTGGTCGGCTGCTGTGACCCGGGTCGGCGGTGCGACCGTGAAGTAGTGCTGGGACGCCGCGCAGGTAGCGAGGATGACGTCTTCGCCGCCGAGACGGTCAGCGCGCCCTGTGGTCGGCTGCGGCGGCCTGAGGCGGTGCGACCGTGAGGTGGTACTGGGCAGCCGCGTAGGTGGCAAGGATGACGCCTTCGGCGAGGCGGCGGGATCTTTCGGACTTCGCGAAGAGGCGGCGTAGGACGATGAGGCCGTCGGAGACCGTGAACAACAGGGCGCCCGCACCGTAGCGACTGCGGGGGTCCGGGTTCGGAATGTTCAGTCCGGCAATGGTTTTCGCAGCCGGAGCGAGGGCGGGGTCCGAGGCGAGGACAGCGGCGGTACCGAGGGTCGCGCCGTAGGCGGTGAGCGGCAGAGCAAGTCCCGGGGCCTTGGTGCGGAGCAGCGCGGCCGCGCCCGCCCAGGCGAGTAGGCGTGGCGCGGCGATCTCGGGGCGAGGCCGGGCGCCGCGGCGCCACCACAGCAGCGAGTACCCCGTCTGCATCACCGCGAACGACGACGCGCCCGCGATGAGGCGGCGGTCGTCGTCGGGGTCGATGAGCAGGACGTCGCCGACGGTGGCGGCGGCCAGCGAGCCGAGCAGGATCCGGCGCTCGGCCGGGTCAACGGCGCCGCCGGTCATTGCATCGGCCGCGAGCAACGGCATCAGCAGGGGCTTGGCGACCCATTGGAGGCGTTCGCGGCCGGTGACGGCACCGAAAACGGTGACCGCCGCCGCCGCGAGATAGCCCGCGCGCAACGGACGCATGGTCAGAAGCTCGGTTCCTTCGGGGCGGGCGGCAGGGTGACGACCTGGCCCGCGTAGCTCAGGCCCGCGCCGAAGCCGAGCAGCAGCGCCAGCTGACCGCCCTTGGCCTTGCCGGTCACCAGCATCTCCTCCATGGCCAGCGGGATCGAGGCCGCCGAGGTGTTGCCGGTGTTCTCGATGTCGTTGGCCATCGGGATGTTCTCGGCGAGGCCGAGGTTCTTCTTCATCAGCTCGTTGATGCGGGCATTGGCCTGGTGCGGGATGAACACCTCGATGTCCTCCTTGGCCACACCGGAGGCGTCCAGCGCCGCCGACAGGGCACGCGGGAGGGTGACCGCGGCCCACCGGAAGACCTTGGGGCCCTCCATGTGCAGCGACATGCGCCCGATCGGCTCAACCTCGGGATCGGTGCCCTGCATGGCCTGGGCCTTGTTCATGTAGGCGAGGAAGTCGACATCCTGGGCGATGGCCTCGGCGTTCTCGCCGTCACTGCCCCACACCGTCGGGGAGATACCGTTCTCCTCGGCCGGGCCGACGACGACGGCACCCGCACCGTCGCCGAAGATCATCGCGGTGCCGCGGTCGGTCGGGTCGAGGCCGACGGTCATGGTCTCGGCACCGATCACCAGCACGTAGTCGGCCGAACCGGCGCGGATCAGGTCGGCGGCGACACCGAGGCCGTAACCGAAGCCGCCGCAGCCGGAGGTGAGGTCGAACGCGGCGACGCCGTTGAGACCGAGGTCGAAGGCCACCGACGGCGCGCCGTGCGGGGTGAGCTTGAGCCAGCTCGAGGTGCACAGGATGACCGCGCCGATCTTGGTCGGGTCGACCGGCGTGTTCTTCAGCGCACGCGCACCGGCGGCCACCGCGATCGAGCGGATGGTCTCGTCGCCGCTGATCCAGCGCCGGTTGTGGATGCCGGTGCGTTCGAAGATCCAATCGGGCGTCGAGTCGAGAACCTCACACACCTCGGCATTGCTGACGATGCGCTGCGGGCGGTAGGCACCGATCCCGAGCATCGCGACATTGTCGCGACCTTTGTTGATTGCAATGCTCACCACGGGTGACTCACACGTCCTTCTCACCTGCCGAACGGCTTCGTCGCCGTCCGAGTTTTCTGTCGTTCAGGCTAACTCAGAGCCAAGTCGTCGAGACCGAGGATGGACCGGTATTCCAGCCCCTCGGCGGCGATCACCTGGTCAGCGCCCGTTTCGCGGTCCACGACGGTGGCCACACCCACCACGATGGCGCCCGCGTCACGCAGCGCGCGTACAGCGGTGAGCGGCGAGTTGCCTGTGGTTGTGGTGTCCTCGACCACCAGGACCCGTTTGCCGACGACGTCGGGGCCCTCGATCTGACGCTGCATACCGTGCGCCTTGGCGGCCTTGCGGACGACGAACGCATCGATCGGGCGGCCGGGTGCGTGCATCACGGCCATCGCGACGGGATCGGCGCCCATGGTGAGACCGCCGACGGCGTCGAAGTCCCAGTCGGCGACCAGCTCACGCAGCAGCGACCCGATCAGCGGGGCGGCCTGGTGGTGCAGCGTCGCGCGGCGCAGGTCGACGTAGTAGTCGGCCTCCTTGCCCGAGGACAATGTCACCTTGCCGTGCACGACCGCGAGCTCGCGCACGAGCGCGGCCAACTGGTCGCGATCGGCTTCGGTGAGCGCCTGACGTGCCTGGTCGATCATCCGGTTTCCTTTCGTCATCTGCGTGGGCCCTGCGCGATTACGCTACGCTGCCGCCGCCGGGGCCCACGCCATGCCCTAGGTCCGGCCGCGCGCGTTGAACAGGCCGCGATTGAGCCGCGTGATGAGCGTGCGCGGCACCATGCCCGCCACCGTGGTGATGACCTTGTACTGCAAGCCGGGAACGCTGATGATCCGGCCCGATTCCAGGTCGTGCAGGCAGCCGTCGACCACCTGATCCACCGTGAGCCACATCGGTGCGGGCACCGAGCTCATCTCGATACCCGCGCGCTCGTGGAACTCGGTGCGCACGAAACCGGGGCACAGCGCCTGGATGCGCACGCCGGTGCCGGACAGGCCACCGGCGAGACCCTCGGTGAAGGCGACGACATAGGCCTTCGATGCCGAATAGGTCGACCCGCGGCCGGGCACCAGACCCGCCACGCTCGCCACGTTGACGATCGAGCCGTTGGCTGCCGCGATCATGGCGGGCAGTGCGGCCCGGGTGAGCTGCACGACCGAGGTCACGTTCACGTCGAGTTGGGCCTGCAACTCGGCGGGCTCGAGGGTCCAGAACTCCCCCGAGTGCGCGAAACCGGCGTTGTTGACCAGGAATTGGAGACCGGCCTCGGCCCGTTCGGCGACGCGGGCGCGGTCGTCGTCATCGGCCAGGTCGGCGACGAGGACCTCGGCGGAGGTGGCGAAGCGGCGGCCGAGTTCGTCGGCGAGGGCGCGCAGCCGCACCTCGTTCCTGGCCACGAGCACCAGGTCGTAGCCGAGCGCGGCGAGGCGGTGGGCGAAACCGAGGCCGATGCCACTGGTCGGGCCGGTGATCATGGCGACGGGGCGGGACGCACCGGGCAGGCGCGCGGGGATATCGGTCATAGCTGGTCGATTCTCACTCGACGGGGATGCCGCGTCACGGCACCAAGATCACTTCGGGACGGGCCCCTGGTAGGGACGGAAACCTGGGTGGAAGGGGCCGCCGGGCTGGTCGGAGTCGTCGTCGCGCGGTTCCTCCGTGCGCGGACGCGGTTCCTCGACGCGCGGACGCGGCGGCTCCACCCGGGGACGCGGTTCCGGGACGACGGCCAGCGACGGGCGCTTGGGCGGTTCGCCGAGCGGGCGGCGGCCGGGGGCGGGCTGGTCTTCGAAGTCCGGGTCGTCGAGGTCGGGATCGAAGTCCGGGTCCGCCGCGAAGGACGGTTTGCGGGGCGCACGGCGGTCGTACTCGTCGTCGGCGGCCGGGGTGGGCGGCGTCGGGAACAGCGGTTCGGCGGCGCGGCCGTAGTGGTCGTCGACATCGTCGTCATCGGGGCCGGGGAAGCGGGCGCGGCCGTCGGCATCGGGCACGCGGGCGGCCGGAGTGTAGTCGTCGTACTCGTCGCGGAAGTCTTCCGCGGACGGTTCGCCCATACCCGAACGGGGACGGGTGTATTCGTTCGGTTCGGCCACCGGCGGCAGCACGTGCAGCAGGCCCGACAGGCGAAGCACCGCGTCGATGGCGGTCTCCCAATCCTTGGCGGCGCTGCCGACCGGGAGCATGCCGAGGGTCCAGTTGCCCTCGCTCCACAGCATCTGCACGGTGTCGGACAGGGATTCGATGAACCCGACCATCCGCTGGTCGACGGCGTGGCGGGCGATATCGGGGTCGGTGGCGAACACGACCCGGTCACCGATGGCGCCGAGCAGCTCCAGGTCGTGGTCCTTGGGCGGCGACGCGGTCTTGAGCCGCATGTCGACGTCGATCTCGGAGCCGATCTGGCGGCGCACGGCCACCAGGGTCGCGGCGTCCTCCAGGTCGAAGAGCACGAACTTCTCGCCCTTGCGGATGCCGGAGACCACGTCGACCGCCGACAGGTAGCCGAGCTTGGCCAGCGCGCCACGCCGCCACGTCGAGGCGAGGGCGGGCTCCACCGACACATAGGTGTAGCCCTGGGACTTCGCCCACACCTGGCGGGCGTGCCCGGTGCGCTGGCGCTGGACCCGATCGAAATACAGCAGTACGACCGCACCAACGAGTGCGATCGCCGCCAAGCCGAACCACATAGCCGTCATCGTCGCCTAGCCTATCCAGCCGTCGCCGTGATTGCCCGGTAGCACCGGGGATTCGACGCGCGGGTCGCTCATCGGGGGCCGCTCGGGAGCGCCGTGCTGATGATGATCTTGGCGCGGATCGACCCGTCTGGGTTCTTGTCGCCCTGCACCATAACCATGTCACCGACCGGAAGTTCGCTCGCCTTCGTGGTGCTCAACGAGATCACCTGCGTGGCCTCGTCGATCAACACGCGCACGCTCGACCCGCCGAGCGTGCTCATGGTGATCTCGGTGCCGGTGTTGGCGGTGATGCTGCCCATGGTGGCGCCGAGGTCTTCGGTGCCACCGAGGCCGGGTAAGCCGGGCAGGCCGCTCGCGCTCGGCGGCGCGGTCGGGGTGGTTTGCCTGGTCGGTGGTTGCAGGGTCTGGGTGGTGGGTGGTGCGGCGGCGGTGTCGTCGTCGGAACCGCCGCCACCGGTGAGCATCAGACCGGCCAGGATGCCGCCGAAGGCGATGAGCGCGACGACGGCAAGGCCGAGGGCGATCCACAGGCCCGTGTGCTTCTTCGGCGGTTGCTGCTGGTCGCCGTCCTGTGGACGCGGTGGATGACCGGCGGGGTCCCCCGGCCCGTAACCGGGCGGATAACCCTGCCCGTAGGCCGGTTGGGGCGCGGGTTGCGCTGCGGGATAACCACTTTCATACGGTCCCCATTGGGCATCGTGCGGCGGCAGTGCCTGGGTGGGGTTCGACGGTTGTCCCCACTCGTCGAACCCACCGCCGTACGGCCGTGTGGTTTCGTTCCCTGGCGAACCCAGCCGTTCGGTCGGCGAATCCTCCGGGCGTTGTCCCCACGGATCGTTCGGATTCGTCATGACTCCCAGCGTAGGTCAGCCCGGCGCGTAGGGAGGGTCCTACGCACCGGGCTGTGGATAAATCATGAACTGTGGACAACCTCGCGTCCGACGACCAGCTTGTCGGCCGCGTCGTCCACACTCACCGAAACCGTGTCGCCGTCGGTGACCGCGCCGGAGAGCAGTTCCTTGGCCAGGCTGTCGCCGATGGCCTGCTGGATCAGTCTGCGCAACGGGCGCGCGCCGTAGGCCGGGTCGTAGCCGCGCACGGCGAGCCACTGCTTGGCCTCGTCGGTGACATCGAGGGTGAGCCTGCGCTGCGACAACCGCTTCTGCAGCTGACGCAGGTTGATGTCGACGATCGATTCCAGTTGTTTGGCGTCGAGCGCGTGGAACATCACCACGTCGTCGAGCCGGTTGAGGAACTCCGGCTTGAAGGCGCGGCGCACCGCGTCCATCACCTGTTCCCGGCTGCCACCGGCACCGAGGTTGGAGGTGAGGATGAGGATGGTGTTGCGGAAATCGACTGTGCGGCCCTGGCTGTCGGTGAGCCTGCCCTCGTCGAGCACCTGCAGCAGGATGTCGAAAACATCCGGATGCGCCTTCTCGATCTCGTCGAACAGCACCACCGAATACGGCCGCCTACGCACCGCCTCGGTGAGCTGACCACCCTGGTCGTACCCCACGTATCCGGGGGGCGCACCGACCAGGCGAGCCACCGAGTGCTTCTCGCTGTACTCGCTCATGTCGATGCGGACCATCGCGCGTTCGTCGGCGAACAGGAACTCCGCCAGCGACTTGGCCAGCTCGGTCTTACCGACACCGGTCGGCCCGACGAACATGAACGAACCCGTCGGCCGGTTCGGATCGGCCACCCCGGCGCGCGAACGCCGCACCGCGTCGGACACCGCCTGCACGGCCTCTTCCTGGCCCACGACCCGCCCGCCGAGCTCGGTCTCCATGCGCAGCAACTTGGCGGTCTCGCCTTCGAGCATCCGCCCCACCGGCACGCCGGTCCACGACGACACCACATCGGCGATGTCGTCCGGGGTGACCTCCTCGTTGAGCATCACCTCACCGCTGGCGGCGGCACCGCTGACCTGCTCGGCCGCGGCGAGTTCCTTCTCCAGTGCCGGGATACGGCCGTAGCGCAGCTCGGCGGCCTTGCCGAGGTCACCGTCGCGTTCGGCGCGTTCGGATTCGCCGCGCAGGCGCTCGAGCTCCTCTTTGAGCCCGCGCACCGAGTCGATGGCGTTCTTCTCGTTCTGCCAGCGGGTGGTGAGCTGGTTGAGCTTCTCGCGGTCGTCGGCCAGTTCCTGGCGCAGCTTTTCCAAGCGCTGCTTGGACGCCTCGTCGGTTTCCTTCTCCAGCGCGACCTCTTCGATCTCGAGACGACGCACGGCGCGCTCGACCTCATCGATTTCGACCGGACGCGAGTCGATCTCCATGCGCAGCCGCGACGCCGACTCGTCGATCAGGTCGATCGCCTTGTCGGGCAGGAAGCGCGAAGTGATGTAGCGGTCCGACAACGTCGCCGCCGCCACCAGCGCGGAGTCGGTGATCCGCACGCCGTGGTGCACCTCGTAGCGTTCCTTGATGCCGCGCAGGATGCCGATGGTGTCGGCGACCGTCGGCTCCCCGACCAGCACCTGCTGGAAGCGGCGTTCAAGCGCCGCGTCCTTCTCGATGTACTTGCGGTACTCGTCGAGCGTCGTCGCGCCGACCAGCCGCAGCTCACCGCGCGCGAGCAGCGGTTTGATCATGTTGCCCGCGTCCATCGCCGAGTCGCCGGTGCTGCCCGCGCCGACGATGGTGTGCAGCTCGTCGATGAAGGTGATGATCTCGCCCGCGCTGTTCTTGATGTCGTCGAGCACGGCCTTGAGTCGCTCCTCGAACTCACCGCGATACTTCGCGCCCGCGACCATCGCACCGAGGTCGAGGGAGACGACCTTCTTGCCGCGCAACGACTCCGGCACGTCACCGTCGACGATGCGCTTGGCGAGCCCTTCGACGATGGCCGTCTTGCCGACGCCCGGTTCGCCGATGAGCACCGGGTTGTTCTTGGTGCGCCGCGACAGCACCTGCACCACCCGGCGGATCTCGGTGTCGCGGCCGATCACCGGGTCGAGTTTGCCGGTGCGGGCGGCCTCGGTGAGGTCGGTCGAGTACTTCTCGAGCGCCTGGTAGGAGGCTTCGGGGTCCGGGTTGGTGACGCGGGCGCTGCCGCGCACAGTGGTGAAGGCGTCGCGCAACGCCTCGGGGGTGGCGCCGTGCTTGCGCAGCAGCGTGGCCACCTCGCCCTCGCCGTCGGCCAGACCAACCAGCAGGTTCTCGGTGGAGACGTATTCGTCGCCGAGTTCGGTGGCCAGACGCTGGGCGGCCGTGATCGCGGCCAGTGCCTCGCGGCCGAGTTGGGGTGTGGTCGTCGCGCCGGTGGCGCGCGGCAGCCGGTCGACGATGTCGCCCGCTTCGCGCTCGACTGTCGCGGGGTCGACTCCGATGGCCTTGAGCAGCGGGGCGGCGATGCCATCGGTCTGATCCAGCAACGCCACCAGCAAGTGCGCCGGACGGATCTCCGGGTTGCCCGCCGCCGACGCGGCCTGCAGGGCGGCCGTCAGGGCCGCCTGGGTCTTGGTGGTGGGATTGAACGAGTCCACAGGTCTCCTCGGGGTAATTCCGGTATCGACTGGTTCAACGTCGGCAAAGTTGAGTCTGTTCCGCTCAACTTAAACTTTTTCGCGCCGGTTCGCCACGCCGCCTCACGCTACGCCGCATGTCGGAGCCCCCTGAGCCTAGGATTGCGGTGCCTGGATCACCCCCGAATACGAGGAGTTGTCGACCATGCGCGCCATCGTGGTTCACAAGTTCGGTGCCACACCCGAACTCGCCGATATGCCGGTGCCCGAGCCCGGTCCCGGTGACGTGCAGGTCGCCCTGGACGCCGCGGGCGTCAACCCGTTCGATCTGAAGATGGCCGACGGGCTGCTCGAAGGAAAAATGCCGACCGACTTCCCGATGATCCTCGGCGTGGACGGCGCGGGCACGGTGTCGGCGGTCGGGTCCGGCGTCACCTCGTTCGCCGTGGGCGACAAGGTGGTCGGCAAATTCCTCACCGCTCCTGCGGGCCACGGCAGCTGGGCGCAATACGCGACCGTCCCCGAGGACGCCACATTGGTGAAGATCCCCGACGGCATCACCTCCGTCGCCGCCGCCGCCCTGCCGATCGCCGGGCTCACCGCCCAGGACCTGGTCGACGCCGCCCACATCCAGCCCGGCCAGACCGTGCTGATCGTCGGCGCCACCGGCGGTGTCGGCTCCTTCCTCGTGCAACTGGCCAATATCGCGGGCGCGCACGTGATCGCCACCGCCCGCGCCGACGCCACCGACCAGGTCGCCCGCCTCGGCGCCGCCGAGACCGTCGACTACACCCAGGCCCGCCCCAACAGCCACGACCCCGGCACCCAGGTCGACTCGAGCGTGGTCGACGCCGTGCGCTTCACCCACCCCGACGGCATCGACGTCCTGTTCGATCTGGTCAGCACCGCACCGGCTTTCGCCGACCACGCCACCCTCGTCCGCCACGGCGGCCACGCCTACACCACCGTCTGGGCCGCCGACGAACAGGCGCTGAGCGAGCGCGGCATCACTGGCGGAAACTTCGAATCCAAAGGCCGCGGACCAGAATTGAGCCGCCTGCTCGCGCGGGTCGCCGCGGGCGACGTGGTGGTTCCGGTCCAGATGACGGTGCCGCTGGAAGCCGCCCCCGCCGTGCTCGGCGCGGGCAGTGCACGCGGGAAGACTGTGCTGGCGATCTGAGAGCATCGACGCCCATGGCGGTGGATAGCCGCCCTCGGCATCATTGTGTGT
This sequence comes from Nocardia caishijiensis NBRC 108228, assembly GCF_001612825.1. GTDB lineage: Bacteria > Actinomycetota > Actinomycetes > Mycobacteriales > Mycobacteriaceae > Nocardia > Nocardia caishijiensis. The sequence goes on along the minus strand of NZ_BDBE01000013.1, from coordinate 58,797 downwards.
CATGACCAGGACGATCACCCACGCCGAGCTTTGCAACGACGGCGCAGGCGTCATGGACGCGCTCGAAGCGGGCGGTGCGGACCGCCTCGATGACTGAGCAGTCGACGCGCTCGGCTTCTGCTCATCGTCGGGGCGACGATTCACGACAATGGCCAAACTCGTTGTCGCCGAAAGCCGCAACCCCAAGCCACGGAAGTGCGATCTGATGATCGCGGCCATCGCTTCGGCGAACGACCTACCGCTCTACACCCGCAACCCTGATGACTTCACAGGGCTCGACCCCGTCCTCACCCTGGTGGCCGTGCCATAGCCGCGGAGCCGTTGTCGTCAGAGATGGCGCGACCCTGATCTCCTAGTACGTTGGCGGTTATGAGTGACTTTCGGTCGGCGCCACCGTTCGACGGGCGCAATGCCGCAGGAAAGCCGGTGGTGAACCGACCTCCCGTCGATCCTCGGATCACACCTCAGGTGCTGGCATATCTCGAATCCGCGCCGGTGATCCTCAGCGCCCGCAGTTACGCCACCGACGATTTCGACCCAGGGCAGCGTGATGTGCCGCTGAACTACCAGACCGACGGCGTCTTCGTCTGGGCCGGTGCGGTGCCCCATTACCTGCGCAAATACGGTGTGCCCCCGGAGCCTTCGCTGGTGCGGCACATTGTCGCCAAGGGGTTCGTGGTCGGCGAGGTCGACGACGCGACACTTCAGGCTGCCGTTCGTTCGATCACAGGCTGAAGCTTGCTTTCTGCCTGGCTCATAGCAAACGACTATCGAATGAGACATACCACACAATAGGGATCTTCTTCGCGTTCCCGCGCGTCCAAAACCTCGACAGGAATGTTGGGCGAGGTTGGGATGTGGAATGAGTTAGATCAACGCCGATCCCGCGGCGTTGCGCAGCACGCGCACCTCGTTCGACTCGGTGGCATCGACGATCTCGAGCGCCCTCACCACGCTGACCGCCGCCTTGGCCGCCGAGGGCGAGTGCTGGGGTGGGGACGAGATCGGGCAGGCGTTCGCGCAGAACTACACCCCCGGCGTCGAGCAGGGCAAGACCTCCGTCGGCAACCTCGCGACGACCATGACCCAGCTCGGCACGAACATGGTGACGGTCGCCGACGCACTCGACGCCCAGGACACCGCGAACGCGGCACAGCTGAATCAGGTGGCGGGGAGCTAGTTCGTGGGTATCGAAATCCCCGATTCGCTCCAATGGGTCGCGAAATACATCCTCGGAGCGGGTGATTGGCCCGACGGTGACGAAACGGCGATGCGCCGCCTCGCCGACGCCTGGACCGCGACCGCCGACACCCTCAACACCGTCGACGAGGACGCGGCCAAGGCGCTGAACGCCGCACTGACCGCCCTGTCGGCGGGCGAGACCCACGACGCGATCGCCGCCTACCGCGACAAACTCCTCGCCGGTGACCAGGCCGCGTTCGCCTCGATCGCCAAGTGGTGCCAGAAACAGGCCGAACTGCTCGACGACGGTGCCAACGACATCGAGCACACCAAGCTGGTGATCATCGGCACGATGATCGTCGCGGCCGTGGAAATCGGTCTGGCACTTGCCACCTCGTGGACCGGTGTCGGTGCGGTCGCCGGTGTGGCCGCGCGCGTCGCCGCGCAGGTCGCGGTGAAGATGGCGATGAAAACACTGCTGACCCGGATGATCGCCCGCGGCATCGCCAAAGCGGCATCGCGGGCGGCCCTGCGTGGGGCGGCGTTCGAGGCGCTCGAAGAGGGTGGCATCGATGCCATCGCCCGCTCGATCCAGGTGGCCAAGGGCGACCGGTCGATGGACAAGTTCGGTTGGGCCGATCTGGGTTTGGCGACGTTCGGTGGTGCGGTCGGTGGCGCCGTCGGCGGTGGACTCGGCAACAAGCTCGACGGTGTCGGGGAAGGGTTGTCCAACGGGGTGAGCAAGCTGGCGGCCAAGTCCGTCGCCGGTGCCGGTACCGAGCTGGCCGCCGATGTTTCCGCCCAGGTTGCCGCGGCCGGTGCCGCGTCGACGCTGATGGGGCAGGAGTTCCAGCTCGATATCGGGCTGGATACGTTCACCAGTGCCGGGGCTGGTGGAGTGCAGAGTGGGTTGCAGTCCGGGGCGTTGGGTGGGAATTCGTCTGCGCCGTCGGTGCCTGAGTTGGGGGATGCCGGGGGCGGGGCGCCGTCGACTTCGCCTGCTAGTACAGGGGATTCGCCTGCGGGTGTGGGGGATTCACCTGCCGGTGGGGATTCACCTTCGGCTGGCGGGAATGAGGGCGCTACCAGCCCGGCCTCAGTCGGTGATTCGCCGGGGTCGGCCGGGGATTCGCCTTCGAGTGCGGGGAACGAGGGGGCAACCAGCACGGCCTCGGTTGGTGATTCGGCGTCTGCGGGTGATTCGCCTGGTGCGGGCGGCGATTCGCCCAGCTCGGCGGGAGACTCGCCCAACGCAGGTGGCTCGCCCAGCTCGGCTGGCGACACGTCCGGTGCTGGTGGCGGCTCCCCCAGCGCGCCCGGCGATTCCGCAAGTGGTACGCCGTCGACGGAAAGTCCTGCTGCTCAAGGGAGTTCGCTCAGCGACACCGGCGCAACGCCGCCCACCGAGGTGGCGCAGTCGAACCCCTCCGAATCCCCTTCACCGGGCAACAGCTCTCCGACCAACCAGGACAATGCTGCCCCCGCACCACAGAACGCAAACCCCAGTCAGAACCCAGCGAGCCCATCGACCGACACACCGTCGACGATCACGGATTCGCCTACCTCGAATCCCCCTACGGCCTTCCCCAGTTCGGACTCCCCCGCATCGAATCCGTCGGCGGCAAGCCCGAACGATAACCCGTCCACCGGGCCCAACCCCAACACGAACCCACCGGACACCTCCTCCCTTGCGAACGCCGCCCCCTCATCCCTGGACTTGCCACCGGTGAACACCCCACCGGTTCAATCACCCGATTCACCTCCAGCACAAGCGAACCCATCTCCCCAAACCACCGACACCAACAACCCGTCGGCCGTCGCCCCCTCCACCGCCCAACCCGGCGTCCCGAACCCGAGCACCCCAGGCCCCGCCCCGTCCTCGCCCGCACAAAACACTCCCGAAACCCGCACCCCCCAACAAACCGACCCCGCCACCACCAGCGCCGCAACGATGGCGCCCACAAATCCATCCACAACCACCCCCACAACACCCTCCTCCCAGCTCGGCCCCACGCCAACAGCGAGCACCCCGGCCAACGCCGCCCCTCCGCTCAGCACCCCGATCACCTCGACGCCCCCGCCGAGCGCACCTATCACCTCGGCCCCACCGACCAATGCGCCGAACACCACGGTGCGACCGGCCCACGCACCCAACACTTCTGTACCCCCGGCCGGCACACCAAGTAACCCGGCTCCTCCGGCCAGCACGCCCAACAACTCGATGCCGCCGTCGACAGCACCCACCACCCCGACGGCACCGTCGATCGACCAGGCCACAACCGCGACCGCCCCAGCGTCCGTACAAACGCAGACGACACCACAAACCACATCGCCAACGCCGACGACGAACCAACTCCCCGATCCCGGCTACAGCCCCGACGCCCGTCCGCTACGCGAAGCTCTGCGTAACCAACCGTCGCACGACGGCCGGACCACCGCCGTCGCCACGAACCACAACCCGTCCCAGCCGCGCCCCTCCTACCGAATTCGCCGCTATCAGATCGGCCACCGCTGGGTCTCGGTAGCCACCATCCGCGCCTACATTCCCAACACGCACCTCATGACCCCGGCGCAGTTGAGCCAGGAGATCGAATTCGCCCAGCATGCCGTCGATTCCGCGTTCAACCACGTCCAGGACCTCCTCAGCGACGACCAGTTCCTGGTCGATCTGGAGCTGACCACTGACCCGAATGCCGCTGACCTGCAACTGAACTTGCAACAACACGCGTTCGACGTGTCCAACGACCTCCGCGCACACATGGGCTTGCCGCGCAGTGCACCCGATACCCCGCTCAGCCCTGACGACCTCCGCACGATCAGCAACGACATCGCGCGGGCCAACACGCCGGCCCGGTTCACCAACCCGTCCGACAGCCGAATCATGGCACCGCGTCGTCTCGAGCCCGTCGAGCAGGCGTCGTACCAGCACACGGTCGAGGACCACCTTCGTAACGGCAACCAATTCATGGTCGGCGCAGATCCCCGAACCAATCGATACGGACAATCCATCAACGATGGTGGGCCGACACGAGGCGGGCGGAGCAATAATTGCCTCGACTGTTCGTTGTCCGCGCTCTCGTCGTTTTACGGCGTTCCCCAGGTATCGGCTCCTAGGTGGCCCGACCCACTGCCAAATGGTCTCCGAGACAACCGCAGCGGCGAAGACGAGGGCCCTCGACGGGCCGCAGCTTGGCTCGGACAGGCATTCAGTCATTTCCCCGGTATGTCGATCCCAGATCAGTTCCAAGCACTGCACAACCATATTGCGAGCCTCGGTCCGGGGTCTTCGGCACTGGTCATCAACTGCTGGCATGCACGAGACAAAAACGGAAACCCCGAATATAACGCCGACGGTTCCCCGGTGATTCGCTCCTCGCACGCCACCGTCATCGTCTATCCGCCGGGCGCAGCCGGGCCCGTATGGTGGGATCCGCAGTCGGGTGCGACCTCCGACGTCCCGCCGCCAGGCATGGTCGCCCGCTCTGCCGCCCTGGACTTCATTCCTATCGATGCGCACGGAGGTATCACGAATGCCGGAACCAATTCGAACGGCGGAACAGGCCAACCAGCTGCTGACCAGGATATTCGGACAGAACCAGGAGTTCCAGACGATCGAGACCCGACACGGCTGGGTAGCCCAGGCGATTCTTTCCCCGGAGGAATTGGAGCAGGGAATGGGACTGGGGTTGGGGAACTACGTAGTGAACAAACAAACGGGAGTCGTGACAGCTCACCGGAGCCTACCGCCAGACATGATCGGGGAGGAGTTCGACCAAGCGATCGAAACGGGCCAGACGGTCCAGGGAAGCCAGGTGTACCCCCCACTCCATCGAATCCACCTGCTGAAGACTTTCGAGGACCCACAGACAGTTCAGTATCAAGTCCGAGTGACCGACCTGGGTCAACCGAACAACCCGGAAACAACCGAACTGATCACGATCAACAAGGAAACCCTCTACTTCCATCCGAGCGGGGGTCCGCTCTCGGAAGCGACGGCGTGGGCCGAGATGCTCAGCCGGACAACGGGATCATGGCCGACAGAGGAAACGATCGAACGGTAGCGGGCGATCAGGACACCACTGCGTCAGCCTCCGCCGCGCCATCGACAGTATCGTTCGACCCGACATCGGCTTCTTCGAATCCGACGCTCTCGCCACAGGAGCGCGCGAACGCCGACAATGCCCGCCACGCCCGAGAGTCACTGCGCGCCAGCACCCCCGAAAACAATCAATCGGTCCGAGTGAACCCTTACGGCGGGAGCCCGTACCAGGTCGCTCGCTATCCCGAGGCACTCGGCCAACCAGTCCAGGTACTCCGACTCACCACCCACATCACCAGCGATCCGAACCTGCCGCCGACAGCCGTGGACGCGCTTACCGACAGCGTCCATCACAGCATCGACCACAACCTCAACCAGGGGCACCAATTCGCGAACGGTGACTGGGTGATGGTCGACATCGTCCCCGTAGCCGATCCGAACGACGCCGACCTCCACCTCGACCTCACAACCACCACCACCGAACTCGCCGGCACCGTCCGCCAACACCTCGGGCTCCCACCCCAAAGCACCCCCGGCTTCACCCCCAACGACATCAGGCAACTCGCCGCCGACATCGACCAAGCGACCATGACCGGCGCGCACCAACCTTCATGGGCCGACCCGCACACCACAGCCCCAGAAACTCCCGTCGAAACCGAGCACACCGTCGACCTCGACGCCATCCACAACACCCACGCCGAACAAACCCCCGCAGGCATCTCCCACCACCGCGGCGACCCGACCATGGGCGACCTCCCCCACCGAGTCCCCGCCGACCCCACCCGCTTCACCGCCGACACCCACATCACCCCCGACGGCCACGCCGTCATCGGCAACCAAACCCTCACCCCCGAGCAATACGGCGACCTCCTCCGCCGCACCCACTGGGACGGCACCACTCCCATCCGCCTCATCGGCTGCGACGCCTCGACCAACGGCTTCGCCGACCGCCTCGCCCAACACCTCGGCGTAGAAGTCCTGGCCCCCACTCAAGCCGCCTGGACCGACACCAACGGAAACGTCTTCAGCACCAGCGCAATCACCAACCCCGACGGCACCCGCTCTCCCCGCGTCCCGCCGGATGGGCAATGGCAATCCCACCACCCAACCGGCACCACTGCGTCCCACGGGACCGATGCGACCGCGCCCGGAGCCACACCAAATGCGGTTGATGCTGAAAGTGCGGTGGACCGCTCCCGACCGGCGACGAGCGACACGCCCCCACCAGGCCACGAAACACCCTTCGGCGACCGCCGAGACGATGTCCGAGATCGAATCACCCCACCTCGCCGAGTAATTAACAGCCCGCTGCTCGACCCGAACAACCCAGACCACGTCAACGCCCGCGGAACCCTCCGTCCAGACGAGTACCCCCTACCAGTCCCACCTGGCAACCCGACGAACCAACTTCACGGCCAGACTCCGAACGGGGCCCCGTTCACGGACACCATCTACGGAGACCCACCTGCCCACACCACCGTCCGCGATTACCACCCACGCATTGCCGAGTATCCCCGACGAACCGGCGGCACATTTACCGCTCTACGCCATGAACAACAAGTAATCTTCCCGCCCGATGCCGATGGCAACGTCCAATCGTTCTCACGATCCCAGGTGGGCGATAACGTAGTCCTCACTGAGTCACTCAACGGGCGGCACGTAGCGACCACCGGCGTCGTCCGTCACGATTTCTCTACCGGAGACGCCGTCAACCGTGATCGTGACAGCGCCGAGGCAACTGCGGCGACAAACGTCGGCCATGAAGGCGTGGCGCCTCCAGGCACTAACATCACACATGATGGCGGCCATGCGTCCAGCTACCGCACTACCCTGGACAGAGGACTCGTGAACCTTTTCGCCCAAGAGAGTGAATTCAACCAACGACAGTTTCGGGTACTGGAGAACGCGATTGCAGACTGGCCCCGATCGCGGACGGGCCGCGAAACCCATATCGATTTCCGAACAGACCCTCCCGGCTCGGTAACACCAGAGACGGTGATCGGGACAGTGACGATGGTCGATTCGCGGGGTGAGGTTTATCGCGAGCTAATTTTAAGTTTCAGCAACCGAGGCGGCAACTCTTTCACCCGCAAAGAACACGAGATTCAACTAAGAGATTTCAGAAAATACGACGAACACCAGACGTAGGAGGGTTCCATGACCGACATCGACGAGGCCGAAATAGTCACCGAACTCGTGCAAGCAACGGGGGAATCGGCGACGCTCGCATATCCCGACTGGACGCATGCGGTATCGACCAACGTTCAGACGGCCCGAGGAGTCAGTACGGCCCTCGTGGTCGCATACCGTGGCGAGGAAGGCAAGATTGTGAGCTTTTTCCGCCACGGCGATCTAAGCCACCGCGTGGCGAAGTATTCGGACAGATTGTTCGTGGCGCAGGGGTCGGAGTGGGCTGGAATGAAATGCAGCGTTGCACGATCAGGACTCTTCCGTATCGAGTACTCGTACGACGGCGACGAAGCGATCAAGTGGGCTAATCAAGTCATTTCAGGACTCAGCCCTGACGAACTCGTGGAAATCCTTAGGCCATCAGGCGACCTCTAAGCAGGGTCACGACAAAAGGCTGGCACCAGAGACAGAGGCAGCAGATGGGGAGTGACGTGTCGATCTTGACACAACGCATTTGGGATGTGTTGGTCGAGCGTGGTTTCCAGCCAGTACTGCGGCGCGGGGGTGGCGACGCCAGCACCTATGAAGAGCAGACCGGAGTGGCTGCGCCAGCGGAGGCGGTCGAGTTGTGGTCAGCACTCGGTGGGCGTGAAATTCTGGGGATGAACCTGGAAGGTCCTCAGTCAGCTGGGCGCTGGTGTGCTGTTCGGGCGGATGAGGCCGAGTCCAGCGGGCCTGGCGTCCCTTACGAAGAACTGAACGGATCAGCTGATGGGGCTGTGCGGATGGTGTGGTGGGACCGTGGTTGGTGCCCACTTCACGCCTCCGCCGATTGGGCGGTCGCGGTCGATACACATCCTGGCACGAAGGGGCAAGTAGGACAGGTAATTTTCTGCGATCTGGATGTGGACTGCGTTCGAGAAGCCGTGTGGGGCTCGGTTGCCGAGTTCCTCCGTGATGTGCTCGCGGTTGTCTCCTCCGATGCGCTGATCGTGGAGAACGGCCACGGGCAGTTGGAACACGTCGACAACTGGACCCGCAGTGTTCTGATCGCGGTGTACGAGCTCGGACTGGCTCGCCGAGATGGTCGACCGAGCCCGCTTCCCGGGATCCCTTAGTACCGCAACGGTACTGGGTTGGATCAGCTTTCTTCGCGGCGGTGAATGTGGTTGCAGCGGAGTCGGATCAGCTGAACGAGCTGGTTGGTGGTTCTCTGCACATTTCATCATGTGGTACGACAACCGCCGCAACCTTCGCACGTTCGGAACAGCGGAGCCTCGGTGGGCGAACCCGCCAGCCGATGACATCTACCGCGAAGAAATTCAGCTGGCCGAGCTCAATAATGTCTCGCCGGTACCAACCTGGCTGACACAACGATAGGCTGACGGGGCGGTTTCATATCTAATCCAATTATGAGCCGAGGAATGCGAGTGATTAGTCGCAATGTGATCCCTATCCGCCAAAGGATGATAGTTCTCATTGGGCCGGGATCGCCAGTAATGTGCAACCTTACCTGCACGATGGAAGGGGTGGAGTACACCATAGAAATTGTGACTGAGCAACAAATCTGCGCAGTTACTGCTGAGAGTGCATTCGGTGCGCTAGCCGAACTTCGTACAGCTCTCCAATGCGACGGCTTGACCCCGGCTGTTCAAGGCGCTTGCATCGATGTGTACCCGAGCGGATTGCAACTCAATATGACAGGAGGGGTGCGTGCATACCGACGGTCTGGCAGTGCGCGACCTTCTGTTGTGGAAATATTTGCAGACGTGCCAGAGTGCGAGTATGACCGTTTGGTGACCGTGCGGGAACAGCGCGTGAACTTCGAAAATATGAGGGGTTTGCGGAATGGTGGATAAAGACGATGCCATGACAACAACAGGTCAGGGACAGTAGGCGGTCAGCGATGGAGCACCCAGGGGTGCCGGTGTCGTACCCCCCTTCCCCGGACTCCCGATCACCATGCCCCGATAGACCCTCTCGGCCAACACTTCTGGCCGCGCGTCGCATCGGACGCGTGGCGTGGGTTGGACCGTGGCGAAGGTGTGCACTCCCGGCCGTCACGGTGCGCACGTGCGAGGCGTACGACGGTGGTACTCGCAGACGGCTGTTTAGTGGGTTGGCTCGTTCCCCGGTCGGGCTCGTCGATAACGACCGCAGCGCGGCCCACCTGGGAGAACCCGGGAACGAAACGACTGGTCGCGTCCGAGCGTGAGGAGCATCGATCCGCTCCTGGCATCAGGACGACCGCTCGGCGCTGGAGCATGCCTGAGCGATGAAGGTAGGGTTACCTCCACGGTGCGAACAGCTGAGGTCTGTCTCGTACCCAGGCCCTCGGCGAGCGTTGGCGCGCTCCCGGGGGCCGAACTATTGTGCGCGACGTTACACCCGAAAGCTATTGATCAGCAACAACGTTGCCCGCGGTGGGGTGGGACGCTTCGATCGGCCGGTCCGATCATCTGTCGGATCGACGGTACGCATCGGCTCGTGGTCGTTCACGACATCGAACGTCGCCGCGATCTGTATCAATAGTCTGCGACTACTCAGTGACTGCCATGGTCAGATGCCGAGTTCCTGCCCGAGATCGGCGAGTTCATCGGCGGCCGCGCGGCTTCGGGCCGCAATACGTCGCCGGTAGTCCTCGAGGTCGTCGGGTTCGATGCCGCAATGGGTTCCGACCAGGCGAAAGGGGATCTCCCCGGCGTCCAGCAGACCGACGACATGCGGACGCGAAACATTGAACAGATCCGCGGCCTGCTGGGTGGTCAACTCTCTGTGGGTGGACACGCACTGACTGTATGACGTCCGAGCAAACGAATTCAGTGGGGGAGGTAGGCGCCGGTGCGGGCTCTGGTTGCGGTGGATTGGAGGATGGTGGTGAGGGTTTTGTGGATTCGGGTGGGGGTGGTGGGTTTCACGGTGAAGGTGGTTTCGCCGTAGAAGACGTAGCGGCCGTCGCCGGGGAGGTCGTGGAGTTGGAAGTCGTCGCGGCCTTCGGTGTGGCGGTTGTCGACGCTGGCGTGGGCGTAGACGCCGATGTGGGTGAGGGTGTCGGTGGGTTTGGCGAGGAAGGATTCGAGACGCTCACGGGGGGTGGGGTTCCAGCGGTCGCGGACGTGGGGGCGGGGGGCGCCGAGTTCGGCTGCGGTGACGCGGATTTCGCGGCCACGACCGGGGGCCACCTTGGGGAGGGTGGACAGGACGGCGGCGGCGAGGGCGTCGGGGCTGAGCAGGTGCAGGGTGATGTCGCCGGGGTTGTTGACATCGCCGGGGGCCTGCACGGCCAGGGAGGCGTAGGTGTCGCGGGTGCCGCCGTGAGCGCGGATGGTCCGCACGCCTCGGGACGCGCCCGCCACCTCGATACGGGCGTGCGGCGCGAGCAGGGCGGCCATGGCGCGGTCGAGGTCGGAATCGAATTCGGCCATCAGGTTCTCGGCGGCCTTGCGGCGCAGACGCAGGACCTCGGCGTGGGTCTCGACGTCGGTGTACTGGTGATGTAAGGGGTACGGGAGGACGTCACGGCCCGCGGCCTCCCACAGGGTGCGGAAGTCGAGGGCGGTCAGATGCCAGGTACGCACGGGAAATCTACTCTGTTCCATCGAGATCGGCACTCAGTCGGCGCCGATGACCGGCGGGACCATCTTGGGCAGGCTGTCCAGTCCGGTGAGTTCCTCGCCGTTCTCCTGCGTGACGAGGTAGTCGGGAACACCTTTGGTCGATTCGTCGTCCTTGCCACCGCCACGACCCGCGCCCGGACTCATCATGCCCGGCATGCCCGAGCGAGCCGCGGTGCCCGCCGAACCACCACGATTGGCGCCCGCGGCCGCCGACGCGGCGCCGCCGGGGAGGGCCGCACCCGCCCCTGGCGAACTGGAGCCGGGAGCACCGGCACCCGGCACGCCTGAGCCAGGCGCGCCGCCGCTGGGAACGCCTGTGCCACCCGGAGTTCCAGGTGTCGTGGACTGCGGGGCGGTGGCGGCGGGCGTCGTCGCGGCCGGGGTGGTCGACGATGGGTCGGTGGTCTGCGGGGTGTCGTCGTCGGAGGAGTTCTGGTCGTCGTCGGGAGAGGGTTCCTCGGCGGGAGATTCGCCGGGGTCGGTGGTCGGGGTGACCGCCGACGGCGTGCTCGGCGCGGCGGCGAGCTGACTGCCCGGCGAGCCCCCGACACCGGGGCCGGAACCGCCGCCACCGGGGATCTCGGGTACGCCGCCAGGGTTGTCCACGGTCTTGGGAACAGGGATGACCGGGACATTCGTGTCGGACTCGTAGATCACCGGCGCGTAGACGGTTTGGAGCACACGCACCGCCTCGACCCGCGCATTCTCTTCCGCCACATCGTCATTGCGCCACGAACGACCCGCGAACAGCCCGGCGAAGTTGTCGACGCCGCTGCGATGCTCGGGCTGATGCGGCACGAGACGTTTCGTCGGCTCGAGGCCGGTGCGCAACTCCACCAGCTTGTTGCTGGTGAGTGCGGCGGCGGTGCTGACCCTCTTGCCGGTGGTGTCGTAGGCGGCGACAGTCTGAGCGGCGGCGGTGGCCGCCGAACCCGCCCAGACATCGGGAGACATGCCATGCGCGATCTGCTTGCGGAACTCGTCGAGCGAGGTGGAGTTGCGGGAGGAGATCTCGGTCCACGCCCCGATCAGATCGTTGACGGCATCGAGATCGATCTTGTCGACCTTGGCGCGCAGTTCGGCGACGCTACCGGCGAACAGGTTGTTCTTGGCCACGGTCTGCGGGCGGTACTCACCGTCGAAACCCAACTGGCTCGCCTGCTGGCGGGCGACGGCGCGCTGGTCGTTGTACTGGTCCTGGATGTCGGCGATCTCGGAACTGTCGAGTTCGCCGTCGTCACCGGAGAAGGAGACCAGTTCGCGGAGGTTGCCGAGCAGGTCGAGGCCGTTGATGCTCTGCATGCCGGTCATGGGGCGACCTGCGCGTTGAGGTAGTCCATGGCGTTGGCGTTCTGGATGTCGGTGCCTGCGAGGCGTTTGAAGGAAAGGGCGAAAACTTCGCGGAGTTGCTGGACGGCTTCGATGTCCTTCATGACCACGGCATCGATCGAATTCGGATCACCTGTCGCCTGGAGGAGGAATTTCTTCTCGAGATCCTTACCGATCTGAAAATCACCGAAACCGGTCACGTTCTGCGCGCGGCGGGCGATGCCGAGAATCTCGCGGAGGGCAGCAAGGCGGTCGTCACACGCCTTGTACATATGGAAGGCAGCGGCTTCGTCGTTGAGATATACCTCGCCCGCCTTGGCCTGGCCGAGCAATACGCTGTAGGCCGTGTTCTCACTCACGTGACACTCCCGCTCAGCTCGGAAAGATCGGAACCAGTACTTCGCCCGCGCGAGCGAGGTACTCGCAGGGGTCGTCGAGACCGGACTCGAGGGGCGAGTTGAGAATCTGCAATTGGACGATGCCGCGCTGGGCAGGAAAGACCACATCGCAACCGAGGTCCTTCGACGCCCCGCTGACCTTGAATTCACGACCCGAGCGGCCCGCGATTGTGACGTCCCGGAAGTCGACATTGCCAGGCTTCTGCTCGAACTGCTCAACCGTCTTGTCGGTCGTGTACACAGTGAGCGCGAACTCACGCGCGTCCCACGCGCAGATCTCCCACCCCGATTGCGGAACTCCGCCGACCCCCTTCTCCTCCGACGCAGGATCCACCCCGACCTCCGTCAACAACGCGTCAGGAATCTCCGTGCACGGATTCCACAACACCGGCTTGGCCGTCGTAGTCGTCCCCTTCGACGTCGACTCCCCCGCCTCGCACCCGGCCGACCCGACAACCGCCAGACCAGCGAGCACCATCGCCATTCCCGCCCGTTTCATCCCCACCCCTTCTCGCCGGTCCACTGCTTTGACCTGGGAGATTAGCACGGGCCCCCGGCGTCGGGCCGGGGTCGAGCGGTGAGCAAACCGACAGCAGACGGGCGCTCAGAGGGCGGTCAGCGAGTCGACACCCGGACCCGTCAGGGCAGGCAACACGCCGGGTCTCGCGGTGAGGAGCAGGAGCAGGTCCAGCGTGGTGCCTCGGATTTCGGGGCCGGTACCAACGGTCCAGGCGGAGTCCTCGGCAACCAGGGACAGACCCGGCAGCCGACGGCGGGCCCAGAACGGCCAACCCATCGACCAGACACGCTGGGCGGCAACCGCGCACGCCTGCGGGTCGACCTCGATCGTTCGCCCCAGCGGGCGGGCGATGTCCTGGGCGTGGACGATCACGTCGAAATGGATGTTGCGGTGGTTGGTGACCACGGGCAGTTCGCGGGAATCGGCCAGCGCGGCGAGGGTGGTGGCCAGATCGGGAGTGGTGTCGGCGTAGCGGACGGCCAGGTCGTGATTGAGGCGGTGGAAGCTGCCTCGGGCGCGGGCGGCCTCGCGCAGCATGGCGAGCGGGCCTGGCGGCTGCGGTGCCAGCGCGACGTGGGCGGCGACATCGCGAACGCGCCAGCCCGCGCACAGCGACGGGGTGTCGAGTTCGGCGTCGGTGAGTTCGGCAAGGAGTGCGGCGATGGCGCGGAGCTGATCGGCGATGGTCCGCCAGTATTGATCGAGGTCCATGCTCGGCTCCTTGTAGTCAGCCTTTCTGACTAATATAGTCAGTGTTACTGACCGAATCAAGGAGTGTCATGTCCGCTGACGAGCTCAATCTGGGAGTTCTGCTCTTCATTCCGCACCGGGAGATGGAACGGCGGGTGCTCGACGCGCTGAGCGACGGCGGGTTCGACGACCTCACCCAGGCCCAGGCGCGACTGGTCGCGCGAATCGGGCCCGACGGCTCGCGATTGACCGATCTGGCCGCGCAGGCACAGGTCACCAAGCAGACCGCGAGCGTGCTCGTCGACCAACTGGTGCGCGCCGGGTACCTGCTGCGCGAGCCGGACCCCCGCGACGGCCGCGCGCGGCTGCTGCGACTGTCGGCCACCGGGGAACGCGCCGTCGGGGTCGCGAACGAGGCGGCGCGACAGGTGGAATCGGAATGGGTCGCCCACCTCGGCCCGCGCCGGTCGAGCGCGCTGCGCGGGGCACTCGAGGAACTGCGGAAGATCACCGACCCATATCGATGACGCGAAGTCGCGGACGCGCGGCGGCGCCGGGCATACGATCCGCGAGGCGTGATGAGCATCCCTGCACCGAGCTGGCGTTTTCGGGGGATACTTGAGACGGCGGCCGCCACGGGGGCGGGGCCACAGGGCAGCAATTCTAGGAAAGGGAGCTTGACGACGTGGATGCGCGTTCGCTTGCGCTGGTCCGCGCCGATTTTCGCGGAGTGATGGAGGCACCGGGCGGCCCCGAGCGGCTGACCAGGGCTTTTTACGGGCACCTGTTCGCACAGGACCCCCGATTGCGTGATCTCTTTCCGCCGACCATGGACATGCAGCCCAAACGGCTGACGACGGCGGTGCAGTTCGTCCTCGAACATCTCGACGACTTCGACCGCGCCCAGCGGTTCCTCGAGCAACTGGCGCGCGACCACCGCAAGTACGGGGTCGAGGCCGATCACTACGACATGGCGGGCCTCGCGTTGCTCGGTGCGCTGCGCACCTACCACGGCAACCGCTGGAACAGGGAACTCGACGAGGGCTGGCGCGACGTCACCATCGTGATCTCGGCGGCCATGGCGATCGGCGCCAACCAGGACAAATCGCAGCCGTACTGGGACGCGACGGTGGTCGGTCACCGCCGGGTGCTCGACGACCTGGCCATCGTGCGGTTGCAGGCCGACAGCCCGATCCCGTTCAAGGCGGGTCAGTACGTGCCGATCGCGGTGCCGCAGCGGCCGAACATGTGGCGGTACCTCTCGCCCGCCATTCCCGCCAACCCGTACGGCGAGATCGAATTCCATGTGCGCCGGGTGAGCGGCGGCTGGGTGAGCCCGGCCATCGTGAACGACACCGCGGTGGGCGACCGGTGGAAGATCGCCGGGCCGCTCGGCGGGCTGCAGGTCGATCGTGAATCCGGGCGCGATGTGCTGATGATCGGCTCCGGCACCGGGATCGCGCCGCTGCGGGCACAGCTGATCGAGATGAGTCAGCGCGGCATCAACCCGCGCGTGCACTTCTTCATCGGCGGGCGGTTCCCCGGCGACCTGTACGACGTGAACAACATGTGGCAGCTGTCGCAGTCGAACCCGTGGCTCACCATCGTGCCGGTGTGCGAGGAACCGGAGAACCCGTGGTGGTACCCGCCGACCCCGTCGGAGCCGCCGCCGGGCATGCACCGCAGGCTCACCGGCAACCTGGGCGCGGTGGTCACCAGTTTCGGCGCCTGGGCCGACCGGCAGATCCAGATCGCCGGATCGGCCAAGATGATCGACGACACCCGCCGCGCCCTCATCCGGGCGGGCACCCCGAGCGATATCATCGCGGCCGATCCCGTCGGCTGACCGTGCGAAAGTGACTGATGAGCAACGAGTTTCCCAGCCCGGCCTGGACGGCGACCGTTGTCGGTCACCATCGGCTGCGCAACGATCTGGCCGTGATTCGGCTGATCGGTGACTTCGTCCCGTTCGCCGCGGGCGGGTCGGTTGAGGTGGAGACACCGCAGCATCCGGGGGTGCGGCGGCGGTTGTCGCCCGCGCTGCCGCCCTCGCTGGACGGCAAACTCGAGTTCCACGTGCGGACGGTGCCGGGCGGGTGGTGCTCGGGGTCGATCGTGGCCGACACACAGCCGGGCGACCAGTGGCGAATCAACGCTCCGCACAGCGTGTTCGCCGTCGACCCCGACGCGGCCGAGGTGGTGATGATCGCGGGCGGCACCGGGTTGGCACCGATGCGCGCCCAGATCCTCGACCTGGCCCGCCGCGACAACCCGCCGCGCACCTACCTGTTCTTCGGCGGCCGCAGCCCTCGCGACCTCTACGCCGCCGACATGCTGTTCCTGCTGGCGGGCGAATTGCCATGGCTCACGGTGATTCCCGTGGTCGAAAGCCCCGACGACCCGCCGATCCGCGACGAATGGCACGAACAGACCCGCGTCGACATCGGCTTCGCGCCCTCGGAAATGCTGCACGGCACCCTCGCCGACGTGGCCACCGCCCACGGGCCCTTCGACCGCCACCAGGTCCTGATCTGTGGCTCCCCCGCGATGGTCGCCACCACCACCGACCGCCTCGTCGCCGGTGGCACTCCCCCAGCCAACATCACCACCGAGGGTGCTTGACCTGAGCAGTTCCACCATGGAGCGAGCGAAAACGTCATCAGATTATCCGATTCTGATAACATGATCCCATGAAGGAAATCAGCGCGACCGAGGCTGCGCGGGCATTCGCCCGGGTACTCGACGAGGCCGAGGCGGGTGAGGAGTTCCTGATCACCCGCAAGGGAGTATGCGTGGCAAGGCTCCTGCCCGCACCGCGTGCGAACGGGACCGCGCTCAATCGGCTGTCCAGGCAGTGGGCCGGGAAAATCGGGCTGGACGAGGAATTCGTCGCAGCGGTCGATTCGCTCGACGAGTACGCCCGCGGCGATCAGGACCGTGACCCGTGGCAAAGCTGATCCTTGATACCGGCGTACTGATCGCCGTCGACCGGGGAACCGTCGATCTGCCGCAGATCATTTCCGACGACGACAACGTCGCGGTGGCGTCAATTGTTATCGCGGAGTACCTGACCGGGCTTGCCGGACAGACCAACCCGGCCCGGCAAGCGAGCGCACGGGAATTCCTGACCCAGTTCCGCGCCGTTGTGCCGAGCATTCCCTACGACGACACCATCGCCGAGCAGCACGCGGAGCTGTTGACCTGTGTTCGCGCTGCAGGGACACCACGGGGCGCGCACGATCTGATCATCGCGGCCACCGCGCGGACGACAGGCCGCACCCTCGTGACGACCGATCGGCGCGCGAAGTTCGAGGAGCTACCGGGAGTGGACGTCAGGTTGATCGGATAGGGCTCAGAACAGTGGGTCGTGGCGGATGGATTTGGCTTGGGTGCCTGCGGCCATGAGGCGGAACTTGGTGGTTTGGACCATGGAGGGGGAGCCGACTATCTGGACGTCGCGGTCGGCCCAGGAGCCGAAGGCGGCGACGACCTTGCCGATCTGGCCGGTCATCCGGGGTTCCAGGCCGGGGAATTCGACCTGGGGTTCGCCGGAATCGTAGTACCACCAGGGGTTTTCTTCGTTTTCGGTGACGGGGGTGACGGTGAGCCATTTGTTGGCGAGGGCCAGTTGGCTCAGGACCTGGAGGTCGTAGAGGTCGCAGGGGTGGTGGCCGCCGACGAACAGGTGGACCTTCGGGTTCACCCGGCGTTGGGCCATCGCCATGATCTGGGCGCGCAGGGGGGCGATGCCGGTGCCGCAGCCGATCATCAGCATCTTGCGCTTGGTGTTACGCGGTACGCCGAGACCGCCGAGGGGGGCGCCGAGTAACCACTGGTCACCGACGGCGGTGTGCGACACGATCGCCGGACTCACCCAGCCGCCGAGCACACTGCGGATGTGGAATTCGATCTCGCCGTTGCTGTTCGCGGGATTCGCGGGTGACAGATAACGCCACATGCGCGGACGCGAGGGCACCTGCACACTGATGTACTGGCCCGCCGCGTACTCCATCGGGTTCTCGAGTTGCAACCGGACGATCGACAGATTGCGCAGCACCTCGCGGCACTCCACGACGGTGCCGGTCCACGCGGCGGGGCTGGTCTCCTTGTCGGCGGCGCCGATCATCGCACCGCTGATGTTGGCCAGGCCCTCGTCCCAGGCGGCGGCGACCTCGTCGGTCCACATCTCGTCGCCTACGCAACCTCGGATCGCCGACTTCAGCGAATTGGCCACCGCCACATAGTGGGCCGGTTGCACGCCGTACTTGCGATGGTCGCGACCCAACTGGGCGAGGAACGGCAACAGCTTGTCGGGTTCCTCGAGCCGGTCGAGCGCGTAGGAGATCGCGTGGACGAGGCGGTCGCGCTGGGCATCCATGGCGGCCGGGAAGAAATCGCGGACACCGGGGTAGTCCGTGAACAGGATCGAGTAGAACGACCTCGCCAGTGTCTCGGACCCACCCTCTTCCGCAGCAACCGCCTTGAACGTGGTACGGATCAAAGCGACAGTCCGCGAATCCATATGTGTCACAACCTCGTTTCGCCATCGAACGCTTGCCGCGCCGGCGAGTGACGGGCTGGGAGGACACTCGTCAGCAGCCGATGCGAGAAGTCTAGGCGAGGTTTGCCAGCTTAGGAATCGTACTCTTAAACATCACGCATGTAATTCTGACAAAACTGGATACAGACCAAGCGGCACGCCAAAGAAACAGACTTAGAGCCCGTGAATGCGGCGTGGATGTGACCGATTGGGCCCGTAATTCGGACGTCCTCGCCGCGCGCTACTGCTTCCGAACGGCAAGATCGAAAATAAAGAGGTTGCTGGAAGGTCACCAGCCGATCGCCGGGGATTGACCAGCGCACGAAAGAGCCCCCGGCCCGCAACCGCCGTGGCGGACAAGCGAACCGGGGGCTCGAGGAAACGAGTGCCTCAGCGGCGATGACGTGGCTGCCACACCACCAGCGCGGTACTGCGTTGCGGCGGAGACAGATCGGGCCGGTAACCAGCCCGCAACCGCTCCAGCTCCGCGCTCATCTCCTCGACGCGCTGCTGCAGCGCCTCCACCTGATTGGTGAGCTCGATGATGCGTTTGATGCCCGCGAGGTTGACACCTTCGTCCTGCGACAACCGCTGCACCTCACGCAACAGCTCCACATCGCGCGCCGAGTACCGACGTCCGCCACCCGAAGTGCGTTGCGGGGTGACCAGACCCAGCCGGTCGTAGGTACGCAACGTCTGCGCGTGCATCCCCGCCAACTGAGCCGCCACCGAGATCATGAAGAACTCGGCACGCGCGGACGAACCCGACGCGGACTTCGGATCCTGATTCGCGCCGCTCCCGACGCCCTCCGTGGTCACGCTGCGCTACCTCCTCCGGGCGCTGAACTCGCTACGCGGGAACATCAAGCACCCGCCCATCCCGCACGCGGGTCGAAACCGCCCGCTTTCTCCGCCTCCTGGTACCGCTTCAAGGCCTCGGTGGCCTCCGCGTCGAGAGCCTGCGGAACCGCGACTTTCACCGTCACCAGGAGATCACCCGCACCACCGGCCGGGCCACGCTTGGGCACACCCCGGCCACGTACCCGCAGGATACGCCCGTCGGCGGTACCCGGAGGCACCTTCACACCGACCCGGCCGTCCAGCGTGGGCACCGAAACGGTTGTCCCGAGCACCAATTCGGCATAGCTCACCGGCAGCACCAGGGTGAGGTCGTCGCCCTGACGGCCGAAGACCTTGTCCTGGCTCACGTGCACCGTGACATACAGGTCACCCGACGGCGCGCCGCGCAGGCCCGCCTCACCCTGACCGGCGAGCCGGATCTTCTGCCCGTCGCTGACCCCGGGCGGGATGCGAACGGTGATGGTTCGGGTGCGGTTCTGGATGCCGGTGCCCGCGCAGTCGGTGCACGGGTCGTCGATGATCGAGCCGGTGCCTCGGCAGTCGTCGCACGGTTCGCTGAAACCGAACGCGCCCTGATTGCGGCTCACCACACCCGCGCCATTGCAATGCGGGCACACGCGCGGGCTGGTGCCCGGCTTGGCGCCGCTGCCGTGACACGTGGTGCACGGTGACGGGCTCGTCATCCGCAGCGGAACGGTGACACCCTGCGCCGCCTCGCGGAAGCCCAGCGTGGTCTCGGTTTCCACATCGGCGCCACGGCGCGGACGGCTCGACGCGCGTCCACCCCGGTTGAACAGGCCGCCGAGGATGTCACCGAGGCCACCGTCGCCCGCACCGGCAGTGCCGGGCTGGCCGAAGATGTCACCCAGGTTGAACTCCTGCGAGAAGCCGCCGCCCGCACCGGGAGTGAAGCCGCCGCCGTAGCCGCGACCGCCACCACCGGCGAACAGGCGCCGCGTCTCGTCGTACTCCTTGCGCTTGGCCGGATCCGACAGCACCGCGTTCGCTTCGCTGACGGCCTTGAACCGCTCCTCGGCCTTCGTGTCACCCGGATTGGAGTCCGGGTGCAGGTCACGCGCGAGTTTGCGGTAGGCCTTCTTGATCTCGTCCTGCGACGCGCCGGAGGAGACACCCAGCTCCTTGTAGAAGTCCTTCTCGATCCACTCCCGTTGACTCACCGGGCATCTCCTCCTCTCGCGTTATTCGCTATCGGCGTCGGCATCCGAATCCGATGCCCCCGCGGTCTCGGCATCGGTTACCCCGACCATCGCGTGCCGAAGCACCCGATCGCCGAACCGATAGCCCTTGCGCATGACCACGCCGATCACCGGCTCCGAACCCGAACCCTCGTGCTGCACGGCCTCGTGCAGCGTGGGGTCGAACGGGTCACCGACAGCACCGAATTCGACCAGGCCCTGCTTGGTGAGCGCGGTCTCGAGCTTGTCGGCCACCGACTTCAACGGGCCGGAATCCAGATCGCCGTGCGCCCTGGCGCGGTCCAGATCGTCGAGCACACCGAGCAGTTCGGTGACCACGCTCGCCTTGGCCGCGTCGATATTGGCCTGGCGATCGCGCTCGACCCGGCGGCGGTAGTTCGCGTACTCCGCGGTCAACCGCTGCAGGTCGGCGGTGCGCTCGGCGAGCTCGTCGCTCTCCGGGGCAGCCTCGGGTTCGGCGTCGGGGGCGGGCGCCGCTTCCTCAGCGGCGTCCGCGTCCTCGACGACGTCGGCGATCAATTCCTGTTCGGAGCTGGCCTCGGTCACTTCTTCTCCGTATCAACCGGCTCGTCGACAACCTCGGCGTCGACGACCTGGTCGTCGGCCGCGTTGTTCGGGCCCGCACCATCGGTGGACTGTCCCTCGGCCGCGCTGGCCTCGTACAGCGCCTGGCCCAGCGCCTGCGACTCGGTGGCCAGCTTCTCCACGGCGGCCTTCACGGCCGCGATGTCGGTGCCCTCGAGCGCCTTCTTGGCGTCGGCGATGGCCTCTTCGACCTTCGACTTGGTGTCGGCCGGGACCTTGTCCTCGTTGTCGGAGATGAACTTCTCGGTCTGGTGCACCAGCGACTCGGCCTGGTTGCGGGTCTCGGCCTCCTCGCGGCGGGCCTTGTCCTCGGCGGCGTGCGCCTCGGCGTCCTTGACCATCCGGTCGATCTCTTCCTTGGACAGGCCGGAGCCGTCCTGGATCTTGATCTTGTTCTCCTTGCCGGTGCCCTTGTCCTTCGCGGTGACGTGGACGATGCCGTTCGCGTCGATGTCGAAGGTGACCTCGATCTGCGGCACGCCGCGTGGGGCCGGGGGCAGGCCGGTCAGCTCGAAGGAGCCGAGCAGCTTGTTGTGCGAGGCGATCTCGCGCTCACCCTGGAACACCTGGATCTGCACCGACGGCTGGTTGTCGTCGGCGGTGGTGAAGGTCTCCGAGCGCTTGGTCGGGATGGTGGTGTTGCGCTCGATGAGCTTGGTCATCACGCCGCCCTTGGTCTCGATACCCAGCGACAGCGGGGTGACATCGAGCAGCAGAACGTCCTTGACCTCACCCTTGAGCACACCGGCCTGCAGAGCGGCGCCGACGGCGACGACCTCGTCCGGGTTCACGCCCTTGTTCGGCTCACGGCCGCCGGTCAGTTCCTTGACCAGCTCGGAGACGGCGGGCATACGGGTGGAGCCACCGACGAGCACGACGTGGTCGATGTCGGCCACGTTGATGCCCGCGTCCTTGATGACGGACTGGAACGGGGCGCGGGTGCGGTCAAGCAGATCGGATGTGATCTTCTGGAACTCGGCGCGGGTGAGCTGCTCGTCGAGGAACAGCGGGTTCTTGTCGGCGTCGACGGTGATGTAGGGCAGGTTGATCGAGGTGCTCTGGCTGGAGCTCAGCTCGATCTTCGCCTTCTCGGCGGCCTCACGCAGACGCTGCAGCGCCATCTTGTCCTTGGTCAGGTCGATGCCCGAGCTGGCCTTGAACTTGTCGACCAGCCAGGTGACGACGCGCTCGTCCCAGTCGTCGCCACCGAGGTGGTTGTCACCGGAGGTCGCGCGGACCTCGACGACGCCCTCACCGATTTCCAGCAGCGAGACGTCGAAGGTGCCGCCACCGAGGTCGAAGACCAGGATGGTCTGTTCCTTGTCGCCCTTGTCCAGGCCATACGCCAGCGCGGCCGCGGTGGGCTCGTTGACGATGCGCAGCACGTTCAGACCGGCGATCTGACCGGCTTCCTTGGTGGCCTGACGCTGGGCGTCCTCGAAGTAGGCGGGGACGGTGATGACCGCGTCGGTGATCTCCTCACCGAGGTAGGCCTCGGCGTCGCGCTTCAGCTTCATCAGCGTGCGCGCGGAGATTTCCTGCGGGGTGTACTTCTTGCCGTCGATCTCCACGGTCCAGTCGGTGCCGATGTGGCGCTTGACCGAGCGGATGGTGCGGTCGACGTTGGTGACGGCCTGGTTCTTGGCAGGCTGACCGACGAGAACCTCACCGTTCTTCGCGAACGCGACGATCGACGGAGTGGTGCGCGAGCCTTCCGAGTTCGCGACGACGACCGGCTCGCCGCCTTCCAGCACGGAGACGACAGAGTTCGTGGTCCCGAGGTCGATTCCGACCGCACGAGCCATAGTGGGTTCCTCCTGATAATTGACGACAACTCCCAGCAACGCTGAGCGTGATGCACTCAATCCTGCCTGTCGGCTCCGCCGGGCGTCAACCCGAACTTGAGTGACATGCGCTCAACATCGTTGATCTGCACAACCAGCAGCTGCGACGATTCATTCCCGCCACCCGAAAAATTTTTCCCCACCAGGTAGCCTGAGGCCATGACCGCCGCGCGCCCACTCGAACCCATCCAGGGGCGCATGGTGCTGCTACCGACCCCGCCGCCGGGCGGCTTCAGCGCGGCCGATCTTCCTCGTCTGATAGAAGTTGTCGATGCGCGCTTCGAGCTCCTCGACGGTGAAGTCGTGATGATGGCGCCTGCCACGCAGTGGCACGACGAAGCGATGGACGTTCTCAAGTACGCGCTGCGCGCGGTCGCGCCCGCCGATGTCGTCATCACGACGGAGAAGGGCATCAATCTCGGGCACACAGTGCCCGAACCCGACGTCCTCGCCGTCGCACGGCAAGCCGTCAGCGCGGACTCCCTGTATTTCGACCCGGTCGACGTGCAGCTCGCCGTCGAAATCGTTTCCCCGGGGACCAAGACCAAGGATCGCACCTTGCGACCCGCCCAGTACGCCGAGGCGCACATCAGGCACTTCTGGCGAGTCGAGAACGAGCGGTCGGCAATGGTGATCTACACCTTCGAACTGCTCCCGGAGGGCGGATATGCACCGACCGGCGTCTACCGCAGCCGACTTCGACTGGACCGGCCGTTCGCGATCGACATCGAGATTCCGGCTGTCACCTGGTAGGTCTATCCCGACGGCGGCGCGAGAGCTGGGGCAGCCGAGGTGCGGAGGGCGGCTATGGCGGTGAGTTGGTTTTGGAGGGCGGCCGTGCGTTGGGCTCGGTGGGTTGCCTCGGAGGTTGCGGCCTCCTGGGCGGCGGTGAGGGACTCGTCGATGGAGCGGAGGCTGCGTTCGGCGATGCCCGCGTAGTGGTCGCGTAGGGCGCGGTGGATGCGGTGGACGCGGTCGCGGGAGTCTTTGCCCGCCTGGAAGGCCACGTCGTCGAGGAAGCGGCGGACGGCGTTCTTGGCGTCGGTGCGGCGGCGGGTGAGGCGGGCCTGCTTGTCGTCACGGTACGCCTTGCCGCCCACGAGCATCCCCGCGCCGAGGGAGATCGGGTTCAGGAGGGCGAGTCCGGCGAAAGTGGTCGCGAGACCGACCATCAGGACGCCGCCGTAGGAACCGCGCATACCGACCAGGACCTTCGACACGACACCGATGTCGGGTTCGAGGTCACCCAGGGTGCCGGTGCCGTGGGCGGTACCGGACTGGTCGAGGACGGGCAGGTCGACGGAGCCGAGTTCGTGGAAATGTTCCGCCACCCGTTGTGCCAGGGTGTCCGCTCTGGCGTGCGCCCACAGTAGGTTGTCGCCGAGCGCGGAATCGACTGTGCCGGTGAGCCATTCGGTGATCGCTCCCCAGTGACGGCCGGGGTCGTGGTCGTCGATCCACTCCTCGCCGGTTCGGGCGATCTCACGCAGCCGCTCGCGCAGGTCGTGGTCGACGTCACCGGCCAGATCGGTGATGCCGTCGGCGAGGGTCTGCTGCCACGCGGCGGTACGTCGATGCAGCTGTTGGGCACGGGTTTTGGCCGACCGCAGTTCGGCGACCGCGGCGGCCGCTTGCCTCGGGTCACGCAGGGCGACGAGTTCGCTACCGAGCGCTAGCGCCAGATGCTCTGCGGCCGAGGACATCTCACGAGAGATCGTGGCCCGGGTCGCGGCTTCGTCGCGGGCGACCACCTGTTCACGCAGGAACTGGTAGAGCAGGCCGTAACCGGACTCGGCACCCAGTTGGGCGTCTTGCAGGCGCAGCGCGTGGGCGCGCAGCAGCGCCGAGATCGGGAGCAGGGGTAGGTCGAGGTTCGCGGTGCGCAGGTGCTCCCGGTCGGCCTCGAAGACCTGGCGCCAGTGGGGGTACAGGTCGGTCTTCGACATCAGAACCGCTGTGGCCGAGCAGAGTTCGGACGCCTGACGCAGGAAGGTGAGCTCCGGTGCGGTGAGCTCGGTCGAGGCGTCGGAGATCAGCAGGAGCGCGTCGGCGGCGGGGAGCATTTCCAGGACACCGAGGGTGCCCGCGGTGGTTCGGGCGCCGATGCCGGGGGTGTCGATGAGGACTATGCCGTCGGCGAGCAGGTCGGCGGGCAGGTACACGTCGATGCGCAGGATCTGTTTGCCCGCCGCGCAGCGGTGATCGACCGTCGCGAGATCGGCGATCGGGAACTCGACCCGCTCCTCGCCGGAAGACGCTGTGGCCAGCACCAGTTCGGCGCGCGGCTGCGGCGCGTACGCGAGCACCATCGGGAAACGGGTGGTGCTGTCGTCGCCGACAGGACAGATCTCGACACCGAGCAGCGCGTTGACGAACCGGCTCTTGCCCTGATCGAGCCGGCCCGCGACGACGATCCGCCGCCGCGGGTCACGCACCCGGACCGCCGCCGTTTCCAGGCGGGCGACCAGGTCGTCGCGACCCGCGGCGCGGGCCGCGGCGACGGTGTCGTCGAGAGCCGACAGCAGTGCATCCATTGCCGTGGACTACAGGGCTTCTGGGGTGTCGAACGTGTTTTCCGTGGCGGTGAACGGGTTGTCGAGCAGGCCCGTTCCGCCGGAGAGCGGGGAATCGTCGAGAGCCGGGCCGAAGGCGCCGTCCACGTCGACGGTGGACCATGTGTCGGCGGCCGAGGTGAAATCTATGGTCGAGGTGGGTTCGGACGTGGTGAGGTCCATGGAGGTCTCCGAGGTGAAGGTGGTATCGGTCGCCGCGGTGGTGAAGCCGCTGGTCGCACCGAGGGTTTCCGAACCGGTGGACGAATCGGCGTTCGGCGCGGGTTGGATTGTCGAGCCGAGACCTGCGGCTACGCCGGTTTCGGTGGACCAGTCGGCGGTGGTGCCGAGGCCGAGTTCGAGGCCTGTGGAGGTGGTCACCTCGGTGGTCGCGTGGAGCGAGCCTGCCGCGTCGGCTGTCGCGCCGAGGGCCGCGTCGGCGGTGGCGGTAATGCCTTGGGATGCATGTGCTGCGACATCGGCTGCCGTATTCGTAACGAAACCGGCTGTCGCGCTCGTCGCGAAACCGGCTGCCGCATCGGCGTTCGTGGCGAAACCCGCTGCCGCATCGGCGTTCGCTGCGGCATTGGCGGCGGCGGAGGCATCGAGGCCGGGGGCGATGCTGCCGAGGCCGGTGGTGATGGCGGTCGAGTGCGCGCCTACACCGGTCAGTGTCGACTCGAGGGCGGCGGTGACGTTCGTCGCGCCGACCAGTGCGCCTTCGAAATCGGCATCGCCGACCGACGTGGTGGAGAAGGCGGTGCTGAGGGCGGTTTCGAGGCCGGTGGCCGGGGCGACCGTGAAGGGGGCGCCGAACGAGGCAGCACCGGAGGACAGACCGGCCGCGATCTGAGCACCCAGATCGGCGCCGACCTGGACGGTGCCCGCGTTGTCGAGGCCGAGTCGCGTGGACGAAACCACGGCTCCGGTCAGCGAAGTCGCCGCAGCGGCGTCGGCGGCGGCCTGCAGACCGAGGGCGGTCGCACCCGACAGTCCGGTTTCGAGGCCGGTGGTGATCGAGGTGCCCAGTCCAGCAGCGTTTTCCGTGAGTCCCGCAGCGGTGTCGAGACCCAGCGAGCCCGCAGCGGACAGGCCTGTTTCGATCCCTGATCCAGCCGAACCGGTGAGGCCTGCACCGATTTCCGAGGCCATCGAGGTGGTGGCGACGAGGCTCGACGACAGGTCGGCGGTGGTGCCGAGGGCAGTGGAAGTGTCGAGGGCGGTCAGGGATGTGCCGAGCCCTGCGGCGACACCGGTCACGGTTCCGAGAGCGCTCGTCACGCCCACCCCGATGCCCAGGTCGGCTGCGGCGCCCAGGTCGGCCCCGAGGCCAGCCGTGGTGGCGGCGAGTTCGGTTGTGGTGGCGGTGGCGGCGCCGAGGACGGTGTTCGAGGTCGCGGCCAAGCCGGTGGTCAGGTCGGTGGCGGCGTCCAGACCGGCTCCGACAGCGGCAGATACGTCCGGCGCGGAAGTGAAGCCACCACCGACAGCGGCATCGAGACCGATCGCCGAATTCGCGGCCGCTTCGGCAGCGAGACCGAGGTCGGCGGCTCCGTCGGCGACAGCGCCGAGAGTCGCGTCTACGGCGGTGGATACGCCAGTCGCCGCGTTGAGGCCGGTGCCTACTGTCGCGTCGAGGCCGGACGTCAGGTCTACGGCGAGGCCGCCAGCGACAGCCGCATCGAGGCCAGTCGTCACATCGGCTACCGCGCCGACGACCGTGCCGAGGCCGCCACCGACGGCCGCGGAGACAGTGGTCGCCGCGGTGAGGGCGGTGGCTACCGTCGCATCGAGGCCGGATGTCAGGTCTATGGCGAGGGCGGCGCCGACAGCCGCATCGATGCCTGTCGTCAGGTCGGTTGCGGTGCCGACGGCGGTGGCGAGGCCTGCGCTGACGGCTGCGGAGACATCGCTCGCGGCGGTGAGGTCGGTTGTCAGGGCGGTGGAGATGTCTGGGGTGAGGGTGGTGTCGAGGTGGGTGGTTGCGGCGGCGGTGGTCGCGGCGGCGAGGGATGTGGTGGCGGCCACAGTTGTTGTGGCGGCGGCGGTGTGGAGGGCGGTGAGGGTGGAGGTGCAGTCGGTGGAGAGGGCGGCGGCGATGGCGGGGGCGGCGGCCGCGATCTCGGCGGGGGTGGCGGGGATGTCCGCCTCGCACAGGACGTGAACGGGGTTGGCGCAATAGTTTGCTGCGGCTTCGGGATCGCGCAGCAGGTTCAGGATGAACTCGAGGATCGCGGTGGGTGTCATTCGGGTCAGCTCCTCCAGATCGGGGCTTGCGCCGGATCCGTACTCGTCTGTCGGTGGGTGTTTTTCACGCTTGGCCATGCGAGTGTTCGGAAAGCTAGTCCGATTCCGCAACGAAATCGTTACCGATGAAGAGTGTGACTTTTTCGGAGCCGAAAAACCGGTGTCTCCTAAAGATTTCGCGACACCCAGGTGAGGTTTCCCGCGTCGTCGGCCAGGGCGGCCAAGGCGGTGAGCAGACGGTCCCATGTGCCGTCGGCCTGGTAGCGGCGCTGGCGTTTCCAGACTGTCTGCCAGGGACCGAATTCGGCGGGTAGGTCACGCCAGGCGATGCCGGTACGCAGCCAGAACAGCATTCCCTCGACGACGAGACGGTTGTTCGCGAAATCGCGTCCGGCGCGACCGGCGGAGGTGGGCAGCAGCAATTCGAGCAGCGCCCACTGCGCGTCCGTCAAGACCCGGGACGGGTCGCCGATCGTCGTCGTCACGGCGGAATCATGCCGCATCGACCAGACGAAAGCCCAATCGATCGGCGAAATAATTGGGAGACACGATCAGCCGGGTAGCTGGGAGAGTGCTCCCTCGACACTGCGCACCGCGGTGAGGCATGCCTCGACCGTCGTCTTGTCGATCAGCGGGTGCCGCGATCTGGTGCGCCACTTGCGCGCTGCCTCGAGGGCGTGCGCACGCATCGTCGCCGGGTCGGTGTCGTCGGGCAGGCCGAGGCGCACGTGCGGGGCGACCCCGGCGCCGCCGACCAGGCGAAACAATTCGGCGAGGTCGTCGGGCGGCAGCGGCAACTCGTCGGCGCGCAACCGGCCGAGCAGGCGCAACTCGGCGAAACCGTGCACGTCGGCGAGCAGGGTGCGCACGCGCGGCAGCAGCTCGTCCGCGGCGGAACCGGGGTTGGCGGTGATCACGCGGTCGAGGGTGGTGAGCGCGGAATGGGCCTTGAGCTGTTCGGCGCGCTGACCGAACTGCACGTCAAGGACCCTGCGCAGCTCGTCGATGCCGCTGCGGGCACTGAGCTCTGCCGACAGCGCCGCCGCGTCACGCACGCCGGTGCGCACGAGTTCGGTGGCCATCCGCACACCGAACATGCCGAACCGGTCCAGCAGTTGGGCCCGGACCAGCGGCGACACCGGCAGGTCGACATCGGGGCGGGAGAACCGGTCGGCCGAGAGCATCGCCAGCTCGAGGGTGTCGGCGGGCAGTCCGGCCAGCGCCTGGAACGCCGCGAACTCGGGCTGGGTGAGGGTGGCGGCGGCGAAGGCGAGCAGCCCGGCCACCGGGATCACCGCCTGGCACAACCCGGTGCGTTCCAGCTCGGTGGCGAAACGTGACGCCACCTCGCGCGCCGAATGCAGGGCGTTGATGTGGCCCGCGCTGATCTCGTCGGCGCGCGAGACCACCCCGACCACACCGAGCGGTCCGGCCGGACCACCGGAACCGATCTGCTCGAGGAAGTGCACGTCGGTGGCGTCGAGGCGGCGCAGCAGGTAGACCACCGCGTCGGCGCCTGGCACGCGCAGTGCGTCGGTCTCGACATCGGCGGGGGTGAGCAGACGCATCGTCCGCTCCGACACCTCCCGCGACAACGACGACGTGCCAGGGGTATCGATGATGGTGGTGCGCGACAGCTCGGCCGTCGGCCACCGCACCTCGAGATGGTCGACGGCGTGCGCGCCGGTGGGCTGCCAGCGCAGACCCGACAGTTCGAAGGTGAGACCGTGCGCGCCCGCGCCCCGCCGCACGGCCACGTTCGCCGACGCGCCCCCGGCCGCGAACGCGGTCACCGACGGGGTGGTGCCGTTGCGATACCAGGTGACCACGCGGGTGCACTCGGTCGCGTCGGTGGGCGCGATGCTCTGCCCGACCAGGGCGTTGAGCAGCGTCGACTTGCCCGCCTTGATCGAACCGGCCAGCGCGACCCGCAACGGTTGACGCAACCGCTCGGCGCACTCGTCGAGCAGCTGCCGGGCGCCGGGATCGCGCAGTTCCCGCGCGGCGGCCTCGACGAGCCGATGCGCCTCCCCCGCGCCGATCGGGACCGCGGCGGGGCCGCCACCGGAAATCGGAGATTCGGGCCGATGGTGTCTCATCGGCGCGCGGCCTCCCCTTCGACCCACGCGGCGAGCATCATGGCTTCACTTAAACACACCCTCGCGCGTCGGGGCGAACACAGCGTTCACCTGGGCCGTCGACCGTCCTCGGCGGGCACCGGCCGCACCCCCGGCGACGGTGCCGAATACGAGCGTTGCCGACCCGACGACGAGGTGAGCTCGAGCATGCCGTCGGCATACCGACGCAGCTCCGCGACCCGGACCAACTGGTGTTCGAGTTCGCCGCGCCGCCCGGAGCGGCTGTTCACCGCCGAATTCGCGGCGTCCTGCGCGGCCTTCAGCGAGGCGTCGATCGAGCGGAGGCTGCGTTCGGCGACACCGGTGAAGTGATCGCGCAGGGCGCGGTGGATGCGGTGCATGCGGTCCTTGGCCTCCTTGCCCGCCTGGAACGCGACATCGTCGACGAAGCGTCGCACCGCCGCCTTGGCCTCGGCGCGTTTGCGGGCCAGCCGCAACTGCTTGTCGTCCTTGTAGGCCTTGCCGCCGACCAGCACGCCCGCGCCGATGGAGAGCGGATTCAGCAGGGCCAGCCCCGCGAGGGTCGAGGCGAGACCGACCATCAGCACGCCGCCGTAGGAACCTCGCAGGCCGACGAGCACCTTGCTGGTGACGCTGATGTCGGGTTCGAGACCGGCCAGGGTGCCCGCCGCGGCACCCGTGCCCTCGGCGTCCATGGCGTTGTCCACGTCGGGCAGGTCGACCGCGCTGGCCTTGCCGAAATGCTCGGCGACGCGCTCGGCCAGCGTTTCGGCCCTGGTGTGGGTCCACAGCAGGTTGTCGCCGAGGGCGGTGTCGACGGTGCCGGTGAGCCATTCGGCGATCGCCTGCCAGTGCCTGCCGGGATCGTGGTCGTCGATCCAGTCCTCGGCGGTGTGGGCCACCGCGCGCAGGCGTTCGCGCAGGTCGTGGTCGATATCGCTCATCAGATCGGTGATGCCGTCGGACAGGGTCTGCTGCCAGTAGCCGGAGCTGCGGCGCAGGTCCTCGGCGGCGGTGCGGGCGCGTTGCAGTTCGCGGATGGCGTCGTCGGAACGTTCGGGATCGCGCAGGGCGATCAGTTCGCTGCCGAGGACCAAGGCGAGATGTTCGGCGGCCGAATGCAGCTCCCGCGCCACCGCGGCCCTGGTCGACACCTGGTCGCGGGCGACGACCTGTTCCTTCAGGAACGCGAACAACGCGCCGAAACCGGATTCGCGACCGAGCTGGGCATTGTTGGTGCGCAGCGCGTGCGCACGCAGCAGCGACGACACCGGCAGCATCGGGACCTCGAGCCCCGACCGCGCGATGTGCACCCGGTCGGCCTCGGCGACCTGACGCCAATGCGGATACATGTCCACCTTGGTGAGCAGCACCGCGACCGTCGGACACAGCTCCTTGACCTGCCGCAGGAACGACAGCTCGGGTTCGGTGAGTTCGGTGGAGGCATCGCTCAGCAGCAACACCGCGTCGGCGGCCGGAACCATGCCGAGCACGGCCGCCGAATAGGCACTGCTGTGCCCGCCGACACCCGGGGTGTCGACCAGCACGATGCCCTCGCTGAGCAGCTGATTCGGCACCGCCGCCTCGATCCGGGCGATCTGACGGCCCTGCGCGTACGGGCTGCGGGCATCGAGCGAACCGATCTCGTCGAACGGCACCTCCACCCGCATCTCGCTCGCGCCCGGCGCGGTGAGTACCAACTCCGCGCGCGGGACGGCACCGTACTCGAGTTGCAGCGGAATGGTCGTGGTCTGGTCGTCGCCGACGCGACACACATCCAGTCCGAGCAGCGCGTTGACGAAACGACTCTTGCCCTGTTCCAGCTGACCGGTCACCACGATCCGCCTGCGCGGATCCCGCACCCGTTGCGCGACCGCCTCCAACCGGACGACCAGGTCGTCGCGGTCGGCGGCGCGCGCCGCCTCGATCGTGTCGCCGAGCACCGTCAGCAGCGGGGTCGCTGCTGACGGTGCGGCCGACGTCTTCGCCGGAGTCGTCATGGCGTCCTCAGAGGAGTCCGCCGCCGAGGAGGCCACCGTCGTCGGCCTCCGGGGTGGTCGTGCTCGACGAATCGCCAAGCAGGCCGGTGTCGGTTGCGCCGAGGCCCGGGCCGAAGGCGCCGCCCACATCCACACTGTCGAGGGTTTCGGTGACGCCGCCGGTGGCCGCCTCCGTGGTGTCGAAGACCCCGCCGGTCGCCGCCTCGGTGGTGGCGGACAGGCCGCCCGTCGCCGCCTCGGTGGTGCCGGAGGTGTCCGGCGGTGTGGTCGGCATCGGCGTGTAGTCGTAGCCCGGAACCGGGGCCTCGACCGCGTCGCCGACCGTCGAACCGACGCCGGTGAGGGTGTCGAACGGTTCGCCCGTACCGACCACCTCGGTGGGCACCTCGCCCAGGAGGCCGCCGCCGGTGAGACCTTCCACCGCGCCGAAGCCGGTCTCCAGGCCCGAACCGACGACCTCGCCGACCGGGTTGTCCTCGTAGGGCATGGTGTGCATGGTCGGCAACAGCTCGTCGACCAGGTTGCCGGTCACGTCGCCGCCGGGGAGCACATCGTCGGCGTCGCCGCCGGGGAGGACGCCACCGAGGAGGCCACCGGTCGCGCCGTCGGTCGGGAGGACGCCGTCGAGCAGGCCGCCCGTTGCCTCGCCGCCGGGGAGGACGCCGTCGAGGAGGCCGCCGCCGGTGGAGTCGCCGGTGATCGCGCCGGTCACCGCGTCGAGGGGGCCGAAGCCGGTCTCCAGGCCGGTGCCCGAGGGGTTCGGCTCGCCGGGGGCGATGCCGGTGAGGCCCGCGTTGTCGAAGGTGTTGCCCAGGTCGAAGCCCAGATCGTCGTCGCTGAGGCCAGCCAGGCCCGCGGTCGAGGCCGCCGCGCCGGTGAAGGCGCTCGCGGCGTTCGCCGCCGATGCCGCGCCGTCCGAGGCCGCGGACGTGGCGTTGCTGTACGGCGAGGAGTTCGTCGAACCGGTGTTCTCGTGGGTGCTGCCGGTCAGGCCGCTACTGAACAAGCCCGCCACCGCGGTCGGGTTCAGCACGTCGGTCATGCCGTTCATGACGCCGCCGACACTGTCGACATTGCCGCCGACGCCGGTGATGTCCTCGAAGTTGGAGCCGTTGATCAGGCCGTCGACCAGGTCGTTGCCGATCGGGCTCTGGTCGATCGCCGCGCCGATGCCGTTGGCGGTGATGTCCTGGAAGGCGGCGCCGTTGAGGACGTCGACCACACCGTCGTCGACCACGTCGTTGAGAATCGGGCTCTCGTCGATGGCGGCACCGATGCCGTTCGCGGTGATGTCCTCGAAGTTCGCGGCGCCGAGCAGGCCGCCCTCGCCACCGAGGAGGCCGGAGGCGACGCCGCCGTCGACCACGTCGTTGAGGACGTTCGACTCGTCGATCGCCGCGCCGATGCCATTGGTGGTGATGTCCTCGAAGTCGCCGCTGAGGACGCCACCGGCGAGGCCGGTGATGTCACCGGTGTCGACCACGTCGGACACGTCGTCCACGGCGGCGCCGATGCCGTTGGCGGTCACGTCGTCGACGTCGACCACATCGGTCCAGTCGTCGAAGTTGCCGTTGAGGACGCCGCCCGCGCCTGCCAGGCCGCCGTCGCCGTTCAAGACGCCGCCCGCACCGGCCAGGCCGCCGTCACCGTTGAGGACGCCACCCAGGTCGTCGACGTTGCCGCCGATGCCGGTGATGTCCTCGACGTTCACGTTGTTGAGGATCGCGCTCTCGTCGATCGCCGCGCCGATGCCGTTGATGGTGGTGTCCTCGGCGCCGCCGAAGAGGCCGCCGTCGCCGCCCGCCGCCAGCAGGTCATTGGCTGCGCCTGCCGCGCCGAGCAGGCCACCGTCGCCGTTGAGAACGCCGCCCGCACCGGCCAGGCCACCGTCGCCGTTGAGGGCGCCGCCCGTGCCGAGCAGGCCGCCGTCGCCGTCGCCGGTCACCGCGCCGACGATGCCGCCGACCACGTTGCCGTTGCCGATCCCGTCGCCCGCCGCCAGGTCGTTGAGGACCGAGCTCTCGTCGATCGCCGCGCCGATGCCGCTGGTGGTGATGTCCTCGAAGGTGTTGCCCGACAGGATGCCGCCGTCGACCACATCGGACACGTCGTCCACGGCGGCGCCGACGCCGTTGGCGGTGATGTCCTCGAAGGTGTTGCCGTTGAACACGCCACCCGCACCGGCCAGGCCGCCCTCGCCGTTCAGGACGCCGCCCGCACCCGCCAGGCCGCCGTCACCGGTGAGCAGTCCGCCTGCCACACCGGCGACGCCGCCGTCGACCACATCGTTGAGGACCGAGCTCTCGTCGATCGCCGCGCCGATGCCGTTGGCCGTCACGTCGTTGATGTCGACCAGATCGGTGGGGTCGGTCAGGTTGCCGCTGAGAATGCCGCCGTCGCCGCCGCCGAGGCCGTTGAGGACCGAGCTCTCGTCGATCGCGGCGCCGATGCCGTTGGTCGTGATGTCGGTGAAATCGGCGAAATCGGTGACGTCGTTGCCGCTGAGCACGCCACCCGCACCGGCCAGGCCGCCCTCGCCGTTCAGCACGCCGCCCGCCACACCGGCGATACCGCCGTCGACCACATCGTTCACATCGACCGCGTCGG
The DNA here is from genome assembly GCF_001612825.1 of Nocardia caishijiensis NBRC 108228. Taxonomy (GTDB): domain Bacteria; phylum Actinomycetota; class Actinomycetes; order Mycobacteriales; family Mycobacteriaceae; genus Nocardia; species Nocardia caishijiensis. The sequence goes on along the minus strand of NZ_BDBE01000013.1, from coordinate 24,340 downwards.
TGACATCGTGGGCGCCGATCCCGGTCAGGTCACCGCCGACCAGTCCGCCACCGAGCGCACCGGCGAGCGCACCGTTGCCGAGGCCGCCGAAGTTGTTCAACGACTCGTCGACCTGGCCGCCGATGCCCTGGATCTGCACGTCTTCCCAGGCGCTGGCGATCCCGTTGCCGATGCCGCCGACGTCTTCGCCGATGCCGTTGATGTCGTTGAATCCGGCGCCGAAAATGTTGTTGTTGCCGCCGATATTGATGTCACCCATGTCACTCACATCCCCAATTCCAGAAAGGTCAAGGTCGCCTACCACCCCGGTCACGTCGCCGACAGCGCCGACGACTCCGGTCACATCTCCCGCGATGTCACCGAAGACGCCGGTCACATCACCACCGATATCGCCGATGTCGACCGAGCCGGTCACATCGCCGATCGTGTTCGCCAGATCCAGGTCACCGATCAGTCCGGTCGCGCCGGTGAGGTCACCGAACGAGCCGGTCACGTCGCCGACCACCTCGCCGACGGCGCCGGTCACGCCGACGCCGGTGAGGTCACCGACCGAGCCGATCAGGTCGCCACCGACACCGGTGAAGGTGCCGGTCAGGTCGCCCGTGAAGGCGGCCACGTCACCGGCGATACCGGTGAAGTCTCCGAAGAAGGCGGTGAGGTCGCCGACCGAGCCGGTCAGGTCACCGCCGATGCCGGTCAGGTCGGCGACGAAACCGGTGACGTCGCCACCGAAGCCGGTGAGGTCGCCGAAGGAGCCGGTCACGTCGCCGAACACATCGGACAGGTTGCCGCCGATGCCGGTGAGGGAACCGGTGATGTCACCGACCGAACCGCCGACGCCGGTCAGGGAACCGGTGATGTCACCGACCGAACCGCCGATGCCGGTGAGGGAACCGGTGATGTCACCGAACGAGCCGGTGATATCGCCGATCGAACCGCCCACTCCTGCCACCGAACCCACCAGGTCGCCGCCGACACCGATCACGTCGCCGACGTTCGCGGTGAGGCCCTCGACCGTGTTGTTCCAGTCGCCGGTCACATTCACCAGTTCGCTGAGCGCGCCGCTGCCGAAGCCGGTGATCTCGAGTGCGTTGTCGCTGAGGCCCGCGATCATGGCCGACCAGTCGCCCGATACTCCGGTCACGTCACCGAAGACGTCGCTCACGTTCAGGTCCTCGAACGCACCGGACAGGTCGCCGAAGGAGCCGCTGATATCGCCGATCATGTTCGACCAGTCGCCGAACACATTCGTGACGTCGCTGAACGAGTCGGTGATGCTCACCAGGTCGCCGACCCAGGTGACGTCGCCGGTCCCGCCGCCTCCGCCCCCGCCTCCGCCACCGTTGCCGCTGAGGATGTCGCCGATCGTGCCCGAGATGTCGTTGCCGCTCAAAGGTCCGGTCATGTCGCCCACCGTGCTGGTCAGGTCACCGGCGAGGCCGGTCACGTCGATGTCGGTCAGGTTGGTGATGAGGTCGTTGTCGGTGATGTCGCCGGTGTCGATGAGGTCGCCGGTGATGTCGCCGATGGAGCCGATGTCGGTCAGGTCGCCGTCGATCAGGTCGCCCGTCACGTTGCCGACGAGGCCGCCGTCGATGAGATCACCGGTCACGTCGCCGATGGAGCCGACGTCGGTCACGTCGCCGACGAGGTTGCCGACGTTGGTGAAGTCGTTGTCGATGAGATCGCCGATTCCGTTGAGGTCACCTGCGACACCGGTGAGGTCACCGACCAGGTCGCCGTCCACCAGGTCGCCGGTGATGTCGCCGACGCCGGTGAGATCGCCTGCGACGCCGGTCAGGTCACCTGCCACGCCGGTGAGGTCGCCGCCGACCAGATCGCCGGTGATGTCACCGATGGAGCCGACGTCGGTCACGTCGCCGACGATTCCGGCAAGGTTGCCGACGTTGGTGAAGTCGTTGTCGATCAGTCCGGCGGTGAGGTCACCCGCGACGCCCGTGAGGTCACCGGTTACGCCGCCGTCGATCAAATCGCCGGTGATGTCACCGATTCCGGTCAGATCGCCCGCGACCCCGGTCAGGTCGCCGTCTACCAGATCACCAGTGATGTCACCGATTCCGTTGAGATCGCCCGCGACGCCCGTCAGGTCACCGATCAGGTCACCGTCCACGAGGTCGCTGATTCCGTTGACGTCACCGGCGACGCCGGTCAGATCGCCGACCAGATCGCCATCGATGAGGTCCCCGGTGACGTCACCGTTGATGAGGCCGCCGGTCACGTCACCGACGGTGCCCACGTCGGTGAGGTCACCCACGATGCCTGCGATATTGCCGACGTTCGTGAAGTCGTTGTCGATCAGATCGCCGGTGATGTCACCGACCGAGCCGACGTCGGTCACGTCGCCGACGAGGCCGCCATCGACCAGGTCACCAGTGATGTCACCGATGGCACCGACGCCGGTCAGATCGCCCGCGACGCCGGTCAGGTCGCCGACGACGTTTCCGTCGATCAGATCGCCGGTGACGTCGCCGATATTGCCCACGTCGGTCAGATCGCCGACAAGGCCACCGGTGATGTTGCCGACGTTCGTCAGGTCGCCGACCAGGCCGCCGTCCACCAGGTCACCCGTGATGTCGCCGACCGAACCGTCGATCAGATCGCCTGTCACATCTCCGATGGCGCCCACTCCGGTCAGGTCACCCGCGACACCGGTCAGATCACCCGCCACTCCGGTCAGGTCACCCGCGACACCGGTCAGATCACCCGCCACTCCGGTGAGGTCCCCGCCGATACCGCCGTCGACCAGGTCACCGGTGATGTCACCGACGCCCGTGAGATCGCCCGCGACTCCGGTCAGGTCACCGACCAAGCCGCCATCCACCAGGTCGCCGGTGATGTCACCGATCGAACCGTCGATCAGATCGCCCGTCACGGCGCCGACACCGGTGAGGTCGCCCGCAACACCAGTCAGGTCACCTGCCACGCCGGTGAGGTCGCCGTCGAGCAGGTCACCGGTGATGTCACCGATTCCATTGAGGTCGCCCGCGACTCCGGTCAGGTCACCGACCAGGCCGCCGTCGACCAGGTCGCCGGTGACGTTGCCGACGTTCGTCAGGTCACCCGTGATGTCAACGATGCCGCCCACCCCGGTCAGGTCGCCGACAATGCCTCCGTCGACGAGATCGCCGGTGATGTCACCGATTCCGTTGAGGTCGCCCGCGATTCCGGTCAGGTCGCCGTCCACGAGGTCGTTGGTGATGTCGCCGATGGACCCGACGTTCGTCAGATCGCCGACCAGACCGCCATCCACCAGGTCACCGGTGATGTTGCCGACGTCCGTCAGGTCACCGACCAGGCCGCCGTCCACCAGGTCACCCGTGATGTCGCCGACCGAACCGTCGATCAAGTCGCCCGTCACGTCACCGATACCGATTCCGGTGAGATCGCCCGCCACGCCGGTCAGGTCGCCGACCAGACCGCCATCCACCAGATCACCCGTGATGTCGCCGACGGAACCGTCGATCAGGTCGCCTGTCACATCGCCCAGCGAGCCGTCCACCAGGTCGCCTGTCACGTCGCCGATTCCGGTGATGTCGCCGTCGAGGAGGTCGCCGGTGATGTTCCCGACGTCGGTCAGATCGCCGCCGGTGATGTCGCCGACGAGGCCGCCGGTGTTCGTGATATCGCCGATCACGCCACCGATATCGCCCGAGTTGGTGATGTCGCCGACCAGATTGCCCAGGTCGCCGGTGTTGGTGATGTCACCGTTGAGGATGCCGCCGACCAGGTCGTTGTCGGTGATGTCGCCGTTCACGAGGCCGCCCGCGATGCCGGTGATGTCGCCGGAATTGTCGAAGAGGTCGCTCGCCAGGCCGGAGAGGTCGAAGTTGCCGATGAGGTCGCCGGTGCCGACATCGCCTGCGATGCCGGTGACCGCGGCGGCCAGGCCGGTGAGGCCGATCAGGTTGGCCACGTCGCCGGTGTTGGTCACGTTGCCGACGTTGTCGACCAGGTCGCCGGTGATCTCGTTGTCGGTGATGCCGCTGAGCACGTCGCCGTTCACCACGCCGTCGACGATGTCGTTGTCGGTGATGTCGCCGTTCAGCACGCCGCCCGCGGCGCCGGTGATGTCGCTGAGCACATCCCCGTCGACCACGCCGCCGGTGACCGCCGACAGGTCGTTGAGGAAATCGCCGGTGAGGACGCCGCTGTCGGTGATGTCGCCGACGATGTCCCCGTTGACGATTCCGCCCGCGACGCCGGTCAGGTCGCCGTCGACGAGGTCACCGGTGATGTCGCCGACGAGGTCGCCGACCACGTCACCGTTCACCAGACCACCTGCGACACCGGTGATGTCGCTGAGGTTGTTGACGATGTCGCCGTTCACCAGCCCACCGGTGACATCGCCGTCGACCAGGTCACCCGTCACATCTCCGACGATGTCGCCGTTGAGAATTCCGCCGAGGCTGCCGGTCAGATCGCCGTCGACGAGATCTCCGGTGATGTCGCCGACGAGATCGCCGTTCACCAGGCCTGCGGTGAGATCTCCCGCCACCCCGGTCACGTCACCGTTCGTGATGTCACCGACCAGATCGCCGTTCACCAGACCGCCGGTGATACCGCCGTCGACCAGGTCGCCGACGACGTCGCCACCCACGAGCCCGCCGGTGATGTCGTTGTCGGTGACCGAACCGACCAGGCCACCGATATCGCCGGAGTTGTCGATGAGATCACCGACGATGTCGCCGTTCACCAGTCCGGCAGTGAGATCACCTGCGACACCAGTCAGATCGCCGTTCACCAAGCCACCTGTGATGTCGCCTGTGTTGGAGACCAGGCCTCCTGCGACGCCGGTGATGTCGCCGTTGATCAGGTCACCCGCCACCCCGACGAGACCGCCGTCGATGAGGTCGCCGGTCACGTTGCCGTTCACGAGGCCGCCGGTCACGTTGCCGACTACGTCGCCGTTCACCAGACCACCGGTGACATCGCCGACGAGATCGTTGTTCACCAGGCCTGCGGTGAGATCCCCTGCGACTCCGGTCAGGTCGCCATCGACCAAGTCACCGGTGATGTCACCGTTGACGAGTCCGCTGGTGATGTCGCCGGTGTTGGAGACCAGGCCACCGGCCACGCCGGTGAGGCCGCCGTCGATCAGGTCGCCTGTCACGTCGCCGTTCACCAGGCCGCCCGTGATGTCGTTGTCGGTGATCGATCCGACCAGTCCACCGAGATCACCGGAGTTGTCGACGAGGTCGCCGGTGATATCGCCGATCGCGTCGCCGCCGACCAGGCCACCGGTGATGTCACCTGTGTTCGAGATCAGGTCGCCCGTGTTGGAGACCAAGCCTCCCGCGATGCCGGTGATGTCGCCGTTGTTGGTGATATCGCTGAGCACGTCCCCGTTCACCAATCCCCCTGCCACACCGGTCAAGTCGCCATCGACCAGGTATCCGGCGATGTCACCGTTCACCAATCCGGTCGTCAGATCGCCTGCCACGCCGGTCAGATCGCCGTTCACGAGGCCGCCGGTGATATCACCGTCGACGAGATCGCCGACCACATCGCCGTTGACCAGGCCAGCGGTGAGATCGCCTGCCACGCCGGACAAGTCGCCGGAGTTGTCGAGTAGATCGCCGGTGAGATCGCCGTTCAGGAGTCCGCCCGCGATGCCGGTCAGGTCGCCGTCTACCAGGTCGCCGGTGAGATCGCCGTTCACCAAGCCGCCGGTGAGATCGCCTGCGATGCCTGTGAGGTCGCCCGTGTTGCCGGTGATGTCACCGACAGACCCGATGAGGCCGCCGATGTCACCGGCGTTGTCGATGAGATCGCTTGCGACACCGGTGAAGTCGCCGTCGACCAGGTCGCCGGTGAGGTCTCCGTTGACGAGGCCTCCGGTGAGGTCGCCTGTGTTGATGATGTCGCCGACCACGCCGCCGATCGTGCCCGAGTTGTCCAGGAGATCACCGGTGATGTCGCCGGTGTTGTTCACCAGGCCGCCCGCTGCGGCGGTCAGATCGCCCGCTACGCCGGTCACGTCGCCCGCGCCGGTGATGTCACCGACCGATCCGATGAGACCACCGATATCGCCGCTGTTGTCGATCACAGCGCCGGTGAGATCGCCTGCGATGCCGGTGATGTCGCCGTTCACCAGGCCACCGGTCACGTCACCCGCCACACCGGTGAGATCACCGTTCACCAAGCCACCGGCCAGGCCTGTGATGTCGCCGTTCACCAAGCCGCCGGTGAGATCACCCGCCACACCGGTGAGGTCGCCGTTCACCAAGCCCGAGGTCAGGTCGCCTGCCACTCCCGTCAGGTCGCCGTTCACCAAACCTGCGGTCAGGTCACCCGCCACACCGGTGAGGTCGCCGTTCACCAATCCCCCTGCGACACCGGCGATATCGCCATTGTTGGTGATGTCGCTCAGGATTCCGCCGGAATTGTCGACCAGGTCCCCGGCGACACCGGTCAGGTCACCGCTGTTGCCGGTGATGTCACCCACCAGCTCGCCGGAGTTGTCGATCAGGTCACCCGCGACACCGGTCAGGTCGCCACTGTTGCCGGTGATGTCACCCAACAGCTCGCCGGTGTTGGTGATATCGCCGACCACGCCGCCGATGGCGCCCGAGTTGTCGACCAGATCGCCGACCACGGTGCCCGAGTTGTCGACCAGATCGCCGGTGATATCGCCGTTCACCAAGCCGCCCGCGATGCCTGTCAGATCTCCGCTGTTGCCGGTGATGTCACCGACCACGTCTCCGGTATTGCTCACGAGTCCTCCTGCCACACCGGCGATATCGCCGTTGTTGGTGATGTCGCCTACCGAGCCGATGAGGCCTCCGATGTCACCTGTATTGGTGATGTCACCGACCACGCCTCCGATGTCGCCCGTGTTGTCCAGCAGGTCGCCCGTGAGGTCGCCGCTGTTGCCGGTGATGTCACCGACCGAACCGATCACGCCGCCGATGTCGCCGGTGTTGCCGGTGATGTCGCTGAGTACGTCGCCGTCGACGAGGCCACCCGCCACGCCGGTCAGGTCGCCCGCGACGCCGGTCACGTCGATGAGGTCGCCGGTGATCTCGCTGATGTTGCCGACGTTCGTGAGGTCACCGACGGTGCCGTCGATCAGGTCACCGGTCACGTCGCCGTTGACCAGACCACCGGTGATGGTGCCTGTGTTGTCGATCAGATCGCCCGTCACGTCGCCGTTGAGCAGGCCGCCCGCCACCCCGGTGAGGTCTCCGGCGATACCGGAGATGTCACCGGTGTTGCCGGTCAGGTCGCCTGCCACGCCGGTGAGATCCCCTGCCATACCGGTGATGTCGCCTGTGACGCCGGTGAGGTCGCCGGTGTTGCCAGTGAGATCTCCCGCGATGCCGGAGATGTCGCCGACGATGTCGCCGGAGTTGTCGAGTAGGTCGCCGGTGATGGTGCCGCTGTTGTCGACGACATCGCCCGCGACACCGGTCAGATCGCCGCTGTTGCCGATGTCACCGACCGACCCGACGAGATCGCCCGCCACGCCGCTGACATTGCCGACGTTCGTCAGGTCGCCGACGGTGCCGTCGATCAAGTCGCCGGTCACGTCCCCGTTGACCAGGCCGCCCGCCACTCCGGTGATGCTGCCCGCGTTGTCGATCAGATCGCCGGTCACGTCACCGTTGACCAGGCCGCCCGCCACTCCGGTGATGCTGCCCGCGTTGTCGATCAGATCGCCGGTCACGTCACCGTTGACCAGGCCACCCGTGATGTCACCGTTGACGAGGCCACCGGCCACTCCGGTCAGGTCGCCCGCGATGCCGGTGACGCCACCGTCGATCAGGTCACCGGTGATGTCACCGCTGTTGCCGATCGTGCCGATCACATCGCCCGCTACGCCGGTGATGGTGCCGGTGTTGTCGATGAGGTCGCCCGTCACGTCGCCGTTGATCAGCCCGCCGGTGAGGTCTCCGGTGTTGTCGATGAGGTCGCCCGTCACGTCGCCGTTGACGAGGCCCCCGGCCACACCGGTCAGATCTCCGGCGATGCCGGTGACATCCCCGTTGACGAGGCCAGCGGTCAGATCGCTCGTGTTGTCGACGAGATCGCCCGTCACATCTCCGTTCACCAGCCCGCCGGTGATATCTCCGACAGTCCCGTCGATGAGGTCGCCTGTCACGTCGCCGTTCACGAGGCCCCCGGCCAAGCCGGTGACGTCGCCGATGTTGCCGGTCAGGCCGCTGACGTTGCTCAGTACGTCTCCGCCGATGCCGGTGACATCTCCGACGATGCTCGGATCGCCGACGATGCCGGTGAGATCGCCCGCCACACCGGTCACATCGCCCGCGATGCCGGTGACGTCGCCGGAGTTGCTCAGCAGGTCACCCGCCACCCCGCTGATGTCACCGACCGTGCTGGTCAGATCCCCGGTGTTCCCGGTGAGGTCACCGGCCACGCCCGTCACATTGCCGACAAGGTCGCCGCCGACGCCGGTCACCTCGCCGATTCCGCTGAGGTCACCGGCCACGCCCGTCAGGTCACCGACGACGCCGGTGACGTCGCCGGAGTTGCTGAGCAGATCGCCCGCCACCGCGGTCACATCGCTCACAGTGTTGGTCAGGTCTCCGCTGTTGCCGGTGATGTCGCCGACCGAGCCGACCAGGTCGCCCGCGACACCGGTGATGTCACCGGTGTTGTTGACCAGGCCACCCGCAACACCGCTCACGTCACCGATGGAGTTGGCCAAATCGCCCGCGACACCGGTGATATCGCCGGAGTTGCTGAGCACGTCGCCCGCCACGCCGCTCACATCGCCCACTGTGTTGGTCAGATCGCCCGAGTTGCTGAGCAGATCACCGGCGACCCCGGTCACGTCGCCGACGGTGTTGGTCAGATCGCCCGAATTGCCGGTGAGGTCGCCGAGCAGGTCGCCACCGACGCCCGTCACGTCACCGATCGAGCCGACAGTGCCGGTCAGATCCCCTGCCACCCCGGTGAGATCGCCCGCGATACCGGTGACGTCGCCGACGAGATCGCCACCGACGCCGGTGACGTCGCCGATCGAACCGACCGTCTGCGTCAGGTCGCCAGCCACACCGGTGAGATCACCTGTGTTGCCGGTGATGTCGTCGAGCACGTCACCATCGATGGCGGTCAGGTCGCCTGCCACGTCACCGACGGAGCCGACTGTCTGGGTGAGATCACCTGCCACACCGGTCACGTCGCCGACGTTCCCGACGGACTGGATGAGATCACCCGCGACACCGGTCAGGTCACCGACCGTATTGGTCACGTCGCCCACGGAGCCGACCGTGTTGGTGAGGTCACCGGCCACGCCGGTCAGGTCTCCCGCGATACCCGAGATATCGCCGACGGACTGGGTGAGGTCGCCCACTGAGTTGGTCCAATCACCCACGGAACCAACCGTTCCGGATACGTCGCCCACGGTCTGGGTGAGATCACCTGCGACCCCTGTCACGTCGCCCACCGAGCCGACGGTGTTGGTGAGGTCGCCAGCCACCCCGGTGACGTCGCTGATCGAACCGACCGTCTGCGTCAGGTCGCCCGCCACGCCAGTCAGGTCGCCCGCCACGCCAGTCAGGTCGCCCGCAACGCCGGTGACGTCGCTGATCGAACCGACCGTCTGCGTCACGTCGCCCGCAACGCCGGACACATCTCCCACCGAGCCGATCACGTCGCCCGCGATGCCCGTGACCTCACCGACCGAGCCGACAGTGTTCGTGAGATCGCCTGCGACACCGGTCAGACCGCCCGCAACGCCGCTGATGTCCCCGACGGACTGGGTGAGGTCGCCGGCGACACCGGTCACGTCGCCGACGGACTGTGTGAGGTTGCCGACCGTATTGGTCCAATCCCCGACGGAACCGACCGTGTTGGTGAGGTCGCCCGCGACGCCGCTCACGTCGCTGATGTTGCCGACAGTGTTGGTGAGGTCCCCGGCCACACCGCTCACGCCCCCGACAGTGTTGGACAGGTCGCCCGCGACACCGCTCACGTCACCGACGGTGCTGGTCAGGTCGCCCGCGACACCGGTGACATCGCCGATCGAACCGACCGTCTGCGTCACGTCGCCCGCTACGCCGGTCAGGTCACCTACGACGCCGGAGACATCGCCCGCGATGCCAGTCAGGTCACCTGCGACGCCGGATACGTCGCCCGCGATGCCGGTCAGGTCGCCGACCGTATTCGTGAGATCACCGATCGAACCGACGGTGTTGGTGAGATCCCCGGCCACGCCGCTCACGTCGCCCACGGTCTGGGTCAGGTCTCCGGCGACACCGGACACATCGCCTGCCACGCCCGTGAGATCACCGGCTACGCCGGTCAGATCGCCCACGGTCTGGGTGAGATCACCTGCGACCCCTGTCACGTCGCCGACCGAACCGACGGTGTTCGTGAGATCACCGGCTACGCCCGTGATGTCACCCGCGACGCCCGTCAGGTCACCGACCGAGCCAACGGTATTGGTGAGATCCCCTGCTACGCCCGTGATGTCACCCACCGAGCCGACGAGGTCACCTGCCACGCCCGTGACCTCGCCTATCGTGTTCGTCCAATCACCCACGGAGCCAACTGTGTTGGTGATATCGCCCGCGATGCCGGTGAGGTCACCGATCGAGTTCGTCAAGTCGCCAGCCACGCCGGACACGTCGGTGATCGAGTTGGTGAGGTCGCCCGCCACGCCGGACACATCGCCGACTGTGTTCGTCACTTCGCCGACCGAACCGGCGATGCCGGTGAGATCGCCTGCTACGCCGGTGAGGTTGTTCGTCACGTCGCCGATCGAGCCGACGATGTTGGTGAGATCCCCGGCTACACCGGTGATGTCACCGGCGACACCGGACAGGTCACCCGCGAGCCCTGTCACATCGCCGACTGTCTGCGTGAGGTCGCCTGCCACACCGGAGACATCGCCGATCGAGTTCGTCAGGTCGCCAGCCACGCCTGACACATCGCCGACGGTTTGGGTCAGATCTCCTGCCACGCCGGTGACATCGCCCACGGAGCCGACCGAGCCGGTCGCATCACTCAGGAGGTTGCCGCCGACTCCGGTGATGTCACCGATCGTGTTGGTCCAATCACCCACTGAAGCAATGGTGCTCGTGAGGTCACCGGCAACGCCCGTGACATCTCCGGTCGTGCCGGTGACATCGCCGACGGTGTTCGTCAGGTCGCCCGCGACACCGCTGACATCGCCCGCGATGCCGGTCAGGTCTCCTGCCACGCCGGTGAGGTTTTCGGCCACGTCACCCACCGAACCGACGGTGCTGGTCAGATCTCCAGCCACACCGGTGATATCGCTCGCTACATCGCCTACCGATCCGACGGTGTTCGTGATGTCGCCCGCTACGCCGGTCACGTCGTCGACGGTTTGGGTGAGGTCGCCTGCCACACCAGAGATGTCACCCGTCATGCCGGTGACGTCGCCGACAGTCTGGGTGAGATCACCTGCCACGCCCGAGATGTCGCCCGTCATGCCGGTGACGTCGCCGACAGTCTGGGTGAGATCACCTGCTACCCCGGAGATATCGCCGACCGTGTTGGTGACCTCGCTGATGGAGCCGACGGTCCCGAGGAGGTCGCCGCCGACACCGGTCACATCGCCGATGGCACCCGCGATGCCCGAGACGTCGCCGACGGTTTGCGTCACGTCACCCACGGAGCCGACGACATCGCCCGCCACGCCGGTGAAGTCGCCTGAGTTGCTGAGCAGGTCGCCCGCGACGCCGGTGATGTCACCTGCCACGCCGGTCAGGTCACCGATCGAGCCGACGGTGTTGGTGAGGTCCCCGGCCACACCGGTCACGTCGCCGATCGACTGGGTGAGATCGCCTGCTACGCCGGTGAAGCCGTTCGCAACGTCACCCACCGAACCGACGGTGTTCGTCAGGTCTCCCGCCACACCGGTCAGGTTGTTGGCAACGTCGCCGACGGAGCCAACTGTGTTCGTCAGGTCACCGGCGACACCGGTCAGATCGCCCGCCACACCAGTGACATCGCTGATCGAGCCGATCGTGTTGGTGACATCCCCGCCGACGGAACCAATGTCACCGACCACGTTCGTCAGATCACCGACAGAACCGATCGTGTTGGTCAGATCACCTGCTACACCGGTCAGGTCACCGGCTACACCGGTGACATCACTGATCGAGCCGACGTCGCCGACAGAGCCGATCGTGGTGGTGAGGTCACCGCCGACGGAGCCGACATCGCCGACCACGTTCGTCAGATCACCGACGGAACCGACCGTGTTGGTCAGATCACCTGCCACGCCGGTGATATCGCTGATCGAGCCGATGTCGGTGATGTCGCCCGCGACGCCGGTCAGGTCGCCGACCGAGCCGACATCGGTGAGGTCACCGGCGATGCCGGTCAAGTCACCGCCTACGGTTTGGGTCAGATCGCCTGCTACACCAGTGAAGTCGCCTGCCACACCGGTCAGGTCGCCTACCGAACCGACAGTGTTGGTCAGATCGCCGCCGACGGAACCGATGTCGCCGACGACGTTCGTCAGGTCGCCGACGGAACCGATCGTGTTGGTCAGATCGCCACCGACACTGCCGACATCCCCGACGCTCTGGGTCAGGTCGCCTGCCACGCCGCTCACGTTGCCCGCGATGCCGGAGACATCCCCGATCGAGCCGATCACGTCCCCACCGACTACGTCGCCGACAACGTTGCTGACCGATCCGATGTCACCCGCCGTGCCGATGACGTCGCCCGCGACGCCGGTCACATCCCCTGCGACTCCGGTCACGTCGCTGACGGAGCCGACGAGATCGCCTGCTACACCGGTGATATCGCCAACCGAGCCGACCGTGTTGGTCAGGTCGCCGAATGTGTTGGTGAGATCGCCTGCGACGCCGGAAACATCGCCGCCGATGACATCGCCGACGACATTGCTGACCGAACCGATGTCGCCCGCGGTGCCGATGACATCGCCCGCGACACCGGATACGTCGCCCGCGATGCCGCTCACGTCACCTGCGACGCCGGAGATGTCACCGACCGAGCCGATGAAGTCGCCCGCGACGCCGGACACGTCGCCACCGACGAGATCGCCTGCGACACCAGTGATGTCGCCGATGGAACCGACCGTGTTGGTCACATCGCCGAACGTGTTGGTCAGATCGCCCGCAACGCCGGTGACTTCGCCGACCGAACCGGCGACGCCGGTGATGTCGCCGACGGAGCCGAGGACGTCACCACCGACGGACCCCACATCGCCGACCACAGCGCTCACCGAGCCGATATCGCCCGCCGTACCGATGACGTCTCCCGCCACGCCGGAAATATCGCCGGTGGAACCGATGTCGCCGACGACGTTCGTCACGTCACCTGCCACGCCGGTGATGTCGCTGATCGAACCGAGATCGCCGCCGACCGCAGTGAGGTCGCCGAGCGAGTTGGTCACCTCGCTGATCGAACCGAGATCGCCGACGGTGTTTGTGAGGTCACCCGCGACACCAGAGATATCGCCGATGGAGGCGAGATCGCCTGCCACACCGGTGAAATCGCCCGCGATGCCGGTTACCTCGCCGACCGAACCGGCGATTCCGGTGAGGTCACCGACCGACTGGGTCACGTCGCCGACGGTGCCGATTCCACCTTCGAGAACGTCACCGACAGAACCGATGTCGCCGACCGAACCGAGTACATCGCCGCCGATCACCGTGCCGACCACATCGGTCACGTCCCCCACGGACACAACCGAACCGAGCACATCGCCGCCGACCGCATCGACGCCATCGCCACCGACGATGTCGCCGACCACACTGCTCACATCCCCACCGACAACGTCGCCGACCACACTGCTCACATCACCGATGGAGCCCACATCCCCACCCACATCACCGATGTCGGACAACACATCACCCACCGACCCGACATTCCCCACGTCGGTCAGATCACCGACGACAGACCCCACGGTGTTCGTCACGTCGCCGACCGAGCCGATCTCGTTCAGCACCTCCGACACCGACCCCACATTCGTGACATCACCGATCACGTCACCCACAGACCCGGCCCCGTTGAGCACCTCGCTCACGTTCCCGATCCCACCGACCACATCACCCACGTTCGACCCGTTCAGCACATCGCTGACCCCGCCGATGGTCGCGTCGTTCAGCACCTGGTTCACCACATCGCTCACGTCACCGACGGAGCCGATAGTGGTGACGCCGCCGAGAACATCACCCACGGAACCGATTCCGCTGATGTCGCCAGCGGACCCGATCACGTCGCCGACAGTTCCCACGTTGTTGAGCGCGGACAGGAAGTTGCCGATGGCCAGTTCCTCGAGCACGTGCCCGACGTCGCCGATGTCGCTGAAATCGTTGAAGACATTGCTGATCGGGCTGATGCCGTTGAGGACACCGCTCACACCGCCGAGCGATCCGGATACCACCGACACGGGTGCGCTGAGGTTGCCGAGGAAGGCGTCGCCGAGTTGGACGGCGTTGAAGGCGTCGGTGAGTTCGGCGGCGATGTTCGCCGCTTCGTTGAGTGCGTTGATACCGGTGATGTCGCCGAGCGTGCTGCCGTTGGCGAGGCTCGCGATATCGCCGATGTTCGCCCCGCTGATCAGGTTGGTGATGTCGCCGAGTGTGTTGCCGCCGCCGATCACGTCGCCGAGTGTGTTGGTGAGCCCACCGACATTCACCACATCACCGATCCCGGTGACATCACCGAGGTTGCCGAGGATATTGGTGACGTCGCCGAGGCCGTTGATGTCGCCGAGCGAGTTGGTCAGGTTGCCGACGTCGTTGAGTGTGTCGCCGAGATTGCCCACATTGTTGAGCACGTCGCCCAAATTGCCGATATCGCCCAGATTCGCGATATCGCCGAGATTCACCCCGCCCAGATTCGTCCCGTTGAGCACATTGCTGAGCGGATTTCCGTTGAGCAGATTGCTCACCGGATTGTTGAGCACGTCCCCGGTGAGAATGTCGGGGCTGAAGATTTCGTTGTCCCCGTTGCCCTGATTGTTGGTCGTGTTACCGCTGTTGGTGTTGGTGGTATTGCCGCTGTTGTTGTTGGTGGTGTTTCCACCGGTGCCACCGCCGGGTCCGCCAGGTCCGCCGGGCCCGCCGGGTCCGCCGGGTCCCCCTGGCCCACCGCCGGGTCCTCCGGGTCCGCCCGGCCCGCCGGGGCCACCGGGCCGAACGCCCCCACCACCCCCGCCGGGCCCACCGGGCCCACCATGACCTCCGCCGCCATGCCCTCCACGGCCCCCACCGCCACCGGGCCCCAACCCACCCTGCCCCGGCCCGAACCACCGTCCCGGCCCGTAGAACATCGACGGCCCGGCCCCGGCACCGGAGAACGCCGCACCCTGCCCACCACCGGATCCGAACCCGCCGCGACCTCCCCCGAAGCCACCACCGCCGCACCCGACGATGCCTCGCAGCGGCGCACTCCCGGCGTCGCACACGCCACGCGCCACCATGGGCGCGCACGCGGCGATGTATTCGGGGGTGGCGCACAGCTGCGCCTCCTCGATGACCTTGTCCGGCGCGTTGCAGTACGCCGCCGCGGCCTTAGGATCGCGCAGCAAATCGAGAATGAACTGCAGGATCGCGTTCTCCAAGGGTGTGGTCATCGGAATCAGCTCCTCCGGGATCGGCAAGATGTTTCGAAGCTATGACCGATGGGCACCCCCTCGTAACGGGGCAAATCCCTATCCCTCGGATGGGGTGCCCGTTAGGGGATCGAGGGCCGTTAGGGGATCGGCCCCGTTGTTGCCGTGTGCGGCGGTAACAGCAGACCGTCAGCAACCGACAATCGAGATAGCTCTCTCGATGGTCTCCGTGCTCACGCGTCTGCAGAGGTTCCCTGATGACATTCGGTCTCGCGCTCGGCATCACCGTCGGTGCATCCCGTTCAGTTGCCGTCGCGACGGCGGCCGATGGTGGTGAACCCGTCGCGGTTGTCCAGCGACCCAGTGCGGTAGAAGTAGCCACGGCCGGTCCGGCGGTGGTGATCGAAGGTTTCCTGGCGCGGGTCGGTGACCCGGTGCGAATGCTGGCCGAGGACGGCTCGTCGCATGCGGCGGCCGACCTGGTCGCCACTGCCACCACCCGGCTGATCGACGAGGTCGCCGCCCAGGTTGACGGCGAGCCGACGGCGGTGGCGTGCCACCCCGGCTGGTGGACGGATGACCAAGTGCAGGCGGTGCGTTCGTCGCTCGACGACGCGGGCGCCGACGCGGTGGTCCTCGTCCCCGAACCGGTCGCCGTGATCCGCCGCTACGAGGCCGAGCGCGGCCTGCTCGACGAGGGCGCGATGATCGTCTACGACCTCGGCGCGAGCGGCCTGACCGTCTCCGTCGTCCGCACCGGCGAGAAGTCGGGACTGCTGGCCACCCCGCCGCACGACACGGAGATCGCGGGCTCGGAATTCGATTTGCTGACAATGCGCTATGTGCTCTCGCACGCGTTGGGCGAGCGGGAGTTCGACCCGTTCGATCCGGCCGTGGAGAGCGAGCTGGCCGCCCTGCGCGAGCGCGCGCGCCTGGCCAAGGAAGAACTGTCGCTCGATACCGCCACCGTGGTCGAGGTCGGCGAGCTCGGCGACGCCGCGACCGTGCGTATCGTCCGCCACGAACTGGAGGACCTGTTGCGCGGCCGCGTACAGGATTCCCTCGACCTGGTGCGCGAGGCCGTCGACCGGGCGGGCATCCAGTTCGCCGACGTCACCGCGGTCCTGTTGAGCGGTGGCGGCGCGCAGATGCCGCTGGTCGCGGAGCTGGTGTCCGCGGAATTCGCGTTGCCGGTCGTCGCGTGTGCCGACCCGGCCACGGCGAGCGCGGCGGGCGCTGCCGAACTGGCCGCCGATCTGCGCGCGGCCGAGTCCACCCCGCTGGTGCTGCCCATCGAGGCGCCGACCGCGACCGAGGAGCTCGCCCCGGTCTCCCTCGACAAGACCCTGCCCGTCGTCGACGACGAAACCCCGCCGAAGAAGGTGGTCACCGGCAAGCGGTTGGCGGTCGTCGGCGCGGCGGTCGCCGTGTTCGGCGCGCTCACCGCGGGCACCTTGGCGATGTCCCCGCAGTTCGCGACGCCGAGCACCCCGGATTCGTCGACGGTGAACCCCACCGAGGCCGCGCCGAAGAACAGCGGGCCGAGGCAGGCGGTCGCACCGATCGCCACCTTCGACGCGAACGGCAAGCCGGTGGTCGGTACGCCGACCGTCGACGCGAACGGTCAGCCGGTTCCTGGCGCTCCCCTGCTGGATGCGACGGGTCAGCCGATTCCTGGCACCGTCACCCCGGCCGCTCCGGTGAACGCGGCGGGCACGCCGCAGCCCGGGGCCGCGGGTCCGGCGACCCAGCAGCAGTCCGGCGGCGGCGCGCCCGTCCAGCAGCAACCGGCCCAACAGCAGCAGCCCGCGCAGCAAGCCCCCGCACCGCAGGCACCGGCACCACCGTCACCCGCCCCCCAGCAGCCCGCACCTCAACAACCGGCCCCGCAACAACCCGCCCCGCAACAACCGGCGCCCTATACCCCGCCGGTTCCGCAGGCGCCGAGCGTGCCGAATGTCGGCGCGGTCCCGGGCCAGGTGCTCGACGGCGCGGGCGAGGTGGTGGAGGGCACCGTCGGCGGCGTCACGAAACTGCCCGGTGAGCTACTCGGAGGCGGCAATTGAGCTCCATCGCGCTCGACACAGTGCCCTATGCCCGTGAGATCCTGCGAGCCGTCGACACCGCCACCGACCAGCCGGTCGTGCTGTTGCTGTCGGGTCGCTCCGGTACCGGCAAGTCGGTGTTGCTCGACGCTGTGCGTCGTCGGCTGCGCGGTCGCGGCGCCGCCGTGATCGGCCGGACTCCCGAACCGGCCGACAACGGCGCCGTCGTCATCGCCGACGACCTGCACGACCTCGCGCCCGCCGAACTCGACGCGCTACGCGCGGAGGTGGAATCCGGTGCCCGTTCGCTCATCTGCGCCACCCAGCCGCGTCCACACCACCCTCAGCTGCGCGCCCTGAGCGACGCGATCGCCAGGCAGGGACGGCTGATCGAGATCCGCGGCCTCGGCTGCGGTGAGATCGGTTCCTTCGCCCGCGAACTCGGGGTCACAGTGCCGCGTCCGCTGGTCAACCACATCCACACCCAGACCGCGGGCATCCACGGCGGTGTGGTCGCGGCCCTGCGGGCAGCGGGTCAGGCCAAGCTCGACGCCGGTCTGCCCGCCGTCGACGCGGCGCTGTCGGGTTGGGCCCGTTCGCAATTGGCGGGTTCGGACCCCGCGCTGCTCGACACCCTCGTCGTCGCGGCGACCGGAACCGGTCTGGACGCGGGTGAGCTCGCCGAGGTGCTCGGCGTGGACCTGCCGGTGGCCGACGACCTGCTGGCACGGGCCAGGGCGAGCGCGCTCGTCACCGATGCCGACCTGTTGCTGAGCGCGGCCGTTCCCCAACTGCGACTGTTGCTGGGCGATCGCCGGTTCGTCGCCGTGCAGCGCAGGCTCCTCGACACTCGACTCGACGCGGGTCTGCTGCGCGACCACACCGGGCTGCTGCTGGCCGAGTCCGGTGTCCGCGACGAACGCCTCGCCGAATTCCTCTGCGCGGCCGCGCGACAGCAGCGACCCGATGCCGCCCGCTACTACGCGGCGGCCGTCGCGGCAGGCACCGATCCGCGTCGGGTCACCCTCGCCTGGGCCGAAGCCGCCGCGAAAGCTGGCGACGACGCCACCGCCCTCCGACTGGCCGAACCGCTGCTCGACGGCGCCGATGTCGACACCGCCGAACTCGCGGCCGCCGTCCGCATCTGCGCGAGCGTGCTCACCCGACGCGGCCTGGTGAGCCGGGCCGCCGCCCTCTACCGCTGGCTCGGGGCGCACCGGGTCGGCGCCGACTGGGCGGTCGCGGCGACGGTGCTCGCCCTCTCCGGCGACAGCGCCGCCGCCGAGGAAGCCGCGGCCGACGCCGAACACTGGCCGCCCACCCAGGCCGGTGCCGGGGCGAGGCTCATCGCGAACGCCCTGCTCACCTCCCTCGACCCGCACGGCGCGACCACCGCCGCCGCGATCTCGGCACTGGTCCAGGCCGCGCGCACCGACGGCACCGGCACCACGCCGTGCAGCGCGGTGACCGTCGGCGCCCTGCTCAGCCTGAGCGCGGGCGAACCACGCCGCGCCGACGACGCGATCCGCGCCGCCGACGGCGAGGGCAACCAGCTCGGCGTGCTCGCGGCCTGGACCGCGTTGCGCATCGGCGACGAATGCAAGGCCGCCGAGACCGTTGCCGGGATCGACCTCGCGTCTCTCGCTCCGCGCGACCGCCTGCTCGCGCACGCCCTCGCGGTCGGCCTGGCCCGCCGCAGCGGTGACGCCCAGGCACTGCACACCGCCTGGACCGCCGCCTTCCCGCTGTTCGACGAGGTCGACGTCGACCTCCTGAGCCTGCTTCCCATCGGCGAACTGTGGTTGGCCGGAATCCAACTGCGCGACGAGGGCCGCATCCAGCCGCTCGTCGAGTCCGCCACCGCGCTGCTGCGCCGCCTCGGTCGCGCACCCGCCTGGACCAACGCCTTCCACTGGTACGGGGTGCAGGCCGCGATCGCCAAGTCCTCGCCCCAGCAGTTGCTGCCGCACGCGCACGCACTGAAGAACGCCGCCGCCGACGGCGACCCGCATGCCGCCGTCCTGGCCGACGCGGGCCGCACCTGGCTGCTGGTGCTGCGCGGTCAGGTCGACCTGACCGCCGTGCACAACGCGGTCCTGGCCCTGGCCCACCAGGGCCACACCTTCGACGGCGCCCGGCTCGCCGGTGACACCGCCCGCGTGATCGACGACCCCGCCGCCGCCAGCGCCCTGCTGAAACTGGCCCGTTCGGTGCGTATCCCCGCCCGCCCCGAACCGGCCAAGACCGGCGACGAAGCGGCATCGGGTCAGCCGCCCGCGATCGAGCAGCGCGCGCTCAGCGATCGCGAACGCGAGGTCGCCGAGCTGGTGCTGCTCGGTCTCACCTACCGGGAGATCGGCGCGCGGCTGTACATTTCCGCCAAGACCGTGGAGCATCACGTGGCGCGTATCCGACGCCGGATAGGCGCACGCTCACGATCGGAATTATTGTCGATGCTGCGCGCGATGGGACACGGTTCACTCCTGGTGTGACCGCCGGACTCGCCGCCGCCCACCACGGACGTCGAAGCGAGAGGTAACCGGATGGCCACTGGAGTCGGCTTGCGCATCGCCGACGACGAGTGTGTCGCCGCGGTGGTCATCGACGACGGGTCGAAGCATTTCGTCGAGCGGTCGTCGGTGCTGCACATGTCCGACGACGGCGACGCCGCCCTCGGCGACGCGCCACTGTCCGGGCACGCGCACGCGATCTCCGGCTTCGTCCGCGCGATCGGCGACCCCGCCGGTGTCGACGTCGACGGCGGCGAGGCCTATCGCGCCGAGGATCTGCTGGCCACGGCCATGTTCTGCCTCATCGATCTCACCACCGAGCACCTGAGCGGCCCGGCCGAGTTCTACGCGACGCATCCGGCGCAGTGGTCGCCGGAGGTGGTGCGCGGCGTCCGTGAGGCGCTGGACTACCTTGGTCTGAAATCGGTGGCGTTGCTGGGTGAGGACGAGCTGCCCCAGCCCGCCGAAGGCGTCGAGCCGGGGAAGGCGTTCGCGTCGTCGGCGGCCGAGGCCGCGCTGGTCGCGGTGCTGGCCACCCCGGCCGGTGCGACACCGCCCGACCCGATCGTCACCGAGAACTCCCTGGTGAAGACCGATGTGATGCCCGCCGTCGAGCCACCCGTGGTGGTCGCGCAGGCCTATTCGGCGGCGCTGCCGGTGCAGCATCCCACCAAGGCGATGGCCGTCACCGCGCCGCCACCGGCCCCGGTTGCCGCACCCGCTCCGGCCAGGACGAAGACACCGCTGCTGATCGCGGGCGCCGCGCTGATCGGGCTGGTGCTCGGTGGTATCGCGGTGTCGGTGGTGCTGCGCGGCACCGAACCGACCGAGCCGCCGACCATCTCGGACGCGCATTCGGAAACGACACAGCACCCGGCGCCGACCCCTGTGCTCGCTCCGCCGCCACCGGCGACGACCAGTGCGGAACCGGTCGTCACGACCACCCCGGATCCGACGACGACCACCGAAGAGCCGACCACCACCGAGGCGCCCACGTCGACGACGCCGCCCCCGGCGACGACCACCACCCCGTCCGCGCCGAGCCGAACCACGACCACCCGGCCGTTCCCGTTCCAGCCCAGGCAGCCCGGCGAGCTCCCGCCGCCGCTCGAGATCCCCGGCTGGCGCAAAACCGAAGCTGGTAGCGGGTAACCGCACCCCATCGCCGGGCGTGCCTTAGAGTGATGCGCTGACCGACATACCCGCCGCCGGCGGTGGTCTCGGTCACTCGTTCGGTGACGAAGGGATTTCATGCGCAAGTTGGTGGCGCGTCGCGCCGCGGTCAAGGCAGCCTCCGCCGGGTTCGCCGCGACCGTTCTTCTCGCCCCTCTGCTCGGCTCCGGTTTCGCTACCGCGCAACCCGCTGCGCCGCAGCAGCTTTCGGCTGACGCCCTACCCGCCGAACTGGTGACAGCCATCTCGCGCGACCTCGGCATGAGCCCGACCGAATACCTCGACCGCGCCGCGCGCGCCCAGGAGCTGCGCGCCTACGCCGCCGACTTCCGCGCCGAGAACCCCGACACCTTCGCCGGTGCCTGGCTCACGCCCGAGGGCAAAGCCGTTGTCGCGGTGACCGATGCCGAGACCGGCCGCCTCGCCGCCGCCGACGGCTACCAGACGCACCTGGCCCCGATCTCGGCCAGCGGTCTGGAAGGCGCTCTGCTGCAACTGAGTCAGTGGATCTCGACCCTGCCGAGGGAGATCTCCGCGCCGATCAGCTCGATCGCGATCGACGTGCTCAACAGCCAGATCGTGCTCAACGTCGCCAATTCCAGCACCGGCCATCTGCTGAACCTGCCGACGCTGATCGCCACCATCAAGGTGGTCATCACCCCGGGCGGCGGCGGCGAGGTCGTCAACCGTCCGATGGGTGGCGACACCTACATCACCGCCGCCAAGGACCTGCACGACGCCGATCTGCGCGGTGTCGATGTGTGCTCGTTCGGTTTCGCCAGCACCGACGCGGCGGGCAACGCGCTGAACATCTCCGCGGGACACTGCAATCCGAATGTCGACCACGGCACTCCGGCCGCGGTGTACGTGCCGAACGTGCGCGATATCCCCAACAGCCCCGAGGTCGGCCAGTTCGCCATGTCCGTGCTCGGCGGGCCGGGCGCGCTGGACTACTCCGTCATCAAGCTCAACGAGCGCGCGGTGAACGCGGGCATGGACCAGGCCCGCGTGCGCGGCGCCAACGGCACCACCCTCGCCATCACCGGCACCGCCGATCCGGTGACCGGTGCGCCGGTCTGCAAGACCGGTCAGTCGTCCACCTTCACCTGTGGTTTCGTGTCGGCCGACCACGTGGAGACCCAGCTGTTCACCGCCGAAGGTGTCAGCAAGACGATCCGAGGTTTCGCCACCAGCGCCTGCACCCTCGGCGGTGACAGCGGCGGCGCGATCGTGTCGGGCACCCTCGCGCTCGGCATCACCAGCGGCTCCAACGCCGCCGAGGCACCCAACTGCACCGAGGCCAACACCCAGCTCGCGCCCTTCGGTGGCACCGCGACCCTCGGCGTCCCGATCCGGCCGATCCTGGCCGACATCGAGGCCAACTCCGGTGGCGGTCTCGGCAGCGGAATCATGGTGCGTACCAACCCCAACGCGCGCTAGTACCCGACGAATCACCGAACGGACCGGGTGAGTGAAATCTCTTGCCCGGTCCGAGTAGGCATAACCGGTCCGAGCCCATATAGTTCGATCATGCTCCTGCCACGTATGGGTCGCGCCCCCCTCGCACGAAGCTCGAGACGAGCTCGCAAGTCCGTGATCGCCGCCTCGGCGGCGATTCTGCTGTTCGGACCGACGATGGCAGTAGCCGACGCCGAACCCGCCGTCGACCTGCCCGCCCAGCTGATCGAGGCCGTGAGCCGCGACCTGAAGCTGTCCCCGCAGGAATACCTGCGTCGCGCCGACGAGGCCCAGCAGGTCGCCGCGTTCGCCACCACCGCGCAGCGTCAGTTCCCGCAGGTGTTCGCCGGTTCCTGGCTCAACGACCAGGGCAACGCCGTCGTCGCGCTGGCCCACGGTCCCGGCGCCGACGAAGCCAGGGCCGCCGCCGAGTCGGCCGGTTTCGAGGTGCGCAACGTCGCCAAGAGCGAATCCATGCTGCGCGGTGAGAAGACCGCGTTCGAGAACTGGCTGGCCGCCGCGCCGCCGGAGATCGCCAACCTCGTGCGTGGCGTCGTCATCGACACCGTGAACAACGCCATCGCCGTGCGCGTCGACCAGGCCGGGCTGCCGCTGCCCAGCTTCATCGACCCGGCGCGCGTCGTCGTCACCGCGCCGCCGGTGGCCGGTGAGAAGGTGGCCCTCGACGCCACCCCCGTCGCGGGCAACGGCACCGGCCCGATCGCCGGTGGCCAGGGCTACGCCTCCATCGCGGGCAACAGCTCGCTGCGCTGCTCGTTCGGTTTCAACGGCACCGACCGTTCCGGCAACGTCATCAACATCTCCGCGGGCCACTGCAACCCCGACCTCGAGTCGGCGGGCACCGGTTCCGCCGCCGCCGTGTACGAGCTGAACGGTGACCGCGCGGGCGCCCAGCTCGGCACCTTCCAGAAGTCCATCCTCGGCGAGCAGGACTACTCGATCATCCGGGTGAACGACAACGCCCGCGCCCGCTTCGAGAACAACCTCGTCACCGTGCCCGGCGCGGCCCCCATCGCCGTCGACGGCGTCGGCATCCCCGTGGTCGGCGCGCCCGTGTGCAAGTCGGGTTCGCGGACCGGGTTCAGCTGCGGCATCGTCAACGGTGTCGACCAGACCGTGCAGGTCGGCGACCGTCAGCTCACGCAGAGCTTCTCCGCCAACATCTGCGCGCTGCCCGGCGACTCCGGCGGTGCGATCGTCACCGGCCGCCTGGCCCTCGGCATCTCCAGCGCGTCGTCGGTCGCCGACTACCCGATCTGCGAGATCCCCAACATCATCGGCGCCATCACAGGCGACACCCCCCAGCTCTTCGCCCAGCCGCTGAGCGTGGTGCTGTCGGACAACCCCGGCGTGGCGGTTCGTACGAACTGATGCCCGGGCGGGCAGTGAGCATGCCCTGAACACGACGTAAGGCCGGTAGCTATCTCGCTACCGGCCTTACGTCGTGTTGGGGGGTGGAGTCGAGAGTGCCTCGCCGCACTACCTCGGGTTTGTGCACCACAGCCGCACTACCTCGGGTTTTGTGAATACCACAGCGCGGAACTACCTGGGTGTTTTGTGCACCACAAAGGTATTGGGCTGTGTTTGTT
>NZ_BDBE01000012.1 GCF_001612825.1 Nocardia caishijiensis NBRC 108228 | reverse complement strand
CGCGGCCGGGCCGCTATGCCGCTTCGCGGCGGACCCTCCTCGAGGTCGGGTCGTGCGGGGCTGGGAAGGCTGTCATGGCGGACTGCTGGGAATCCTGTTCGGGGCGGGCATCACCCGTGGCCGCCACTTATCGCACTTCCAGCGACACGGCATCGTTCAGACCCGCCGCCCGCCACACTCTTCCAGCCACCTGGCTCGGCGGCACCAGCATCACCCGTTCCATACCGAACCACTCGAGTCCGCGACCTACCGCACTCCCAGCCCCACGGCACTACCCGAGTTCACCACCAGCCACACGCCACCACTCCACACCCCAAAACGCCCAGAAGCCCCGCTCCAAGAGACGGAGCGGGGCTTCTGAAACCGAATATCAGTTCTTGGGCTTCTCAGCCCAAACCGTGGTGCCCTCCGGCGCCTGCATCACGTTGAGCAGCTCGATACCCGCAGCGAGCATCGTCGGTCCACCGATCGCGATCATGCCGATGATGCCGCCGACGGCCGCACCCAGCGGCAGACCGGCGAGGCAGCCCACACCGAACAGGGGCAGACCGAAGACGCAGCCGACGACGGCGCCGATGGCGGTGCCGACGAAGGTGCCGATGGCGGTGCCGATGCTGAACTTCGAGGAGAAGTCGTTGATCGCCTTCTGGTTCTCCTGGGCGGAGGCGATCGGGTCGGCCTTCAGGACGGGCTTGACGCCGACCGGCTCGTTGCCCAGCTCCACGCCCGCGGGGCGCTCGGGGGTCAGCTCGAGCACGGTGTTGTCCTTGACGACCTCGGCCTTGGCCGGGATGTCGGTGCCGTTGATCGTGAAGTCGATCGGCAGCGAGACGACGGTGACACCGGTGGTGTCCTTGATCTCGGCGACCTTGGTCTTGGGCGCCTCGGGGGTTTCGCCCTCTTGCTCGACGATGGCGAAGGTGCCGTTCTGCAGGGTCGCGACGATGGTCTTGTCGACCATCTTGACCGAGTACTTGATGTCCTGTGCCGGAGCAGGGACAGGGTCGGCGTGCGCGGTCCCCAGCGACACAGTCATCGCCCCGATAACCAGTGCGGCACCCGCAGCGGTTTTACGGAAGTTCATTAGGTTCCTATCCATCAGGTGTGGTGCGGCGTGCGATCCAGCGACACGCGAGACTCGTCAAGTGGATGCACCCTTGTGAGATGCTCCCAACTTCTCCCCGAGCAGTGTGAAGACCGGCACAGCAGACAGAACGACTGGAGCCTAGTAGACCGAAACCCCTGATGCCAGCACAGTTTCCAGGGGCACGGGAGAGGCTGCCCTAACCTGGAGCGCCGTTCAGGAGGGTTTGCCGTGCTCAATCACAGACACGCCCTTTTCGGGTCAAACACGTGTGTGATGTGGCTCACATGTTTTCCAGGTCACAACACCACTCGAAATGGCACTCGGCAACCGTCGGGCAAGGAAATCGACCGGCCGGTCGGACCACATCGCCACCCGGCGAGGACGCCGCGCGCGCGATTCGCGAGAGCCGGATTCGGCCCGGCGGTATCGTCAACGAACTCGCCGCATCCACCGCCGAGACAGCCCTGAGCTACTCATGGGTAACATAGTGAGCCAACCCCTACTCCCGAGTAACTTGGACCGTACTATGATGCGACCTGGGACGAGCGGCACCGCGTCGCTTCGTGAACGAAAGGCCACAGCATGAGCCCCATATCTTTGACGTTGGGCATCATCTCCATTCTGGTCGGTGTCCCCGCGTGGATCGGGTTCGGCCTCGCCATCCGGAAGATGGCTCGGACGATCATGCTCGGGCAGCCCGCCCCCGACCGGTTCACTCCGTTCGTGCCGCGGTTCGCCACCATGATCAAGGAGTTCGCCGCGCACACGCGCATGGTGAAGTTCCGGACCGTCGGCTGGGCGCACTGGCTCGTCATGGTCGGCTTCATGCTCGGCTTCGTCACGGTCTTCCAGGCGCAGGGGCAGATCTTCAGCCCCACGTTCACCTGGCCGCTGGTCGGCAACACCTTCGTCTACCACCTGCTCGACGAACTGCTCGCCCTCGGCACCATCATCGGCGCGATCGTGCTGATCGTCATCCGTCAGCTGAATCACCCCCGCGTCCCCGCCCGGCAGTCGCGCTTCTCCGGCTCCAACTTCTTCGCCGCCTACTTCGTCGAGCTCATCGTGCTCGTCGAGG
Source organism: Nocardia caishijiensis NBRC 108228 (assembly GCF_001612825.1). GTDB lineage: Bacteria > Actinomycetota > Actinomycetes > Mycobacteriales > Mycobacteriaceae > Nocardia > Nocardia caishijiensis. The sequence continues at coordinate 233,874 of NZ_BDBE01000012.1, read as the reverse complement.
GCATCAGCATGCTCGGCGCGAAGTCCCTTGTCCTGGCCTACACCGGCGAATCCCACGCCAGCAGCGACTTCGTCAGCATGCACATCGCCTCGGTGCTGCCCGCCAGCGCGGAAGCGGTGTCGGTCTTCGCCTTCTTCAAGCTGATGGCCGCGCTGGTCTGGGTCGTCGTGGTGAGCCGCAATGTCAACTGGGGCGTCGCCTGGCACCGTTTCGCCGCGTTCCCCAACATCTACTTCAAGCGTGAGGCCGACGGCGGCGTCGCCCTCGGTGCCGCCAAGCCGATGATGTCGGACGGCAAGGTCCTCACCATCGAGAACGTCGACCCCGACACCGACATCCTCGGCGCGGGCAAGATGGAGGACTTCTCCTGGAAGGGCTGGCTGGACTTCACCACCTGCACCGAGTGTGGTCGCTGCCAGTCGCAGTGCCCCGCCTGGAACACCGGTAAGCCGCTCTCGCCCAAGCTGCTCATCATGTCGCTGCGCGACCACGGTTACGCCAAGGCGCCCTACCTGCTGGCCGGCGGCCGCAAGGACATGGGCGGCGACGAGATCGGCCTGGTCGACGCCGACGGCAAGCCCGACGAGGCCAAGCTGGCCAAGATCACCGAGGAAGCGCGCACCGAGGCCGAGCGTCCGCTCGTCGGCGGCGAAGACGTGCACGGCGTGATCGACCCCGAGGTGCTGTGGAGCTGCACCACCTGTGGTGCCTGCGTGGAGCAGTGCCCCGTCGACATCGAGCACGTCGACCACATCATCGACATGCGCCGCTACCAGGTGCTGATCGAGTCGGAGTTCCCCTCCGAGCTCGCCGGTCTGTTCAAGAACCTGGAGAACAAGGGCAACCCGTGGGGCCAGAACTCCAAGGACCGCCTGAACTGGATCAAGGAAGTCGACTTCGACATCCCGGTCTTCGGTAAGGACGCCGACAGCTTCGACGGTTACGAGTACCTGTTCTGGGTCGGTTGCGCGGGCGCCTACGAGGACCGCGCCAAGAAGACCACCAAGGCCGTCGCCGAACTCCTCGCCACCGCGGGCACCAAGTTCATGGTGCTCGGCGCCGAGGAGACCTGCACCGGTGACTCGGCTCGCCGCGCGGGCAACGAGTTCCTGTTCCAGCAGCTGGCGATGCAGAACATCGAGGTCATCAACTCGGTGTTCGAGGGTGTCGAGCAGTCGAAGAAGAAGATCGTCGTCACCTGTGCGCACTGCTTCAACGCGCTCAACAACGAGTACCCGCAGGTCGGTGGCACCTACGAGGTCGTGCACCACACCCAGCTGCTCAACCGCCTGGTGCGGCAGAAGAAGCTGGTCCCGGTCGCACAGGTCTCCCAGCAGATCACCTACCACGACCCCTGCTACCTCGGCCGCCACAACAAGATCTACAACGCGCCGCGTGAGCTGATGGAAGCCTCCGGTTCGACCCTGGTCGAAATGCCGCGCCACGGCGAACGTTCCATGTGCTGTGGTGCCGGTGGTGCCCGCATGTGGATGGAGGAGCAGCTCGGCAAGCGCATCAACGTCGACCGGGTCGACGAGGCGCTGTCGACCAACCCGACCAAGATCGCCACGGGTTGCCCGTTCTGCCGCGTCATGCTCAACGACGGCGTCACCGCGCGTCAGGAGCAGGGCCAGGGCGAGGGCGTCGAGGTGGTCGACGTGTCGCAGCTGATGCTCGACTCGATCACCCGCATCGATGCCGCCGAGCTGTCGGCGAACCTGCTCGTCGTCCAGGAGCCGAAGGCCGAACCCGAGCCCGAACCCGAGCCGGAGCCGGTCGCCGAAGCCCCCGCCGAAGCTGCCCCCAAGGCCGCACCGGCCGGTGGCGGACTCGGTATGAAGGGTGCTGCCAAGGCGCCCGGTGGTGGCCTGGGCATGAAGGGTGCCGCGAAGGCGCCCGGTGGTGGTCTCGGCATGAAGGGTGCCGCCAAGGCGCCCGGCGCGAAGGCCCCTGCCGCCGAAGCGGAGTCGGCCCCGGCCGCCCCCGCCAAGGGCCTCGGTATGAAGGGTGGCGCCAAGGCGCCCGGTGGCGGTCTCGGCATGAAGGGCGGCGCGAAGGCTCCGGGTGCGAAGGCTCCCGCTGCCGAATCGGCCGAAGTTCCCGCCGCCGAAACCGCCGCTCCCTCGGTCAAGGGTCTCGGCATGAAGGGTGGCGCCAAGGCACCCGGCGCCAAGGCTCCTGCCGCCCCGACCACCGATGCTGCTCCGACCGCCGATCCGGCTCCGGCTGCGGAAGCGCCCGCCGAAGCCGCTGCCACGGAGACCAAGCCCACGGTCGCCGCCAAGGGCCTCGCGATGAAGTCCGGCTTCAAGCGCCCCGGCCCGAAGGCTCCGGGTGCTCCGAAGCCCGCAGAATCGGCACAGGCCCCCGCCGCCCCGGCCGCGGACTCGTCGACCGAGTCCGCAGCGGCCCCCGAAGCCCCGGCCGCCGAACCGGTTTCGGCCCCCACCGAAACCAAGCCGACGGTCGCCGCCAAGGGCCTCGCCATGAAGTCCGGCTTCAAGCGCCCCGGCCCCAAGGCCCCCGGCGCCCCGAAGCCCACGGAACCCGCTGCGGCCCCTGCCGAACCGGAAACCCCGGCTGAGGCCACCGCCCAGGAAGACAGGGCCCCCGAGCCCACACCTTCCAACGGCAACGGCACCCCGCCGGTGGCCCCGCCGACCGCCAAGCCCGGCGGCCTCGGCTTCAAGTCGGGTGCGAAGGCCCCCGGCCGCAAGAACTGACAACTGAACACCCAGTGAGGCGCGGATTCCCCGAATCCGCGCCTCACTCGATTCCGGGGCCGACGAGATCACGGACAGAACGCGCCCCAAGGCCATTCCAGCGGCTACGGCATCCCCTTTACACATATGGTCGCATAAGCGACTATATGTGAATGGATGAGCTGACTGCCGCCGAAGCAGGCCTGATCCTGGGCGTATCCGCGCGCGAGGTACAGCGGCTGGTGGCGGTAGGCCAGCTCGCGGTCACACGGAGGATCGGACATTCGATCCTCATCGACGCGCGATCGGTTCATCGGCGGAGGAATGAGAATCCCCGCCGAGGGAGGCCCTGGAGCCAGACCAACGCATGGGGAGCGATCACCATTCTCATGCGGGGCGAACCGGACTGGATCAGCCCCGCTCAGCGAACCCGGATCACCCGCCGACTCGCTACTGCGTCAGTCGATGACCTCGTGCGACTTACGAAGAACCGCGCCGAAGCACACCGCTTCCGATGTCATCCATCGGTTCTTCGCGAACTCGAACCCCACTTACTCCTGACTGGGGCCAGCCAGTTGGCGACACCTGACGCCGCGTCATTCGGCCTCACGACCGCGAACGATTCGATCGACGGATACGTACCTGTCGAATCTGTCGCAGCCCTGACCGAGGCTTATCTCTTGAAACCGGATCCGGTCGGCCAGGTCACGCTTCGTACAGTTGTCGAGGAGAGGGCGTTTACGGACGGGAAGCTCCCGGTCGCGGCTGTCGCCCTCGACCTCGCCGAATCGTTGAACAACAGGGAACGAAGCGCGGGCCTGGCCATATTGGCCGAACTCTTGGAAGGGACGCGAGGATGACTGTGGAGCGGCCGACCTGGCATGTTCCGCAGCCACCCGGCGGCTGGGGCCCGCCGTGGCCGCAACTCGTCGAGATCGCCCTTGTTCTACCGGGCGACTGCTGGACATTGATCGGCGGACTAATGGTTCAGGTCCATGCGGTTCACGCCGACCTTCCGCCGACTCGCGCAACCATAGATGTCGATATGGTGTTGCATATCGAAACCGGCGCGACCACATTCGGTCGGGCGCGACAAACGTTGGAACAACTCGGGTACTCCATGGTCATCCCGGAAGATCGCCGGTCTTTCGTGCATCGGTTCGAGCGGGCTGAGGCGCAGGTGGATGTCATGGTCGCCGACAATCTGGCACCACGGCACCAGCCCAGGGTCGCTGGCCGCCGTGTCTTCGCGGTTCCGGCCGGTACGTCGGCGCTACGCAAGACTGTGAATTGCCGGATCGACCACGACCTCGACCGCTCGGTAGTTTTCAGTGTTCCCGACCCCCTCGGCGCGCTCGTTTTGAAAGGTGCCGCATACCTGGCCGATCCCCGGGACCGCGATCGGCACCTGGACGACGCCGCTACGCTGCTCTGTGGTGTGACAGATCCGGGCAACGATCGACAACGCATGATCGGCAGCGACCGAAAGCGACTTCAGGCGTTGAGCACCCGGTTGTCGGATCCGTACCATGGTGCATGGCTCCAGATCCCGGAGCATCGCCGTGGCGGTGCGATGGATGCGCTGCGGATATTGGTGGCCGAGCCGACGCGTACACCGATTCGTAGACTCGGCAGATGACGACGCCGTCCGGTGACGTCTCAGCAGTCTGCGAACCAGGCCTTGACGTAACCCGCGGATTGGTAGGCGTAATCCCAGGCCCAGCGGGCGGGCGACAGGTGGGGGCGCGGGTCGACGAAGACGAGTTCGCCCGGCCAGCATTTGCCGAGGATGTAGCGGGCGCGGGAGATGTGGGGCGTGAAGGTGACGACGATGACGCGGTCCCAGTCGGCCCCGAGACGGGCGAGAGCGCGACCTTCCCCGAGTGTGGTGCGCGGACTCGGATCGAAACAGACGACCTCGAACCGGTAGCCCCCGTGGCAGATCCGGTTCACCATCGCACTGTATTCATACGGATCCGAGATCAGCACCCGAGGCGCGAACCCCTGCGCAGCCAACCGCAATCCGAGCTCTTCGCGTCCGTCGTGCGCCCCGCCGAGCACGAGAATCGCATCAGCCCGCCGAGGTTCATCCACCTGCGGGCGCACGTACACCGGCCACAACACCACCACGACCAGCATCACGGCAACCAGCCCACCCACCACCAGCTTGCGGCGCATCCGTACGGCGAACCTCCGTTCCGCTCGGACAACCCGGGCCGAGGCCACGTTCCCCCCTGTACACCAGATGTTGCGCCCGCCCTTGCCTCGCTGACGCGGCGTAGCCACGCGCACCGCTTACCAACGAGAGTATGCGATGCACAGTCTTCGGAACGGGGTACCTGGGGGCCACGCACGCAGCGTGTATGGCCGAGCTGGGGCACGATGTGGTCGGGGTCGATGTCGATCCCGGCAAGGTGGCCAAACTGGCCGACGGCGTGGTTCCCTTCTACGAGCCGGGCCTGGACGAGGTGCTGCAACGCAACCTCGCGGCGGGCAGATTGCGGTTCACCACCGACTACGAGGACGCGGCCGCGCACGCCGACGTCCACTTCCTCGGTGTCGGCACACCGCAGAAGAAGGGCGAGTACGGCGCCGATCTGAAGTACGTGCACGCCGTGGTCGACACGCTCGCACCGATGCTCGAGCGCCCGGCGATGATCGTCGGCAAGTCGACGGTCCCGGTGGGAACTGCTGCGGCACTCGGCATCCGGGCCCGCGCACTCACCGACATCGACGTGGAGGTGGCCTGGAACCCCGAGTTCCTGCGCGAGGGCTTCGCGGTGCAGGACACCTTGCGCCCCGACCGCCTCGTCCTCGGCATCGACCGCACCCGCGAACGTGCCGATTGGGTGGAACAACACATTCGCGACATCTACGCCGATCTGATCGCCGCCGAAATCCCTTTCCTGCTCACCGATTTGGCCACCGCGGAATTGGTGAAAGTTTCGGCAAATGCCTTTCTGGCCACAAAGATTTCGTTCATCAACGCCGTTTCCGAAGTGTGTGAGGCGACGGGCGCCGATGTCACCATGCTCGCCGACGCGCTCGGTTACGACGCGCGCATCGGGCGCCGATTCCTCAATGCGGGACTGGGTTTCGGCGGCGGTTGCCTACCGAAGGACATTCGCGCTTTCATGGCCCGCTCGGGCGAACTCGGCGCCGACCATGCGGTCGCATTCTTGCGTGAGGTCGACAACATCAATATGCGCCGCCGCACCAAGGTGGTCGACATGGCTACCCGCGCCTGCGGCGGCTCCCTGCTCGGCGCGAACGTCGCGGTCCTCGGCGCGGCGTTCAAGCCGGAGTCCGACGACGTGCGCGATTCGCCAGCGCTGAACGTGGCCGGGATGATCCAGTTGCACGGCGCCGTCGTCACCGTGTACGACCCGAAAGCGGTGGAGAATTCGCGTCGTGTCTTCCCCACTCTGAACTACGCGACCTCGGTCGCCGAGGCGTGTGACCGCGCCGATGTCGTACTGATCCTTACCGAATGGAATGAATTCACGGATTTGACGCCCGCCGATCTGGAACCGGTGGTACGTTCCCGTTCGATCATCGACGGTCGCAATTGTCTTGACCGTCATGCCTGGCGCGATGCCGGGTGGGTGTACGCCGGACTCGGCACCCCGTAGAGTTACGTCGGGCGGGGGCTGCCGGTTGTGCAGGCTCCGCATGTCGTGCAACGAGATGGGCAGCTGATGAGTGCGGTTTTGGGAGTTTCCGTCGGAGCGGCGACGGTGCGCCTGGCGCGCCCACAGCCCGGGAGTGCACCGAATTCCTTTCAGGTACATACCCTTCCGGTGCCCGAACAACACGCGGAAGAATCAGCGGCCGACGCGATAGCCGCCACCCTCGCGGCGGGCCCCGAGGTCGCGGCGACCACCGTCACCTTCCGCAGCGAGCCGCAGGCGCGCGCCATCCGCGCCGCGATGGCCCGCAGGCAGCTCACCAACTATCAGCTGATTCCCGAAGCCGTCGCCGCCGTGCATTTCGCGCACGCCACCACCGACCTGCGTGACGTGTCCACCTTGGCTGTCTACGACCTGGGTAGTTCCGGTCTCACGGTGAGCGTTGTCGACGCGCGAACCAGCGATGTGCACCAGTGTGAACGGATCAGCGACATCAGCGGCGACTACCTCGATTCGCTGATCCGGGAGCAGCAGATCGCCTCGGGCCGCATCGCCCACCCGGCGGATCCGGCCGGTCTGGCCGCGCTCGACGCGCTGTGCCGGGCGGCCAAGGAGCAGCTGTCGAGCAGCAATGCGGTGGCGTTGCCCAGCGAGCAGGGCCTGGTGCTGCTCACCCAGGAGAACTTCGAAGCGCTGATGATGCTGGCGATCGAGTCGTCGGCGCGGATGACTCGCGATGTCATCATCCGGGCTCAGCATCCGGTGCAGGCCGTGCTGGTGATCGGCGGTGGCGCCCGGATCCCGCTGATCGCGCGGGTGCTCGAGCGCACGATCGGTGTGCCGGTGATCGTTCCGCTCGAGCCGGAGACCGCGTTGGCGCGCGGTGCCGCGTTGCTCGCCCGGCCCGCGCAGGTCGCCCAGGCGCCGGTCGCGGCGCCCGTGCTGCCGGTGGAGCAGGTCGACGATCCCACGCCCGCGTGGCTCACCGCCCCGACCCGTGGCAGGCGTCCGCTCGCCGCGCTCACCGGTCGGGGGAACAATCGCCGCGAACTGAACGGTGCCGTGCTCACGGTGAGCTCGTTGGCGGTGATCGCGGCGATCGGTATCGGCCTCGGGTACGGCCCGGAGGTGCTGGAGAGCGGCAATTCCAGCGACGGCCCGCAGGCGGTGCCCGCCAGTTCGACACCGCGCCCGACCGTCCCGACCACGGCGCCACCGTCGACCACCGACGCGGTGCACGGCACCGTGGCCGCCCCGCCCGTGCAGCTTCCCGTCGACCCGTCGACGGTCGAACCGGCACCGACGCAGGGCCCGAACACCATCACCGTGGTGCCGGGCCTGCCGCCGATCATCGTGCCGACGTTGCCGCCGGTGGTGCTGCCCGGGCTGCCGCCGCCCGGGCAGTGATTCAGTTCCTGGCGTGCCGCGCGCGCTGGGGTGCGACGGGTGCCGTCCTGGCGCCGAAGGGCCGGGCGAGCAGCACCGCGATGCCGGTGGTCAACGGCACAGACAGGGCGAGTGCGATTCCGCCGACCGCGGATCGGGCGATTTCGATGGCGACCGCGTCACCGGTGAGCACATCGGTGATGGATCGTCCGGCGACGCTGAACAGCAGCAGCAGCGGGAGCGCGCCACCGGCGTAGGCGAGCACGAGGGTGTAGACGGTGCTGGCGATGTGGTCGCGTCCCACCCGCATGGCGGCGGTGAAGATCTCGCGCCGTGAGGCCCCTTCGTCGAGGGCGGCGAGTTCGAAGGCGGCCGAGGCCTGGGTGATGGTCACGTCGTTGAGCACGCCGAGCGAGCCGATGATGAATCCGGCGAGCAGCAGCCCGGTGATGCTGACGTGCTGAATGTAGGTGGCCACGTTGGTGTTCTGTTCTTCGGACAGACCCGTGAGGTGGGTGACCTCCAAGGTCAGCCACGACAGAGCCGCCGCGACGAGCATCGAGGCGAGCGTGCCGAGCAGCGCCGAACTGGTCCGCAGGTTCAGTCCGTGCGCCAGGTAGAGCACCACGTAGAGGATCAGCGCCCCCGAGACGAGCGCGACCGGAATCGCCGGTTTCCCGTCGAGCAGCGCGGGCAGCAGGAAGATCACGACGACGCCGAAGGCGAAGCACAGCCCGACGAGCGCCCGGAACCCACGCCACCGCGCGACGATGCAGATCACCGCGACGAACGCGATGACGATCAACGTCAGCGGCAACCCGCGCGAGTAGTCCTCGAACCCGTAGATGGTCCCGCCGCTCGGGTCGGCCGCCCGCACGATCCGGATCTCGTCGCCCACCCGCAGATCGGGTTGTCCGGGCCCAGGTGCGATTTCGAACAGCGTCTTCTTGCCCTTGTCGGGCCCCGACCGGATGTCGATGATGCTGCGCTGACACGAGTACCCCACCTGCGGCTGCACCGGCTTGTCGGCGAACGCCTTCCCGTGCGAGGGACTCCCACACAGCCCGACATCCTGCATGACGACAGTCCCCGCCTCGGTCTGCACCGCCCCGCCACTGACGGTCCCCATCGGCGCCGGAATATCGATCTCGGGCTTACTCGGCCACAACAGCGCGGTAGCAATCAGCACCGCCACCCCGATAACCGCCAACAGCCCGACAACAACCTTGGCCGCGGTAGCCCCGATAGCAATGGGCCCCGAATGATCGTGGTGGTGATGGTGATGATGATCGCTCACCCGGAGAAGCTTAAAGGAATCCGTTTTCAAGAACGACTCACGCAGCCGACAACCGCGACAACAGATCTCCCAAGAACATGGGTAACTCACCGGGCACGGGCTACCAGCACCAACGAACTCGAGTCTGGCCGCCAACGCAAAGAACCCCGCACCTGAGTCCGGCCCGAATTCGCGGAGAGGCGGAAGGTACAGGGCGGCGGAGAGCAGGGGGTTGTCTCCGCCGCCCGTCAGGCAGGCGCCCAGGGGGGTAGGCGCGCGTACCTAGGGCTCTCGGTCGTCCAGGGGGGGTAGACGACCGGGCCGGGGCGCCGAAGCGCCGATGCCCACTGTACACAAAAGTTGGACTTTTGCGCTAGTGCATCTTCAAAATCCCCAGATTTCCGAACCCTGAGTTGGTTTCTGCCGCTCGAACCCTATGTCGCCCCCGTCAAGACCCCTGACATAGTGACACTCACTGTCGGTAACTGGACAGGAAGTTACCGAACCTTTCGATCGCCACGGCCAGGTCGCGAGCCCACGGCAACGTCACGATGCGCAGGTGGTCGGTGTCGGGCCAGTTGAAGCCCGTGCCCTGCACCATGAGGATCTTCTCCTGCAACAACAGATCGAGCACGAGCTTCCCGTCGTCGTGGATCTCGTGCACGTTCGGATCCAGCCGGGGGAAGGCGTACAGCGCGCCGCGCGGCTTCACACAGGACACGCCGGGGATCATGTTCAGCCGCTCCCAGGCCACATCGCGCTGCTCGAGCAACCGCCCACCGGGCAGGATCAGATCGTCGATGCTCTGATGCCCGCCGAGCGCCACCTGGATGGCGTGCTGAGCGGGCACGTTCGGGCACAATCGCGACGAGGCGAGCAGGTCGATGCCCTCGAGGAATCCGGCGGCGTGGTCCTTGGGTCCGGTGATCGCCAGCCAACCCGAGCGGTACCCGGCCACCCGGTAGGCCTTGGACAGGCCGTTGAAGGTCAGGCACAGCAGGTCGGGGGCCAGCGAGGCCAGCGAGATGTGCTTGGCGTCGTCGTAGAGGATCTTGTCGTAGATCTCGTCGGCGAGCAGCAGCAGCCGGTGCTTGCGCGCCAGGTCGACGATCTGCTGCAGCACCTCCGCCGAGTACACCGCGCCCGTCGGGTTGTTGGGGTTGATCACCAGCAGCGCCTTGGTGCGGTCGGTGATCTTGGCTTCGATATCGGCGATATCGGGCTGCCAGCCGTTCTCCTCGTCGCACAGGTAGTGCACCGGGGTGCCACCGGCGAGACTGGTCATGGCCGTCCACAGCGGGTAGTCCGGCGCCGGGATCAGCACTTCGTCGCCGTTGTCGAGCAGCGCCTGCATGGTGACGGTGATCAGCTCCGACACGCCGTTGCCCAGGTAGACGTCGTCCACATCGAGCTCGGGGAACCCCGGAACCAACTCGTAACGGGTGACGATCGCGCGCCGCGCCGACAGGATGCCCTTGGACTCGGAGTACCCCTGCGCGTACGGCAGCGCCGCGATCATGTCGCGCATGATCACATCGGGCGCCTCGAACCCGAACGGCGCCGGGTTGCCGATGTTGAGTTTGAGGATGCGATGGCCCTCGGCCTCCAGGCGTGCTGCCTGCGCGTGTACCGGCCCACGGATCTCGTAGACCACGTCCTGCAGTTTCTTCGACTGCTCGAGGACGCGCGGGGCGACATGCGGATGCTGTGGACTCACCCAACCCATGTTAGGACGGGTTGCCGACACCGCTCACAGCCGGGGTTTGCCGGTCTGAGCCGCCGTTTCCAGGCAGAACTCCTCGATGCGCTCGTCGAGCCCCCGCGCTTCGACCGCGTTGCGGTAGTTCGGGGCGGCGATCCGACGGCGCAGCCCGACCAGCCGTTCACCGAGCTGAGCGATGCGCCGGTCCTCCGGCAGCCCGAGCACCGGGCGCAGCGCGTCGGCCGCGCCGTCGATGCTCCCGTTGATGAGGTGCGCGGCCGCGTTGTCCACCCGCGCCAGCGACTCGGCACCGTAGGAACGCTGCAGCGGCGGCCCGCTCGAGTACAGCGCGATCGCGCGTTCGGTGGCCGCGAGCGCGTGCTCGGCGCGACCGAGCTGGATGCAGGTGGCACCCGCGTAATAGGCGGCCTTGGCCGACGGGAAACCGAACACCCCGCCGATCTCGTCGTGCAACTCCTCGCGCCGGTCGCCGTCGACGGACTCGGCCGCACGCAGGCACCGGTCCGTCTCGGTGTCGTTGCCCAGCCGCGCCCACACCCGCGCCTCGATATTGAGCAGCCGCACCCGTGCCAGCCCGCCCGGCGCGAACTCCTGTCCGCCACGGGCCAATTGGACCGCGTTGCGGGGACGGTCCGACCAGTTCTCGATCAAAGCGTGCATCCCACGCGTCCACGCGCGTAACCCGTTGTGCCCGCTCAATTCGGCGTAAGCCCAAGCCGCCCTGATCTGTTCACCCGCGGCGTCGAGATAGCCGAGGTCGGTGCTCGCATTGGCGAGTAACCCCGACAGGGTGCCCGCCAGTAAATACAGGTGCGAGGTGTCCACCGGCTTCTGCTGCCCGTCGAGCAGCCGGTACACCCGCCGCCGTACCCGCAGCATCTCCACCATCATGGGAGCCGGTGCGGCATAGACGTATTCGGTGGCGATCCGTCGCACATCGGCGTCGAGCTGGGCCAACGTGGTCGGTCCGACATTGGTGCTCTCCGCGGCGGCCGCGTGTTCGCTGGCCTCGTGCGCAGCCGCCATGATCAACTCCCTCTCCGACATCAACTCGGGCACAGCGCTTTTGCTCACCCCCGCGTCGACGAAGGCGAGCAGGTCGGTCTCGCCCGCCGGGGCGAGCAGCGCCGTGAATCTGGCGCGGACCACCTCGTCGGAGCGGGCCAGCGACGTATCGAGTGCCGCCTGGTTCACCGGCCGCGGCTTCACCCGCGACCCACCGGCTTCCCATTTGGACACCAGCCGTTCGTGCACGCCGAGATGAGCCGCGAACTCCCGGATGCTCATTCGTTTGGCATCGCGAAGAGCTCTGGCCTCTCTCCCTGTCCACTCCCCGACCACGACGTCACCTCATCCGATGGACAACACCTTCCAGAGTACGAGCGCGACAGTGAGACACACCACATGTTCGTCGAATCGGTTTCCTGAGGCAGTGAAAGGGCGGTGCGGGGCAGTGGTCACGAGCCGCCGCGGGGTCGATCCTGGAAGGGTGGAAGCCAGGACTGTCGATGACTGGGTGTATTGCTACCAGCGCGAATTCGGGCTACCCGTGCGCGAACGTGGTGGCTTCGTGATGTTGCCGATCACCGATCGGTTGTGTGTGGTGCATCTGCCGACCGCACGGGCCGAGAAAGTGTTCGCACAGCTGCGCGAGCAACGCACGGAGGGCCCCGTGCTCGCCCGTCAGATCCGTTGGAGCCTGCTCGCGACACCCGACGCCCGCCCCACCGACGACCTAGCCGCCGAACTGTCTGGCCTCGATATCGACGTCCCCGGCATCGGCAGCGCCGTCATGCTGCCGACCAGCCTCGGCCGCTGGAGCCGCGAGGGCTGCCACTGGGTGCGCCCGCCATGCCCCGGCGACGTGTTCCCGCCGCTCACGAACGTGCTGCGGATCGCGCTGGAAGTCGGTCCTCAGCGCGTCTCGACCGCGTTGAGCGAATCGGGCGACAGGGGAAAATTCAGGTACGACCGCGACGGCGTCGGCCCCCGCTGGCCCTGATACTTCGACCCGGCCGCCGCACTCCCGTACGGGTGCTCGGCCGGGCTCGTCAACCGGATCAGGCACAGCTGCCCGATCTTCATCCCCGGCCACAGCGTGATCGGCAGATTCGCCACGTTCGACAGCTCGAGCGTGATGTGCCCACTGAACCCCGGGTCGATGAACCCCGCCGTCGAATGCGTCAGCAACCCGAGCCTGCCCAGACTCGACTTGCCTTCCAACCGCCCGGCCAGGTCGTCGGGCAACGTGCACATCTCCAACGTCGACCCCAGCACGAACTCCCCCGGATGCAGCACGAACGGCTCCCCCGGCTTCGGCTCGACCAGACTGGTCAGCTCGTCCTGCTGCTGCGCCGGATCGATATGGGTGTACCGGCTGTTGTCGAACACCCGGAACAGCCCGTCGAGCCGAACATCGATACTCGACGGCTGAACCATCGACTCGAGCATCGGCTCGACCCCGAGCCGCCCAGCGGCGATCTCGGCGCGAATGTCACGATCGGAGAGCAGCACCGACCCAGTTTAAGCAGGTAAACCCGACCACCCCCGCGACCCCCCGCAAGACTTGCCCCGGCCCCCGCCGCTTCTGATAGAGTCGGCGTCGCACCACTGCCGATGTAGTTCAATGGTAGAACTCCTGCTTCCCAAGCAGGTAGCGCGGGTTCGATTCCCGTCATCGGCTCTTCCGCCTCTCCGCGTACTAGGCCTGACCTGGATGCGGGGAGGCTTTTTTGTGCCGTCCCTGCCACGCGAGCGCTGCGAGCAGACCAGGGAACACACCCCAGACCGTGACCAGCACGAGCCAGAACAACGGCGGTTGCGCGACCGGGCCCGGCTCGGGGTGCTCATAACTCGGCAGCCTGAAAACCCCTGAGGCCCAGACGAGCCAGAGCATGAAGTCGGCGGCGAACAACAAACAACCGCCGAGAATCGCCCACCTCCACCCACTCACAGCCCCGACGAGCAACGCCGCCCCGGCGAGAGCCGCGACGACCAGCTTGGTGACGAGCAGGGCATGACTACCCGCCGAAACGTCCTCGTCGGGCATGCCCTCGACCATCATCAGGAACGAGTAGGCCAAGAACAGAACAGCCGCGACACAGGCCCCGAACCCGGAGAACACACGCGTCCAGACGTTCGATGATGACATGACGGCATGCTAGTCAAGGAAACCTCCCGGTGCCCCGGCGACTGGAACGACCGCACCATCGAAACCTACTGTCCGCCACACAGATCGATACTCCGCACGTGAAAAAGAAGACCCGCCCGCCTCTCCTCCACACCGACCCGGACAACAGACCTCTGCAATCGCTGGCAGCCACTGCGCTTCAGCTCCGGGACGCGATGTCGGCTACGAATCACTCGTTCAGCATCGACCTCGACCCCGTGATCGAGTTGGACGGTGAACTTCTCATCCGCCGAACACCGGTATCTGATCGCATACGCCGCGTCGTAGCGGACCCGGTTGTCGACACGACGGTGATTCAACCCGCTACACGCTGGCCAGAGCACCTCCGAAGCGCGATCCATCGAATGAAGCCGTGGGATCCACCGCAGGTCCACAACGCCGCATTGGACGCGCTGATCGAGGACTTCGCCCGAGACATCGAGAACCTGCTCGGCACCATCCGTTTCGCCGCTCAGGTCGAGACGCGACCGCATGATCAGGCAAATATCTGGGCCGATTTCGTCCTGACCTCCCGCACACACTTGGCCCGCCTGGCTTTGACTGTCGATGATTGACGCCAGTAGCACCGCACAGTCTGTGATCGGAGCAGGCAGGCGGGCTGCCAAATGATCTGCACAACCGCGCACCTGCTTGTTCGTCGAGGCACGAGCTGGTGCGCGACTTGCGCAATCACGCAGGTCGCGGCCGATACTTGTCACGGGCGATGACCACTCCCAGCCGACCTGCGCGGCAGCAGCAGAGCCGGGATCAACGCGAGTGCGATCATGACCGGAGCGATCAGGTAGGTGTGCTGGAACGCTTCGGCGAGGGCGGGAGCGAGTTCGGCGCGCTCGGTCGGACCCATGGCGTGCAGCGCCTGCAGCCCGCCGGTCACCGGGAGCAGCGCGCCCAGGACGACCGAGGAGACCGCGGTACCGATCGCCAGGGCAGTGGTGCTGACCATGTTCAGCACCGTCGAACCCGGGGGCTGGTCCGCTCGGCTCAACGACCTGGTCGCGGTGGTCATGACCGGCATCATGGTGCCGCCACCACCGGCGCCCATGAGCAGCATGCTCGCGCCGAGTGCCCAGTACGGCGCATCGGCGTCCAACTGGACGATGAACAGTGCGAAACCGGTGAGCGCCACCGTGATCGACACGGGCAGATAGCGCCCGGGCGGAATCCGATCGATCAACCGGCCCGCCACCTGCATGGTCAGCCCGGATGCCAGTGCGAACGGGATCCCCAGCGCGCCTGCCACCAAAGCTGATTCACCACGGACGACTTGGAAGTACAGGGGCAGCAACAGCATCGAGCCGAAGTACCCGCTGGCGAACAGGGCAAGCAGCAGCGCGGAAGTGCCGCTGATCCGGTTGCCGAGCACACGCAGATTCAACAGCGGCTGCGCGGTGGTCAGCGACCGGCGCACGAAGGCGGCGATGAGCGCCGCCCCGACCAGCAGGGGGACGAGCACACTCGGTGACGCGAATCCGGCCTGCTCGCCCGCTGCCGTCACCCCGTAGATCACAAGGGCGAGGCCGGGCGACATCAGCAGGAGTCCGGGCAGATCGAGAGCGTGTCGCGGCTCCGGCAGGTCGTCGGGCACGATGCGGGCGGCCAGGATCAGCACCAGCGCACCGATGGGCAGGTTGATGAAGAACATCCACCGCCACGACACCTCATCGATCAGATAACCGCCGATCACGGGCCCGAGCAGCGGGCCGACCAGAATGGCCAGGCCAAGGGTGCTCATCAGCCGTCCGAGTCCATCGGGCCCGGCAGCGCGCAGCAGGATCGTCATCGCGACCGGCATCAGCAGCCCGCCGCCGGCGCCCTGCACCACGCGGAAAGCGATGAGCGACTCCATGTTCCAGGCCAGCCCGGCCAGCACCGAGCCGACAGCGAAGGCGGCGACCGCGGTCAGGTACAGCCGTTTGGCACCGAACCGGCCGACCAGCCACGCCGAGGCGGGCACCACGGCGCCGAGCGCGAGCGAATAGCCGGTCGCCACCCACTGGATGGTGTTCAAGCCCGCGTCGAATTCCGCGGACAATGTATTGATCGAGACATTGACGATGGTCTGGTCCAGCGTGGCCATGATCGTGCCGAGCACCAGCACGAGGGCGATCGTCATCGGATTGCGAGCGGCTACGGGCGACGCGGCAGCCTTTGCGGTGGTGGTCACGACGTCACGCCCCGTACGGGTTGGTGGCACGGGCGGTACGCAATGCCTCACCCCACCAGGTCAATTGCTGCACCATGGTCTTGGAGGCGGTGACCGCGTCGGACGGATCGGCCAGCTCACCCGCGTCATCGAATCGGCGCCACGGGTTGGCGAAACTGACGGTGTCGCGGATGGTGACCGCGTGCAGTTCGGCGAACACCGGCCGCAGATGCTCCACCGCGCGCAGACCACCGGAGATCCCGCCGTAGGAGACGAAACCCACCGGCTTGGCCTGCCATTCGACGTGATGCTCGTCGATCAGGTTCTTCAACGCGCCCGGGTAGCTGTGGTTGTACTCGGGTGTCACGATCACGAAAGCCTCGGCACGGGAAAGCTTTTCCGTGGTCTCCGCCCGTGACGGGTGATCGGTGACCGCGCCGAAGGCGTGCGACAGCGCGACCTGCCTGGTATCGACGATCTCCACGTCGAAGGTGCCGTGGCGCCGGAGCTCACCGACGAACCAGTCCGCGACCGTCGTACCGAACCGACCCTCCCGGGTGCTGCCGACAACCACCGCGACTCGCAGCGGAGCCGTACCCAGGCCGCCTCGCGACCCTTCGGAATCGACGTGCCAGTTGCTCATTGAGGCCCTCCTCAGGACGATCGCACCAGCTTTGGTGCTGCCCACAGCCTCCAACCTCAACTTAAATTCAGGTCAACCCTTGTGATCGAAGCCATATCCGCTCTGGGCCGACCGATACCGCGCTGGACACGAACGCACTGCCAGCAGACGAGCGGGGCGGGCCGAGGATCAGTGGCTCTCCGAATACGCCACTGCCGCACTGAGATTGCCCGACGCCAGATCCTCCGGTGTGATGAAGCAGTAGAACATCCCCATGTCACCGAACCCGATGCCATTGCCGCTGTCGTGGTCGATCTGGACCAGCAACAGCTGCCCCTCCGGCAGCTCCCGGTGGGAGTAGAAGCGCTGCTCCGCCGCGCTTCCGGGCAGAACGCCTCGGTCGTTCTCCCCCTGAATCTGATACGACCAGCCACCGATCTGATGCCAGGGTTCAGTGACAGCGGACCGCGCCGCGTCGAATTTCTCCGCCGCCTCGAACAACACCTCGTCGAACTCGTCTTCCCAATCGTCGAGGGCGTGCAACGGCATTTCGTAGCAAGTGGGCAGCGTGGGGATGATCCGGCAGGTCAACGGTATGCGCGGGTAGGCCCGGCGCTGGTCGACCAGCCGAGACGGAACATCCGCTTCGGTGGTCGCCACCCCGGCGGGGAACCAGCAGGCGATTCCACCGCCGTCGTGGAACAGCGAAATGGTCCCCGCATCAGGCAAATTCAGATCTATCGCTGGGAGCTTGCCCAGATCGATGGTGGCGACGTGCTCGTAGTGATGCCTCTCGGTTCTCGGCCAGTCGAAACCCTCCGGCAACAGCGGTGCACCACCGAGCCACCCGACGATCTCGTCACCGTCCTGCGCATGCCGTAGGCGGATCGCGTCGCGCACGGCGAGCCGATAGTCATCCTGGTACCGCTCCGGGATGTGTTCGCGGATCAAGGCGTACAGATCGAGCTCACTCATGAGCACATCGAATCAGGTACCACCGACAACTACGGGAGCGTCGGACCGCCTCGCCGTCAGCCGCCCAACTTCACGCACTCGGCGGCGATCTTCGCCTGAGCCGCACCTACTTTGGCCGCGTCGTCCTCGTTCAACTCCTTGGCCTGTTCACCGGCCTGACCGTTGGCGACCATCACGCGCAGACCGTCCTGGGACATGCCCGAGTCGAGGAAGACCTGGGCGGCGCAGTCGGCGAGCGACACGTCCTTCAAACCCTTGTCCTGCAGGGACTTCGACAGTTCCGCCTGGGTTACCGCAGGCTCGTCGCTGCCGCAGGCCGACAGTACCGGCAGCGCGAACAGCGCTGCGGCGATCAGACAGATCCGCACTCGTTACGTCCTCTCGGTCCACGCGCATCGGCCGATGCGCGGCCGAGTTGGATCATGCCCGACCGGCGCCGGATGGGCCACACCCCCAGAACTGACTCACGAGTAAGATCGAGGCATGGGAGAGCACATCGATCTGCGGTTCGAGAACGCACGCGCTTATGTCACGTTGAATCGTCCGGACAAACACAATGGGCTGAGTCTGGAAATGTTGCGTGACCTTGTTTCAGCGGCGGCGACAGTGTCCGATGACAAAGAAATTCGGGCAGTTGTCGTGACGGGTAACGGGCCCAGTTTCAGCAGCGGCCTCGATATCGCCGCCGCGACCCGCGACCCGCTCGCCATTGTGCGCGAATTCCTCCCGCGACCGTGGCGCGGCACCAATACTTTTCAGGAAGCCTGCTGGGCGTGGCGTCGTCTCGACGTCCCGGTGATCGCCGCGGTGCACGGCCGCTGCTTCGGTGGTGGCCTGCAACTGGCGCTGGCAGCCGACTTCCGCATCGCCGCGCCGGGCACCGAGTTCTCGGTGATGGAAGCCGCGCACGGCCTCATCCCCGACATGTCGGGAACCGCGACGTTGTCGCAGCTCATCGGCATAGATCAGGCCCTGCTGCTCACCATGACCGCCGATCGCGTCGATGCCGACCACGCGCGAAGGATCGGGCTGGTCACCGATATCGCCGACGATCCGGTGGCCGCGGCCGAGGCCCTCGCCGACCGGATCGCGGCCCGCGACCCCCGCGCGGTCACCGCCGCCAAGCGCCTGTTCGACCGTTCCTGGCATCGCACCGCGCGCGGCAGTTTCGCCGCCGAACGCGCGGCACAAATCCCTTTGCTCCTGCGTAAAGCAATTGTTCGCTGACGCGGACAAACAATCGCAACCATAACTCTGGGTCGCCTCACAGTATTTTCGCTCACGTCCGGCTGTTAGTTTCAGTTCACTGATCCGACGGAATAAGCACATCCCAATCGACCGGGTGTGCTTGTTCCCGTGTGCCCGGAGGCCGACGTGAACGAATCCGGCTCGCTCGCGATGACCGTATTGGCAGGCGCCACAGCATTACTGCTCGTAGGTACGGCACCCGCAACAGCCGACCCGAATGCCATCAACCCGATCCCCGTCCTCAACGGCACCTACGGCCTGCCCGTCCTGCACGGCCGGACGCAGGCGGTGTTCCAGGTGACCGGCATGGCGAGTCCGAACGCCACCCACACCTACAACGTCCTCGGCACCGACCTGGGGATCATGTGGGACAACGGGCACGGCGAGATGCTCACCGCGTTCGGTGACACCGCGGGCCTCGGACTCCCGAATCTGTTGCACGACAGCAAATGGGCGTGGCGTTCCAACATTCTCGCGCGAAGCTTCACCCGCGATCCGGCCGAGGGCATCCATTTCCACAGCGTGGTGCGCGACGGCATCGGTCAGGCCCGCGAGCTCGTGTTCAGCCCGAAGGACGGCGAGGAGATCAGCCGCATCCCCACCGCCGGGGTCTCGGTCGGTGGGGTGCAGTACATGTCGTTGATGTCGGTGCGCAGCTGGGACGCGCCCGGGGCGTGGACCACGAACTATTCGGGGCTGGCCGCCTCGTCGGACAACGGCGAGACCTGGGCCGATCTGGCCCACACTCGTCGGCCGAACACGAATGGCCACACCAAGTTCCAGATGAACGCCTTCCTGAAGGACGGCGGCTACCTGTACGAGTACGGCACCCCGGCGGGCCGCGGCCACGAGGCCTTCGTGGCCCGCGTACCCGAAGGCGAGATCGAGAACCTGGACGCCTACGAGTACTGGGACGGCGGCGGATGGCGGCGTGGTGATGTGAACGCAGCGGCCCCCGTGATGGCAGGCGTCGCCGAACTCTCGGTGATGTACAACGAGCACCTCGGCCAGTTCGTCTCCCTCACCACCGATCCTGGTAACTCCGTGGTGCTGCGCCGCGCCCCGTCGCCGGAAGGCCCGTGGAGCCCACCCGAAGTCCTCATCGACGCCCGCGAACTGCCAACCGCCTACGCCCCGCAGATCTTCCCGTACCAGACCGGACGCGACCTCTATTTCCTCACAACCGTCCACACCCAGTACAACGTCGTCCTCATGCGCACAACCCTCTGAAAGTTCCCCCATCGCAGGCGAGCACATGGGTTACTCACCCCTCACGGGCTACCATGACTGCGACATACCGCCAGCCGCGTCGCAACCGCTGACGCAGCTGAATCTGGCCAGAATTCGCGGGGAGGCGGAACAGCATGGACGCGGCGCAGTGGGACGCACGCTATGCCCGCAGCGAATTGGTGTGGGGCGCACCGCCGAACAGCACGGTCGTCGAATACGTGCACGGCCTCGACCGCAGGCTGCCGCTGCAACCCGACGGCACCGCCGCCCCGATGCGCGCGCTCGACTTGGCCTGCGGCGAGGGCCGCCACGCGCTGTGGTTGGCCACGCACGGCTGGCAGGTGCGGGCCGTCGATTTCGCCCAGGTCGGGATCGACAAGGGCCGGACCGTCGCGGCGCGCCTGTCGCGCTCGGTGCGGTCCCGCGTCGAATGGACCTGCGCCGACATCACCGACCTCGACGCGGCGGGGGTCACCGGCCCGTTCGAACTGATTCTGGTTGTCTTCGTCCACCTGCCGCCCGAGCAGCGCCGATCGTTGCTGCGCGACCTCGCGGGCATGCTCGCCCCCGGTGGCATGCTGCTGGTGCTCGGCCATGCCACCCGCAACATCACCGACGGCTACGGCGGACCCCAGGACGCGACCATCCTGTTCACCCCCGACGACATCCGTGCCGACCTCGACGGCACCGGGGTCACGATCACCACCGCCCGCGAGGTCTTCCGCCCCACCGAGGGCCCCGATGCCATCGACTCCCTGGTCGTGGCGGAGTCAGTCGAACCGACCGCGTAGCTGCTCGGCGAAGGCCCGCGCCGAGGCCAGATCCTCCGTGCTCGGGCGGCCTTTGTTGAGCCCGCCGACCAGCGCGAGCGGCCCCATCGTGTCGAGGCCACGGCAGGAGAACCCACCCACCACCTCGAACCCCTTGTCGCCGAGTCGATCGCCGAGATTGCGCAGGTAGGGGCGCAGTCGCGGTTCGGGCAGGCCGCTGGTGGCGAACACGAAGGCATCGCGGTCCTGCCCGGCGGGCAGCGCGTCGACGAAGGCGCGCAGCCGAGGGTCCAGCGACATCCAGTACACCCCGGAGCCGAAACCGATCAGGTCGTAATCGCCCAGGTCACCGGCGCTGATCTCGGCGGGATCCGCCACTCGCGCGTCGAGCACCGACGCGATGGCGTCGGCGACCTTCCTGGTGTTTCCGAGCGCCTTGGACGTGCAGACGATCAGTGCTTTCATCACTCCCCCTGGCTGGGCCGATGCCTGTGCCGAAAGCCTAACCCCAGCGGGCGAACCAGGGTTGCACTGTCGCCGCGATCACGTCGAATCCCGTGCGGAACGAGTGGGGTTGCTTCGGGATGACACGCACCTCGGCGGCATCGGCCGGATCGGGGATGCCGAACGGGTCGCTGCCGCCGTTGATGACGACCACCTCCGCCTCGCCGACCGACACCAGCTCGTCACGTCGCGATTTCTCGGGTTTTCCGGGCGGGTGCAGCGGAAAAGACAGGGCGATCACCCCGCGTGCCCCCAGCTCGACGGCGGTCCGACAGGCCACCCGCGCACCGTTGCTCCGTCCGCCCTGCACCAGCGACACGCCGGGGACTCGCGCGCGCAACGCCGTGACGACCTCGACCCACGCCTGGTCCTGGACCACCGCGTTACCCGGTGCGCGCCGCCCGGCAACCCGATACGGCTGCACCACTCGGGCTACTGTCGCACCGGCGGCGAGGGCCGAATCACGCACGGTGAGAATGTCTTTCGCATCGACGCCACCACCGGCGCCGTGGGTCATCACCAGCAGAAACGTCGGATTCGCCACCTCGTCGAGCTCGATCTCGGCCGGTCCGACTGACGTCTCGATGCGCACACCTCACGGTAGCCCCGCGATCGCCGCGAGCAACGTCTCGGCACGCGCGCGTGTTTTTCACGTCACATTGCTGACGAACCCCTTTGCCGAGAGCCTTACCCATCGGTAATATGGTGAATAAGTTACCCGCGAGTAGCATGCGGAAAACCGGAGAGCTACCCGGTGGACGACCTGACGGGCGGGAACGGCACACAACCGACCGCACCAGAACTCAACGGAGAGTGAGTACTCACATGGGCCACTACAAGGCAAACGTTCGCGACCTCGAGTTCAACCTCTTCGAGGTTCTCGGCGTCGGCAAGGTGCTCGACGCGGGCGCCTTCGGCGACCTGGACACCGACACCGTCAAGGAAATGCTCTCCGAGGTCCGCCGCCTGGCCGAGGGCCCGCTGGCCGAGTCGTTCGCCGACGCCGACCGCAACCCGCCGGTCTTCGACCCGAACACCCACACCATCGCGATCCCCGAGTCCTTCAAGAAGTCCTACAAGGCGCTCGAGGACGGCGAGTGGGTCAAGGTTCCGCTGCGCGAGGAGCTCGGCGGCCTCGGTGCCCCGTCGGTCATCGGCTGGGCCCTGGCCGAGATGGTGCTCGGCGCCAACCCGCCGATCCAGATGTACGCCGCCGGTGCGGGCTTCGCCCAGGTGTTCTACAACAACGGCACCGACGAGCAGAAGGCGTGGGCGACCAAGATCGCCGAGCGCAACTGGGGCGCCACCATGGTGCTGACCGAGCCCGACGCGGGCTCCGACGTCGGCGCCGGTCGCACCAAGGCGATCAAGCAGGAGGACGGCTCCTGGCACATCGAGGGCGTGAAGCGCTTCATCACCTCGGCCGACTCCGACGACATGTTCGAGAACATCATGCACCTGGTGCTGGCCCGCCCCGAGGGCGCCGGACCGGGCACCAAGGGCCTGTCGCTGTTCTACGTCCCGAAGACCCACTTCGACTTCGAGACCGAGACCTTCGGCGACCGCAACGGCGTGTTCGTCACCAACGTCGAGCACAAGATGGGCATCAAGGCCTCGGCCACCTGTGAGCTCACCTTCGGTGGCCACGGTGTGCCCGCCAAGGGCTGGCTGGTCGGCGAGGTGCACAACGGCATCGCGCAGATGTTCGACGTCATCGAGAACGCCCGCATGATGGTCGGCACCAAGGCCATCGCGACCCTGTCGACCGGTTACCTGAACGCGCTCGAGTACGCCAAGACCCGCGTGCAGGGTGCCGACCTCACCCAGATGACCGACAAGACCGCGCCGCGTGTGACCATCACCCACCACCCGGACGTGCGTCGCGCGCTGGCCCTGCAGAAGGCCTACGCCGAAGGCCTGCGTGCCATCTACCTCTACACCGCCGCGCACCAGAACCCGGAGATCGCCGAGGCCGTCTCGGGTGCCGACTCCGACGTCGCGTTCCGCGTGAACGACCTGCTGCTCCCGATCGTCAAGGGTGTCGGTTCCGAGCGCGCCTACCAGTACCTGACCGATTCGCTGCAGACCTTCGGTGGCTCCGGCTTCCTGCAGGACTACCCGATCGAGCAGTACATCCGCGACGCGAAGATCGACTCGCTGTACGAAGGCACCACCGCCATCCAGGCGCAGGACTTCTTCTTCCGCAAGATCGCCCGCGACCGCGGCGTGGCCCTGGCCCACGTGGCGGGCCAGATCCAGAAGTTCCTGGACGCCGACAACGCCAACGAGCGCCTCAAGGGTGAGCGCAAGCTGCTCGCCACCGCGCTCGAGGACGTGCAGGCCATGGCCGCCACCCTGACCGGCCACCTGATGGGTGCCCAGGAGCAGCCGTCCGAGCTGTACAAGGTCGGCCTGGGTTCGGTCCGCTTCCTGATGGCCGTCGGCGACCTGTTCATCGGCTGGATGCTGCTGAACCAGGCCGAGATCGCCCTGGCCGCCCTGGACAACGGCGCCACCGGCTCCGACGTCCCGTTCTACACCGGCAAGGTCGCCTCGGCGCAGTTCTTCGCCCGCAACGTCCTGCCGGAGCTGACCGCGACCCGCCACATCCTCACCACGCTCGACAACGACATCATGGAGCTGGACGAAGCCGCCTTCTGACGTTGACAGCTTGAAGGAACGGCCCGGAGCGTTTGCTCCGGGCCGTTTGCCGTTTCAGGTCAGTAGTCGAGAGCCTGCAGGACAGCACCACTGGAGAAGATCCGATCGTATCGACCGCTGCCGCGTTGCTTCAGAATTCCGAGTTCGGTCAGTCGCTTTATTGCCTGGTTGGCGGCTTGGTAGCTCACGCCGTACAGCTCGCTGGCAAGCGTGGCGGTAATCATGGGGTAGCCGATCAGGTCGTCGGCGATCCGCAGCGCAACGCCCTTCACACGGGCAGCGACGAGTCGTTGATGGAAGTCCGAGCGGAGCGAGACCAATCGATCGACGCGGCTGACCACCTCGATCGACTCGGCATGCACTGCGGCACAGAAGAATTGGACCCAGTTGTCCCATTCACCGGTGGTGGAGACGCGGAGCAGCTGATCCAAGTATTCCGTGCGGTTTCGTTCCAGCCACGGCGAGATGTTCAGGATGGGATAGCGCAACTCTCGGTACGCCATGAGCTGAAGAACAGCAATCAATCGTCCCAGACGACCGTTTCCATCGTTGAAGGGGTGCAGCGATTAGAATTGATAGTGCGCGGCCGCGATGCGGATCAATGACGGCGTGGAGGACGGCTGCCGAATCCACTGCTCCCAATCGAGCAGACCATCCCGAAGAAGATCGCCCGGGGGCGGAGGAACATACCTAGCCGTAGGAACCCGCCCACGTCCGGCGCCGATGAACACCTGCGTTGTCCGAACGTGACCAGCTTCCGGCCCATCGCTCGGTGTCCCATCGATCAGAACCTGGTGCAATTGCTCGATCATGTTCAGAGTGATGGGTCGACCTTCGGCAAGCCATCCGTAGGCGTGTTCCGCCGCGCTGACGTAGTTCTGCACCTCGCTGACCGAGGCAGACATTTGGCCACGCTCGAGAAAGTCCGCTTCGAAGACATCGCTGAGCGCCGCGTAGGTGCCTTCCAACGCGGAGGTACTCACCGCTTCGCGGCGGGTAGCCGGACGCGCCAGAAGATCAGGATTGGGTAGCAACGACGCCGCCTGATCAGCTCGCGCCGGCGCAGCCGTGGCGTCGACTACAACCGAATAGGTAGCGCCCGACAGGACGAAATCGGCAGGTAGCGGGCTCGGCACAAAGGCGAAGTGCGCGAACTCCTCGTCGAACCGACGGTCGTAGCCACTGATCGGAACGATCTTCCCGATCGGGCTGTTACCTATGCTCTCGATGTCCACCTCGGCACCCTACCCACAATCCTTGAAAAGCAGGGGTGTGATTTCAAGGTTAACGAGGCAACCTTGAAATTGACCTCCATGTTCTCAAGCTTGGCGCGATCGTATGCCCTGTGTACTCCCCGTGCGGTCGGCTGCCGTTTCGCTTCTTGGCTGGTCTATACCCTCGCTCGAGCGAAGTAGTGGTCCGCACCTCGCTGAGCGACTGACTCGAGCAGCATCTGAACGAAGGCCCATAAGCGTGCCGTTTCCGCGCCCGGCATCCATACCGGGCGCCACACGTGTCCCTGTCCATCGCTGAACGGTACGTAGACCGTTCCTCGCCGGGGGTAGTGCCGCTCGGCGTGGGCACCGGCCGGGTGGACCCCGGCGCCGAAAGCGACGGCGGTCAGCACGTCTTCGAAGGTGTGGGCGCCGTTCGAGCCCACCGGGCTGATGTGCCAGGTCTCGTCGAGGTAGCGGTGCCAGTACGCGCCCGCCGGTCCACCGATGGCGATCACCTCGATGCCCGCCGTGGTGCTGTCGATCGAACTTCTGCGGGCGAGAGCGTGATCGCGCGGAACCACCAGGCCAGTGGGTTCGGTCAGCAGAGCAGGCCCGGCGATCAAGTCGTGCTCGCCGATCGGCGAGTGGCTGATGACCAGGTCCAGTTCGTCGCGGCGCAGCGGGCCGAAGACATCGCTCAGGTGGACCTCGCGGGCATGTACCTCGCATTCGGGGTGGCGGTCACGGAAAACCAGGACGGTGTCGACCAGCAGACTCGCCGCCAACCCGCCCAGATAACCCACGCGCAGTGTCCCTTCCACGCTGCGCGCCGCCGCCTCCGCCCGTTCGACGGCCCGATCCAGTTGCGCGCGAATCGGAATCAGGTCGTCGCGCAGCACCCGGCCGACCGGCGTGAGCCGCACCTGGCGACTGGTGCGTTCGAAAAGCTGTGCGCCGAAACGTCGTTCGAGCTTTTTGATCGTCTGGCTCACCCGTGCCTGCGTCAGATACAGACGTTCGGCGGCCCGCCCGAAGTGCAGTTCCTCGCACAGGGCCAGGAAGACCTCGATCTCCTGCCGTTCCATAACTCCCGCTAATCGACCGTGTCGGCGACGGCCGTTGATGCGCGTGAGCGCGACCGGCAGTCTGAAATCACTCCATTCGAAACCGTACGTCCGGGTACCGACACGAATGGACTTAACGGAACACTTTTCCCACTAAGGGAGTTGCACACTCGCATGACCACAACACTGATCCGGGCGGAGACCACCACCCGGCCCACTCTCGCCCTCGGAGCGCTGGCGTTGGGCGCCTTCGGCATCGGCCTCACCGAATTCGTCATCGTCGGCCTGCTCGGCGTGATCGGCGACGACCTCGACATCTCGGTCCCGACCGCGGGCCTGTTGATCTCCGGGTACGCCGCTGGCGTCGCCGTCGGCGCCCCGCTGATGACCGCCCTCGGTTCCCGCGTCCCCCGCAAGACCATGCTCGCCGCGCTGATGGGCCTGTTCATCGCGGGCAACCTGCTGTCGGCCCTCGCACCGACCTACGAACTGTTGCTCACCGGCCGGATCGTCGCCGCGCTCACCCACGGCGCGTTCTTCGGCATCGGTTCGGTGGTCGCGGCGGGCCTGGTGGCGCCCGACCGCCGCGCCGCTGCCATCGCCACCATGTTCACCGGCCTCACCCTGGCCAACGTAGCGGGCGTGCCGCTGGGAACCGCGCTCGGCCAGGCCTTCGGCTGGCGTTCGACATTCTGGGCTGTGACCGTCGTCGGGGTCGTCGCGCTGCTCGCCGTCGTCGCACTGGTCCCGCACCAGTCGCGTGGCGAAAACGTGTCGCTGACACAGCAATTGACGGTGTTCGCCCGCCCACAGGTGTGGTTGGCGCTGTCGATCACCGCGCTCGGCTTCGGCGCCGTCTTCGCGGCGTTCACGTTCTTCGAACCGATCCTGACCGAGGTGACCGGCCTACCCGACGCCGCTGTCCCCTGGCTGCTCGTGGTTTTCGGCGTCGGCCTGTTCGGGGGCAATATCGTCGGCGGCCGGTTGGCCGACCGGGCTCTGCTGCCCACCTTGATCGGCGCGCTGACCGCGCTGACCGTCGTGCTGGTGAGTTTCGCGCTCGTCGCCGGTCATCCGATCGGCGCGGTTGTCAGCGTTCTCGCGCTCGGTGCGACCGGATTCGCCATCGTCCCCGCCGTGCAGATGCGTGTGCTCGACACGGCGGGCGGCGAATCGGCGCTCGGTTCGGCCGCCAACATCTCCGCCTTCAACATCGGTATCGCCGTGGCCTCCTGGCTCGGCGCCGCCGCCATCGACCACGGGTTCGGCCTCACCGCACCCGCTTGGATCGGCGCGGCCCTGGCCGCCGCCGCCCTGCTCACCACCCTGTTCGCCCGCGCGCTCGAACGCCGCGGCTGACCCGACTACCGAGAATCGACGAACCCATGCACGTCTGGAAGAAGATGATGACCACCGCCGTCGCGATCACCGCCACCCTCACCGCGGCCTGCACCAGCACCGAAGCCGCGCCCGTCTCGACCACCGCCTGGTCGGTTCCGATGCAGCAGCCGAGCAGCGGTTTCGAGCCGAACTGGTCGCTCGAGGGCTTCGCGCGGCACACGCTCCGACAGGTCGTCCGGGTCACCACCGGCGGCGACTCCGCCCGAATCACCCTCTCGAACCGGTTCGGCCGCACCGACCTTCGCGTCGCGTCCGCCACGATCGCCCGCACCGAAGCCGGAGCCCGCGTCCACCAGGACACGCTGCGCCCGCTCCGCTTCCACGGCAGCGAAACCGCCACCATCAGCCCCGGCGCCGATCTCACCAGCGACCCCGCCGACCTGCGCCTGGCGCCCTTCGAATCCGCCACCGTGACGCTGTATCTGGACGAACCGACCGGCCCGGCCACATTCCACGCCCAGGGTTATGCCACCTCCTACCGCGCCACCGGCAACCACACCGCCGACACCGACGCGGCCGCGTTCACCGAGACCACACACTCCTGGTACTTCCTGTCGAGCGTGCGGATGAGCGGCGAGGCCGGAGCAGGTGCCGTCGTCGCGTTCGGCGACTCGATCACCGACGGTTTCGGTTCCGACAACGACGGCAACAACCGCTACCCCGACGCCCTGGCCGACCGCCTCGCCGCCGCCGGAACCGCGCGCCCGGTCCTCAACGCTGGCATCGGCGGCAACACCATCGTCAGCGATTCCCCCTGGTACGGCGAGAGCGCGCTGCGCCGATTCGATCGCGACGTCCTCGAGCAGCCGGGTGTCGGCACGGTCGTCATGCTTGGCGGCTTGAACGACATCGGCTTCTCGGAGGTCGACCTGCCGACCTACAAGCCCAACCCGGTCGTCACCGTCGAACAGCTGATCGCCGGCTACCGGGACATGATCGACCGCGCCCACCGAGCCGGGCTGCGCGTCGTCGGCGGAACCCTCCTGCCGATGAAGGGCGCCGAGTACTACACCCCCACCTCCGCCGCCAAACTGCGCGCCCTCAACGAATGGATCCGCACCAGCGGCGAATTCGACGCCGTCGCCGACTTCAACACCGCCCTCGCCGACCCCACCGACCCGGAACGCCTGAACCCCACGTTCGACTCCGGCGACCACAGACACCCGAACGCCGCAGGCTACCGAGCCATGGCCGCCGCAATCGACCTGAACACCCTCTGAACACCGAACGCCCCGGAGCTCGCGAACTCCGGGGCGTCCGCCGAACCACCTGTCGTTTCGTTGTTTGCGGGTGATCTTTGCGGCGTACCCTGGGTTTCACCGTCGTCGGGGTGAGGCTCGGGGGTTGGGATGGCTGAAAGTTCTGCGCTCAGTGTGTATTTGCGCGAGCGGCGGTTGGCGGCGGGGTTGGCGCGGGCGGAGCTGGCGGCGCGGGCGCAGATGGCACCGTTGCTGGTCACCCAGATCGAGACCGGGGCGCTTGTACCCAATACCGCGATGCTGCAACGTCTTTTCGACAGCCTCGATGTGCCGCCGTGGTACCGCAAGCACATCCTCGTGCTCGGCCTACCCGCCGTCGACACCGGCGCCGCGCCGACGGCCCCCTCGACCGAGGACCTCGCCGACCTCGGCAGCCTCACCCATCCGGCCTGCTACCAACGCTTCCCCACCATGGACCTGCTCGCCGCGAACGCCGAGTACCAGCGCGTCTTTCCCGGGACGGGCGCGGGCGTGAATCTGCTCGAATGGATGTTCCTGAACCCGGCCGCCAAGAAGGCCCTGCTCGACTGGACCACCGAAGCCCAAGTGCTCGTGCACGCCTTCCGCATGCTGTCGCCGCTCGCTCCCTCTCAGCGCGTCACCGCGATCACCTCGGCCTGTGCCGTCTCACCCGACTGGGATACGGTCTGGGCCAGTGAGATCCGGCCGCAGGACGTCGCCCGCAGACATGTGCGCGTGCGCGACCGAACCACCGGCGTCGAACGGCGCTATCTGCTCCGCATCTACGACCCGGCCTTCCCGATCCGCCCGTGGTGGCAGTACCGGATGATCCCGTCACGGTGAGACGGTCCGGACACGAAACGGCGCCCGTCGGATTCCGACGGGCGCCGCCTCGAACTCCCTCGATGCTCAGCCTGCCGACCCGGAGGCGAAGGCGGCGAGCAGGGGCAGAATCTGGACCAGGGTGTCGAACATGGTTCTCCTTCTAGACGAATAGTCACTTCTTATCAGCGCCGAATTACGCAGCACATAATTCGGATGAACGTGAGAAGAATTCCTCGTCACCGGCGGCCACTTCCACCGGTGCGTTCGCACCCGATCCAGGATCGACGAGCTGTTACTCGGCAGGCGCCTCGGCGGTGCCGCTGCTCAGCTGCTCGATCAGCGCGGCCAGGTCGAGGCCCTCGGCGGAGCCGGTCGCCGGTTCCTCCGCGACGGTCTCGGACTCGCCCGAGCCGCTGCTCAGCAGCGCGAGCAGGGCCGCCAGGTCGAGGCCCTCGAGCGAGCCCGCGGGCTCCTCGGCGACCGGCTCGGTCTCCGCGGTGCCCGAGGTGAGCCCGCTCAGCAGGTCCGACGACCCGGTAGCCGGTTCCTCGGCCGCCAACGCGGCGCCCGCACCCATCATCGACATGCCCGCCGCCGCGACCATCGCCACACCGAACGCACGAATCTTTGCCATTGTGAACCCCTCATCTTTCAGATTTGCGGCGAATTTCCGCCGCACAAGATGTCTAACAGCGCCACGACGCGCGGGGCAGACACCTGAAAGGGGGGCAAGACAGCGCCCCGCAGACTGGCTCAGGCGCCGGAACCGCTGGTCAGCAGGCGCAACAGGCCCGTCATCGCCCACAGCACCGTCGTCACCGGCCAGGTCGGCCATTCTTCTGCGATCACGAACACCCGAAACCCCTTGTTACTCATCAATTCACCGTAAAGTCCACAGCTTAGTGATCACCCGATGCGGAAACGATTCCGGTACTCCGCGGGCGTGGTGTCGAGTCGTCGGCGAAAAGCACGCGCGAGCGTGTCGACCGTATTGAACCCGCACGTGGTCGCGATGCGCTGCAGCGTTTCATCAGTCGTCTCGAGCCGATGCCGCGCGACCTCCACCCGCGCCGACTCGATATAGACGGCCGGTGTCATCCCGAGTTCGGTCCGGAAGATGCGCGTGAGCTGGCGTTCACTGAGATGCACCTGTTCGGCCAACTCGGTCACCGTGAGCGGACGCGCGATATTGCCCGCGATGTAGTGCCGCAACTCGTCGATCCGGCGGGTGGTGGAAACCGGTTCGAGCGAAACACTGAACTGACTCTGGCCGCTCGGCCGTTTCAGGAACATCACCAGTTGACGGGCGACCCGCAACGCGAGTTCGTCACCGAAATCGTCGGCGACCAAGGCCAGTGTGAGATCGAGGCATGCGGTGAGTCCCGCGCCGGTCCACACATCGCCATCGCGGATATAGATCGGATCGGCGTCGACCGACACCTCCGGGTGCTCGGTGGCGAGTTGCTGCGCGGTGGACCAGTGTGTGGTGGCGCGTTTGCCGTCGAGCAGCCCCGCCGCCGCCAGCACGTGCGCACCGACACACACCGAAGCCACCCGGCGAGCTTCGACCGCCATCGCCGAAACTGCTTCGACCACAACAGGTTTCACCAGCGCGCGAACCTGCCGACGGTCATCGGTCTCGACCGCGCCCGGCACGACGATCGTGTCGATCCGCCGCCCGACGACCTTCTCGAACGTGACGTCGGGCAGCACCCGCACACCGGCCGACGTGGTGACCGGATCCAGCGTTTCGGCAGCCAGCGCCACCTCGTAACCGGTCGGCTCGTCCAGCTCCCGTTGCAACAGCGAGAACACTTCAGGCGGCCCCGTCACATCGAGCAGGTCGACCCCCTCGAACAGCACGACCACGACCAGCCGCTCCATCACCACCTCCGCCGATGTCTGAATCTGCAGGTTACATGACATTGCCGACATGCCCCGACGGCCATAGCGTGAATCCCATGACTTCGACAACGCTTCGCCAGCTCATCGGCCTCGACGAAACCCCCGCCGCCCTCGCCACCTCGACCCTGATCCTGGTCGATTACCAGAACACCTACACCCGCGGCGTCATGGAACTGACCGGCTGGGAGCAGGCGATCGACGCCGCCGCCGACCTCCTCGAGAAGGCCCGACAAGCAGGCACCACCGTCATCCACGTGATGCACAACGGCGGCGAGGGCAGCCCCTACGACATCATCACCGACATCGGCCGGATCCACCCGAAGCTCACCCCCACCGCCGACGAAGCCGTCGTTGTGAAGTCCTTCCCCAACTCCTTCGTCGACACCGAACTCGGCGACCTGGTCGACGCCGCAGGCAACGAATCGGTCATCATCGCTGGCTTCATGACCCACATGTGCGTCACCTTCACCACCGAAGGCGCCTTCCTGCGCGGCAACAAACCCACCGTCGTAGCCAACGCCTGCGCCACCCGCCCCCTCGCCGAAGTCACCGCCCCCCAACTCCACGCAGCCGCCCTCGCCACCGTCGGCGACATCTACGGAGTAGTTGTCCCGACCCCCGCCGACCTCACCACCGACTGACCTGGCGATCCGCCGGACCGCATGGAAGCCTTCGTCATCGTGGATAAACTAATCCTGCCCTGAAGGCTCTTCGCCATATTTCTCCGACCTGATCAGCACACCCCCGGTGATCAGGTTGTCAGCCGGGAGCCTTGTCGTACCAGCCAGGGGAATCTCGGTCATCTTTCCGCCGATCAGCATCCACAACCCGAAGCAACTGTCTTCCTCGTCCCGAATCAAGACCTGCACCGAGTAGGGATCCGCCCACTCCAGACCCTCCAGGAAGCTGAGCAACCCCCACCAGTTCATCCGTGGGAACTGCGCGACCCACATGTAGCAGTCGACGGACCCTGACAGAGTGCCCTCGAAAACAGAATCATCTACGGGCGTAAAGCACTGATGCCATTCGCGCCCGGGATCCGGCTGTGTCAACGGCTCCATCGCCGACCACCCGTCCCGGGCGATCACAATGACCTCGGCAAATCTACTCACTGTTCATCCTTGTACCGGATACCCTGCCTGGAAAGCCAGTCGGTGGTCGGCGTGGGCGGCGATGCGGTCGAGTTCGTCGTCGAGGGCCATGAATACCCCCACCCCTTCCGTTCCCGGGTTCTCTTCACGGCGTTACGAGGCAAAGAGTGAAGTCGTCTGTGGTGTAGACGAACTCCGTCGCTGCGTCAGCGGCACACAGGTAGTCGTTCGCGAAATCCGAATGCCCCTTGCTTCCCCGGACTTTGGCGATCACCCTTCCGGTTGGTCGTCGACACGCCCACCCCCGGTCTCGCCCGAGCCCGCTCGCACGCGGGCAACCGGCGACAGTAGCATCGAGAACGACGGGAGTTGCCCGTAATAGACTGCGGCACAACAACTTTCGCCGTGTACAGAGCCGCATGGCTGCGCATGTCGGCAACACCTCGAGCACGGCTGCTACCAACCCCATAAGCGGGACCGCCTGCGCTACAGGCGGCCGCCGGGTTCTAGTTCAGTGGGGCCGCGCGCCACCAGTTCATGACCTCGTCCGGTGTGCCGTATCCGTCGGTGAACATGAGGAAGGTCGCGCGCTGGGGGTCACCCGAGAAGGTGGTGATGATCTTGTTTCCGTTGTCGGTGTACTGGTGGTTCGTGTACTCGCGGCCGTTATTTACGTCCGTCGTCATCGATGACGGCGGGAGGCCTGCGACCACCGACTGAACGTCGACCGAGGAGTGATAGGCGTAGATTCGATAGAAGGGGTCGTTGCCGTCCCCTCCGCCATAGCACCGCCACTGCCACGCCCAGTTCCCGAATTCCGGATCACCCGCATTGGCGCTGGGGATGTACTCGCGATCGGTCTGCCAGCAAGTCGCACCCCGGTAGCCGACTTCGCCCTCCGCACTCTGCGGAACCAACCGTGGAAACGCGGTGCTGATTGATTCGGCGGTCGGGGTTACGACCTCCGACGACCCGCTCGGCAAACCGGGGACTGCCGAGGCCTGAGCCCCGAACAATGTCAACGCGACGCCCACCGCCACAGCGGCCCCGAGTGTCCTCACCTTGTACACAACCAAATCCTCCGAATGAGTAGTGCATTGGAGCGGGAAGCGACCCGCCCGGCACATCGACGTTGACGCGATCTCCCTATCAGAATCCGTCCACTGTCAACCACTCGGTCTGGAAGTGTTTCGGTGGAATCCGGGAGACTGTGAGTACGTGCCCATCTTCCAGCAATTCCGATGTCACCGGCCACGGATCGTCACGCAATGTCGTGTACGCACCCTCGGACGTGATACTCGCGGTGTCGATGCATCCGTTCGGAAAGATCTCGATTTTTCGGCACTCGAGGCGATCCTCGTCCAGTTCCAGGAAGATGATCACCGGCGAGCCCTCGGAAGCGTATTGGTATGTCACACTGAAATATTCGATTCCCGGCTCCTCCGGAACGAAATCTTCAGCGAGATGTGCGGCAGTTTTTCTATCGATTTTCGGTTTGTACAGATCACTCGGGCCGTATTCCGCCGAGGCTCCTGGTCGATGAGCCGACCGGCGTTCCGAGCCGAATGGCATGCCCGGAAGAACATCCGCCAGCTCCGCGACCATCCACGGGTACCGGAGATCGCGGGAATGCGCCTCCAACCCCGAGGACATCCACGATGGCAGGCGGTCGCGAGGATACGACTCCAACTCTGCGGCCAAGGCGCGGTTCATCTCCTCGCCGACCGCGGGGCGTTCACGGTCGTCGAAGCCGGTCTCGAACGCGCCATCCGACAGCACGGTGCAGACCAGGGTGATCCATGTGCCACGACCAGGTACGTACATCACGCTTTTCAGCCGCCCGAGCATGGGAACAAGGGAATCCGGCAGCGAAGCCACCGGCGTCTTGCCGCTACCGGAGACCGCAACGACACGAGTGAATACACGTTCGCCGATGAGAACAAACGCGGCGTCGATTCGCTCCCAACCGTTCCCTGCACTTCGCGTCAGATCCGACGCCACAGCGTTCAGTAATTCTTGCCGCAGAGCGAGTGCCTCGTCGTTGACCGGGCAATATTCGGCTGACAATAGAAGTACCTGCTTCGAGTACATGAACTGGCAATGGGAGGTATGCCGAATGCCCCGCCGTGCCGACGGGGCATTCCGCTTTTTACTCGCTGGCGAATCAGGGAGTGGTGGTGTCGCCACCGGTGCCCGGGTCGGTCGGGTCTTCGGCGGCAGCCGAACCCGAGGACAAGGCCTCGAGGATCGCGGCCAGGCTGTCCGACGAACCGGTCTCCGGCTCCTCAGCGACCTGCGCGGCGTCCGGAGTGGTGGTGCCACCACCCGTACCCGGGTCGGTCGGGTCTTCGGCGGCAGCCGAACCCGAGGACAAGGCCTCGAGGATCGCGGCCAGGCTGTCCGACGAACCGGTCTCCGGCTCCTCAGCGACCTGCGCGGCGTCCGGAGTGGTGGTGCCACTACCGGTACCCGGGTCGGTCGGGTCCTCCGCAGCAGCCGAACCGCTCGACAGCGCCTCGACGATGGCTGCCAGGCTTTCGGAGGAGCCGGTTGCGGGCTCTTCGGCGGCGGAGGCCACGCCGGTTCCGAACATGGCGATACCGGCCGCGAGGGCGATGCCGAAGCCGAGCGTGCGGATCTTCTTCATGAAGTGAAACCCCTTGGTATTAAGCATGATTGCCGACTGCTTTGCCGACTGGAAAGGTTCTAACACGGACGTCGGACAGAAACGCAGACGCTTGTTTTCGGGGCAGTAGCCTGGATAGTGCTGAACATTTGCCACCAAGGCGGAAGCCCGGGGAGACCGATGCGAGGGTTTCAGAACGATCGTTCGGAATCCGAAACTCGATACCACCTGGAAAAGTTGAAGGTCGCAGTACAGCCACGGGTTCACAGCGTCGCGCCCGTCATAGCCTGCCCACGGGCGCACCCGCGCCGTTTCGTTCCGGCACCGAACTTCATTGGATACCCAGTTAATACCTGGCGTACACCATGATTGATATCACGTCCAAGATCGGTAACAGAACGATCTGCCAGAACGATTGGGGCACAACGTTCGCGATGGACACCGTATAGCTACTGGTTGCCTGTCATATAACCACGAGCACCATCGAAAAAGGCCGCATATCCCGAACGGGATATGCGGCCTTCAGTGCCGACGAACTCAGCGCACAGTGGCGGTGAGGTGGGGAAAACCCTTCTTGGGGTGCAGGATCGACAGATCCCAGCCGGTATCCGCCTTCTCGGCGTAGATGTTCACCGAGGACGGCAGCAGGACCGGCTTACCGAATTTGACCGTATAGGTGGCCTTTTCGGGGATCCGACCCTCGATGGTGCCGAGGATGGTCGCCGCCGACCACATGCCGTGGGCGATCGTGGTGGGGAAACCCATTGCCTTGGCGCCGATTCCGGAGACGTGGATCGGGTTGCGATCGCCCGAGGCGGCGGCGTAGCGGTTGATGATCTTCTGATCGACACGCTGCACGCGCAGCGGCGGCGGGGGCACCTCCTCCGGCGGGGGCGCGGACTTCGGACCGCCGGACAGCGACGTGCGCTGCTGGTGCAGCATGGTCGCCACCTGGCGCCACACCAGTTCGCGGCCGACGCGGATCTCCGTCACCGCGTCCACCAGCAGCCCTTTCGGATGCTCGCGCAGGTTCTCGGTGTGGATGGTGAAGTCCAGCGGCTCGGCCGCCGAGATCTCCCTGGTGCGTTCGATGACGTTCGAGAAGTGCACCGAGCCCACCGCGGTGAACGGGAAGTCCCGGGCCACGAGCAGTTCCATCATCAGCGGGAACGCCAGGACGAACGGGTAGGTGAGCGGGAGGGTGTCGCCGAACCGCAGGCCGGTGGCGTGGCAGTAGGCGGCGAGGTGGTCGGGGTCGACCCGCACACCCTCGATCGTCACCCGACGATCGGGCAGCACGGGCTTGCGGCCCGAGAGCGGCGCTGGCAGCGGGACGGCGCCGAGGGCCGCCTTCGCGTACAGCGCGCCGTTCTTCGGGATCTCGGTGAGCGTGACAGTCTGGGTCATCAGGCGCCGATCAGGCTCTGACCGCAGACGCGAACCACGTTGCCGCTCACCGCGTTCGACGCCGGGCTGGCGAAGTAGGCGATGGTCTCGGCGACGTCGACGGTCTGACCGCCCTGCAGCAGCGAGCTCATCAGGCGGCCCGCCTCGCGGGTGCCCACGGGGATGGCGGCGGTCATGGCGGTTTCGATGAAGCCGGGGGCCACCGCGTTGATGGTGATGCCCTTCTCCGACAGCAGCGGGGCCTCGGCGTCGACCATGCCGATGACGCCTGCCTTGGAGGCGCCGTAGTTGGTCTGGCCGCGGTTGCCCGCGATGCCCGCGATGGAGGACACGTCGATCACGCGGCCGCCTTCCTTGAGCACACCCTTGGCGACGAGGCCGGAGGTGATGCGGTGCGGGGCAGCGAGATTGACGTTGATGACGGAGTTCCAGCGGCCCTCGTCCATGTTGGCGAGCAGCTTGTCGCGGGTGATGCCCGCATTGTGCACAACGATGTCGATGCCGCCGAAACGCTCGGTGGCGAACTCGGCGAGGCGCTCGGCGGCGTCGGGGGCGGTGACGTCGAGGGCAAGGGCGGTGGCGCCGACCTTGTTGGCGGTCTCGGACAGGGCCTCACCGGCGGCGGGGATGTCGGCGACGATCACGGTGGCGCCGTCGCGGGCGAACACCTCGGCGATGGTGGCGCCGATACCGCGCGCGGCGCCGGTGACCACGGCGACCTTGCCCGCGAGGGGCTTGTCCCAGCTGGCGGGGGCGACCGAATCGGCCTTGCCGACGCGGATGACCTGGCCGTCGACGAATGCCGACTTGGCCGAGAGCAGGAAGCGCAGGGTCGATTCGACGCCCGTGGCCGACGCGGCGGCCTCGGGGTGCACGTAGACGAGCTGGGCGGTGGCGCCGCGCAGCAGCTCCTTGGCCACGGACCGGCTGAAGCCCTCGAGCGCGCGCTGCGCGATCTGCTCGTCGACCGAACCGACCAGCTCAGGGGTGGTGCCGAGCACTACGACGCGGCCCGACGGCGCGAGGTTGCGCATGGCGGGCTGGAAGAACTCGAACAGCTGCTCGAGCTTCTCGATGGAGTCGATGCCGGTGGCATCGAAGACCAGCGCGCCGTACTTGGTTCCGGACTCGAGCGAGTCGGCGATGGTGTAATCGGTGAGCAGGGCACGGATCGGCTCGGCGAGGCGACCCTTGCCGCCGAGCAGCACCGGGCCCGGAAGCGCGGGCTCGCCTGCCTTGTAGCGGCGCAGCTCCGCGGGCTGGGGCAGGCCCAGCTTGCTCGCGAGGAACGCGCCGGGGGCGGAGTGGATGAAGGATCCGTAGAGGTTGGGTGCGCCCTTGCTCTTGGCTGCCACTGTTCCTACCTTCACATTCGCGGGTACGGTGTCGACAACGAACTTACTCCAGAGTAAGTTGGATGACAACCGATCACCCGACGAGACCATGGAGAACTCGAGTGACAAGCAAAGCCCGCTCGACGGCGGCCAAGGCAAGCACCGCCAAGACCGCGAAGACGCAGCGCCCGGTCGCGATCGTTGGCGGTAACCGGATCCCGTTCGCGCGTTCCGACAAGGCCTACGCGCACGCGTCGAACCAGGACATGTTCACCGCAACCCTCGACGGGCTGGTGAGCCGCTTCGGCCTGCAGGGCGAACGCCTCGGCATGGTCGTCGGCGGCGCCGTGCTCAAGCGCGTGGGCGAGCACAGCCTGATCCGTGAGAGCGTGCTCGGCTCCAAGCTCTCGCCCTACACCCCCGCACACGACCTGCAGCTCGCCTGTGGCACCGGCCTGCAGGCCGTGGCGACCGTCGGCGACGCGATCGCGATGGGCCGCATCGACGCCGGTATCGGCGGCGGTACCGACACCACCTCCGACGCGCCGATCGGCGTGAGCGAGGACATGCGCGAGTGGATGCTCAACGCCAACCGCGCCAAGACCAACAAGGACCGGCTCAAGCTGGTCGGGCAGCTGCGGCCCTCGATGCTCGGCATCGAGATCCCGCGCAACGCCGAGCCGCGCACCGGGCTGTCGATGGGTGAACACGCCGCCATCACCGCCAAGGAATTCGGCGTCTCCCGCGAGGCACAGGACGAGCTGGCCTACCTCTCGCACAAGAACATGGCCGCCGCCTACGACCGTGGCTTCTTCGACGACCTGATCACCCCGTTCCTCGGCCTGACCCGCGACGACAACCTGCGCCCCGGTTCGACCGTGGAGAAGCTGGCCACGCTGAAGCCGGTGTTCGGCACCAAGCTGGGCGACGCCACCATGACCGCGGGCAACTCCACCCCGCTCACCGATGGCGCGTCGGCAGTGCTGCTGTCCACCGACGAGTGGGCCGCCGAGCGCAAGCTGCCGGTGCTGGCGCACCTGGTGGACTCCGAGGTGGCCTCGGTGGACTACATCCACGGACCCGACGGCCTGCTGATGGCGCCCACTTACGCGGTGCCGCGTCTGCTGGCCCGCAACGGCCTGACCCTGCAGGACTTCGACTACTACGAGATCCACGAGGCCTTCGCCTCCGTGGTGCTGTGCACGCTGGCCGCGTGGGAGTCCGACGCCTACTGCAAGGAGCGTCTGGGTCTCGACGGCGCGCTCGGCTCGATCGACCGCAGCAAGCTCAACGTGAACGGCTCCTCGCTCGCCGCGGGCCACCCGTTCGCCGCGACCGGCGGCCGCATCGTCGCCTCGACCGCGAAGATGCTGGCGGAGAAGGGTTCCGGCCGCGCGCTGGTCTCCATCTGCGCCGCGGGCGGACAGGGCGTCGTCGCCATCATCGAGCGGTAGTCACCCGCTGAAACAGCTGCGGCGGCACCCGGAATCCCGGGGGCCGCCGCAGTAGTTTTCGGGCCGTTGTCAGCGGCACATCGGGTTCGGGTGCGGCTCGGCGGCGCCCCACGGACCGCAGATGATGAGCTTCATGATGCCGAGGGGAAAGTCGATGAGGGCGGAACCGGTGCCCGCGGAACCGGACTCGGCGATCACCGCGGGTTGGGCGGGTGCGGCGAGGGCCGGGGAGGCGGTACCTGCGGCGATGCCCGCGACGGCGGCTGTGGTGACCAGGATTCGGATCATTCGACGGTGCATGGGGAACCTCTCGGATAACTGTGCGGAGCTGACTGTCACATCGGGGGTTTCAGCGAGAGCGTTTCCGAGACTTATGGGGGCTTGACTCACCGAAACTTATTGTGTAGCTGGCTATTCCACGCCGATGGCGGCGGCGATCAGGGGCCAGGAGGCGTGCAGATCCTGCTCCCAGTAGTGCCAGGTGTGGGCGCCTGCGGGCCGGAAGACGGTGTGCGCGGGGATGTTCAACTCGCTCAGACGAGCAGCCAGCCGTCGAGTACAGAAGTTGGCCGCCGCTTCGATCGCGCCGCCGAGCATGATCTGGTTGGCCATGCCGATGGCTTTGCCCGGACTTGCTCCGGGCGGAAGGGTTTCGGCGGGCCCGGGGAGCCCGGAGGCGCTCGACAGGTAGATCGCCTTGCCGCGCAGGCGGTCCGCGTTGAGGTAGGCGTCGTTGGCCCGCCAGGCGGGGTCGTCGGGCGGGCCCCACATGTTGACCGGATCGGCGTCCGCGCGGGCGAGCACCAGGTCGATGAACGTGCGGCTGAGCGGGTCATCGACCGAGGCGCAGCCGCTGAAGGCGCCGACGGCGCGGTAGCGATCGGGCGCGGCGATGGCGAGATTCAGCGCGGCCGTGGCCGACATCGACAGCCCGGCAACGGCGTTCACGCCGGTCGTGTGCAAGGTGGCGTCGATGATGGGCGGTAGTTCCTCGGTGAGGAAGGTCTGCCATTTGTTGCGGCCGAGCTCGGGATCGTCGCGCTGCCAGTCGGTGTAGTAGGAGAAGGCGCCCGCGGCCGGGGTGACGACATTGACGTTCTTGTCGGCGAAGAACTCGACGATGTCGGTCTGGTCGTACCAGTTCGCCACGTCCTCGCCCCCGCCCGCCCCGTTCAGCAGATACAGGGTCGGA
This sequence comes from Nocardia caishijiensis NBRC 108228, assembly GCF_001612825.1. Taxonomy (GTDB): domain Bacteria; phylum Actinomycetota; class Actinomycetes; order Mycobacteriales; family Mycobacteriaceae; genus Nocardia; species Nocardia caishijiensis. Next base: position 193,079 of record NZ_BDBE01000012.1, on the reverse strand, counting down.
CGGGGTTCGCCGGTGTCGAAGGGCGTGATGACCCGCAGGGGGATCACCCGGCCCATCGACGCGGAGTACACGTGCAGCGTCTGCTGCCGCTGCCCGGGCCGCTCGACGCTGTCGAGGCGGGAGACATCGGCCCCGGCGGTGCCGATCGTGAGCACGATCGACGCCGACATCGCTGCCACGATCGAACACAGCCGGGCGATCATCAGCTGCCGATCAGGTTGCGCAGGACCTCGGAGAGGATGTCGGTGGCCGAACCGGTGGAGCTCAGCTGTCCGTCGGAGGAACCGAGACCGTTCTCACCGAGGCTGCCGATCACCGTCTCACCCGCATTCGCGCCACGTGCGGTGAAACACGCGGTGAGATTGGGCATTTCGTTGCTCACGCCCACCGTGCCCGCGACGCCGACACCACCGCTGGTCACCTGCTGGCCCGGCTGCAGCGAGGACGGCACCGGATAGGTGATGGTGAGGGTCACCGGGTTGCCCGAGTTCACGAACCAGCCGGTGCTGGTGACCTTCCAGCCGCCCGCGTTCGGTTCGGGGGTCACGTCCTCGGTGACCTGGCCGCCGATGGCGTGGTAGGCGGTGACAGTGGTCTTGACGGGGGCACCGAAGCCGCTGGGCGGGAAGTCGGTGATGGTGTTGACGTACGGGTTGCCGATGCCGGTGGTTCCGACGACCACCTTGTAGGTGACGGTGGTGCCGACGCCGATCTCCTCGGCACTCGCGATCTTGTCGTAGACATGGGTGACGCCGACGGTGCTCGCGTCGCGCTTCTCGGCGTGACCGCGGACCGAACAGCTGGTGTCGGCGGCGGCAGCGCCGGAGCCGAGGGCGACGCCGACGCCAGCGACGACCAGCGCCGTCGTGGCGATTCCCGCGGCGGTGCGCGAAGTCCGGAACATGATTTTCCTCCAGAGCCCCGGTCGGGGCCATCCTCATCGAGTGGTGCTCCCCCTCTGGCGACAAGGTAACGGTGGAACTGGACAGTTGTCCTGGAAAACAAGAACACGTTCCACTATTTGTGGAACATAATCGTTTTACCCTTGAAGGCGGGTTTGACCAGGTAATCTCCGGAGTTTTGGGCCCACACGGCCCGGCCTCCCGCGCTGGCGGGAGGCCGGTGCGGTGTCTACTTCGGCAGCTCGATGTGGCCGCCGAACGCCTTGCGCATGGCCGAGAGCATCTTGTCGGCGTACTCGGCCTCACCGCGCGAGGAGAAGCGCTGGAAGAGCGCCGCGGACAACACCGGAACCGGGACGGCGGTGTCGATGGCGGCGTCGATGGTCCAGCGACCCTCGCCGGAATCGGACACCCGGCCGCTGAAGGAATCGAGGTTCGGGTCGGCGAACAGCGCGCCCGCGGTGAGGTCGAGCAGCCAGGAGGCCACCACCGAGCCACGTCGCCACACCTCGGTGATCTCCGGGATGTCGAGCTTGTACTGGTAGTACTCCGGGTGCTCGAGCGGGGTCTCCTCGGCGGAGTGCTCGCCGCCGTGATCGGCGCCCATATCGGCGTGCTTCAGGATGTTCAGACCCTCGGCGTAGGCGCTCATCGCGCCGTACTCGATGCCGTTGTGCACCATCTTCACGAAGTGACCGGCCCCGGCCGGTCCGCAGTGCAACCAGCCCTGCTCGGACGGGGTCGGCTCACCGGTGCGGCCGGGGGTGCGCGGTGCGGCATCGACACCGGGCGCGATCGACTTGAACAGCGGCTCGAGCCTGCGCACCTGTTCGTCCTCGCCGCCGATCATCAGGCAGAAGCCGCGTTCCAGACCGAACACACCGCCCGAGGTACCGACATCGAGGTAGTGGATGCCCTTGGGAGCCAGCGCCTTCGAGCGCTTGATGTCCTCGTGGTAGCGGCTGTTGCCGCCGTCGATGATGGTGTCGCCGGGCTCGAGCAGGTCGGCGAGCTCGTCGATCGCGGCGCCGGTGGCACCGGCGGGAATCATCACCCACACCACCCGTGGCGCGTCGAGCATCCCGACGAATTCCTTCAGGTCGGTGCTGCCCCGGAAGCTGTCGCCGAGCTCGGCGGCCAGCTCGTCGATGTGGCTTTGGTGGCGCTCGTGCCCGACGGCGCTGTGCCCGTCACGCACGATGCGGCGCACGATATTGGCGCCCATCCGGCCGAGGCCGATCATTCCCAACTGCATCAGTTCTCCCTCGTTGTCCGGTCCCTGGTGGCGAGTCTCACCCCTGATTGTCGCGCGCGGCGCGGCCCCGCTGCCCGGCGGCATCGCGCGCCCGGTCGAAATCGACCGAAAATGGGCTGTAACGCCCCGGTGAGGGCCGCGATAAACAGATCGGCTCCGTGTAGTTGCCAGACCCCCGACCCGGCAACTACACGGGGCCTTTCTGTTGCCTGCCCCACATCGCCGGGCTGCCGAGTCCGCGCCGGGCCGTTACCCTTGGCGGGCACCCGGTAAACCCAACGGGGCCCATGAAACGGAAGGACCTCCGTGCCCAGCGAGTCGACCGCCGGACGACCGGCGGACCGAGGGCGGGGCGAGGTCGGACTACGCAAGCTGCTCGAAGCAAATCGCACTTTCGATGCCGACACCACCGCCCTGCCCACCCAGCCCATCAGCACCATCGCCCGTGGCCACCGCCCGCAGGCGCCCCAGCCGACCCCGCCGGGCGACCAGCTACTGGTCAAGCGGATCGGGATCGCCGTCGGCGCCGTCTTCGCGGTCGGTACCGCCGCCTATCTGGCCGACTTAGCGCTGAACGTGGGCGAGGTGCCGCGCGGTGTCGTCATCGCCGGTGTGGAGGTCGGCGGCATGGACCAGGGCGAGGCCGACGCCAAGCTGCGCAGCGAGCTCGGCCCGCGCGTCGACCAGCCGCTCCCCGTGCGCATCGGCGACGTACAAGCCAGCATGGTGCCCTCGGCCGCCGGTCTCGGCATCGACTGGGACGCCACCTGGGAGGAGGTCGGCGGTCAGCCGCTGAACCCGGTCGGTCGGTTCGTCTCGCTCTTCGGGACGCGCGACGTCCCCGTGTCCAGCACCGTTGACAGCGCGGCGCTCGATCAGCAGCTGAGCACGTTCCGCGCCCACGACAACCCCACCGTCGAAGGCACCGTGCGCTTCGAGAACGGCACACCCGTCGCGGTGCCGCCGGTACCGGGCCGGGTGCTCGACATCGACGGTGCGCGCAGCACCATCACCGAGCGCTGGGCCGAGGTGAGCCTGCTCGACCTGCCCGTCGTCGCGGCGCCGGTCGAGGTGCGTGCCGAGGCGGTGCAGGCGGCGCTGCGCGATATCGCCACGCCCGCCGTAGCCGCCCCGATCACGTTGGTGGCCAAGGATTCCCGGGCGACGCTGTCGCCCGAGCAGATCGCGAGCGTACTGAGTTTCGCGTCCGACGGCCAGGGCGGGCTCGCCCCGCGCATCGACAACGAGGCCGCCATCGCCCTGCTGGCGCCCCAGGTGGTGACCACCGAGACCGAACCGAAGGACGCCACCTTCACCGTCGGCGCCGGGAAGCCGACGGTCGTCCCGGCCGTGGTCGGCGAAAAGGTCGACTGGGCGAAGACACTGGAGAAGCTGCCCGCACTGCTCACGCAGCCGGGCGAGCGAGCCTTCGACGCCGTGTACCAGCGAATCGAGCCGAAGCTCACCACCGAGGCCGCCGAGAAACTCGGCATCAACGAGATGATCGGCGAATTCACCACCGGTGGGTTCAGCGGCCCGTCCGGGGTGAACATCCGGACGGTGGCCACCAAGGTGAACGGTGCCGTCGTGAAGCCGGGAGATACGTTCTCGCTCAACGGTTTCACCGGCCCGCGTACCGCCGCCGAGGGGTATGTCGAGTCCGGCATCATCGACAAGGGCAGGCCGAGCACGGCGGTCGGCGGCGGCATCAGCCAGTTCGCCACCACGCTGTACAACGCCGCCTACTTCGCCGGGATGGAAGACGCCGGGCACACCGAGCACAGCTACTACATCTCGCGCTACCCCGCCGCGCGCGAGGCGACGGTGTTCGACGGCGCCATCGATCTGGCCTTCCGCAACAACTCCGAGCACGGCGTGTTCATCCAGGCCGTCGCCACCGGGTCCGACATCACCGTGCGGCTCTGGGGGACGAAAACCGTCGACGTGGAGTCGATCACGGGCGAGAAGAGCAAGCCGACCGAACCGACCGAGATCACCCTGCCCAAGGGCAAGGACTGCATCGCCTCCGAGGGCGCGCCCGGGTTCACCATCTCCGACACCCGGGTGATCACCGATCGCAAGACGGGGCAGCAGATCTCGCGGCACACACGGACGGTGAAGTACGATCCGATCCCGATCGTGAAGTGCGAGTGAGGGTTTCCTAGCAGTTGCAGTCGCAACAGCAACCGTCGCCGCAGCATTTGCCGCACTCGCCGCAGTTACCGCAGCACTCGCAGGCCTCGCAGCAGTCCTTGCATTTCTTGCGCCAGGCCTTCTTGCGCCTGCCGTCGCAGGGACTGTTGTGGTCGACGCAGCACGCCGCGCCGGTGCAGTAGACGCCGCAGATCTGGCCGATCGCCCGGAACGGGCCGGGGGCGGTCGGCTTCTGCTCCGGTGCGGACGGAAACTGATAGGGCTCGTGATTGGCGGAGACGCGGCAGACATGGCCGGTGAGCAGGCCGAGGCCACGACCCAGATTACGCAGCAGTGCCGCCAGCGGGTCGAGCAGGGCCCAGCGCACCGTCGGTACCTGGTCGAGTTCGGCTTCGGCCGCCGCCCGGCGGATGCTCGCCTCGCTCTCGCGGACCAGTTCGTAAGCGCGCGGCATATCGGTGCCGGTGGCGTCGAGGGGATTGAAGCGGCCACGGGCGCGGTCGCGTTCCAGGTCTTCGATCGCGTCGGCCAGGTGGGCGATGCGGCCGACGTGGCGGCCGATCTCCGCAAGGGCGGCAACGTTTTCCGGCCTGCCCGCCAGGGTGGCGGTGTGGCCGAACAGGGTGGCCGCGCACAGTTGGGTGGGGCCGGTGAGGTCGTCCAAGGTGATGACGTCGACGAGTTGTGCCGGTGGCCGTTCGGCGAGACAGCTTGCCACCGCGCGCTTTTCGAGAGCGGACTGCATGGCGATCGCCGACAGCAACGGGCCGACGTCGAGGCCGATACTGTCGGCCTGGCGTTGTGCGCGAGTCGCCCAGGAATCGGCGACCTTGCGCATCGGCCCGCGCGCCAACGCTACCGCGTCACCGTCGTCGGCGTGGTCGCGAATCTTGGCTGCTCCCAGCAGCAGTGATGCGGTAGCTGCCAGCCGCACACCCGGCGCGTCGGCCGCGACCACCGATGCCCGGCGCATGCCGCGCAACGGGCAGGGCGCGGCGTTCGTGCGCCCGGCCGCGCCCGCCTGCGCCTCGGTGAGCACACTGAGCACGATCGCGTCGGTGTTGGTCGCCGCGCGGGCCAGCTGACCGTGGCCGTCGCGCAGGCCGAGGCACAGCCCGCACATGTGCGCCTGCCACTGGTCCGGATCGATGCCGTACTTCGCCGCACCGTGCGCGCACGGCTTCAACACTCCGAACAACTGGCACCCCCGTCGATCACGAACTTTCCGACAAGCACGATCGCAGGTCGCACCGGCCGGGGCAACCGCTACTCGGGTTTGCGTCCCGCCAGACCACGCCAGGCCAGATCATCGAGCAGATCGACCGCCTCGGCCACCTCGATGCGGCCACCGGCGACGCGGTCGGCGATGGCCTCCCCGGCGCCGATCACAGCGGCGGCGACGACTTCGAAATTGGTGCCGGGCTCGGCGTGCTTGGCGCTGGATTCCAGCAGCTTGGCGGTGAGTTCGATGACGCGCTCGCGGGCGTTCTCGATCTCGGAGGCGAATGCTTGCTGACCGATTGCCTGCCGGTAGAGCACCTGCCAGGACTGACGGTTGCGGTCGACGAAATCCAGGAAGCCCTCGAGCGCCGTACGCACCTGTTCGTGCGGGGTGAGTTTGGGATTGCCCGCAGGCGCCACGGCCTCGATCAGCCGCAGACCCTCGCGCTGGATGCAGGCGCGGAAGAGTTCGTCCTTGGAGCCGTAATACAGGTAGAGCATGGGTTTGGAGATCTTCGCCTCGGCGGCGATCGCGTCCATCGATGTGTCGTGGAAGCCCTTGCGCGCGAATACCTCGACGGCGGCATCGAGCATCTGCTGCTCGCGAACCGCCCGGGGAAGCCGCTTCGTCCCGCCTGCCATCCACTCTCCTACCGCAGGGTGAAACTCCATCTTACTGCAAGGTAAGTTCCACCCGTGCCCATTTGCCGCACAGTCGCCACGGCGCTCAGCAGCCCAGTGCGACACCCTTGTAGCGGGCCATCCGCAGCACCGACGCATCGACTCGATCAGCGGGCAGTTTGCCACTCGACACCGACTGCTCCAAGCGGTCGAGTACCTGCGGCACCGCATCGGTGGTGATCCAGAGCGCGTTGTCGGCCCCCGCGACGAGCGCGGCCTCGACGGCTTCGGCGATCGTCATGCGGTCGGTGATGGCGGCCATGCCACCCAGATCGTCGGTGAAGATCGGGCCGTTGAACGGCGCGGCGCCGTAACCGGTGCCCTCGCGCAGCAGCGACATCACGGCCGGGCTGATACTGGCCGGGGTGTCGGGTTCGGTGAGGCCGGGCACGTCGAGGTGGCCGACCATCACGGCGGCCCCGGAGTTCACCAGATTGCGGAACGGGATCAGATCCTTGTTCTTCAGCTCATCGATCGGCGGCGTACGCACCGCGCCGGTGTGCGAATCGCCGGAACCGGAGCCGTGACCGGGGAAATGCTTGATGACCGAGCCGAGCCCAACCTCGTTGGAGGCGCGGATGTAGGCGTCGGCGTATTCGGTGACCACCTGCGGGTCGTCGCTGTAGGAGCGGTCGCCGATGACGCTGTTGTCGGGCTGGGAGCTCACATCGGTGTCGGGTGCGAAGTCGACCGTGATGCCGAGGTCCTTCAACGCCTTCGACCGGGTGAGCGTGTTCTGGTAGTACTGCTCGGGGGTCTGGGTCCGGGCGACCACCCGGGCCGAGGGCGCCTCACCGATCACGGCCGACGCGCGGGACACCCGCCCGCCCTCCTCGTCGATCGTCACCATCAGAGGTGCCTTGGCGAGGGCTTTCACCGCGTCGAGCTGGGCGCGATCGAGCAGGCCCGGATCGGTCCAGCTACCGACGAAGATGCCGCCGACCTGCTCGGTGGTCACCACATTCGAGGCGTCGTCGGCGCCGGTGATGCCGACGGTGAGCAGCTGGGCCAGCTTCTCACGCTGCGAGAAAGTGCCGAGATAATCGGCACCGCAAGGTTTTTGGGGCGCGGTGGTGGCGACCGGCGCACCGTTCTCCGACGAGGACGCCGCCGCGCCGCTGCTCGCGGCGGTGGTCGTCTCGGTCGACGACCCTCCCGAGCACGCGGTGGCGACGGCGGCGACAACTGCGAACACGACCACAGGCGATTTCCGCATGCACTCCACGGTAGACCCGGACCCGAACCGATGCCCTCGTCAGGTTGGGTTCAAGCGGCAAATAGCCGGGTAACCTGGGGGAAAGACCCTGCGCAGGAGGTCGTCATGCCGTGCGATCGGATGCTCATCGCCTACGACGGTTCCGAACACGCCAAGCGCGCCGTGCAGTACGCGGGCCGGTTCCTCGCCGCCGAACGCGCCATTCTGCTCACCGCCTGGGAACCGATGGTCCGCCAGGCCGCGCGCATCTCCGGGCTCGCCGGGGTGATGCAACCGGAATGGGTGCCCGACGAGGAGATCGAGGACATCGCCTACACCGATGCCCGCAAGATCAATGCCGAGGGCGTGCAGCTGGCCAAGCAGGCGGGTATCGATGCCGAGGCCCGAACCGTCGAGTGCACGACAACCATCTGGAACGCCATCGTGGACTGTGCCGACGAGCTCGATGTTGACATCATCGTCGCAGGTACACGGGGTAATACCGGGTTGCGTGCACTATTGCACAGCAGTGTGGCCGAGGCGGTGCTCAAGCACGGGCACCGGCCGGTGTTCCTGGTGCCGCCCGAGCACTGAGAGTTGCGTCGCTCTCGTGGTTCGGCGGTGGGTACCCGGCGTTATGGTCGAACCACTATGAGCGGATTCCTGTTGGCCCGACCCGACTCGGTGTTGCGCGCCGACGGGGTGCGCACGAACTTCGCGGACCCCCCGGCGGCGGTCGCGGCGCTGCGCGCGTGGCGCGCGGGTGCGGGTGCGGGTGCGGGTGCGGGTGAACGATCCGAGTCGGTGGTCGGCTTGCCCGCACAGCCCGGTACGAGCGGAGAACTCAGTACGGGCGACGAGCTCGACCCGAGCGGACAGCCCGACGAGGCGCCCGAGTTGGTGGTCGGTGCATTGCCGTTCGATCCCCGCGAACCCGCCGCGCTCTGGCGGCCTGAGAAGGCTGTGCACACGGCCGGAGCGTGGCGTCCGGCTGCGCTGCCACCGTTGCCGCAGCTGCGCGTTGTGGCCGAATCACCCAGTGCGGCAGAGCATGTGATACGGGTCCAGAAGCTGGTCGAACGGCTCGCCGATCCGGCCGACGAGTTGCGCAAGGTGGTCGCCGCGCGCAGCGTCGTCGTCGAAGCCGCCGATCAGCTCGATCCCGAGGCGCTCGCGGGGTATCTGCTGACCAGGCATCCCACCGCCAACGTGTACGCGGTCGACCTGTCGGCGGCGGGCCGAGCGGGGCAGACACTGCTCGGCGCCACGCCCGAGGTACTGGTGACGCGCCACGGCGATCGCGTGAGTCTGCATCCACTCGCGGGCACGTTGCCGCGACTGCCCGACGCGGAGGCGGATGCGGCACAGGCCCGTAAATTGTTGTCCAGCAGTAAGAACAACGACGAACACGGATTCGTCATCGAGTGGATCCGGCAGCAGCTCGGGCCCGTGTGCGCGGAACTGCACATCCCCGAGCGGCCCGAACTGCTGAGCACCGAACAGGTCTGGCACCTCGCCACCCCCATCAGCGGGGTATTGCGTGACCCGTCGACCACCGCGCTCGACCTGGCGCTGCTGCTGCACCCGACGCCCGCCGTGAACGGCACCCCCTTCGCCGCGGCGCTCGACGCCGTCACCGCCGACGAACGGCGCGGTTTCTACGGCGGGGCGGTGGGCTGGTGCGACAGTCACGGCGACGGTGAATGGGTGGTCGCCATCCGGGGCGGGGAACTGTCGGCGGACCGGCGCGTCCTGCGGGCGAGCGCGGGTGGCGGGATCGTCGCCGACTCCGATCCGGCCGAGGAACTGGCCGAGACCACCGCCAAATTCCGCACCCTGCTCGCTGCCCTGCGTTGCGAACTGCCCGAACGCTGACCTCGCGGCCCACACCTGCTAGGTTGGCCACCAGACAGGCCCCGACGTCGACGTATTGGAGTGCGCGATGAAGTTTGCTGTTCCGGCTGTTGCCAGCGCGGTCGGCGGCGCCCTGCTGAGCGCGATCGCCGTCTTCGCCATCACGGCAGCGGTGCAGCAGAACACGGCTCCCTCGATCGACCGCAGCGGTGACAAGGACTCCTCGCTGCTCAACGCTCCTGAATACGGCAGCCGCTGACGCGCAGGCCCGTGCGTCGCGCCCCTCGGGGCACCTGAACAAGGCGCCACTGGGCTGGCGCTGGTTCGTCGGCTCGGTCGTAGCCGCCTTCGTCCTGACCTTCGCGCAGGCGCCCGGCCTCACCGTCGCCGACACCAAATACGACCTCGCCCAGAATCCCCTCGGCTTCCTCGCGCGCGCCGCGCACCTGTGGAGCAGCCAGGCACCCATGGGCCAGGTGCAGAATCAGGCCTACGGCTATTTCTTCCCGCACGGCGCCTTCTTCTCCGCAGGTCATCTGCTGCATGTGCCCGCCTGGGTGACCCAGCGCGTCTGGTGGGCGCTGCTGCTGCTCGCCGGGTTCTGGGGCGTCGTCAAGCTGTGCGAAACGCTCGGGATCGGGGCGCGTGGGTCGCGGGTGATCGCGGGTATCGCGTTCGCGTTGTCGCCACGGGTGCTCACCACGCTCGGGTCGATCTCCTCGGAGACGCTGCCGATGATGCTGGCGCCGTGGGTGCTGCTCGCGCCCGCCGCGCTCGGGGTGGCGCTGCGCAGCAGGTCCGGCGCGGCACCGGAAAGAGCCCGCGGCGGGATGCTCTCGCCCGCCGGTAGCGCGTTCGCGCTGGCGTTGATGGGGTCCGTCAACGCTGTCGCGACAGTGGCCGCGTTCCTGCCCGCCGCGCTGTGGTGGGCCTCCTACCGGCCGAATCGGCGGTGGTGGCGGTTCACGCGGGCGTGGATTCCGTTGCTCGTGCTCGCCACGTTCTGGTGGGTGGTGCCGCTGCTGCTGCTCGGGAAGGTGAGTCCGCCGTTCCTCGACTACATCGAGTCCTCGGGCGTGACCACGCAGTGGGCGGCGCTGAGCGAGGTGTTGCGCGGTACCGACAGCTGGACACCGTTCGTGTCGCCCGAGCGCATCGCGGGCGCCGTGCTGGTGACCCAGCCCGCCGCGGTGCTCGCCACCGGGCTGCTCGCGGCGGCGGGAATGGCGGGGCTCGCGCGATCGTCGATGCCGTATCGCGGGCGGTTCGTGCTGATCCTGTGCGTGGGATTGGCAGGGATCTGCGCCGGGTATGTCGGCACGCTCGGCGGGCCGTTCGCGGAATCGGTGCGGATCTTCCTGGACTCCGGTGGTGCGCCGCTGCGCAACGTGCACAAGCTGGAGCCGCTGATCCGGTTGCCGCTCGTAGTCGGGCTCGCGCATCTGCTCGGCCGAGTGCCGCTGCCGGCATCCGTGCCGATGCCGGTGTGGCGCAATGCTTTCGCCCATCCTGAGCGCGATCGTCTCGTGGCCGTCGCGGCGCTCGTGCTCGCCGCCCTCACCCTGGCGACCTCACTGGCGTGGACCGGTCGGCTCGCCCCGCGCGGCGCCTACGACCGGGTGCCCGCCTACTGGACCGACACCGCGCGATGGCTGGCCGACAACGCCGCCGACACCCGTGCCCTCGTCGTCCCCGGCGCGCCTTTCGGCAGCCAGATCTGGGGACTCACCCGCGACGAACCACTCCAAGCGCTGGCGAGTACGCCCTGGGCCGTGCGCGATTCGGTGCCGCTGAACCCACCCGGCACCATCCGCGCCATGGATTCGGTACAGCGGCTCATCGCCGACGGGCGGCCCTCGGCCGGACTCGCCACCACCCTTGCCGACCAGGGCATCGGAATCCTGGTGCTGCGCAACGACCTGGACCCGGAGACCTCCCGTTCCACCCGGCCGATGCTGGCGCACCAGGCTGTCGAGGGGTCACCTGGGCTGCGCAAGGTCGCCGAATTCGGAGCGCCCATCGGGCCGCGCGCCGACGACGCCGGGCTTGTGGTCGACAACGATCTGCTGCCGTCGTACCCGGCCATCGAGATCTATCGCGTCGACCCCACCCCGCCGGGAACACCGACACCGGTGCGCAGCGGTACCGGTGCGCCGGAGTCGATCCCGGGCGCGTACACGGTCGGACTCGACTCGGTTCCGGTCGTGCGCGGCGGACCCGAGGTGCTCGAGCGGGTTCGCCGCGACGGCGCGAGCGGCCCGGTCCTGCTCGAAGCCGACGCCGCCAGGGCCGGACTACCGACAGAGCCGGTGCTGCTGACCGATACACCCATGGACCGGGAATCGGACTTCGGCCGAGTGGACAACCACAACTCGGCGGTGCGCGCACCGGACGACGCTCGGCGAACCCACAACCTCGTTCCCGACTACCCGGTCGAGGGAACCGAACTCGTGCGCGGCCAGTGGTCGGGCGCCGAGGTGACGAGCTCGAGTTCGGCTGCCGACGCCACCCAGATCGGCGGCGCCGCGCCCGGCAGCTCCACCGCCGCCGCCGTGGACGGCGACCCGAGCACCGCATGGATCAGCAACGGCGCGGAATCCGCACTGGGACAGTGGCTTCGGCTCGACCTCGACAAGCCGATCACCAGCGGCTCACTACAGTTCACCACCACCGCCGCCGCGCTCGGCGACCCCGTGAAGTGGGTGGAGGTGCGCACGCCGCGCGGGACCGTGTCGGCCCGGATCACCGAACCCGGTGCACCGGTCACCGTCGCCCTGCCCGCCGGGCGGACGGAGTGGGTGATGATCACCGCCGCGCGCACCGAAACCGGCACCCGTGGTGGTCAATTCGGAATCAGCGAACTCACCCTCGACGACTATTCGGTACGCGACGCACCGGTGCGGGTGGACATCCGGCACCGCGTGGTCCTGCCCGATGTGCCGACCGGAACCACGGTGACGGGCTGGGATCTCGGTCAGGAATTTCCCGGCCGCAGTGCGTGTTTCGACGGGCCGCTGCGCGTGCATTGCAGCAAGGGGCTCGGTCTGCCCGCTGAGGAACCAGGTGTCTTCGGCCGGACATTGTCGGTCCCCGAGCCGATGCGGGTGAGCACCGACCTGACCGTGCGCACCCGGCCGGGACCAGCGCTCGAAGCTTTACTCACCGACCCCACCCGTCCGGTCGCGCGCGGCAAGGCCGATGTGGCCGACCTGCGTGGCGCCGCCTTCGCCGCGACCGACGGCGACCCCCGAACCACCTGGACCGCACCGGAAGCCACCGTCCGTGGCCTCGCGGGCGCCAAACCCACACTCGTCCTGGAACTTCCGGAACCGGCGCTGGTCACCGGCCTCGACGTCACCACCGCGCTCGGCGGCCTGCCCGCCACCGCCACCTCCGTGCTGGTGAACCTCGGCAACGGGCCGCAGCTGCGTGAACTGCCGGAGCGCGACCACGGCGAGCCCGCGCGAATCTCGCTGCACCCCACCGTCACCGATCGCGTCGAGATCAGCATCCAGGGCTGGAACGAAGTGCTCGACCGCACCGCGCTCGGGTTCGTCCTCACCCAACCCGCCGGGCTCGCCGAGGTGGAGGTGTTGGGTCCCGAATACCCGGCGCACGCCCCCGGCGACCGACTCGTCACCATCGGCTGTGAGGCCGGGCCGGTGATCGCCATCGGCGGGCGCGCGGTGCACACAACCGTCACCGCGACCGCCGACGAACTCCGTTCGGGTGCACCGGTTTCCGCCCGCCCCTGCGAATCGGACGCGGCCGATATCGAGTTGCTGCCCGGTAAGCCCGACCTCGCCGTAGTGCCGACGGAACTGTTCACGGTCGACCGAATTCGGCTGCCGCGCACCGATCTCGCGGCCGCTCGGAGTTCCGCCCCCGCTCACGGTACGACCCACGAAGGCCCCTCTGCCCCAGCAGCCGATCCGACGAAGGCACGACTGCTGGTACTGCCGTTGAGCACCAACGTCGGCTGGGAAGCGCACACCGCCGACGGGCAGCTGTTGAAGCCCGTCGTGGTCGACGGCTGGCAGCAGGCTTGGCTTGTTCCGGCGGGGACGAGCGGGGAGATCACCGTGTCGTTCCCGGACGACCGGTGGTACCGGCTGGCGATCTTCGGTGGCCTGCTGCTACTGATTCCACTTGTGCTGCTTGCCATTCCGCGTCGGCGACCGCTTCCCGACCTCGGCCCAGCACCGACCACATGGGGTACCCGCCCAGTTGCCGCGCTCGGACTCACCGCCGCGGTGGCGGTGGTGTCCGGACCGTTCGGGGTGGCGTGCACCGTTGTCGCGATGGCGTGCGGTCACTTCCGGTCCGCTGTGACGAGTCGGGTACTGCCCTGGGTCGCCGGTGTCGGGACGCTGGTCTCGGTGGCGGCGTTGTCGACCGGCACATGGCGGTCGGGTACCACCTATATGGGCGGCTCGATCTGGGCGCAGGCACCCGCGGTCATCGCTGTCGTCGCGGTGGGAGTCGCCGCACTTCCCCGCCGACGCTGAGCGGCGCGCTCGTCCCAGCGCCGGGCCAGTCGGCGCGCGGGTTCCTCGATCAGCGCGTAGCTCGCGGCGGCCAGCGGCAGGGTCAGCGCGGTGGTGAGCACGAGGACGTACAGGAAGCTGCCGCTGAACGGCAACAGACTGAACACCGGGAACACCATCGAGAGCACGACCAGGTGCCACAGGAACACCCCGTAGGACCAGCGGCCGAGCACCGCCGCCGTGCGCGACTCCAGCCATCGATGCGGTGGGGCGTCGGCCGGGCGCAGCACCAACGGCGCCAGCAGGCCGAAGCCGATGATCGCCCCGAGCAGCATCTTCACCGCGTACTGCCACGGTTCGGCACGTTCGAGACCGGCCGGGCCGCCGTACTCCGTCGCCGAGATCAGGAACGCGACCAGCGCGATGCCCCACATCAGCGGCTGGTTCGCCAGCAGCCTCGGCCAACGGGCGTCGTCGCGCAGGCGGTAGATCAGTTCGGCGAGCAACATGCCCGCCGCGAACCACGGGATGTAGGCGGGCAGCCAGTTGTCAGCGTGGATGGCGTCGGGAGTCGGCACCGGCCACAGATTCCACGTCAGACTCACCGCGGCCAGCGCGCACAACACCGGGATCCGCCACCGAGCCGCCGACCCGCGCAGTCGCACGAACAGCAACGCCAGCAGCGGAAGCACCAGGTAGAACGCCACCTCCACCGACAGGCTCCACATCTGGGTGAGCCCCTCGGTGAGTGTCAAGGGGACGAACACCTGCAGCAGGAACAGATTCGACACCCACACCCGCAGGTTCGCCGTCTGCGCGGCGCCGGGCAGCAGTACCAGCACGAACACCACCACGGCCCAGTACGCGGGCATGATCCTGGCGAAACGGTGCAGCAGATAGCGCCCGGTCGACGGTGCCGCGCCCACCCCGTGCGCCGCCGCCGCGTGCGGGCGCCACAGCAGGAAACCCGACAGGGCGAAGAACACCGCCACCGCCATGTCGAAGCGCTCCAACATCGGCCCGATCACCGGTGTCGCTGAGGCCGCGGTCTGGAAAGCCACGTGGGTGACGAGCACGCCGAGGGCCGCCATCCCACGCATTCCCTCCAGGGCGGGGATGAAGCCGCGCGGCGGCGGAACCGGGGTGTGGGTGCTCGTCATCGGGGTCCAGTCTGCCGTGTCGGCGATTTAGCGGGCACAGCGCCGCCTTCCGTCGTCGTGGGCTGTTAGTGTCGGCTCAATCCGTGTTCGAACGACGAGGAGAGTTTGCATGGCACTGAGTGCCGGTACCAGAAGGACGGTCGCCTGCGTGCTCGTGGGTCTGGGCGCGGCATTGCTTGTTGCCGCGCTGATGATCCCCACCTACACCGTGAGCAAGGTGGCCAAGACTCCGCTCGACCTCGAGATCACGACCATCGCGGAGAACCAGCCCGGCGAGGACAGTCTCGTCCTCGACTCCAAGTCGCTGACCTCCGGTGACGGCCCGGCCGTCGTCAACAAGAACGTGCCGCTGATCTCGCAGCGCTTCGTCACCGTCGAGGAGCCCTCCGACGCCGACAAGATGACGCTGCAGGCCGGTCAGACCCTGCGCCGCACCGATGTGCAGGGTGACACGGGCCTGCTCACCGCGGCCATCGACCGCGTCACCATCTCGCGCACCACCGGCATGCCGGTCGACGAGGAGCCCAACGGGTCCATCGCCGTCACCGTCAACAAGGACGGCAGCGTGATGGAACCGGTGCAGCACACCGGCATCGGCTACCGCTTCCCGATCGGCACCGAGAAGAAGACGTACCCGTACTTCGACATCAACGTGCGAAAGTCCTTCGACGCCAACTTCATCGAAGAGACCGAGATCAACAGCACCAAGGTGTACCGGTTCCAGATGATCGCGCCCGTCACCAGCACCTGGGACGTCGTGCAGTCGCCGACCAACCGGCTCACCCTGCCCGCCGCCAAGTGGGGCGTCACCGATGTGCCCGCCGACGCGCCGGTCACCATGACCCGTTACTACACCAACGTGCGTGACCTGTGGGTCGAGCCGCAGACCGGCACCGTCGTCAAGGGTGGTGAGTCGATCCACCTGTTCTACGCGCGCACGGCCGACAAGCCCGAGGTGACCGCGCTCAAGTCGCACATCGTCTTCGACGAGTCGACCGTGGAGTCGCAGCTGGCCATCGCCAAGGAGAACACCGACAAGCTGTCGCTGTTCGGGCGCATCGTGCCGATCGTGCTCGGTGTTCTCGGCGTGATCGCGCTGCTGGCAGGCCTGTTCCTCGGTCTGCGCGGTGGTAGCGCCCCGGCCCACGCCTCGCCGCGTGGCACCCGGCCGACGCCCGCACCGACCGCCGCGGACTCCGGCGCCACCCGCTGGGACGGCGACGAAACGCCGACCACCCAGTTCCCGCGCGGTGACTACGATTCGCCGACCGAACAGATCGACACCAACAAACGCCCCTGAGCGCGACATCTCCGCACGGCCCCGGTCATCGACCGGGGCCGTCGTCGTTTCGGGCGGTGCGCAGCACGACGAGGGCGACGATCGTCGTGGTGACGGCGGCGACGCAGACGGCGATGCCGATGAGCGAACCGATGCTGTCGGCGAAGGCGAGCATCAGGGCGACCTCGACGGCCAACCCCACCCAGGTGACCATCGCCAGACCGGTGCGTTCCACCGCGATGGCCGACAGCAGCGCGCCCTGGAGGACGGCGAGCATGGCGCCGTGCAGCGCGAAAATCCACAGCATGCCCTGGATAGGTGCGTAGTCCTGACCCGCGAACAGGGGCGCGAGCGGGGCGGCCAAGGCGGCGCCGATGACCGCGACGATGCCGATCAGCGACAGCACCGACAGGGCGTCGCGGATGGCGCGGGCCGAATGCGTCGGCTGGGCCATGCGTGGGTACAGCACCACGCCAACCGCCTGCGGGAGCCAGAAGGCGATCTTGGTGGCGATGGTGCCGAGGGAGTAGCGGCTGGCGTCGGCGTCGTCGAGGACGATGCGCACGACGATCAGGTCGGTCGAGGACAGGGCCATCAGCGCGGCCTGCACCTGGACGGCACGCAAGACCGGGAGGACACCGATCGTCTGCTCGCGCGGTTCGACGGTCGCGGCCCGCCCATCGAGCAACATGTCTGCTGAATCGCTCGCGGTCGCCGATCGGACGATGCGGCCCGCGACGAAAGCGGCGGCGACGAGTCCGCCTGCCGCGGCGAGCAGGGCACCCGCGGAGCCGCCGCCGAAGGCGAGCGCGATCAGCGCGGGTGCCACGCGAGCGGTGCCTGCCAGCGCGAGCACCGTCGCCAGGGCACGGAACTGATTGGCGCCCTGGAGGATTCCCTGTTCACCCGACAGGACCACCAGAGCGGGAGCGGCGCCGAGGGCAGCGGCCGCGGCCAGCACACTGACGTGCAGCACCGTCGCGACGACCGGGATCAGCACCACCGCGACCGCCGCGACCAGCGCCGCACACCGCCACTGCATCGCCCGCACCGCACGCAGACCGGCGCCGCGCACCACTTCGCGCGCCACCACGTTCTGCATCGCCAAGGCGGGCACCGCGCACAGCAGCTGGACCGCGAGCAGACTCGCGAACTCGCTGAACCCGGCCACACCCAGCCAGCGCCCGGCCAACATCTGCAGCAGGTAACCGGCGACATTGGCGGTCATCGCGCCAGCCGTGACCCACGTCAGATCGGCAACAACAGGGGGGCGACGGACCGAAGACACGCCCCATCGTCGCACCTCATCGACCCTTCGGTGCGCGATACCCCGAAATGTGAGTCCGAGCGGACTCACCCTGAGCTTCGCCTCTGGAGCGCCAGCGCACTCGGGTAGGGCGTTTCGGGCCCCTGATCTTCCACCCTCCTGGCACTCCTTCGTCGCGCCCTCCGGATCAGGGCGGGCCCCGCTGCGCTCGCCCCAGCATCTAGGGTGCTCTGATGTGACAGGTAGCGCGAGGCTGTGGGTTGCCGCGTACTGCGCGCTCCTCACGGCGGTGATCGTCGGCCCGCTGGCAGGCTCCGGGTATCTGCTGTTGCGCGACGCGGTGAGTACCCCGCGCTCCTATCTGACGGACTCGGCGCTCGGTCTCGGCGCGGCGGCACCCCGCGCGGTGCCCCAGGACGCGCTGCTCGCCGTGCTCTCCCCCGTCGTCGACGGCGGCATCCTCGTCAAGGCGATCCTGATCGTCTCCCTGTGGGCCGCCGGGTACGGCGCCGCGGCCCTCGCCCGTCAGTTCCTCGGCGCGACCACCGGCCCCCAACTCGTCGCCGCCACCCTCGCCCTCTGGAACCCCTTCGTCGCCGAGCGACTGCTCCAAGGGCATTGGAGTCTGCTCGCGGGATATGCGGCGCTGCCATGGGCGGCGTTGGCGGCGGCCCGCCTTCGCGACGCGTCGACCGGCGTCCGCCGCTACGACCACAGCCGCACCGGGGGAAGCTTCGCCGCGAGTACCGGGCGGGATTCGACGGCCCCGACCGGCGCCGACCGCTCGCGGTCGGCGGAGATCCGTGAATCCGATACCGGCCTCGTCAGCTCGACCCCGAGACGCCTCAGCAGCAGGGCCGACTCGGAATGTGCGAGCGGGTCGACTGTCAGCGCACGCAGCGGTGTTCAGGACCAGCGGGTCGGCGTGGGCTCGTGGGCTGCGCTGGTCGCGGCGTTCGCGGCGGCCGGATTGACGCCGACCGGGTCGTTGTTGGCGGCAGTGATCGGGTTGGCGCTGGTCGGGCGGCGGAATTGGGTGCCCGCCGTGGCACTGTGGGTGGCGACTTGCGCGCCGTGGTTGACGGCCACGGCGTTGGGGTCGGGGGCCGAGCCGTCGGATCCGGCCGGAGTTTCGGCGTTCGCGGCGCGGGCGGAACCATGGTTGGGAACGCTGGGCAGTCTGGCCGGGCTCGGCGGGATCTGGAACGGCGAGGCAGTGCCGGGAAGTCGGACGACACCGGTGGCCTTCGTCGGCACGATGTTGCTGCTCGGGATCGTCGCGCTCGGGGTGCCCGCCGTGTGGCGGCGCGGACGCGGGTGCCGGTCGCTGCTGGTTGTCGCGGCGGTGGCCGTGGTCGTGCCCGCGCTCGGCGCGACCAGCGCAGGGATCGCGGTCGGGGAATGGTCGGTCGGGCACGTGCCCGGGGCGGGGTTGTTGCGTGACAGTCAGAAATACGTGGCGCTCGCGATGCCCGCGTATGTGCTGTGCGCGGCGGCTGCCTGCACGACCGTGCTCGCTGTCGTGCGGCGGTTCGCGCGGTCGAGTCCCGACGAATCCGCGAGCCCCGACCTGGCCACTCCGATCGCGAACGGATCACCCAGTTCCGAGCTGGACCCGACCGGGGAACCCGCCGCAACCACACCTCGGGTGTCGGACACCGGATGCCCTCGTCGTTCTGATGCTGGAACAGCGGCTGTCGCAACACTTTTCATCGGCCTGCTCGTTCTCCCGCTGCCCGATCTCGCCTGGGGCGTCGGCGACGAGATGCGTCCCGTCCACTACCCCGCCGGCTGGGCAGAGGTCGTCGCACACGTCGACGGTCCCGGCGACGTGGCAGTCCTGCCCGCAGGCATGTTCCGCCGATTCCCCTACAGCGGAACACCTCCCGTCCTCGACCCAGCACCCCGCATCCTCCCCGCCGACGTCCTCCAGACCGGCGAACTCCGCGTCCGCGGCTACGCCGTAGCAGGCGAGGGGAATCGCGCCCGCACGGTGGAAACCGCCCTGCTCGAAGGAGCCCCCGCCACCGACCTGGCCGCCCTCGGCGTCGGCTGGATCCTCGTGGAACGCACCACCCCCGGCCCCCTCGGCGCCTCCCAGAACACCCTGGCCACAACCCAACTCACCTACGAAGACACCGACCTAGCCCTCTACCGAGTCCCCGACCCCACCCCCACCGACACCGCAACCCCCACCCAACGCCACCTCTCCACCGCCGCCCACCTCCTCTGGGCCACCCTCCTCGCCGTCGCCCTCCTGACCGCCGCCTTCCGCCGAAACCCCCACTGACGGAGTGTCATCCGGCGAGGCGCCGCGCGCCGCCCGACACACCGCATCAATACCCGTGCAGCCCAGCAACGAATCTATGTTCGCTCGCTATGGTCACCGCACAGCACGAGGCTATGCACCGGATCTTCCGGCACGACGCGCGCACCTTCGCCCGCGTCTTCCACGCACTCGACCTTCCCTTCCCCGACCCGATCGAGGTCGAACACATCTCGGTCGACCTCACCGAGATAGAGCCCATCGAACGCCGGGCGGACACGATTCTGCGGATCGTCACGGCAGAGTCCAGCTTCTTGCTGGTTGTCGAGGCACAGAGCAAGAAGGAGCTGAGCCGCCCTCGCGCCTGGACCTACTACCTGGCCTACCTCGAAGCGAAGTATCAGATTCCCGCCGTTCTCGTTGTCGTGTGCCGCAGCGAGGCCATTGCCCGTTGGGCGCAGGGACCTCACAACCTCGGCCATGCGACTTGGCCGTGCATGGTGCTGCGACCACTCGTGCTCGGCCCCCACAACGTCCCGGCCGTCACGACGGCCGAAGCCGCCGCCGCAGACCTGCCGTTGGCAGCCCTATCAGCGATTACGCACGCCACAAGGCCTGAGATCGGTGCGATACTGGAAGCGCTTGCCGCTGCCCTGCGGCTCGCGGGTGACCGAGACGATGCGCAGATCTATGCCGAACTTGTCGAACTGGGCCTCGGTCGAACGCGAGGCGCCCGAATCTGGAGGAAGTTGATGTCGGTAGACCTGTCGTTCTTCCGCTCCGAGACATCGCAGCGGATGCGTGAAGAAGCCCGTGCCGAAGGGCGCGAAGAAGGGCTCGAAAAAGGCGTCTCGGAGAGTGTTCTCCGGATTCTGCGCCGACGTGGAATCAAGGTGTCGTCGGCTGCCGAAGACAAGATCGTGGCGTGTCACGACCGCGCCCAACTCGGCGAATGGCTCGATCGGGCGATCAGCGCCCAGACCGTGGACGACGTGTTCAGCGACTGAGCATCGGCCTGTCGAAGGTGCGACAACCCGATCTTCAGGTCGACGATGGTTCAGCGATTGACGGCTGAGGGGGCTACGAGGCCGGTGGTGTAGGTTCCCCGGGCGGCGGCGGCGAGGACTTCGTAGACGCCGGAACCTGTTTGTTCCCAGGAGAATTCGTGGGCTCGGGCGCGGGCTTTCTCGCCCATCACCGCCCGGGTCTCCGGGTCGGCGAGGAGGTCGGCGGCGGCTCGGGCCAGGGCGGGGGCGTCGTCGACGAGCAGGCCGGTGACGCCGTCGACGATGGAGTCGGTGAGGCCGCGGGAGCTGCGGTAGCCGATGGTCGGGACGCCGTGCTGGGCGGCTTCGATGACGGCCAGACCCCAACCTTCCTTGCGCGAGGGCATCACGTGCACCCACGCGGTGGACAGGATCTCGTGCTTGCGGCGTTCGTCGACGTGGCCGTGGAAGGTGACGGCGTCGGTGATCCCGAGTTCCTCGGCGCAGGCGCGCAGGTTCGGCGCCCACCAGCCGTCACCGATCACGTCCAGGTGTACATCGGGGAAGCGTTCGCGCAGCGCGGCGACGGCGGTGAGGGCGTCCTCGATCTGCTTGTGCGGGACGAGCCGGGACAGCACGGCGACGCGCGGATGGGTCGCACGCGTGCGCTCGCCACCGGGCACGACCTCGGCGGGCACCGGTTCGGCACCGTTGCGGACGACGGCGATGCGTTCGCGATCCACCCCGAGCACCGACAGTTCCTCGGCCGAGGGCAGCGACACCGTGAGGTACTGGTTGTCGCGGTGCACACGCGGCGACAGCTTGGACTCGATCCACCAGCCGATCCGCCCGACCAGCCGCCCGGCGACCGGCCACTGCTCACGATGCCCGTGATGCACGAGCACCACCGACGGCACACCGGTCACGGCGGCGAAGAACGGGATGCCGTTCTGGGTGTCGATCACGACATCGGGCCGGACGCCGCGCAGCGGGCCGACACCGAGCCGACCAGCGAGGATGGCGGCCAGTGCGCGCGGGTACACGGTGAAGCGACCACCGGCGCGGCTGACGTCGATACCGTCGATCCGCTCGCGGCGCGGGGCACCGGGGTACCCGGCCGTACGCAGGGTGACCTTGACCCCACGGGCCGCCAGTTGGGCACCGACCTGCTCCAGGTACCGCTCACTGCCGCCGCCCTGTGGGTGCCCCGTGTCACGCCAGCACAACAGGAGGACTTCACGCACGGTCGGGCTCGCAATCGGATCGGCTTCGGACAAACGTCGGCCACCACCCTAGCGGGTGTGGCCCACGCGACACGGCAATATCACCGCCGAACCCGCACACGGCCGCGATGCGCCGCCGCCGAGCCCCTAAACTCCTGCCGTGCCGACCGCATCCCCGCCGAGAACCGACCAGCCGGGCCGAGCCCCCCGCTTCGCCCGCCGCGCCACGCTGCGCCGCTCGCTCCGTCTGCTGACGAGCTTCCGGTTCGAGCAGTCCGACCCGGCCAGGTTCTACGGCGGCATCGCGACCGACAGCGCCGAGCTGATCGACGACTTCTACGCCGACAACACCGGCCGCGATCTCACCGGGACCGTGGTACTCGACGTCGGTGGCGGCCCCGGCTACTTCGCCGACGAGTTCACCGCACGCGGCGCCCGCTATGTCTCGGTGGAACCCGACCCGTCGGAGATGCACGCCGCGGGCCTGCGGGTGGCCGGTTCGGTGCGCGGCTCGGGCATGGCACTCCCGTTCCGCGACAACGCCTTCGACGTGTGCTTCTCCTCCAACGTCGCCGAACACGTCCCCGAGCCCTGGGCGATGGCCGACGAGATGGTCCGCGTGACCAAGCCCGGCGGCCTCATCGTGTACTCGTACACGGTGTGGCACGGGCCGTTCGGCGGGCACGAGACCGGACTGTGGCATTACCTCGGCGGCGAGTACGCGGCCCGCAGGTACTTCCGAAAGCACGGTCGTGAACCCAAGAACAGATTCGGCAGATCACTGTTCGCCGTCACCGCGGCCGACGGTTTGCGCTGGGCGGCAACGACACCGGCGGACGTGCGAACCGTTTTTCCTCGTTATCACCCGCGTTGGGCGTGGTGGTTGGTTCGGATTCCGGTGATTCGCGAGCTACTCGTGAGCAATCTCGTTGTGGTTGCGACGAAACGGTGACTCAGGCCAGCCAGCTCAGTCGCCGCGTCCGGCGCACCGGCTCGGGTAAAGCGCTGGCCCACGGGGATTCCTGAATCGCGAGGCCGACGGTCTCCAACGTGGTCAGGCCGACCTGATCGGCGAGCGCACCGACCATCGCGACCGCCTCAGCGGCCTGAATGGCGGCAGTTGCCTGCTCGATCGTCAGTGTGCGGCCAGGAAGGAATGACACAACCCATCCTCCACTGCCAACACTCTTCGCTTGATGGTCGGTCTGGTCGCTGGTCATCAACGATCGGCCGATCACTTGCACAGCCATGAGTCGGTCTCCCCAATTCGCTGTTAAGGTCCGATGAATCGAGCGAGCTGATCAGTAGCTAAAGCATCCCCTTTTCACCACGAGAACGCAATAGTGCGTTTCCCCGAAAAGCGAACCGACGGGTTGGAATTCGCGCGCTTCAGAGCCCCTGCGACCAGGCAAAGTAGAACGTGTTGCAGACAATCCGGCCGCGAAACTGTAACGTGTTCTCATGCACTACGACAGTCTGTTCATCGGCGGCAAGTGGACCACCCCGGCCGGTAGTGACCGCATTCCCGTGGTCTCACCGGCCACCGAGGAGACCGTGGGCAGCGTGCCTTCGGTAACGAAGGACGACGTGGACACGGCGGTCGCCGCGGCCCGCGACGCCTTCGACAGCGGACCGTGGCCCAAGAAGGATCCACTGGAACGAGCCGAAGTGCTCGGCAAGGCGGCTCGGCTCATCGAGCAGCGTTCGCCGGAATTGCTCGCCGCGCTCTCGGCGGAGATGGGCGCAACGACGGTAGGCGCCTTGACATTCAATCAAATTCCCGCCGTCGCGGCTCTCGACGCGTTAGTCTCGCTCGCAGAGACCTTCCCTTGGAACGAGACTCGGGTCGGCCCGTTCGGAACTACCCGTGTGTCACGGGAACCGCGCGGGGTCGTCGCCGCTATTACCGCGTGGAATGTTCCGATGTTCCTCGCGGTGAACAAACTCGCGCCCGCATTGCTCGCCGGGTGCACGATCGTGTTGAAACCGTCCCCCCTCACCCCGCTCAGCGCCAATATTCTCGCCGATATCTTCACCGAGGCAGGCGTGCCGGACGGCGTGATCTCGGTGCTGCCCGCCGAAGCAGAGGCAAGTGAATACCTGGCCGGTCATCCCGGCGTCGACAAGGTGACGTTCACCGGAAGTACCGCCGTTGGCCGGAAACTCGCGGCCATCGCCGGTGAACAACTCAAAACCGTTTCCCTCGAATTGGGTGGAAAGTCGGCAGCGATCATCCTCGACGACGTGGATCTGGCCGCCAGCATTCCCGTTCTCGCGTTCTCCGGCCTGATGAACAGCGGACAGGGCTGTGTGGCGCAGACCCGGATCCTCGCGCCGCGCAGCCGTTACGAGGAGATCCTCGACGCGCTCGTCGCCCACGTGAGCACCCTGAAGACCGGTGACCCCACCGATCCGTCGGTGCAGTTCGGCCCGCTCATCAGCGAGCGACAGCGCGAACGCGTGGAGGGCTACATCGCCAAGGGCAAGGCCGAGGGGGCGCGGCTGGTTCTCGGCGGCGGCAGGCCCGCCGGGGTGGATCGCGGCTGGTTCGTCGAGCCGACGATCTTCGCCGACGTGGACAACTCCAGCACCATCGCCCAGGAGGAGATCTTCGGACCAGTGCTGTCGGTGATCCCGTACGACACCGAGGACGAGGCCGTGGCCATCGCCAACGACTCCGTGTACGGACTGGCCGGCTCGGTCTGGACCACCGACATCGAACGCGGCGCGAAGATCGCCGCACGGGTCCGCACGGGCACCTACGCGATCAACTGGTACGCCTTCGACCCCACCGCGCCGTTCGGTGGATACAAGAGCTCCGGCGTCGGCCGCGAGAACGGGCCCGAGGGTCTCGACGCGTTCTGCGAGCAGAAGTCGGTGCTGATGCCGATGGGATGGACCGGCTAGTCCTCGGGCATCACGACCCGCAGTACCGGCTGGGCACGTACCTCGCCGTTGGCGGGCAGGTCGACCACATCGACGCGCCATCCGGGTGGCAGGACACGCTCCAAGCGACCTGCCACCCGGTGCAGTGGCGTGCTCGAGCAGGTGTCGTCCTCGTGGCGGGTCACCAGATCGGTCATGCGTCAACCACCTCTCAGCGTCGATCTCAGCGGAGTTAGCTCGGGGGATGGTGCGACGTTCACAGAAACCTGACTGGGAATATAGGTGACGGCGATTCCCTTGCCCCAGCGACTCTCTGTCATCGAAAGATGTACCCGAAATCAGCGCGGGGAAATCTTCCCAATTTGTGCCCATTAGGAAACTTCGCGCCCGGAAACAGGGGCAACGCAAAACCGCCCGCACCGAAATCGGTGCGGGCGGTTCGACTTCAGTGTCAGCCGAGGCGCTGCTTGAGTGCCTCGAACTCGTCGCGAACGCCCGACGGGAGGCGGTCACCGATGAATTCGAACCACTCCTCGATCGACGGGATCTCCTGACGCCACTCGTCGGCGTTCACCGCGAGGGCCTCCTCGACATCGGTCTGGTCGACATCGAGGCCGTCCAGGTCGAGGTCGGCGGCGGTGGGCACGTGACCGACCGGGGTGGACGACGCGCCGGACGAACCCTCGATCCGGCCGACGATCCACTCGAGCACGCGGGAGTTCTCACCGAATCCGGGCCACAGGAAGCGGCCGTCGGCGCCACGACGGAACCAGTTGACGTAGAAGATCTTCGGCAGCTTGGACGAATCGGCGTTCTTGCCGAGCTCGATCCAGTGGTCGAGGTAGTCGCCCACGTGGTAGCCGAGGAACGGCAGCATCGCCATCGGATCGCGGCGGACGGTGCCGACCTGGCCCTCGGCGGCGGCGGTCTGCTCCGAGCCCATGGTCGCACCCATGAACACGCCGTGCTCCCAGCCGAACGACTCGGTCACCAGCGGAACGGTGGTCTTGCGGCGACCGCCGAACAGGATGGCCGAGATCGGCACACCCTGCGGGTCGTCCCACTCGGGGGCCAGGATGGGGCACTGCGACATCGGGGTGCAGTAGCGCGAGTTCGGGTGCGCGGCATGCGTGCCCGACTCGGGGGTCCAGTCGTTGCCCTTCCAGTCGATCAGGTGCTGCGGGTCGCCTTCCAGGCCCTCCCACCACACATCGTTGTCGTCGGTCTGGGCGACGTTGGTGTAAACGGTGTTGCCCGCGTCGATGGTTGCCATCGCGTTGGGGTTGGAGCTGTGGTTGGTGCCGGGCGCCACGCCGAAGAAGCCGAACTCCGGGTTCACCGCGTACAGGCGACCGTCCTTGCCGAAACGCATCCAGGCGATGTCGTCGCCGAGGGTCTCGGCGCGCCAGCCGGGGATGGTCGGCTGGATCATCGCCAGGTTGGTCTTACCGCAGGCGCTCGGGAACGCGGCGGCGACGTAGTAGTTCTTGTTCTCCGGCGAGATCAGCTTGAGGATGAGCATGTGCTCGGCAAGCCAGCCCTCGTCGTGGGCCATCGCCGAGGCGATCCGCAGCGAGTAGCACTTCTTGCCGAGCAGCGCGTTGCCGCCGTAGCCGGAGCCGTAGGACCAGATCTCGCGGTCCTCGGGGAAGTGGGTGATGTACTTGGTGTCGCTGCACGGCCACGGCACGTCGGCCTGGCCCTCGGCCAGCGGGGCGCCCACGGAGTGCAGGGCCTTCACGAACGGACGATCGGTGCCGAGCTTGTCCAGCGCGGCCTGACCCATGCGGGTCATCACGCGCATCGAAACCACGACGTACTCGGAGTCGGTGATCTCCACGCCCAGCTTGGGGTCCTCGGCGCCGAGCGGGCCCATGCAGAACGGCACCACGTACATGGTGCGGCCCTTCATCGAGCCGCGGTACAGCTCGGTCATGGTGGCGCGCATCTCGGCGGGGTCGACCCAGTTGTTGGTCGGACCGGCGTCGGCCTCGGTCTTGGAGCAGATGTAGGTGCGCGATTCCACGCGGGCCACATCGGAGGGGTCGGACAGGGCGAGGAAGGAGTTCGGTTTCTTCTTCTCGTCGAGCTTCTTGAAGGTGCCCGCCTCGACCAGCTGCGTGGTCAGACGATCCCATTCCGCGTCGGAGCCGTCGGCCCAGACGACACGATCAGGCTGAGTGAGCTCTGCGACTTCCTGTACCCAGGCGAGCAGTTCACTGTGCTCGGTCGGCGCGGTGCCGTCGGATCCACGAAGACCAGGAATGGTCGCTGAGGTCATGAAAACTCTCCTGAGATGGGCGGGGGCGCCACCGTGGCGGGAAGACGTCCGGCAGCGAACCAGCCACCACGCAACCCCAATGGACGGCGTACAGGGCCGCACACGGACGGAGGCCGCGCATCGACTGGCACGGAGCAGGACGCCCAGGTTCCTGCTTAAAGGTTAACGCGATATGACGATCGATAAGGAATCGGGTTCGCCCAACCTAGTACCCATCGGCGGGTGGACCAATCGTTCTCGTCACACCTTGTCGAGGGTTTCGATATCGCGTTCGCAGGCGGAAAGCTGCGCCGGACGCTCCGCCACGAGACGCCGGACGAGCGCGTCCAGCTCGGCGATCCGGCGGTCCACAGCCACCGCCCGCGCCGTGGATTCGCGGACCACATGCTCGGCCAGCTCGGCCTCCACGTCCACCAGCACCGCCGCGACACGCTGCTCGAGCTGGGCTTTCACATTCACCAGCGCCTCGGAGACCCACTGTGACATGTGCCCGCGTTCGGCGAGTTGCCCGCGCGCCCGCACCACCCAGGCCGCCGCACCGGCGCCGAGCAGCAACGCCACCGGCACGCTGGCCACGTCGAGGGTCGGCACCAGCGACAGCGGCGCGACGATCAACCGGCCTAGACCGACACCCGCCGACGCGCCGAGCGCGATCACCAGGTGATCTTCGACACCACGATGCCTCGGCGAGGGTTCCGGACCGACCCGGGGCGCCGCGTCGTAGCGGCGCGGGGCCGGTGCGGCGGTGCCGACACGGCGCGCGGTCTCGAGCACGCGCTCATCGATGACGGCGTCGACCGCCGCCGACAACTCGCCCGCGGCCTGCTGCAATCGCTCGGGGTAGGCGCGCAGTTCGGTGCGATCGCAACGGTCGAGATCGGCGCGCGAGCGCATGTGCAGGGCCCGCACCATGGCCCCCACCTCGGTCGACAGGTCGACGCGCGCCAGTTGCACCTGGCTGCGCACCGCCGCGAGGCCGGTCTGACGGCCACCGTCGCGGTCGGCGAGCAGGGCGACCCGCTCCTCGCGCAGGCGCGCGGCATCGGTGCCCGCGCGCAGGGCGGTGATCTGCTCGGTGATGCGGGCCCTGGTGTCGGCCAGCACGCGGGCGAGCACGGCGGCCCGGCGGCGGGCACCGTCGACCGGGGTCTGCGCGGTGGCCGCGGCGAGAGCTGCGTGCAGGGCGCCGAGACCGGAACGGTCGAGCAGGGCGGAGTCGTCGGCGGCGCGGGCGGCGGCGGCCAGCCGGGCCGAGACGGGGAGGATCTCCAGCTCGGCGGCGCCTCGGTCGGCGAGCAGGGCGAGGCTGCGTTCCCGGATGGCACGCCAGTCCTGGTAGGCGTGGAAGCCGTTCATGGCGAGCAGGATCGGTGCGCCCGCGTCGCGCAGGCGGTCGATGAGGGCGAGCAGGTCGGCGCCGATCACGCTGCCCGCGTCGAACAGGATCAGGGCCGGGGCGGGCTCGGTGATCGGGGTGGCGGGGTCGATCAGGTCGATGTGAGGTTCGAAGCGGGCCAGTTCGGTGCGCAGCAGGGTGGTGTTGGCGTCGTCGGGGGCGTGGAACAACACGCTCGCGGCGGCGCCGGAACCGGCCATCGCCCGCAGCAGGGCCTTGCCCTGCGGATTCCACCGCTCGATGACGGCGTCGACGTCGGCCGTCAGGGCGGCCGCGTCAGAGTCCGGCACTGCTCATCCGCTCCCAGGCTCGGACGTATCCGTTGTGCACGCGCAGGGCGGCGCGGCGGGCCGAGGGCGGCATGTCGCTCGAGACGACGGCCCGCCAGCGGGTGGCGCGCGAGAGCGCCTCGTCGGCGTCACCCGGCGCGGGCGAGGGATACCCGGCGGCCAGATGCGCGACCTGCGGACAGGCCAGACCCGCGCACAGCCCGATCCACAGCGCCTCGTCACCGACCAGGTACTGCTCGATCAGCGCGCGGGCGCGACCACCGTCACCGGGGACGGCCCGCGCGGCCAGCCGGACCAGCTCGTCGAGCAGCTCGCCGCCGCGCACGGCTTCGACCTGCTCGTAGCGACGGTGGACCAGCCGGTGCAGCGGGTCGATGCCGCCTGCCGAGTGCAGGATCTGGATCAGCGCGGCCGAGGTGAGATCCGGGTCGGCGCGCAGGGCGGTGAGCGCGCAGTCCACGCCGTAGAGATCCCAGTTCTCGATCAGGCGCCTGCGCGCGTCCTGGTCGGAACCCGCGCCGATGAACAGCTCCGCCGCCAGCACCGACGGCACATCCGGGCCGACCGCGAGCCTGCGCAACTCGCTGAGGTCGGCCGCGCCGACGCTGCCCGCACGGGTGCGCGCCGCCAGCGACGCGACCACCGGAACCACCGGCAACCGCAGCTCACGGGCGAACCGTTCGGCGGCGGCCACGGCATCGCCCCAGCGTGAACCCATGGCGTCGGCCTTGTTCAGCACCACGATGCTGCGGTCCCTCGGCAACGTTTCCAGCACCCGCAGATCGGCCGCCTGCGGGGCACCCGCCAGCACGTACACCACCAGGTCGCCGTCGAGCACCGGATCGGGCAGCCCCGGCTGGTCGACCGGCTCGGTTTCCTGGGCCGACAGCAGGGCCAGCGCCGCGAGGACCGTTGTCCGACCGCTCAGCGCTCGCCCCGCCACCTGGATTCGCAGCGGCCTGCGCCTGCGCCGCACCGCCTCCACGAGCCGTTCGGCGATCGCCGGGTCGGTTCCCCCACCTGCGCCGAGATCCGAGATCAGCTGATCGAGCTGGTCGGATGGCCGTGTCTGTGCGGTCGTGGTCGCTGTCGGCATGTGCGCGCACCCCCTTTTCGGAGGGCATTCTGTCAGATCCGGCGTGAGGCGGCTGCGACGTAACTCCGCGCATGCTGGACAATGGACGACGTGAACGACGCCGCCAACCACCCTGTCGAGTCGGTTCCCGGGCCGCCGTCCACTGCCCCGGAGCACCTGAAGCTCTCGGAGATGCCGAACGAAGCGGGCCGCCGCTCGACCACCGGCTCCCGCCTCTACCCCCGCGTGACGAGCTTCCGCTCCCGCCGAGGGGCATTGACACCCAACCAGCAGGCCTCCTGGGAACGCACCTGGCCGGTGATCGGCCGGGACGTGTCCAACGAGCCCGTCGACGCCGACGCCTGGTTCGGGCGCAGCGCCCCGCTGGTCATCGAGATCGGCTGCGGAACCGGCACCGCGACCGCCGCCATGGCGAAAGCCGAACCCCACCTCAACCTCATCGGCATCGAGGTCTACAAACCGGGCCTGGCCCAGCTGGTCCAGCAGGTGGAACGCGAGGAGATCGGCAACATCCGGTTGCTGCGCGGTGACGCCGTCGACGTGTTGGAGAACATGGTTGCCCCGGAGTCGCTGACCGGTGTGCGCGTGTTCTTCCCCGACCCGTGGCCCAAGGCCCGCCACCACAAGCGCCGACTGTTGCAGGCACCGACCTTCGCGTTGATCGCCAGCAGATTGCGGCCGGGCGGCGTGCTGCACGTGGCGACCGACCACGCCGACTACGCCGAACACATCCTCGAAGTAGGCTCGGCCGAACCGCTGCTCACCGGCCTGAACGACACCACAGGTGGCGACAGCGCGGCCAACCGCCACACCGCGCCGATCGGGTTCGACCGGCCGGTCACGAAGTTCGAGGGCAAAGGTCTGCGTGCCGGAAGCGTCATCAACGAGTTCATATGGGGGAAGATCGAGAGATGAGCGTGAGTGAGATCGCCCCCGAGATGCCGGAACTCGACCAGTCAGGTGCCGGCGCCGAGGCGTTGAGCGGTTCCGGGCCCGATGTCCGGCGTGTCCTGCTCGTCTGGGACGCGCCGAACCTCGATATGGGACTCGGCGCCATCCTCGGTGGACGTCCCACGGCCGCCTATCGTCCCCGCTTCGACGCGCTCGGCCGCTGGCTGCTGGCGCGCACCGCCGAGCTGTCGGTCGGTTCCAAGACCCGCATCGAAGCCGAAGCAACTGTCTTCACCAATATCGCCCCCGGCACCGCCGACGTGGTCCGGCCGTGGGTCGAGGCCTTACGCAATGTGGGTTTCGCGGTCTTCGCCAAGCCGAAGATCGACGAGGACTCCGACGTCGACGCCGACATGCTCGCCCACATCGCCCTGCGGGCACGCCACGGCGGGCTCGCCGGAATCATGGTGGCCTCCGCCGACGGTCAGGCCTTTCGTGAACCGCTAGAGGCCATCGCCGCCAAGGGAACCCCAGCTCAGGTACTCGGATTCCGTGAGCACGCGAGTTGGGCTGTCACTTCCGATACTCTCGAGTTCGTCGACCTCGAGGACATCCCGGGAGTTTTCCGGGAACCGCTACCGCGGGTGAGCCTCGATTCGCTGCCCGACGAGGGCGCATGGTTGCAGCCCTTCCGGCCGCTTTCTGCGCTACTCACATCTCGCCCTGGTCAAGGAGTCGCTTAAGTGTTCACCCGCTGGGGCGATCTGGTCTATCGGTTCCGATTCGCCGTCATCGGTGTGGTCGGGGCCGCGTTGTTGGCGCTCGGTGGTTTCGGCTTCGGGCTGGAAGACCACCTCAGTTCCAGCGGGTTGGACGATCCGAATTCGGAATCCTCGCAGGCCGCGCGGATTTCCGATGGCGCGTGGGGTCGTAACCACGATTCCGACATCGTCGTCATGTACAACGCCCCCGAGGGCAAAACGATCGATGACCCGGAATTCAGCCAGAAGATCGTCGAGAATCTGGCCGGTCTGACGGCGAAATATCCGGATTCGATCGACAGCATCGTCGGTGCGTATTGGCGTATCGACGGCAAGGTCCCGACCGTGCCGTCGACGTTCGGGTCCAAGGACAAGAAGCACGCCTTCACGGCGATCCGGCTCAAGGGCAGCAACGATACCGAGACCCTGCGCAGCTACCGCGCGACCAAGGGCGCCTTCGAAGTTCCGGGCGTCGATACCGAGGTGTCCGGCCTGCAGGGCATGGCGGGCACGCTCAACGACACCATGGCGCACGACACCAAACGCATGGAATTGTTGGCGATTCCGGCCGTCGGTGTGCTGTTGTTCTTCATCTTCGGCGGTATCGTCGCGGCCGCTCTACCGCTCATCATCGGCGGGCTCACTGTGATAGGTGCCAACGGCATCATCATGGCGTTGACACATTTCACCGAGGTCAATTCCTTTGTCAGTGGTGTCGTGTCGATGATCGGTCTCGGGCTGGCGATCGATTACGGCCTGTTCATAGTCAGCCGTTTCCGCGAGGAATTGGCCGAGGGATACGACACCCATGCCGCCGTGCGCCGTTCGGTGATGACCGCCGGACGCACTGTCGTGTTCTCCGCGACGATGATCGTGGCCAGCCTCGGCGGCATTCTGCTGTTCCCACAGGGCTTCCTGCGTTCCATCGCCTACGGCACCATTGCGACGGTCAGCCTCGCCGCGCTCACCGCCATCACGATTCTGCCCGCGATGTTGGCGATTCTCGGCCCGCGGGTGGACATGCTCGGGCTGAAGTGGTTCCGCAAGGACAAGACCGCTGACGAGATCGAGAACGGTTTCTGGGGCAACCTGACGCGCTGGGTGATGAAGCACCCGCTCAAGATCGCTATTCCGATCACCATCGGCTTGTTGCTCCTCATCATCCCGGTGAAGGACCTGGCCTTCGGCGGCATCAACGAGAAGTACCTGCCGCCGGACAACGAGACGCGCCTCGCGCTCGAACACTTCTACGAAGTGTTCCCGATGAAGAAGACCGACCCGATCGAGATCGTCTTCGTCGGTGAGGACACCAATGCGATCGGCGCCGCGTGGAAGGCCGCCAATCAGGCGCCTGGCCTCGTCGGCCCCTTCGGCGTCCCGTCCACGGCCCCGACCGACAAGACGATCTATCGCACATCGGCGACCCTCGTGAGTTCCGACGACGCCGATCAGACCATCGACTATCTCCGGGCCATCGAAACGCCCGACAACGTGCAGATGTATGTGGGCGGCCAGCCCGCGATCATGAAGGACAGCATCGACGCGCTGCTCAACCGCATGCCGTTGATGATCGCGCTGGTGCTGCTGGTGACCACGATCCTGATGTTCCTGACGTTCGGATCCCTGGTGCTGCCGATCAAGGCCGCGGTGATGAGCGCGCTCGGCCTCGGCTCCACGCTCGGCATCCTGACCTGGATATTCATCGACGGTCATGGTTCCGGGATCCTGAACTTCACGCCACAACCGATCAGTGCGCCGGTGCTCGTGTTGATCATCGCGATCATCTACGGCCTGTCGACCGACTACGAGGTCTTCCTGCTGTCCCGCATGGTCGAAGCGCGTGCACAGGGTGCGTCCACCACCGAGGCGGTGCGCATCGGTACCGCCCAGACCGGGCGCATCATCACCGCCGCCGCGCTCATCCTGCTGGTGGTCACCGGTGCGTTCGCGTTCTCCGATCTGGTGATGATGCAGTACATCGCCTACGGCATGATCGCGGCGCTGTTCATCGACGCGACCATTCTGCGCATGCTGCTCGTGCCAGCGATCATGAAGCTGCTCGGCGACGACTGCTGGTGGGCGCCCAAGTGGATGAAGCGGATCCAGGAGAAGATCGGGCTGGGCGAACCCATCCTCGACGACGAACGCCCGGACAAGGGCGCAGTCGTCGACCTGGTCAAAACCACCCCGATCACCGACCCGCCGACCATGCAGATGGTCTCGGTGCCCGACGCGAAACTGGCCAAGACTCCGCGTCGTCCGCGTACGGTCGCCGAGATCGAGGCCGAGGCGCCGACCCAGCGGATCGACAAGGTCACCGAGTCCGCCGAACCGGCGCGTCCGAGGTTGCCGATGTCGCCGGATCCGACTCGGCCGCGTGCGTCGATGCTTTCGGGTGAGCCCACCCGGGTGCTGCCGGTCGTGCAGCCCGGTGGAGCGAAACCGGCTGACGCCGATGATCAGCCGACTCAGATGCTGCCCGCGGTGAAGCCGAATTCGCCCGCACCCGACGCCGGGTCCGGTGCCGGGTCTCATGCGAACGGTCGGGGTGCGGGCGCGGATGCCGCGCCGGTGGACCCGGCGACCGGGCGTCGTCCCGTCCTACCCGATTCCAGCGCACCGGGTTCGGCTCCCGGTGGGCCGCGTAGAGGTGAGGGCACTTCCGAGCCAGGGGCCGATGGTGTGATCGGCACCGCGCCTGCCGTCGATGGTGTGAACGGCGGTCTCGATCTGCCCGACGTGCGGAGCAGCGAGCCCGCACCGCGTGGTTCCGAGCGGGTTCAGCCGCCTGCGGGTTACGGCCCGTCGACGCCGCGAGTTTCGACGCCCGGCAGCCCTGTCGGTGGCGAAACCCCCAGGGACGCAGCTGAATCCCGCCCGAGTATCGTGACGCCCGCTCGCCCGCGCCGCGTCGACACGCCCCCGGCGACCACGCCGCCGAGCATCGTGAATCCGCCGACACCCCGTCCAGGGTCCCGCGGGTCCGACTTCCCGGCAAGCGGAACCTTCAACGGATTCACCCCACTCCCGCGCAACGGTGTGGACGACTCGGCCAACATCTCCGACGACGCACCGAACACTGATCGGTCAAGTCAGCAGGCATCGGAAGATGTTGCGCGCGAATCGAACTCGCAGGGGTTCATGCCGCCCCAGGCCGATCTGACGGCGACTCCCGGTGCGCACCGTGCCGACGCGCAACCGGCCGCCGAACCCGTATCCGACCTCCCGGAATTCCCCGACCTGCCGATGCGCCGCCCCGCCCCCGAGGAACGCGACGCGCAGCCGGAGAACCCCGCCCAGAACGTTTTCGGCACTCCGGTGCCGGTCGAGCCGCAGACCTCGTGGACCGACGGTGGTGCGGAGGGCGCGCCGACCACGGAGGCTGCGGAACCGCCCATGTCGGCGGGTGCGTCGTCGATGTGGGCGTCGATCGACAGTGCGCGGCGGTCCGCGCAGCTGGGTGCCGCCGACAACGCGCAGCCGAACCCTGTCGACCGGGCTTCATCCGCACGGGAACAGGGTGCCGCGCAATCGGATCCTGTTCGCACGCCGAATGTCGGGCCGCAGCAGGTCGCGCCGCCGGGATTCACCCCGGTGCCCGCGCCGGAATCGGCCCGGCCCGGTCCCGGCACCCCGGCGGAGGAACCCGAAACGGCCCCCTTCACCGCCGGTGCGCACCTGCCCGGTGAGGGCGATGCGGCGGACGCCGATCAGGGCGTCCCCGGTGTCCACCCGAACGGCGAGAACGCAGGTGGCTGGCAGGCGCCGCCCGGATTCACGCCGATTCCGAATTCCGATGCGGCGGTGGCACCGTCGCCGTCCGCCCCCGTCTCGGAGAACGGATCAGCGGCGACCACCGAGGACGACCCGCAGGCGGAAACCCGCACGGAGATCGAGAATTGGATGGCGCAACTGCGTTCGTCGCGCCGGGGCAGTGATCCGGTCGACGAGGGTCGTCACCACGGTGACGACGAGCGCACGGTGAGTGTCAACGAACTCCTGCGCCGTCGCAACGACGAAACCTCGTAAAGCGCACTCCACCTGAGACTCCGGCCACGGCTCCGTAGGAAACCGTGGCCGGAGTTCTGTCGTCGGGCCGACACCACCCGTAGCGAGGCGTGAGGCGGCTCCGCTTGGACTACCGCACGATCAGGATGTCGAATCGTCCCGGTCAGGGCTGGCGAAGGCTTGCGCGTAGCGGGTTCCGGTGAGGAGCAGGAGGGTACCGACCGCCAGGAAGGCTGCTACCCGCACCAAGCCGGACAGGGTGGCCAGGTCGAAGAGGAAGAGTTTGGCCAGGGCCGCCGCGACCACCACCAGACCGGAGACCAGATACACCTTGGCGACGGCGGGCGCGGTCCGCAGCATGCGGAGTCCGACGAAGAGGGCGGCGGTCGCGGCGACCATCCAGATGATGGTCGCGACGCCGTGGCCGACGAGGAAACCCTCTGTCCCGCCGAGGGTTACGCCCGTCGACACCGCCACCACGAGGACGAAGTAGAGACCAGCGACGCTGACGATGATCCACGTGCCGGTGCTGAGCGCGTCGGTTCCACCGCGCAGCCGCCGCACGGTCCAACCGACCAGTGCCGCGGTAGCGAGACCGAGGAGCGCGGCCGCTGCTGTGGAACCGGTCAGATGCCGGATCGCAAGGCTCTGTGCCGCAAGGATTTCCGGGTTGGCGATCGCGAAGAGGACCAGTCCACCGAGCAGGGCGAAGGCGACGCCGAGACCGGCGCAGACCCTGGTTCGCGTGGCCGCGGCGACGCCGAGGAACGCGAGCCCGACCGTGAACAGCGCGGTCGGCAGCAGCCGCGACTCGCCGCCGGTCGCCATCGTGCAGGTCTGCAGCAGCGCGACCGCGCCGGTGAGCGCCGCGACCAGACTCGTATGACCCGGGATGCGCAGGCGAGCAGCGACTTTCGGACGAAGTGCGGTCGCGCCCACCGTGAGCAGCGCTGCGGCAAGGACGCCGGTGATGCACGCGGAGATCGCTCGATCGAACAGGAGGGCGGCGGCAAGCACCGGCAGCGCGGTGAGGGCGACGGTGACGCCGGCCGTGATGTCGTCACCCCGACGTCGCACCGTGAGCAGGGCACCGGTGATCCCGACCACCGCACACGCGATCGCCGCGACCAGCAGCCCTTGCCGCTGCGCCACCTCCTCCCCGGAGATTCCCGCTTCGAAGCCGTGGATCGCGATCAATCCGAGCGCCGTCAGGACCACCGGCAGCGTGCGCGCCACGTGCAGCACCGGCCAGTCCCGCCGCATCTGCACCGGCACTCCCGCAGCCTGCAACACCACGAGAAACGCGAGCAACATCAACCCACTCGCCACCGCGGGCGACAACACCGCCGCCCCGACGACGACCCCCACCGCCAACGGCTGCGACTGCCACCGCATCGCCAACCCGACGCCCGCCAGCGCGACGAGCAACGCCACCGCGAGCCCCACCCCACCCGGCACCCAGCGGTAGAACCCGGTCACCGCGACAACATCCAGATAGACCCCCGCGATACCGGTCGAAACCAGCGCCAATCCGCCGACCCGTCCCCCGGCCCGCCCCATCACCCGACAGCCCGCCGCCACGAGCGCGACCGAAATCGCCCCACCCGCGACAACTCTCGCCACCGGCCCGAAGAACCCGGCTTGCGCCGCCAGCACCAGCAACATCAACACCCCGATCAAGGTGACGCCCGCCCCGGCCACCGCCAGCACCCGCGCGATCACCCCTTCCCGCTGCCACCACGCAACCCGAGGTTCCACCCCGCCCCGCCCCCACCCACCAGCCCCGCCAGCCCAGGCACCGCGCGGCGGCGGCACATACGCCCCCGTCGGCATATGCGCCCCCGCCACCGATGCGCCCCCCGGCACCGTCGACTCGAACATCCCAGGATCCGACGAAACGAATTCAGCTCCCATCGCCCCCGGACTCGACTGGCCTTGCGCCGCAGAACCTTCGACGGCGTCCCGCTGTCTCCCATGGGCTCGATCGACCGGGTGACCCATCGCAGCCCGATCGCCAGAAGTCCGGAGATCACCACGAACGGCGGCCACACGCGCCTGGGCAAGCAACCACCCGGCAGATTCGTGTCCCGCGCCCGGCGTTCCTACCGATCGCTGCGCGGTCAACGACCGCTCGACCAACTGTTCGCGCAGCACCCCCAGATCCGCACCGACACGACCCAGCCGGGCCCCGAGGGTCGTCAATTCTTCGGAAAGGCGTCCGACCAGCGCGGGATCAATGGCATTCATGACCTCATGGTCCGCGCATCCCGGTCGCCGAGCATGAGTAGAACCACCCGGGTCGGGTGGTTCTTCCTACGCGATCACTGCCCGAGGAAGCGCCGCCACTGCACCAGGAGGGGGTACTTGGCGGTGACCGAGCCGAAACGGACGCGACCGTGGACCACCAGGTGCAGTGGGCCGATGGGCGGACCGGTGCGGACGCGGTTGTTGGCGCTGGAGCCGACGAGGGTGAGGCCGTTGAGGTCGACGGTCGCGGCGGCGGGCACGAGCAGGGTGAGGCTGGTGCAGTAGTCGTCGACCTGGATCTCCACGACCTGGGTCTGCATCACCGCCGAGGTGAAGTCGAGGGTGACCCCGGACATCAGACCGTTGAGGTGCAGTCGCGGCGGCACCTGCCAGGGCCCGCGCCGCTGCACACTCGACATCCTGCTGCGGATGACCCCCGGATTGCTGCCACCGGGCACGGGCGTGTGGCGGGGTTTGGGCATGGCGGCCGGTTGGGGGGCGCCCGCGATACGCATGCCGGGCAGGTCGACAAGGACGGCGTTCAGTTCGCCGCGCGTCTTGGCCGCGAGCGCGGTGTCCATCCGCTCGGTGAACTCGCCGAGCGACAACATGCCGAGGCCGACGGCGCGCTGGAGCAGCTGGCCGACGTGCTCACGTTCGGAATCGGAGACGCGCAGGTCGCGATCGCCGACCGGGGCCGCCGTCGGCGTACCTGGAACGAAGGCGCTGGGAGCGAAGAGGGAATCGGGACCACCCATGTTTCGAGGCTAGCCAGGAACCCCGCACCGCGCATCAGGGCAAACCCCCAATTCCGTGTCCTACTCGAGGCCCTGTTCGATGGCGTAGCGGGTGAGTTCGACCCGGTTGGCGAGCTGAAGTTTGCGCAGCGTGGCCTGCACATGGTTTTCGACGGTGCGATGCGAGAGGTTGAGCCGCGCGGCGATCTGTTTGGCCGACAGCCCCTTGGCGACCATCCGCAGCACCTCGGTCTCGCGCTCGGTCAGCGAGGGCCGGTGCGGTTGATCGGGGGCGGCGGGCGCGGTGGCCATGCGCCGGTATTCGCCGAGCACCACCCCGGCCAGCCCGGGCGTGAACACCGGCTGACCGGCGGCGGTCGCGCGCACCGCGTCGATCAGTTCGGCCGCCGACGCGCTCTTCACAAGGTACCCGCTGGCCCCGGCTTTGATCGCCTCGAGGACGTCGTCGCGTTCGTCCGACGCCGAGAGCACGAGTACGCGACTGTCCGGCGAGACACGGAGCACCTCGGCGGTCGCGGTCGCGCCGTTGCCGTCGGTGAGCTGCATGTCCATCAGCACCACGTCGGGGCGGACGGCGGCGGCGCGGCGGGTGGCGGTGCCGACGCCGTCGGCGGTCGCGGCCACGGTGAACCCGGCCTCGGTGAGGTCGCGCGACACGCCTTCGCGCCACATCGGATGGTCGTCGACCACCATCACGCTGATGTCACCCATCGCTGCTCCTAGCTCGCTCGGTGCGCCGGGTGGCGCGGGATCCGGAATTCCCATTCGGTGCCGAAGTCCTCGCTCAACAGTTCGGCGGTGCCGCCGAGTTCGGCGATGCGGCCGACGATCGATCGCGAAACACCCATCCGCCCTTCGGCAACGGCCTCGGCCAATCGGCCCGACGCGATGCCGACGCCGTCGTCGCGCACGCTCACCACCAGCATGTCACCGGTGTCCTCCAGCAGCACATAGGCTTTCGCCGCCGCACCGGCATGCAGTTCCACATTCGACAGCGCCGTCGCCACTGCGGCCGAAATCTCTTGGGCGACAAACCGTCCGACGAGTACCGGATCACCGGGCGTGGCCACCGAGACCGTGGGTGTGGCGCGCGCCGTGAGCAACGGCCGCAGGTCGACCTCGGCCGCGCCGGAATCCGCTCGATCACCCTGTTCGGAGAGCAGCACCCGCAGCGCCACCTCCTGCTCGGCGGCGCGCTGGGCGAGTTCCGTTGCCGCCCCGCCGATCTCACCTCCGCGACGTTTGATGTAGGCGAGCACCTGCAACACCCCGTCGTGCACCTCACGGGCCAGGCGCTCGCGTTCCTGCGCGGCGGCGGTGATCCGCAACGCCCGTTCCAGTTGCCCTTGCGCGCGGCGCGCGGTGTTGGCGGCCAAGCCGAGCGCCAACCCCACCGACACCAGCACGGGCGCGGTCGCGTCGCCCCACACGTCCTGGCCCCACTGGTCACGCACCGTCACCACCACGGCCGACATCGCCAGCCCGGCGACGACTCCCGCCACCGGCCCGCGCAGAATCGCCATCGAGATCACCGAGTTGGCGATCCACAGGGTGGTCGGCAGGGTCTGATGACCGTGGTACCAGTCGTAGTCGGCGACCAGCCGGGTCGAGGCGATCAGCAGCACCGTCACCACCTGGTCGCCGATCACGACCCACCCGCGGATCCGGCTGGTCGCCTCCGGGAAGTACCACTGCGACAGCAACAGCGCCGAGGTGCCCGACCAGATCGCCATGAGCGCGATCAGCACCCAGCTGAGCCGGGGG
This sequence comes from Nocardia caishijiensis NBRC 108228, assembly GCF_001612825.1. Lineage (GTDB taxonomy): Bacteria > Actinomycetota > Actinomycetes > Mycobacteriales > Mycobacteriaceae > Nocardia > Nocardia caishijiensis. The sequence continues at coordinate 152,771 of NZ_BDBE01000012.1, read as the reverse complement.
TGCTGGTAGTAGGGCGCCGACGCGATCTGCTGACCGATCGCGTACAGCAACGTGACCAGCCGGAACGCCTGGGCGGCCCGCCACAGGGGCGCGGTCGCGGCGTCGGCGGAGCTCAGCTCAGCTGTGTGGGTCCGCATCGCCGGACTCGTTCGTCGCCGCCTCGGCCTTGCGCAGTCGCGCGGTCACGTCGAACCGACCGGGCTCGGGTTTGTCGGGTTCGGCGTCGAACAGGCCGCCGTCCCGCGCACCGGCGAGCTCGCCGTACGCCTCCTCGGGCGTGTCCGCCAACAGGTAGCGAATCGCGGTGTTGCCCACCGCGATCAGCGGCACGGCCAGCAGCGCGCCCGCGATGCCGCCGACGACCAGGCCCGCGGTGATCGCGAGCACCACGGCCAGCGGGTGGATGCTCACCGCGCGCCCGAGCAGCAACGGTTGCAGCACATGCCCTTCCAACTGCATCACCGCGATGATGATGCCGAGCACGATCAGCGCGGTGACGAAACCCTTGGTGACCAGGGCGATGAACACCGCGACGAACCCGGCGACCACCGCGCCGATGATCGGGATGAACGCGCTGATGAACACCAGCGAGGCCAGCGGCAACGCCAGCGGAACGTGCAGGATCGCCAATCCCGCGCCGATACCGATCGCGTCGACACCCGCGACGACCACGGTGGCGCGGACGAAGCCGACGAGCGTGCCGAACCCGAGTTCGCCTGCCGTGCGCACCTTTTCGCGGTGCGGTGTCGGCACCACCCGGGTGATGAAGTTCCAGATCTGATCGCCGCCGTAGAGGAAGAAGATCAGGATGAACAGGATCAGGAACGCGCCGGTGAGGATGTGTCCGATGGTCGTCGCGGTGGTGAGTGCCCCGCTGGTCAGGCTTTCGCGGTTGTCCTGGATCGTGCGCACGATGGTGTCACCCGCGCTGCGGATCTGCTGATCGCTCAGGTGCGCCGGGCCGTTGATGAGCCAGTCCTGCACCTTGTGCACGCTGTTGGTGACCTCGTTGGACAACGCGGGCACACCGTCGACGAACTGCTCGACGACGAAGGTCATGATCCCCGCGAGCAACCCGATCGACCCGATCAGCGCGACCGACACGCCGATCGCCCGAGGAATACCGACCCGCTGCATCCAGTCGACGAGGGGCGCGAGCAGCGCCGCCGCCAGCAGCGCGATGGCCAGCGGGATCACGACCGTCGCGAACTTCTGCACGAGCATCCCGAGCGCGATCAGCGTGGCGAAGATGATCAGCAGCCGCCAGCACCACGCCGCCGTTTTCCGGACCAGCGGATGTACTGCCTCGGCATCGGAACGCCACGGCGCGGACGCGGACCCGGAATCTGGCTTCTGGACGGTCACCCGAGAGAGCCTATCGGTCACAACGCTAGATTGGTTGTCGTGTCGGCGCCTCTGGAAGCGGTCAAACAGACCATGCGAACGCGCTGGCCGCTGTACCTGACCTCAGTACTGCTGGCCAATGCGTTCGGTGCGGTGCTGGTGTGGGCGTTCATCCAGTATGGTCTGCCGGTTCCCGAGGGTCGTCAGGGCGGGGTGCGGGAGGCGGGTCTGCTCGCGCCGGTCGTCGTGTTCGGTGCCGCCGCCGTGCTCAGCATCATCGCGGCCGCCATCATGTTGCGTCCGGTGATGCGGTGGCAGATGCGCGGTGGTCCGCCGAGCAGGCGCGAGCAGATGGCCGCGCTGCACGTGCCGTTGCGGCAGTCGATCGTGCACCTGGTGCTGTGGATCATCGGCGGTGCCATCCTGGCCGCGCTCATCATCGCCGAGTCGCCGGAGTTGGCGGGGGCGGTGATCGTCACCGAGTGTATGGCCGCGACCATCGTGTTCGGGTTCACCTACATGCTCGGCGAACGCATTCTGCGCCCGGTGGCGGCCGAGGCGCTCACCGAGGGCACCTTCGACCACACCCTCACCCCCGGCGTCGGCACGCGCATGGCGATGACCTGGGGAATGGGCACCTTCGCGCCGACCATCGCGATCGTGCTGCTGTGCGTCACCCAGATCTCCTCGGATGTGAAGTTCTCGGCGAAATCGCTGGCGATCTCCATCCTGCTGCTGTGTGGTGTGGTGATCCTGCAGGCACTGGCGCTGTCGATGCTCACCGGCTCGTCGATCTCCGACCCGGTTCGTCAGCTGTCCCAAGCCATCAACAGGGTGCAGGCGGGCGCGCGCGATGTGCAGGTCGAGGTGTACGACGGCAGCGAGATCGGCCTGCTGCAGGTCGGTTTCAACCGAATGATGGAGGAGGCGGCCAAACGCCGCAAACTGCAGGAACTGTTCGGTCAGCACGTCGGTGAGGAAGTCGCGCAGCGCGCGCTGGACTACGGGACCGAGCTGGGCGGTGAGACGCGCTTCGTCGCGGTGCTTTTCGTCGACATGGTCGGCTCGACCGCCGCCGCGGCCGAACGCCCGCCCACCGAGGTGGTGAGCCTGCTCAACGAGTTCTTCCGGGTGGTGGTCGACGTGATCGACCGCCACCACGGCTTCGTCAACAAGTTCGTCGGCGACGCCGCCCTCGCCATCTTCGGCGCGCCGCTGGACCGCCCCGACGCACCGGCCGCCGCCCTGGCCGCCGCCCGCGAGCTGCGCGAGGCGCTGCGCGAGGTGACCACCCTCGATGTCGGGATCGGCGTGTCTGCGGGGCTGGCGGTCGCGGGCAATATCGGCGCGGCGAATCGTTTCGAATACACCGTGATCGGCGACCCCGTCAACGAGGCGTCGCGGCTCACCGAACTGGCCAAAGAGCACCCCGGCCGCGTTCTCGCTTCGGGTAGCGCGCTGTACTTCGCCTCGGAAAGCGAGCAAGACCATTGGGAGACCGGCGACGAGGTCCAGCTGCGTGGCAGACGCAGGAAAACCCGCCTGGCCTGGCCGAAACCGGTGGCGCACCCGCCCGGCGCGGACCAGGGAGAACAGGCGCGTTCGCTAGGCTGACACGGTGACGGCCGACGGCGACCTAGCAGGCGATTCCGCCGCGCATCCCGTCGTGCGCCGACCGAACCGTTTCCGGTGGGTGAAATGGGTGCTCGGCGCGATCCTGCTCGCCCTGCTGATCGGTGAGGGCGTGTATCTGTGGCCCCGCCTGCACGAATCGTGGCGCACGCTCACCGAGATCCACTGGGGCTGGGTGGTGCTGTGCGTATTCGCCCAGGCCGTGTCGATGAGCGGATTCGGGCGGGTGCAGAAGCAGCTGCTGCACGCGGGTGGGGTCGACGTGAGTCAGGGCAAGTCGGTGTCGGTGGTGTACGGCGCCACCGCCATGTCGTTGACATTGCCCGCGGGTCAGGTGTTCTCCACCGCCTTCACCTACCGGCAGACCCGGCGCTGGGGCGCCAGCCCGATCGTGGCGTCCTGGCAACTGGTGTTCTCCGGTGTGGTCGCCGCCGCCGGGCTCGCGCTGCTCGGTATCGCCGGTGCCGCTCTCGTCGGCCAGGGCATCGGGGTGAAGCTGATCGCCACCCTGGTGCTGCTCGCTCTGGTGCTGGTCGCGGGCAACTATCTGGCCCGGCATCCCGGCACGCTCGAGGCGATGCTGCGCCGGGTGCTCGCCCTGGTGAACCGATTACGGAAGAAGCCCGCCGATCACGGCATCGCCACCCTGGCCGAGATCCGGGCGCAGCTGGAATCGGTGGACCTGGGCAAACGCGACGGTGCGCTGGTCGGGGTGTGGGCCCTGGTGCACCGGTTCGCCGACGTGGCCTGTCTCGGCGCGGCTTGTTACGCCATTGGTGCCGATCCCAAATTGTCCGGCCTGCTCATCGCGTTCGCGGCCGGTAAGGCGGTCGGTTCGATCCCGTTCGCGCCGGGCGGCATCGTCTATGTGGACGCCACCCTCATCTACGGCCTCACCGCGGGCGCGGGACTGCCCGCCGCGCAGGCGGTGGCGGCCGCGTTCGTGTACCGGTTCGTGAGTTTCATCCTGGTCGCGATCGTCGGATGGATCGTTTTCGCGTTCCTCTTCCGCACCAAGCAGGCCGACGACGACGAGTACGAGGCCGAGTTCAAACAGCGCCGGATCTAGCGCAGTACGCGCACAGCCGCCCGCCAGCCGAGCAGAAACAGCGCGAGCACCGTGGCCGCAACGATCATGAAGCTCACCGCGGTCCCCTGCCCGCTCACGGCCCGCAACACCATCCCACCGACGAGCGTCGAGGCCCAGATCACGATCCCGCTCGGCCACAACGCCACCGGCTCGAACCGCTTCCCCCGCGCGATCACCCAGGTGATCCCCCAGCCGACGAGCAGCCCGACCACGAACGGCCACGCGGTTCTCGGCAGACCTGCCAGCACGGATTCGTCATGGCTGATCAACCCGAGCGCGGAAAAAATGATGACGAGCAGGGCGTCGACAACGGCAGGCGCAAACCTCTTCACACCGAGCAGCCTAGTTGTGGGCCGTTCAGGCTTCGGGGGTGGCCAGAGACTTCAGGAGGACGGCGGCCAGGCGGGAGGTGGCGTCGCCGCTGTCGACGTCGGCGATGTGGACCGCGAAGGCGAGGTCGCCCATCGTGGCGAGCAGCCAGCCGTCGCTACCGCCGGTCGCGGCGAACGCGGTGACATCGCGGAAGCCGCGCAGCGCGGCGGTTTCCGGCTTGCCGATGCCCTCGTGCATCATCGCCCGCAACCGGTCGACGGCGGGTTGGGGCAGGGCCGGGATCGGGTTGTCGACCGTGCCGGGTCTGCCCGCTTCGATCATCGGCGCGGCCACCTCACCGCGGGCGATCGCGGCGGCGGCCAGCGCCATGCCGAACGGGCTGGCAAGTACCGCGTCCGAACCCGCGCCCTGGCGGACCTGTTCGGTGCTGCGCCCGGGCGCGGCGATTCGTCCGGTGACCTCGTCGAGCCCGGCCACCTTGAAGTCGACGCCTACGCCGAGCGCTGCGGCGGCTTCCGACATCTCCTGCACCGACACATCCTGGGGCGCTTTGTTCTTCGCCGCGGCGGCCACGGCCCGGAACAACTCCATGGTGCCGCCCGCCGGGAACAGCCCGGTGAACGCGATGGGCCCCTTCTCGGTGGCGTAACTGTTCTGCGCGACCGCGACGACCGCACCGGTCGACGGCTGGATCGCCACCACCGAGGCGGGCGTGCCGACGCTGACCACCGCGTCCTCGGCGGCGCGTTGCAGGCGCTGGTCCATGGTCGCGGCGATATCGGGACCGGCGGGCCCCTGGTACCCGGCCACCTGGTTGACGAACCGTCCGTCGGCCTCGAAGATCTGCACACCCCAGCCCGCGGTGGCCTCCAGGCTGGCCTTCCACACCTCGCGCAGCGAGTCGAGCATCGGCGACCAGGTGCGGCGGTCGGCGGAGATCAGTTTCGGCTGCTTCTCCATCACCACGCCCGGCACCTTGGCCATTCTCGGTTCGAGGATGGCGAAGTCGCCTTCGCGCAGGTTCACCGCGACCACCGGCTTGCCCTGCGATGCCGCCAACTGGTCCATCAGGTAAGGGCCGGTGATGAGGGGGGCGACGGGTTCGATGGCGTCGGCGAGCGCGTTGGTCGAGGCGACGAGGTCACCGGTGCGCGCGGGGTCGATCTTGATGACATTGATGGTCTGCTCGGTCATCAACGGCTCACCAGCCAGGTCGACCACCCGAGGCGGCGGTTCGGCGGTGGTCCGGACGAGTTTCACGGTCCGGTTACCGGCCAACTGCGGCATCACCACCGAGGGATCCCAGGTGATCCGCCAACCGATGGCGAGCTTGCGGACCGTGCCCTGCAGCGTGTAGCTCCAGTCCTTGTTCTCGCCGAAGTTCCAGGCCACATCCATGCTGAAGATGGCCGACTGCGCGTCGAGATCGATGACCTGGGTCTTCTCGTAGTCGACGGTGCCGGACCGCAGCCCCTCGAACATTTGCTTGATGGTTGCCGAAGCGGCAGCGGGGTACGAGGTCAGATCGGCGGCTTTGGTGTAGTTCTGCTCGTCGAGCAGATCGGTGAACCGCTGCACCACGGTCTCCGACTCGCTCGTCTTCCCACCCACGCCACACGAGCACAGAGCCATTGCGAGGGTCGCAACCCCCGCGATCGCCATTGCGCCCCGGACGCGAAAGCGGCGGGATCCCCACACATCCATATCGCCCACTCTTCACTCTTGCCACTCCGGTAACAAAACAACCGTACCGGAAGTTGACCCGTCTCCGATGCCCCGGTAAACGGGACGCTACCCGACCTCAGCACCTCGATTGTGCCCGAACTCCGACCCCGTGAGGGGGTGATTTCGAACCTCGCCCTGCCAGTGGCAACAACTGGCGGGCTTACCGTACCGGGCGGCCCGCACACTTGCGTGTATCTCGCATCGTCTGGCGATTCACAGCGAGAGTACCCACCCCCGCCGACAACCAATCGCCCGCCACCGGACGCCCGATTTCCCGTTCACCCTCGGCGCAATCGCGAATGAGTATTTCGGCGTAATCTTGTAATCACCGCAATACATGCGCTCTCCGACAGCAGGTGATCATCATGCGCAACGCCCATCGCGAACGTGGATTCGGCCGCCCCGGCGGCTGGCAACAGGCCGACCTTCCCGACGCGGCCGACGCCGCCGACTGGTTCGCCGGGCGATTGCCCGCCGACTGGTTCACCGGCCCACCCGAACTCGAGATCGACCGCGACGAGATCGTCGTCGTCGGCGAACTCCCCGATCCCGGCGACGGGGAGGCACCCGCCTCGGCTGCCACTCGCGAAGGGGCGCTCGCCCGCTTCCGCGAGTCGACGCGCCCGGCGCGCATGCGCATCGCCGACGAGGCGCAGCACCGGTACCGGCGCAGCGTGGCCTGGGGCGTGCGGGTCAACGGTGAACGAATCCTGTTCACCCACTTGGCCGTTCCAGTGATGACGCGCCTGCGTCAGCCCGAACGCCAAGTGCTCGACACGCTGATCGATGCCGGTGTCGCCCGTTCCCGCGCCGACGCGCTGGCCTGGACGGTGAAGTTGGCGGGCAAGCACGCCGAGAGCTGGTTGGCCGAATTGCGCGAAGCCATGCGCAAAGTGGACGACCTGCGCGCCGAAGGCCCAACCGGCCTCTAGGTCGGTGGGCGCGGCGACGGGCTAGGCTCGGGCCATGGAGACGTCCGTGCAGGCCACCGGTCCGATTCTCGTGCTGAACGGGCCGAACCTGAACATGCTCGGCACCCGTCAACCGCAGATCTACGGCTCCGACACCCTCGACGACGTGGTCGCCCTCTGCGAACGCACGGCGGCCCGGTTCGGGCGCGAGGTGGTGGCATTCCAGTCCAATCACGAAGGCGCGCTGATCGATCGGATCCACCAGGCGCGTGGTGTGGCGTCGGCCATCGTGGTCAATCCCGGTGGCCTCACCCACACCTCGGTCGCCCTGCGCGACGCCCTGGTGATCCCCGAGGTGCCGATCGTCGAGGTGCACATCAGCAATGTGCACGCTCGCGAGGAGTTCCGGCACCACTCCTTCGTCTCCCCCATCGCCACCGCGGTCATCGCGGGCCTCGGCATCCAGGGTTACGCGGCGGCGATCGAGTACCTCGGTACGCGGGTCTAGGCGAGGCGGAAGACGGGGAAGCCCGGCGCGATCGCGGCGAGCTCCTCGTCGGTGGAGTCCTTGCCGACACCCTCGAAGAAGGCGCCGACCTCCCAGCCGAATTTCTTCAGGTACAGGCGCAGCACCGGCACTTTGTCCGCGTCGGGAACCTCGGTGGCCGTGAAGGTTTCGACCTTGCGACCGAGCCGCAGTTCGCCCCCGCCCGCGACGCGCATGTTGCGCACCCACTGGGTGTGCCCGCGCGGGGCGACCAGATAGCGGGTGCCGTCGGTGCCGGTGAGCACGTTCACCATCGTGGTGCGCCACTCGCCGCTGGTGCGGCCGCGCACGGCCAGCAGCCGCGAGCCCATGATGCTGATGCCGAGTTTCGGCAACCAATTGACGACTCCGAGCAGTTTTGCCTCGATGCCCGAGGGCGCCAGATAGCGGCGACTCGCGTTCTCCATGCCCTCAGCATCTCAGCCGTCGAGCCACCGCGAACACCGAGATCCTTTTTGACCGATTTCGCGAAAGCATTGCCGCGATGAGATGTAGTACATATGCTACATATCATCGAAGGTTGATGACTGGGAGGAATCATGACTTCGGGCAACGGCGTCGTTCTCGACGTTCAGCAGCTGCGGATGCGCTACGACGAGGCAGATGTGCTGCACGACGTGACATTTCAGGCAGCGCGTGGGGAGGTGCTCGTGATGCTCGGGCCGAACGGCGCGGGCAAAACCACCACGATCGAGATCCTCGAGGGGTTCCGCAGGAGGTCGGCCGGTCGGGTCGAGGTGCTGGGGACTGATCCCGAACATGGTGACGAGCACTGGCGGTCCCGCGTTGGCGTGGTGTTGCAGTCCTGGCGCGACCACGCCAAATGGCGTGTGCGCGAGCTACTTCAGCACCTGGGCACCTACTACCGCCCCTATGCCACGGCGAAGATCCAACGGCCGTGGGACACCGACGAACTCATCGAACTCGTCGGCCTCACCGAACAGGCGGGCGCGAAGATCGCCACCCTCTCGGGTGGGCAGCGACGCAGGCTCGACGTGGCCATCGGCATCGTCGGCAGGCCGGAACTGCTGTTCATGGACGAGCCGACCGCCGGGTTCGACCCCGCCGCGCGCCGCGATTTCCACGATCTGGTGCACCGACTGGCCGACCTGGAGGACACGACGGTCCTGCTCACCACCCACGATCTGGACGAGGCGGAGAAGCTGGCCGACCGCATCCTGATCCTGGCGGGCGGGCGGGTGATCGCCGACGGGTCACCCGACGCGCTGGCCCGCTCCATCGCGGGGGAAGCACAGGTGAGCTGGACCGTCGACGAGCAGCGGTTCGTCCACACCACCACCGAGTCGACCAAGTTCGTGCACGAGCTGTTCACCCAGCACGGCACCGACATCGCCGACCTCGAGGTGCGCCGCGCCTCGCTGGAAGACACGTATATGACCCTGGTCCGGCGCGCCGAGTCGGGCGAGGCCGTCCACACCCTCACGGAGGTGACCCGATGAACACCGCCCTGCGCGCCGGTTTCACCCGCGGCCTGATCGAACTGCGTCAGGTCTACACCAACGCTCCCGACCTCGTCGGCCAATTCCTCACCCCGGCAATCACTCTCGGTGTGCTGTTCCTGCTGCGCGAGCGCGACTACGGCGACACCGGGCTCGGCATCGCGGCACTCGCGGTGCCCGGCCTGCTCGGCAGCATCATCGCGTTCAACGGGATGTACGCCATCCTCAATGTGCTCGTGCTCGACCGCGAGGACGGCACGCTGCTGCGCGCCAAGGCGGTGCCAAAGGGGATGGTCGGCTACTTCGTCGGCAAAATCGTGAGCACAACGGGGGCGGTGGTGGCCCAGGTGGTTATCGTGCTCGGTGTGGGAATGGCGATCATCGGCGGCTCCTCGTTGAGCGGACCCGGTGCGGTGGCGACCTTCGTGTGGGTGCTGGCGCTGGGTCTGCTCGCCGTGCTGCCGTTGGGGGCGATCCTCGGCAGTGTGCTCGACACCCGGTCGGCGTTTCTGCTGACCATGCCGCTGATGGGCCTCATCGCGATCTCGGGGATCTTCTACCCGATCACCGCCCTGCCGGGCTGGTTGCAGGTGGTCGGCCAACTGTTCCCGATGTACTGGCTCGGCCTCGGCATGCGCTCGGCGCTGCTGCCGGGTGAGGCGGTCACCATCGAACTCGACCAGTCCTGGCGGCATCTGGAAACCGTTGGCGTACTGGGTGTCTGGGCGGTCGTCGGGCTGGCCCTCGCGCCACTGGTACTGCGCCGGATGGCCGCGCACGAATCGGGCGCGACCATGGCGACGCGACGGGAAAAGGCGATGCAGCGTGCCTTCTGAGGTCATCTACAACCGCATCGCGATGCTGCGCGCCGAGCGTGGCATCTCGCGGCGGGACCTCGCCGAGGCGCTCGGCGTGCACTACCAGACCATCGGCTACCTCGAACGCGGTGAGTACAGCCCGAGTCTGCACCTCGCGCTGCGTATCGCGGCCTATTTCGAGGTGGCGGTCGAGGTGGTCTTCGCCGTCGAGCCCTTCCCGCGACTCGGCGCCGAAACCGGTTAGTACGAGGCGAAACCGTCCGGCAGCGCGCCGGACGGTTTCCGCTGCTGTGTCAGGAGTTCGCGCCGCGCATCAACTCATAGGTCGACACCGGCTTGCCCGCGGCCTCGCTGGCGGCGACGGCCTTGCGCCAGAACGACTGTGCCAGGTGCGAGAACCCCGCGTCGACACCGACCTCCTCGCTGGCATCGATGATGTGCTGCGCGCCCGCGTCCATCATCTTCAGGCTGGCCAGGTCGGCCCAACCACCGTTCTGGTTGGCCACCGAGAACTGCTCCATGAAGTACGGGAAGGCCTCGCTGGCGCGCACCGCGAACGGAACGAACTCGGCGATGTCGTGGCCGGACTTCGCGATCACCGCGGTGGCCTGGTCGAAGGCCAGCAGCCAGGGGTGGAAGATCACGAGCAACGCCTGGTAGAAGACCTGCGCGAGGCCGTCGTCGGCGCCGAGGTACTCCTGCGGGCTCAGCGGACGCAGCAGTTCGGCGTGTGCCTGGAACACCGCCTCGGGCCCGCTGTAGAAGATGTAGGACGCGGGATGGGCGATATTGTCACCTGCCGACATCACGCCGCCCGAGAAGAATTCGGCGCCACGCTCGCGCACCCACTTCGCGCCCGCCCGTGCCTTCTCCGGCGAATCGGAGGACAGGTTGGCGATCACCTTGCCGGGCAGGTGGTCGACGGCCTGGCCGAGCACGTCGTACATGGCGTCGTAGTGGGTGAGACTGAGCACCGACACCTCGTTGGCGTCGAGCGCCTCGGCGACGGTCTCGGCTCGCTTGGCGCCGAGCGCGACCATGGCGTCGACCTTGGCGGTGCTGCGGTTCCACACCGTCACCTCGATGTCGGCCGCCAGGAAGGCCTTGACCATGGACTGACCCATCGGGCCGAGGCCGAGAACGGAAACTGATCGGGTACTCATGGTGTAGCCCTTCGCTTTGTCGAGACTGATTGGTTCGGCGCCGGTTTCCATGGTGTCGGTGTCGACGACGTGCGGGAAGACCGCACGTGGCGGTGCGGTTGCTTACCTAGAGGTTCGAAATACGGTCAGAAGGGCGCGCGAACGATGAGTAGTGACGTAGATCACCAGGTGTGTGGCATGAGCCTGGCCATCGACGTGGTCGGCGGCAAATGGAAACTGCACCTGATGTGGGTTCTCGGCGAGGGGCCGCAGCGGTTCGGCAACATCCGGCGGCTGCTCGCGGGGGTGAGCGAGAAGGTGCTCACCGAGAACCTGCGCCATCTCGAGGCTGCCGGGGTGGTGCGGCGCGAGATCTTCCCGGAGATCCCGCCGCGCGTCGAATACTCGCTGACCCCCCTCGGCGAGACCCTGCGCGACGCACTCGCCCCGCTGGAGGCCTGGGGCGACCGGCATCGCGCCGTGCTGGTGTGACGCCGAGGGCAGGTGGCGCGGGGTTCGGCTACAGGTGTTCGCGGGCGATGCGCTCGCCGATGCGCTCGAGCAGTTCCCCGGCGGTCAGCATCGACCGCGCCGCGTCCGGTTCCAGCTCGCTGAGCGGGTAGCAGGCGGCGAACCCCGCCGCGTGGATCTCGCCCGGCGACAGCATCGTTCGGCCCACCGCCGCCACCACCGGCACCCGCGCCGCCTTGGCCGCCGCCGCGACGCCGACGGGCGCCTTGCCGCGCATGCTCTGGTGATCGAGCGACCCCTCACCCGTCACCACCAGCGTCGCCCCCTCGACCAGCGCGGTGAACTCGAGCAGCTCGAGCAGCACGTCGATGCCGCTGCGTACCTCGGCGCCGAGGACCGCGAGCGCACCGAAACCGGTGCCGCCCGCCGCTCCGGCCCCACCGATCTCGGCGTAGCCGGTGCCGAGAACGGCGGCCCAATTGGTGAGTGCCGCTTCGAGTTCCACCATCATGCGCCGGTCGGCGCCCTTCTGCGGCGAATACACCGCCACCGCACCGGCCGGTCCGAGCAGCGGGTTGTCGACATCGCAGGCCAGGGTGAACCGGGCCCGCGCGACGGCCGGATGCAACCGCGACCGGTCGACCGCCTGCACCCGGTTCAGCAGGGCGACGACATCCATCGCGGTGCCGTCCAATTCGTCGTCGTGCTCGTCGAGCAGGCGCAGACCGAGCGCGCGCAGGAACCCCGATCCGCCATCGGTCGACGCACTCCCGCCGAGCCCGAGCACGATCTCGCGGGCGCCCGCGTCCAGCGCGTGCGCCACCACCACGCCGAGTCCGAAGGTGTCGGCCCGCAGGGGCTCGGGCCTGCCGCCGGGAAGTTTCACCAGCCCGACCGCCGCCGCCAACTCCACCACCGCGGTCTCGTCGCGCATCGCGTACACCGCCCGCGAGGGCTCACCCGTCGGCCCCGGCGCGTCGATCTCCACCCGTTGCCACCCGGCCGTCGCGAAGGCCTCGACCATGCCGTCCCCACCGTCGGCCACCGGCACCGCCCGCACATCGGCGCCCGGCGCCCGCCGCCTGATCCCCGCTCCCAGCGCGGCAGCCACCTCGGGCGCGGTCAACGAGCCCTTGAACTTGTCAGGGGCGAGCACCACACGAGGACCACTCATCCCGACATTCTCCGGCCGATCGCCCGAACCCGCCAGAAGTGTTTTCGGAGTCGGCCGACCCTGTAGCTTCTACACATGGTGACCGAGGTCCGCGAAAATACCGCGCTGGAGCGGTTCGAACTCCTCTCCGACGGGACCCCCGCCGGGTATATCGAATACCAGGACACCGGTGCCGAACGCGCGCTCGTCCACACCGAGATCTTCCCGCGGTTCCAGGGGCGCGGGCTGGCGAACACATTGGTCGAGGCCGCGCTGGACACCAGCCGTAAGGCGGGGTTCGAGGTGCTGCCGATGTGTTCGATGGTTCAGCATTTCATCACCGAGAATCCCCGCTACATCGCCCTGGTCCCGCAGCAGTCCAGGGCGATGTTCGGCCTGCCTCAATAGGCGGCGACGGCGCCGTCCACGGCCGCTTGCAGTTCGTCTTTGACCAGGCGCGCGATGTCGCCGGGTCGCGGGGGTAGCTCCAGCACGGGCTGGCGGAAGTAGAAGCTCGACGACACCACCTCGTCGACGCCGGGTTCGATCGCGTCGGCGGGACGTGGGCCGTAGCTCAGGCCGATGGCGACCAGCACCGGCGGCGCGTCCAGTTTGGCGGCACGGAAGGCGATGTGCCCGATCCCGCTGCCGACCGGTTGCACCGTCGTGTGGTCGACCAGGTTGCAGGTGCCCTCGGGGAAGACCGCCAGGTGGTCACCGTCGGCCAGGCGCTGAGCGCACACGTCCATCATGCGCTGACCGGCCGCGTTCACCGCGCGGATGCCGTGGTCCTTGCCTCGGAACACCGGAATGCCGCCCATCATGTCGACCTTGCGGCGCTGTTCGGGGTCGACGAACAGTTCGTCCTTGGCCAGCACCCGCACCCGACCGATCTTGGCGCGCAGCGGGGATCGCCAGGCCGCGGCGGCGACGGTGTACGGGTCGCTCGTGGACAGGTGGTTGATGGCGTAGATGATCGGCCGCTTGCCGCGCACCAGCGCGGCGACCTGCGCCTTGGCGCCCTCGGCGTAGCTGATCCTCGGCCGGAACCGCCGGGCGAGCACCGCGTAGGAGGCCAGCGCCTTCCACCGGTTCTGCCGATGTCGCAGGTAGTAGTCGTACACGGCGTCGCTGTCGTCGAGCAGGACTTCGGGCGTGTGCATGCCGCGACCCTACCGGCCTTCACTCGGCCGGTCGGGGGAAGAAATTTCCGGTGCCCGCCCGATCGAGGGGAGCGCAAGACACCGATCCAATGCGATGATGGGCCGGTGGCACGCGGAGACGACCCGGACGAACGCCGGACTCGCGACGGGCACGGCGACGACCGGCGGCGCGGACAGCTCGGTGCCCGCATCCGTGCCGGTAACCTGCTGGTGTCCGCGATCGACCTGGTAGAACCCACTTTTCGACGGACAGTCGTGTACGTCATCGAACACAACGACGCGGGCAGCCTCGGCGTGGTGCTGAACCGCCCCAGCGAGACCCCGGTGCGCGATGTGCTGCCGCTGTGGGCGGATCTGGTCGCCGAGCCGACGGAGCTCTACATCGGCGGACCCGTGAAACGCGACGCCGCGCTGTGCCTCGGCGTGCTGCGTATCGGCGCCGAGATCGGCGAGGTACGCGGGCTGCGCCGGGTGGACGGACGGGTGGTGCTGGTCGATCTGGACGCCGATCCCGACGAGGTGGCGCCCCTGGTGGAGAGCATCCGCGTGTTCGCCGGGTACGCGGGCTGGTCGATGGGTCAGCTCGAGGGCGAACTCGACAACGACGACTGGGTGGTGGTGTCGGCCTTGCCGTCGGACCCGATCGCCACCGATCGCCACGACCTGTGGGCGGCGGTGTTGCGGCGTCAGCCGTTGCCGTTGTCCCTGCTGGCCACCCACCCGATCGAACTCGAACGCAACTGACCCCGTCCGCCGCACCGACGCAGACCGGCACCCCTCCCGCACCGGGCAGCCGGTCCTGGTCGCGGACACGTGGAAGTCCGGCCGCCCTGGGTGAGCGGCCGGACCTCGCACGACTCAGCGAGTCTGCTTGCGGAAGATGGACTTCGACCAGAGGAAGCCGCCGCCCGCGATGACGGCACACCAGGCCAGCGACACCCAACCGTTCACCCCGATCTCGGTGCCCATCAGCAGCCCCCGCAGGGTCTCGGTGATGGGCGTGAAAGGCTGGTACTCGGCGAACTGACGCAGGCCGACCGGCATGGTGTCGGTGGCGACGAGACCGCTGCCGAGAAACGGCATCATGACGATGGGAAACGGTGCGTTGCTTGCGCTTTCGGCATTCGGCGACAGCAGGCCGAGGGCGATGGCGAGCCAGACGAAAGCGAAGGTCACCAAGGCGAGCAAGCCGAAGGCCGCCACCCACTCCACCACGTCGGCGTCGGGCCGGAAGCCGATGAGCAGAGCGACACCGGTCATCACCGTGATTCCCGCCATCGCCTGGATGAGCGCGCCAAGCACATGCCCGGTGAGCATGGAGGACTGCGAAATCGCCATCACCCGAAAGCGGTTCACGATGCCCTTACTCGCGTCGGTGGCTATCGACACCGCCACCGACACGGTCATGTAGGCGGGCAGCAACAACAGCATGCCGGGCGCGAGATAGTCGATGTACTCACCGCCGGAGGACTTTTCGAGCGCGCCACCGAAGACGTAGTTGAACACCAGCAGCAGCACGATCGGCATGATGATGATGCTGAAGGTCATGCTCGGGTAGCGCTTGGCATGAGTGATGTTGCGGCGCAACATCGTCATGGTGTCGGCGAACGAATGATCGCGCCGAACAGTCTTGGTGGTCATCGCACGGTCTCCTGGGTGGTCGGCTTGCCGGTGAGGGTGAGGAATACGTCGTCGAGATTCGGCGTGTGCACCGAGATACCACCCGCCTCGATGCGATGGGCGTCGAGGACGTCGAGCACGGCGCGCAGCGACCGCACACCACCGTCTCCCGGCACGGCGAGGGTGAGGCCGTCGCTGCCTTCGAGCACCTGCGCCGAGGACCCGAGGGCGGACCGGGCGGCGTCGAGGCGCGCGTGGTCGGCGAAGTCGATGCGGATGTGTCCGCCGGGGATGAGCCGTTTGAGTTCGGCCGCGGTGCCCTCGGCGACGATGCGGCCCTGGTCGAGCACCGCGATGCGGTCGGCGAGCTGATCGGCTTCCTCCAGATACTGGGTGGTGAGGAAGACGGTGACGCCGAGATCGTCGACGAGTGTGCGGATGATGTCCCAGATCGACCGGCGGCTGCGCGGATCGAGGCCGGTGGTCGGCTCGTCCAGGAAGATGACGCGCGGGTCGCCGACAAGGGTCATGGCCAGGTCGAGCCTGCGGGTCATGCCGCCGGAGTAGGTGCTCGCGGGCTTGTCACCGGCCTCGACGAGATCGAAGCGTTCCAGCAGCTCCGTGGCCAGAGCGCGGATCTCCTTCTTCGGGAGATGGTTGAGGGCGCCCATGAGCTCGAGGTTCTCGCGGCCGGTGAGCAGTTCGTCGACGGCGGCGAACTGTCCGGTGACGCCGATGAGTTCGCGTACGTCGTCCACCTCGGCGCTCGCGTCGTGGCCGCCGACCCTGATCTCCCCGGCATCGGCGCCGATCAGCGTGGTGAGGATCTGCACGGTAGTGGTCTTGCCCGCGCCGTTGGGGCCGAGCAGCGAGAAGATCGTGCCCTCGGCGACGGTGAGGTCGATGCCGTCGAGAACCGCGTGGTCGCCGTAGGCCTTGCGCAGGCCGCGGGCGGTGATGGCCGGATGGACCATGGTCGTCCCTTTCCAGAGAATAGCATTCATTGGTGCGAATAAGTGCATGTTTTAGCCACACCACCCCCTCGGGGCCGCGGTGTCGGTGAGAGTTGTTGCCGGGCGCTAGATGTCGAGGTCTTCGATGCGCGGGTGCGCGGTGACCTCTTCGACCTTGCGGTACAGATTGTCGGGAATGCGGTCCCGCAGATCCTTCAGGTCGTCGAGGATCTCGTACTCGTAGTCGCCCCAGTCGGTGGCCTGGTCGCCGATGCCGAGCAGGCGCCGCCAGTTCTTCCAGTCCTTGAGGTCACCGAGGTCGTCGGCGGGGTAGTCCTTCCAGTTCGCGGTATGGGTGGCGAGCACGAACTTGCCCTTGCGGCTGCGATACACCTGCTGGCGCAGCGACCGCTTGTCGGTCATGTCGCGCCATTCACCCAGCAGCACGCCCTGGAAACGCACCTGCCGCACGCCGTCACGACCCACCCGGAGGACGATCTCGTCGAATCCGGCCAGCCGCCCCTCCTCCGTTTCGATGAGCTTGCGCAGCGCGCCGACCACCGTGCTGGAGAGGTTGCCGCCGACGAGCTCCTGCGCCCGCTGGAAGACCGGCAGATCGTCGTCGGCTACGTAGATCGTCTTGTTGGGCATGAACTCAATATACATAGATGTATACGTACACACAAGGGCTGGTATTCACCCACCCTCTGAACTCGGCTTCGGCACGCCTCGTAATCCCAGGTGACGGCGGTGATCACCGCCGTGGATCGCGTGGGGACAAGGAGTTGCCGATGCCGGAGCGAGTGGTGGACTACCTGGTGCGGGCGGTGGCCGACCGGGGCATCGGGCAGATCTTCGGCGTCGACGGCGCCAATATCGAAGACCTCTACGACGCGATCTTCGACGCGGGCGGCCGTCCGGCGGGGATCATCGCCAAACACGAGTTCTCGGCGGCGACCATGGCCGACGGGTACGCGCGCAGCACCGGTGGACTCGGGGTCGTCGCGGCCACGTCGGGCGGCGGGGCGCTGAATCTCGTTGCCGGGCTCGCCGAATCGTTCACGTCACGGGTGCCGGTGCTCGCGTTGGTCGGTCAGCCGCCGACGACTCTCGACGGCCTCGGCGCGTTCCAGGATTCGAGCGGGCTGGCCGAATCGCTCGACGCCGCGGCCTTGTTCGCGACCGTCAGCCGGTATTGCGCCCGGGTCACCGATCCGGCCGAAGTACCAGGACAGTTCGCCGACGCCGTCGCGGCGGCCGAACGTGGTGGGCCCGCGGTATTGCTGCTGCCCAAGGACATTCAGCAGCAGGCGATGCCGGAGTGGTGCGCGACAGGTCGGGTCGATCCCGGTCGAGCTGGCGATGCCCACACCATGGCCGCTCCGCGCCCCGACAGTCGCGGGTTGCCGAGCGCCGCCGCGACCCCCCAGGTCGACCGGCCCGACGAGCTCGCCGAGCCTCCGGCCGACCCCACCGAGACCGCCGAGCTCACCGAGCTCACCGCTGAACTTGCCGCCGCCCGCCGGACCGGGAAGGTCGTCGTGATCGCTGGCGATCAGGTCGCCCGGGACAATGCCCGGACCGAACTCGCGACCCTGGTCGCGGCCCTCGACGCCTCGATCGGCGTGGCGCCCGACGCGAAGGACGTGTACGCCGACACCGGCCCCGGCTTCTGCGGCGTCGCGGGCAGCATGGGTCACGCCGACCTGCGCGAGGCGCTGGAATCGGCGAGTGCCTGCCTGCTGGTCGGCACCCGCCTCCCGGTCACCGCCCGCGCGGGCCTCGACCACGCCCTCGCCGGGCTACCCCTGCTCAGCGTCGGCGCACTGCCCCCCTACCTGCCCGCTACGCACGCGACGAGCACCGACCTCGCGACCGCGCTGACTGTCCTGCGGTCCGAGCACCCCGGGGTCGGCCAGGGGTACACGTCCGAACCCCGCAACACCGACCTCGCGACCTTCCTGGCCCGACAGCCCGAGCAACCGACGGTCGGCCAGGGTTCCGCACACCCCGAACCGCACAACACCGACCTCACCTTCATGTCCGTCCCGGCCGCCGACGGGCCGGGCTTGCGTTACCGCACGGTCGTGGAGGCGATTCAGCGTGAATTGCCCGACGGCGCCGACATTTTCGCCGACGCGGGTAACACCGGCGCCTCGGTGGTGCATTACCTCCGGGTGCCCGAGGGTGGACGATTCGTCGTCGCGCTCGGCATGGGTGGCATGGGTTACGCGTTCGGTGCCGGAATCGGTTCCGCGTTCGCCCGCGGCGCCGCCAACCGCACCGTTGTGATCGCCGGTGACGGGTCGTTCTTCATGCACGGCATGGAGATCCACACCGCCGTCGAATACGACCTGCCGATCACCTTCGTGGTGTTCAACAACAACGCGCACGCCATGTGCGTCACCCGTGAACAGATCTATTACCGAGATCGATACAGCTTCAACCGATTCCGCCCCACCCACCTCGGTGCCGGTATCGCCGCCATGTTCCCCGGACTACCCGCGTACACCGTCGACGACCCCGCCGAACTCGACACCACCCTGGGGCACTGCCTGACCACCGACGGACCGTCGTTCGTCGAAATCCTCTGCGACCCCGACGAAATCCCGCCGTTCCTGCCCTTCCTTTCCTGAACATCGAGGAGAACACCGTGACAACAAGTGCCCTGCCCGCCCTGAGCGACATTCCCGACCAGGTGGTGCCCGGCGTGCTGCGCATCGAGAATTCCGATCGCGAGGCCACTACGCCGATCATCATGGACATGCTGCGTTCGGTGTACCCGCACGAGCAGATCTTCGGCGACTACTGCCCGGTCCAGACCTATATCGACGCGCCGCCGCGCGCGGTCTACGAATATCTCGCCGACACCCGCTCGCTCGAGGAATGGACCTACAGCCTGCGCGGTTTCACCGAGACCGACGAGCCGGGGCTGTGGCTGTCCTACGACCGGCTCGGCGACGCGACCAAGTGTTTCACCCGCACCGTCGCCCATCCCGACGCCATGACCGTCGACTATCACTGCGCGTGGGACCAGTCAGAACACCTGTGGATGATCTACCTGATGCGGGTGGTCGACGCGCAGGTCGTGTTCGACAAGCCCGGTTCGGTGGTGCTGTGGGTGAACTGCAAGCACCCCTTCTACGACGAGAACGGTTATCCCGAGACCGCGCCGCCGAAACGACCGGTGTGGGTCGGGGATTTCTGGGAGATGTTCTCCGCCGGTCACCAGCTGGAGCTGGACAACCTCAAAGCCATTTGTGAATACCGCGCGGCCAACGGGCTGCCGATCAAGCCGGAGTGGATGCAGTGAACATGCCGTCTGTGAGTCTGGTCGACGTCGCGAGTTACCTGCCCGGTGACCCGGTGCCCACCGAATACTTCACCCAGTTCTCCCGTTCGGAGCGGATGGCCAAGAACGTGATGTTCCGTTCGCCCTCGGGCCGCCACCATGTCGGACGCGACGAAACCGCCGTCGACATGGCCGAACGCGCCTTCGACGTGCTGCGCGAGCGCCACGGCGCCGACCTCGCCGCCGAGATCGACATCATCATCACCCACACCCAACTGCCCGACAATCCGGTGCTCGGAGCCGCCCCCGAGCTGGCCCGCAGGCTCGGAGCGCGCCCGGCGCAGGTGCTCGACGTGCACAACAGCGGCTGCGCGGCCTTCGTGCAGATGATGGCCATGGCGCGAATGATGATGGCGACCAGTGACGCGAAGACGGCGCTGATCGTCGCGGTGCAGAATTGCGCGGGCCCGGTGTTCACCCAGCCCGATATCCGCAAGCTCGCCCAGGCACCCGTGCCCGGCGACGGGTGCGGAATCGGTCTGCTGCGCAAGGATGATTCGGCGCCGATCCTGGATATCGAATGCCGCACCTACCCCGAGTTCGCCGGTGACATGGACTTCACAACCAACGGCACCCGCAAATACTGGGAACCCGGCGAGGGCCAGGGATGCGTGAGCTTCTCCGAATCGAAGATCACCAAGGTGTTCGCGCGGGGAAACCGGCTCGTCCCGGAAGTGGCACTCACGGTGTGTGATCGGATCGGGGTGAAGGGTCGCGATATCGACGCCTTCGTCACCAATCAGCCCAATCGGCTGTTCCTGCGCAATTGGCACGATGCGCTGGAATTGCCCGCCGACCGTCATCCGGACACGTTCGACCGGTGCGGAAACCTTTTCGCCGCAGGCATTCCGGTGACACTCGATGTGGAGAACCAGGCCGGACGACTGCGCAACGGGTCGGTGGTTCTGCTGTCGGCATTCGCGCACGCGGGTGATTTCGCCGGGGCCGCGGCGGTGCGGTGGGGTGCGGGGCGATGAGTGTGCGGCTGGTCGAGCCGACCCTTCCCTCGCAACGGTTTCGCGCCGAACCGGCGCCGACCGTCTTCGACCTCGGCCTCAGTGAGAATCCTTTCCCACCGCTGCCTTCCGTGCTCACCGCCGTGAACGCGACTCTGCGCGAGGCGAATCGGTACCCCGAGTTCCTGCCACAGGAACTGCCACGGATCATCGCCACCCATCTCGGGGTCTCCTCCGCCGACGTGGTGGTCGGCGCCGGGGCCACCGGGGTCGCCCTGCAGGTGATGCGTGCCCTCGGCAGCGGTGAACTCGTCACGAGCACACCGACATTCGACGGCTATCCGATCATGGCGGACATGGCCGGGATGACGGTCGTCCCGGTGCCGCTCGACCCGTCCGGCAACCAGGACCTCAGCGCCATGCGGCGCGCCGTGAACCGGCGGACCGCCCTCGTGGTGCTGTGCCGACCGCACAATCCGACCGGGACGGTGCTCGAGGCGGGCGCGGTGCGCAAATTCGTCGCGGCGCTGCCGCAGCGGGTGCCGGTGCTGCTCGACGAGGCCTACGTCGAATTCCTCGCGGCGGGCGACCGGCTCGACCCGCACATGCTGCTGGTCCGGCATCCGAATCTGCTCATCCTTCGCACCTTCTCCAAGGCGTACGGACTGGCGGGATTGCGTATCGGCTACTGCGTCGGGCGCGGCGCGCTCATCGAGCGGGTGCGCGCGCAGCAGTTGCCGTTCGGGGTGGCCACCGCCTCGGTCGCCGCCGTGCGGGCCGCCTACGCGGCCGGTGATGAGCTGAATGAACGGGTCGACCGCATCAACCGCGAGCGCGAGGTGCTGCGGCTGTCGTTGCGGGCGTGCGGGTTCGACATCCCGGAGAGTCACGCGAATTTCCTGTACGTGCCCGGCCCCGGCGTGGCGACCGCGCTGCGCCGGGCCGGGATCGCTGCCAAGGCCTACGCCGACGGCAGTGCCCGCATCGCGGTGGGTGATCCGGTGGCGGGACGCGCCGTGCACGCCGCCCTGGCGGGTTTGCGCGGAGGTGGTTTCATGACGGCATGACCCGCAGGTGCACCCGAGAGTTCGTCCCCAACCCGGCTCCGGCGGTCGGCACCGCCAGCCGCACGCTGCTGCGCCTGCGGTTGGCGGGCCGCGACATCGTCGTCCGCCGCACCCGCATCGTTCCCGGCGGGACCAGCGGCTGGCATTTCCACGACGGGACACTGTTCGTGCTGGTCACCCGGGGTGTGCTCGATCACCCCTACATTGCTCGCGGGCACGCCGAGTACCGCCGGTTCCGGGTGTTCCGGGAGCCGAGCGGGCCGGACAACGCGCACGTCGCCCGCAACAACGGCACCTCCGAGGTCCGTATCCTCGTGCTCTATGTGAACCCGACGGGTGCGCCGCTGTCGCGCCGGGTGCCGCCCCCACCCGGCGCGTGACATCAGCAGCCGCTGCCCCCGCCGCAGCTGCTACTGCTGCCCCCGCCGCAACCACTCGACGAGCTCGACCCCGAATCGCAGCCGCTGCTCCCGGACGAACCACCGTCCGACCAGCCGCCGCTCGAATAGCCGCTGTTGTAAGTCCAGTCGCTACCACTGGACCACGGGTTGTGCCGGTTCCCACGCTGCCGAGGGTCCGGACGGTAGCCCCCGTAGGTCGGCCTCGAGTCGGTGATCGCGCGCACGACAGCGACCAGGATGACGCTCGGCACGACGAACACCATCGCGATGCCGAGCAACGCGATCACGAACGCCAGCACGCCACCGACGATATCGACGAAACTCATGGCTCCTCCTGGTCCGGGATCTGCCTGTCGATCCCGAATCTAGGGGCGCGGCCTTGTGATTCGCTTACCGCGACCTAGCAGCGCCGGTCTTCAGCTGCCACCACCGCAGCCGCCAC
The DNA here is from genome assembly GCF_001612825.1 of Nocardia caishijiensis NBRC 108228. Taxonomy (GTDB): domain Bacteria; phylum Actinomycetota; class Actinomycetes; order Mycobacteriales; family Mycobacteriaceae; genus Nocardia; species Nocardia caishijiensis. The sequence goes on along the minus strand of NZ_BDBE01000012.1, from coordinate 130,191 downwards.
CACCGCCGCCGCATCCACCGCCGCCACCACCGCCGTCACCGGAGCTACCGCCGTCACCACCCCAGACGAAGAACCCTCCGGCCGACCACCCGCCGCCAGCAGTGCCCGCCGCACCGGCCCGACGTACCGGCGACTTCTTCATCAAGACCTGCTCACGCCGCGACTGAACGATGCCGACGACCAACAGCACCGCCGCGATCACGAACAAGACGATGCCGAGCAGCGGAATGAAGCCGACCGCGACCACCCCGGCGAACGCTACGAGAACAACCACTCCGAAAATCATCATGAACCCCCCGGTAGTACCTACTTCCGTTGTACCGGAAGCACACCCTCGGCGCACATAGACAAACCTCGACCGCTGTCCCACGCGCTAGGTTGATCTCTCGCCGGGCCATCTTCATCCAGGGGGACGACATGGGTACACAGCAGCCTCGCCATCGGCGGCTACGCGCGATCAGCGGACTGCTGGCCGTGGCAGCCGTCAGCATGTCCACCCCGTCTTGCGCGGACGTCGAGGGTCACGGTGTGCTGCCGACCATTCCGGTCGCCGACGGTGTCTTCTTCGGTGTGCTGGCGATCGACCCGGCCGCACGCATCTTGTATGCCGCGACGACCGAGCACGCGAACGGCGACTCGGACGCCTACGTGCACCAACTGATGGTCATCGATCTGTCGACCCACACGATCACCGCGACGATTCCGCTCCCCCATTCCGCTACCGACATCGCCGTCGACCCGGGCGCGCGCACGGTCCATCTGGTCAGCCCGCTCGATCGGCAACTCGACCACGGCGTGCTCACGGTGGTCGACGGCTCGACCAACACCATCCGATCGCAGATCGAGGTCGGTTCCTACGCAGCGCGAGTAGCGGTCGACGAAAGCACCCACACCGCATACGTTCTCGGCGACAGAAGACACATCGAGGATGCGCGGGGGCATCGCTACAGCTCGGTCATCGGGGTGGTGCCACAGGGCGCCGATGCGGTGAGTTCCACCGTGCCCGCCTCGGTGTTTTCCCCGAACGACATCGCGGTCGACCCGGTCACGAAGCTCCTCTATCTGGCGGGGCCGTCACTGGAATCCATCGATCCGGTGACGCAGGAGCGGAAAGAGCTGCTCGAATGGTCGACGACGGAACTGGTGCAGGCCGACTTCGACAAGGATCGGCGGACACTGCGGGTGCTCGACGCCCAGGGTGGAGTCGACATCCTCGATACCGCTACCGGCGAGCTGCACGCTCACAACGGGTCCGCCACGCCGCCGGATCCCGGCCTACCACGGCCGACCTATGAGGCGGCTTTCGACACTGCCACGAACAGGGCCTACATCATGCGAGACGCCGCCACAGGCGCGGATCAGATGATGTCCGTCGATCTGTCGACCGACGAGATCCGCGCGACCCGCTCGCTCACCGAACCCCGCGACATGGTCATGGACCCGGTCACCCGCACGATCTACGTGTTGGAGAAGGGCAAGGTGACGATTCTGCCCGCTGCCGCCCTGGGATGACGCTCAGTTGGCGGGAGCGCAGGTGTCGCGCAGGGAGCAGCTGCCGCAGGAGGAGCCGCAGCCGCCGACGGGGGCGGGGGGCAGGAGGGGTTCGACGGTGCGGGCGGCGGCGTTCGCGCCCGCGCCGAGGGTGAAGATCGCGATCACGGCGACGGCGGCGGCCACGCCGAGGGCGGCGAAACCGCCCGCGACCAGGACCACGAGGCCACCGGCGAAGAGCAGGGCGCCCGCGCCGACGGAGGTGGGGGCGGCGATGCGGTTGGCGATGCGGAAGTTGTCGTCGCTGTGCAGGGCCGCCTCGGTGGTGACACCGAGGAAACGATTGCGGGGCAACTTGCCGAGCAGCCCGAGCACACCGGTCGTGACGGCGACCGCGGCCAGCGCGAAGAGCAGGAGAGCGACGACGACCATTCATGCAGGCTAGCGCACCCGTGCACGCCACATATCCGGCGCTCCCCGTGCGGGTGACCCGTCACACAGCGCGCCTCGCCACCCGGCCCTTCGGAAATGAACTCGCCACGACGTTCTACCCTGTTAGACGATGTTTACCCCTGATCGGCGAGAACAAGAAGGCGGGACCGTGCAGGACACTCGTGCGACCGAGAGTGACGTACCTCAGCACCGGTACAACGCCGAGCTCGCGGGGCGGATCGAACAGCGCTGGCAGCGCACCTGGGCCGAGCGCGGCACCTTCAACGCCCCCAACCCGGTCGGGCCGCTCGCGGGTGACACCCCCGACGACAAGCTGTTCATCCAGGACATGTTCCCGTTCCCCTCGGGCGCCGGTCTGCATGTGGGCCACCCGCTGGGTTACATCGCCACCGACGTGTTCGGCCGCTACCACCGCATGCGCGGACGCAATGTGCTGCACGCGCTCGGCTACGACGCCTTCGGCCTGCCCGCCGAGCAGTACGCCGTGCAGACCGGTGCGCACCCGCGCGTCACCACCGAGTCGAACATCGCGACGATGCAGCGTCAGCTGGACCGCCTCGGCCTGGGCCACGACCCGCGTCGCTCCTTCGCCACCACCGATCCCGAGTACTACCGGTGGACCCAGTGGATCTTCCTGCGCATCTACAACGCCTGGTACGACCAGGAGGTCGGTCGCGCCCGGCCGATCGCCGAGCTGGAAGAGCAGTTCGCCAGCGGCGTGCGTCCGGTGCCCGAGGGCGACTGGGCCTCGATGGGCACCGCCGAACGTGCGGCGCTGCTGGATTCGTATCGTCTTGTCTACCAGTCGGACTCGATCGTGAACTGGTGCCCCGGCCTGGGCACGGTGCTGTCGAACGAAGAGGTCACCGCCGACGGGCGCAGTGAACGCGGCAACTTCCCCGTGTTCCGTAAGCGCATGTGGCAGTGGATGATGCGGATCACCGCCTACGCGGACCGCCTCGTCGACGATCTGGACGAGCTGGACTGGCCCGACAACGTGAAGTCCATGCAGCGCAACTGGATCGGGCGTTCGCGCGGTGCGCAGGTGCGTTTCGCCGCGCCCGAGGGTGAGACCATCGAGGTGTTCACCACCCGGCCCGACACCCTGTTCGGCGCCACCTATGTGGTGCTCGCGCCGGAGCACGAGCTGGTCGACACGCTGACCGCCGCCGCCTGGCCCGCCGACACCGACACCCGCTGGACCAACGACAGTGCCACCCCGGCGGAAGCCGTTGCGGCGTACCGGAAGTCGATCGCGGCCAAGTCGGATCTGGAGCGACAGGAGAACAAGGAGAAGACCGGCGTCTTCCTCGGCTCCTACGCCACCAACCCCGCCGACGGCCGTCAGGTGCCGATCTTCATCGCCGACTACGTGCTGAGTGGTTACGGCACCGGCGCCATCATGGCCGTGCCCGGCCACGATCAGCGCGACTGGGACTTCGCCACCACCCTCGGCCTGCCGATCGCGGAGGTGATCTCCGGCGGCGACCTCACCGAGGCGGCCTGGTCCGGCGCGGGCGAGCTGGTGAATTCCGGCTTCCTGAACGGACTCTCGGTCGACGAGGCGAAGGCGGCCATGATCGGTCGCCTGGAGGCCGAGGGCCACGGCACCGGAAAGATCCAGTACAAGTTGCGCGACTGGCTGTTCGCGCGGCAGCGGTACTGGGGCGAACCGTTCCCCATCGTCTACGACGCCGACGGTGTCGCGCACGCCCTGCCGGAATCCATGCTGCCCGTGGAACTTCCGGAGATGGAGGACTTCGCGCCGGTCACCTTCGACCCCGATGACGCGAATTCCGAGCCGTCCCCGCCACTGGCCAAGGCCACCGACTGGGTGAACGTGGAACTCGACCTGGGCGACGGACCCAAGCGGTACCGCCGCGACACCAACGTCATGCCCAACTGGGCGGGCAGCTCCTGGTACCAGCTGCGCTACGCCGACCCGACCAACACCGAGACGTTCTGCGCCGAGGAGAACGAGAAGTACTGGCTGGGTCCGCGCACCGACAAGCACGGCCCGAACGACCCCGGTGGTGTCGACCTGTACGTGGGCGGCGTGGAGCACGCGGTGCTGCACCTGCTCTACGCGCGCTTCTGGCAGAAGGTGCTGTTCGACCTGGGCGATGTGTCGGGCAGCGAGCCCTACCGCCGCCTGTACAACCAGGGTTACGTGCAGGGTTACGCCTACACCGACGAACGTGGCGCTTACGTGCCCGCTGCCGAGGTGGTCGAGCGGGACGCGAAGTTCTTCTGGACCGGTCCCGACGGCGTCGAGATCGAGGTGGCCCAGGAGTACGGCAAGATCGGCAAGTCGCTCAAGAACGCCATCTCCCCCGACGAGATGTGCGACCTGTACGGCGCCGACACCTTCCGCTTCTACGAGATGTCGATGGGACCGCTGGACACCTCGCGTCCGTGGGCGACCAAGGACGTCGTCGGCGCGCACCGCTTCCTGCAGCGCGTGTGGCGACTGGTCGTCGACGAGGAGACCGGCGCGGTGAAGGCCACCGACGCCGCACCGTCCGACGAGACGCTGCGGCTGGTGCACCGCACCATCGCCGGTGTCGACGAGGATCTGGCCGCCCTGCGCGACAACACGGCGGGCGCGAAACTGATCGAGCTCACCAACCACCTGACCAAGAACTACCCCGACGGCGCACCGCGTGCCGCCGTGGAACCGCTGGTCCTGATGCTCGCTCCGCTGGCACCCCACATCGCCGAGGAACTGTGGGAACGGTTGGGCCACACCGCTTCCCTGGCCCACGGCCCGTTCCCGACCGCCGATCCGGCGCTGCTCGTGGCGGATTCGGTGGAGTACCCGATCCAGGTGAAGGGCAAGGTGCGCAGCCGGATCCAGGTTCCCGCCGATGCCGACCCGGCCGCGATCGAAGCGGCGGCACTGGCCGACGAGAAGGTGGTCGCGCTGCTCGAGGGCGCCGCACCCCGCAAGGTGATCGTCGTGCCCGGCAAGATGGTCAACATCGTGCCGTAACCGCCGCGGACCGACCCGCCTCCCCGTGCCTTTCGGCCAGACTCGGGTGCGGGGAGAGTTGGGGACGCGGCAAGCTTTTGCGCGGTGGGTGGGTCAGCTGGTACCCGACGAGTTACCCATGTTCGTGCGAAACCAGGTCACCGGAATACGACCGTCAGCTGCGGACCTCCAGCACGTCGTTCAGGGTGACCAGCGACAGGTTGCGTTCGCGGATGATGTCCACGAGTTGCCCGTAGCAGTGGGTGACCGGCGGGAAGTTGGCGTGGCCGATGATGATGGTCTGGGCGGCGAAATACTTTCGGGCGCATTCCATCAGGTACTCCTCGGTGATGAGACCCGAGTCCGACAGCGAGCCGTACCACATGGTCGGCACGGTGTAGCCGAGGTCGGCGGCGATCTTGTCGACCGTGGCGTTGTGGTAGCCGAAGGGCGGGCGGTAGTACGGTGTTCCGTCCACGCCGAAGTTGTTGTGCAAGAACGTTTTCGTGCGGCTCAACTGGTCGACGACACCGTCGGTGCCGATCTTGGTGAGCGCCGCGTGCGACCAGGTGTGGTTGCCGAGCTGGATCTGGCCCGAGTCGACCAGCGGGCGCAGGGCATCGCGGTGGATGGTCCAGGCTTCGAACGAACCGGTGACGAAGAAGGTGAAGCGGGCGCCGGTGTCCTCCGCCCACTTGATGTAGGCGCCGACCACCTCCGGGCTGGCGCCGTCGTCGACGGTGAGTGCCATGCTCGAGCCCTGGCCGGGCAGGGCGGTGATCGTCTCGGCGCCGATGATCGACTTCGGACCACTCGGCGGCGGAGGCAGCACCGGTTGCTTCGGCGTCGGTGCGGGCGGCGGTGGGACCGGCACGACCGCCTCGCCGACGGGCGCGGTCTCGCCGCCCGCGCTGGCACAACCGGCCAGCGCCCCGACCGTCCCCGCGGCGAGCAAGGTCAGCATTCGACGTCTGTCCATCCACTCCTCCTCACTGTGACATAGCGGCTGGCGCCGCGGTTCTCGGCGCTTGACTCCGCGAACACGATCGGCTGCGTAGGGTGTTCGTCCTCGAGTAACCCCTGGTCAGTCTGTTGCAGAGCGAGCTGCGGCGCCACTGTGGCACAGCGAACCACAGGGCTGGCGCCAATATCACCGAGGACGGAGCACAATTTCGGTCGGGTGGGCGTCGCGCGGTGTGTCGACGGCATTTCGCACCGCCCGTGCCACCGTTTCAGCGGTCAGGAACTCCTCCGGCCGATACTCCCGCCCCTCCTCGGCCACGATCGCCTGCTGCATATCGGTATCGATGCGACCGGGGAATACCGAAGTGACGCGCAACTGCGGCTCCTCCAGGCGCAATGCGTCCGCGAAGGCCCGCAACCCGAACTTGCTCGCCGCGTACGAACCCCACCCCGCATTGGCCCGCAGCCCCGCGCCCGAATTGATCAGCACCACATGCCCGTTCGCGGCGCGCAGCGCGGGAAGCAGCAGCCTGGTGAGTTCGGCGACGGCGATCAGATTCACCTCGAGGGTGTTGCGCCACTGGTCGAGCGAGGATTCGGCGACGGTGCCGAGGTCGGCGATACCCGCGTTGTGCACGAGCACGTCGAGCCGCTCGATGTGCGCGGCGGCTTCGGCGACAGCCGGATAGTCGGTGAGCGGCACCGGCCAGCCGGTCGCGTCCGGCAGTTCGGTCAGGATCGGGGTGAGCGCGTCGGCGGAGCGGGCGCCGAGCAGCAACTCGTAGGTCGGCGCGAGCTCACGGGCGATGGCGGCGCCCAGGCCGCGGCTCGCGCCGGTGATGAGGGCGTTCGGGGCTGGAGTACTTGTCACCGTCATGTGTCCCACGCTAAACCGGTGCGGACGGACCGACACCTGGGCGTTCCTCGGGCGGATGTCGGCGCGCACTAGTACCGTCGCACTATGACCGATCCCCGGTACAACTACGGACCCTCGGACCCGCAGTATCCGCAGCAGGGCCAGCCGCACTACGGCCAGGGCCAGTACGCCCCGCAGCCGGGTGAACCGCAGGAGCCCAAGGTCAATGTGGGCAAGCTGTGGGCGGGTGGCATCGGGACGGCCGTGGTGGCCGCGCTGCTGGCGGTCGTCGCGATCATGCTCGTGCGCGGTGTGCTCGGTATCGCGATCCTCTCCCCGGAGGGCGCGGGCGCCTACGGCACCGTCTCGACCACCTCGTATGCCGTCGCCGCCGCCGGTGCCGCCCTGCTGGCCACCGCGCTGCTGATGGTGCTGCTGCTGGCGATGCCGAGCCCGATGACGTTCTTCACCTGGATCTGCCTGCTGCTCACGGCCGTGGCGGTGATCCTGCCGTTCACCTTCGTCGCCGATATCGAGGCCAAGATCGCGACCGCGGTGATCAACCTGGTGCTCGGGTTGTGCATCACCACCATGCTCAGCTCGGTCGGTACAGCGTCGCAGAATGCCACCCGCGACACCGGGTACTGATCGTCACAGTCATGTCGAGATGCCGTCGGTGCTGCTCCGCCGCAGAATAGGGAGATGACCGACCCGGGTTTCACGCCGACGCAGCTCGCGGCACGCGCCGCCTACCTCCTGCGCGGCAACGACCTGGGCACCATGACCAGTGCCGCGCCGCGCCTGTATCCGCACATGTGGAGCTGGGACGCGGCGTTCGTCGCGGTCGGGCTCGCGCCGTTGAGCGTGGAACGGGCGGTCGTCGAGCTCGACACGCTGCTGTCGGCGCAGTGGAAGAACGGGATGATCCCGCACATCGTGTTCGCCAACGGTGTCGACGGGTATTTCCCGGGGCCCGCACGCTGGGAATGTCGCAAACTGGCCGCCAACGCGCCCGAGGGGCCCGACACCTCCGGTATCACCCAGCCGCCGGTGCATGCCATCGCCGTGCAGCGCATTCTCGACCATTCGCGCAGGCACGGGCGTTCGACGCGGGCGGTGGCGCAGGAGTTCCTGAATCGGCGCTGGCCGGATCTGGTGCGCTGGCATCGGTGGCTGGCCCATGCACGCGACCCCAAGGAGAACGGGCGGATCACGCTGTACCACGGGTGGGAGTCCGGCATGGACAACTCGCCGCGCTGGGACCGCGCCTACGCCAATGTCGTTCCCGGCCTTGATCTTCCGCCCTACCGTCGCGCGGATACGGCGATCATCTCCGATCCGACGCAGCGCCCGAGCGATCGCGAGTACGACCGGTACCTGTGGTTGGTCGAACAGATGCGCCGCGCCAACTACGACGACTTCCAGCTCACCTCGGTGATGAGTTTCGCCGTGGAGGACGTGTTCGTCTCGGCGATCTTCGCACTGGCCTGCGAGGTGCTCGCCGATATCGGCGAGGAGTACAAGCAGCCGCATTCGGATGTGCGCGAACTACACGGCTGGGCCGCACGTTTCCGCAAGGGTGTGGTAGCCACCGCCGACGAACGAACCGGTGCCGCACGGGATTACGATGTGCGCTTGGGCCGCTGGATCAGCACCGAGACACTGGCGATGTTCGCGCCGCTGATCTCGGGCGGCCTCCCCCGCCCGGCAGAACGCGCCCTGCTCAACATCTTCGAGGGCCCCCGCTTCTGCGGTCACCCCGACCTGCGCTACGCCCTGCCACCCTCGACGTCCCCCGTCGCGAAGGACTTCCGCCCCCGCGAATACTGGCGCGGCCCCGTCTGGCCGGTCATGAGCTGGCTGTTCTCCTGGGCCTTCGCCCGCCGAGGCTGGGCCGAACGCGCCTACCTCCTGCGCGCCGAAGGCCTCCGCCAAGCCGCCGACGGCTCCTTCGCCGAGTACTACGAACCCTTCACCGGCGCCCCGCTCGGCAGCATGCAACAGTCCTGGACGGCCGCCTCCGTCCTCGACTGGCTGGGCTAGCTTGCATCGACGCGGATTATGGTCATACTTGTGACTATGAAGCTGGCTGAAGCGAAGGCAACGCTCTCAGAGCTGGTCGCTCGGGTTCGCGGCCAGCACGAACGGGTGACGATCACTGTGCACGGCGAGCCCGCAGCAGTGTTGATGGCCGTCGAAGACCTCGCGTCGATGGAGGAAACGATCGAGATTCTGTCCGACCCGGAAACGGTCGGGCGCTTGATTGCCTCCGACGCGGAGCTGGCGCGCGGCGAGATCGTGACCGCCGACGAGCTGGCCGAGGCGATGGCGGTGCGACGCGCGATGTCACATCGCAGCGCGTGAGCGAATACACGCTCGAGACGACGCCGACGGTCCGGCGGATGCTGACCGAACGGCTGCCCGAGACGGTGGCCGCAGCCGTCTTCGAGTTCCTGACCGGCCCCCTGCTCGACAACCCATATCGGGTCGGCAAGCGGCTTCAGGCACCCTTGGACGATCGGTTCTCCGCGCGCCGCGGCACGTACCGTGTGATCTACCGCGTCGACGACAAACGCAAGGTTGTCACGGTTGTCGACGTGAACCATCGGCGCGACATCTACCGAACATGACGTGAACCGCCGTCAAACGCCGAGTTCCTTATCGATCTCCTCAGCGGACAAGGGATCGTTACTGCGATATCCCCCGATCGTTGGTTTCGGCCGGGCGTCCGCCGCATCGATCAACACGTCGATCGCCTGTGCTGCCGTGAGCCCGCGAGCAACCGCGAACGCCCGCAACTTGTCACAGACCGCCTTGGGAACCTCGATCGTCGTCACCTCAGACATACCGCAAGTATTTCGGGTCTGCCCAACGCCCTCGCCGATGACATGACAAAGCCGCTACCCGCCCAGTCGGGTAGCGGCTTCGTCAGCAGATCGGGTGTCGGCGTGGGTCAGACGCCGATGCGACCGCCGTTCTTCTTCCAGACCACCGCGACCGAGGGGCGGGGTTGGGTGGTGCCGCCGTCGGGCCAGTTCGACAGGGGCTTGTCGACCGTGGCGTCGTCGGACTCGCCGGGGTGCTGGACGGACACGATGACCTGCTTCTCGGTGATGATCGGGCCACAGGTCTCGCCGCCGCGCGGCACGGTGAGGAACTGCTTGGTCTCACCGCGGTTGGGGCCGTCGAGGATCACGGCGAACAGGCCGTCGTTGGACTTCAGGGCATTGCCGTCGGTGGAGATCCACAGGTTGCCGTACGGATCGAAGGCCAGGTTGTCGGGGCAGGAGATGGGGCTGACCTTGGACTTGTCGAAGCCGCTGAAGTAGGTGTCGGCGGCGGCGGGGTCACCGCAGACCAGCAGCAACGTCCAGGTGAACTCGGTGCCGGTGTGGTTGTCGGTGAGCTCGAGGACCTGGCCGTTCTTGTTCAGCTTGCGCGGGTTGGCCTCGTCGGGGCCCGGCTTGCCGTCCTCACCGCGCTTGGTGTTGTTGGTCAGGGCCACGTACACCTTGCCGGTCTTCGGGTTGGTCTCGAAGTCCTCGGGGCGGTCCATCTTGGTCGCGCCGACCTTGTCACCGGCCAGGCGGGTGAACACGGCGACCTCTTCGGCCGACATGCCGTCGACGAACGACTTGCCCTTGCCGTCGGCACCGGTCTCCAGCAGGCGGATCCACTCGCCCTTGCCGGTGAAACCGCCGGTGGGGACCTTGCCGGAGCCGTCGATCTCGGCGGCGTGGTCGCCGGTGAGCTTGGCGACGTAGAGGGTGCCCTCGTCGAGGATGGTCATGTTGTGGCGCATGCTCGACGCGCCGACGCCCGGCTGCACCTTCTTGGCGGAGACGAACTTGTACATGTAGTCGAAGCGCTCGTCGTCACCGCTGTAGGCGACGACGCTGCCGTCGGCGGTGACGTGGATGGTGGCGGCCTCGTGCTTGAAGCGGCCGAGCGCGGTGTGCTTCACCGGCGCCGAGGACGCGTCCCACGGGTTCACCTCCACGACGTAACCGAAGCGGTTCACCTCGTTGAGTTCCTGGGTGAGATCGAAACGCGGGTCGAAGGTCTCCCAGCGGCGCTCGGACGCACCGCCCTCGATGCCGTAGCGCTCGAGCTTCTTGACGACATCGGCGTCGGTCACCTTCTCGGCGTTGCCGAAGTACTGGTTGAAGTTCTCTTCACCGGAAAGCACCGTGCCCCAAGGGGTTACACCGCCGGAACAGTTGTTCAGGGTGCCGAGTACCTTGGTGCCGGTCGGATCGGCCTTGGTCTTCAGCAGCGCACTACCGGCGGCCGGACCACGCACCTCGAACTCGGTGGTCGCGGTGATACGACGGTTGTACTTGCCGAACACCGGCTTCAGCTGACCCGATCCGGCCTGCCCGTGCACCTCGACAACGCTCAAACCGTGTGAGGCGAGCGCGATTTCGAACTGTTCGCGGGTCGGGGCGTCCTTGTTGTAGCCGCGGAACATCATCGGCTCGGTGCTGTACTCGTGGCTCACGACGAGCACGTACTTGTCGGCCTCACCCTCGATGGGCAGCAGACCGGCGAAGTCGCAGTTGTAGCCGAACTGCTGTGCGGCGGCGGCCGGAGTCTGCTTCTCGAAATCGAAGGCGGGCGCGCCCTCGATCACCGCGTCACCCCAGCGGATCAGCACCGACTGCTCGTAGCCCTCGGGCACGACGACGGCGTCTTCCTTGTTGGGGGCGACCGGGGTGAAGCCGGTGCCGGTGCCGGGCGAACCGGCCGAACCGGTCTCGGAGCTGTCGTCGCCACAGGCGGCAAGCATGCTCGCCGCGCCGACGGCGAGCACCGCGGCGGCACCGCCCTTGATGAGTCCTCGACGGTTCAGCCGGGCGACGATATCGCCGAAGTACTCGCCGTCGGAGGTGTTGGGGACCTCGTGGAAGCAGGCGTTGCCGCACTTGTATTCGCAGGTGATGGCCGAGCGTGACGACTGACCGTCGTGGGTGACGAAAAGGGCGAGCGGTTTCAGACTCACGGTTACTCCTGATTAGTGCGGTTTCCGGCACGGTAGGCAGCGCAGGCGAGCCGTCGGGAACGTGAAGGTGAACGCACGACCAAAACTCGGCGCGTGGGCAGCACGCGCCGAGTCGGGAGTGGGTCAGGCGTTGATGGGCAGTGAGATCACCACCTCCTGTTCGTTGCTCGGCAGGTAGTGGACGCCGATGATGCGTCCCACCTGCACCGATCCGATCGCCGTCGGCGGCAGGTACTTCTCCGCGGTCGTCTGGAAGGTGCTGCCGTCGGGCCGGGTGACCACCAGTCCGAGCACCACCTCGGTGTAGCCGCCACGGATGCGACCGGGCACATCGAGACCGCGGACCACTGCCTGGGCGGCGACGCCACGCTCGGCGATGTCGAGCTTGTCGCGGGTGGTGATGCCCTTGCGGATGAGCGACTCGTTCATGGCGCGCTGGGCGGCGGCCGCGTCGCCGGAACGGTCGACCTCCACCTTGTCGGTGCGGCCGGGCAGGTACCGCACCGGCAGCACCACACCGGGCCGCAGCAGTGCGAGTTCGGTGAGCGGCACGATCATCTTCGCGTGCGAGTCGAAGGTCTTACCGTCGGCGCCTTCGACCCGGAATTCGATCCTGACCTGCGGTTGGTCGTTCAGCAGCACCCCGGTCTGCCGGAACGCGGTGATGGTGCCGATCCCGATCTCGCCGTCCCGGAAGGGCGAGCTGTTGTGGCCGGTGAAGGCCTCGAAGATGCCGTCGCCGGTGAAGGCGAAGACCATCGGGACGATGGTCAGCGCGATGATGGGCAACGCCATCTGCGGGCCGACCCAGCCGAGCATGCTGCCGGTGAATTCGTCGGGGGTGTAGGTGAGGCCGTAGTACAGGTAGTAGCCGATGGACAGGACACCGAAGGCGACCGCGGCCGCACGCAGCTTGGATTTCATGATTCTCCTCGGAATGGATGCGACCGGATCGCGTTCGGGTGGTCGGGTCAGCCGACGATGGTCGAGCAGGCGAAGGTGATGTCGAACTTCACCGTCGACGGGCCCGCCAGCGGGTTGGTCAGGTCGGGGGCGCCGACGCCCTCGCCGGTGATGCGGTAGGTGTTGCCGTCCTTGGCGAGGGTGGCCGAGCCGCCCGGCTGGCCGTTGCCGTAGCCGACGGCGTACGGCATGCCGTTGGACCCGCCCTGGCTGCCCGCGATGGCCACGGCCTGCACCGTTTCGCCCTCGAGCGTGGCGCTCACCGACAGGTTGCCGTAGGTGCCGTTGGCCATGTCGGTGAGCGCCAGCGCCAGGGTTCCGGCCTGCTTGGCGCAGGTGGTGTCGAACTTGGCGGTCAGTTCCTTGCCGTCGACGCTGGCGGTGGACTTGCCTGCGGCCGGGGCGGGGGCGGCGGTGCTCGACGGGGTGCTGGTGGCGCTCCCGGTGTCGCCGCAGCCGGTGACGAACAGGGCGGTCGCGGCGGAGGCGGCGGCGAGGGTGGCGATCAGCTTCGTGTTCATGGTGTTTCCGTTCTCTCGGTGTGAGCGGGTCGGTGAACCCGTTGCGAGAAAGGTAGAAATCGTTCGCCGCCTACCGATCCCAACTTTTCCCTCGGACACTCGGCTGACCTGCGGTTACCCTGGTCGAATGCGAAGACCCCGCGCCATGGTGCTCGACGAGGTGTGGCGCGGGCTCGACGGTGTCGACGCCCTGAGCGGCCCACAGGGCGCGCCCCTGCGCCGCACCGTGAAACTGATCCTCGATCCGCTGGTCATCCGGCCGGTGCAGCATCCGTTGTGCGCGGGCAGCGTCCTCGACGCCGACGGCGTCACCTTGCTGACCGCGCTGGTGCTGGCCCGTTCCGACGCGCTACGGGCGTGCGCGAGCTGGTTCACCGTGCTCAAGCAGGCGCGCCGCGCCTTGCGGATCACCGAGGGGAACGCGCAGGATCTGTACTTCCAGCGGTGCTTCGAGCTGGCGACGCTGCACGGTGAACCGGGGGCGGATGCCCGCGAGCGCGCCGTCGCGGTGCTGCGCGAGGTCCACGAGGGGACGGGCGGTCGCACCACCACAGCGCTGAAGAATCTGGTGACCGATCCCGATCGACTCGCCGAGCTGACCTCGCTCATCGAGTCCGCCTGGCGCGGACGCCCACTGGCGAACTTCGGTGCGCGCGAACTCGCCGCCGCGCTGACCGAACTACTCGACGCGAGCACACTGGCCCGCGAAGGCGACCCCGCCGACGCCGGTCCACTGCTCGACGAGCTGATCGAAAACAGAGTGGGCACCCACCGGGGTATCGCGCTGTGGCGCGCGCATCCCGTGCACGGGGCCGATGACCTCGGCCTGACCGTGCACGAGTGCCCACCAAGCCCCGCCGTTGGCGCCACCGCGTCGACCGCCACGCTCGCGCTCCCGTTCGACCGGACCATCTACGAACGTGTCTTCACCGTTCTGCAGGGCAGCATCGACCGGACCGATCTGCCCGACCTGCCGACGTTGGTGAGCACCGAGGTGGCCCGGAGCTGTTCGCCGTGGGGGTTGCTCGACGAGTCGCTTCGTGTGACAGCGGCGGCGGGTTCTGAACTGGCCCTCGGCCTTTCACCGTTGGGGGCGGTATCTGTGGCGGCGGACCTGGTCGCGACAGATCTGTCCGGCGCTCGTGGGGAATGGTCCGCGGTACCGGGGCAGGATGGGCCAGAAGCGCGAGTACCCGCCGGAGCCGCGCATCGGGACTCGAGCGGGCAGCGAGCGGACGTCGCGGGTTCGGCTGAGCCCGGCTTCGGTTCGCGGGCACACGCGGTGGTGAACGCGCGATGGCGGCGGGAAGCGTATGTCCTGCAAGCGCGGCGCTACTCGGTGCACCTCGGTGCGGCGGTGGGTGGACCGCTGGCTGCGGTCGCCGCTGAACTGCGGACACCGTGGCAGCCCTACCTGCGCAGGCTGTGGGTTCGGTTGCACGGGCGTGACGTTCGGGAGCTGGCGGTGTTCGACCCCGTCGAGCTGTGGGATCTGCTCGACGGGGTCGCGCGATCGGTGATGCTCGATCATCGGGCTCGGGTGAAGCAGGCGCTCACGGTCGGCACGGTCGATATCGAGGAAGCGAGGGCCAGTTGATGATTCGGCTCGATCGCGCGGATGGTGTGCTGACCGTGGTCCCCGGTGATGGTCCGCTGGTCACCGATGCTCTTGCTCCGTTGGATGCGATGGTCCTCGAAGTTGTCGGTGGACACCTCAGTTGGAGCATTCTCGACGACCGCCGACTACCCGCGGCTGTGCTCGATGATCCAGAGGGCGCGCTGGACTGGCTGTGGGCGGTCTACGGGGAGAGTGCCGCGCTCGCGGTGGCCGACGGTGTGGACGGGGAGCACGCTGCCGAACCTGCGCGGCCCGATCTGGTTGCTTCTCTGCGGCGACTCGCCTATGCGCACTGGGCTTCTCGCTGGTGGCCTGCCTCGATGGTCGACGGCATACCTGCGCTCGACACGTCCCTGTTGGACGAGGAGATCCGGCAACTCACCGCGATATGCGAGATGGTGCTCGCGGATTCGGAGCTGGTCGGACTCGCGCCTGTCGACCTCGGCCAGGGAGATCCGTCTGCTCGACAGGCCGGTTCAGACCCTGGCGCAGACCAGGCCGACTCAGGTTCCGCAACGAGCCGTCGGCCGGATCAATTCCGGGGTGACTCCTCCGCTCGTGCAGAGGATTACGCCCTCGCCGCAGGCGGGGAACGGCCCGGTGACGGGCTGATCGTCGCACACGGTAGCGGTGACTGGGACTGGCGGCGTTGTCCACCTGGCCTTCTCGACACGGGGGCCGACGCGCTGTCCTGGACGGTCACCCGGACCTCGGGTGTTTCGACGGCGCGGGTCACGGTGGTCGCCGCGCCGAACTGTCCACGGCACGTTCCCGAGCACCTTCGCCCACATGTCCGGCTCGAGGTGGACAACCGAACCGCCGTCACAGCCGAGCTGCAGCTACGGATGGACAACTGGTCGACGGAGGTACAGCTGCCCGGGAGCTCCGAAACCTTCACCGCCCTTTCGATTTTCGTTCCCGGAGTCGGCCCCTCGATCCCATACCCGGACGAGTCCGCCCTGCGTGCACACATCCGCGACTTCGCCCGCGGCCGACTCACCGGTCAGGCGGGCGACCACCTGCTGGCCGCTGAATCCGCAGCCGCCGACTCCGACGACGACTTCTGATGCGCGCAAGCATCCGGGACCACAAGGAGCCGTGACAGTGGCAGCAACCGGTAGAACGTCGGACGGCGACGACGACCAGCTCGCCGCGGGCTACGCCGCCTACCAGCGAGGTGACGTGCTCGGTGCGCTGGAAACCTTCGAGCGCGCCGCCGAGGACGCGCCGCCGAGGCTGCGCAGCGCGGCGCTGATCAATGCCGCCAGCATGGCCGACGAACTGGGTGAGCACAGACGGTCGGTGAGTCTGATGCGGACCGCACTGGCCGTGATGCCACCCGACGCCGCGCATCAGCGACCGGCGGCGCTGGTGAATCTGTCGCAGGCCTACCAGCACCTGGGCGAGCTGGACTCGGCGCAGGAAACGCTGGAAGAGGCCCGGTTGCTGCTCGCCGACGGCACCGAGCAGGGCTTGTTGCCGGTGGCCTGCCTGCTCTCGCTGACGGCTGTCGCACTGCACCGCCAGCAGTGGGCACGGGCCGGTGAACTCGCCGCCGAGTCGCTCGAGGTGACCCGGCGGTTGGCGCCCGAACTGGCCGGTCATCCGTTGATGAACCTGGCGGCCGCCTCGTTCGAGATCGGACGGCGTGCGCTGGCCGTCGACTTCGCGAGCCAGGCGCTGGCCGCGTTCGAGGCGGCGGGCGACACCGCCGCCGTGGCCGAAACCCAGCAGAACCTCGCCATCATGTTGGTGCGGTCGGGCCGATACGACGATGCCGAGGGGCCGCTTCGGGCAAGTCAGCGGTTCTTCGAGGACGCCGAGCTGGCGCATCGCGTCGGTATCGGGGCGAAGACCTACGGCTACCTGGCCGAGAGTCGCGGTGCCTCGGACACCGCCCGAACCCGCTACCAGCAGGCACTCGACTGCTTCGACAAGGCAGGCGCGGTGCTCGACGCGGCCGATGTGCGGCTGCGTCTGGCCACCGTCGCCGCCGCCGAGCACGACCTCGGGCTCGCGGAGGACTTGCTCGCGATGTCGTACGAGGTCTACGCCGGGCACGGTCTCGGAATGCACTGCGCACAGCTGGACTACTGGCACGCCGAACTCCTGCACCGGACCATCGAGGCCGACCCGCATCCCGACCCGGCGATGCTGTCGCGCGCGCTCGCCCTCGCGGTGCCCGCCGCACTGGCCATCGACGCGGTCCGCCACACGCTGCCCAACGGCAACCAGCGCGAACACTGGCACCGCACGGTCGCCGAACCCGCCATGCGCCTGGCCTTTCAATGCGCGGCGCGCACCGGGGACGGGCAATTGGTCACCGATCTGGTCGACAGCCGATGCGCCGGAACATCTCTCGATGTCGACTCGGTGACCCAACCACGCGTGGCCACCCTCGAATTCGAGCTACTCGATCCTCCGGTCGCCGACGAGTCGGGCCCCGCGCTACAGCTCGGCACCGCCCTCGCCGATGTCGCCGCCGCAGCGGGGATCCGCGTCAACCCGCCACCACGATTGTCCGACGGGGGACGAATTATTTTGTCCGACTACATCATTCACGCCGAACAGCGGTACGGACGACTGATCCGCGACGACCGGGTGATCGTCCTGTGATCGCCCCACCCCCGACCGCGGCGAGTGGCGACGTGCGCGTCGAACAACCGACCGCCCTGATCCGGATGGCCGACGCGGGTGACGTCTACGTGTCCTGGCGCTGGGTCGACGACACCTCGGCGCGGGGAGTGGCGATGCTGCCGCGCGACGATGTGCGTGCGGTGCTGCGGCGGTTGGCCGACGCGGTGCCCGACCCCGGCCGTCCGGACGAGTTGCGTCGAGTCATGACCGAGGGCGCACTGGTCGACGCGGCGGCGGAAAACCTTTTGGCACAAGCATTGTCACGCGCGTTGCTGCCGTATGGGCTGGCGGTGCAGCTGTACGAACTGTCGCAGCGCGGCATCCGACCACATCTGCGAATTCAGCCGTCACCCCGGCTCGCGCAGGTTCCGTGGGAGATCATCGCGCCCGATCCGGCGATCCGCCTGCTCGACATCGCCGATGTGAGCCTGCTGGCACCGGTGTCGGTGGTTCGAGCGCCGGATCGCATCGTGCGCCGCTGGCACGAAACGCGTGACCTGCCCGTGGTCGCGGTGCTCGATCCGCGCGTGCCCGGTTTCCGAGCGGACTCCGAACTCGGGTCCGTACTGGGCCGACCGAGCGCGGATTCCGTGGTGACACAACACTTCAGCGCATACAGCGACCGCGTGGTACCGGCGGTGAGCGAACCGTTGGAGCTGTTCCGCCGCACCGACCTGGACCGTGGCTGGCTGTCGCGCACGCTCCGTGCGGGCGCCAGCCGGTTGATCTACGTCGGCCACGTCACCGCGCCCGCCCCGGAGTCCGGGGAAAGCGAGCATGCCCGAATGCACCTGGCGTGCACCGCCGAAACCCGTGGCTTCGCCGCGCCGACTCGCTCACACCGACCGCTCTCGGCCAAGGACCTCCTACTCGGCACTCACACCCTCGACCCCGCACCGCTCCCCGGCCGGGACCTGTGGCCGATGCCGAGCCGCGTGGCACTCATCGCCTGCGAAAGCGGCGGCGACCTGCGCTTCACCGAAGCCCTCGGCCTGACGACCGCCGCCCTGTCGGCAGGCGCCGAACTAGTCACCGCCACCCGCTGGCCCCTCCCCACCGACCACGCCTTCCACACCATCACCGCCACCACCGACCACCCCCTCCAAGCCGCCATCCGCGCCGTGGACACAGCCCACGAATCCGCCGACGCCGTCAAGTCCCTCCTGGACTGGCAACAAACCCGCCTCACAGCCTGGAAAACCACCCCCACCCCAGAAAACTCCCCACTCCTGTGGTCCGCTTTCGCCACCGTCACCGATTGAACGTCGGTCCGAATTCCGCAATCGCCGCAGATTCGTGATCAGCGGGGGTTGTCGCAATATAACATTCATGTTATGAATTGGGGAGAGGTCGAACTCGAGCCCGAAGTTGACGAGTGGTTCGATTCGCTTGTTCAGGACGACCAGGAAACCGCGGTGTTCTACGTTGACCTACTCGCTGAGCACGGCGCACTGCTCGGCGAGCCGTATACCCGTCAGCTTCAAGGAAAGCTACGTGAGCTGCGGTTCTATCTCAGTCGACAAGCCGTGCGTGTCACCTACTGGATCGCGCCGGGACGGCGAATCATCTTGTTGACCGTGTTCCGCAAACAACGCATGCGTGAGCACGCTGAAGTACGTCGCGCGCTACGGGCGATGCAACGGTGTATCGATGAGCAACACACCGTCGAGGAGGTATGAACGTCGTGGTCGAACGAAAAAGCTGGACAGACAAGCGGGCGGAAGTCCTGGGGCGCCCGGGTGCGGGCGCGAGCTATGACGCAACTCGCCTGCGGTTCGAACTCGGTGCCGCAGTGCGTGACCGACGTGAATCGCTCGGAATCACACAGGCCGAATTGGCCGCGCGAGCAGGACTTCGACAACCTGCCATCGCCCGTTTCGAAGCGGGTGGGACCATGCCGACGATCCCACTGCTCGAACGCCTTGCTGCTGCCCTCGAACTGCACCTACGCGTGGAATTCGAGGCCACGGGCTAGGCCCGCGACCGACCGGTCAGTGGTCGTCGTAGTGGCCGTCGTGGGGGGCGTGGCGGTGGCCGTCGTGGATGTAGTCGACGTGGTCCTGGTGGGGGACGGCGACGTGGCCGCAGCCGGGGCCGTGGACGTGGTCGTGGTTGGCGCAGGCGACGTGGGATGCGGGTTCGCACTCGTCGAAGTGGCCCTCGTGTTCGCGATGTAAGTGTCCGTCGTGGACGTAGTCGACGTGGTCCTGGTGCGGGACGGCGACGTGGCCGCAGGTGGGGCCGTGGACGTGGGTGTGCTGCGGATGTTCGGCGTGCGCGGTGGTCATCTGCTCTCCTCCGAGTCGAATCGAGCTTGCAACTCTTCCGACATTAGCAGTTGCGCATGCGTTGCTGCGACCCCTTCGTCCTGGTCAGAGGACCTGATCGAGGAAGCGGCGCAGCCGTTCGGTCTTGGCGTCGTCGAACAGTTCGCCGGGCGCCCCGGTCTCCACGACCTGCCCCTGATCCATGAACACCACGCTGTCGGAGACGCTGCGCGCGAAGCCCATCTCGTGGGTCACCACGATCATCGACATGCCGCCCGCGGCGAGGTCGGCCATGAGCGCGAGCACGCCCTTCACCAGTTCGGGATCGAGCGCCGAGGTGGCCTCGTCGAAGAACATCAGCTCCGGTTTCATCGCGAGCGCGCGGGCGATGGCGACGCGCTGCTGCTGACCACCCGAGAGCGAACCGGGCCGGGCATCCGCCTTGGCGGCCAGGCCGACGATCTCGAGCTGCTCCACCGCGAGCGCTCGCGCCTGCTCGGCCGAGAGTCCGCGCAGTTTGCGCGGTCCGAGCGCGATGTTGTCGGCGACCGTCTTGTGCGGGAAGAGGTTGAACTGCTGGAACACCATGCCGATGCGCTGACGCAGCCGGTCGGGATTGGTCCGCAGCACCGATTCACCGTCGAGCAGGATGTCGCCGGAATCAGGCTCGTGCAGGCGGTTGAGCACGCGCAGCAGGGTCGACTTGCCGGAGCCGGACGGCCCGATGACGGTGGTGGTGCGGCCCGCGTCGACGTGGATGTCGACGCCGCGCAGGATGTGGTTGTTGCCCAGCGTCAGATGCAGGCCGGTACCGGTCAGGGAAGCACTCATCGGGTAACTCCTTCGCATGCGCGGGCGGTCGTTGCGGTCACGCGCCCCGGCCTTCCGTGACGACGGCCTGTTCGAGCGGGTCGACCGGGGGTACCGGCTTTCCGGTACGCATCCGGCGGTCGATGTAGTTCACCAGGTGGGTGAGCGGAATGGTCAGCACCAGGTACATCAGGCCCGCCGCGACCAGCGGCGACAGGTTGCCGGTCTGGGCGTTGAGGTCGCGGCCGACGGCGAACAGTTCACGCTGGGAGGCGAGCAGACCGAGGAAGTAGATGAGCGAGGAATCCTTGATGAGGGCGATGAACTGGTTCATCAGCGCGGGCAGCACCCGGCGCACGCCCTGCGGGATCACGACGAGCGTCATCGCCTGGCGGTATCCGAATCCGATCGCGCGGGCCGCTTCGAGCTGCCCCGCCTCCACCGACTGGATGCCGGACCGGAAGATCTCGCCGATGTAGGCCGCCGCCAGCAGCGCCAGGGCCACCGCGCCGAGCCAGTACGGGTTGCCGCCGGTGATATTGCGGACCACCGGGCCGATGCCGAGGCCGATCAGCAGGATGATGACCACAGCGGGCAGACCGCGGAAGATATCGGTGTACACGCGGGCGGGCCAGCGCAACCAGCGGGTGCGCGAGATGCCCATCACCGCGAGCAGCATGCCGAGCACGGTGCCGAGAACACCGGAAACCACGGCCAGGATCAAGGTGTTCGGCAAACCGGTCTTGATGAGATCGGGGAACGCCTTGGTATAGAGCGACCAGTCGAAGAAGGTGTCCTTCAGCTGCTGAATGGTCGACTTCTGTTGCGCTACTTCGGCTTCACCGGGTTCTTTGCTCGCGGCGATGGCGGCGAAATCCGGAAGCTCCGGCGCCGGTGCGGATTTGGAGCCGGGCTTCCAACCGGGCGGCAGCTCGCGCGGCACCCAGTCGGCGTACAGGCGCGCGTAGGTGCCGTCGGCGATCACCGCGTCCAGGCCCGCGTTGAGCGCGTCGACGAGCGGCTGATTGTTCTTGGCCACCGCATAGCCGACGAAGTTGTCGAGGCTGAAGGTGTTCTCCGAGACCACGATTCCGTCGCCGGGCTTGATCGCGCCCTCGGCTTGGGCCGACGGGGCGACCCAGGCGTCGACCTGGCCGGACTTCAGGTTCGCGTAGGCGGTGTTGTAGTCGGGGAATTTCACCGGGTCCAGGCGCAGCTGGTTCACCACGAACTCGTCCTGCACGGTGCCCTGCACCACGGCGATCCGCGAACCGGAGTTCAGGTCACCGAAGCCCTTGATCGCCGAACCCTGCGGTACGACCAGCGAGAAATAGCCGAAGTCGTAGCCGTTGGTGAAGGCGACGAGTTCACGCCTGGCATCGGTGGTGGTGATGTTGGACGAACCGACATCGAAGCGTTTGCCCGCCACCTGGGCCAACAGCCCGGCGAACTCGGTGCCCGAGAACTCCACCTGCAGGCCGAGTTTCGCGCCGATCTCGCGCAGCAGTTCGTTGTCGAAACCGGTGAAGGTGCCCTGGCCGTTCACACAGATGCTCGGCGGGGCGTCCGACAGGGTGCCGACGCTGAGCTTGCCCGGGCTGAGCAGGCCGAGCTTGCTGGTGTCGATCGACTCGAGCGGCACTGTGGTCGGGGTCGTATAGCGGTCGGTGCCCGCCGTCTCGGAGGCGGCGAGGTTGGTCGGCGCCGCGGCCGCCGCGCTCTGGCCGGGTGGTGAGCACAGGTCACCCGTCGACGTCTCGCCGCCGGAGCCGCCGCATCCGGTGGCGGCGACGCCGACGAGGAGCAACAGCGCGGCTATCCGCGCCCGGGTTCGCACAGCACGCACACCTGCCATGCCGATAGACCCTAATGCCCGTTCGGGCCACCACTCGCCACCCGCGCCACGTGTGGCGCATCCGGGCAGGCCACAGGTTTTATGCGAGGCCTTCGAGTAATTCCGGGTTCACTTCGTCGCGCCATTCGATCGCGCGACGGACCTCGGTGAGGTCGTAGTCGGGGCCGGAGGTGCCGATGGTGAACAGGCTCACGCCCGCCGCGCGCAACTGTTCGGCCTGCTCCCTGCCCCGCCACTGCACCGAGCGCTCGATTCGGGCCTCGTCGGTGCCGACGGCGGCGGCATGCTCGGCCAGCACCTTGTTCTTGTGCGCGAGGGTGTCCACATCGACGAAGGAGTGCCAGATGTCGGCGTACTCGGCGACCAACCGCAGCGTTTTGCGCTCGCCGCCACCGCCGATGAGGATCGGGATATCGCGCACCGGCGCCGGGTTCAGCACGCGCAGGCGGGCGGTGAGCCGGGCCATGTTGTCCTTCAACAGGTTCAGCCTGGTGCCCGCCGTACCGAATTCGTACCCGTATTCGGTGTAGTCACGCTGGAACCAGCCCGCGCCGATGCCGAGGATCAACCGTCCGCCGCTGATCCGGTCGACCGTGCGTGCCATGTCGGCGAGCAGATCGGGGTTGCGGTAGCCACCGCCGGTGACGAGCGCACCCAGCTCGACTCGCTCGGTCTGCTCGGCCCAGGCGCCGAGCATGGTCCAGCACTCGAAATGCGCGCCGTCGGGGTCGCCGGTGAGCGGGAAGAAGTGGTCCCAGTTGAAGACGATGTCCACCCCCGCCTCCTCGGCCCGCGACACCGCGTCCCGAATCAGCCCGGAATCCGGTGCGTGCTGGGGTTGAAGCTGGACTCCGATACGAACTGGACGACTCATACCGTTGGCTCCTCGAGGGATCGGGATCGGCTCCGCGATCGAGGCTACTCGGCGGCCGGGAAGGTCGCACTTGTCCGCGACACGAGTGGCTGTGAGCCCGTGGCACGGGCGGCCGCGACAGCGACGAAAATGGCGTAGAGGCCGACGATCACGACGGCGGCGTAGGGCAGCGAGGCCGCGATCGCCCCCTGGACCGACAACTTCGGGATCAGCCGCGGACTGCCGTCGAGGCTGCTCAGCGCGTCGTCGAAGATGCCGACCGCCATCAACCCGGACGCCCCCATCACCAGCAGCAGCCCGACGACGGTGACGACGATTCCGCTGCGGCGCGGCAACAATGCCAAGCCGAGGAGGGTCGCGCAGAGACCGGGGACGAACGTGGCCATGCCGAGTATCAGCGTGAACACCAGGTACCAGGCGACGTCGGCGCCCGGCCCGGCGACCATGGCGACAACGGCCGCCGCCACGCTCACCAACAGCGGGAACACGATCGGAGATGCCGCCGTCGCGGCCGCCCACATCCTGGCTTTTCGCATGATCGAGGATCGCACGAGCCTGCGCCTCGCCCGCGGTGACGGCAGCGGTTAGTGTGATGGCGCTCGTACCGAAGCACCCGTACTCGGATCGTCCGGCACGTTCCTGCCGGGATGGGAAGAATGATCTACGCATGGCTACCGTGACTTTCGAAGGCGCCACCCGGCTCTACCCCGGCGCGGGCAAACCCGCCGTCGACGCCCTCGACCTCGAAATCGCCGACGGCGAATTCCTCGTCCTCGTCGGCCCCTCCGGCTGTGGCAAGTCGACCTCGCTGCGCATGCTCGCGGGCCTCGAAGAGGTGAACGGCGGACGCATCCTGATCGGCGACAACGACGTGACCCACGCCGAACCCAAGGATCGCGACATCGCGATGGTGTTCCAGAACTACGCGCTGTACCCGCACATGTCGGTCGCCGAGAACATGGGTTTCGCGCTGAAGCTGGCCAAGGTGTCCAAGGCCGAACGCGACGAAAGGGTGCGCGCGGCAGCTCAACTGCTCGACCTCACCGAGTACCTGGACCGCAAGCCCAAGGCGCTCTCGGGCGGCCAGCGCCAGCGCGTGGCGATGGGCCGCGCGATCGTGCGCCAGCCGCAGGTGTTCCTGATGGACGAGCCGCTGTCGAACCTCGACGCCAAGCTGCGCGTGCAGACCCGCACCCAGATCGCCCAGTTGCAGCGGCGCCTCGGCACGACGACGGTGTACGTCACCCACGACCAGGTCGAGGCCATGACCATGGGCGACCGCGTCACCGTACTCAAGGACGGTCTGCTGCAACAGTGCGCGTCGCCGCGTGACCTGTACCGCGATCCGGCGAATGTGTTCGTCGCCGGGTTCATGGGTTCGCCCGCGATGAATCTGTTCACGCTGCCGGTCGCCGACGGCACCGTCACCATCGGCGGTTACCCCGTGCCGGTGCCGCGCGCGGTGGTCGACGCGGGTGAGGGTTCGGTGGTGCTCGGTATCCGTCCCGAACATCTCGAGGTCGGCGGCAACGGCATGCAGATGGAGGTGGACGTGGTGGAGGAACTGGGTTCCGACGCCTATGTCTACGGTCGGGCACTGTCCACCGAGGCCAGCGGCGCGTCCGGGGAAACCCTGGTGGCAAGGGTCGATTGGCGCAACCCACCGGCCAAGGGTGAGCGGCTGTCGCTGTCGACCGACCCGGCCAACTTGTACTTCTTCAGCGCGGAGAACGGTCGGCGGCTGCGCTGAACCCCCGCGTACCAGCGCATCTCACGGCGGAGGCCGCCCGCATCAGCTGACGCGGGCGGCCTCCGTCATCAGGCTTCGGTGTCGTTCGCCGGGCGGGTTTTCTTGCGGGCCCGGAGGTAGTCCGGGTTGACGCGAACGCCGAGCTGTTCGAGTTCGACCGGGGTGCCGGTGGGGGTGGTGAGCTGGGCCCGCACCGGTTCGCCGGTTTCGGTGTCGACGCGCAGCAGCGGCGCGGGGCCCGGCTGGAGGTAGGTGTCGCCCCATTGCCAGAGGGCCACGACCGCCGGGAGCAGATCTCTGCCCATCTCGGTGAGCACGTACTCGTGCCGGGTGCGCTTGCCTTCCTCCTGGTAAGGGCGTTTTTCCAGAATCCCGGCCTCGGTGAGTTTGCGGAGCTGGCTCGCTGCGGCCGCGTCGGTGATGCCGACGCGGCGCGCGAAGCCGTCGAAGCGGGTGGTGCCGTAGTAGGCCTCGCGCAGGATGAGGACCGCCGAGCGGGTGCCGATGAGGTCCATGGCCCTGGCGATCGAACAGCCCTCGGTCTCCCACCTGCTCAGATCGGCCAGGGGTCCTTCCATCACGGCTGCCATGACCGACATCATACCCTCCTCTGACTTGAGCGAGTCATAGCTAGCAAACCGACGGCGCTCTCCACGACGTCCATCCCGTCGACCCGCACCAGCACGGCGCGCGTTACGGCTTGCAGACGATGTGCGAGGCCGGTGGGCTCGCCAACGCCACCATCATCGAAAGGTTGTGAGACACAGCGGCGGTGTCTGGGGTCGTCTTCGGCGGGACGGGGAGGTGGGTGAACCCCCTACGATCGGGATCGTGGACTTCGAGACCTTCGTTTATGCGATTCCGCTGCGTACGCGGTTTCGGGGGATCACCGTGCGCGAGGGGATGCTGATTCGCGGGGAGAACGGGTGGGGGGAGTTCTGCGCGTTTCCCGAATACGACGATCGGGAAGCGGCGGGATGGTTGGCGACCGCTGTCGAACAGGCGACGGTCGGGTGGCCCGTGCCGGTGCGGGAACGCATTGCCGTGAACTGCATCGTGCCTGCGGTCGAACCCGAGCGAGCGGCCCGCATTGTTCGTGAATCAGGTTGCGGCACAGCGAAGGTGAAGGTAGCCGACCATCCCGATTCGCTGGCCGAGGATGTGGCACGAGTAGCGGCCGTGCGGGCGGCGCTCGGGGATTCCGGCTCCGTCCGAGTCGATGCCAATGCGGTGTGGGATGTGGAGACCGCCGTGCGGCACATTCGGGAAATAGATTCAGCGGCAGGGGGTTTGCAGTACGTCGAGCAACCGTGCCGGAGTATCGAAGAGCTCGCGGAGGTACGGGCTCGGGTGTCGGTGCCGATCGCGGCGGACGAGTCGATTCGGCGGGCGGAGGATCCGCTGCGCGTCGCGGTGGCCGGTGCGGCGGATGTGGCGGTGCTGAAGTGCACACCTCTGGGTGGGGTGCGTCGGGCGTTGTCGGTGGCCGAGGCGGCGGGGTTGCCCGCCGTCGTGTCGTCGGCGCTGGAGACCAGTGTCGGGCTGGCGGCTCAGATCGCGCTGGCCGGAACGCTGCCTGATCTCGAATTCGCCTGCGGGCTCGGAACTCTCGCACTGTTCGAAGGCGACCTGGTTGCCGATTCGCTGCGACCGGTGGACGGGTGGTTGACGGTGCCGACCAGTGCGCCTGAGCCCGACCCTGCGGCGATGGATCGGTACCGGCATCCGGACGCCGAGCGAGTGCGGTGGTGGCTGCGACGGTACGAGCGAGTGAGCGCGCTGCTCGGAGACACCCGAGAGAGCCCTCGCGGTGGCCTGTAGGCGTCGGCGTGCGGAGGCCACGGGACGACGATTCGGCGCCCGTGCCGCGCGACCGGGGCTCGCGATCATCGACACATTCCGGCGCAGCAACCCGACCACCGCCCTCGCGGAGAGCTAGCCGTCCTCATGGGATCGACCGATTTGCGCGTGGGTCGCCTTCGACAATTTAGTTGTGCACAACTTAATTGTGCGCTATCGTTATCCTCATGACCGACGGACTCACCCTCGACGAGCAGCTGTGCTTCCCGCTCTACGCGGCGTCGCGAGCGATGACGGCGGCCTACCGTCCGAAGCTGGAACAACTCGGCCTCACCTACCCGCAGTACCTGGTGATGCTGGCGCTGTGGGAACGCGACGGCCGCAGCGTCGGCGAACTCGGCACGGCGCTCGAACTCGACTCCGGCACCTTGTCACCCCTGCTCAAACGTCTGGAGGCGACCGGTTTCGTCCAGCGGCGTCGGGCTGCCGACGACGAACGCCGCGTCGACATCATGCTCACCGAGCACGGGCGGGCCGTCCGTGCCGCCGCCTGTGCCATTCCCACCGAAATGGCGCAGGCGGCGGGCCTGACCGGCGACGAAGCCGTCGCCCTGCGCACCCTGCTCCGCAAATTGACCGACTCCCTCACCGAGAAATGAGACTCCCCATGCAGGTTCTCTACACCGCCGACGCCCTGGCCACCGGCGAAGGCCGCACCGGCTCCGCCCGCACCACCGACGGCAAGCTCGACGTGGTGCTCGCCCCGCCGAAGGAGATGGGCGGCGACGGCGCGGGCACCAACCCCGAGCAGCTGTTCGCGGCCGGTTACGCCGCCTGCTTCCATTCCGCGCTGCGCCTGGTCGGCAAGAAGGCGGGCGCCAATGTCGCCGACTCCGCGGTGGGCGCGCAGGTGTCGATCGGCCCGAACGACAAGGGCGGATTCCAACTCGCCGTCACCCTCGAGGTCACCCTCCCCCACCTCACCCGCGAGGAAGCCCAGCAGTTGGCCGACCAGGCACACCAGGTGTGCCCGTACTCCAACGCGACCCGCGGCAACATCGATGTCGACGTCCAGGTCGCCGAGGACTGATCAGCGATAACGAATGAGGGCCCCACACCGGGGCCTTCATTCATTGTATACAAGCGGCTCTTCAGAATTCATTAGTTCCCTCGCAGCACGATGAACATGTCATCGAGAACAAAGGGGAAACAATGAAGACCACGATCGCCGCCGTGATGATCGCCGCGTTCAGCGTGATGGGGGTCGGCGCCGCCGCTGCCGCGCCGAGCGATACCGCGCAGACGAGTTTCGTCGAGGCCGCCGGGTCGCTCGGCGGTGGCGGCAAGGGCGGCTCGTCGAGCAGTTCGCCCTGTACCGATAGCAAGTCCTGCACGTCTCCCGGTGCGGGTGGCGGTCAGGGGGCAGGCGGACGAGGCAGCGGCCCGGGCAGCAACGGGAACCGGTGACCGACTTCGGGTTTCACCCGAAGCGGACTCCGCAACCGGCGAATGTCGCGCGGATCAGCAGAGCCGCTTCGGGGCCGATCACGCCGTCGGTCAATTCCGCGTAGCGAGTACAGAATTCGGGGCCGTGGGGGGCTTCGTCGGGGGACGGCGCCAGGTGGTGGGCGAGTTCGTGGAGAACGACCAGTTCGCGCAGTGCCCACGCCGTGGCGCCGGTGTGGAGTGGAACAGCGAGTACGGCATCGGACCGTTCGTAATGTGCCGCGCCCGTTCCTGCCCGGATGCGCACCCGCACCGATATCGCGGACCGATCCCATTGCGCCCGCACCCAATTCAGCGCAAGGACCTTGTCGACATAACTCTGCACCGATTCCACCGAAGCGAATCGTCGCTCGACCGGCAAGGTCACCTGCGAACCATAGATATCGACAGTGCGATGCCCGAATTCCTCCGCGCGGTCGAAGGCACCGCGCACCAATTGCTCGGCGTCGTAGACCCGCGCCCGTTGCGTGTCGCGCCGCGGCGCCGGATCAGAGCGGTTCATCGTCCTGTGAGCTTGCCTCGGGCGGCGGGTAGTTCGGTCGAGGGGCCGAGACGGGCATCGCGACCCGCCCGGTCGCCCGCTCGCCTGGCCGCGGCCGAGTGGCCGGTGGAGGTCTGCGGTCCCCGCCAGGTGCCGCGGGCTTCCGAGGTTGCGGTGTAGAAATCGGTGAGGGCGAGTTCCTTGTCGCGCAGGGCGAGTGCGGTTCCGGTCGACTCGACCGCCGACTCCTCGGCGACCACCTCGGCCTTCACCTCGGCCAGCCGCGCGCCGATCCGCGCCGCGAACGCCATCTGGAAATTCAACCGCGCCGTCACCCCGGCGACCGGAGCCCGCACCTCGCGGCGCGCCGTCCGACCGAATCGCTTCTCGGTGACCACCTTGACCACCGTGCCCTCGCGGTAGGCCCCCGATTTGATGTAGTGATCCGAGGCCCGCACCATCTGCACCAGCACACTCGCGTACAACGCCTCGCACGCATCGATATCCGCCTCGAAGCCGTACGCGTACACCTGGGTCGAGGTCCGGGCGACATCGCAGCGCACGTCGTTGGCCGTGGCGATGGCGACGAACAACTGCACGTAGGTGCGCAACCCCTTCCGGCCGGGCTCCCCGATCGGAATGATCCGCTGCACCGGCGTCGACCTGCGCTCACGGCGCGCCACATGCGAGCGCGCCACCGCCAGATCGATCGACGACTTCGTCGCCAGCCGTTGCGCCGCCGCGAGGAATGCCTCGGCCTCGTGCTCGTTGTCGGTGGCCTCGGCCTTGCGCAGCAGACCACCGATCCGGGTGAGCATCCGGTCGGGTGCCGACGGCGAGGGACTGGTCACGGATCGAGCCTAGGACACCGCACCGACGGAGCCGCTCATCGAACTGACCGCAAAGTAGCCGATGTGGCAGGACGATCGGACGCAGCGAGCCGCACCATGTATGTTGACCGGTGCACCGACGCACTGTGCTGCTGCTCACTGTCTCGACCCTGGAGTGTCTGCGATGGCCTTGAAGTTTGTCCCCAGAGCGACGATGGCTGCTGCCTCGATTGCGTTGCTTACCGCATCGTTCACCAGCGCCTGCTCGAGTGACAACGGCGGCAACGCGCTCGACCAGAACCTGACCGGGCGCGGGCCGATCACCTACGTCGAGGGCAAGGACACCACCGAGACCGGTGTGGTCAAGCAGCTCATCGACCGGTGGAACGCCGCGCACCCGAACGAGCAGGTGACGTTCAAGGAGCAGTCGGCCGACGGTACCCAGCAGCACGACGACCTCGCCGAGCACTTCCGCGCCAAGCAGGACGGCTACGACGTCGTCGCCCTTGACGTGAAGGACACCGCCGAGTTCGCCGCGAAGGGCTGGGTGCAGCCGCTCGAGGGCAACTTCGCGATCGACACCGCGCCGCTGCTCGCGCCCACCGTGGCCAGCGCGACCTACAACGGCAAGCTGTACGCGGCCCCGAAGAACACCAACGGCGGCCTGCTGTACTACCGCAAGGACCTGGTTCCCAACCCGCCGCGCACCTGGACCGAGATGCTCGGCATGTGCCAGGTGGCCCGCGACAACAACATCGGCTGCTACGCCGGTCAGCTCGCCCCCTACGAGGGCCTGACCGTGAACACCGCCGAGGTCATCAACGCTTACGGCGGCAGCTTCGTCGGTTCCGACGGCAAGACCCCAACCGTGAACAGCCCGGAGTCCAAGGCCGGTCTGAAGATGCTCGTCGACGCCTACGACCGCGGCGACATCCCCAAGGAAGCCATCACCTTCAAGGAAGGTGAGAGCGCCAGCGCCTTCGAGACGGGCAAGCTGCTGTTCCTGCGCAACTGGCCCTACCTGTACGGCCAGGCCAACGCCGACAGCAGTGTGGTGAAGGACAAGTTCGGCGTGGCCCCGCTGCCCGGCAGCACCGGTATCGGCGCCTCGACCCTCGGTGGTTACAACGCCGCGATCAGCGCGTTCTCCAAGAACAAGGCCACCGCGGCCGACTTCATCCGTTACCTGATCAGCGAAGAGGCCCAGCAGATCATCGCCGCGGGCGCGCTGCCGCCGGTGCGCTCCTCGGTGTACGACGACCCGGCCCTCAACGCCAAGATGCCGTACCTGCCCACGCTGAAGGAATCCATCGCCAACGCGGTGCCCCGTCCGGTCACCCCGTTCTACCCGGCGGTGTCGAAAGCCATCCAGGACAACGCCTATGCTGCCCTGAACAAGACCAAGTCCGTCGACGATGCGGTCGCGGGCATGCAAAAGGGCATCGAGACTGCCGGTTCCGGTTCGTAGCGCAGGCAGCGGACCCGACCAGACCGTAGGAGAGTAGAAACGGTGTCGGATCCTTCGGGAGCCAAGCAGCGCGGGCTAGCGCTGGAACTGCGACGATCCGGCAAGGCGTGGCTGTTCGTCACGCCGGTGATGGTCGCACTGGCGGTGGTCATCGGGTATCCGGTGTTCCAGGCGCTGTGGATGTCGTTCCGCAAGGACGAGGGCATCGACCCCGCCACCGGCATGTTCGTCGAGGGCGGCAGTGCCGGGCTGGACAACTACACGCATTGGCTGCTGCAGCAATGTAATTCGCTGATGGGCACCGGCGCGTGCCCCACCGGCACGCTCGGCTCCCAGTTCTGGGCGGCGGTCGGGGTCACCCTGTTCTTCACCGTGGTGACCGTGACCATCGAGGCCACCCTCGGCCTCGGCATGGCCATGGTGATGGGCAAGACCTTCCGCGGCCGGGCGTTGCTGCGCGCGGCGGTGCTGATTCCGTGGGCCATCCCGACCGCTGTCACGGCGCGGCTGTGGGAGTTCATGTTCCAGTACGACGGCGTGGTGAACCGGGTGCTCGGCACCCACATCCTGTGGACCACGGAGGTGTGGGCCTCGCGCTTCGCGGTGATCGTGGCCGACGTCTGGAAGACGACACCGTTCATGGCGCTGCTGATTCTGGCCGGGCTGCAGGTGATTCCGAACGACGTGTACGAGGCCGCCAAGGTCGACGGCGCGACCGCCTGGCAGCGGTTCATCCACATCACGCTGCCGCTGCTCAAGCCCGCGTTGTTGGTCGCGGTGCTGTTCCGCACCATGGACGCGCTGCGCATGTACGACCTGCCCGCGATCATGACCGGTGCCAACCCGGCCACCGGCACGCTGTCGGTACTGGTGGTCGAACAGGTGCGCCAGGGCCCCAACAGTGCGGCCGCCCTGTCGACGATCACCTTCGTGCTCGTGTTCGCCATCGCCTTCGTGCTGGTGAAGGTGTTGGGCGCCAACGCCGTTCGCACGCAGGAAGAACAGCGGAAGGCGCACTGATGAGCATCTCGATGACCAAAGAGCCCGCCCCCGCCGCACGCAAGGCCCCGGTGGTGGCACCACCCTCGCCGTGGCGGAAGAAGCTCCGCACGGTCCGGCTCTACCTCGGTGTGGCGATCGTGCTGGTGTGGGGCCTCGGTCCCTTCTACTGGATGGCCGTCGTCGCGTTCCGCGACCCTGCCCACACCTTCTCCAGCACCCCGTGGCCAACGCACGTGACGCTGGAGAACTTCCGCAACGCCTTCGACACCAGCCGTGGCAACGACTTCGGCAAGGCGTTGCTCAACAGCGTCATCATCGGCTCGGCCACCACGGCGGTGGCGCTCGCCCTCGGTGTGCTCGCCGCGTACGCGCTGGCCCGGATGACCTTCGCGGGCAAGTACCTGGTGTCGGGGCTGATCCTGTCGGCGTCGATGTTCCCGGCCGTCGTGCTGGTGACGCCACTGTTCCAGCTGTTCACCGATCTCGGCTGGATCGGCGAGTACCAGGCGATGATCATCCCGAACATCTCGTTCGTGCTGCCGTTGACGGTCTACATCCTCGCGTCGTTCTTCGCCGAACTGCCGTGGGAACTCGAGGAAGCCGCGCGCATCGACGGTGCGAGCAAGCTGCAGGCCTTCCGGCTCATCATGCTGCCGCTGGCCGCGCCCGCGGTGTTCACCACCGCCATCCTCGCGTTCATCGCCTCGGTCAACGAGTACCTGCTCGCCCGGCTTCTCTCCGGTGAGCAGACCCGGCCGGTGACCGTCGCCATCGCGAGTTTCTCCGGCAACGACCCGCTGGTGCAGCCGTACGCGGCGATCATGGCCGCCGGTGTGATCGTCACCGTGCCGCTGGTGATCATGGTGCTGATCTTCCAGCGCCGCATCATCTCCGGCCTCACCGCGGGCGGCGTGAAGAGCTGACGGGCGCGCTCCTCCCGGATCTGGGCGGCGACGACGGGTAGAGTCGCCTGCACCGACGGGAGGAGATGGTCGTGGCCGGCAGGCGCGGGCGTTCCGACGAGGACGTGCCGTATACGTCGATCGCAGGCTTCCGGGATCCACTGCGCGAGCAGCGACCGCGCAAGGGAGCGGCCCGGCGAGCCCAGGCTGCCCGGCTGGCGGCCGACGACGACAGTCCACCGCGCCCACCGCGCACCAGGGCGCAGCGGATCCGGCGGTTGGTGTTCGCGCTGTTCGTGATCTTCGTGTGTGTGCCCGCGTTGCTGTTCGTCGCGGTGTACTGGAGTTCGGAGATTCCCGAACCGGGTGAGGTGGCCGTCGAGCAACCGGCGACCGTGCTGGCCGCCGACGGCACCACCGTGCTGGCGAAAATCATTCCGCCGCAAGGAAACCGGATCCCGATTCCGCTCACCGAGGTACCGATGCACGTGCGGGAGGCGGTGCTCGCGGCCGAGGACCGCACCTTCTACACCAACGCCGGGTACTCCACCAGCGGCTTCCTGCGCGCGGCCAGGGACAACCTGG
Organism: Nocardia caishijiensis NBRC 108228; assembly: GCF_001612825.1. Taxonomy (GTDB): domain Bacteria; phylum Actinomycetota; class Actinomycetes; order Mycobacteriales; family Mycobacteriaceae; genus Nocardia; species Nocardia caishijiensis. The sequence goes on along the minus strand of NZ_BDBE01000012.1, from coordinate 96,586 downwards.
CCGGACACGACAACGCCGGTGGCGGGTCGACGATCACGCAGCAGTACGTGAAGAACGCCTTCCTGAGCTCCGAACGCACCGTCACCCGCAAGATGCGCGAGCTCATCATCGCGGCGAAGATGTCGCGGCAGTGGAGCAAGGACGAGATCCTCGCCGCCTACCTGAACACCATCTACTACGGGCGCGGTGCCTACGGCATCGCGGCGGCGGCCAAGGCCTACTTCGGTAAACCGGTGCCCGAGCTGACCCTCGCCGAGGGGGCGGTGCTGGCCGCCGTGATCCGCTCACCCTCGGTGCTCGATCCCGAGAACCACTTCGACCAGCTGCGCGCCCGCTGGCAGTACGTGCTCGACGGGATGGTCGAGATGCGCGTGCTCGCACCGGGTGACCGTGACGCGACGGTGTTCCCACCGATCCTCGCCCTCGACGACGTGGCGACCGAACCCGTTGCCTCCGGCCCCGAGGGACACATCCGCACCATGGTGTTGCGCGAACTGCGCGCCGCCGGGCTCACCGACGCCGACATCAACACCGGTGCCCTGCAGATCACCACGACGATCGACCCGGTCGCGCAAGCGGGCGCCGTCGACAGCGTGCGCGCCCGAACCGCCTGGCAGCCACCGGAATTGCGGGCGGCGGTGGTGTCGGTCGACCCGCGCAGCGGTGCGGTGCGGGCCTACTACGGCGGCGAGGACGGCACCGGCTTCGACTTCGCCCAGGCGCCGCTGCAAACCGGTTCCGCCTTCAAGGTTTTCGCACTCGTCGCCGCCCAGATGCAGGGCATCCCGGTGACGCGGGCGATCGACAGTTCCCCGATCACCGATCGAGGCACGACCATCACCAACGCCGACGGCGATTCGTGTGGGCGGTGTTCACTGGCCGAGGCGCTGAAACGCTCGCTCAACACCAGTTTCTACCGGCTCACCATGACCATGGGTGACGGACCACGCTCGATCGCCCAGGCAGCGCATCTTGCGGGCATCCCCGAGCACATCCCGGGGGTGGACGGCGAGTCCCTCACCGAGGGCGGCGAGCCACCGCTCAACGGAATCGTGTTGGGGCAGTATCAGGTTCGGCCGATCGACATGGCGTCGGCGTATGCCACGCTCGCCGCGTCGGGTGTGTATCGGCAGCCGTACTTCGTGCAGCGGGTGACCACCGGGAACGGCCAGGTGCTGCTCGATCGCGGCGCGCCGGAAACCCGAAGGGGCAAACAACTTCCGGAGCCGGAGCAGCGGATCAGTCCGGCCATCGCCGACACGACGACGCGGGCGATGGAACCGATCGCGAACTACTCCAACGGGCACGGGCTGGCCGGGGGCAGGCCGTCGGCCAGCAAGACCGGGACCACCCAGCTGGGTGAGACCAAGGCGAACAAGGACGCCTGGATGGTCGGGTACACCCCGTCGCTGTCGACGGCGGTCTGGGTGGGCACCGAGCATCCGCAGCCGTTGCGCGACGGCCGAGGCAACCCGATCTGGGGGTCGGGCCTGCCCGCCGACATCTGGAAGCAGACGATGGACAGCGCGCTCGCCGGGTCGCCCGCGGAGGAGTTCCCGACGCCGCCGCTTGGCGGCAGCGGGTCACTGGTGCCCGCGCCGCCGCCCGCGTCCGGTGGAGGCGGTGGTGGTGGCGGATTCGACATTCTCAATCCGCCGAGCGACACACCACGCAATCCGGCCCCGATCATCATCATCCCGCCCGCACCGAGCCCGAGTACGCCCGGCGAATGGTTCCCCGGACTGGGTGGTGACGCGCCGCGATAGATCACGGATTGGACAGGCGTGACCACACATCAACACGGACATGGCAACATCGTTGGCCAGGGCGCATCCAGAGGTCGGGCGCCGGCGCAATCCCGGCGCGCAACCTGTCGTATCCATACGGGAAGATGTGCGCTCGAGCGACGACGAGACTAGACATAGGGGCTACGCAGGTGGATTTCAATGTCGTTGACCGTCCCGAGATGCTGATCGCGGGCACTGTGCTGCGCAGTCCGGCGCTCGCTGTGGAGGGGCCGCGACGCGCCAAGGTGGTGGAAGCGTGGCAGCGGCTGCGGGCACGACAGGACTTACCCGGACCGTTCGCGACGGGGTACGTCGACTTCGCGCCCGAGATCAACTCCTACCTCACCCACATTGTCGGCTACGAGTGCAAAACCCTGGCCGACCTGCAGGTGGGCGACGTACTCGCCCGCATTCCGGCGGGCCGCTACGCGCGCTTCGTCGCGCACGGCGACGAGATCGGCGACACCATCGTGGCGCTGTGGCGGCAGGTGTGGGACGCCGAGGCGGCGGGCGAGTTCGTGCGCGCCTACACCGGCGACTGCGAGCAGTACCCCGACGAACGCACCGTCGAGATCTTCGTTTCCTTGACCGACGCGCAGAGCGGGGAATAGCCGATGACCGCCGACTTCGAGATCGTCACCCTGGACAACAGCCTGATCGCCGGACTCACCGTCCCGCTGGCCGGTCGCGAGGTCACCGCCCGCGATCTCGACCTGGTGAACTTCACCTGGGACCGCTACCTGTCGCGCGAGAAGCCGGTGACCCGGACCGCCGCCTACATCGGCCAGAACGACCACGCCGTCGCGGTCCTCGGCTACGAGGTCGCGGACCTCGACGACGTAGACGAAGGCGACGTCCTCGCCCGCATCCCCGCGGGCCGCTACGCCAAGTTCGTCGTCTCCGACAAGCCCTACGACCTGCTGCGCACCGCCTGGGCCCAGGTGATCAAAGCCGAGAACGCCGGAACCATCACCCGCTCCCACACTGCGGAACTGGAGCGCTACACCGGGCCCACCTCGGTCGAGGTGTACGTCTCGCTGGATTGAATCGAACCCTGGCCGACTTCGGGTGATTCGACGCACTCTAGCCAAGGGCCTGCCGATTCCAGTGGTGCTAAAGTGGTGCCATGGCGAATCTGAACCTCCGGTTGCCTGACGACCTGCACGCTGCTGCTGTTACCGAAGCCGAGACATCGCACACGTCGCTCAACAGCGCGATTTGTGACGCCCTGCGAGATTGGGTCGCGATGCGCGCGCTGAGCCGCAAGGAAGATCTGATCCTGGATCAGGTGATGCGCGAGGACACCGATCTCCTCGCGCTGATTCGCGAAGCCGAGTAGTGCGTCCGGAAGCACTCATCAAGTGCAATCAGCGAGTGACCGAGGGGCGCGGTGCCATTCGGGATCTGGGCCTGGTTGCCGCGGCCGCGACTCGGCCGGACCAGATCGTGCTCGGACAGCAGGCCTACCCGACACCGGAGTTGAAGAGCGCTGCGGTCTTTCAATCGGTCATCCGTGACCGGCCGTTCATCGAGGGCAACCAGATGACCGCATGGGTCGCGGTCCGGCTCCTACTCGGCTGTTATGGCCTTGCGCCCGGCGTCACCGGCGATGCCCTGGTCGCGCTCATCGACACCATCGCCTCGGAGCAGACCGAAGTGGCTTGGCTCGCGTCGCAACTCGAGGTCGAGCCACGCCCCGAGTAGTCCGCGATGGCACCGGGGCACGTCTCCCCGGAACAGAAAAGCCGGTGTCACACAAAAGTTGTTGTGACACCGGCTTTTTCGTTCAGAGATTAATCCGCGCCGATGATGAACGCCTCGAGCTGGGTGCGCGCGACGTCGTCGGCGATCTGCTCCGGCGGGGACTTCATCAGGTAGGCCGAGGCCGGGATGACGGGCCCGCCGATGCCCCGGTCCTTGGCGATCTTGGCCGCGCGGACCGCGTCGATGATGATGCCCGCCGAGTTCGGCGAGTCCCACACCTCGAGCTTGTACTCCAGGTTCAGCGGGGCGTCACCGAAGGCACGGCCCTCGAGGCGCACGTAGGCCCACTTGCGGTCGTCGAGCCACTCCACGTAGTCCGAGGGACCGATGTGGACGTTGCGGTCGTGCACCTTGCCCGCCAGCGAACCGGTGAGGTTCGAGGTGACGGCCTGGGTCTTGGAGACCTTCTTCGACTCCAGCCGGTCGCGCTCGAGCATGTTCTTGAAGTCCATGTTGCCGCCGACATTGAGCTGGTAGGTGCGGTCGAGCACCACGCCGCGATCCTCGAACAGCTTGGCCATCACGCGGTGGGTGATGGTCGCGCCGACCTGGGACTTGATGTCGTCGCCGACGATCGGGACACCGGCGTCGGTGAACTTCTTGGCCCACACCGGGTCGGAGGCGATGAACACCGGCAGCGCGTTGACGAACGCGACATTCGCGTCGATGGCGCACTGGGCGTAGAACTTGTCGGCCTCTTCGGAGCCGACCGGCAGGTAGGAGACCAGGACGTCGACCTTGGCATCCTTCAGGGCCTTGACCACGTCGACCGCCGGGGCCTCGGACTGCTCGATGGTCTGCGCGTAGTACTTGCCGATGCCGTCGAGGGTCGGACCACGCAGCACCGTCACGTCGGTGGGGGGCACGTCGGAGATCTTGATGGTGTTGTTCTCGCTGGCGAAGATGGCCTCGGCCAGGTCGAAGCCGACCTTCTTGGCGTCGACGTCGAACGCGGCGACGAACTTCACGTCCTTGACGTGGTAGGGACCGAACTTGACGTGCATGAGGCCGGGAACGGTCGCGCTCTCGTCGGCGTCCTTGTAGTACTGCACGCCCTGCACCAGCGACGATGCGCAGTTGCCCACACCGACGATCGCGACGCGTACTTCGCCGGATCCAACCTTGTTGACATCACTCATGGCCGCTCTTTCCCTCTTTCTGTGGTGCCGCCTTCGTCGATTGCTCCGCCGCAATCAACTCGTTGAGCCAGCGCACTTCGCGCTCGCTTGATTCCAATCCGAGCTGGTGGAGCTGGCGGGTGTAGCGATCCAGCGAGCCGCTGGCCTTCTTGATCGCTTCCCGCAGACCCTCTCGGCGCTCCTCGACCTGGCGTCGCCTGCCCTCCAGGATCCGCATCCTCGCCTCGGCGGGGGTGCGGCTGAAAAAGGCCAGGTGAACACCGAAGCCGTCATCGGTGTAGTTCTGCGGACCGGTATCGGCGAGGAGTTCTTTGAACCGTTCCCGCCCGACCGGCGTGAGCCGGTAGACGCGGCGCGCACGGCGCGCGGTCGCGCCCTCCGGTATCTCCTCGGCGATCAACCCGTCGGTCTGCATCCGGCGCAGCGTCGGGTAGAGCGAACCGTAGGAGAAGGCCCGGAACGCCCCGAGCAGGCCCGTCAACCGCTTGCGCAGCTCGTAACCGTGCATGGGCGCGTCGAGGAGCAGGCCGAGAATCGCCAACTCGAGCATGCCGACCTCACTCCCTGACTATGACGGCCTGACAGGCCGAACGGACCTAACCGATGGATGCGACTTCCCACTATATCGGAGCGATACATCTGGGCGCAGTCGTATCCCTCACAGGAGCGGGGGAACGACCGCCGGATACCGACGTATCAGCAGGTCAGGAGTCTTCCGGGTACACCGCGATCGGTTCGCCGTCGAGCCGGATCTTCAGATATCCGCTCTGTTCGGCCTCGTTCTCGACGTAGATGCTGATCTCGGGTTCGGCATCCTTGGCGCCGCCCGGCGGGAACCGGACGAGGACGTGCGACACCCAGCCGCCGGGCACCCGGGTGGTCTGTGGGGCGCCGGACATCAGCCGGGCGTACTTCGCCAGATCCACCTCACCCAGGTCGAACGACCGCGTGCCGGGCGAGCGCGAACCGGGCGAACCCCACCGCTCGAAATCGCCGCGATATTGCAGCTCGTCCTGCTTGCCCGGCTTGCCGGAATCCCGCTCGACCAGCGCGTACTCCGGGTACAGCGTCAACTCGTCGGCGAGGGTGCTGCCGTATTCGGCGCGATAGTCGGCCAGAAAGTGGGCGAAACCGTTGCCGGTGGTCAGGTCCGGCAGCGGCGGACCGAGGACGGCGTCGCCGACGGTGCGCCCGGCCAGACCGGCACCCGCACCGAGCAGACCGGCGAGCACCACCGCGCCGACCGGGATCCACCAGCGGCGCGGCGCGCGCGGCGCACCGCGCGCGACGGGGGTGGCGGCCAGTTCGCCGGGGACCTGCAGATCGTCGACGAGACGGTCGAGGGCGCCGAAGGTCTCGGCGCGCATGGCCGTCGCGGTGCGTTTGCCGTGCTCGGCCTCGGTGAGCTGGCCGTCGGCCAGGGCGGCGTCGAGCAGGGCGCACACGTCGGCGCGGTCGGCGTCGCGGGCCCGCAGGGTTTTCGCCGGGGAGGTGGTCTTCATGACGTCACCTTTCGTACGGGTTGGTCTCGAGCACCTCGCCCGAAAGCGCGAGGACCAGATGTCCGGACTGGGAGACCTCGTTGCGCACGAACACAGTGATCGCGGGTCGGCCGACCCAGCTGGTGTCGGCGATCCGCAGGTGCGTGACCACGCCGTCACGGACGTTGAGCGTGGCGGCTGCGGTGTTCAGCACCGCGCCGAGGGCGTCGGTGTTCACCTGGGCGAGGTCGATGTCGACGGCATCGCGCTTGCGGGTGGTGACCTGCGAATTCGAGCGGTCGAAACCGCCGCGGTAGGTGTAGTCGACCGTCCAGTCACCGTTGTCCGGCGCGCGGCGGACCGCGGAGGCATGCTCGTCGTGCAGGACCGCCTCGTCGACGAGGGTGTCACCGAATTTGGCGCGGTAATCGTCGCGGAACTGGATGAAGCCGACGACCGTGTCGAGTTTCGGCGTCGGGATGACCAGCGGTGGGGCGGCGTTGTAGTTGATCGTCGTCTCGGGTGCCGGTGCGGCGGGTTCGTCGGCGCGGATCGTCCAGGCGAAACCGCCCACGGCCGCCAGCGCGACGGCGGCGCTGGTGACGATGCGGAAGGTGTTGCGCGCCTTCGGTTTCACCGGCGCCGCCGGACGCTGCTGCAATTCGGCGACGAGGGTGGACAGTTCGCCGAGGGTACGGGCTTCGGCCGCCAGTTCCGCCATGGCGGTGTGCTCGTCGGCGTCGAGCTGCCCGTCGGCGCGGGCGGCGTCGAGCGCGGCGACGGTGCGGGCGCGGTCGCCGTCGCGTGCCTTCGTCCTGGCGGGATACTCACCGGAATGCCTGCGGCCGAACCGCTTCCGCTCGGCAGGCGGGCCGAACACGGCGGGTGACTGCAGATCGGCGGTCAGGCCGCCCAGTTCCCCGAGCGTGCGCGCCGAACCGGCACGTCGCACCCGGTCGTGATACTCGTCGGCACCGAGCTGACCCTCCGCGTAGGCCGCGTCAAGCACGGTCGACACCTCGGCGCGATCGATATCACGCGCCCTCGTCCGGGAATCGGCGACCGAACGCGCCGGTGGCGAATCTGCCATTTGCTTGCCATGCCTCACCTGCGAAAAGACCCGGAACCAACCCGGTATCGGGAGTGTACGGCCGACGAGGAGAACAAGCGGTGGCACCGGCGGTGGAAATCAAACCCGGCTACTCTGGTGATCGTGCGAATTCAGCGGCAGGTGGTGGACTATGCGCTCCGGCGCAGGTCGCTGCTCGCCGATGTCTACGCCGGGCGGGTCGGCGTCGCCGAGGTGTGCGATGCCAATCCCTACCTGCTGCGGGCCGCGAAGTTCCACGGCCGCGGCAGCGAGGTGACCTGCCCGATCTGCCGAAAAGAGCAGCTGACGTTGGTGTCGTGGGTCTTCGGCGACGGGCTCGGCCAGGCCGCCGGGTCGGCGCGCACACCCGACGAGTTGACGCGGATGGCAGAGTCGAACGAGGAATTCTCGGTGCACGTCGTCGAGGTGTGCCGCTCGTGCAGCTGGAACCACCTGGTGCAGTCGTACGTGCTCGGGTCGGCGCCCGCGCCCGCCCGCCGCCGGGCGGGGCCGAGAGCGGGACGTCGCTCTGCAGCCGAATGACGGCGGCCGCATGATGCGCCGCAGTTCGGGGTGCACGACATCCGCGCCGGTTCGCCGGCGCGGATGTCGTGTGCCGGTCGAACCTAACGAGTTATGGAGATCTGGTCAGTGAGTTCGCCCTACGAGCCCTCCCCCTACGGTGACGACCCGCGCGGCGGCCGACCGTCGCGGGGCGCACAGCCAGGTCCGCAGTCCGGTGATCGTCCCGGCGGTCCGCCGCGTCGGCCCGCGCCGAACGCCGGGCCGCCGCGCCCGCAGGGCGGTCCCGTGCCGGGTGGGCGTCCACCCGCGCCGAGCGGACGTGGGCCCGCGCCGGGCGCGCGTGGTCCGCAGCCACAGAACCGGCAGCCCGCGCCGCCGCCGGGTGGGCTGCCGCCGCGTCGGCCGGGTCAGCCGGGTCAGCGTCCCGGAGCACCGCAGGAGCGTCCGGGTGCGCCGCAGGGCAGGCCTGGAGCGGGTCGTCCGCCTGCCGCGGGCGGGGCTGCCGGGGCTACGCAGAAACTTCCACGTCCCGGTGTCGACGAGTCGACGGTGCGGGCGAGTCATCCGGGTCGGACCGTGCGCGACGAGACGACGCGGGGTCCGCGCACCGGCGGTACCCCCGTCGCCGCGCGCCCCGGTGCGGGCCGTCGGCCGGGCGGACCGACCACCGGCGAGCGCCGCGCCACCGGAACCGGCGGCACACCTCCGCCGGTCGGGCCGCGCAACCGCCGCGACGGTGGCGGGGGCGACGACGGCTCCGGTAGGGATGGGGCGGTGACCAAGAAATCGCCGTGGCGCGCCGTGCGCCGGACACTGTATGTCCTGATGGCCTTGGCCATCGTCGTGCCGAGTGCCGTTTTCCTCGTCGCCTACACCGCTGTCTCGGTGCCCAAGCCGGAAGACCTCGAGACAAATCAGGTCGCCATGATCTACGCCGCCGACGGAACGAGCGTGATCAGCAAGGTGGTGCCGCCGCAGGGCAACCGCACCGAGGTCTCCATCGACCAGATCCCGCCGCACGTGCGCAACGCGGTGATCGCGGCCGAGGACCGCGACTTCTACACCAACCCGGGCTTCTCGGTGTCGGGCTTCGCCCGCGCCGCCCGCGACAACATCCTCGGCAAGGAAAGCGCCGGTGGTGGTTCGACCATCACCCAGCAGTACGTGAAGAACGCGCTCGTCGGTGACGAGCGCTCGATGACCCGCAAGATGCACGAGCTGGTGATTTCGGCCAAGATGGCCCGCCAGTGGAGCAAGGAGGAGATCCTTGCCGCCTACCTGAACACCATCTACTTCGGTCGCGGCGCGTATGGCATCGACGCCGCCGCCAAGGCCTACTTCGGCAAGCCGGTGCAGGAGCTGACCGTGTCCGAGGGTGCCGTCCTCGCCGCGACCATCCAGCTGCCCTCGCTGCTCGACCCGGAGAAGAACCCCACCGGCGCGAAGTCGCGCTGGAACTACGTGCTCGACGGCATGGTCTCGGGCGGCAACCTCGCCGCCGCCGAACGTCAGTCGATGCAGTACCCGGCCGTGGTGCCCATCGCCTCGCTCGGCGAGAACAGCCTGGACTCCGGGCCCGAGGGGCACGTGAAGAACCGGGTGCTCGAGGAGCTGTCGGCCGCGGGGATCAGCGAGCAGCAGCTCAACACCGAGGGCTTGCAGATCACCACGACCATCGACCCGAAGGCGCAGGAGGCGGCGGTGAACGCCGCGCGCAACAAGCTCGACGGCGAACCCGAGAACCTGCGCACCGCGGTCGTGTCCATCGACCCGCGCACCGGTGCCGTCCGCGCCTACTACGGCGGTGAGGACGGTCAGGGCTTCGACTTCGCCAACGCGGGCCTGCCGACCGGTTCGTCGTTCAAGGTGATCGGCCTGGCCGCCAACCTCGAGCTGGGTATCCCGCTGTCGCAGATGTACGACAGCTCGCCGCTGAAGGTCAACGGCATCGAGATCGGCAATGTCGAAGGTCAGTCCTGCGGCATGTGCACGATCGCGGAATCGCTGAAGCGCTCGCTCAACACCAGCTTCTACCGGATGCAGCTCGACATGCAGAACGGTCCGCAGAAGATCGCCGACATGGGTCACAAGCTCGGCATCGCCAAGGAGCTGCCCGGCGTCGGTCCCACCCTCACCGAACCCAACGGAGCGGGCCCCAACAACGGCATCATCCTCGGCCAGTACCAGTCGCGGCCGCTCGACATGGCCTCGGCCTACGCCACGCTGGCCGCCTCCGGCATGTACCACGCGCCGCATTTCGTGCAGCGCGTCGTCACCGCCGACGGGCAGGTGCTGCTCGATCGCGGCGAACCGGCCGGTGAGCAGCGAGTGAGCGCGGCCGTCGCCGACAACGTCACCGCCGCGATGAAGCCGATCGCGGCCTACTCCAACAACCACAACCTGGCCGGTGGCCGGGAGTCGGCGGCCAAGACCGGTACCCATCAGCTCGGTGACACCGGCAACAACCGCGACGCCTGGATGGTGGGGTACACGCCGTCGCTGTCGACCGCGGTGTGGGTCGGTACCGAGCAGGGTGACCCGCTGAAGAACTACGGCGGTTCGCACATCTACGGTTCCGGTCTGCCGTCCGACATCTGGAAGGCCACGATGGACGGCGCGCTGTCGGGCACCCCGACCGAGACGTTCCCCAAGCCTGCCGCGATCAAGGGCCAGGCCGGTGTGCCGGAATGGTCGGCGCCCTACACGGCGCCGGAGACCACCGCGCCGACCGTCGCGCCGCCGGTGATCGTGCCGTCCCAGGTGGAGATCCTGCCCGGTATCCGCATCCCCGTGCCCGGTGTGCAGCAGCCCGCCGTGCAGGCGCCGCAGCAGGCCGAGCCGACCACCGGCCCGCTGCCCGGTCAGCCGACCGCGACGCCGGGCGAGTCACCCGGCAACGGCAACGGCAACGGCAGGCCTGGTGGTGGCGGCAACGACGACGAGGAGAGCGGCGGCGCGGGAGCCACACCGACGCGCTCCCGGTAGCCACCGGTAGCCTCGGATGTCGTGACCGATCAGCAACTCGCGGACCAGCCGACGCCGAGTGACACCTGGCCCGGCCGCGAGCCGAGGTACGTGTCGCCCGCGCCGCTGGCGCCGGACCTGCGTTCGATCGACGCGCGAGACCGCCCGAGCCGCAACGATTCCCTCACCTCGCAACTGTCGACGGTGATCGGCGGCCCGGTCGGCGCGCACGCGCTGATCGGGCAGGTCCGTTTCTGGACTCCGCTACGGGTGTTGTTCGCCTTCACCGTCGTGTTCCTCGCGCTCGGCTGGGCGACGAAGGCGAGCTGCATCCAGCAGACCGACGACGGCGCGGGCGGGCTGACGCTCGACTGGAACAACGGCCGCCAGTACGTGGCCATGTGCTACTCCGACACGGTGCCCCTCTACGGTGCCGAACGGCTCAACGAGGGCGCGTTCCCGTACAAGAAGTACTGGATCGAGTCGACGCCCGAGGGCGGCACCGAGGTCAGATACATGGAGTACCCGGTGCTTTCGGGGCTCTACCAGTACGCGGCCATGCAGATCGGCAATGTGTGGGATCACCTACCGCTGCCCGGTGCGCTGTCGGTGGTCGTGTACTTCAATGTGGTCGCGCTCGGACTGTCGGTCGGCTGGTTGATCACGGTGTGGGCGTCGTCGCGACTAGCCGGGCGCCGGGTGTGGGATGCCGCGTTGATCGCGGTGTCGCCGTTGGTGATCGTGCACATCTTCACCAATTTCGACGCCCTCGCAACGGCTTTCGCGGCTACCGGCCTGCTGGCGTGGGCGCGGCGGCGGCCGGTGCTCGCCGGAGTACTGCTCGGTCTCGGCGGCGCCGCGAAGTTGTACCCGCTGCTCTTGCTCGGCCCGATCGTGGTGTTGTGCCTGCGCGCCGACCCGATGCGACGCACCCCCGCCGCCGAGGTCGGTCTGCGATTACGCGATATCGACAGTCTCGCCTCGGCTCGTACCTGGTTGCGTGGAACACCCGCGCGGACAACCGTGTTCGCCCAGCGGCCGCTCGGTTCGGCCGCGCTCGCCGTCACCGCGGCGCTCGCCACGTGGGGTGCGGTGAACCTGCCCATCGCGGCATTGTTCCCGAACGGTTGGCGAGAGTTCTTCCGCCTCAACACCACCCGGCACGCCGACCCCGACTCGGTCTACAACGTGATCGCCTCGTTCACCGGCTGGGAGGGTTTCGACGGTCCGCTGGCGCACGGTGAACCCCCGGCCATCCTGAACTCGGTCTCCCTGCTGCTATTCGTGCTGGCCTGCGCGGGCATCGCCTACCTGGCACTCACCGCCAACCGCCGCCCTCGCCTCGCCCAACTGTGCTTCCTCGTGGTCGCGGCATTCCTCCTGACCAACAAGGTGTGGAGCCCGCAGTACTCCCTGTGGTTGGTCCCGCTGGCCGTGCTGGCGTTGCCGCACCGCCGAATCCTGTTGGCCTGGATGACAATCGACGCCCTGGTCTGGGTGCCACGCATGTTCTACTACCTCGGCGAGGACAACAAGGGCCTGTCCGAACAGTGGTTCACCGGCACGGTGGTCCTGCGCGACCTGGCCGTCCTCGGCCTGTGCGCACTGATCATCTACCAAATCCTGCGCCCCGAAGCCGACCTGGTCCGCCGCGACGATGTCGACGACCCCGCGGGCGGCATCCTCGACCGCACCCCGGACCCCCTCCTCCCCTGGCTCCCCGACTTCCTACAACCACGCAGGAGCTGGACCGACGCTGTCCATCCGGACGCGGTCCGCGCGGACGCGGGACCTCCGCGCACCCCCTGAGGCTACATCCGCAGGTAGCGGGCCTGGAGTTCAGGCTCGAGAGGGAGCATGTCGAGGTCGAGTTCCCAGGCGTTGCCGGTCCAGGGGTCGAAGAGGGGGGTGCCGGGGAGGGTGGGGAGGTGGCGGCAGGATTGGGAGAGGAGGGTGGCGGGGGCGTCGGCGGCGTCGGGGGTGGCGGTACCGACGATGAGGAGGGAGAGGCCGATGAGGTCGCCGCGGACCATGAGCTGGCCGAGGCGGACTACGTCGGCGGCCTGGTAGCCGTGGGGGAAGTCCGCCGCGACGAGGATGCGGTGTTCGCGCGGGGGCGCCACTTCACCTGCGTGGTAAGCGATTTCGGCCAGTTCGGCGGCGTTGGCGAGTTCGGCCAGGCGCGGGGAGATGTCGAGGTGGTCGGCGATCACCGGGCCCGCGAGCAGCGGAGACAGGGGGGTGGCCAGGCCGCGCAGGCCGCCGGTGAGGTCGATCAGGTCGATGCGGGTGGGGCGCTCGGGGATGGCGGCGACGAGGCGAGCCAGCAGGGCGCCGACCACGCGGGAGGCGGCGGCGCTGGACTCCGTCTCGACCCACAGCGGCCGATTCAGTGGTACTGGAACGCAATACGGGACGCGCAGGTCGCCCCGGTCGGGTGCGTAGAGCTCACCGAGGCGGATGCCGTCGCTGGCGGCGGCGCGGGTGGTCCACGCGGGGGCGAGCCAGGAGGCCAGTGCCGCGGGCATCACGGCGTCGGCCTCGGCGATCTCGCGGGCGAGCATGTCGCTGTCGCGACGGTGGTCGGCATCGGCGGTCGCGACGAGTTCGTCGTGGCGGCGTTGCGCTGCCTGGCGAGCGGCGTCGGCGGCGGGGGTGTTACGGGTGGCCGGGTTCGAAACCGCTTCCGACAGTTCCTGATCCAACCGCTTGGCGGCATAGTCGCGGGCCGAGACGAGAGCAGCCGCCGAACGCGCGGCGTCTTCGAAGATCATCCACATGCGCTGGAGGCCGTGGTCGACTTCGAGCGGGATGCCGGGCGAGGGTGTCGGTTGGGTGTGTGATTCGGTGGGGACGCCTGCCCCCGAACCCTGGCCCGCCGACGCAGCTGTCCCATAACCAGGCGAAACGGGGACGGACCCACCCTGGTGCGCTGCGCCGCCCTGGGCGCCGACGCCCGGGGCACCACTGCCGGCGAGACCGCCCTGCCCAACACCGTGGCCGCTACCGCCGCCATACGCAGAACCCGGCGCACCACCCTGAGCAGCACCCGCGACACTGCCCTGGCCGGTACCGCCGAGGGACGCGCCCTGCGCGAACCCGCCGGACTGCGCACCGTCCGCGGTGTGGTCCCCGAAAGCAGCAGGGCCACTGCCGCTTCGGTTGGGCACGCCGTGGGTGCTCAACAGTTGAGCAGCACCACCGGCATACCCCTGACCCAGCGCACGCAACTTCCAGCCGGTTCCCCGGCGATACACCTCGAGGCAGATCAGCGAACTCTCCCCCGCCGTCGGCGCGATGACGAATTCCGCTGCGGGGACACCGTTCTCGGCGAGCGAAGCGGTCACCGGCGCGAGCACGTGACCGGCGGCGACGAACAACAGCACAGCGTGCGCGTCTGAACGCACCTGGGACAGGGCGAGTTCCACCGAACCGCCGTCGAACCGAACGCCCGGAGCCGAGGGCCGCGACGCGCACACATGATCGTGTTCGTCGCGTACCCGCAGATCCTCGCCGACCACGAGCGCGCCGAGTTCGACGGTGCCCGTGGTCTGCGCGGTGAAGCGCACGGCGTCGGCGGTCAGTGCGGTGTTCTGCCCTGCCTTCAGGTGAATCACTGTGTCTGCCTTGCTGTGTGGATCAGTCGCGGCCGAGGAAACGGCCGAGCTGCGGGACGGCCTCGCCGGGGTGCTTGGCCTGGAATCCCTCGCCGAGCGCCTGCATCTTCCAGTCACCACCGACGCGGTACACCTTCGCCATCGCCATCGCGGTGAACGGCATGCCGCCCGCGAGGGTGTAGCGGGCGAGTTCACCGTTGGTCGTGCCGTCGATCAGGCGGCAGAAGGCGTTCTGCACCTGCTCGAAGGTGTGGCCCTTGTAGGAGGTGACGATGAACAGCAGCGTCGAGATGTGCGCCGGGATGCGGGTGAGGTCGACGAGGATCATCTCGTCGTCGCCTTCACCCTCACCGGTGAGGTTGTCGCCCTGGTGGCGTACCGAGCCGTCCTTGGACGACAGCTGACCGTAGTAGGCCACGTCGACCAGATTCTGGTCGGCGAACAGGCACACCGAGGCGTCGAGGTCGATGTCGACCGTGCGGTTGCCGAACATGCCACGGGTGCGCACCGGGTCCCAGCCGAGTCCCATCTTCACGAAGGTGAGCGCGGTGCCCTCCTTGCGCAGGGTGACCCGCTGCCCCTTCTGCAGGCTGACCGGCCGATCCTTGCTCAGGCTGACCTCGCCGGTCGGCTGCGGCGGCGCGGCCGGGGCGGCGGGCGGCGGGTAGGCCCCACCGGGCGGCGGCGGGTAACCACCCTGCTGCGGCGGCGGATAGCCACCGCCGGTCGGGGGCTGCTGCGGCGGCGCGGGGGGCGGATAACCCCCGCCGGGCGGCGCGTACGCGGGGGCGGGCTGCTGGTAACTCGGCGCGGGCGGCGGTGGCGGGGCGGCCTGCTGCGGGGCGGCGGCGGGCTGCGCGGGCGAATCATCCACCTGCACACCGTGATCGGTGACCAAGGCGGCGAACCCACCGGCATACCCCTGGCCGACGGCGCGCACCTTCCAGCCGCCCTGACGGCGGTACAGCTCCAACGCGATCACGATCGACTCGGCGTCGAGGCCCTCGATGAGATACGAGTACAGCTGGTTGCCCGAGGCGTCGGAAATGATCGCCGTCGGCGGCGCGGAACGACCGAAATTGCTGTTCGCGTCGTCGAGCGTGATGACCGCGCGGATCTGGTCGATGTCGGCGGGCACGGCGGGCAGCGACACCGCGAGGGAGGCGGGCTGCCCGGCCGGACCGGGCCGCAGGTCGACCCCAGGACCGCTCGGCTGGTTGTAGAACACGAAATCGGCGTCGGTGCGGACCTTGCCCGCCTCGGTGACGAGCAGCGCGGACAGATCGGCCGGTGCCGTGAGCTGGAGTGAGATCACCACGTCACTGACGGCCAGCGGACCGTTCTGACCTTTGGCGAGTGTTGCAGACAAGTTCGACCCTTCGCTTGTCGGTGCGGTCTTGTTGTCACTGTACGAGAAACCGGGCCCGGGCGTTCAGCCTCCCGATCGGTTAGGGTGACGCTGCTGTCGGATCGGGGCGTCGCACCCGCCTTTCAAAGGGGCCAGGAATGGCGCAGTTGTTCGAACAATCGAAGAAGGTGATCGAGGCGCATCTCGCGGGGACGAGCATCCGCGCGATCGCCGGATCGATGGTTGCCTACGAGGGCAATGTGCAGTTCAAGTCCGCCGGGTTCGGCGGCGGCGAGGGCGTACTCAACGGCCTCAAGCGCCGCGCGACCGGCGAGAAGTTGTCGCTGATGGAATGCACCGGCAACGGCCGGGTGTTCTTCGCGGTCAACGGCCAGAACGTCACCGTGGTGAACCTGAACAACGACACCCTGCAGGTCGAGTCGCAGCAGTTGCTCGCCTTCGCGGGCAATCTGCGCACCGACGTCCGGTTCGCCGGTGTCGGCGGAATGTCTTCGGGCAGTGGACTTTTCACCACCACGGTAAGCGGCCAGGGCCAGGTGGCGCTGCTGTCGGCCGGTGGTCCGCTGATCCACCTCGAGGTGTCGCCGCAGTATCCGCTGATCGTGGATCCCGACGCGTTCGTCGCGGCGCGCGGCAACCTCAACCAGTCGTTCGTCACCGACGTCTCCTGGCGAACCATGGTCGGCCAGGACGCGGGTGAGGCCTTCTCGCTGCGGTGGGACGGCCAGGGCGTCGTGCTGATCCAGCCCGCGGAACGGTAAGGGAAGCGACGATGTTCGAGAAGGTCAACAGCAAGGTCGTCAAGGCCGACATCGCCCAGGCGGGCGGGGTGGTCGGGCGCACCGGCGCGATGCTGTTCTACACCGGTCAGGTGCAGTTCTCCCCGCACCAGATTCCCGGCGCGGGCGGCGGCATGGGCGGCGGCGGGCTGATGCGCATGGCGGGCGCCATGATGGCGGGCGAGCACGAACGAACGATGCTCGCGCGCGGCAACGGCGTCGTGCATTACGGCTTCGCCGGTCTCGAGGTGCACGTCGTGCAGATGCAACCCGGGGCCGTGCTGCGGGTGGAGGCCTCGCGTCTGTTGGCCAACACGGCCGGATTGCAGGCCTCGGTGGTGTCGGTGGCCAGCTCCGGTGGTGGCGGCGGTGGCGGTCTGATGGGTGCGTTGCGCGGTGCCGCCGCCGGTGTGGCGACCGGGCAGGGCATGTTCACCACGCAGTTGAGCGGTCAGGGCTCGGCGGTGCTGCTCGCGCACGGCGGGTTCCTGGAACTGCAGGTGGGCGGGCCGAATCCGGTGGTCGTCGACCCGCAGGCGTTCGTCGCGGCGTACGGCAACGTGCAGACCGAATTGAAGGCGGCGATGAGCTGGCGCGACGCGGTGGGTCGCGGCTCGGGCGAGGCGATGCAATTGCATTGCCACGGTCAGGGTGTCGTGTACGTGCAGGCCTCCGAAGAGAAGTTGTGAGTCATGAGCGAAATTCTGTCCCCCATGAATCTCGGCGCCAGCGACAATATTCCGGGCAACAGCTACGCCTACAGCATCGATCTGACCGGGCCGTGGTTCATGCGCAAGGGCGCCATGATCGCCTACTACGGGCAGATCAATTTCCAGCTGCTCACGCACGGTCTGCAGGGGCATCTCACCCAGATGGTGAGCAGCCAGTTCTCGGCGCCGCTGTTCGCCGGTGAGTACGTGGTGGCCGAGGGCCACGGCAAGCTCATCATCGGCGACCGCGGCTACGACATCAATTCCTACGATCTCGAAGACGGCAACCTGACGATCCGCGGGGCCAACCTGCTCGCCTTCGAGCCCGGCCTGGCGCTCAAGCAGTCGATCGTGCCCGGCTTCCTCACTCTCATCGGCACCGGCAAGTTCCTCGCCTCGTCCAACGGACCGGTGATGTTCGCCGAGCCGCCGCTGCGCGTCGACCCGGAGGCGCTGGTCGGCTGGGCCGACTGCCCCTCCCCGAGCCACCACTACGACCAGGGCTGGATCACCGGTTTCCTGTCAGCGGGCGCGGCCGCGATGGGCGCGACCTCCGGCGAGGAACGTCAGTTCGACTTCACCGGCGCGGGCACCGTCCTCATCCAGTCCTCGGAGAAGGTGATGAGCGACAACGCCCTGGTCCGCACCATCGAGGGCCAGCTGCAGAGCGGCGTGAGCGTGGGCGGCCTGCAACGCATCCAGGCCGTCGTCACCCAGAAACTCGCCGGTCAGCAGCAGTACTGAGCTGGGCATTCCGCGGTCCGACCTGGTCGAATCACCAGAATTCAGATCCTCGAATACTCAGACCAAACAGCCACCCGGCACGCGCAACTGCTCGCGCATGTACGCCGGACCGGAAGGCCGAGCGGCGCACGCGACCTCATCATCGCGGCGCATGCGGCGGAATCCGGCCGGACTGTCGTATCCCTCGATGTGAAGGCAAAATTCGGTGACCTACCAGGCGTTTCCGCAGTGAGCGCGTAGGAAGGTCAGACCGGGTCGGCGAGGGGGAGGGCGGCGTGGAACCAGGCGAGGATCTCCGCGCCCGCCAGGATGCCGCTCGACTCGGTGACGGTGAGGTTGGGGGCGGTGAAGGCGAGTTCCTCGAGTTCGCCGTGGCGGGGGCGGATGGCGGCGTCGGCGGCTTTCAGCATCTGCGCGTCGAGGGCGCCGTCGCCTGCGGCGAAAAGGTGTGCGCCTTCGCGTAGTTCGCCGGATTCGGTCAGGCGGCGGCGGACTTCGGCGACCGCGAGGCTTTTGCAGACCGCGTCGGGCATGGTGTAGATCTTGCGGCCCTGCTGGGAGGCCGACCAGCCGTTGGCGCGGCACCAGGTGTCCCATTCGGCGAGGAAGCCCGAGGGAACGGCCTCGGGTCGGACGACGAGGTAGCAGAACAATTCGTCGGCCTCGCGGTACTTGCTGACCCAGGAACCGTCGATGCGCGAACGCAATTCGGCACCGACGGAGGCGAGCGTCGCGCCGGTCGCGTTCACCTGTTCGTCGATGGACAGCCGCCACGCCGGATCGGGGATACCGTCGACGAGGATGTTGCCGCCGTTGCTGGTGATGGCGAAAGGCCACGGCGCACCGGGTAGGTGGATGCGCTGGAACTGCTCGATGGTGCGGGTGGTCGTGGGGATCACCGGCGCGATCGCGGCCAACTCCCGTAATCGGGCGACGGCGGTGGTGGTCATGTACGACAGGGGTTCGCCCTCGTAGTACTCCACGCACTCCTTCTCGACGGCGTCGGCGCCGTGGAAGGCGTTGCGCGAGAAGATCATCGTGCGATCCAGGTCGGTGGCGAACAGGGCGGTCACTGCGCTAGCTCCTTGATCAGACCCATGCAGGAGTAGGCCAGATCCGGCACCACCTCCACCGGGACATTGCGTGCGGCGGCGAGCAGGCGGATGTGGGCGTGCTCGGGTGCGTCGGCTTCCCGCACCAGCACTCGCCACGGTACGCGACGCAGCAGCACCCGGGTGGTCTCGCCGACACCGGGCTTCACGTAATTCACTGTGCTGATGCCGTATTCGGCACGCACCTTCTCCACCGACGCCCAGCCCGACCAGTCGGGGGTTCGGTCGGAATCCCGGATCGCGGCGACGGCGGCGGGCACCTTGTCACGAATGGATTCGAAGGCGGCGGTGACGGTGTCGATCAGTTTGTTCGACACGTCGTCGGCGGCCAGTTCGCGATAGAACTTGGCGCCGTGGAAGTCACGGGGACCGATCAGCTTCTCGTTCAGCACCGTGCGTGAGACCAGGCCGGAGACAGTCGAATTCAGGCAAGCCGAGGCGATGAGGAAATCGTCACGGGTGCCGAAGGTTCGCACACAATTGGCCGGGTCGGCCAGCACGACGAGTTCGTCGTCGAACCTGGCACCACCCGCCGCGTGATAGGCGTTCAGGGCGGCGGTGAGTTCATGGGTGATGGCGCCCTTGCCGGTCCAGCCGTCGACGAACACAATTGCGGACGGATCATGGTGGTGGGCAAGGTAATCCAGGGCTACCGAGTCGATACCACGATCACGGACGATGGATACGGCGTAGTGCGGCACGGCCAAAGCCGGGCGCCCGATACCGCTGGCCAACCAGCGTCGCATCAGCACACCGATCGGCGTACCGGCGCGGGCCAACGACACGAGCACGATGTTCTCGCCGCGTTCGGCGACGACCAGTTCGGCAACCGTCGCCACGGCCAGGGCAAGCCGCTCGGCGCTCTCGGCGAGCACGCGGTCGAACAGTTCGCGGTAGGCGGCGTCGGGCTGGTACTCCACCGGCAGCGACTCGGCGTAATGGGCTTTACCTGCCTGAATGCGCCGTTCGCGTTCGGCCACATCGGCTTCCAGGTCGACGTCGGAGAGGTCCGTGAGCAGCCACGAGACATCCTCGCGCGCGTACGAGCCGAAGTCCGGGCCGTGCAGCGGAGCAGGGAAGTCGTTCGGCCCGACAGCGAGCTCACCGGTACCGCGCGACTGTCCGACCCAGTGATCCTCTTCCCGACCACGGGCATCGCGCGGCGCGCTCTCGTCCGACGCTTGCGCAAGGCGAGAGGCGTGCAGTTCACGGGGATCGGCGCCCGGGACGACGGCGACCAGAACATCGGCACCCGACGCGGTGAGCACATCGACCAGACCGCCGGGGGCGACAAGTTCGGGCGTGTCGGCGGGCGGGTCGATGACGACCAGCAGGACCGGGTTCTCACCCTCCCACTGCGCGTTGTAGAGGTAGCGCTGGGCGGTCGGGTCGGGTTCGGGCGCGGTGAAGCGGAAACCTCGGCGCAGCGGGTAGCCAGGTTCGTCGAGAACGTAAGCCGGTGAGCGGGTGGTGGTTTGGAAGCGAGCGGGGATACCCGCGTCGGCCAGCCCGGCGGCCAGGCGCACCGGCAGGTACATGAGTTCTTCGTGGCCGAGCACGATCACCGGACGTCCGTTGAACTCGGCATCCAGTCGTGCACGCACCTCGTCGACGACACCGTTCACCGCATCGTCGAAAGCCGCCTTGTCCGTGCGCAGAATCCCGTGCCGACCACCCTCGGGAACATCGCTGCGCCACGACACTTCGAGACGCGTGAAGGAACCAGGCCGCGCCGCTTGCGGATTGAGTCGCGGCTCCGGCAGCGCCGCCACCGCGTCGACCAGACCGACGGGCAGGTACACCAGACCCGTTGCCAGACAGACGGTATCGATTCGCGCACCCAGCTCGGCGGCGAACTTCTCGAACTTGTCGCGGTCGGCGGGTGTCCGCAGGTCGACCAGCGAGGCGAGTACGTAGTGCGAACGCGGTGCGAACTCGTGCAGGGCCCGCACGGCGTCGATAGCCGTATCGCCGGTGGAGATTTCGTCATCGACGAGGACCAGCGGCAGCTCGTTGGCGAAGATGTCGGCCGGTGCCGGTTGCAGCAGGTGCGAGGTGGCATGGGAATGCCCCTCCTCGAAACCGGTGAGCGTGGTTGCCCTCGGTTCGTGGCGACGGGTGGAATGCAGGTAGCACCCCGCGTCGAGGCGCGCGGCCACGCAATGCCCGAGACCTGTTGCCGTCTCCGCGAATCCGAGGACAACGGCCGCACGCCCGCCGAGCTTGTCCGCGACCAGATCGGCCAGGTGATTGCCCGCCCCGATCACCACGTGGGGGTCGGTCGGCAGGTGCTTGCCCAGAACGGTGGACACCAGCAGATGAGCGCGCCGCGGGTTGCGGCGCAGACCCGGACGCACCAGGTCATCGATCGACGGCTCACGCGACACTTCGGCACCCGGCTCGGCAGGCAGCCGACCCGCGGCGGAGGAGTCCACCCGCGTGGCCGAGTCGCGCGCGTCCGACCCGGCGTCGACAGCGGTCACTTCCTGGGACGCGAAGGACTCCCCGTGCTGCAGGCAAATCCCGAGATGCTCGGTGGCCCAAGGTATTTCGACGGCATCCACCGCGTTCATTCCGCGACCATCGCCGTCAGCAGATCCACGAAGGACACTCCCTTGTTCGCCACCCCGAACGCGCGAGCCCGGACCAGCGTCTGGCGGGCCCAACTGCGGTGGGGGCGCATCTCGTTCATCTTGTTGCGGTATTCGGAGGCAGCCACCCCGCCGACATCGGCCTCCATGATGTGCAGGGCGTCGGCGTACTCCTCGTGCGTGACCACCGACAGCGCGTGGACGGCGGCCACATGCGACGGATGGATCACCGTTTTGCCCTGGATGCCGTTGGCGCGGTCGAGGGTGATCTCGCGCAGCAGCCCGTCGAGGTCGCGACTCACGAGGTACTGGCGGAACGGTACGGCGTCGGATTCCTCGAACGGGGCCGTGCGCAGCAGCGGACGGAACATGCGTTCGTGATCGGCGAAGTACTCCCACACCGGGCCGGTGATGATGAAACCGGTGCCGTCGGCGCGACCGAGGTAGTTGACGATGTCGGCGATCACGTCGGCGATCACCCGCACGTCGTAGATCGTGAGATCGCGGTCGCGGCGGATGCCGAAGGTCGAGCACATGTCGGTGGCGCCGATGCGCACCGCGAGCAACCGGTGCCGGTGCTCGGTGAGCATGTCGGCGATGCGCGAGAGCTGTTCGTCGCGGGTCTGGCGGTGCACGAGGTTCGCCGATTCGAGCACCGGCATCCCGTAGACGGGGCGGCCGAGGCGGTCACCGGCCGCTTCGAGCGCGGCGAGGTAGGCGGGTCCGGTGACGGCGTCGAACTTGGGGAAGACGAAACCGGTGAGCACCTCGGCGCCGGGGCCGAGGCGGTCGACCAACTCGGTGACGGTCTGCGCGTCACGCACGCGCACGAACAGCATCGGCACCGGGTCCTCGCACTTGGCGAGCAGGTCGAGGGTGTCGACCGCGTGTTCCTTCGCGGCCTCCACCTGGTGGTCGGCGACGGCGTCCTCGAGGTCGATCACCATCGAGCACACGCCGCGTGCGGCGCGACGCAGAATGGTCGCGGCCAGGTCGGGGCGCGTGGCGGGCACGTACAGGGTGGCCCCGAGCGCGGTCGCGAGGAGTTCGCGGTCGGCGGTCCCGGGAATCGGTTCCGGTTCGACCAGGAACAGCTCCCGGCTGCGCGGGCCCTGCAGATGCTGGAAGTGGCGGAGCGGGACCTGCTTTCGCAGGTTCACCTCCGGTGCGATGGCGTAGCCTGCGGTCATTCCCCCCACCTCATTCGTCGACCCGTGTCATTTCTCTTGTGGTCCTAAGTACTGTCGGTTCCTACGGTTTTTCGCATGCGATCGACTACTCCGGCGATGAACTCCGCGACGGTTCGCAGTTCAGAAACATACGCCCAATAGTCTGGATGACGACCGCTCAGTCCGGCCGTTATGCGATCGAGGCGTTCGGCTTGCGCATCGAGCACCGAACCCCACTCGCCGACCAGTCCTCGATCGACGGCGAGCATCTGCGCGTCTCGCAGCCGGAATCGTACGGTGCGCAGCTGCGCTTCGGGGTCCGCACGTACCTCGCGCAACAACTCCAGCCGTCGAGTGACGGCATCGACGAGCTGTTCGGACTCGGCGAGGTGTTCGCGCGCGGTTGCGGTCAGATCAAGGGCGGTCTCCGGGTCGCGATCGGCAGCCGCGACACGCGCGCGAACCAGCGCCGCGTCCGCGGCCTCGATACCGCGTCGGCTTTCGCGTTCATTGTTGGTCAGATCCGCCGAACTCGCAGCGTTGAACTCGCGGAGCAAGGCCGAGTAGGCGGGCCCGAGCGCGTCGGCGCGGTTGCGCACCGCCGCCAGTCGGGTGGTCACCGAGGCCAACGCATTGGTCGCGGCGGTCGCACGAGAAGGCGCCTGCGCCAACGCTTCCCGCAATTCCAGACACGCCTGCCTGACCTCCGTCGCGGCCTCCCGCGCGGCCGCGACAGCGGTGCCAGGATCGACCGCAGCGGCTGTGACCAGTACCTCATTCAATTTCCGCACCCCCGAAGCCACCGAAGGGTAGGAGGCGTACTCCGAGGACTCGGCGGTAGCGAGCTCCTCGGCGGCCTCGGTTCGCACCTGCGTGAGCAACTGCGGCACCGACGCCCGGACGCTCGCCGCGTGCTCGAGTCCCGCCCGATGCGCGTGATAGAACTCGTCGACCCCGCGCGCGGCGTCGGCGAGCTGACGGACCAGGGCGTCGGCCCTGGCCGGACCGTCGGTGATCGCGGTGCCTGCGGCCTCGGCGCTGTCGAGTTCGTCGGTGAAGCTCAGGTACGCGCCCGAGGCGGCGTAGCACCGCGCGCGGACCGGCTCCCACACGGCGCCGACGTGGCGCTCGGGGAACACCTGCTCGCTCGCCGCCACACCCGCCTCCGCCGCCGTCTGCCTGCGATCCATGTCGAGGAAGGCGGAGGCCGTCGCGGCCCGCGCCCCACCGATCCACGCATTGTCCGCCCCCGACCTGAACCATCCGCGTCTGCGAGGTGTCACCGGCGTATCCCCTTTCCGAACCACGCAGCGGTCACCCGCCCGCTGTCCCGATCGTAGGAGATTCGCCCTCGCTACCAGGGCTCTCGGTTGTTCCTACGCAAGTTCGCCGAAACCTATTACTGTCGTAGCGGTACCCGGCGATTCGGACATGCTGGGAAACGACACACCGGACTAACCGAAGGGATTCCCGCATGGGTGTCAGTCTGTCCAAGGGCGGCAATGTCTCGCTGACCAAAGAGGCCCCGAACCTGACCGCGGTCGCGGTCGGCCTCGGCTGGGACGTGCGCACCACCACCGGCACCGACTTCGACCTCGACGCCAGCGCCATCGCGACCGGCGCCGACAAGAAGGTCGTGTCCGACAAGCACTTCGTGTTCTTCAACAACCTGAAGTCCCCCGAAGGCGCCATCGAGCACGCCGGTGACAACACCACCGGTGAGGGCGAGGGCGACGACGAGGTCATCAACGTCGACCTGGCCAACACCCCGCCCACCATCGAGAGCATCTTCTTCCCGGTCTCGATCTACGACGCGGAGACCCGCCAGCAGTCGTTCGGCCAGGTGCGCAACGCCTACATCCGCGTGGTCGACCGCGCCAACGGCACCGAGCTCGCCCGCTACGACCTGTCCGAGGACGCCTCCACCGAGACGGCTATGGTCTTCGGTGAGCTGTACCGCAACGGTGCCGAATGGAAGTTCCGCGCCATCGGTCAGGGCTACGCCTCCGGCCTGGCCGGTATCGCCCGCGACTACGGCGTCAACGTCTAGTCACCATTGCGAACAGGGGGCTCGGTGATCACCGGTCCCCCTGTTCGTGTGACACAGAAAGGTCCCTCCGCGTGATTACGCGCATCTTCGGCCTGTCCATCATCGTGACGGTGATCTCGCTGGTCGTGGCCTATCTCTACGGCGGCATGACCGCACTGCTGCTGTGTGCGATCCTCGGCATCCTCGAGGTGTCGCTGTCGTTCGACAACGCCGTCATCAACGCCACCGTGCTCGAGCGGATGAGCGAGTTCTGGCAGCGGATCTTCCTGACGGTCGGCATCCTCATCGCCGTGTTCGGTATGCGTCTGGTGTTCCCGCTGGCCATCGTGTGGGTCACCGCCGGACTCAACCCGATCGAGGCGTTCGACCTGGCACTGAACCCGCCCCCGAACGACGCCCCGTACTTCGACAACGACCCGAGCCGTCCCAGTTACGAGACCCTGCTCACCGACGCCCACCCGCAGATCGCGGCGTTCGGCGGCATGTTCCTGGCGCTGCTGTTCCTGAACTTCATCTTCGAAGAGCGTGAGATCACCTGGCTGAGCTGGCTGGAGAAGCCCCTGGCCAAGGCGGGCAAGCTCGACATGCTCTCCGTGGTCGTCGCGGGCACCGGCCTGGTGCTGGTCGCGGAGTTCCTCGCCGCCGACGACGACCGCTCGACCGTGCTGGTGGCGGGTCTGCTCGGCATGATCGTCTACATCCTCGTCGACGGACTCGGTTCGATGTTCCACACCGAGGAGTTCGAAGAGGGTCCGCAGGGTGGCCCGTCCACGCTGGTCAAGGCGACCGGTAAGGCCGCGTTCTTCCTGTTCCTCTACCTGGAAGTGCTCGACGCGTCGTTCTCCTTCGACGGCGTGATCGGCGCGTTCGCCATCACCTCCGACCCGATCATCATCGCGCTCGGCCTCGGCCTCATCGGCGCGATGTTCGTCCGGTCGATCACGGTGTACCTGGTCCGCCAGGGCACGCTC
Organism: Nocardia caishijiensis NBRC 108228; assembly: GCF_001612825.1. Lineage (GTDB taxonomy): Bacteria > Actinomycetota > Actinomycetes > Mycobacteriales > Mycobacteriaceae > Nocardia > Nocardia caishijiensis. Next base: position 70,724 of record NZ_BDBE01000012.1, on the reverse strand, counting down.
GGCGACTACGTGTACCTCGAGCACGGCGCGCACTGGGCCATCGGCGCGCTGGCGGCGATCCTGCTCGTGTCGATCGGTGTGCACGTCAACGAGGTCATCACCGGCCTGGTCGGCGTGGCGTTCATCGGCGCGGCGTTCATCAGCTCGCTGCTGCGCAACCGCAAGGGCGAGCCGGACGCGATCGAAGACAGCAAGGAACCCGCGTCGGTCTAGGCGCGGTGTCCCAGTGGCGGCGGATCCCCGACGGATCCGCCGCCACTGTTGTTTTCGGGTCGGGCAGAGCAAATGGCCCGCAGCAGAACCGGCACGAGACCGACTTCCGACCGGACACCGAACATTCCTTCAGATCCACTGGCACGAGGAAGTCGGTGGCTACGATCTGACGACCTTGGTTCCCTCCGAGGTGGAGGCTTTGGATCTGCTGGCCGAGGTCGCGAGGTCCGGGGTGGAGAGACTGGCCGACTGACCGGCCGACCGTCGTGGCGGTACCCACAGGAACACGAAGAACAGGACCGTGAGCAGCACGACGCGAGTCCACACGCCGAACTGGACGATGCCCTCCATGAGGTGCACGTTCTCCCCCGCGCCCATGGCGGCGAAGTAGCGGAAGACGCCGACGCCGACCGCGATGTCGGCGATCAGGTATCCGGCGATCAGCGTCCACGGGACCTCGAGCAGGACGAGGAAGGGAATTATCCACAGGGTGTACTGGGGTGAGTGCACCTTGTGGAAAAGCAGGAAACCGGCGAGCATCGCGCCGCTCACGCCCACCCAGGGGAAGGCCGAGGCCGGGGTCCAGCGGCGGTAACCGAGCCACAGGGCCAGCACGAACGACGCGAAGATCAGCAGCGGTGAGACCGCCGAGACCATGGTGTGCCAGCTCGCCGAGGTGTCGGCGGTCCGACCGAACAACGCCTGATGACCCCAGTACCAGATCGAATTGGTGGTGATGTCGGCCTGGCGCATCTGCTGGAAGGTGATCGAGGCGCGCCAGCCCTCCACGCCCGCGACGACGAACGGCAGGTTCACCGCGACCACCGTCGCCATCGCCGCGAGCAACGTCTGCGACGCACCGGCCACATCGAGTTCACGCAACCGGCGCCCGTCGCGCGGCGCACCTTCGGTGAGGACGTAGCAGGCCAGGGGCAGCACGAAGATCCCGGGATAGATCTTCAGGCAGAAGCCGAGCGCGAGCAGGACCGCGGCGATGATGCCCCTGGTCCGCACCGACAAGCCGGTCAGCATCGTGGTCACGTAGATCGCCGCCACCGCCGTGCACACCACCGGCAGTTCCCAGTTGTGGAAGGCGTAGAGCACCAGCGGCGGCCCGATCGCCCACAGCAGGGCCGCCGGACCTGCCATGCGCGCCAGCATCCAGGCGGTGAGCAGGGCGAACGGGGTGAGCAGCAGCGCCGAATGCCACAGGAAGTCGGCGTCGTTGGTGACGCCGATCGCGCCCGCCCACATCAGCAGGCCGCTCAGCACCGGGTACTCGACGGCGCCACCGGTGAGCGCGCCGTCCTCGGTGATCGCACCGTCGACATACGGGAAAACGTGATTGTCGATATCGCGGCCGAGCCACAGGAATTGGATATCCGAATAACAGACCGCGGTGTCCTTGCGTTCCTCGAAGACGAGGCTGCGGCCCGACTCGTCGATCGCCCCGCCCGCGCAGCGCGCCTTGTTGGCGTAGGCCAGGGCGAGGGTGAGCCCGCACAACAGCACGATGAGGAAGGTCAGCGCCGTGGCGGTCGCCGCACGGCGTGCCGAATGCTGCTGCGGTACGGCCGTGGTCATGCCGACCACATTAAGGGGAACCGGCGCCGGAACCCGGCGACCGCTCGCCGCGCCGACCGGTTTCGTCCGCCCTCGGGGGCTCATGTAGCCTTGTCGGGTTGCTGACGCAACGAACCCTCCTGCCACGGAAAGTCCGTGGCCGTTTACCAGTCCACAGGAGGTGATTGGTCCGTGCGTCAATATGAAGTGATGGTCATCCTCGACCCCAGCCTGGACGAGCGCATCGTCGGGCAGTCCCTGGATAATCTGTTCTCGGTCGTGAAGACCGAGGGCGGCAAGCTCGACAAGGTCGACATCTGGGGCCGCCGTCGGCTCGCCTACGAAATCGCCAAGCAGGCCGAAGGCATCTACGCGATCGTCAACCTGACCGCGACCCCGGCCACCGTGAGCGAGCTCGACCGCCAGCTGGGCCTGAACGAGACGGTGCTGCGCACCAAGGTTCTGCGCAACGACAAGTAGTTCACCTCCTTTGTGTCGGAGCCTGGCTTTAGGCTCAGCGCAAATCCCGGAAGTGGACTGCACCCCCGAGCAGGAGGAACCCCATGGCAGGCGACACGGTCATCACCGTCATCGGAAACTTGACGGCAGACCCCGAGCTTCGTTTCACGCCCGCGGGCGCAGCGGTGGCCAATTTCACCGTCGCTTCGACTCCCCGTGTGTTCGATCGCAATTCGAACGAATGGAAAGACGGCGAGGCGCTGTTTCTGCGCTGCAACATCTGGCGCGAAGCAGCGGAGAACGTCGCCGAAAGCCTGACCCGAGGCGCTCGTGTGATCGTGAGCGGACGGCTCAAGCAGCGCTCCTACGAAACCCGCGAGGGTGAGAAGCGCACGGTCGTCGAACTCGAGGTCGACGAGGTCGGCCCGTCGCTGCGGTACGCGACCGCGAAGGTCTCCAAGGCCGGTCGTGGTGGCGGAGGCGGTGGCTTCGGTGGTGGTTCCGGTAATGCCGGTGGTGGAAGCGCAGGCGGCTACAACGCCAACAGTGGTGGCGGACGCCCGGCAGGCAATGCCGGGGACGACGACCCGTGGGGTAGCGCGCCCGCGGCCGGTTCCTTCGGGGGCGGCGGCCGCATGGATGACGAACCGCCGTTCTGATCGAACGGCACTCATAGTACGGAGAGAAAACCATGCCTAAAGCGCCCGCGCGCGAAAAGGTACTGAAGAAGAAGGCCTGCGCTTTCTGCAAGGAAAGCAAGTCCGGAATCGTCAATATCGATTACAAGGACACCACGCTGCTGCGTAAGTACGTGAGCGATCGCGGCAAGATCCGCGCCCGCCGCGTCACCGGCAACTGCGTGCAGCACCAGCGTGACATCGCCGTTGCCGTCAAGAACTCGCGTGAGGTGGCTCTGCTGCCTTACGTGTCGACTGCTCGCTGAGAAAGGGAGTCGGACAGATGAAGCTCATCCTCACTGCTGATGTCGACAATCTCGGCGCCCCCGGCGACCTTGTCGAGGTCAAGGACGGCTACGGCCGCAACTTCCTGCTGCCTCGCGGCCTGGCCATCCCGGCCACCCGTGGCGCCCAGAAGCAGGTCGAAGGCATCCGCCGCGCCCAGGACGCCCGCAAGGTGCGCGACCTGGATCACGCCAACGAGCTGAAGCAGGCCATCGAAGGCCTGACCGGTGTCTCGCTGGCCGTGAAGACCGCCGACAGTGGCAAGCTGTTCGGTTCGGTCACCACCGCCGACGTGGCCTCGGCCATCAAGGCCGCCGGTGGCCCCGTGGTCGACAAGCGCAGCATCGAGCTGCCGAAGTCGCACATCAAGGCGACCGGCAAGCACGGCATCGCGGTGCACCTGCACCCCGATGTGGTTGCCAAGTTCGACCTCGAGGTCGCTGCGAACTAGTTTCGCCGGAAACCACCCCCGTGTTGTCGCGGGGGTGGTTTCTGCTGCCCTCTCGCAGGGTGATTTTCCGATAGCTGGCGAGTAGCCGATGTTCCGGTCCGTTGCGGTCGGGTAATCCAGCCCACAGTCGGCAACTGCCTGACCTCCTGTTATTCAGCCTGTGGATGACCGAGGAAACCGACCGGCAGAATTGTGATGCCGGTCATAACGTGAACTCCCGCTGTTTACCCAACACGCCCGGTTGTTCACGTTCGACGACACGCCGCAACTTCTTTAATCCACAGGGCCGAAGTCTGGTAAAGCACGATCTATCAGGGCGTTCTACCGCACTGACCTGGGTTTTCCCCACGTTTTCCACAGGCCCTGCACAACAACAGGTGAACTACCCCCAAGTTATCCACAGTTGTGTGCACATGTCGGTTTGGCGTGGCTCGAAAACGTCGCCTAGGTTCGTCGCAACGCCGGTGCACGCGCCCCCGGGAACCGTGCAGGGAACCGATTGCTGGCGCTCGTGTCGGTGCCCGGGAGTACAACGAGTACATCGATGTGAAACCCCCGGTTCTGCGGGCAGAGAGGACGGTCGACTCAGGTGACTACCACCGGTGACCGCGCGCATACCGAGTTTCCCCCCGAGCCCCCCGGCGAGGACTTCGGCCGTCAGCCCCCGCACGACATGGCCGCCGAACAGTCCGTCCTCGGCGGCATGCTGCTCAGCAAGGACGCCATCGCCGACGTGGTCGAGGTGCTGCGCCCCGGCGACTTCTACCGGCCCGCCCACCAGGCCGTCTACGACACCATCCTTGACCTCTACGGCCGAGGCGAACCCGCCGACCCGGTCACCGTCGCCGCCGGTCTCGACCGCCGAGGCGAACTCAAGCGCATCGGCGGACCCGCCTACCTGGTCACCCTCACCCAAACCGTCCCCACCGCCGCCAACGCGGGCTTCTACGCCGAGATCGTCGCCGAGAAGGCCATCCTGCGCCGCCTCGTCGAAGCAGGCACCCGCATCGTCCAGTTCGGCTACGCGGGCGCCGACGGCCAAGACGTCGCCGAGGTCGTCGACCGCGCCCAGGCCGAGATCTACGAGGTCACCGAACGCCGGACCACCGAGGACTTCACCCCCCTCGAGGAACTCCTCCAGCCGACAATGGACGAAATCGACTCCATCGCCTCCCGAGGCGGAATCTCCCTCGGCGTCCCCACCGGCTTCACCGAACTGGACGAACTCACCAACGGGTTGCACCCGGGTCAGATGATCATCGTGGCCGCGCGACCAGGCGTGGGTAAGGCGCTGGCGCTCGATACGCCGCTGCCGACCCCCAGCGGGTGGACCACGATGGACGAGGTCCGCGTTGGCGACGAATTGCTCGATGCGCAGGGGAATCCGACGCGCGTCGTCGCGGCGACCGAAGTCATGACCGACCGTCCCTGCTACGAGGTCGAGTTCTCCGACGGCACCGTCCTCATCGCGGACGAACAGCACCAGTGGCTTACCGAAACCCGTGCTTCACGACGTTCCGCGCGAGAGGCAGCGCGAGGCGGCACCCAGCGGACCTTCGCCGCGGTCCGCACCACGGCCGAGATCGCGCGAACACTGCGCTGCGACACCGCGGACCGGCGGATCAACCACTCGATCACGAACGCGGCACCGTTGCAACTCCCCGCAAGAAACCTGCTCGTCCCGCCGTACACCCTCGGCGCATGGTTGGGCGACGGAACCGCAGCTGCGGCACAGATCACCAGCGTCGACCCCGAAATCGTCGCGCGCATCGAAGCCGAGGGCATCGTCGCGGTCCCGTCCCAGTCGGCACGATGGCGCTTCCAGTTGACGTTGCCCGCAGATGAGCCCGTCGCGCCGCGCGAGTGCGTGGTGTGTGGCACCGAATTCGTCCCGTTCACCAGTGAAGTTCGCACCTGCGGGCGCTCCTGCGGTGGTAAGGCGCGGTTCATCTCCGCGCCCGTTCCGGCACCCACCTGTGCGAACTGCGGTGGCCCTTCCATCGGTCTGCGTTTGTGCCAGGCGTGCCGCAACACCGTCGGTAGTGTGCAGGCCCGCCTGCGGACGCTCGGTGTCTTGGGCGACAAGCACATTCCGATGTCCTATCTGCGTGCGTCGGAGGGCCAGCGCCGAGCCCTGCTGGCCGGTCTGCTCGACACCGACGGCACCGTCACCCATGGCGGTTCGGTGCAGTTCGCGGTCACCAGCGAACGACTGTTCCGTGATGTGCAGGAACTCGTCGTCGGGCTGGGCTACCGCTGCGGTGTATCGACCAAGCGTGTTCGCGGACGGTCGGAAGAGTCGTCGACGTGCTTCACCCTCACTTTCGCCACCGAGGACGAGGTCTTCGGGCTGTACCGGAAAGCCCTGCTACACAAGGAACGTCGTGCGGCTCGCAACGCCGCCCGCTCGAATTCCCGTTATATCATCGATGTGCGTCGCATCGATTCCGTTCCGGTCCGATGCGTGGAAGTCGACAATGCCGACCATCTCTATCTGGCCGGTCGCTCCATGGTCCCGACTCACAACTCGACGCTGGGCATGGATTTCATGCGCAGTTGCTCGATCAAGCACGGCATGGCCAGTGTTATTTTCTCGCTCGAGATGAGCCGGACCGAGATTGTCATGCGTCTGCTCTCGGCCGAGGCGAAAATCAAGCTGGGCGATATGCGTTCGGGGCGGATGAGTGATGACGACTGGACGAAGCTGGCTCGGCGGATGAGTGAGATCAGTGAGGCGCCGCTGTTCGTCGACGATTCACCGAACTTGACGATGATGGAGATCCGGGCCAAGGCGCGGCGGCTCAAGCAGCGCCATGACCTGAAACTTGTTGTGGTGGACTACCTGCAGCTGATGAGTTCGGGTAAGAAGGTCGAATCCCGTCAGCAGGAAGTCTCGGAATTCTCGCGACACCTCAAGCTGCTCGCGAAGGAACTCGAAGTTCCCGTTATCGCTATTTCGCAGCTGAACCGTGGTCCCGAACAGCGAACGGACAAGCGTCCGATGGTGTCCGACCTCCGCGAGTCCGGTTCGCTCGAGCAGGACGCCGACATGGTCATCCTGCTGCACCGCCCCGATGCCTTCGAACGCGACGACCCGCGCGGCGGCGAGGCCGACCTCATCGTCGGCAAGCACCGTAACGGCCCGACCGCGACGATCACCGTTGCCCACCAGCTGCATTTGAGCCGGTTCGTGGATATGGCCCGCGGCTGAGTCGGACGAGGTCGGGGCCGACATCCGCGATGCTGCGGAGACCGGCGAGGGCCATCGCATCGGTCAGTTCGTCGAGCACGATCCGCAGCACGTCGGTTACGCCTCGGCTCCCGTCGACAGCGAGGCCATGCAGGATCGGACGGCCGAGCAGGACCGCGTCGGCGCCGAGCGCCAGCGCGGCGAGCACGTCTCGGCCACGTCGAATGCCGCCGTCGAGCAGGACCGGGACGCGCCCCGACACCGCGTCGGCAATCTCGGGCAGCACGGCGAGAGTCGCGGGTACGCCGTCGAGTTGTCGGCCGCCGTGGTTGGACACGATGATCCCGTCCGCTCCCGCGTCGACCGCCCGGACGGCGTCGATGTCGGTCATGACGCCTTTGAGCAGAATCGGCAGCGGGCTGACCGAGCGCAACCAGTCGACCACGGACCAATCGAGTCCATGATCGAACTCAGCCTTCGCATGCTCGGCTGGATTCGCGAAATCGGCGCCGGTGAGGTTCGCCGGACGCACACCGATCGGCAGGCGGAAACCATTGCGCAGATCGCGCAGCCGCCGACCCATGTGCGGGGTGTCGACGGTCAACACGAGAGCCGCGAACCCGGCGTCCACCGCGCGTTCGATGAGTCGACGCGTAATCGCGCGTTCGCGCAGGCAGTAGACCTGGAGCCACAGTTCCCCGCCGATCCCCGCGAGTTCATCTATACCGCGTCCGGCGAAAGTACTGATCACCACTGGCACGTCGGCCGCGGCGGCGATCCCACGCACCGTCGCGAGCTCACCATCCGCGTGCGCGAGCGTCTGGTAGGCGAGGGGCGCCACCGCGACCGGTGCGTCCCATCGGCGACCGAGAATCGTGGTCGCGGTCTCCGGACGACCGACCCCGCGCAGGACGAGCGGCCGCAGCCACAGTCGGTCGAAGGCATCCACGTTGGCCGCCAACGTCCGCTCCTCGCCTGCACCGCCCTCGAAGAAGTCCCACACCTCGGGCGCGAGCACCGCTTCGGCCGACGACGCGAAGTCGCTGAGGGTCAGCCTCATCGCGGCTCCCGCGCTCCGAGTTCAGGTTCGGTCGTCCGCTGACGTTCCACTGCCGCGTAGAGGGCATGGATGTTGTTGCTGCCGAAGCTGTGCGCGCCCCGCCGATCGATGAGTTCGTAGAACAGCGTGCGCCGCGAGTGCCACGACTCGGTGAAGATCTGGAGCACTATGCCCGAATGGTCACGATCGGCCAAAACGTTGAGTTCGCGGAGATGATCGACCGGAGTGTCGAGCGGCCCGACGCGTTGAGTGAGCATGTCGTAATAGGTCGACGGAGTGGCGAGGAAACGCACGCCTCGGGCAGTACTCGTCGGCACCGCCTCCAGAATATCGTCGGTGAGGAACGCGATGTGCTGTACGCCCGCGCCTCCGTGGGCCGTGATGAACGAGTCGATCTGGCCTGGGTCGCGGGTGATATCGGGCTCGAGGATGGTGAGCGTCAACCGTTCGGAGGCGCTCTGGACGACCGCCGAGTTCATGGCTTGCGACCCGACGCTGATCCGCTCCTCGAATATCTGCCGCAACCCGAAGATCTCCTGGTATCGCAGGACCACATCGGCGAGGGCGCCGGCAGGCACGCATATGGCGAGGTGATCGATTCGGGTGAACAACGCATCGTCCCCGCGTTCCCTGGCTGACTCCTCGATCGCGGGAACGAAGGGGCCATCGGGGAGATCGCGGGAGACGAAGCGGTGTTCCACGTCGCCGAAGCCGATCACCGACGCGAAAGTGACGGCGGCACCCGCCGGACCGAACGTCGCCGCAGGGGCTACCGGGACAGCGCCGTGCTCGACTGCTGCCGCGAAGGCGGCTCGCGCGTCGTCGACCCGTACCGCGATCACGCCGACGCCGTCACCATGCCGTTCGACGTACTCTGCCGCACGATGGTCGGGGCTGGTGGCGGCGGTGATCAGCAGTGCGATCTCCCCTTGGCGCAGCAGCACCGTCACGCAACCGCGCAGACCGGTTGTCGCGTCACCGCGACCGGCCACGACGAAGCCCAAGCGGTCGCACAGCAGCGCGGCTGCCGCCTCCGCATCGGCGACGAACAACTCGACATGATCGATCGATCGGATCTCCATGTGCGGAACCCCCATAGTGCTTCTCCAGCGTACGGAGTCAGCCGAGTCGCGTGCTTGCGACTTCTGACTCGATGAAATCGGCGAGTCGATGTAGTCCTTCGTCCACGTTCGCCGGCGTCAGATAGCTCGTCGAGAGCCGGATGGCGCGTTCGCCCCCGCCATCCGGGTGGAAGTAGGTCATCGGTGTCCAAATGACGGCGAAGTCGCGCGCGGACCGATCGAGCGCGGCGTTGTCCGCGCGGAACGGCACCCGCAGGGTGAGGAAGAAGCCGCCGCTCGGCGCATTCCACGTGACGCCGAGCCGGGCTCTCCGCTCGGCGGGAAAGATGGATTCGAGGCCGTCCAGGGTTGCCCGCATCATGTCGCCGTAATGCTCGGCGGTCTCGGTGTTCAGTTGAGAGACCCGGCCGCCGGTGGCCAGCAGCGCACCGGCGACCGCGGCTTGACTCAGCGCCGAGGTGTTCACGGTGACCATGCTCTTGATCTTGGCCAGTTCGTCGGCCAGCAGGCCTGCGCCGCCCCCGTCCCTCAGCACCGGCTGGTCGGCCACGGCATAACCGACCCTGGCACCTGGAAACAGGCTCTTGGCGTATGAGCCGAGGTGAACGACTCGGCGGTGCCGGTCGAGCGACTTCAATGTGGGCAGTTGAACGCCGGGGCTGACCAGCCGATACGGGCTGTCCTCCAGGATGATCAGGTCGAGCTGGTCGGCCAGGGCGAGCAATTCGTCGCGTGCGGGGCGGGACATGGTCGTGCCCGATGGGTTGGCGTGGTCGGGCATCACGTAGACGACGCGGGCACGCCGTCCTCGCCTACGTAGGTCCGAGATCGTGGTCGCCAAGTCCGCGCACGCGAGCCCGCCCGCGCGTTCGGGGACTGCGACCACGTCGACATCGAGCAGCTTGGCCGCTCCGATGATCCCCATGTAGCACGGGCTGGAAACCACCAGCACGTCGTCGGGATCGCGCATCAGCGCGCGCACGGTGATGAACATCGCCTCCTGGCACCCCACGGTCACCACGATCGACTCGGGCGCGACCACCATGCCTTCATCGATGGCGAGCGAGTCGGCGATGAGTTCGCGAATCACCCCGGCGGATGGTCCGTACTGGAACATCGCGCCGCGAACCTGCTCGGGTGACCAACCACGCGCAGCGAGATGATCGAGGTAGCGGCGAATATGGGTGAAGAACTGTTCGGTGTCGAAGAATCCGTCATACGGCCGTCCAGGAGCGAACGAGATGGCATCGGGGTGACTCGCGGTCACCTCGTTGAGGAAGTTCATCGTGTCCAGCACCGGGTCGGCGACGCTGCCATGCAGATCGGACAGACGCAGGGCTGCTCCCACACCCACGCCAGCGGACGGCGGCATCAGGTGACCCTCGCGGCCTGCGCTGCCGGGGTTGCCTCGATGAGACTGAAGATGCCGACCGGCAGCACCCGGGTGCGCATCAGTCCGGCGGCGGCGAACAGCTTGTCGAAATCGGACAGGCCGCGTTCCCGGCCGCCGAGCAGCATGAGCATGCCGAGGTCGCTCCAGTGCGCGGGATCGGGTTCACCCGTCTCCGGCAGGATGAGCTCACAAACCAGCACACGCCCGCCTGGCGGGAGTGCCCGTGCACTCGCGCGCAGTATGTCCTCGGCCTTGTCGTCGTCCCAGTCGTGCAGAACACTGCACAGCAAATGGGTGTCGGCGTTTTCTGGAAGCTCTTCGAAGAAGCTGCCGGTCACCAGTGCGCATCTGGCTCGGACCTGGTCGAGTGGGGATCGCGTCGCCGCCAGGTCGATCACCGGGTCGAGATCGAACAATATGCCGTTCAGGTGGGGCTGGGCACACAGGACTGCCGCGAGCACAGTGCCGGTACCACCGCCGATGTCCAACACGGTGTGCGCGTCACCCCACACCGGCAACTTGGCCACGCCGCTGTACAGGCGCTCGCTCCGTTCTCGCATTCGAGTGCTGAAAGCCTGCTGCGACTCTCGGGTCTGTGCCTTGTCGGAGAAGAAGGCTTCCCCCGACGCTGCGGGCAGTGCTCGGCCGTCCCCCACCGCGTCCACCGCGCGCAACCAAGCCCGGTAGGTGTCGACATTGGACAGGGTCGCCCGCATGGACACCGCCGACCGCGCGCCAAGGACCGCTCCCAACTCCGTGCAGGTGAAACGGCCACGATCGTCGCGCGCGAAGAACCCTGCCCCGGCGAGGGCCGCCATGAGACTCGTCAGCGGTTCGACGTCGAATCCGGTGGCGTCCGCGAGTTCAGCCACCGTCGAGCCATCGGAGGCGCACGCATCGGCGAGGTCGAGCCGCGCCGCGATGGCCAGCGCGTAGGGCAGCACCGCCACGATACTGTCGTCGGCCATCGAGAGATACTGCCGCACAACGGGATCAGCTACCCGGCCCACCAGCCGTTCCAATTCGGTCAAGACACCCCCTCATGTCGACGTCATCGCCGGATTGCCCGATGCGATGACCACGTCCCCGCCGACCTTTATACCCCAATGGGGCGGATTCCGAGCAGAACTGATCTTCATCGCCGCATCGAGTTCGCCTGCGCCGCAGACGCCTCGACGACCGCACCGAGAGCGCCGAAACGAAAAACGCAGTGGGGTAGTCCTTTACGCTCACCTCTGCTACGCTCGCGCATGAAGGGTTCAGAGATCGGGGGGTTGCACTAAGTGCTGTCTTTTTGTGTGATCAGTCAGGCCAGTGCGTGAGCATCGAGGGGGGCCATGATGCGTATTCTGTTGCCCAGGACCAGTTTTGGGGATCAGTCCACAGCAAACTTGCGGACTTGCACGAAAAATATGCGTGCGAGCGTTACAATTCCGCCGCCTCGTTGGTCGACCTGCCGAATACACGGGTGCCGCGACTGAACGAAGTATCGAACACGCTCACGAGGTTGACCGGATTCGAGTTGACCGCGGCCGAAGCCGCGACGAGCGGCAGAGACTTCTTCTGCGCCTTCGCCGACGGAATATTTCACGCGAGCACCGGCCTGCGACCGGCTGATTCTCCCGATTACACGTCGGAACCAGACCTCGTCCACGACCTGATCGGTCACGCCGCCATTCTCGGCGACCCATTGATCGCCCAGCTGTATCGCAGCTTCGGCAAGGCAGCGAGCCGAACCGAATCCGATACCGAGTTCACCCGGATCGCGAGCCTGTTCTGGTTCACCATGGAGACCGGGTTGATCATCGAGAACGGCGGCGTGCGCGCCTACGGCGCCGCGGTGCTTTCCTCGGCGACCGAGATGCGATCGTTCGACAACGCCGAACATCGCACCTTCGATGTAGCCGACATCTTATCGCAGCAGATCAATGACAAAACTTGTCAATCATTTTACTACGTTGCCGAATCATTCGAACACATCGAAACCGAAGTGCGTTCGTGCTTGGACCGATTTTAACGTAGTGCAAACTAATTCTCGAGGGACGGGTAAATAGTGCGCATACAGGTCGAGGTCACCGAGCGAGTTCAGGACTACGTTCGCGAGGTCTCGCTACGTGAACCACAAATACTGCGGGAAATCCGAACGGAAACATCCGCACGGCCCGACCGGAACATGCAGGTGTCGCCGGAAGAAGGCCAGTTCATCAATCTGATCGCCCGCGCCGTGAATTGCCGAAGAGCGCTCGAGATCGGTGTATACACCGGCTACAGTCTGCTCTCCATCGCACTGGCCGTTCCCGCCGACGGACTGGTCATCGGCTGTGAGGTCGATCCCGAATTCGCGGCCGTCGCCCGCACCTACTGCGAGCGGGCAGGACTGTCGGACCGGGTCGACATCCGAATCGATGATGCCCGTGCGACCCTTGCCTCGCTCCTCACGGACGAGCAAGCCGCAGGCACGTTCGATCTCGCGTTCATCGACGCCGACAAGCCCGGGTACATCGACTACTACGAGGCGGTGCTCGAGCTACTGCGACCAGGCGGTCTCCTGTTGGTCGACAACGTCCTGTGGTCGGGGAAGGTGGCCGACGAAGGAGGTACGGCCGATGCCGACACCGTCGCGTTGCGCGATTTCAATCGCCATATCGGCGCCGACGATCGCGTCTGGCTGAGCATGCTCCCCTTCGCCGACGGCATCACCTTCGCAGTGAAGCGGTAACGCCATGGTCGAACAGGAATTTCCGCTCACACCGCAGCAGTACGGCGTTTGGCTCGCCCAAAAACTCGACCCGGAAATCCCCTTCAATGTTGCCGCCTACATGGACTTCTACGGCGATATCGACCTGGATGTCCTCGCCGATTGCATGGCCGCGATGGGGCCGGAGCTGCGCGCCGGAATCGTCAATTTCACGGTCGCCGACGATCACGTGTACCAGTTCAGGCGCGAAGTGAGCGATTGGCGGCCGGGGTTCACCGATATCAGCGAACGGCCGGACCGCGAAACCTATGTCACGCAGCTCATGACCGAGATATCGGCGGTGCCGTTCGACTTGGAGCGTGATGCGCTCGCACGCGTCGAGTTGATCAAGTACTCCGAGCAGCGGATCCTGCTACTACTGGTGTTTCATCACATCGTGTCCGATGCGGCGGGTTGCCTGATGTCGGCGTATCGCGTGCTCGAGCACTACAGGAGCCGTGTCGACGGCACCGAACTCCCGCCGACGAAATTCGTCGATCTCGACGTGATACTCGCGGAAAGCGATCGGTATCGACAATCCCCACGTTTCGAGAAGGACCGACGTTTCTGGAGTGACTTCCTTGATCCGAGTGTCGAGGGACTACGAATCCAGGGCACGCCGACTCCGGGTCCGACACGCATCATCGCCGCGGGCAGTGATATCTCGGCCGAGACCATCCAAAACCTCGGCCGAGCGGCCGATGGACTCGGCGTCTCACTCCCGGTACTGCTGATATCGTCGCTCGTCATCGGACTGCACGGCTTGTCCGATACCGATGAGTTCCTGGTGCAGTTGGCAGTGGCCAATCGCGTCGGCCGCTGCCGATCGACACCATGTCTACTCGCGAACGCCGTTCCGGTCAGGCTGTCGCCCGAGCCGGACGACGAATTCAAGTCCTTCGGATCCGAGATCGTCGCGCAGGTTTCCGCCGCCATGCGGCACGGAAAGTTCGACGTGACGAGCATCCGCAGTCTGGCCGTCGAGAAAGGGATGCAGGGCAGCTTCGGCCCGATGGTGAATATCATCCCGTTCCTCGGCGTCGAGGAGTTCCCCGGCGGTCATGTCGAATTCCGACATATCATGAATCCCACTGCCGACCTCTCGATCTCCGTGGTCTATGACCCCGATCAGGCCGCAGGTGGTCGTATCGAATTCGGCGCCGATAGTCGCGAGTACTCGGAATCGGATCTCGCCGCATACTTGGACACTGTCCTCAGCGTGATCGATCAGGTCATCGCCGAACCGGATATGCGACTGATGGATGTCGGGATCGTCGACCCCGTCGAAGAACAACGAATACTGCGATCCTGGAACGAGACAACCACCGGGATCGACCGGGGCCGCACCGTTGTCGACCTGTTCGAACTCCAGGTCGCGCAGACACCGAAGGCGATCGCGGTGGTCGGGGACGGCGGCCAGAAGTCCTACGAGGAGCTGAATTCGGCCGCCAACGTCTTGGCGCGCAGTTTGATCGACGTCGGTGTCGGTCCCGATGAGCTGGTCGCCATCGCGGTCGAGCGATCCATCGACATGGTGGTCGCGGTGTTCGCGGTGCTGAAGGCCGGTGGAGCCTACCTCGCGATCGACCTCACCCATTCGGGCGAACGACTCGCCTACATCCTGTCCGACACAGCCCCTGCCGCGTTCATCGCGACGCCGACGGCGCTGGCGACGCTGCCCGACATCGACGACGTCCCCGTCATCGACCCAGTCGTGACGCACGCAGAGGAACAAGCTGACGCGAACATCACCGACGGGGATCGCAGAGGCGCGCTGCGACCGGACAATCTCGCCTACCTCATCTACACCTCGGGCTCGACCGGCCGCCCGAAAGCCGTCGCCGTCCATCATCGCGGCATCGCCAACCTCGTCGCCACCGAGCGGCTGCTCGTACCGGGTGATCGAGTGCTGTTCAGCACCTCCGTCTCGTTCGACGTCTCAGTGTGGGAACTACTCGCCCCGCTGTGCGCGGGCGCGACCCTCGTCGTCGTCCGCGATCTGCTCGCCGTTACCGAACCCCTGGCGGACAGCTGCCAGGTGATCTGCGCCGCGCCGTCGGCTATCGGCGAATTGCTCACCCAGGAGCCGGTTCCTCGGGTGCTCGCCGAGGCCGAGACCTTGGTGTTCGGCGGGGAGGCGATCCCCCGACGCATGATCGAACAGGCTCGCGAGGCGATCCGAGGCGTTCGCATCGTCAACTGGTACGGGCCGTCCGAGGCGACGATCTACGCGACATCGGCGATGCTGCACCCCGGCGCCGAGTTCGACGGCGCCGCGTTCACGATCGGTGGCCCGATCGACAATGTGACGGTTTACGTCCTCGATACTTGGCTGCGGCCGGTCCCGATCGGCGTCGCCGGTGAGCTGTACATCGGCGGCACCGGCGTTTCGCGCGGGTACCGCAATCGCCCGGGATTGACGGCCGGCCGCTTCATCGCCGATCCACGGGGAGCGAGCGGAGCGCGGCTCTACCGGACCGGCGATATCGTCCGTTGGACGTCAGGCGGCGAATTGGAGTTCGTCGGCAGAGCCGATGACCAGGTGAAGGTACGCGGCTTCCGCGTCGAGCCGGGTGAGGTCGAATCGGCGTTGGCCGCGCACCCCGGCGTCGGCCGCGCGGTGGTTGTCGTCGGCGAATCGACGGGGGGACACGGAAAGCAGCTCATCGGTTACGTCGTGCCGACCGGCGGCGGTGCGGATGCACACCAGATTCGAGCGTTCGTCGCCGCACGCTTGCCTGGCTACATGGTTCCCGCGGCGATCGTCGTGATCGACCGCCTGCCGCTGACCGCGAGCGGGAAGTTGGATCGCGCCGCGCTGCCCGAACCCGTGTTCACCGGCGTCGGGGCCTATCGGGAACCGTCGGGTCGGGTCGAACTCGCCGTGTCCGCGATCTTCGCCGAGGTCCTCGGCGTCGAACGGGTCGGCGCCGACGACTCGTTCTTCGACCTGGGCGGCCACTCGCTGTCCGCCATGCGGTTGATCGCCCTTGTCAGGTCCGAACTCGATGCCGAACTGGCGATACGCGCGGTCTTCGAGTCCCCAACGGTCGCTGGCATCGCCGCGGCGGTGGGACGCGCGGGAAAGGCCAGGCCCGCGCTGTGCCGGTACGAGCGACCGGCGATCTTGCCGTTGTCGTTCGCTCAACAGCGCCTGTGGTTCCTGTTCCGGTTGCTCGGGCCATCCGCGATCTACAACATCCCGATGGCGGTTCGGCTCATCGGTCCGGTCGATGTCGAGGCGCTGCGCGCGGCGGTCACCGATGTCGCGATCCGACACGAGGCGTTGCGAACGATGTTCGGCGAGGTGGACGGGCTCGCCACACAACAGATCGTCGACGACGCCGAGGTCCCGGTGCGCATCGGCGAGTTCAGTGCGGACGCGGTCGACGAGCTCGCCCGCCATGCCTTCGACCTCACCCGCGAGATCCCGATTCGCGCCGGTGTTCTGCGCGACCTCTCGGCGTCGGACGAACAGTGGGTGGTGGTGCTCGTTGTCCATCACATAGCCGCTGACGGCGCATCGATGGCGCCGCTGGCGCGCGACATCCTGGTCGCCTATGCGGCCAGATGTCGTGGCGGCATGCCGGACTGGGCTGAACCGGTGGTGCAGTACGCCGACTACACGCTGTGGCAACGCGATCTCCTCGGCGACCTCGGCGATCCCGACTCGCTCGCGGCCGAGCAGTTCGCCTACTGGGAGGACGAGCTGGCGGGGGTGCCCCCCGTGATCGCGCTACCGACTGACCGGCCGCGCCCGCCGATCGCGTCACACCGAGGCGACGTCGTCGATTTCGCTATCTCACCCGCAACGCGCGCACGCATCGACGAGCTCGCACGGGCGAGCAGCGCCACCGCCTCGATGGTCCTGCAGACGGCCCTGGCGATGCTGCTCACCCGCTTGGGAGCGGGAACCGACATCGTGCTCGGGGCGCCGATCGCGGGGCGTACCGACGAAGCCGTCGCCGAACTCGTCGGCTACTTCGCCAATACCTGGGTGTTGCGTGTCGACACCAGCGGCAACCCCGGGTTCGACGCACTGCTCGAACGCGTGCGCGACAAGGCCATCGAGGCGTACACCCGGCAGGATCTGCCATTCGAGACCTTGGTCGAGCAGTTGAATCCGATGCGATCGGGCTCGTATCACCCGCTGTTCCAGGTGGCGCTGGCTTTCCAGAACAATCCGCTGCCCGACCCTACGCTCGCGCGTGCTCTGGTACGTGAACTGACGGTCGCGCGGTTCCCGGTGACCACCGGCACCGCCCGCTTCGACCTGTCTTTCACCATCGGCGAGCCCGTCGCCGGTGATGCGGAATTCACCGGATCGGTCGAATTCGCGACCGATCTGTTCGACCGGCCGACCGTCGAGCGGATGACGGCAGCGTTCGTCCGGGTCGTCGAACAAGTCGTCGCCGATCCCACAGTGCGGTTGGCAGAGCTGGAGATCCTCGCCGAGGACGAGCGGAACCAGATTCTGCTCGCATGGAACGCGGCGGAGGCTCATCTCGAACCCCAACTGACCGTCGTCGATCTCTTCGACCACGTGGTCGCCGCCACGCCGGACGCGGTCGCGGTCATGTGCGCGGGGAAAGAGTACTCATACCGCCGGTTGCATGCCGAGGCCGACGCACTCGCCCGGACACTGGTAGCGACCGGCGTCGGGCCGGATGGAGTGGTGGCGGTCGCCATCGAGCGTTCGTTCGAGCTGGTGGTCGCCGCCGTCGGGGTGCTCAAGGCCGGGGGCGTCTATCTGCCGATCGACCTCGCACACGCAAGCGAACGAGTAGCCCGGATCCTCGCTCAGGCCACGCCAGTTGCTCTGGTCGTACACGGCGGCATCCGCGACCTTCCTGGCGTGGGCGGACTTCCGGTCATCGATCTCGACACCATCGCGACGGACTCGCCGGGCCGACTTCCCTCGGCGGCGCGCTTGGACGACCTCGCTTACACCGTCTACACCTCGGGCTCCACCGGACAGCCCAAGGGCGTAGCACTCACCCATCGCAATCTGGCCGGCCTCGTCGGGCAGCGGTGGCGGGTCGGGCGCGGCGAACGCGCGCTCGTGCACTCGTCAGTCGGGTTCGACGCGTCCGTCGCCGAGATTTGGCCAGCGCTTGTCGGTGGGGGCAGCTTGGTCATCGCGAGCCGAGCGGAAAGCACCGATCCGGGCAGGCTACTCGCGTTGATCAGCACGAGCGGGGTCGATCGGCTGCTGATCACCCCGCTGCTGCTCGCGGCGTTGCTCGAGCATCCTGACGCGAGCGCCGCGTTGGCGCGCGTATCGCGCATGGCGGTCGGCGCCGACGTGGTTACGGCGGATCTGGTACGCGACCTGGCAAGCATCGCACCCGGTGTGCGTGCCGAGATCTGGTACGGGCCGACCGAAGTCGCGGTCTACGCCACCCGATACGTTGTCGAATCCGCGCTGACCACTGTGCCGATCGGCGCCCCGATCACGAATACCTGTGTCTACGTGCTCGATCACTGGCTGTGCCCGGTGCCTGCAGGCGTTGCCGGTGAGTTGTACATCGGCGGCACTGGAGTGGCGCGCGGCTATCAGCGTGAACCGGGTTTGACCGCAGCCCGTTTCGTCGCCGATCCGTTCGGTGCCACCGGCGGTCGGCTCTACCGGACCGGCGACCTGGCGCGGTGGACGTCTGCCGGGCTGCTCGAGTTCGTCGGCCGATCCGACGATCAGGTGAAGATCCGTGGATTCCGCGTCGAGCCAGGCGAGGTCGTCGCGGCACTGACTCGGCATCCCGACATCACACGGGCACTTGTGGTCGCCAAGGAGTCGACCGGGGGTAGCCGACTGGTCGGCTACGTCGTGGCGAACGCCGATGTCGATCCGGCCGAGGTGCGCCGATTCCTGGCCACGCGTGTGCCGGAGTACATGGTGCCGACGGCGATCGTCGTGCTCGACCGGCTGCCGCTGACCGTGAACGGGAAGCCGGACGCGGCCGCGCTGCCCGAACCGGTGTTCATCGATGTCGAGCAATATCTGGAGCCGACCGGGCCCGTCGAGACGACCATCGCGACGATCTTCTCCGAAGTACTCGGGGTCGAGCGGGTCGGCGCGGCCGACTCGTTCTTCGACCTCGGCGGCCACTCCCTGTCCGCCATGCGCTTGATCGCTCGTGTGCGCACCGAACTCCGCGTCGAGCTGACGGTCAGGATGATCTTCGACGCACCGACGGTTTCCGGCCTGGCCGCGACGCTGGATCGCGGAACGCGGGTGCGCGCCCCGCTCACTGTTCGCGAACGACCGGCGGTTGTGCCGTTGTCGTACGCGCAGCGACGGCTCTGGTTCCTGTTCCGACTGCAGGGTCCGGCACCGACCTACAACGTTCCACTCGGCGTGCGGCTGAGTGGACCGGTCGACGTCGCGGCGTTGCGCTGTGCGATCAACGATGTCGTGGCCAGGCACGAGGCGCTGCGAACGATCTTCGTCGAGGTCGACGGGGTCGGCGCACAACGCGTACTCGAGTCCGCGGGTGTGCCGGTCGAGGTCGGCGAGTTCAGCGTTGAAGCGGCCGGTGACTTGGCGCGGCACGCATTCGATCTCGCGAACGAGATCCCCATTCGCGCTGGCATTTTCGCCGTCGACGCCGATCACTCGGTAGTTCTGCTCGTCATGCACCACATCGCGTGTGACGGCGCCTCAGTGGCTCCGCTCGCACGAGATCTGTTGTTGGCATACAGCTCTCGACGTCGGGGCAGCGAGCCGAGCTGGGAAGCGCTTCCGGTCCAGTACGTCGATTACACACTGTGGCAACGTGATTCGCTCGGCGATCAGCAGGATCCAGCCTCGTTGATGGCGCGGCAGATGGATTACTGGCGCACCGAGCTGGCCGGTATTCCCGAAGTCATCGAGCTGCCGACCGATCGGCCGCGCCCGACGATCGCCTCCTATCGCGGTGCGACGGTCGACTTCACGGTCGCGCCTGAGCCGCGAGCGCGGATAACCGAGCTGGCGCGCGCCGGTGGCGCGACGGTCTCGATGGTCCTGCAGGCCGCCTTGGCTGCTCTCTTGACCAGGCTCGGTGCGGGAACCGACATCGTGCTCGGCGCGCCTGTCTCGGGCCGCACCGACGACGCGATGACCGACCTCGTCGGCTTCTTCGTCAACACCTGGGTGCTGCGAGTCGACACCGGCGGCAATCCGACGTTCACCGAGTTGCTCGCTCGCGTCAGGGCCAAGGCGCTCGACGCCTATACGCATCAGGATCTGCCCTTCGAAAGCCTGGTCGAGCAGCTGAGCCCGGCTCGTTCGACCGCGTATCACCCACTCTTCCAGGTGGCGCTCGCGTTCCAGAACAATCCGCTCCCGGATCCGAGCATGGCGCGGGCACTCGTTCCGGAGCTCATCGTCGAGCAGTTCCCCGCCACCAGCGCGGCGGCTCGCTACGACCTGTGGTTCACCGTCGGCGACGACCTCAGCGGTTCGGTCGAGTTCGCGACCGACCTGTTCGATCGCACATCGGTCGAAAGCCTGGTCGCCCGTTATGTCCGACTGCTCGAGCAGATCGCGACGGATCCTGGCATGCGGTTGACCGATGTCGCGATCATGGATCACGCCGAACGAGATCTGATTCTGCGGCACTGGCACACGACAGCGGCGCCGGTCGATCCGATGGTCACCGTGAACGATCTGTTCGAGCGACGGGTCGCGATGTCGCCGGAGGCGACCGCCGTCGTGTTCGACGGAGTCGAATACACCTACGGCCAGTTGTCCGCCAGGGCCGATGCCATCGCTGCCGCGCTCATCTCGATCGGAGTCGAACCCGACGACATCGTCGCGGTGGCTGTGGAGCGATCTTTCGACCTCGTCGCCGCCATGGTCGGGGTCCTCACGGCCGGTGGCGCGTACTTGCCGATCGATCCCGCGCACGCGAGCGAGCGCCTCGCCTACACCCTGGCCGACGCGCGACCGAGCGCGCTGGTCAGCGCGGGCGCGGTTCTCCCGATACCCGAGGACCTGCCCGTCATCGACCTCGACACCACCGAATCCGTCGAGCGCACTGCGGTGCGTCGCCGCGAGCCCCGCCCGGACCACATCGCCTACGTCATCTACACCTCGGGCTCGACCGGACGGCCGAAGGGCGTCGCCGTCACCCACCGCAACGTGGTCAATCTCCTCGCCGACATCGGGCGACAGCTCACGCTGGACGCAGCCGACGTCTGGGCCATGGTTCACTCCCCCGCGTTCGACTTCTCCGTGTGGGAAGTGTGGGGCGCGCTGTCGACCGGCGGCTCGGTCGTGATCGCGCCCTCGACGACAGTGCGCTCACCTGAATCGTTGGCCGCCTTGCTCGTCGAGCGCGGTGTGACGGTACTGAGTCAAACCCCGACGGCCTGGTACACGCTCGCCGAGACCGGCGTACACCACGATCCACGTTCGGC
This sequence comes from Nocardia caishijiensis NBRC 108228, assembly GCF_001612825.1. Lineage (GTDB taxonomy): Bacteria > Actinomycetota > Actinomycetes > Mycobacteriales > Mycobacteriaceae > Nocardia > Nocardia caishijiensis. The sequence continues at coordinate 49,211 of NZ_BDBE01000012.1, read as the reverse complement.
ACTGCGGCTCGTGGTCTTCGGCGGCGAAGCGCTCGACCCGAGCAGGCTCGGCGACGCCGACCCACGCGACCCGGTGTTCGTGAACATGTACGGGATCACGGAGAACACCGTTCACGCCACCGCGCTGCTACTCGCGCCCGAGCATCGGGTATCGAGTCGCAGTCCGATCGGTACGCCGCTGCCCAATGTCGAGGTGTTCGTGCTCGACGGATCGTTGCGGCCGGTACCTGTCGGGGTGCCGGGCGAGCTGTACCTCGGCGGCGCCGGAGTGACGCGCGGCTATCGGCACCGCGCGGGGCTGACCGCGGCGAGATTCGTCGCGCACCCGTTCGGGCGGGCAGGACAGCGCGTATATCGAACCGGCGACATGGTGCGGTGGACCGGCGACGGCGCGCTCGAGTACCTGGGCCGCGCCGACGCGCAGGTGAAGGTGCGCGGCTTCCGGGTCGAGCCTGGCGAGATCGAGGCGGTCCTGCTGGGCCACCCCGGGGTCGCGCGTGCCGCGGTGATCGCGCGTGAGACAGCCGGTACGCGGCAGCTGCTCGGTTATGTCGTGCCGGATCGGCGGCACACCGCGCTCGACGGGCGCGAAGTTCGCGAGTTCGCGGATGAACGGTTGCCGGAGTTCATGGTTCCGTCGGCGATCATGGTTCTCGACGAACTGCCGACGACGGTCAACGGCAAGCTCGACCGGGAAGCGTTGCCGACCCCGGTCTTCACCAGTACCGCCGCGTTCCGACCAGCGAACACCCCGACCGAGTCCACTATCGCATCGGTCTTCGCCGAGCTCCTCGATGTGGCGGTGGTCGGGGTCGACGATTCCTTCTTCGATCTCGGTGGCGACAGCATCATCGCGATCCAGTTGGTCTCGCGCGCCAAGTCGCACGGTGTGGAGTTCTCGGTGCGTGACGTATTCGAATGCCGGACGCCCGCGCAACTGGCCAGGCGCGCCGACGCCGCCGAGCCGAGGGTCGTCCTCGCCGAGCTGCCCGGCGGCGGGCTGGGGGAGCTACCGCTGCTCCCCATCGCGCGGCGGCTTCTCGACGGCGACCACGGCTTCGATCGTTTCAACCAGAGCATGGTCTTGACGCTGCCGGTCGGCATCGACCGCGCGGGCTTGGTCACGGTGATGACCACGTTGCTCGACCATCACGACATGCTGCGCGCTCGGCTGGTCGTCGACGCGGCAGGCGGCAAACGTCTGGTAGTTGCCGAACCGGGGTCGGTCGATGTCGATGAGCTGTTGGTGACCATCGCCGCCGACGATCCGACACCCGACATCGCGGCGGCGGCACTGGATACCGCGGCGGCGCGCCTGCGCCCGCTCGCGGGCGCAGTCGTCGCCGCGGTATGGCTGGATCGCGGACGCGACGTCCCCGGCCGGTTGGTGTTGGCGATCCATCATCTGGCGGTCGACGCGGTCTCCTGGCGGATCATCATCGCCGACCTGATGACCGCGTGGGCCGCCGTCACTCGTGGTGCGGTCCCGGAACTGCCTGCGACCGGGACGTCGATGCGACGGTGGTCGCACGCCCTCACCGAACTCGGTGCTTCGGGCGCGCGCTCGCTCGAGCTGGATAGGTGGAAAGCGCTCGGCCGTCACGCTGATCCGTTGCTCGGTGCGCGGCCCTTCGATCCGGCGATCGATACCAGGTCGACGACCGAGTCGGTGCGGGTGACGGTCGCTCCTGAGCTGACCGATTCGTTGCTCACCGGCCTGCCTGCCAAGTACCGAGCGACGGTCGAAGAGGGTGTCATCGCGGGCATCGCGCTCGCGCTCGCGCAGTGGCGTGCCCAGCGCGGGTGCGACGCGACCGCGACGGTGATCGATGTCGAGCGGCACGGCCGCACCGAGGACGTCGTCGCGGGCGCCGACCTGTCCCGAACGGTCGGCTGGTTCACCGCCATGTCGCCGGTCCGCATCGATCTCGCCGACCTCGACCGATCCACTGAGGCAGCGATCGGGGACGTCATCCAGCTGGTCAAGGAGCGGGTTCGGGCGATCCCCGACCGAGGCATCGGATTCGGGGTCCTCCGCTACCTCGACCCGACGAACGGCACCGAGTTGGCGGATATCAGGCCACAACTCAGCCTCAACTATCTCGGCAGCGTGGCGACGCCGCCGGAGGCCGACTGGACGCCGGATGCGAGCTTGTCGTTTCTGACCTCTCGGCCCGACCCCGACATGCCGATGCTCTCGGCGGTCGAGGTGAGCGCGATCATCGTCGACGGCCAACTGGCAGCCGACTTCGCGTTCCCATCCCAACTCCTGTCCACGAGTGATGTCGCCGCCCTCGCGCAACTCTGGGTCGAAGCGGTGACCACCATCGCCGTGCATCTCGATACAGTGCCCTTCCGACGTGCGACGCCGTCCGACTTCGACCCGACGACGGCGACGAAGCGCGACATCGACACGTGGGAAGCGACTTTCGGTGAGCTCGCCGACGTACTGCCGCTCACCCCACTGCAATCCGGGCTGTACTTCCACGCCGCGCTCGCCGACCAGCGTCTCGATGTGTACACAGCGCAGATCGACCTCGCGTTCACCGGCGCCGCCGATGAGGCTCGATGGCGAGTGGCGGCGGGCGCACTGCTCGCGCGGCAAGCCAGCCTGCGCGCGGCATTCCGCAGCGCCGGTGACGGCTCCACCTACCAGGTGATTCCCTCCGAGGTCGAACTGCCTTGGCGTACAGTCGAATTGGTCGGGCACACCCCGGACGAGCTCGCGCGCGTTCGCGCCGAGCTACGCGACGCTGACCGATGCGCCCCGTTCGACCTCGCCGACGCGGCGAATCTGCGCTTCACTCTCGTCCGATTCGGCGATGCGGAGTTCTCCCGCATCGTGACCATCCACCACATCCTGGTCGACGGCTGGTCCATGCCGTTGCTGGTGCGCGAGTTGCTCACCCTGTACGTGACCAGGGGTGACGGAACGGTACTCGGCCCCCGCCCGGACTTCGGCCAATATCCGCGCTGGATCGCACGCGGTGATGCCGCCGCGACCCTGGCGGCTTGGCAAGCCGAGTTGGCCGGGGTTTCCGAAGCCACGCTCCTCGCACCGGCCCACCGTGCCGCGCACGCCGTGCCGCGCGAATTCTCGCTGATGGCGGGCGCAGAACTCACCGCGGCGATCAAGGCGGTGGCGACTGGTCTCGGTGTCACCCCGAACACGGTCATGCAACTGGCCTGGGCAACCGTGCTCGCGGCCGCTACCGGCCGCGAGGATGTCGTCTTCGCGACGACGGTCTCCGGCAGACCGCCTAGCCTTCCGAACGTCGAGTCGATCATCGGGCTCTTCATCAACACGCTGCCGGTCCGCGTCCGGCTCGCACCGACCGATACCGTCGCAGCTACTCTCGTCGACCTGCAGCGACGGCAGGTCGAGCTGATGGATCACCACCATTTCGTCGGCCTGGCCGAGATCCAGCGGGCGGTCGGCGCAGGCGCGGTGATGGACACGATCCTGGCCTTCGAGTCCTACCCGGTCGATCTCGACCGACTGCGCGAACAGGCGGAGAACCTCGACGGGCTCACCGTCGTCGGCGTCGAACTCACCGACGCGTCGCACTACCCCCTCGCCCTGACCGTCAGATTCACCGATAGCGACCTCTACCTCGAGGTCGGATACCAGTCGGCGCTCTTCGATGACGCCCACGTCCGCGGCATCGTCGACCAGTTGTTGCGAGTGCTGGAACAGATCGCGGAGCGACCTCCGATGCGGTTGTCGGAGCTGACGGTGCTGTCGGCCGACCAGCGCGAGCTGGTGGCTGGGCAGCGTGCGGTGGTCTCCGCCGGTGCCACGACGGTCGTCGACCTGTTCGAACAGCAAGTGGTCAGGTCGCCGGACGCGGTCGCGGTGCTCTCCGGCGGCGACGCGTACACCTATCGCCAGTTGAACACGCGAGCGGATGCGCTTGCCGGGACGTTGGTGTCGGCGGGAATCGGACCCGACGACGTAGTCGCTGTCGGGATCGACCGGTCGTTCGAGTTCGTCGTCGCGGTGGTCGGTGTGCTGAAGGCGGGCGGATCGTATCTGGCGATCGACACGGCGCATTCCGGCGAACGACTCCACTCTGTGTTGACCGATGCAAAACCCGCCGCGCTCGTCACCACCAGCACGGCGCAAACCGGCCTACCTGCGATCACCGGCTTGACGCCGATCCGGCTCGACACGCTCGACACCGCCGCCGTCTCACGAGTCGGTCGCGGACGACCGCCGCTCGACGCCATGGCCTACGTCGTGTACACATCGGGTTCGACCGGCCGCCCCAAGGGCGTCGCGGTCACCCACCGCGGCCTCGCGGACCTCACGCGGCAGCGCTGGCGGGTCGGCCCGGGCGACCGGGCGCTCGTGCACTCATCGGTCGGGTTCGACGCTTCGGTGGCTGAGATATGGCCCGCCTTGGTCGGCGGCGGCACGCTGGTCATCGCGGATCGCCACCGCACCGGCTCCCTGACGGAACTGCTGCGGATGATCCACGACTCGGGCGTCACTCGGCTCTTCGCGACTCCGCTGTTGCTCGCGGCGCTGCTCGAGGATCCGGGCGCGCCCAACGCCCTGCGCGGGGTGGAGCGGATCGCGGTGGGGGCCGACGCGGTGCACGGCAGCCTCGTCGGCCGACTCGCCGGCGTCGCGCCTTCGATCGAACTCATCAACTGGTATGGACCATCCGAGGCGACGGTCTACGCCACCGAGTACGTCGTCGACGCTGGATTCGACGGCGACTGGGTCCCGATCGGTCGCCCGACCGCGAACACCCGAGCCTATGTATTGGATGGGTGGTTGCGCCCTGTCCCGGTCGGTGCGGTCGGCGAGTTGTACCTCGGCGGTCCGGGTTTGGCGCGTGGGTATCGCGACCGGTCGGGGCTGTCGGCAGCACGGTTCGTCGCCGATCCCTTCGGCGCACCGGGCGAGCGGCTCTACCGAACCGGCGATGTCGTGCGCTGGTCGACGACGCGAGAGCTCGAGTTCGTCGGCCGTTCCGATGATCAAGTGAAGATTCGTGGGTTCCGGGTCGAGCCAGGCGAAGTCGAAGCGGCCTTGCTCGCCCATCACGACGTGCGGCAGGCGGTTGTTCTCGGCGTCGAATCACCGAGCGGAGACAAACAACTCGTTGCCTACGCGGTCGCCGATCACACAGATCACGCGCCGTTGCGGGCGTTCGTCGCCGAACGGCTGCCGGACTTCATGGTGCCGACGCACATCGTGCAGCTCGCCGAGCTGCCACTGACCAGTAGCGGCAAGGTCGACAGAGCTGCCTTGCCCGCGCCGGTCTTCGCTGATTCGACCGCGTATCGACCGCCTTCCGGCCCGGTCGAGATCACCCTGGCCGGGCTCTTCGCCGAGATCCTCGGGGTCAGCCACGTCGGAGCCGACGACTCGTTCTTCGCGCTGGGAGGTCATTCACTGTCGGCGATGCGGTTGATCGCACGGACCCGCACCGAACTCGGTGTGGAACTGCCGATCAGAGCCGTCTTCGATGCCCCGACCGTCGCGGGTCTGGCAGCCGCGCTCGATCGCGGTGTAGCGGTCCGGACGGCGGTGCGCGTCTTCGAGCGACCAGCTGTCGTGCCGCTGTCGTTCGCGCAGCAGCGGTTGTGGTTCCTCTTCCGACTCGAAGGCCCGTCCCCGACCTACAACATCCCGTTGGGCGTGAAGCTGACCGGTCCTGTCGATGTCGATGCGCTGCACGCCGCGATCGACGACGTCGTTGCCAGGCACGAGGCGCTGCGGACGAGGTTCGTCGAGATCGACGGCGTCGGCACCCAGCAGGTCGCTCCCGTGGCCGACGTGCCGGTGGCGGTCGGTGAGCTCACCGCCGACGCGGTCATCGACACGGTCGGCCACGCCTTCGACCTGACCCGTGAGATTCCGATCCGCGCCGGGATATTCCGCGCGGCCGAGGCCGGACCAGATCACTGGGTCGTCGTGCTCGTCGTGCACCATATCGCCGGTGACGGCGCGTCATTGGTGCCGCTCGCCCGTGACATCCTGATCGCGTACGCGGCTCGTCGGGTCGGTGCCGTGCCCGAGTGGGGGCCGCTTCCGGTGCAGTACGTCGACTACACACTCTGGCAACGTGAGCTCCTCGGCGACCCCGATGACGCCGAATCCGTCATCGCACGCCAATTCGCCTACTGGAAGCGGGAACTCGCCGGGATCCCCGAGGTGTCGAAGCTGCGCACCGATCGGCCGCGCCCAGCGGTCGCCTCCTACCGGGGCGGCGAGGTGAATTTCACCATTCGCCCGGATCTACGGGCACGGCTGGAGGGTCTGGCCATGGCGAACGGTGCGACCGTCTCCATGGTGTTGCAGGCGAGTCTCTCGGTGCTGCTCACTCGCCTGGGTGCAGGCACCGACGTGGTGATCGGTTCCCCGGTGGCCGGTCGGACCGACGAGGCGCTGGCCGAGCTGGTCGGCTTCTTCGTCAACACCTGGGTCCTGCGCGTCGACACCTCGGGAAATCCCGAGTTCGTCGAGATCCTCGGCCGAGTCAGGGCGAAGGCGCTCGACGCGTACGCACACCAGGACCTACCGTTCGACACCCTGGTCGAACGGTTGAATCCCGCCCGGTCGGCGTCGCATCACCCGCTGTTCCAGGTAGCACTGGTATTCCAGAACAATCCGATGCCCGACCCCGAGCTGGCACGGACCTTGGTCCCGGAACTGACGGTCGAATCGTTCCCGACCGCCACCGGCGCCGCCAGGTTCGATTTCTGGTTCAACATAGGCGATCACGTCGATCACACGAGCGACGCTCCCGACGGCTTCGCCGGGTCGGTCGAGTACGCGGCGGATCTGTTCGAACGGGAGACCGTCGAGCGCATCGTTGCCGGGTATCTGCGAGTGCTGGAGCAAGTCGCGGCGAATCACGTGATTCGAGTGGCCGAGGTGGAGATCATCGATCGCGCCGAGAGAGACCTGCTGTTGCGGCTCGGTGGAGCAGCTGAACCGATGGACGGCATCGTCGTCGCGACCACCTTCGCACCCGCGCGAATCCCGGAACTGCTCACACGCGCGCTCGGGCAAGGGGAACGGGTCAACGGCGTGGGGCTGGCTGAGCTCCTCGATGATCCGAAGCGACTCGTCGGCGCCACGGCCACCTGCGTGCTGATCCTGGTCCGCGCTGCCGATCAGGTCGGTCCCACCGATCTCGCGGCCCTCGCCCAGACGTACCTGCGGGCGATCGCGGTCCTCGCCGAGCAGATCCCCGTCGTCATCGGCGTGGCCCCCACCCAGCTCGCTCGCCAGGACCTGACCAGCTGGGAGGACGATCTGCTCGACGCGGCGCGGCGTGTACCGAATGTCGCGGTCGTGCGGCGTACTTCGTGGACGAGCCAGCACGCGGTAGCGAGCGAGTTCGACGGGGACTCGTTCTCCCTCGAGTTCCAGGCTGCCATGGCCCTCACCGCCGCGCGGACGCTGCGCGCGATCACCGCGGTACGACCGAGGCTGATCGTGGTGGAGCCGAGCGTCATCAGCAATGCCGAGGTCACCGCGCGCCTGCTCGAATGGCATTCGGCTGGTACGCGACTCGTACTCGCCACCGCCTCCGACGCAGTGAGCTCGCCGCCGGTAGCGAGTCATTTCACCGTGATCGAGACCGACGGGCAACCGCTGTCCGACGTCCTCGAGTCGCTCGCTCACCGATTCGGGGTCGACCTGCCCGAGTTGGTGTACCTCGACCACGACGCGAGCGTCGTCGCGGAACTGCGCACGACGTTCCCCGACCTGCTCGCCATCACCTGGCCGGCCGCCGAAGAGATCCCCGCCTTCCTCGACCGGCTCTGGCCGTTCCGTCCTATCGCGAAAGTGACCACGTGAGCCGCAACGAATCAGACTGGCTGTCAGCCGAATTCATCGAATCCGGTAGCGGCGGCCTGAGTGTTGCCGACCTGCTCGGCGGTGCGGGAGAAACGACGGCTCGGCAACCGACGGTGGTCGACCTGTTCGAAAGTCGGGTGGCGGCCACCCCGAACGCCGTCGCCGTGATCCACGCCGGAGAGGAGTACCTCTACCACCAGCTCGATGCCTCGGCGAACCGACTGGCGCGTGCTCTGGCCGCCGAAGGGGCGGGCCATGACCGGGTGGTCGCCGTCGCGGTCGACCGCTCCTACCAGCTCGTGGTCGCCCTGCTGGCTGTGCTCAAGGCGGGCGCGGCATATCTTCCGCTCGACCTCGCGCACGCAGGCGAGCGACTCGACTATGTGCTCGCCGACGCCGATCCGGTCGTCGTGGTGACCACGAGCGAGATCCGTGCCGTGGTGCCGAGCATCGGATCCTGGCCGACAATCCTCGTCGACGCGGGCGTCGAACCGCACCGAGACGAAATCGCCGACCATGCGCGCGGCGGTCGCCAGCGGCCGGACAACCTCGCCTATGTCATCTACACCTCGGGTTCGACCGGCCGTCCGAAGGGCGTCGCGATCACCCACCGCAACCTCACGCATCTGCTCGACCAGGACCTCACCGTCGGACCGGGCGACCGCATGCTCGTGCATTCATCACTGGCCTTCGATGCCTCCGTCTTCGAGTTGTGGCCCGCGTTGCTCGGGGGCGGGGGTGTCGTGCTGGCGACCGACGCGGCGTTCGACGCGGGCCAGCTGACCAAATGGGTCGCCGAGAGTTCCGTCTCGGCGGTGTTCGTGACACCCGGTCTGCTCGATGTGCTCATCGAACAGTTGACTTCGATCGACCGCGGCGGGCTCGTCGGCCTCGAGCGACTGACCGTCGGCGGTGATGTCCTCACCGGCTCGGCTGCCAACCGTGTCAGAGCGGCGTTGCCGGGCGTGCGCGTCAGCAACGCGTATGGGCCGACAGAGGCCACGGTCTGCAGTACCGCATACGTGGTGCCCGACGAGGTCGACGCCGCAGGCACCGTGCCGATCGGTTCGCCGATCGCGAACACGCGCGCCTACGTGCTCGATGAGTGGCTGCGCCCCATGCCGGTCGGAGCGGCCGGTGAGCTGTATCTCGGCGGTCCCGGCCTGGCGCGCGGATACCTCGGCCGCGCCGGATTGACCGCGTCGCGGTTCGTCGCCGACCCCTTCGGACCAGCGGGCGAGCGGCTGTATCGAACCGGTGACGTGGTGCGCTGGCGCAAGACCGGCGATCTGGAGTACGTGGAGCGCGCCGACAGCCAGGTCAAGATTCGCGGGTTCCGCATCGAACTCGGTGAGGTGGAGTCAACCCTGCTGCGTCATCCAGGCGTCGGTCAGGCCGTGGCCACCTCATGGGAGACGGCGACGGGAAGCAGACTGGTCGCCTATGTGGTGGCGGGGGGATCGGCGAGCGAGCGTGATGCCGACCGCGAAGACGAGATCGTCGCCGAGTGGCGAGCGGCCTATGAGACCCTCTACGCCGATCCGGGCAACGCCTTCGACGCGAATGCCTCGACCTCGACGAGCTTCGGGGCGGACTTCAGCGGCTGGAACAGCAGTTACACCGGTTCGCCCATCCCCATCGCCGAGATGCTCGAATGGCGGGCGGAGACGGTCGCGGCGATCCTGCGGTTGCGGCCGAAACGCATCCTGGAGATCGGGGTCGGATCCGGGCTCGTGCTGGCCGAGGTAGCACCTCACGTCGAGGAATACCACGGAACCGACATCTCGCACTCGGCCATCACCGCGCTGACCGACGCGTTGAGCGAGCTGGACGCGCCATGGGTGGCGAACGTACGCCTGACGACCGGTGCCGCGCACGAGCAGGCTGCGTTCACACCCGGGTACTTCGATGTGATCGTGCTGAACTCCGTCGCGCAATACTTTCCCAACGCGCGCTATCTGCTCGAGGTCATCGCGGGCGCGATGCGCCTGCTCACCGACGACGGCGCGATATTCGTCGGTGACATTCGCAATGCGTCGACTCAGCGTCTCTTCCACACCGGCATCGCGCGGGCTCGGCATCCGGAATACGACGGCACGAAATTGCGTGACGTGGTCGAGCGGGCGCTCGGCGCCGAGCGGGAACTGACGGTAGCACCGGAGTTCTTCGCAGGCATCGGCGGCGCGATCGCCGATGTCGCCGGGGTCAGAATCGAATTGAAGCACGGCTCGTACGACAACGAGCTGAGCCGATATCGGTATGACGTCGTGCTCACCAAACGCCGTTCCCACTCGGTCGCCGACGCGCCGTCGTTCGCCTACGCCGGGCTGGCCGATCTGATGAACCGCATCGGTACCGCGACCACAGCCGTTCGTGTGACCGATATTCCTCGAGACGGCCTCATCGACGACCTGCGATACGCGATCACCATCGGCAGCGTCGGACGAACGGCGAGCACACCGGACGCCCACGGCCTCAGCCCGACCCGGCTGCGCGAGCTGGGCGCCGAGCTCGGTATGACCGTCTTCGTCACCTGGTCGCACACCGCTGGCTGTATGGACGCGGTCTTCGTCGCGAACCACGCGCAGCCGATCACCGATGTCTACCGCGCGCGCGACAGCCTGATGGCGCCGACCGCGTACACCAACAACCCGGCTGGTGCGCTCGACGCGAACCAGCTTCGCCGGTTCGTCGCCGCGCGGTTGCCCGAGTTCATGGTCCCCGCGACCATCGTCGTCCTCGATCGACTGCCGCTGACCACGTCGGGCAAGGTCGACCGAACCGCACTGCCCGAGCCGGTGATCGCGGCTTCGGGGGCGTATCGGGAGCCGTCCGATGAGTCCGAGCGCGCGATCGCGGCGATCTTCGCCGAGGTCCTCGGCGTCGACCGGGTCGGCGCCGACGACTCGTTCTTCGACCTCGGCGGACATTCGCTCTCGGCGATGCGACTGATCGCCAGAGTCCGCTCGGTGCTCGGGATCGAGCTACCGATCACGACGGTGTTCGAGGCACCGACGGTCGCCGACCTGGCGGCCGCGCTCGACCGTGGCGCTCGGGTGCGGCCGCCGATGCGCGTCTTCGACCGGCCGACGGTGGTGCCGCTCTCGTTCGCGCAGCAGCGAATGTGGTTCCTGTTCCGCGTGAATGGGCCGTCGCCGACCTACAACATTCCGTTCGCCGTGCGGCTGACCGGACCGGTGGACGTGGCGGCGGTGCGAGCGGCGATCGGCGATGTCGTGGGCAGGCACGAAGCATTACGGACGCTGTTTCCCGAGGTCGATGGGGTCGGCGCGCAACAAGTGCTCGACCACGCCGACATTCCGATCACAGTCACCGACTTCAGCGAGTCGGCCGCTGTCGCCCTCGCGACGCACAGCTTCGATCTGAGCCACGAGATTCCATTGCGCGCGGGCATATTCGAGGTCACTGCGCAACAGTGGATCGTGGTGCTCGTCATGCATCACATCGCCGGTGACGGCGGTTCGGTGGCGCCGCTTGCCCGTGACCTCCTGGTCGCGTACGCGGCTCGTCGGCACGGAAACGCGCCGAGTTGGCCCGCGCTCGCGTGGCAATACGTGGACTACACACTCTGGCAGCGCGAACTACTAGGCGACCCAGCTGATCCGACGTCGCTGCTCAGCCGCCAATCGGCGTACTGGGAAACAGAACTCGCAGGCATTCCGGACGCGATGGAACTGCCGAGCGATCGACCGCGCCCCGCCGTCGCCTCCCATCGTGGGGACGCCATCGAGTTCGGCATCTCCGCGCCGGTGCGCGAACGATTGGTCGAGCTGGCGCGGTCGAGCCGGTCGACAGTGTCGATGGTGCTGCAAGCCGCCCTCTCCATGCTGCTGAGCAGGATGGGCGCGGGCACCGACATCGTGCTCGGCGCCCCAGCAGCCGGGCGCACCGACGACGCGTTGACCGACTTGGTCGGATTCTTCGTCAACACCTGGGTGCTGCGTGTGGACACGACCGGCGATCCGAGCTTCCTCGAACTGCTCGACCGGGTGCGAGAAAAGGCCGTCGCCGCCTACGCGAATCAGGACCTACCGTTCGAAACCCTTGTCGAACGGTTGAATCCGACGCGAACGGCGGCGCATCACCCGGTGTTCCAGGTGGCTTTGGCGTTCCAGAACAATCCACTGCCCGACACCGAGCTGGCGCGGACACTGATTCCAGAGCTCACCGTCGAGCCGTTGCCCGCCGCGACGGGAGTCGCCCGGTTCGACCTCTGGTTCAACATCGGCGAAGTCCCCGACGGCCTCGCCGGGTCCGTCGAGTTCGCTACCGACCTGTTCGATCGGGTGACCGTCGAGGCGATCGCGGCCCGGTTCGTCCGCACCATCGAACAAGTCGCCGCCGACGCGACGATCCGCCTTCGCGATATCGAGCTGCTCGATCACGGCGAACGAGAACTGATCCTGCGCACGTGGAATGACACCGCGGTCCCGATCGATCCGCGCATGACGATCGTCGACGCCTTCGAACGCCAGGTCGCCGCGTCCCCGGATGCGGTCGCGGTCGTGTGCGCTGACGTCGACTACACCTATCGGCGGTTGGACTCGGACGCGAACGCACTCGCGGACCGACTCAGCGCGGCCGGGGTCGGTCCCGACGACCTGGTGGCCGTCGCGATCCGACGTTCTTTCGAGCTCATCGTCGCCTTGGTCGGCGTACTCAAGGCCGGGGCGGCGTATCTGCCGATCGATCCGGCGGATACGAGCGAACGCGTCGATCTCATCCTGGCCGACGCTGGGCCGGTCGTCCTCGTCACCTGCCAGTCCACCGTCACCTGCTCCGACGAACTTCCGGTCATCGACCTCGGCGCCGTACTCGACGCGCCCCACCCCGGCGCGACGCGCGCGCGTCCGCGTGCGGACAATCTCGCCTACGTCGTCTACACCTCGGGCTCGACGGGCGAACCGAAGGGTGTCGCGGTGCGCCACGCGAGCCTGAACGCCTTCGCGAGGAGTCCGATGTGGGACGGGGAGCGCGACTTCCTGGTGCGATCATCGATGGCTTTCGACGCCTCCATATATGAGATCTGGGTGCCGTTGGCCAACGGCGGCAGGCTCGTCGTCGTCGACGAGCCGACCAGCGGTCACACCGCGACCGATGTCTTCCTCACGACACAACTGTTCGAGACGCTGGTCGAGCTGGATTCCGACTTCTTCGACGACGTCACAGAGGCGTGGGTCGGCGGTGAGAAGGCGCGCGCCGACGTATTCGCGCGGGCGGTGCGGCGCTGGCCGAACACCCGCTTCGTGCACGCGTACGGCCCGACCGAGACCACCGTGTTCGCGACCGCCTACCGGGCAGAATCAACTGTGGGCGAAGCCATTCCGATCGGCAAGCCGATCCCGAACGCACGGGTCTACGTGCTGGACTGCTGGCTGCGGCCGGTTCCGGTCGGCGTCACCGGTGAGTTGTACATCGGCGGCGCGGGTGTGGCTCGCGGCTATCACTGTCGCCCCGGTCCGACCGCGTCGCGATTCATCGCCGACCCGTTCGACGAACTCGGCGGCCGCCTGTATCGATCGGGAGACCTGGTTCGGTGGACGCGCGCCGGGGATCTCGAATTCGTCGGCAGGTCCGACGATCAGGTGAAGATTCGTGGATTCCGGGTGGAACCGGGCGAGGTCGTCGCGGCCTTGCTACGACACGAGAACGTGGCACGAGCAGCGGTGCTCGCCCGAGAGCCCGCCGGAGGCGGGGCCAAGCAGCTCATCGGGTACGTCGTGCCATCGTCGTCCGGCCTCGACACCGGCGAGATCAAGGCATTCCTGGCCACCCAGTTGCCGGACTTCCTGGTTCCGGCGGCGATCGTCACCCTCGACCGGTTGCCGCTCACCACGAGCGGGAAGTTGGACCGTGCCGGCTTGCCGATCCCGGCCTTCGCCAGCGGACACGGCTATCGGGAGCCGACCGGCTCGGTCGAACAGTGCATCGCCACCCTTTTCGCCGAGGTCCTCGCTGTTGATCGGGTCGGAGCCGACGACTCGTTCTTCGAGCTCGGCGGTCATTCGCTCGCCGCGATGCGGTTGATCGCCCGCGTGCGCACCGAACTCGCTGTCGAACTGCCGATCCGGGTGATCTTCGAAGCACCGACCGTCGCGCGCCTGGCCGCCGCCCTGGATCGAGGCGTCCCCGTACGGTCGCCGCTGCGCGTCGTCGACCGACCCGACGCGGTGCCGTTGTCGTTCGCTCAGCAGCGGCTGTGGTTCCTCTTCCGCTTGCATGGGCCGTCCGCGACCTACAACATTCCGATGGCGGTACGCCTCATCGGACCGGTCGAGCTACCCGCGCTCCGGTCAGCGATCAACGACGTCGTCGCCAGGCACGAAGCGCTACGGACAGTGTTCGTCGAGGTGGACGGCGTTGCCGCGCAACGCGTTGTCGACCGAGCCGAGGTACCGGTACTGATCACCGAGCTCACCGCTGACGCGGTGATCGACACGGTCGACCACCGGTTCGATCTCACCGGTGAGATCCCGATTCGGGCCGCGCTGCTCAGAAACGGCTCGGACACCGAATGGGTCGTCGTGCTCGTCGTGCATCACATCGCGGGCGACGGAGCCTCGTTGGTTCCGCTCGGCCGCGACCTCCTCGTCGCCTACGAATCCCGCCGTCGCGGTGCGGTTCCCGAATGGCCGCCACTACCGGTGCAATACATCGACTACAGCCTGTGGCAGCGTGAATTGCTGGGCGACCCAGCCGATCCCACATCGTTGATCAGCCGACAGTCCGCCTATTGGGCGACCGAGCTGGCGGGCATTCCCGAGGTTTCGCCCCTACCGACCGATCGCCCCCGACCAGCCGCGGCCTCCTTCCGCGGCGACACCGTCGAGTTCTCGGTGTCGCCGGACACCCGTGACCGCCTGGCGGAGTTGGCGCGATCGCGCACCGCGACGGTGTCGATGGTGCTGCAAGCGGCCTTGTCGTTGCTGCTGACCCGGATGGGCGCGGGTGTCGACATCGTGCTCGGTGCCCCCGTTGCCGGGCGCACCGACGAAGCCCTGACAGACCTGGTCGGCTACTTCGCCAACACCTGGGTGCTGCGGGTCGACACCTCGGGCAATCCAGAGTTCGTCGAGCTGCTCGACCGGGTCGCCGACAAGGCGATCAATGCCTACGCCCAGCAGGATCTGCCCTTCGAGAGCCTGGTGGAGCGACTGAACCCGGACCGTTCGACCGCACACCACCCGCTCTTTCAAACCGCCCTGATCCTGCAGCACGATCCTCTCCCCGACCCTGATCTCGCGCAGGCGACGATTCAGGAACTTCGCATCGAACCATTCCCCACGAGCACGGGCACCGCGCGTTTCGACCTGTCGTTCACCCTCACCGAGCACCGAGGCGGTCTCGACGGCTCGATCGAGTACGCAACCGATCTCTTCGACCGAGAAACAGTCGAGCGCATGGCCGCCCGATTCACCCGAGTGCTCGAGCTGATCGCCATCGACCCGACCGCGCGGCTCGCCGAGATCGATCTCATCGACCACGCGGAGAAGGCGCTGCTACTGCGCTTGAACGACACCGAAGTCCCGAGTGAGCCTGGATTGACGGTCGTCGAGTTGTTCGACCGGCGGGTGGCCGCGACGCCGGACGCCGTCGCGGTGGTCTGTGACGGCGTCGCCTACACCTACCGACGGCTGGCCGCTGATGCGACGGCACTGGCCGGGGCACTCGCCGCGCATGGCGTCGGACCCGATGATGTCGTCGCGGTCGCGACAGAGCGGTCGTTCACGCTCGTTGTCGCCCTGGTCGGCGTGATACGTGCGGGTGCCGCTTATCTGTCGATCGACCTCACCCACACGAGTGAACGGCTCGCCGACATCCTGGCCGATGCGCGACCGAGTGTGCTGGTCACCACGACAACTGCCCGCGCCGGGCTGTCGGAATCCACCGTGCCGGTCATCGCCCTCGATGAACCGATCACCCCCAGCGCGGGAGCGACAGAGCCGCGCAAGCCGCGCCGGGACAATCTCGCGTATGTGATCTACACATCCGGCTCGACCGGCCGACCGAAGGCCGTCGCGCTGACCCACGGCAACCTGGTCGACTTGGTGGCCAAGGACAATCCGCTCGGGTCGGGCAGGATGCTCGCGCATTCTTCGGTGGCATTCGACGCTTCGGTCTACGAGTTGTGGCCCGCCCTGCTCGGCGGTGGCGGCGTCGTGCTCGCGACCGAGCTCACGCTGAGCGTCACCGCCCTCACTCACTGGGTGAACACGTGGGGTGTTTCATCGATCTTCGTCACGCCGAGTGTGCTCGATGTCCTGATCGAACAACTGGACTCGATCGAGCCAGCGGCACTCGCCGGGCTCGAATGGCTCGCGCTCGGCGGCGAGCCGTTCTTCTCGACGGCCGCCAACCGGGTGCGCGGGGCGCTGCCCGCGGTGCGGATGCTGAACGGCTACGGCCCGTCGGAGGCCACCGTCTACGCGACCGCCCATGTGGTGGACGCCGGTGTGCTGGTCGGCGGCCGGTCCGTGCCGGTCGGGAGACCGATCGCGAATGTGCGCGCGTACGTCCTCGATGATCGGCTGCAGCAGGCGCCGGTCGGGGTCGCGGGCGAGATCTACCTCGGCGGACCAGGAATCGCCCGTGGCTATCGCGATCAGCCCGGTTTGACAGCGGCCCGGTTCGTGGCCGACCCATTCGGGCCCGCCGGTCAGCGTTTGTACCGCACCGGGGACATGGTTCGGCTCACCTCGGCGCACGAACTCGAGTTCGTCGGGCGGACCGACGAACAGCTCAAGATCAGAGGATTTCGGGTGGAGCCGGGCGAGGTGGCGGCGACGGTGGCCGCGCACCCCGGTGTCACCGGAGTCGCGGTCACGACGGCTGAGTTCGCGGCCGGGGAGCACCTCGTCGCGTACGTCGTCGGCGCTGGTGTCGAGGCGGACGCGGTGCGTGAATTCACGCGCACGCGCCTACCGGAGTTCATGGTCCCTCGGGCGGTGATGGTCGTCGACCACATTCCGATGACGGCGAACGGAAAACTCGAAAGGGCGGCGCTGCCGGCTCCGGTCCTCGCCGCGGCACAGGAGTATCGGGCACCGGAGGGGGCTCGCGAACGCGCGATGGCCGCACTGTTCGCCGAAGTGCTGCACACCGATCGGATCGGCGCTGACGACTCCTTCTTCGAACTCGGCGGGCATTCCCTGTCCGCCTTGCGTCTCACCGCGAGAATTCGCGCGGAGTTCGAGGTCGAGCTGCCGATCAGAGTGATATTCGAAGCGCCGACGGTCGCCAAGCTGGTCGCCCGACTCGATGAGCGCCACGATACCGCCGATCCGTTCGACGTCGTCCTGCCGTTGCGGGCGACCGGAACACGACAGCCCATCTGGTGCGTCCATCCGGGCGGCGGCAGCAGCTGGTGCTATTCGGCGTTGGCCGCTCACCTCGATGAGCATCCGATATACGGGTTGCAGGCCCGTGGCATCGACGGACTCGCCCAGCCTGCGCAGTCCATGGCGGAGATGGTCGCCGACTACCTGACCCAGATCACGAGGGTGCAACCGACGGGACCGTATGTGCTCCTCGGTTATTCGTTCGGTGGCGTGGTCGCGCACGCGCTCGCGGTGGCGATGCGGCACCGTGGCCTCACCGTTGACATGCTCATAGTCATCGACACGCTGCCCGAATTCGTGGTCGATGAGCCGGGTGTGTGGGAGCGGCTCGCCGAGGACGGGCTGCGGGAGTCACGGCGCGCGGTCCGCGATGTCGTCGGGAACCTGATCGACACGGACTTCATCGATACGGAATCGGTTGTCGAGCACATGGGTACCGCGTTGCAGGCGGTCTTCCTCAACAACGCCCGCCTGGCGACCGCGCACACGCCGACCGTCTTCGACGGCGACGCCATCCTCTTCCGATCGAGACCTGCCGACGGGGGCCAACCCGGTGCGACCCTGACCGACGCGTGGCGCGGTCTGATCACCGGAAGTATCCACGAGTTCGAGATTCCTGCCGTTCATGCGGCGATGGTCGATCGAGAGCCATCGGCCATGATCGGTGCGATCATCGCGCGAAATTCGCGATGAGGAGCTGGAAAGCGCTGCGACACCGCCCTTCTGAACCGCCGTGACACCGTGGGTCCAGTGGTGTCAGTGAGCTGTCAGGGCGCTATCAGCGCGGCTTCCGATAGTGGTTCTCGTAACGGCGAGGGCTAGTGGAAGGTGGACGGTGATGACCGCTCAGGGAACGACTCGAAACGGTGTGTGGAGCGGCATGGTTGCCGTGGAGGACACAGCGTTGGCGGTGACCGATACCGGTGGGGACGGGGTGCCGGTGGTCTATTTGAACGGGCAGTTCGCTACGCAGGGTTATTGGAAGAAGACCATCGCGGAATTGGGTGGTGGGTTCCGGCACATCACGTTCGACGAGCGGGGGCGGGGGCGTAAGTCGGGGACTTCGGCGGATTACTCGTTCGAGGCCGCGGTGCGGGATGTGGATGCGGTGCTCGCGGCCAGGGGTGTGGAGCGGGCCGTGGTGGTCGGGTGGTCCTACGGGGCGGTGGTCGGAGCGCATTGGGCGCGGCGGAATCCGGAGCGGACCATCGGGGCGGTGTTGGTGGACGGCGCTTTTCCGTACGACTGGCTCGACGACGCCATGGAGAAGCGGATTCGGACGTTGTTCAGGCGGTTGAACCTGGTGATGCCGTTGCTGCGGCCGACAGGGCTGACGCCGCGGTTGTCGGCGGCCGAGCAGGCGGAGAGCAATATCGAGCTCGGGAAGCTGTCGCGGGAGAGTGAGCTGGGTCCAGTGCTTGACGCGATCACGGTTCCGGTGCGGTACGTGGTCGCTTCGGGAACCTCGTTCGGCAGCAAGCAGGACGAGCAGGAGAAGATCCGGAAGGGGTTGGATTCGGCGATCGCCCGCAACGAGAACATCCGGCTCGGAGCGAAGGTGGCGAGCAATCACGGTGCGATTCTGCGGAAGGATTTCCGGGCGATCGCGGATTCGGTGCGGGAACTCGCACAGTGACGCGGCGTCGGCCGGGAAGCTACGCGCTTCCCGGCCGGGCCGGTCAGGAGTTGATGCGCTCGGTGGCGTCGGAATCGTCGTCGGGCGAAGGCTTGCGGCGCATCCGCTTGACCACTTCGACGACGATGGGCAGCACGGAGACGGCGACGATCAGCAGGAAGATGAGGTCGACGTTGTCACGGACGAACGCGATCTGGCCGAGGAGGAATCCCAGGTAGGTGACGCCAGCGCCCCACGCGACACCGCCGACCACGTTGTAGACGAGGAACGTCCGGTACCGCATCCCGGACGCACCGGCGACGACGGGAGCGAAGGTCCGCACGATCGGGACGAAGCGGGCGAGGACGATGGTGATCGGCCCGTGCTTTTCGAAGAACGCATGCGACTCGTCGATGTAGCGCTTCTTGAAGAACCGGGCGTCGTTGCTCTTGAACAACGCGGTGCCGCCGCGCGCACCGATCACATACCCGACCTGGTCACCGAGGATCGCGGCGACGGGGATCAGCACGAGCAGCAGCCAGATCGGCGCGAACGGCTCGATCTCGGTCGACTTCGACGCCGCGATCAACCCGGCGGTGAACAGGAGTGAATCGCCGGGCAGCAGCGGGAACAGCAACCCGGACTCGATGAACACCACCAGCAGCAGCCCGGCGAGCATCCAGGTGCCGAAGGAGTTGAGCAGATTCACCGGGTCGAGGAAGCCGGGGAGCAGCGCGAGATTCGCGGTGTCGGCCGTGAGATGCGATGTCATGTGGTTGGCGCCTACCTGGGGGTCAACGGGGGTCGGTTCACGTCGCAATTGTTCCATTCGGACGCTAGCACCCGGCCCGTGCCATCGCCTCTTCGGCGATAGCGAGCCGACATGACCACGGAATCAGGGGCATTCGGCTCCGTACGCCGCAGTAACGATCTTGCAGGTGAGGGCGACATGGTTCGTGACATGCGGCCCGTCGGGGGGCCTGCCCACCTGTAGGTCGTTCGAACGGGATCAACATATGAATCTGCGTGCGTTTCTCGCGAAACATCGCATCGCTTCTGCTGTTGCCGCGCCTGCGGCGTTGGGGGTCGCGGCCATCGTCGCCGCGTCGTTCGCGGTGACATCGAAGCCCGCCTCCCCCGAATACACCCTCACCACGTCGGTGACCGAGTGCCGCGAGATGGTGACCATCTCGGTGGCCGGGCGCAACGACACCCCGGTCGCGGGCACCACCGCCATGCTGCTCGACGCCGACGGCAACCCGCTGCCCGCGGCGTTGTCGGGCGATCACAGCAGCGTGTGGGTGGATCCGGTGGTGAACGCGCCACGTGACGATCTGGCCGAAGGACAGTACGCGGCGGTGTACATCGCCTATCCGGCGGACATGTCGACCTACGAGGACGCGGTGAACGCGGGTGTCGCCAACACCCAGCAGGTGATGCGCGAGATCTCGGCGGCCTGCCCGGACACCAAGTTCTCCATCGTCGGCTACAGCGAGGGTGCCGACGTAGTTCGCCGCGTCGCCGAGGGCATCGGCAACGACGACCCAGCGGACGGCTACGGAGTGGTCGACCCCGACGACGTGCTCGGCGTGGTGATGTTCGCCGATGCCGGTCGCGGTGCGGGCGATGGCCCGTTCATCGGCGCCGAGGACCCGTTCGCCAACCCGGACGGTTTCGACCAGAAGTACCAGGACGGCACGAAGCCGATCTCCGGCAAGGGCGTCACCACGGGCGGCGACTTCGGCGCACTCAACGGCAAGATCGCCTCGTTCTGCTCCGAGGGCGACCTGACGTGTGCCGCGCCGGAGAACATTTCGCTGCTGCAATTGGCCGCCAATGTGGGCAGGCAGATCAATGTCGACGATCTGCAGCGCGACGGTCTCACCCCGGCGACGGGCCAGGACATGGCGTTCACCCTCGGTCGGATCGCGATGGCCGCCTTCTCCGATATCGCCGCCAACCCGAATTGGATGGCCAGCGACGAGACCTTCCTCGATGTGCTGCTGAAGGTGTCGGACCCGGATTACAAGCCGGGTGAGTCGAAGGCGCCCGCGAAGGCGGACACGATCGCGGCCGAGAAGGTCTCGCCACTGGCGTACCTGCCGCAGAAGGTGTTCAACGAGATCGTCGGGCTGATCGTGACGAACCAGAACACCATTCCGGTGGCGCTGAGCGATCCGTACCAGCTCACCCTCGGCCCGAACGGCACCGGTCACCACTTCGACTACTGGCGGGATTCCGATGCGGCCAACGGTAAGCCGTTGACCTCGGCGGAGTACGCGGCCGCCTGGCTGACGCACCTGGCCAAGCAGGCGCAGGCGGGCGAAACGGTCGACGCGAAGTCGGCACCGGAGGACGCCGATGTGACGGCCGCGCTCGCCGCGCCGACCAAGCCCGCGACCACGACCACCTCGGCGCCACCGAGCACCTCCAGGGCCGTCGCGTCGTCCTCGAGCACGTCGAAGGCACCGGCGACGAGTACGGCGAAGCCGACGACCACCGTCGCGCCGTCGACCACGACCGATGCCACGTCCACCACGACGGTCCCGCCGAGCACCACCGAGGAACCGGCGACCAACCAGGCCGCCGCCCCGGAGACCACCACCCCGGCGCCCGCGTCGAGCACCACGGTGGCCCCGACGACGGTCGCGCCGACGACCACTGTCGAGCCGACGGTGACCGCGACGAACTGATCGCCTACCGAAAATGCCCGGTGTGACCTCGTGTCGCACCGGGTTTTTCGTGTCCGCTCGGGCCGAGGACGCACCGACATCGAGGTCCGACGCGCCGATCATGATGACTGTGACGGGCCTCGGTGCAATGATCGGCGGGTGACTCAGTGGCTCCCCCTCCTCGGCTCGCTCCCCGTCGCCGGCGCAGTTCTGGTCGGCGTGTTCGCCAACAACCGAACCCACCGCGATGCGATCGCGGCCGCCGACGAGCGTGGCAGGCAGGCGCTCGACGCCGCGCAGCGCCATGTCGAGCTGTCGAACATGGTCGGTGACCAGCGCGATCACGAGTCGTGGCGGCGCGAAGCCGTGCTCGCCGGGGTCGCCTCGATTCTGGAGACCTCGGCGTCGGTGCGCGCCGATCTGGCCAGCTGCGGCGATTGGGAACTGCTCACCGTCGAGGAGATCGACAACGCGGGCGCGCAAATCCACAAGCTGATCTGGGGTGGCCCGAGCGGCATGCTCACCCGGTTGCGGGTGGTGGCGCATCGCCGCATCCCCAACAAATGTGAAGACCTGTTGCGCACGCTCACCGTCGCCCAGCACATCACCATGCAGCGCCTGAAGCTGCACATCGATGTGGAGGCGACGGTGGAGGAGCTCGAGGAGATGGCGTCGCTGTGGCAGAAGGCGATGCGTCATGCGGCCGAGCAGGAGCGGGCGCTGGTGGAGACCACGCGGATCGAGTTGGGGATCGAGATCGCCTCGAAAACAGCGGGGGCCGAGCCGGTTCCGGCACCTGCCCGCCCGGTCACCGAAACCGTCTCGGCGGCAGAGGAGTCCGAGGTGACCGCACCGGAGGAACCTCAGCCCGCCCCAACCCAGCAGCCGCAACCCGCCGACACCGCGCCCACGCAGGAGGCACCGCAGGTCCAGCAGGCGGCCGATACTCAGCCGTTCGCACAGGAACCGATCGAAGCCGCCGACCCACGCGAAGCCGAGACGATCAGAGCCTGACCGCCCGAGCGGAATTACTTGTAGGCGAACAGGTATGCCAACTTGCCCGGCTTCTCGTCGGTGAACGGCTTGGCCAGCTTGGCGAATTCCTTCTCGTCGAACGCGGGCAGCTTGCCCAGCTCGCCCGCCGTCTTGCCGTCGCTCACCACGGCATTCGGGTCGAGCGCGACCATCGCGGTGGCGATGTTGCGGATCAGCGTGAGGTAGGCGCCGTGGTCGGCGATGTTCGCGCCTTCGGGCCGCAGGGCGGGGTCGGTCTGCGCGCGCAGCCAACGGCCCCAGTAGAACTCCTGGAACGCCGGGCCACCGTCCTGCGTGTAGCCGATGTCGCGGGCGAAGTAGAGGGCGGCCCGGTAGGGGTCGTTGCCGAAGTGCGACAGGCCGAGCTCCGCGGGCAACTGCTGCGGGTTGATCGGTTGATCGGCCGCGTTGCGCAGCCAGGTCCAGCCGCGCTGCTGCATGGTCTGCCAGAACATGGCCGGGTTCTGGTCCGACAGGTTGCCGGTGATCCGCACCCGGATGCGCGTATCCGGACCCGCGCCAGGTGTTTCCGCGTACGCGCTGAACGAGTGATGACCGTCGGTGAGGTACAGGTCGCCGCGCGGTCCGACGACGGCGGTCTTCATCTTCGCGATAGTGGCCGGGGTTTCGGCGCCGACCGGGACCTTGCAGGTGAACGACGCCGGATCCGACAGCCGCGCACCGGGTGCGACCGATGCCGCTTCCTTCTGTCCGTTGTCCTCACACCAGTCGTCGAACTGCTTGTTGATCGCGTCCTTGCCGAGGGTGTAGCGACCGAGCTTGTAGAACACCTCGTCGTGACCGAGCGACGGCTGCGTCGGACGCAGGTCGGCGAGCGCGACCTCGACCAGCTGGTCGACCTTCGCGTCGCAGTAGTTCACCGGGTTGCTGTTGCCGGGTGCGCAGGGAAAATCGCCGGGCGCGGCCTGGGACAGCATGGTGGACGATCCGATCAGACCGGCCGTCACGGCGACCGTGGTCACCGTGCGGCGCAGAGTGGTGTGCATACGACGTGAACTCCTACAACAGCGAAACATCACCGCTTCCGAGCGGGAGCGGCCCGCTGTGTCTAATCAGCGCGGACGTCCGGCAGGGCTCCAAAAACTGAACATCCGGCGAACACCATGGGGTTCACCATGGTTGACGGCGTTCGGCTGACGTGGTCCCGAGCACCGGGTAGCGTGGATATACGGCACGCAGGGGTGCCGAATCCGACAGCGTGGTCGAACATCTGAAGTCTTTGCACATCACCACTGCCGTCAGGGGGCGATCTCGCATGGATCTCATAGCGCCGTTGGACGCGCTGTTCCTGCTCGCGGAATCTCGTGAACACCCGATGCACGTCGGGTCGCTGCAATTGTTCGAACCGCCCGAGGACGCCGGGCCCGATTATCTTCGCGACTTCCGCGAAACTCTGTTGGCCGACAACACCGTTCGGCCCACTTTCAGCAAGCGACCCGCCACCTGGCTCGGTGCGCCACAGCTGGCGTGGACCCAGGACGACGAGGTCGACCTGGATTATCACGTGCGACGCAGCGCGCTGCCCGCTCCGGGCAGGCTCGATCAGCTGCTCGACCACACCTCGACGCTGCACAGCGCGCTGCTCGACCGGCATCACCCGATGTGGGAGATGCACTTCATCGAGGGTCTGGCCGACGGCCGCTTCGCGCTGTACTCGAAGATGCACCACGCGCTGATCGACGGTGTGTCCGCGCAGCGAATCATGCAGCGCACCCTCACCACCGACCCGTTCACGACCGAGGTCGTGGCCCCGTGGAACCTGCCGCGCAAGGAGCGCACACCTCGGCCCGCGCGGCCCGCGCCGGGATGGTTCTCGGCATTGTCGTCGGCCAGTTCCTCGGCGGCCGCGTTGCTGAAGGCCACCCGAACCGGGTTGCTCGAGCAGCAGCTCACCCTGCCGTTCGAAGCGCCGCGCACCCTGTTCAACGCGCCGATCGGTGGCGCCCGCAAGTGTGCGGTGCGCAGCTGGTCGCTCGAGCGGCTGAAGCAGGTGAAGAAGGCCACCGGGACCACGCTCAACGATGTGGTGCTCGCGATGTCGGCCGGTGCGCTGCGCGCGTATCTGGTCGAGCACAACGCATTACCGGACAAGCCGCTGATCGCGATGGTTCCGGTGTCGTTGCGCGACGAGGACGACACCGACACCCAGGGCGTGAAAGTGGCCGCGCTGCTGTGCAATCTCGGTACCGATATCGAGGACCCGGCGCAACGCCTTCGGGCGGTGAGTGATTCGATGCGGCGCAACAAGCGGGTGTATCAGGGTCTCGGTCCGTTGCAGACGCTCGCCGTGTCCGGCGCGGTGGTGAGTCCGATGGCGGCGATGCTGCTGCCGGGCTTCGCGTCGATGACCGCGCCGCCGTTCAACATCGTCATCTCCAATGTGCCCGGTCCGCGCGAATCGCTGTACTGGAACGGCGCGCGCCTGGACGCGGTGTTCCCGCTGTCCATCCCGATGGACAGCCAGGCCGTGAACATCACCCTCACCTCCCATGCCGACAATCTCGATTTCGGCCTGGTCGGTTGCCGCCGCACCCTCCCGGACCTGCACCGATTACTCGATCACCTGGAGGATTCCCTGTCGGCACTGGAGGACGCCACGCTCTAGAAATTGGGCATTCTCCACCAAACTAGAACGTGTTACAGTTCGGTATGCGTACCGAATTCTGCGAACAGCTCGGCATCGAATTCCCGATCTTCGCCTTCACTCACTGCCGCGATGTCGTGGCGGCGGTGAGCAACGCGGGCGGCCTCGGGGTGCTCGGCGCGGTCGGCTTCACCGCCGAACAGCTCGAGGTTGAGCTGGCTTGGCTCGATGAACACGTCAACGGCATCTACGGCGTCGACCTGGTGATCCCCTCGAAATACGAGGGCAAGGGCGTCGACGGGCTCACCCCCGAACAGCTGGAAAAGCAGTTGGCGCAGATGGTTCCGCAGGGCCACCGCGACTTCGCCCAGCAGATCCTGTCCGACCACCACGTGCCGCCACTGCCCGACGGCGAACACCACAACGAGCTGCTCGGCTGGACGGCGACCACGGCGGGCCCGCAGGTCGACGTGATCCTGAACCACCCCAAGGCCAAGCTCGTCGCCAACGCCCTCGGCACCCCGCCCGACGACGTGATCAAGCGCATCCAGGACTCGGGCCGGGTGATCGGCGCGCTCTGCGGTTCGGTGAAGCACGCGATGAACCACAAGGCGGCGGGCCTGGACTTCGTGGTGTGCCAGGGCACCGAGGGCGGCGGGCACTGTGGCGAGGTGTCCTCGCTGGTGCTGTGGCCGCAGGTGATCGAGGCGATCGGTGACACCCCGGTACTCGCGGCCGGTGGCATCGGCAACGGCGCGCAGGTCGCGGCGGCGCTGGCGATGGGCGCGGCGGGCGCGTGGACGGGCTCGCTGTGGCTCACCGTGGAGGAGGCCAATGTGCCGCCCGCGCAGATGGACACCTACCTCGAGGCCGACAGCCACTCCACCATCCGCTCGCGGTCGTGGACCGGCAAGCCGTGCCGCATGCTGCGCAACGACTGGACCGACGCCTGGGAATCGGCCGACACCCCCGACCCGCTGCCGATGCCGCTGCAGATGATGGTCGCGCTCGACGGCGTCAAGCGCGGACACCGCTACCCCGAGGCCGCCAAGGACGTGAACTTCAATCCGGTCGGTCAGGTGGTCGGCATGATGAACAAGGTGGAGCGCAGTGCCGATGTCATCGAGCGACTGGTGAACGAGTACGTCACCGCGTGTGATCGGCTCAGCACCCTCAACTCCTGAGCGTTGCCGATCGGTTGCCGCCGCCACACCACGTCACCGTCACTGCTCGCCTAGACTCGCGGTATCTCACCCAGGTGCACGGTGCCCAACGTTCGCGGACGGCGGTGACATGGCTTCCGAACACAGGATCAGCACGTGGGCGGCGGCGCGTAAGCGGGTCGCCGATGCCGTCGCGACCACCCGCGCGCAGTACCCGCGGCGTCCGGTGCCGGTGGCCGAACCACCGGTACCCGCCGACCTGCTGAATCTGCTGTGTCGGCTCGGTGTCGCGCTGGTCGGCTCGGGCGAGACGTCGCAGGGGGTGCAGGAGATCCTCGACCGGCTGTCGAAGCGGTACGCCACCGACAACATCCACTTCATGGTGCTGCCGACGGCGGTGTTCGTGCGTGTCCGCACCAAGGAGGGGTCCGCGGTCGACATGCTCGACGCGCGGGTCGGCACGCTGCCGCTCGACCAGATCGCCGGGCTCTACCGGCTCATCGACAAGATCGAGCAGGACGCGCCGCCGCCAGCACTGGCCTCCGACGAGCTCGACAAGATCCTCTCGGCGAAGCCGGGCAGCCCGCCGCTGGTGATCCTGCTCGGTCACACGGTGCTGACCGTCGGCATCGGCATGATGCTCAATCCCGGGGCGCGGGCACTGGTTGGGTACGTGGTGCTCGGACTGATCGTCGGGCTGCTCACCCAGCTCGCCGACCGGTTCCGGCTGTTGAAGTCGTCGCTGCCGGTGGTTGCGGCGGCAGTGGTGGCGATGCTGTCGTTCGGGTTCCCCGGAGCGCTCGCCGGTGGTCAACCACAGCAGTTGCTGATTCCGGCCGTGGCCACGCTGCTACCAGGGGCGATGCTCACCAACGGCACCATCGAGCTGTCGACCGGGTCGATGGTGGCCGGGGCCAGTCGGTTGGTCTACGGCATCAACATGCTGTTCCTGCTGGCGTTCGGGCTGTTCGTCGGTATCAGTCTGCTCGGGCAGTTGCAGACGGTTCCGGTGAGTTCTACCCAATTGGGGTGGTGGGCACCGCTGCTCGGGGTGCTGCTGATCGGGTACGGGCATTCGTGGCGGTCGAGCGCGCCGCAGAATTCGGTCGGCTGGCTGCTGCTCGTCCTCTACGTCACCTATCTGGCGCAGTTCGCGGGCAAGGCGCTGTCGGGCCCGCTGACCGGCACCTTTCTCGGCGGTCTCGTCGCCGTGCCCGCGGCCTACCTGATCCAGAACCGCAAGAACGCCCCGCCGACGCAGGTGGCGTTCCTGCCCGCGTTCTGGATGCTGGTGCCCGGCGGCATCAGCCTGACCGGTATCTCTGAACTGGTGTTGCGCACGCACGGCGGCGCCGCCAGCGGTGGCCTGGAGGTGATCGCCTCGGCGTTGCTGTCGGTGATGTCGATCGCGCTCGGCGTGATGGTCGGCTCGGGTCTGCGGGCCTCGTACCCGCCGCACGTCGGGCCGATCCTCGATTCGATCGTGCCGAAGGCACATCTGCCGTGGCATCACACGATCGACGCGCGGCACTCCGCGCGCACCCACCGCGACCACGACAGCTCAGGCTGATTCGGCCTCGGCCACGGGGGCGGTGATGCCGAGCAGATCGTCGAACCGGGCGATCACCTTCTCGTGGTACAGCGCGAAAAGGTCGGCGAACAGGGCCGATTGCGCGTCGGTCGGCGCGGATTCGGACTCCCACACCGCGAGCAGCGCCCGCCAGACGAGCACGTGCAGGTCGGCGGCCACGGCGAAGTAGGCGGTGACCGCCTCGGGTACTTCGGTGACCATGTCACCGATCGTGTTGAGCACCGCGCGCTGCATGCTCATGCCGAGCGCGCCGAGTACGTCGCGGAGCAGGGCGATCTCGGTGGCGAGGATGCGCGGGTAGTCGGGCACGGCATGCCTGGCCAGCGCCTCGAGTTCGTCGACGGTCGCGGCGAGTGCGCGGTGATCGAGCGTTTCGGGAGCGCCGGTGTAGGCCAGCAGCGCCTCGAGCACGATGCCGCGTTCCACCTCGACGATGTCGGCGAACATCTCCGCCGCGATCTCGGGTGCCGACAGCGAGAAGCGGAACAGGTGCCGGTAGGCGTCCATGCCGCCCTCGGAGCGCACGTCACGAATGGTGAAGCCCTTGCCCCGGCGCGCTTCGACGAAGCCGTAGGACTCGAGTCTGCCGAGGGTGAGCTGGGCAGTGGCCCGGTTCATCCCGAATTCGTCGGCGACCTGGCGCACCGAGGGCATCAGCGCGCCCGGCCGGTACTCGCCCGTGGCGACACGGCGGGCCAGCTCGTCGGCGACGTCGGCGACCACCGTCCGGGATCCCATCGCAGCAACACCTCTCGGTCATGATCCGGCTACGTCCCAGACAGCTTAGGCGCTGGACAGGATGCTTGGCACGGTCGGCAATCCTCGTGGTGATTCCCCGCCGAGGCCGATCAGCAAACCGATCCGACCGACCGGCATGTTCAGCGATCGATGAGCAATCAGGAATTCGGCCAGCGAGAATTCCCGATTCGCCCGCGCGCGGATCAGACAGCGCTGCGGCGCATCGTGATTGAATGCGCGAAATATCGGCGGTACCCCACCTCTGGAGGACGCGTTGAAGCAGAACCATGTCGTCGTGCACGCCATCGCCGCGCTCACCGTGATCGCCGGGCTCTCCGGTTGCGGTGACGACACCGGCAACCACTCCGCACACCCGAGCAGCACCGCCGCGCCGACGACATCAGCCCAGGTCGTGGCGCCGACGAGCGAGATGGCCGAACCGACCAGGGAATCGGCGACCAGCACGGCCAGGGCGACTACCCGCACGACGAGCACGACACCCGACGAGCCCGTGGCGGATGTGGACTGCGGACCGGTCACCGATGCCGTCGGCGGCACCCGCACGGTGATCGCCGTCGGCTCCCCGGACGGCAGACCCGGCTGCACCGAGGCGATCGACGTCGCGTCCACCTATGTGACGACGATCCAGCCCTCCGACGAGCTCGAGGTCGACGGCTGGGACTGCCACGCCCAACCCGATCCGGCCGTCCCGTCGATCTGCGAGAAGGACGGGCTGACCATCGCGCTGCGGGCGAACTAGATCATGTTCTTCTCGCCCATCCAGCGCATGATCGGCCAGCCGAGCGCGACGGGAATCCAGCAGGTGAGCACGCGATAGAGCAGCACGGCGGGCACCGCGATCTCGGCGGGCACACCGAATGCCGCCAGACCACCGATCAGCGCCGCTTCCACCGCGCCCACCCCACCGGGAGTCGGGGCGGCCGAGGCGAGCGTGCCGCCGATCATGGTGACGATGGTGACGGCGACGAAATCGGTTCCGCCGCCGAACGCCTCGACGCTCACCCACAGCGCGAGCGCTTTGCCGAGCGTGATCACCGCCGACCCGCCGACGATCACGGAGAACCGCTTCGGGTTGCGGGCCAGCGCGACCACCTCGCCGACCACCTCCCGGATCTGCGGCCACACCGAATGATTCACCCAGCGGCGCAGTTTCGGCACGAACATGAACGCGCCGATCAAGCCGACACCCACCCCGGCCGCCAGGTACAGCACGGTGGCGTCGGGCACGATGTGGGCGAGATTGGTCGAGGTGCCCGCGACGACGCTGAACACCACGAGCAGCACCAGGTGGGTGAGCACCTGCATGGATTGCTGCAGGGCGACGGCGCCGGTGGCCCGCGCGGTCGACATGCCCGCCTGGACGAGGAAGCGCACGCTCAGGGCGAGCCCACCGACACCGGCCGGGGTGGTGGTGGCGACGAAGGTGTTGGCGAACTGTTCGAGGAACAGGTCGCGCACGCGCACCAGCCCGTCGGCACAGGCACCGAGGGCGGCCGCCGCGCCGACATAGGTGAACGCGGTGATCACCAGGCCGAGCAGCGCCCACCACCAGTTGAGGGTGCGCAGCTGGCTGAAGAACGTGGGCACCTGGCTGAAGAACGGGTAGGCCACGTAGACGAGCGCGACGAGCAGCACCAGCTGGATCACCTGATTGCGGGTGAAGCGGGTGAGCTGTTCGGAGCCGATCCGGTCGTGACCGGTCTGCTCGCGCACTTCCTCGCGCGCGGTGGCCATCACCTTGGTCCACTGCGGAACGGTCTTGCGGATCCCGGCGGGCATGGCGGATTTGGTGAGCCTGCGGGCGGCGGTGACCACGGCGCTCTCCCCGAGCACGCCGACGGCGGCCGAGACGGCCTCGTGCTTGCCGAACAGCGCGGTGGTCGACACGAGCAGCTGGGCGATGTCGGTCTGTCGTTGGGCGTCCGACGCGCCGAATTCGGCGGCGGCGAAACCGTTGAACAAGGTGTCGCCCTGGCACACCCGCACATGGTCGGGGCGCAGATCGCCGTGACTGATCTGGTTGTCGTGCAACCGGACCAGCGATCGCCACACCCCGGGCAGTACCTGTGCCGAGAGCTTGCGCAGCGGGGTACCGCGAGGGACGGTGTGCGCGTACAGCATCCAGCCGCGGTTCAGGCTCGCCACCGCGATCTGATGCGCCGAGGCCATGCCGAGGTCGCCGATGGCGATGCCGAGCAGCGCCCGATGTTCCACCGCGCGGTGCAGCGAACCGTGCAGTGGCGCGGTCTCACTCGATCGGAAGGTGAGCCAGCGCCACAGCTGACGGATGGCGCCGAAGCTGCGCTGGTTCTTGCCGTACAGCTCGACGACGAGCTCGGATTCGGGACCGTCGACGGCGGTGGCCAGCAGCAGCGGGCCGCGCCCGGCGGGCCGGACCACCCGGAACGATCGCACCGTGTGCCCGCGTTCGGACAGCACCCGCACGGCGGCGTCGAGGGGCACCTCGAGCGCTGGCGTGCCGACCAGCCAGACGATCACCGCGCCGACCAGCCAACCGACCACGAGACCGAGCATCGCCCGGGCGGGCACCACCGAGCTCACCACCAGATGGATCGGGGCGAACATCAACAGCAGGAACCACATCCAGCGCCTCGGCCGCACCGGCAACCACGGACTCGACACCGTGAGCATGGCGGCGAGCATCGCGATCCAGCGCGGGTCGTCGAGGAACTGCGCGAGAAAGGTGTCGAATCGTTCGGGCACCGGCAGATGCCATTTGGGGGTGGAGATGCCGGACCCGGTGATCGACAGGGCGAGCACCGCGAGCAGCCCCGCCGTACCGTAGCCGAACAGCAGCTTCCACTGTCGGCGCAGGACGAGTTCGATGAAGATGGCGAATGGCAACGCCAGGATGAGCATCCCGTAGATCAGATAGACCAGGGTGGACTGATCGGGGCTGAGGAAGTCGACGATCTTGGCGACGGACCGTTCCAGGGCCAGCCACTCGGGCCGGGTGATGAGCGAACCAGCCACCACGATGCCGACGCCGGTCGCCGCCGCGACCACGCGGACGATGTCACTCGTCCGCCTGATCCTCGGCTGCAGGAGACTCCCCGTAACCGGGATCTCCCGCCCGTCGACTCGCATGAGCCGCACGATACACACCGACACGCCGTGGAACCGCCGTGACATCACCCAATCTCGTGACCAGCGTGAACCGGGTCACAGGCCGTCACATCGCGGCGCCGCGTCCCGTCCGAGAAGCAGGGAAGTATCTCACCGGAAGGAACGATCATGCAGGTTCTGCTCGCCGGGGCGACCGGTGCCATCGGCCGCCCTCTGATCCGCGCGCTCACCGCCGACGGACATTCCGTCCTCGCCATCGTGCGCAACCCGGCCAACCACGGGCTGGTGCGCGAACTCGGTGCCGAACCCGTCACCGCCGATGTCCTCGACCACGACGGACTGCTGCGCGCCCTGGACGGAATGCGCGCCGACGCCGTGATCCACCAGGCGACCGCGCTGCGTGACGCCAAGCCGCAGCGCCGCATCCCCGCCGACGATCCGACCGGGCTGTTGCGCACGGTCGGATCGGCCAATCTGCTCGACGCGGCCGAGCTCGTCGGCGCGCGACGCTTTCTCACCCAGTCGCTGATCCTCGGTTACGGCTACCGCGATCACGGCACGGTCCCGCTCACCGAACGCGACCCCTTCGGGGTGTACGACGGCGGCGTGGCCGACGAAGTGGTGCGGGCGTGCGTGTCGGCCGAAGAGCAGGCGTTCGCCGCGTCCGGGCTGGAGGCGGTCGCGTTGCGTTACGGGTTGTTCTACGGCCCCGGCGCGTTCAGCGATCTGTTCGGCGACATGATGCGCAAGCACCAGCCGGTGGGGCCGCGCGGGGAGGGCGGGGTGAACAGCTGGCTGCACGTCGACGATGCCGCCGCCGCGACGGTGGCCGCGCTGGAACGCGGGGTCGCCGGTCGCGCGTACAACCTGGCCGACGACACCCCGATCAGCTGGGGCGAGTTCTTCCGTCTGGTGCGCGACAGCAAGCAGGCACCGCGTCCGATCCGATTGCCGCTGTGGCTGGTTCGGCTCGGTGTGCCCTATATCGCCGCGCTGATGGGTGATACGACGATGCGCATCTCGAGCGACCTGGCTCGTGCGGAATTGGGTTGGCAGCCGAGGTATTCCAGTGTGGCCGAGGGACTCGCGGCGGGCTGAGCGGCTCAGGTCGCGGTGACGCGGGCGGTGACGGCGGCGCGGTCGTGGGCGGGGATCACTTCGATCTCCGGGGGCAGGGCGTGCAAACGGTGGATGGTCTCGAAGGCCACGGTGCGATCGTGGTCGGCGAATTCGCCAGGGATGGGCGCCTTCTCACGGATCAGTTCGATCTGACGGCGGCTCCACACCGCGTCGCCCGCCAGCAGGACGCGGGTGCCGTCGTCGACGGCGAGCAGCACGCCGATGCTGCCCGGCGTGTGCCCGGCCAGGTCGACGAGCAGCACCGAACCGTCGCCGAACAGGTCGTGGCTGCGACGGAAGGTGAGCACCGGTGGGCCGTCGAGTTCGTACAGGTCGAACACCCGGCCGCGCAGGGGCCCACGGGCCACGGCGAACGGGGTACCGGAATCGCCCATCGCCCAGCGGTATTCGACGCCGGGCACGCGGATCGGCACCCACCCGGGTAGTTCGTAGAGCCCGGATACGTGATCCCAGTGCAGGTGGGTCGGCAGCACGAAGTCGACGTCGGCACCGGTGAGATGGTGGTCGGCGAGTGCCTCGCTCAGCCCGCGCACCGGGTCGTCGAGGGCGACCACGTGGGCGATGGGGAAGGCGAGTTCGGGCAGCACCCGCTGGTGCACTCCGGCGCAGAGGGCGGGGTCGACCAGGAAGGTGGCCTCGGGGTGGCGGATCAGGAAGGTCGAGATGGTGAGTGGCGTGCACCCCAACGTCCGCGCACCCTCCACGACCGCCGCGGTCGGTGCCGACAACTCGGCCTGAGTGAGCGCGGTGAGCGACACGGTGTGCTGCGCCGGTGGCAGCGGCGCCTGCTCGAGGGCGGCGAGGAATCGGGTGTCGGCGCCACGCGGCCACAGCAGGCGTGGGCCCGAGGCGATCACGGCGACACCACAGGTGAGAAGCGTCGACAACATAGCTCTGTGCTCACCCATGAATGCCACCGTAGGCGATGGCGCCGAGGACCGACCACCGCAATGATCGGGCATCCACATCCAGCGAATACCGGGCTATCAGTCGGTGCGTCCCATCAGCCGATCCGTTTCGCGGCGTTCACGTTTGGTCGGTCGGCCCGCACCTCGGTCACGGCGCGGCAGGGTGGCGAGAATTTCCTTCGGCGGTGGTGGTGGGCTGCGGTCGATCAGGCACTGGGCGGCCACCGGCGGGCCGACGCGCTTGTGGATGATCTGCTCGACGACGACGATGCGCTCGATCCCGGCGTGCCGGATCCTGACCTCGTCACCGCGCCGCACCGGCTGTGCCGGTTTCACCGTCACCCCGTTGACGCGCACATGTCCGGCACGGCAGGCCTCGGCGGCCGCGGACCGGGTCTTGAACAGACGAACCGACCAGGTCCACGCATCGACGCGGGCCTGGTCGGGTGATCGTTGTTCGCTGGGGGACACCCCTAGACGATACGGCGTGCCGTCACGACGTCGTCGGCCGAAAGCTGGGTGTAGGACACCGGGGTGCCCGACTGCACGGCGTTCAGCAGCTGACCGTTACCGGCGTAGATGCCGACGTGACCGCCACCGTTGGTGATGACGATGTCACCGGCCTGCAGGTTGTCGAAGGACACGGGAGCGCCCACGTGGGACTGTTCGAAGCTGGTGCGGGGCAGCTCGACACCGGCCTGGCGGTAGGCCCACTGCACGAGACCGGAGCAGTCGAAGCTCGACGGGCCCGCGGCACCCCAGTTGTAGGAGGCACCGAGCTTGGAGCGCGCGGCGTCGAGGGCGATGTTGCCCGCGGACTGCTGCTGCTGCTCGAAGGGGTTGTCGAACTGCACGCTGGGGAGCTGCGGCGCGGCCTGGCCCTGGGGGGCGATCATGGACTGCAGCTGCTTTTCCACCTGCTGGGCGGGCTGCTCGAGCTCGGGCGGCAGATCGAAGTTGCCCAGGCCCGGGATGTTGATCGTGGCGGCCTGCGAAATCGCTGGCATCGCACCGGTTGTGGCGGCCACCGCACCCATGACGAGTGCACCCTTGACGGAATTCGGCAGACGAGAATCCCGCTGCAAGCTGTGTTTACCCACCGAGACGAGTCTCCGATCTTGCTGCTCACCCGCCGCGGCAGCTGTGTTCGCTTGGGAACGACAACTATTCGGCGGTGACCTGTGGCGCCGCTTCTCTGACGAAGCGACAGACTCCACTAAGTCACGAGAAGATTACGGCCTGTGATCCACGGTGTCCAGCGGTGCCCGCAAGTTGTTTTTCCACGCCAGACAACGCCCTGTTCAGGGGCACTGCCACGGCGTGTCGAGAGGGATGACGTTCGGATTTCCCCGAGCCGTTACAGATCGTCACGTTCGCGCAGTGCCTGCTCGAGTTCGGCGATGCGGGCGCGAGCATCGGCGAGTTCGACCTCGAGGCTGCCCAGCGCGGCGACGACCGGTCCGATGGCGACGTGGGCGATGGCCTCCACCGGGTTCATGTCGCCGGTGCCCGCCTCGAGAAAGGCGAGCACGCCCCGCTTGATGGTGTCGGCCCGGTGCGCGCCGGGCGGCACCCGCCACCCGGCGACGACGTGAGCGGGCGTGAACTCCACCCGTGCGGTGATGTCCTCGTCGCGCGATGGTTGCGCCGAGCTTGGCTCCTCGAACATCGGGCTCCGTTCTTTCTCGGGTTCGCTAGCAGTATCTAGGACACGGCACAGAGTTGCCGAGATTCTGCCGTGCACACGCGCTACGGTTGCCAGGCATGGACCCCGTGCGCAATCCCTATGCTCCCGGCGCCGGTCAGCGTCCGCCCGAATTGGCCGGGCGCGACAAGCAACTCGCCGCCTTCGACATCGTCCTGGAACGGGTGGCGCGCGGGCGACCCGAGCGCAGCGTGATGCTCACCGGATTGCGCGGAGTGGGAAAGACCGTGCTGCTCAACCAGCTTCGGTCGGCCGCCGTGTCACGCGGCTGGGGTACCGGCAAGATCGAGGCGCGGCCCGATCAGGATCTGCGCAGGCCGCTGTCCTCGGCGCTGCACATGGCGGTGCGCGCGATCGCGATGGCGCATCGCAACCCCGAACACGTCGACGATTTCCTCGGCATCCTCAAGGCTTTCGCGTTGCGCGCCACCGCCGACAAGGGCATGCGCGAACGCTGGCAGCCCGGCATCGATGTGCCCGCGGTGACCGGCCGGGCCGATTCCGGCGACATCGAGATCGACCTGATCGAGCTGTTCAAGGAGGCCGCCGCCCTCGCCGCCGCGATCGGGGTCGGTATCGGCATATTCATCGACGAGATGCAAGATCTCGGGCCCGCCGATGTGTCGGCGATCTGCGGCGCCTGCCACGAATTGAGCCAGGACGCGGCGCCGCTGATCGTGGTCGGTGCAGGCCTGCCGCACCTGCCCGCGGTGCTGTCGGCGTCGAAGAGTTATTCCGAGCGTCTTTTCAGCTATCACCGGATCGACCGGCTCGATCGCGAGTCGGCGGACCAGGCGCTCATCGCGCCCGCCGAGCGCGAGGAGGTGAAGTTCACCTCCGAGGCGCTCGATTCGCTGTACCAGCGGGCCGACGGTTACCCGTATTTCGTGCAGGCCTACGGCAAGGCCGCCTGGGATCAGGCGCCCGAGAGCCCGATCACGGCCGAGGACGTTGCCGTGGCCGCCCCGGCCGCCGAAGAGGAACTCGCGGTCGGCTTCTTCGGCTCGCGCTACGAGCGCGCGACGCCCGCGGAACGCGAGTACATGCGGGCCATGGCCGATCTCGCCGGTGACGACGGTCCGGTCGCGACGGCCGCAGTCGCGGCGGAGCTGGGTCGCAAGCCCGCCTCGGTCTCCCCCGCTCGCGACGGGCTCATCAAGAAGGGTCTGATCTACTCCGCCGAGCGCGGCACGATCGGTTTCACGGTCCCGCACTTCGGGCGCTATCTGCGCAGCGTATAGAAATCTCGCATTTTCTAGCTCATCAGCTAGATAGGAATACAGAACCCTCGCGATCGCGACTCGACCACTCTCTGCATATTTCTAGTGTGAAGCTTAGATTGGCGTAGATCTTTCTGTCATCACGAGAACCGGCGCACCGGGATCGTTTGCGCATCGGCTGAGTAACGCGAGGCATGGCCGGTTAACGGCAGGGCTACCTAGGTCGAAACACCAGCACAGCCCGCGTAAACACGTCGACCAGGAGGCCCGCCCATGACCGCCATTACGGCCGAGGCCCGCCGCTGCACCGTCGTCGCCGACGACGGCACGCCGATCGCCACCCGCACCTACGGCTCCCCCGACGCGCCGATGACCGTCGTCTTCGTGCACGGCCACTGCCTGCACACCGAATCGTGGGCCCACCTGCGCGAACAGCTGCACTCCCTGTGGCGTTCCGATACCAAGATGGTCTTCTACGACCACCGAGGTCACGGCGAATCCGGTCACGCCCACCACGACACCTACACCATCGACCAGCTCGCCGCCGACCTCGACGCAGTGCTGCGCACGATCGCACCGGCCGGGCCGGTAGTGCTGGTCGGGCACTCGATGGGCGCGATGGTGCTGCTCGCGTACGCCCGGCTGTATCCGGAGACCATCGGTACGCGCGTCACCGGCGTCGGCCTCATCGCGGGCGCGGCGGGCGGGCTCACCGAACTGGGCCTCGGCCGACTGCTCAACCGGCACGCCGTCGCCTCCCTGCAGCGCGCGGTCATCCACGCGCCACGGGTGATGCAGGCCTCCAAGCGCCTGTCCCGCTGGGTGTTCGGACCCCTGATCCGCGAGGGCCGGGAGCGCACCCGGACGACGGCGATCGCCACGGCGATCCTCAACGAGACCGCGCTGCTCACGATGGCGGGCTTCCTGAACTCGCTGCTCACCTTCGACGAGGCACACACCCTGCGCCACTTCGGCGACCTGCCCGCGCTGGTTCTCGCCGGATCGGCGGATCTGATGGTGCCGTTCACGCATTCGATCGCACTGGCCTCGCAACTGGCCGGTGCCGAACTGGTCCGGATCGAAGGCGCCGGGCACAGCGTGATCGGCGAACACCCCGAGGAGGTTGCGCAGTCCATCGCCGCGCTGGTCGAGCGGGCTGGTGTGAGCGTTCACAACCGCTTCGCGATCGCGGGCTGACATCCAACAGTTATCCAGCGGCAACCGCCGGATCCCCAGCAACTTCGGGCGTAAACCGAAAAGATCAGCTACTGTGGTGGAGATCACGTTGTGTGGTGAGTCACACAGCTCGGTGCAGCGCGGCCCGGGAGCTTTTCGGGCGTGCCCGTGATCCGGCGAGTCGGTATGCCCGCCAAATACCCAGGAGGTAACGATGACACGCAGCGATATCGCGGAACTGCGCTACGCGGTCGGCCAACTCCGGCAATCGATCGGCGCCCTGCGCTCCAACTACGGCGACGCGGCCACCGTGCGCCGACTGGAGAACGACCTCGAGCGGCTCGTCATCGACGCCGAGGACTTCGAGCAGGCGCCACCGCCGGAGCTGGCCGTCCCCCGTCGGGCGGAACCGATCTACGTCCCCGACAGCAAATCCGACGAGGCCGCCTGGATGGGCGCACAGGACGAGGGCCTCGGCTTCCACTCGCGGCCGAGGACCAAGTAGGAGCACGATCTCGGCGCGGCAGCCTCCGGGTTGCCGCGCCGACCCCTGTCAGCGATGCGCGGGCCGAGCGTACGCCCGCCCCACCGTTCAGGCGCGGTGCCGACCCAGCCGACGACCGCTGCGGACACCGTGGAACCGGGCACCACGCGGAGTCTCCACGGGCTCGTCCGACTCGGCGGATTCGAACAGTGCGGCGATGCCGTGGTCGTGGCCGAGGGCGATGGCCTCGAGGCCGAATCGTCCCCCGGTGCGACCCAGTTCGTGCAGCATCGTGGTCATGATCCGCAGGCCGGTGGCGCCGACCGGGTGGCCGAGGGCGATGTCGGAGCCGTTCACATTGAGGCGGTCGAGCGGGTCGAGTTCCCAGGCGGTGGCCAGGGCAAGCACCTCAACCGCGTAGCCCTCGTTGATCTCGAGCAGGTCGACATCGTCGAGCGTGTGACCGGTGCGGCCGAGCAGTTTGGCCACCGCGGGAGCGGCGCCGAGGGCCGGGCCCGAGGTGTCGCAGCCCGCGGCGGCCCAGCCCGCGAGGAAGGCCATCGGGGTGAGACCGAGCGAGGTCAGCCGGTCCTCGGCAACCACCAGGCAGGCCGACGCGCCGAGCCGATGGCTGCTCATGTTCCCCACCGTCACCACGCCGTGGGGCAGCAGCGGCCGCAGACCGGCGAGGGTGTGGGTCGACAGGTCGTCGCGCACGCCTTCGTCCCGGCTGATCTGGTGACCACCGTGTCCCGGCCCGACGTCGACCGGAACCACTTCCGCCCCGAACGCACCCTGGCGCCAGGCGCGCGCGGCCTTGCGATGACTGGCCACGGCGAATTCGTCGGCGGCGGTGCGGTCGATGCCGTAGTAGCCCGCGAGCCGCTCGGCATTGCGCAGCCCGTCGACGCCCCCGGGTAGCCCGGCCGGGGTGGTCACGCATTCCACTCCCCCGGCCACGACCACGTCGGCGGCGCCGGTCTGCACCATCATGGCGGCGGTGATCACGGCCTGCAGCCCGCTGCCGCCGTGCCGGTCGGTGAGAAAACCGGGCACCGCGAACGGAAGTCCCGCGCCACGCGCGGCCAGGGCGCCGACGGCGGGCACGTCGGCCAGGCCGCCGTCGACGCAGGCCATCGCGACGTCCTCGATGCGTAGCGGGTCGATACCTGACCGCTCGATCACCGCCGACAGGACCGTCGTCGCCAGCCATTCGGCGGGCATTCCCGAGAGCGCTCCGCCCTCCACCCCGCTCGGGGTGCGGACCGGCGCCACGATCGCGGCTCTTCTCATGGCCATAGAGCACCACACGTTTGTTGCACCGGCATGACGCGCGATCACAGGCGTCGCGCTGTGATGGAGATCACCGCCATACCGGTCGAATGAGTGCGTGCGACCCGGCTCTAGCGGCCGGAACACAGGCGTATGGTGCTCCACATCACAGTCCACAGCGGTGGGGAATGATTGCCGCCGCACACCTGCAGAGCAGCGAGGCATCGACCGTGAGTGCCGCACCGACCACCCCCGATACGAGGACCGGCGTCTTCAGCCGGACCAGGGCCCGAATCGCCGCGCGCACGTTGCGCACCGACCGATGGTGGCTGCCGCCGGCGCTCACCGCACTCGGCCTGACCGCGTTCGTCGTCTACGCGACGGTCAGATCCTATGTGCGCACGGCCTATTGGGTGCCGGAGTACCACTACCTGACGCCGTTCTACTCCCCCTGCCTCAGCGACTCGTGCGTGCCGGGGTCGAGCCATTTCGGAACCCCGTTCCCCGAGTTGCCGATGTGGATTCCGCTCGGGTTCGTGGTGCTGCCGTTCCTGCTCGGCTTCCGACTCACCTGCTACTACTATCGCAAGGCCTACTACCGGTCGATGTGGATGTCGCCGCCCGCGTGCGCGGTGGCCGAACCGCACGCCCGCTACAGCGGTGAGACGCGGTTGCCGCTCATCATCCAGAACGCTCACCGCTATTTCTTCTATGTGGCGGTGGTCGTTTCGCTGATCAACACCTATGACGCGCTGTCGGCGTTCCACGGCAGCGGTGGCGGTTTCGGTTTCGGCCTCGGCAATGTG
Source organism: Nocardia caishijiensis NBRC 108228 (assembly GCF_001612825.1). Classification (GTDB taxonomy): domain Bacteria; phylum Actinomycetota; class Actinomycetes; order Mycobacteriales; family Mycobacteriaceae; genus Nocardia; species Nocardia caishijiensis. The sequence goes on along the minus strand of NZ_BDBE01000012.1, from coordinate 8,789 downwards.
GTGCTGCTGGTGAACGTGGTCCTGCTGTGGGCGTACACGCTGTCGTGTCATTCGTGCAGGCACATCGCCGGTGGCAGGCTCAAGCACTTCTCGGCCCACCCGGTGCGGTACTGGTTCTGGACCCAGGTGTCCAAGCTCAACACCCGCCACATGGCGCTGGCCTGGACCACGCTCGGCACCCTCGTCCTCACCGACTTCTACGTGATGTTGGTTGCCAGCCACACCATTTCGGATCTGCGGTTCGTGCACTGAACCGCGACAACGCGAGGAGCTTTCTTTCGATGCCAGAGGTGGAACGGCACGACTACGACGTCGTGGTGATCGGGGCGGGCGGCGCGGGTCTGCGAGCCGTGATCGAGGCGCGCGAGCAGGGCTTTTCGGTGGCGGTGGTGTGCAAGTCGTTGTTCGGCAAGGCACACACCGTGATGGCCGAGGGTGGGTGCGCGGCCTCGATGGGCAATGCCAACGAGAAGGACAATTGGCAGACCCATTTCAAGGACACGATGCGCGGCGGCAAGTTCCTCAACAACTGGCGGATGGCCGAACTGCACGCCCGCGAGGCACCCGATCGGGTGTGGGAGCTCGAAACCTATGGGGCGCTGTTCGATCGGACGCCGGACGGCCGGATCTCCCAGCGCAATTTCGGCGGGCACACCTATCCCCGCTTGGCACACGTGGGCGACCGGACCGGTCTGGAACTGATCCGGACGATGCAGCAGAAGATCGTGTCGCTGCAGCAGGAGGACTACGCGGCCACCGGGGACTACGAGTCGCGCATCAAGGTTTTCGCCGAGTGCACGATCACCGAGCTGCTCACCGATGCGGGCAGGATCGCCGGTGCCTTCGGCTACTACCGTGAGTCAGGGCAATTCGTGCTGTTCCGAGCACCCGCGGTGGTGCTCGCGACCGGTGGCATCGGCAAGTCCTACAAGGTCACGTCGAATTCGTGGGAGTACACCGGCGACGGGCACGCGCTCGCCCTGCGCGCCGGTGCGACGCTCATCAATATGGAGTTCCTGCAATTCCATCCGACGGGCATGGTGTGGCCGCCGAGCGTCAAGGGCATCCTCGTCACCGAGGGCGTGCGCGGTGACGGTGGCGTGCTGAAGAACTCCGAGGGCAAGCGGTTCATGTTCGACTACATCCCGCCGGTGTTCAAGGGGCAGTATGCCGAAACCGAGGACGAGGCCGATCAGTGGTTGCGCGACAACGATTCCGCGCGTCGCACCCCGGACCTGCTCCCCCGCGACGAGGTCGCACGCGCGATCAACGAAGAGGTGAAAGCGGGGCGCGGCACCGAACACGGTGGGGTGTACCTGGATATCGCTTCCCGGATGCCCGCCGAGGAGATCGTGCGGCGATTGCCGTCGATGCATCACCAGTTCAAGGAACTGGCCGATGTCGACATCACCGCCGAGCCGATGGAGGTGGGCCCGACCTGCCACTACGTGATGGGCGGAATCGAGGTCGATCCCGATTCCGGTGCGGCGGTCGTGCCCGGATTGTTCGCCGCCGGTGAGTGTTCCGGTGGTATGCACGGTTCCAATCGGCTCGGCGGCAATTCGCTGTCGGACCTGCTCGTGTTCGGCAGACGGGCCGGGCTCGGCGCCGCCGCGTACGTCGGTGCGCTGACGCGGCGGCCGACACCCGTCGAAGCCGATGTCGAAGCGGCGGCGACCACCGCGCTCGCGCCGTTCGATCCGGCGGAGGCCGGGGAGAACCCGTACACCCTGCACGCCGAACTGCAGGAGACGATGAACGACCTCGTCGGAATCATCCGCAAGGAGCACGAGGTGCGCGAGGCCATCGACAAACTGGCCGACCTGCGCGCCCGATACGCGCACGTCACCGTGGCGGGCAACCGGCATTTCAACCCTGGTTGGCACCTGGCGCTCGACCTGGCCAACATGCTGGTGGTGAGCGAGTGCGTCGCGCAGGCGGCGCTGTTGCGCACCGAGAGCCGCGGCGGACACACCCGTGACGACCACCCCGGCATGGATCCGGCCTGGCGCAATTCGCTGCTGGTCTGTGCGCTCGATCCCGCGCGCGCGGACGACCTGGTTCCCGGCGTCACCGTCACGCGCGTGGAACAGACTCCCATGCGCGACGACCTGCTGGCCTTGTTCGAACTCACCGAGCTCGAAAAGTACTACACCGAGCAAGAATTGGTGGCCCACCCGGCCGTCGAAGGGAAGGCGTGACCATGGGATACGACGCTCGTTTCCGGGTCTGGCGCGGTGACATCGACGGCGGCGGACTGCAGGACTACACCGTCGCCGTGAACGAGGGCGAGGTGGTGCTCGACATCATCCACCGCCTGCAGGCCACCCAGACACCCGATCTGGCGGTGCGCTGGAATTGCAAAGCGGGCAAGTGTGGTTCGTGTTCGGCCGAGGTGAACGGGCGGCCGCGGCTGCTGTGCATGACGCGCATGTCGACGTTCACGCCCGACGAGGTCATCACGGTCACCCCGATGCGCACCTTCCCGGTGGTCAAGGATCTCGTCACGGATGTGTCGTTCAACTACGAGAAGGCAAGGGAGATACCCTCTTTCGCGCCGCCCGCGCTCGGCCCCGGTGAGTACCGGATGAAGCAGGTCGACGTGGAACGCTCGCAGGAGTTCCGCAAGTGCATCGAGTGTTTCCTCTGCCAGAACACCTGTCACGTGGTGCGTGACCACGAGGAGAACAAGCAGGAGTTCGCCGGACCGCGCTACCTGATGCGTATCGCGGAACTGGAGATGCATCCGCTCGATACGGCGGACCGACGCGAATTGGCCCAGAACGACGCGGGTCTGGGCTATTGCAATATCACCAAATGCTGCACCGAGGTGTGCCCGGAACACATCAAGATCACCGACAATGCGCTGATTCCGCTCAAGGAGCGAGTGGTCGACCGCAAATTCGATCCCATCGTCTGGCTCGGTAACGCATTGTTCCGGCGATGAGGCCGTGGCTGTCCGTCACAGGACAGCCACGGTTCCCACCGCTACCGATCCGACCAGTACTCCGATGAACAGCGCCGCGAGCAACGATCCGGTGAGTACGAAGATCCCGACCGCCGATACCGCGAAAAGCAGAATCACGATCAGGCGCTCCACCCCGTCCTCAGGCGCCAGCCTCCGGTACCGGGGTGCAGTTTTCTTCAACCCTCGGTCCATGAAGAAGGATTACCCGGTGGGGGCATCCGCAAACCCTCGATCTTTGCCGAACCCTTATCGTTTCGTGATCACGGGCGATCGAACTCGCCGTCGTGGACACCCGCGGTGAATGCCGCCCATTCGCTCGGGGTGAAGATGAGCACCGGGCCGTCGGGGTTCTTGCCGTCACGCAGGGCGACATTGCCCGCGTCCAGCATGGCCACCTCGACACTCGCGTCGGCGCCGTCGCCCGCGCGCTGCCAGGTGGCGTCGCTGAGATCGATATCGCGTTTGCTGTTCACGCCAGGACCCCGGCGTCGATGCTCCGGGTGAAGGCATCCCAGCTCGGTCCGTCGAAGACCAGTGCGGGACCGGCCGGATTCTTGCTGTCACGCACGCCGACGCGCCCGCCGAACAGGAAAGCAACTTCCACGCAATCCTTGTTCGCACTGCTGCGGGTGCTCTTGAACCAGTGTGCGTCGACGAGATCGAAACTCATGCCACATACTCCTTCGCGACCCGCCGGAGCAGGTCTCTACTCGGTTGACTATCCAGCGCATGGCGCCGGAGGCACTCGTGAGCCCGGCCGTACCGTGTGACATCCGCGCGTCGTTCCAGGTAGAGGTCGCCGGTGAAGCCTTCGGCGTACACCACCGGTGGTTCGACCGGTTTACCGCTGCCATCGGTGCCGAACTCGAGAACCGTGAAAGGTCCGGTGGAGACTCCGAGCGGAACACCGGCGGCAAACGGCAGGATACGCAGTGTGACATTGCCTCTGGTACCGAAATCGGCAAGATGGCGCAACTGCGCAGCCATCACCTTGGCATCACCGACGACGCGACGCAAGACCGACTCGTGCACAACGACATCGAGTTCGGCCGGTTCGTGCTCGCGCCCGATCAGGGTCTGCCGTTGCAGCCGCAGGGCTACCCGGCGTTCGAGCTCGGCGGATGAATCAGCAGGGCAGGCAAGCTGATTCAACGTGCGCACGTAGTCCGCGGTCTGTAACAGGCCGGGGACGAGCTCGGACTGGTAGGTCTGTAGTCGGCGGGCGGAGGCTTCCAATCCGATGTAGATGTCGAAGTTCTCGGGAATGAGGTCGCCGTAGGCGTGCCACCAGCTCTTGACGGCGGCCTGCTGGGCCAGCCCGGCCAACCCGTCGGTGACCTCGCGGGGGACACCGTAGATGCGGCAGAGTTCGTTGATGTCGAGGGTGCGGATGCGGTCGGCGTGGCCTTTTTCCAGGCGTTGCAGGGTGCTCGCGCCCCATTCCATCTGTTTGGCCGCCTCGGCGATGGTCAGGCCCGCCTTGGTCCGCCATTCCCGCAGATGGCGGCCGAGTTGACGGCGCGGCAGCGTTGACGCCGCCGGAGTTCGGGTAGATGCGTTCGCCACAGCCGTGCTCCTTCGATTCGCGCTGTGGGGAATCCTGCACGCTCCCTCGGGTCCCGTGCAGTGGATTGGGAGCGATCGATCAGTGGTCGCGGTGATCGGTGACGGGAGTGCGCGGGCCGAATTTGGGTTTGTGGGCCTGCCCGCTGAGCATGAGTAGGCGCACAGCGCGATACCGGTGTGGGCGAAGAGGTTCCAGGTAGGCGACCATGGCGTCGTCGTCGATGGGGCGACCGAGCAGGCTCCAACCGACGGTGGCCGCCAGGTGGTAGTCGCCGACGGAGAGTGCGTCGGCGTCGCCGAAGGCGCGCTGCGCGGTCTCGGCCACGGTCCAGACGCCGATGCCGGGAATGCTGCGTAGCCGAGTCGCCGCCTCCCGTGGATCGACGTGGGCGGTGCGTTCGATGGCGTCGGCCACCCTGGCCGCGCGCACGATCGTCTGCGCGCGCTGTGGGCCCACATTGGCGCGATGGAATTTCCACGACGGGATCCGGCGCCAGGTGTCGGCATCCGGCGCGATCATGAGGTCGACCGGGCCGGGTGCCTTGGTGCCGAACTCGCGCACGAGCGCGCGGTACGCCGCGAACGACGACTTGGTGTGCACCTTCTGCTCGAGAATCGCCGGAATCAGCGATTCGAGCACCAGACCGGTGCGCAGCATCCGCAGGCCGGGGACGCGGCGGTGCGCCTCGACGAGCTTGGGATGTTCGGGGGCGAAATCGTCGACGTTCTCCTCGAGACACAGCATCCGCTCGAGGCCGGTGAGGAATTCCTCGGCGCCGGGGCCCCAGGCGCGGGCGTGCACCCCGTCGCGGCCGTCCTGGCTGAGCCGGTAGGTGACCGGGCCGCTCGGTAGGCGGGAGGCGTGCCAGTGCGAACCGTCGGGGTCGGTGCGATGGCAGGGATCGCCCATGCCCCGGCGCAGCGGCGCGACCGTGAGCCCCACGTCGAAGGGCCTGCTCGACCGGACCGTCCGCGACAGCCCGACCGACTCGGGGTTCAGGGTCTGGTCACGCACCGACCCATTGTGCGCCCCCGGGCCCCGCCGCCGCCATTTCGTAATATCGCCCACACCTCCGACGATGAAACACAGGTCGGCAAACAGTCGGCATCCCTCGTCACAGGAGGCAACGGATGATCACGGACGCGCTCAACTGGCTGCTCGCCGCATGGGGCAACATCTTCGCGGGCAGCTCCGGCTACCAGATCCCGCCGGGCACCCTTCCCTTCGGCAGCTGAGCTTCGATCACCGTTCCAGCAGGTATTCGGCCAGGTGCAGGCCGGGTCTGCGGGCCAGCTGGGCGGCCTGGGTGCGACAGGAGAAGCCGTCGGCCAGGAAGATCGCGTCCGGTGCGAGCGTTTCCAGCGCCGGGAGCAAGGCGTTGTTCGCCACCGCGACGGACAGGTCGTAGTGGCCCCGCTGCATGCCGAAGTTTCCCGCGAGCCCACAGCAACCGGACAGTTCCCGCACCGTCACGCCGGTAGCCGCCAGGATGGTTCGATCGGCGGTGAAGCCGCCGACCGCGTGCTGATGGCAGTGGGGTTGGACCACGACCGTGCCCGCCCGGGCGGGTGGCCGCCAGTCGGGATGCGCGAGCAGGAATTCGGCGAGCGTCCGGACCGAGGCCGCCACCCGTGCGGCGCGCGGGTCGTCGGGGAGCAGTTCGGGGAGGTCGGCGCGCAGCGTGGCGGTGCACGACGGTTCGAGGCCGACGACCAGGCCGCCGTCGGCCACGTGGGCGGCCAGTGCGTCGACGGTCGCGCGCAGGCGGGAACGGGCACCGTCGAGCTGGCCGGTGCTGATCCAGGTGAGACCGCAGCAGACGCGGGCGCCGGGGATGATGACGCGGTAGCCGAGGCCCTCGAGAAGGTGGACCGCGGCCAGCGCGTTGTCGGGGTCGAAGGTGTCGGTGAAGGTGTCGATCCAGAGCATGACCGTGCCCTGCTCGCCTGGTCGGCGGCTGTGCTCGGGCGCAGACCCCGGGCGCGGCAGCGGCTCGGTGCGCCGGTTGCCGCCGAGAGCCGACCATCGTCGGCGAAACGACGTCGGCGCGAGGACCGGCATCTCGCGACGCGGGTCGATGCCGGACAGTCGCATACCCGTTCGTCGCAGTTCCGGGCGGGCGGCGAGGGCGTTGACCAGGCGGGGCGCGCGCTGGGCGACCGCGAGCCAGCGGGGGAGCCTACCGAGGACGTAGTGGTCCACCGGGCGAGGACGCCCGCGATACCGGCGGTAGAGGGCTTCGGATTTGTAGGTGGCCATGTCGACACCTGCCGGGCAGTCCGACGCGCAGGCTTTGCACGACAGGCACAGGTCGAGCGACTCCTCGACTTCCGGTGCCCGCCAGTCCATTTCGCCGCGCACGACTTCCTGGAGGACGCGGGCGCGGCCACGGGTGGTGTCCTTCTCGTCGCCGGTGGCCAGGTACGACGGACACATGAAACCACCCGATGAGCCGGTGTCGGCTCGGCACTTGCCGATTCCTACACATCTGTGCACAGCTGTGGACAGATCACCGGCGTCGGCGTGCAATGCGAATCCGCGTGCCGGAACAGGGCTCAGACCGACCACACGCAGGTCCGCGTCGACCGGACGCGGGGCGACCAGGACGCCCGGGTTCATGATGTCGTCCGGATCGAACAGGGCCTTGAACCCCACGAAGGCGGCGCGGGCGGCCGGTGAGTACATGACCTCGAGCAGTTCCGACCGCGCGCGCCCGTCACCGTGCTCGCCCGACAGCGAACCGCCGTGGCGCACGACCAGCTCCGCCGCGTCGAAGAGGAACGCGCGGAATCGGCGCGGAGCGTCGGCGATGGGGAAGTCAAGGCGGACATGGATGCAGCCGTCACCGATATGGCCGTACAGCAGGCCGCTCACCTCGTAACTGTCCGTCAGCGAAGCGAATTCACGCAGATAGGTGCCCAGGTTCTCCGGTGGGACGGCGGCGTCCTCCCACCCCGGCCAGGCCGGTCGGCCGTCGGGGGAGCGACCGGCCAGCCCGGCACCGTCGGCCCGGATACGCCAGAGTGCCGCTGTCGCAGCGGGATCGGTGACGATGCGGTGGTCGACGGCATCGGCTTCGCGCGCGAGTCGGCGTGCGACGGCCAGTGCCTCGGCCGGTGTGGCGCCCGCGGTTTCGACGAACAGCCAACCGCGACCGCGTGGGAGCGCGGGGACCGTGCCTCGGTGCGCACGCACGACGTCGACCAGACCGGCATCGATGCCCTCCACCGCGATCGGCGCGCAGCCCATGACGGCCGCGATATCGTCTGCGGCCGAGGCGATATCGGGGTAGCCGAGCACGGTGAGAACCGTCGCGCCCGGCAGAGGCGCCAGCTCGACTTCGGCCTCGAGCAGCAGACCGCACGTCCCCTCCGAGCCGACGAGCGCCTTCGCGACCGACGAACCGCGTTCCGGGAGCAGGTGTTCTAGGTTGTAGCCGGAAGCCTGCCTGTCGAACCGGCCGAGTTCTGTCCGCAGCACCGCGAGGTTGTCGCGGGTGAACTCCGCCAGACCAGGCATCGCGGAAAGCCCTGGCGGAAAGGGCGTTCGGAGCTCGCCGCCCGGAATCGCGCTGTTGTCCCGTGCCGGGACCGAAGAGTTGCCGAAGCGACGTTCGGTGGCCGTCCCGTCGAGCAGGCGCAGTGCGCGGACGGTGTCGGAGGTCCGGCCCCACGCGAGGGCGTGCGGGCCGCAGGCGTTGTTGCCGATCATGCCGCCGAGGGTGCAGCGGTCCTGGGTGGAAGGGTCGGGGCCGAAGCGCAGGCCGTGGGGGCGCAGGTGGGCTTGGAGGTCGGACAGGACCACACCTGGCTGGACGCGGGCGGTCGCTGCCGCCACGTCGACGGCGCGCACGGCATTCATGTGGCGGCTGAAATCGAGGACGATGCCGGGGCCGATCGCGTTTCCGGCGACCGAGGTGCCCGCGCCGCGTGGGGTCACCGAGAGGCCGTTGTCGCGGGCGAAACGGAGGGTCGCGGCTACGTCGTCGTCGGCTCGGGGGAAGACGACCATGGTGGGGCGGACGCGGTAGTTGGAGGCGTCGGAGGAGTACTCGGTCAGTCGGCGGGGGGATATGTCGACTGGGCAGTCGACGTGCGCTCGCAAGGCATCGGCTGTTCGCTCTGTGTTCAGGCGCCTTGTCACGAGTCCAGCCTATTCCCGGGGTTGCCTTGCCTTGGGGTGCGGCCTCGCTCGCGGCCGGGAGGAACCACCTCGGTGTTTTGTGCACCACAAAGGTATTGGGCGGTGTTTGTT
>NZ_BDBE01000011.1 GCF_001612825.1 Nocardia caishijiensis NBRC 108228 | reverse complement strand
AAGGCGGTCATGACGGACTTAAGTGGGCCGTGCGGCGGGGAGCGCGGAAGGTGGCGGGCTTCAGTGGTGCCGTGGAGCTGGGAGTGTGACAGGTGGCGCCGTGCGGGCTTGCCCTCAACCTAACTTGAGGTTCTACTGTCGGTGGGCAGGAGTTGACTGGGTGGGGAGCTGAGGGAGAGCACACATGAGTATCGAGTCCGTGGCTTATAGCCAGATGTATCGGCGGATGAACGCCCCGGAGGAGGAGCGGCCGTTCAGTGTGGTCACCGCGCGGCGGATCTTGCGGTTCGCGCGGGGGCATCGGCGGCGAATTTCGGGGTTTCTGCTGCTCAGTGTGGTTGCCGCGGTGCTCGGGGTGGCCACGCCGGTGCTGGCGGGGAAGGTGGTCAACGACATCGTCGGGGGGTCGGCGCCGCGCACGGTGGTGCTGCTCGCGCTCGCCATCGCGGGGTTGGCGATCGTGGACGCGGGGCTGGGGCTGGTGATCCGGTGGTTGTCGGCGCGCATCGGTGAGGGACTGATCCTCGATCTGCGGACCGCCGTGTTCGACCATGTGCAGAAGATGCCGGTGGCGTTCTTCACGCGGACCAGGACCGGCGCGCTGGTGAGCCGGTTGAACTCCGACGTGATCGGGGCGCAGCGGGCGTTCAGCGACACCCTCTCCGGCGTGATCACCAATCTGGTGACGCTGCTGCTCACCCTGGCCGTGATGCTCAGCATCTCGTGGCAGATCACGCTGCTCGCGCTGGTCCTGCTTCCGGTGTTCGTCATCCCGGCGCGGCGCGCGGGGAACCGGCTGGCCGAGATGCAGCGCGAGGCGGCCCAGCTCAACGCGGCCATGAGCACGCAGATGACCGAGCGGTTCTCCGCGCCCGGCGCCACTCTGGTGAAACTGTTCGGGCGGCCGAGGCAGGAGTCGGCGGAATTCGCGGTGCGGGCCACCCGGGTGCGCGATATCGGGGTGCGCACGGCGATGCTGCAGACCACCTTCGTCACCTCGCTCACGCTGGTGTCGGCGCTGGCACTGGCCCTGGTCTACGGTCTCGGCGGGTGGTACGCGCTGGCGGGCCGCCTCGACGCGGGCTCGGTCGTCGCGCTGTCGCTGCTGCTGACCAGGCTCTACACCCCGCTCACCGCGCTGGCCAGCGCCCGGCTCGAGATCATGGCGGCACTGGTGAGTTTCGAGCGGGTGTTCGAGGTGCTGGACCTGAAACCGCTGATCGAGGACGCGCCGGACGCCGTCGCGGTGGCCGAGGGTCCGGTGGCGGTTGAGCTGGACGGCGTGCGCTTCGGGTACCCGTCGGCCGACAAGGTGTCGCTCGCCTCGCTCGAAGACGTCGCGACGCTCGACACCCGAGGCGGGGTCGAAGTGCTCCACGACGTGTCACTGCGCGCCGAGCCCGGCCAGCTGGTGGCGCTGGTCGGTTCCTCCGGCGCGGGCAAATCGACTATCGCGCAACTGGTTTCGCGGCTCTACGACGTGGACTCCGGTGCGGTCCGGCTCAACGGCACCGACGTGCGTGAACTCACCACCGAGTCGATCCAGCGCACCGTCGGCCTGGTCACCCAGGACGGGCACCTGTTCCACGACACCATCCGCGCGAACCTGCTGCTGGCCCGCCCCGAGGCGACCGACGAGGACCTCTGGGACGCGCTGCACCGCGCTCGGCTCGGCGACCTGGTCGACTCGCTCAGCGACGGCCTCGACACCGTCGTCGGCGAACGCGGCTACCGCCTGTCCGGCGGCGAACGTCAACGGCTCACCATCGCCCGCCTGCTGCTCAAGCAGCCGCGCGTGGTGATCCTCGACGAAGCGACCGCCTCCCTGGACTCCACCTCGGAAGCCGCCGTCCAGGAGGCCCTCACCGAGGCCCTCACCGGCCGCACCGCCCTGGTGATCGCCCACCGCCTCTCGACCATCCGCGCCGCCGACCAGATCCTCGTCCTGGAAGACGGCCGAATCATCGAACGCGGCACCCACGCCGACCTCCTCAACGCCGACGGCCGCTACGCCGAGCTCTACCGAACCCAATTCGCCGACGACCCGATGACCCCGGCCATCGCCTGACCAGAAACAAATTCCAGCCGAAATCCCCCACCCGCCATCTACCGCCCTACCAGCCCACGGCGCCACTCGATCCCCCCGCCGACCTCGCCAATAGCCACGCGGCACCCTCAAGCCCGCCACCTGCCGCACTTCCAGTCACCCGGAACTCGAGCCCGCCGCCTACCGCGAGAGTGATACCGCACGGGCGGGGAGCGCGGTAGGCGGCGGGCTCGGGTGCCGTGCGGCTGGGAGCGCGATCCCGACACCGACCCAGCTCCCAGCTACCCGACACCACTCGAGTCGGCCACTTACCGCGCTCCCAGCCATCCGTCACCGCTCGAGTCCCTCACCGCACTTCCAGCCACCCGGAATCACTAGAGCCCGCCACCTACCGCGCTCCCCGCCACACGGCCCAACTCAAGCCCGCCATGACCGCACT
>NZ_BDBE01000010.1 GCF_001612825.1 Nocardia caishijiensis NBRC 108228 | reverse complement strand
AACAAACACAGCCCAATACCTTTCTGGTGCACAAAACACCGAGGTGGTTCCGTACGGCCCGCCCACGACCACCTCAGAACTCGTTGGCCACCCCAATAACCGTGCGCCCGGAGTGGCTGCCGTCCATGATCGACTGAAGAACCGCATTCACCTCCGCGATCGGAGCAAAAGACTCGATCGCCGAAAGATGCTGCGGGCGAAGCTCCTTGCCGAGCGCAGTCCAAAGGTCCCGACGCTTCTCGATAGGCAGGAACACCGAGTCGATCCCCAGCAGACTCACCCCGCGCAGGATGAACGGCAGCACCGTGGCGGGCAGATCGGAACCGCCCGTGAGACCGCTGGCCGCCACCGCACCGCCGTAACCGATGGAGCTGAGGACGAACGCCAACGACGACCCGCCGACGCTGTCGACCGCCGCGGCCCAGTTCGCCTTGTTCAGCGGGCGCGGCTTGGCCTCGGGGTCGAGGGGGAGTCGTCCGATCACCTCGTTGGCGCCGAGTTCGGCGAGCAGGTCGCCCGCGTCGGTCTTGCCGGTGGAGGCGATCACCTCGAACCCGAGACCGGACAGGATGTCGATGGCGACGGTGCCGACGCCGCCGGTGGCGCCGGTGACCAGGACCGCGCCGTCGTCGGGGGTGAGGCCGTGGTCGAGCAGGGCCCGCACGCTCATGGCGGCGGTGAAGCCCGCGGTGCCGATGGTCGCGGCGTCGCGGGTGTCGAGGCCGTCGAGTTTCACCACCCATTCGGCAGGCACCCTGGTGTACTCGGCGTAGCCGCCGTTGCGGGAGACGCCGAGGTCGTAGCCGTGCGCGATCACCTGGTCGCCGACGGCGAAGTCGTCGGACTCCGAGGCGGTCACTTCACCGGTGAGGTCGATGCCCGGCACGATCGGGTAGTTGCGGACGACGCCGCCGCGCGGCGTGATCGCCAGGAGGTCTTTGTAGTTCGCACTGGAGTAGTGCACCTTGATCGTCACCTCACCGGTGCCGAGGAAGTCGTCTCCCACCTCCTCGCGAGCGAGCACGATCCCACCATCCGACTCACGAGCAACCATCGCGGAGAAGTTCATGAGCCGAGCATACGAGTCCGCCGCCCGGTGAGCGCCGAATCAAATCCCGGACATTCGATCACCCCGCTCTGATGGCCGCATCGGTCGAGAGGCGCCACCAGAGCGCGGCGATCACTCGTCCAGGGGGAGGAGTTCCAGGCGGACACCGAGGAGGCGGACGGGGCGGTCGAGGTCGAAGCGGTCGATGATTGCCAGGGCGGTGTCGGTGATGGTGCTGACGTCGTCGGTGGGGGAGGGGAGTTTTCGCTGTTTGCTGCGGGTGTAGAAGGTTTTGGTGCGGACGGTGACCGACACCCGGGTGCTGATCCGGTGGTGTTCGCGCATCTCCTCGGCGACTTCGGTCGCGATGCGGGCGACCTCGCGCCGAATCTCCGCCGGGTCGGTCAAGTCGTGCGGGAAAGTCTCGGACTTGCTGCGGCCCACCGGAATTCGCGGAGTAGTTGTCAGTTCGGTGTCGCCCTTGCCGTGGCCGAGGACCCACAGGTACGGGCCGGTATTGGGGCCGAATTCGGCGGCGAGGCGTTGACGGTCGGCGGCCATGAGATCGGCGACGGTGGCGATGTCCAGATCGGCGAGTCGCTTGGCGATGCGGGCGCCGACACCCCAGAGGGCGTCGGTGGGGCGGTGGCCCATGAGTTCGGTCCAGTTGGCGGCGGTGAGTTCGAAGATGCCCGCCGCGGCGCCGGGGCCGTGTTCGGGTTCGGCGGAGGTCTTGCCGGTGGTCTTGGCGAACCCGGTGGCCAGCTTGGCGGTGAGTTTGTTGTCGCCGATACCGACGGCGCAGGTGAGATCGAGTTCGGTGATGGCGCCGCGGATTTCGGCGGCCAGGCGCCACGGATCGCCATCGGTGGCGACGAAGGCCTCGTCCATTCCCCACACCTCGACCGCACCGGCCACCCGGGCGAGGGTGGCCATGATCTCGTCGGAGGCGGCCTCGTAGGTCGCCATGTCGAGCGGCAGGAATACGCCGTCGGGGCACTTGCGCTGCGCGGCACGCAGCGGCATCCCCGCCCGCACGCCGTAGGCCCTGGCCGGATAGGACGCGCAGGTGACGACCTTGCGCGGCTGGGCGGGGTCGCCCTCACCACCGACGATCACGGGTTGTCCGCGCAGCTCGGGGCGGCGCCGGAATTCCACCGCCGCCTGGAACTGGTCGAGATCGACATGCAGGAGCCACCGGGGCACGGTTCCGTTCTATCGCACAACCGCCGCCAGCGGAGCCCAGCTCTTGCGCACGCCGCCCGACAGAACTAAATTCTGTTCATGAAGATCCGAGATCGGTTGCTGCTCGCCGCGGAGCGGCAGTTCGCCGAACACGGTGTCCTCGATGCCACCCTCAATGACATCCGCGCCGCCGCCGAAGCCAGCGTCGGGGCGCTCTACCACCACTTCCCCGACAAGGCCGACCTGTACCGGCAGGTCTGGGTCCACGCCCTCACCGACTACCAACAGCACTTCCACAACGCCGTCGCCGACTGTGCCGACGCGCAGGCCGGTGTCGTCGCTGGCGTGCACGCGCACCTGCACTGGGTCAAGGAAAATCAGTACCGCGCAACCGTTCTCACCGCCGCACGCCCGCCCGGGGTGCGCGAGAGCGAGGGCAATCTGGAGTTCTTCACCTGGATCCGCCGCTGGTGGCGGACCCACGTCGCCTACGGCACGGTGCGCGACCTCGAACTCGACCTCGTGTACGCCCTGTGGCTCGGGGCGGCACAGGAATACAGCCGCCAATGGCTTGGTGGCAATATCCGTACCGCGCCAACCGATGTCGCCCCCGAACTCGCCGCAGCCGCCTGGGCGACCCTGCGAGCCGAGGGCGTCGAATAGTCACCGAGCACCGCCACTCGAAGAACGGAACACCCGATGCCGACCGAAGCCACCTCCCTCGACCTCGACCTGGCCCGGCAGGTACTCGCCGCGCAACCCTTCGCTCGTCTCGTCGGTACCGAGCTGACCGAATTCGGTGACGGCGCAGCCACCTTGGTGATCGAGATCCAGCCGGAACACGGTCAGCAGTTCGGCTTCGTGCACGGTGGCGTGCTCGCCTACGCCGCCGACAACGCGCTCACCTTCGCCGCCGGAACCGTGCTCGGCCCCAACGTCCTCACCGGTGGTTTCACCATCACCTACCTGCGCCCGGCCAAGGGCGAACGGCTGCGCGTGCACGCCACCGTGCTCGGCGCCACCCGCCGCCAGGCCGTCACCCACTGCGACGTCTACGCCGAGACCGAGGGCGAGGAACCGATCCACTGCGCCGTCGCCCAGGGCACGACTCGCCGCGTCGAGAAGGACCTGACCCCGTCGACCGCGGCCGAGGAAGACGCCGAGTTCGCCGACGAAGACGACATCGACGACGACCAGGACGACTACGACACCGACCAACTGACCGTCGTCACGGTCGCACAACTGCCACCGACGGTCGCCCGATAGCCTGCGTGTAACACAAATTGCGATACACTTGGGAGCATGGGCGCGCTGAATGTGAGAACCGACGAAGCGATGGAGAAGGCGTTGAGCACGCTGACCAGCGATGGTCGATCCAGGTCGGAGGCGGTTCGCTACGCACTCCTGCGCGCATACAAAGAACAACTCCTCGAACAGGCGACCGAGGATGCCGAGCGGCTCGAGAACGATCCTGACGACCGTGCCGAAATGCTCGCGATCCAGCGGTTCATGGGCGTCGTGGAGTGATCTTTCGTGGCGCGATATACGAGATCGAGGCGATTCCGGGTACTCGCGGCCACGAACAACGCGGGCCTCGGTACTGCGTAATCATCCAATCCGACCGCTTTCCGTCCAGCACCGTGATCGTGGCGATGACTTCCACCGGCGCGGGGCCCGCGGTCTACCGGCCGGAGATCGAGTTCGACGGGACCAAGACGAGGATCCTGACTGACCAGCTTTTCACCATCGCGCCGGAACGGCTCGGCGAGTTCAAGGGGTCGCTCGAAGGTGCGGAGCTGCGGGACCTCGATCGGGCGCTGATGCTGAAGCTCGGATTGTTCTAGACATGGCGACTGGGCCGTGCGCTGTAGACGCACGGCCCAGTCGGATGGCTCAGGCGCTGACGGCGAAGGTGCCGTCGGCGGCGGGTTCGGCGATCGGTTCGATGGCGTAGGCCAGGATGTCGGCCACGTCCGCGACCGGGCGCACGTCCAGGGCCGCGAGGACCTCGGCGGGCACTTCGTCCAGGTCCGGTTCGTTGCGGGCCGGGATGAAGACCGTCTTCAGACCGGCACGCTGGGCGGCGAGCAGCTTCTGCTTCACCCCGCCGATCGGCAGCACCCGACCGTTGAGGGTGACCTCGCCGGTCATGCCCACATCGGCGCGGACCTGACGATCCAGTGCCAGCGACACCAGGGCGGTGACCATGGTGACACCCGCCGACGGACCGTCCTTGGGGACCGCGCCCGCCGGGAAGTGGATGTGGATGTCGCGGTCGAGGACTTTCGGCTCGATCCCGATCTCCTCCAGGTGCGAACGCACGTAGGTGAGGGCGATCTGCGCCGACTCCTTCATCACGTCACCCAACTGACCGGTGAGGGTGAGCGAACGCTCGCCCTCGGCGGCATTGGCCTCGATGTAGAGGACATCACCACCGGCGCCGGTGACCGCGAGACCCGTCGCCACGCCGGGGACGGCGGTGCGTTCCACCGAATCCGGGGTGAAGCGGGGACGGCCGAGGTAGTCGGTCAAGTTGTCCACATCGATCACCAGGCTCTTCACCTGGTCTGTCGGCTGCGGACCGGTGCTGATGTCGATGACATTGTCGTAACCGAGTTCGGGGTCGTACCCGAGCGTCGCCTCGCCGTCCGTCGCAGCGCTGACCTGCGCCTTGTCCGTGGACGCCGCACTGTTCGGCTTCGTATCACCGGTCACCAGGCGGGTTGCCGCCTTGCGCAGGGCTTTCGCGACCAGACGTTCCATCTGGCGAACCCCGGCCTCCCGGGTGTAGTTCGCCGCGACCTCCCGCAGCGCCGCTTCGGTGATCGAGACCTCCTGCGCCGTCAGCGCATTGCGCTCCAGCTGCCTCGGGACGAGGAAGTCACGCGCGATGGCGACCTTGTCGGCCTCGGTGTAGCCGTCGACGGTGATGAGTTCCATGCGGTCGAGCAGCGGGCCGGGGATGGTGTCCATGACGTTGGCGGTCGCGATGAACAGCACGTTCGACAGGTCGAGGTCCAGGTCGAGGTAGTGATCGCGGAAGGTGTGGTTCTGCGCGGGGTCGAGCACCTCGAGCAGCGCCGCCGCCGGATCGCCACGGAAATCGGAGCCGACCTTGTCGATCTCGTCCAGCAGGACAACAGGATTCAGTGATCCCGCCTCCTTCACCGCGCGCACGATGCGGCCCGGCATGGCACCGACGTAGGTGCGGCGGTGACCACGGATCTCGGCCTCGTCGCGCACACCGCCGAGGGCGACGCGAACGAACTTGCGGCCCAACGCCTTCGCGACCGACTCGCCGAGCGAGGTCTTACCCACACCGGGCGGGCCGACGAGCACCATCACCGCACCCGAGCCACGTCCGCCGACGACCTCGAGACCACGGGACGCGCGGCGCGAACGCACCGCCAGGTACTCGACCATGCGGTCCTTGACCTCGTCGAGGCCGTGGTGGTCGGCGTCGAGAATGGCGCGCGCGCCCGAGATATCGGTGTTGTCTTCGGTTTTCACCGTCCACGGCAAATCGAGGACGGTATCGAGCCAGGTGCGGATCCAGCCCGACTCGGGGCTCTGGTCGCTGGCCCGTTCGAGTCTGCCGACCTCACGCAGCGCCTCGGCGCGGACGTTCTCGGGCAGGTCGGCGTTCTCCACGCGGGTGCGGTAGTCGTCGGCCCCGTCGGGTTCGTCCTCGCCGAGTTCCTTGCGAATCGCGTTGAGCTGCTGGCGGAGCAGGAATTCGCGCTGGCTCTTCTCCATGCCGTCGCGGACTTCTTCGCTGATCTTCTCGGTGACCTCGACCTCGGCGATATGGGCCTTGATCCACTCGATCTGCTTGGTCAACCGCTGCGCGACATCGGGGGTCTCGAGCAGTTCGCGCTTCTGCTCGTTGGACAGGTACGGCGCGTAACCGGCGGTGTCGGAGATGGTTTCGGGGTTGTCGAGCTGGTTGACGATGTCGATGATCTGCCAGGCCTCACGGCGCTGCAGAACGGCGATCACCAGCTTGCGGTATTCGGCGGCGAGCTCGGTCGTCCGGTCGTCGGGCGCGGGCGCCTCGACGGGTTCTGCCTCGACCCACAGCGCGGCACCCGGCCCGGTGACCCCGTGTCCGATCCGCGCCCGGCGCTCGGCCTTGAGCACCGCCGCCGGAGCGCCGCCGCGCATCCGACCGACCTGTTCGATGGTGGCCACCACGCCGTAGGAGGCGTAGCCCTCGTCCAGGCGCGGCGCGACAAGCACGGCACCGGTCTTGCCCGCCTGAGCGGCGTCGATGGCGGCCTGCGCGGACTCGTCCAATTCGATGGGCACGACCATGCCCGGCAGCACGATCGGATCGGTCAGGAACAGCACCGGCAGGTTCTGAGCTGTAGTCATAGCGACCCTTCCAAAAGTTGAGCTTTGCTGACTCAACTACACCGGATCGCACTTTGTTCCGACCGCCACCGCCGTTCACTCACGGCGAACGAAATGCCGAACGCCCCCGGCTCCCGAGGGGTAGGTGGGAGCCGAGGGCGTTCGTGCGTTGATGGTGTTTCGAGGTTCTAGAGGTTGCGCTGGAGCCTTTCGGTCGGGGGGTCGATGGTGGTGCGGCCACGACTGCTCATGACACCGAGGACGATGCCCGCGATGACGCAGATCGCGCCGAGGACGCCGAGGATCAACGGCAGGGTCTTGCCGAACAGGTCGAGCTTGTCGAGGCTCTCCTGGGTGACGCCGAGCTGGGCGTTGATGGTCTCCTCGTCGAAGACCAGGTGCGCCTTGAGCGCGGTGACGTCGACCTTGTCGGCGCTGCGGCCGTAGTACAGGTGGATGGACTCGCCGCCCTTGAGAACCGCGCCGGTCCTCGGCTCCACCCACACGTCGCGGGTGTTGGTGTAGTAGCGGGTCATGGTGACCGGCTCCTCACCCTCGAGGCCCCACTTGGCGGCGGGCAGGGTGAGCTTGTTGGTGGCGGCCGGGACGACGTCCCACATGTTCGTCACCGGGATGGTCTGGCGGAAGTGGTACACCGGCACACCACTGACCTCGGTCTCCTCGACGAAGTCGATGTCGTAGGTGGCGCGGGCGTTGAGATCGAAGTACGGGTACGACTTCTTCTCGGTGCCGATCGGGAACCGGTACTGCAGACCGCGTCGCTGCGACGGATCGGCCACCGAGGCGCCCGACTTGTCGACGTTGACGGCGATGGAACCGTTGGGCGACACCGGGATCGGCTCGCCGGTCCGGCGGTCGATGGTGACCCGGTCGACCGAGGCGGTGAGCAGGCCGGTGTCACCGTCACGGTCGTCACGACGCAGGGTCTGACCCGCTTGCACGGTCATCTCGTCGGCGTCCGACGGCTCCTCGACGGTGAGGAAACGCTGCGACACGATCGGCACTCCTGTGTCGATCTTGGCCGAGCCCTCCGGCGAGGTGAGCGACTTCGCGTCGAGCACGAGTGCCTCTTCGCCGGGCACGCTCTTGGCGATGGTGGTGATCCGCAGGTCCAGGGGCGTCTTGGCCACCTTGCCGACGGCGTAGGTGGGGATCATGGCGGCGCACGCGAGTAGCAGCGCGCCGAGACCGACGAGGATGCAGGCGATGATCCTGCGCACGTTGCTCATCGGCTGCCGTACGTGACGTTGCCGAGCAGCGACGAACCCGGGTCACCGGTGGTTTCCGGCTCGGGAATCGAATTCTGTTGCGCGCCAGCGGTGATGCCGAACACGGCAATCACCCCGAGGATCGCGCCGGCCAGCCCGCTGATCAGGCCGGGGACGGCAAACTTCATAGAACGAACTCCAATTGCGTTGTGCCGGTTCAGGCGACGGAGAAGAACCCGATGGTCGGGGCGAACGAGCAGGTCCGGTTACCGTCGGCGGTGGCGGTGGTCAGCGAGCCGGTGACGACCGCGACCACCCGGCCCGCACCGGTGTCGGCGATGGCCGACAGGGTGGCGGGGCCGTCGGGGTTGATGCCCGCCGCGTTGGTGAGCACCTGGGTGCCGGTGCGGCGGTTGTCCAGGTTCACCCACTGCACGGTCATCGGCGGGGTCTGCTCGGCGGTCGGGGTCTTGGTGCCGAGCGCGGTGAACACGAAGCCGGTCTGGCCCGCACCCGGTCCGGGCGGGGGCAGTTCGGCCGGGCCCGGGACCGCGAGGGCGGTACCGACCGAGTCGGAGGTGGGCCCGATGCAACCCTTGCCGATGGTCGGGTACAGGAACTGCGCGATGCGCGGACCGTCGGCGGGCGGCAGTTCGGGGCCGCCACCGCCGCTGCCGTCGAGGAACTTGATGATCCGCTCGAGGGTCGACTTGACCTGCGCGGGGATGCCCGGGGTCGCCAGGAGCAGACGCGCCTGGGCCAGGATCGCGGCCTGTCCGCCGTCGGCGATGAGGCCGGGGCCGGAGATGGCGCCTACGATCGTCGGTGCCAGCGCTGCCAGCGTCTCGGAGGGCACGTTCTCCGCGATCGCGGGAACACTCTGCTGCGCCGCGGGCTGCGGCGCTGCCAGGGTTGGCGTGGGCGCCACGAGTACAGCACTCGCCGCTAGTACGAAAGCAGACACTGCGGTCCGCGATCCTCGGGTGCTCAGCACTGGTCGGCCGTCCTTCGTTCGGTGGATAGATGAAGCGACCCGGAATTCACAGGAATGTCTGTGTTATCCCGAGTTTCAGATACTTTGGAGAGGTGACTACAGCGGACAGACGGTATGGGGGTCGTACGGTCGTCGCGCGTAAAGCCGAGCGGCGACAGCGATTCCTGGAAGCAGCGACGCGAATCTTCGCCGAACGCGGGTACGCCACGTGCTCGCTGGCCGAGGTGTGCGCGGCCGCCGGACTGTCCAAGCGGCAGTTCTACGAGGAGTTCGAAACCCGCGAAGACGTGCTGGTCGCGGCCTACGACCGCATCCAGGACGACGCCGCCGCAGCGGTCGCCGCCGCGCTGGCCGAACTCACCACACCGACCGATCCCAAGCTCGCGCTGCACGCGGGCTTCGGGGCGTACCTCGAATCGCTCGGCTCCGATCCCTACCGGGCCCAGGTGGCGCTCATCGAGGTGGTCGGGGTGAGCGACCGGATGGAGAACCATCGCCGATCGCGCCGCCACGCCTGGTCGGTGCTGATCGGGTCGGCGCTGGTCGATATCGGTGTCCGCCTGCGTGGCGACGCCGAACTCACCACCGCCCTGCTCACCGGGGCGGTGACGGGAGTGGCGCACGAATGGCTGTTGCGTGAATCGCGACCGCCGGTCGGTGAGCTGGTCGACCTGCTCACCGGTGCCGCGTTGGCACTTGTCGATTTCGATTGATTCGCGCGCAGCCGACGAGAGGGTGGCAATTACCCGCGCCTGCCGCCTACTCAATCGACTCCCTTTCCGGACATTGTGAGACCGAACGGCTTCACAGTGTGGGCAGGAGTCTGGCACAGGAGTGACTCAGGTCGCAACGCCAGAATTTCTGAGACGGGTATCACCTGTGCTTTTGTAGATTGTCACTATCGTGATATCGGCCGCTCAAGGAGCTCCGACAGGGCCTCAGGTTACTGGTCAGTCGACCGATTCGTGGTCTCTTCGGCGGACTTACCGCCCCGGGACAGCAACCTGTTCCACTTACTCTTTGTGAAGCGTGCCCGCGATCGAACCGCCCCACACGCCGGGCGTGCTGTAGCGCAAGGTGCCGTCCGATTGACGGGTGACCGTCGAGACGTTGCCGTCGTCGACGCAGTCGCCGTGGGTGTCGCCGGTGAGGCGGGCACGGAAGACGAGACGGTTCTCGGTCGCCTCGGTGAGCGTCTCGGCCCGTTCACAGCGCGACTGCGAGATCTGGCCGGTATTCGAGGCCGTGGCCAGCTCTCGACCCACCTCACCCGGGCCGATGGTCAAGACGATGTCGAAGGTGACCAGTCCGTCGGCGGCCTGGCCGGACCAGGTGCCGAGGAAGGAATCCGGGACGCTCGAGACCGGCCGGGCGCTGGTCTCGGTACCGGTGGGCGGCGTGCCAGGAACGGTCGGCGTTCCCGACTGGGCGCCGATGCGGATGCCGATCAGCGAGGCCATCACGGCGGCGGTCACGGCGGTGACGCAGACCGCCGCGATCAGCAGCGCGCGGGTTCGGGTGCGGCGCGGGGCCTCGCCGGGTGATGGGGGGTGGACGCGCGGTGGTGACGCGTAGTTGCCTGGCGGTGGAGTGTGGCCCCCCTGTGTCGTTCTCGGTGTGAACGGCGGAGCAGTGGCCTGGGGACGGCCGGACGCGGTGCTGCCCGCGAGCGCGGTCGGGTCGGTGCGATGGCTCGGGGAAGCGACCATCGGGTGGACGCCGGGGTCGGTGTCGAGGTCGAGCAGGCGTACCGCGCGCATGCTCACGTCGTGCAGGACCGGCGGCGGAAGCCAGCCCGCGCTGTCCGGTGCGCCGATCTTCGCCAGCTCCGTCAGCACCTGTTCCGGGGTGGGGCGGGCGGCGGGATACTTGGCCAGGCACGCTCGGACGAGCGGGCGGAAGCTGAGGGGGACGGCGTCCAGCGTCGGTTCCGCGTAGACGATGCGGTAGAGCAGTTGCACGAATTCGGTGGTACCGAAGGGGCCGTGCCCGGACGCGGCGAAGGTGAGGACGCCACCGAGGGCGAAGACATCGCAGGCGGGGCCGAGCGGTTCGCCGGTGATCTGTTCGGGGCACATGAAACCCGGTGAGCCGACGACTCGTCCGGTGGTCGTGAACGCGGTGTCCTCCTCGGCGCGGGCGATGCCGAAGTCGATCACCTTGGGTCCGTCGACGGCGAGCAGTACATTCGACGGCTTCAGGTCACGATGCACGATGCCGACCGAATGCACCGCGACCAGCGCCTGAGCCAAGCCGTGACCCAAGGCGAGCAGGGCGGACTCGGGAAAGGGACCGTACTCGGCGACCGCGTCCGACAGCGATATCCCGGCCACGTACCCCGTCGCCAGCCACGGCGGATCGGCGTCGACATCCGCGTCGAGAACGGGTGCGGTGAAGGTGCCACCGACGCGACGAGCGGCCGCGACCTCCCGGCGGAACCTGGCCCGCAGCTCCGGATCACCGAGCAGATCCGGCCGGATCACCTTCACCGCCACCGTGCGACCACCCGAATTACGGCCGAGGTAGACCTTGCCCATCCCACCGGCGCCGAGGACACCGAGTAGCCGGTAGTCCCCGATCCGGCGCGGGTCGTCGGCGTTCAACGGCTGCATGACGTGGGATCCCCTTCGAACGACTACCCGGCGAGATTATCCGGATCGCGGGCGGTCGGCGGCGCGGCGAGCGATCTCGGTGCGGTTGGTGACGCCGAGTTTGGCGAGGATGTGACGCACGTGCGTCTCGACCGTCCGCTCGGAAAGCACCAGGCGACCAGCGATCTCCCGATTGGTCGCTCCCGCCGCGACGAGTTCGTGCACTTCCCGCTCGCGGGCGGTCAGCGGATCGGCGGTACGGGCGGCGGCGGTGATCTCGGCGAGCAGGTCGTCGGCTTGCCGGAGACGGTGAACCATACGGAGACGGCGGAATCCGGCGGCGGCTCGCACCGCGGCGGCGCGAGCGGCGGAGAGGTCGGTGTCGCGCTCGGCACTCGGGACGAGGACGCGGGCAGATGGTCGGGTGCCACGGCGCAGGTGGGTGCGGGCGAGACCGAGGTGACCGAGGGCGATGAAGGGGTGGGCGCCGATCGCGGTATCCATGGTGAGGCCGAGGTGGTAGAGGTCGACGGCGGCGTCGAGGTGACCGGCCACGCGGGCGTTGTCGGCGCGGACGCGGGCCAGGGATCCCACGCAGATCAGGGCGCCCGTGCCGTCGGCGGAGTAGTTGTGCTCGCGCCCCGCCAGGACGCGGTAGACCCGGTCGGCGGCGTCGGCATCGTCGAGCAGTTCGGCCACGAGCCCCACCGAGTACACGGTTCCGCTCCAGCGTGGGCCGACCTCGAGCGTGTCGGGAAGCGAGCGAAAGGGTTCGAACAGGGCTCTGGCCTGGTCGAGATCACCGGCCAAGGCACGCATCATGGGGGAGAACAGCTGGGCGATGGGGATTTTCGGGGCGAAGGCAAGGGCGGCGACGGCTTCGTTCATGGCGTCGCGGTCGACATGGCCGACGATCACCGCGTGCATTCCGCGGAAGGCGTGGTGCAGCCCGGCCAGGGAGTAGTCACCGATACCGATGGCCAATTCGTGTGCGGCCGCGTCGAATTCGATGGCAGCGTCGAGTTCGCCGACGAGAGCCGCGCGGGTGGCACGCAATCGCAGCAGGTGCCAGCGGGCCAGCGGCAGCTTGCGGCGGTCTGCGAGGAGTTCGATGTGGTCGAGGGCATTGTCGAAGGCGGGAAGGTCGCCGCGTTGCAGCGCGGCGTCGGCTGTCCACACGTATCCCCAGAGCTGGGCCAGTGGCTGTTCGGCGTCGACGGCGATCTCGATGGCCCGGGCAGCCAATACCGTTCTCTCGTCGAGGTATTCGGTTGTCGCGAGTGAGAGGTGACGGGCATGGATGACGTCGAGCGCGACATCCGGATCGGTGGAGCCCTCGGCCGCACGCATCGCCTGCTCCGACAGCCGCCTGGCCTCGGCACCCGCACCACGATCAGCAGCGGACAGGGCACGCTGGGCGAGAACGCGGGCGATCAAGTCGGCGTGTCCGGCCGGATCCAATCGCTGTAAGGCTCGGCCGCACAGGGCATCCAACTGTGTCATGACACTCGGTGTGGTGACGCCGTGGACGACGAGACCGGCTTCGGCGAGCAGATCGGGGCGGTCCGCCTGCTCGGCGAGGTCGCTCGCCCGCACGCAGTGCGCGAGACTGTCGGCGATCCGTCCGGCCGCGAACTCGTCGCGCGCGAGGTCGATCAGCAGCTCGGTCCGCTCCTGGGCAGCCGAACCCGCCGCGTCGATGGCCCACTCCCCGAACCGGATCGCCTCCGCGTACGCCGCCGCTGCCCGAGCCGACCGCGCCGCCACTCTCGACCAGTACAGACACGACGAGGACTCCGCACACGCACTCGCCTGCCGCCAATGCGTCGCGATCAGTCCCGCCAGCCCCGCCCCTCGGTGCTCGGCCAGCGTGACCGCCGCCGCTCGATGCAGCGCCGCCCGCCGCGACGGCGCGAGATCGGCATATACCGCGTCGCGAATCAAGGCATGGGCGAACCCGGTGGCGCCCTCGGCGAACCGACGCACGATTCCAGCCGTCGTCGCCGCGTCGAGGGCCGCCGTCACGTGGTCTGTCGACGAGTTCTCCGGCGACTCAACGCGGCTCGACTCGTACACGCGGACAAGGAGATCCACGTCGATGCGTTCACCGAGGACGCTCGCGGTGCCGAGGATGTCGATCTGTTCGGGGGAGAGGTGGTCGAGGCGGGTGAGGACGAGGCGGCGGAAGCCGGGGACCTCGACCAGCGGGTCGCCGGAGCTGGCGGGGTCGGAGTCGATGACCAGGCGGACCAGGAGGGGGTTTCCGTCGGTGCGGGCGTGGACGCGGGGAGCGTATTCCGCTGGGAGGTGGTGACATTCGAGCCAGTAGCGCACCTCCGGCTCGGAAAGGGCTGGGACGGAGAGGAAGTGGGCGTGCGGAAGGCGTAGCCAGTCGGGCTGGACGGCGAGGAGGTTGTCGCCCTCGGGTTCGCGGGCGGTCGCGACGATGAGCAGTCCGGCGTGCTCGGTCTGGGCGGCGACGTGGCCGAGCAGGGCGAGCGAGGAGGGGTCGGCCCAGTGCAGGTCCTCGAGGATCAGCAGCAGACCGGGGCCCGTGGCGGCCGCGGTGAGGGCGTCGGCGACCTCGGTGAACATCCGGAACCGGCGTTCGGCCGCCGCGCCGGGTTCGGTGACCGTGTCGAGCGCGGCGGACAGGCCGGGCACGGTACGGGCCGCGCGCCGCCACGGCCACAGCGGCGGCATGCCCGCGTCGTCGACGGCGTTGCCGCGCGCCACCGGCATATTTGCCTCGGCGGCGAGCTCGGCGGCGCGGTCGGCCAGCCACGACTTGCCGATCCCGGCGGGCCCGCTCACCAGCACGAATCGACCCGCACCGGACTGCGCGGCGAGTACCGCGGCGCGCAGCCGGGCGATCTCCTGGTGCCGCCCGACGACCGGAGTGTGCATCGTCCCAGTATCCGCGCATCGGGCGAACTTCAGTACTGCCGATGCGTACCAGCACTGATCCGCGAACCCGCGCACGCGGCGATCCTGAAAGCACCACGTTCTCGCAGGTCAGGAGCCCATCATGTACGCACACCTCGTCTGGTTCGACCGTCCGCGCGGCGCCGCCGAACTGGCGGCCGCCGACTTCGCCGCCACCCACCGCATCCAGCCCGCCGTGGCCACCGTGCCCGGCCTGCTCGACTACTACGAACTGCGCCGCGACGACGGGTCGGGCCTGGTGATCGGCATCGCCGATACCGAGGCCGCCATCCACGCCGTACGCGCGGCCATCCTCGCGACCGAACTCCTGCCGGGCGAGGACCCGGCCCTGCTGCCCGGCCCCGACCGGGTGGAGATCTACCCGGTCCACATGCACCGCGACCGGGCGACCATCTACGCCGAAGGAGCACGGTCGTGAACCCGATCCTGACGGCCACCGACTGGGTGGCCGACACCGAACACTGCACCGCCGCATTCCGGGTCGGCCATATCGGGGGCCACGTCCACGGCGCCGCGCCGGTCCTGGCAGGCCTGCTCACGCTGACACCCGACGGTCGACCGATCACCGCGGCCGGGGTCGTCGACCTCGCCGCGATCGACACCGGCAACCCCCGGCGCGACCGTGACCTGCGCAAACCCCGCCTGCTCGACCTGGACGGTCATCCCAGGACGACTTTCACCGCCGAGGACATCACCGCCGACGGCCCTCGGTGGCGCGTCGCCGGGGTCGCCGCGGTGCGCGGCCGGGCCGTGCCGCTGATCTTCACCGTCGACACGTTCGACATCACCGACACGGCCGTCACCGTCACCGCCTCGGCCGTCCTCGACCGCACCGCGTTCGGGCTGCGAGCGCCGTCGCTGCTGATCGGGCGGTGGGTCGACATCACCGTCCGGGTGGTGCTGCGCCCGGCGCTACAGGTCGGCCAGGGCGAGACCGGTGAGCGGGTTGCCGATACGGACCAGTTCGGTGTCGGTGCCCGCGCCCAGGTCGACCAGGCGGATCGAACCGCCCAGGTCGCTCACATAGAAATGGGCGTCGAACCCGGTCAGGCCGATGGCCTCTCGGTACCCGCGTGACAGCACCGTCGGGCTACCGACCTCGGGTTGGACGAGAGCCTCGTTGAGGGTGTTGCCGTCGGGTTCGGCGCCGCGATCGGTCCACATCAGGGTGTGGCCGCGCAGTTCCAGGTCGATCGGCTCCGGCAGTCCATCCCAGAGCAGCTCGATATCGGTGCGCGCGGCCGGATCCGTCCCCACGGGCAGGTCGAGAGGGGCGCGGAAGATGCGGCCCTCACCGGCCTTGGGCGCGCCCTTCTGCGTCCAGTAGAGGAGGCGGCGATCGGTGTCGAGGCAGACACCGACACACCAATTGGTCTGCTGCTGTGGGTCGGTGCCGGTGACGACGAGCGGGCGCAGATCGTCGCCGGTCAGATCGCAGGAGAGCACCGCCATTCCCTCGCGATCACACCAATACAACCGGCCCGCCTCGAAATCGGCGGTGAGTTGCTTACCGGTGGTGAACGAACCCGGCGGCAGGATCGTCGTCCGGTTGCCGCCGTCGAGGTCGACACGCTCGAGTGATCCGGTGCGGGCGTAGAAGTCCGGCTCGATCCCCGGCCGTCCGCCCGGATCGGGACGGCCCATGTTGGTCCAGTAGATGTGGCCGCGCACCCGGTCGACGACGATGCCGTCGGGCATCTGATCGAGCCCGCTCACCAGGGTGCGCACGTTGCTCCCGTCGAGGGAGACGGCGAGCATCGCCCGATCCGCGAGATCGAGGGCGAGCAGCTCGGTCATCGCTCAGCCCTGCTTCGGGTAGTCGTCGTAGAAGCCCTCGCCGGATTTCACGCCGAGCTTGCCCGCGTCGACGTACTTGCGCAGCACCGAGATCGGGCCTTTCGGCAGATTCGGGTTCTCCTTCTGATAATACTCCTCGATATCGAGCACCACATCCAGGCCGACCTGATCCATCATCCGGAAGGGCCCGGCCTTGGTCCCGAAATTCAGGACGAACATCTGATCGATGTCCTCGGGCACCGACACGCCCTCGGCGACCACCTCCAGTGCTTCTCGCTTTATCGCGGCCCAGATGCGATTGAAGATGAATCCGGTGCTCTCCTTGCGACACAGGAACGGGTGCAGACCGTATTCGGGGAAGGTGCGCAGGACATAGTCGAGCACCTCCTGGGAGGTGTGCCCGTCCGACATCACATCGAGCGCGGTCGACGCGGGCGGCATGTAGAAATGCGTGTTCAGCATCCGGTCGCGGGTGTCGCAGTCCTCGGTGAACAACCGACTGGCATACGACGACGAGTTCGAGGCGACGATCGCGTCGGCGTCGGCCTGCGTGTCGAGTTGGCCGAAGACCTTCTTCTTCAGGTCGAGGATCTCGGGCACCGCCTCGACGACCAACCAGGCCCCGCGCACCGCGCTCGCCTGGTCCTGGATGTACTCGACGGTTCCCGGCGAGCCGTCGCGCACCGAGGCCGCGACGGCGGGCAATTGCTCACGGACGTAGTCAACGGCGGCCGCACCGGCCTGCGCCGTCGGGTCGACGATGTGGACCGTGCCACCGCGGGTGGCGAACATCAGCGCGATCCGCCTGCCGAGCGTGCCCGCGCCGATCACGGCGACCGGACGATTCAGATGATCCTGCGGAACACTCACGGTGACTCCCTCTACACAGATGGTGGGAAGAACTCGTCGTCAAGCGCGGGCCAAGCCTATCGCCACGGGGATGCCGAATGGTTGCCGGGCCGCTCGGTACGGGTGTCCGGTTCGTTGACACCCCGTCATGACCGGTCAAAATGTGATTGCCTTATCCTCACGTTCTTCACGAAATTCGCGCGTCTGCTCTAGGGGGCTCCTCGATGACCACACTGGCCTCCGGACTCTTCATCGATTGGGAAGAGCTCACCGGCCAGTCGAAATTCGTCGTCGATCTCGTGAGCTTCCCGATCTTCAGCGCCCTGGCCGGGTGGCTCACCAACTGGACCGGTGTGCTGATGCTGTTCTGGCCACTGCATTTCCAGGGCTTCCGGGTGCCGATGCTGCACATCCTCTACCCGTATCTGCCCCGTCGGGTGCAGGTGCTTCCGACGTTCTCGGGTGACGGGCGCAGGCTCGGTTTCCAAGGCTTCATTCCCGCGCGCTCGGAGAAGATGGCGAGCATCTGCGTGGACAAGGCGCTGATGCGCATCGGCAGCCCGCGCGACTTCATCCACGAACTCGACCTCGACGGCATCGGCGACTACCTGGCCGAACGCGCCCGTCCGCAGGTGCAGTCGATCGTCGACGAGATCATGTACCGGGAGAACCCCGACCTGTGGCGCTCGCTGCCACGGCAGATGAAGCAGGCGGTCTACCAGCGGGTGGACCGGCAGCTGCCGACGCTGTCGCGGCGCGCGTTCGAAAGCCTCGGCGACAACATCGACCAGCTGCTCGATGTGAAGAACTTCGTGATCCGGTACCTGGAGAAGAACCCGCAGATCCTCAAGGACCTGACCACGACCATCGCGGCACCCGAGCTGAAATTCATGGCCCGGATCGGTCTGCTCGGCGCGCCCTTCGGCCTGATTCTCGCGCTGTACCTGCACGTGCACTCCCAGATTCCGTACTGGGGTGCGATCCCGGCCTGGGTGATCGTGCTGTTCGCCTCGGCGATGATCGGCGTGACGGTGAACGTGATCGCCATCAAGATGGTGTTCGAGCCGGGCGACCCGCAGCCGCGCTACAAGTACCTGTGGCGCCAGGCGTTGCTGGCCAAGCGCCAGCCGCAGGCCGCGACCGATTTGGCCCACATCCTGGCCTACCAGGTACTCACGGTGGAGAACCTGTCCAACGAGTTGCTCGAGGGACCCAACGGGGACAAGACCCGCCAGCTCATCGAGCGGGTGGTGTCGGAGGAGATCCACCGGCAGCTCGGGCCGACCGCGTTCATGGTGCGCGCGGCGATGGGCAAGAAGCAGTTCGAGAACCTCGCCGTCTCCGGTGCCGGGGCCGGGCTGAGCATGGCGCCCGGCATGGTCGAGGACGAGCAGTTCGTGCGCGAGCAGGCCAAGAAGATCGATGATTTCGCCGCCCGCAAGCTGCGCACGCTCACACCGGGCGAGTTCATGGAGATGTTCTACGCATCCGTGGAGCAGGACGCCTGGTTGCTGTATCTGCACGGCGGGGCGCTCGGCATCGCGGTCGGCGCGATTCACCTGCTCATCTTCGGCTGGTAGCAATAACAAGCACGCGTGCTTGCATTTTTCGGGTGACGCTGCGATTCTGGTGACGACGGCGCACCCGACCGGTGGCGCGACGCTTCGCCCCAAGGAACCACATGGCTGACCTCGCAGCGCTGCTCGACGACTTCGCCGCCGAATGCGCCGACCTCGAGCAACTCGTCGCCCCGCTCGCCCCCGCGCAGTGGCAGACCGCCACCCCCGCCCCCGGCTGGGACATCGCCACCCAGATCGCCCACCTGACCTGGACCGATGAGGTGTCCGTCCTGGCCGCCACCGACAACGCGGCGTTCACCGCGCTACTCACCGAGGCCGCGGCGAAGATGTTCACCTTCGTCGACGAGGCCGCCGAGGAATTGGCCGAGACGCCACCCGCCGAGCTGCTGACCCGCTGGCGAGCGGGCCGCGAACAGCTCATCGCCGCCTTGGCCGCCGTCCCCCCCGGTACCAAACTGCCGTGGTTCGGCCCGCCCATGAGCGCCGCCTCGATGATCTCGGCCCGCATCATGGAAACCTGGGCACACGGCCAAGACGTCGCCGACGCCCTCGGCGTCACCCGCACCCCCACCGCCCGCCTGCGCACCGTCGCCCACATCAGCGTGCGCACCAGGAACTTCGCCTACACAGTCCACGGCGAATCCGGCCCGACCGAGGAGTTCCGCGTAGAACTCACCGCCCCCGACGGCACCCTCTGGACCTGGGGCCCCGAAGACGCGAAACAAAAAGTAGCGGGCCCCGCCCTCGACTTCTGCCTCGTGACCACCCAGCGCCGCCACCGCGAAGACACCACCCTCACCACCGAGGGCCCCGACGCCGACCACTGGCTCACCATCGCCCAAGCCTTCGCCGGTCCCCCCGGCCAGGGCCGAGAGCCCAACCAGTTCAGCTGACCATCACGACCGTCCGAATGCTGTCGCGGCGTCCGCGTCCGAGACCCGCCACCCACACTTCCCGGCCACGCAGCATCACTCGAGCCCTCCGTGACCGCGCTTCTTGCCGCGCGGCACCACCCGAGTCCACCGCCTGCCGCGCTCCCAGCCGCGCGGCACCACCCGAGTCCACCGCCTACCGCGCTCCCAGCCGCGCGGCACCACCCGAGTCCACCGCCTACCGCGCTCCCAGCCGCGCGGCACCACCCGAGTCCACCGCCTACCGCGCTCCCAGCCGCGCGGCACCACTCAAGTCC
>NZ_BDBE01000009.1 GCF_001612825.1 Nocardia caishijiensis NBRC 108228 | reverse complement strand
AACAAACACCGCCAGTACCTCTGTGGGCGCAATACAAAAGCCCCCCAACCACCCCGAACAGGCGAGCGTCCTCCCTGAGCGCCATCCGTGCCGACTGCCCCGGACATCGTTGGCCGGGGATTGACCGCCGTGGCAGTCGTGAATGACGCTCGCCTGCTTTCCCGGAATACCCCCTCAGACGTGAGAAAAACAACCACGCCGCCGACACGCGCGTTCATCAGGTGCGATACACGCCTGTTTCAGATGTGACCCTGATCTCAGCGACCAGGGTGCTAACTACAGCTAGCACCGGCGTAACGTGGAATCAGCGCAGCGCTTTCAACGATGCGAGCGCGACGCTCGGGTAGATCCACACCCACCGGGAGGACTGCATCGTGACCGCACAACGACCTGCACAGATCGCGCGGCTGTCCGCGACGGTGGCCGCCGGGGCCGCCAGCCTCTGCCTCACCGTGGCCGCGGGTGCCTACATCGTCAACAACATGCCCCAGCTCGTGCCACCGCACGATGATCCCGCACCTGCCGACATCGCCGACCCGGGCGAGCACCGCCGGGCCGACGACACCGTCCGCGTGGTCGCCGACGACGTGGTCGAATTGGCCTGGACCACCGAACGATTCGTTCCCGAGGCGGGTCGGGTACCGGCCGTCAAGCACCAGAGCGCCACCGCCGCCACTCCGCAGAACAACCAGGCGCTCGACGGTCGGGCGCTCGAGGGCCGCCTGCGCATCGGCACCACCTACGTCGGCGCCCAGGCCGCCGCGCCGCGCACCGACATCGTCAGCTTCACCGTCGACACGAACGCGCTGAACAAGGCGGGCAAGTACCTCGGCATCACCACCGAACCGGTTGGCGTCACCTCGCTGTACACCGAGGTCGACACCCGCAGGGCCCGCGTGGAGTTCGTGCTGTCGGACCCCACCCTCGGGCAGCACACGGTGCGCATCGAAGCGCCAGGCGACCAGCCCGCATCCGACGCCGTCGAGGAGCCGACTACCGTCGGCGTGTGATTTCCGGCGGTACCCAGGACGGGGTGTACGACTTCTGCGTGATCGGTGGCGGCATCGTCGGTGTCGCCACCGCGCATCGCCTGCTGAGCGCCTACCCGGGCGCGAGCCTCGTGTTGGTCGAGAAGGAACCCTCGCTCGGCGCCCATCAGACCGGGCACAACAGCGGCGTGATCCATTCCGGCATCTACTATCCGCCCGACAGCCTCAAGGCGCGGCTGTGCCGGGCGGGCGCGCAGTGGACCAAGGACTTCGCCGCCGCCAACGACATTCCGTTCGAGGTGTGCGGAAAACTGCTGGTGGCCACCGATTCCACCGAGCACGCCCGGATGCTCGATCTCTACGAGCGTTCCGTCGCCAACGGTGTGGCGGTGGAGGCCATCGATGCGGCCGAACTGGCCCGCCGTGAGCCCGGAATCCGCGGCGTCGGGGCGCTTTTCGTGCCCGCGACGGGCATCATCGATTACGCGAAGGTCACCGCCGCGCTGGCGGCGCAGGTCGAGGACATGGGTGGGCGGATCATGCTCGGCACGAGTGTCGCCTCGATCGTCGAGACAGCCCGAGCGGTCACGGTTTCCGGTCCCGACGGTGCGATCGTCGCGAAGACGCTCGTGGTCTGTGCCGGGTTGCAGGCCGACCGGATGGCGCGAATGGCGGGCATCCGCACCGATTTCCGCATCGTGCCGTTCCGCGGCGAGTACTACCGCCTGCCCGCCGAACGCGCGGGGCTGGTGCGCACCCTGATCTATCCGGTGCCCGATCCGGCCCTGCCGTTCCTCGGCGTGCACCTGAGCCCGACGATCGACGGCGACCTGACCGTCGGTCCGAACGCGGTGCTCGGCCTGGCCAGGGAGGGTTACCGCAAGGGCAGCGTCAACGGGCGCGACGCACTGGACGTGCTCGGCTTCCCGGGTGTGCACCGGGTGGCACGCACGCATCTGCGCACCGGCGTGCGCGAGCTGCGCAATTCTCTGTTCAAACGCGGCTACCTGGCCGAATGCCGCCGGTACTGCCCGGAACTCGGCACCGCCGACCTGCTCCCACACCGCGCGGGCATCCGGGCACAGGCGGTCCTGCGCGACGGCACACTGGTGCACGACTTCCTGATCGAGCGCACGCCGCGCTCGATCCACGTCCTCAACGCGCCCTCACCCGCCGCCACGTCGGCCATGCCGATCGCCCGGTATCTGGTGGATCAGATCCAACTTCCAGCAAATAAATAGGACTCTTGTAGTATTTTTGATCCCATCCGTGCTCGGCAAACGGTGGTGATCAGGAGGTCCGATGGGCCACATCAGGTACGCGAGCGACGTCGGCGCACCCACCGACGCGGCCTTCGCCTACACCGAGAACTTCCAGCATCTCGCGCACTGGATGGCGGGCGTCACCTCCGTCACCGCGCCGGGTTCGGCACCGGAACGCGGGCTAGGCGCCAGTTGTGTGCTGAAAGTTCGCCTGTACGGCGCGATCCCGATGACACTCACCTGCGAGATCACCGAATACCGGCGCGGCGCGGTGATCGGGTATACCCTGCGGGGGCGGGTATACGGAACCGTGACCCTACGGTTCGACCCACTCGGCTACGAACGGTCGGTACTGACCGCCGAAGCCGACTATCCACCACCACGCGGTGTGTTCGGCCGCATGTGCCACGGCCTCGTCGACGCGGCCGCGAGATCGGCACTGCGCCGCACGGAGTCGCGGTTGCGAAGGGAGATAGAGGCATTCCACGGTACCGATCTTGTCGGCCGCATCGCCTAGGGTGGCGGTCATGATCATCGTGAGCACCGACGGGTCCTGCCTGCGCAATCCCGGTGGTGCCATCGGCTGGGCCTGGGTGAATCATCAGGGACCGGTGGCCAGCGGGGGAGCGGCCAGCGGAACCAACCAGATCGCGGAACTGCGCGCGGTCCTCGAAGCCATCCTCGCCCACCCCGGCACCGAGCCGATGCTCATCGAGAGCGACTCCCAGTACGCCATCAAATGCGCCTCCGAGTGGATCGGCGGCTGGCGGCGCAACGGCTGGCGCACCTCCACCGGCGGCGCGGTGAAGAACGTCGAGATCATCAAGCAGATCGACCGCGCCATCACCACCCGCGAAGGCCCCGTGCGATTCCGCTGGGTGCGCGGGCACGTGGGCAACTACTTCAACGAACAGGCCGACGAACTGGCGGGCATCGCCGCGCGGGAAGCCGCAGCGCGCGGCCACGAACACAGCACCACACCCGCCACCCGAACCACCCAGCCGCGGACCACGGGGAAGCCGGTCGCGCCGACAGCGTCAGGAACACTCACCCTGTTCTGACGCGGCGCGACCGGAGTGTGTCCGCAAACCGAGGGGGCCTCCGGCGGAAGCGATTCCGCCGGAGGCCCCCTCGTCTCACTCGATCAGTTGCCGGGCGCCGGGGCGGGCGCCGGAGTCTCCGGGGCGGGCTGCTGCGGTGTCCCGCCCGGCACCCCACCCATCAGACCGCCGCCGTTCTTCAACACCGGCGACTCCATCTTGCTCACCAGCCACTTGTCACCCTCACGGTCGAGGGTCATCTCGATCGCGATGTTCATCGGCGGCTCTTCGACACCGGTGATGTTGGAGCTGTACTGCGCCAGCGTCACCATGGCCTTGGCCTGGTTCTCACCGCCGCTGAGGTACGCGCACTGGATGTCCTCGCCGCGCGAGGACACCTTCCGCTGCACCATCATCTCCTTGAGGAGGTCACCGGCCTCGGTGAACTGCTGCTTGATGTCACCGGTCGACCCCAAGCGCATGTCCTCGAAGTACTTGTCGATGTTGTTCGCGTAGTCGTAGTTGGTGGCCACCCGGCCATAGGCGCAGGCCGCCTTGGTCGACTCCTCGATGGCGTCGAGCTTGTCGCCACGGTCGCTGCTCTGCAGGAAGAACACCGTTGCGGCGGTGATCGCGCCGACAGCGACAACACCCGTACCCGCCGCGACCAGCCAGCCGATCGGGCGTGCGGCCCCGGACGACGCTGCTGGCTCCGCGGGGGCCGCTGCCGCCGTGGCAGCGGTCTCGGCCGCCTTCGGCGTCTCGGACTCGGCCTTGTCGAGCTGCACCGTCTCCTCGGCGGTGGTCTCGGTGGTGGCCGATTCGGGCTTTTCCGCCGGGGTAGCGTCCTTCTTGCTCTCGGCGTCGTCGCTGGTCATCTAGATCAATCCTGCTCTTTCCCGGCACACATACGCACCGACTTCGTTCATGGGCCCGTGAGGCGGGCCACAGTGTCCCCCGCCGAGTATGCCCGGTCCCACGCCGGAGCGTAGGACCGGGCATGGTCTCACTTGGCCGGGATCGGGGTGCGTTCGTTCGGATCCACACCCGGCGGCATCTGCGCGCCGTTGTTGGGCACATTCGGGCGCGGCGCGTTGGCCGAACCACGGATCTGCAGGTCGGCGGGCGGATTCACGCAGTAGTTCCACTTCGGGATCGACCCGTCCTGGACTTCCTCGTTGCGCCGGTACTCGGTGTTGTAGTTGCAGGTGGGGCGAGGCCAGATATCGATGACGGTGTGGAACTCGTTGTCGTGCGCGGGCACCGCGATCGCCCCGAGGCCCTGAGCCAGCGACGGGAACAGCAACCGCAGCGCGGGCTGACGCAACTGCGCCGCCCGGGTGATCGCGACGAAGTTTGCCGCGAGCCCGCTGATCGGGTCGGCCGTCTTGTCGAGCACCGCACCGAGCGCCTCGAACTGCGCCGGCGCGTTGTCGAGCACACTCTGCAGTTCGGCGTTGGCGTTGTTGAACTGCGTGAGCAACGCACCCGAATTGTTGGTCAGCGTCTGCAGATCCGGCTGCGCGTTCGACGTGGTGTCGGCGATCACCCGCAGGTTGGCGATGAGATTCACCGTCTGCGGGAGCAGGCTGTGCAGGCCTGCCACCGCGAGGCTCACCCCGTTGACCAGACCGCGCAGCTGATCCGGACCGGCCCCGAGCGCGATGTCGAGCTCGGCGAGGATGGTCTTGAACTGCTGCGGGTTCACCTGCCCGATCAGGGCACTCGTGTCGTCGAGCACCGCCCACACCGGGACGGGGGTCTTGATCTGCTCGGGGTTGTACTCGATCACCGCGCCGTCACGCAGGAACGGGCCCGCGTCGCTGTTCGGCCGGAAATCGATGTACTGCTCACCGGCCGCCGACAGCGCCGCCACCTGGATCATGGTGTCGACGGGGATCTTGTAGCTCTTGTCGATCACGGCCTTGACCGCGATGGCCTGGCCCTCGTCGATGAGCTCAACCGTGTCGATCTTGCCGATCCGGTGCCCGCGCAGGGTGACGTCGTTGCCCGGCTGCAAACCGCCGGACCGGTCGAGGGTGACCGTGACGTCGTACTCCGAGCGCAGCGGATTCACGCGCATCACATTGACCAGCAGGTAGCTCGCCCCGATGATCAGCACCACGACCAGTGCCGAGTTGGCCAGCACGATCTTGCTGCTGAAGAACTTCTTGATCCTGCTCATCGGTGGCCTCCCACTCGGCCCTGAACCACCTGCAGCACCTGGATGAAGCTGCCGACGAAGTCGTTCACGTCCCTCATGTCGGGGAACTTGCTGTTGGCCGGGTCGGTCAGCAAGCCGACATCGAGGTTCGTCAGCGTCGCGTACGGTGCGAGCGACTTGCCCTGGAAGGTCTCGGTGACCTTCGGCTTGATGTTGATCAGCTGATCCATGACGTAGCCGAAGCTGTCGCCGGAGGCCGCGAGGGCGTTCATCAGGTTGTCGAGATTGGTGAGCAACTCCGAGAGCTGGTCACCGGTGGTGTTGGCGTAGTCGCCGAGCGCGGCGCTGGCCGTCGACACCTTGGTGAGCAGATCGCCGATGGCCCGGTTGTTCTCGGCGATCGCGCCGATGGCCTGCGGCAGGGTGTCGGCCACCTGACCGAGCTGAGCCTTGTTGGTCTCGATGGTGTTGGCCAGGGTGTTGAACTCCGAGAGCACCGCGTCGACGCGGGCGCTGTTGTTGTTCAGTTCACCGACCACACCGGTCATCTGGGTGATGAGGTGCGACAGGTTGCCGCCCTGACCGTTGAGAATGGACCCGAGTTCGGTGCCGAGCCTGCTCAGGCTGGCCACCCCGCCACCGTTGAACAGCATCGACACCGAGATCAGCAGCTCCTCGACGGTGGCGCCCGCCGAGGTGAACTCCTGGGTGAGGACGTCGCCGTCGGCCAGGTCGCCACCGGTGCCGGTGTTGTTCTTCGGCCTGTTCAGGGCGACGAACACGTCACCAAGGGGCGTCGCCTGACGCAGCTCGGCGGTGCTGCCCCTCGGCAGGTCGATGTCGGAGCGGATCTGTAGGTCGACGACGGCCTTGAAGTCCTCGGTCCGGATCGAGGAAACCACCCCGACGTCGGAGCCACCGATCTTCACCTTGGCCTGGTCGGGCAGGTTGAGCGCGTTGTCGAACTCCGCGCGGATGGTGTAGGTGTCGCCGTCGGTGCCCGGCTTGGGCAGCGGCAGGTCTTCCACGGTGAAACCGCAACCGGTGGTGATGGTCACGGTGACGAGCGCGGTGGCCGCAAGCAGGCTGCGGCGGAGCTTCCTGGTCATAGGTCCGGTCATTTCGTCAGTCCGAGCAGTGCGGCGGTGAACCCGTAGTCGGGACCGAAATCCTCCAGCTTGCCGGTGCGGCAGCCGTCCGAACGCATCTGGATGCGCTCGCAGAACAGGCTGACCATCTCACCGGAGAGGGTGGTGCCGAGCAGGCCGTGCAGCCGGACGAATCCCTTCTCCTTGTTCATCGCGCCGTCGATGTTCTGCATCAGCAGCGGGACGACGTCGACGATCTCCACCATCGCGCCGGAGTTGGCACGCAACTGGTTGGTGACGTTGGTGAGCCCGGTCAGCGATTCCGACAGCGTGTCCGCGTGCGCGCCGAACGTCGTCGAGGTGTTGGCCAGGAACCCGTTGAGCTGGTCGAGGGTGGCCTGCAGGCCGGGGGCCTGCTCGGCGAGCAGCCCCGACATCTGGGTGACCTGGTTGCTGAAGTCGCGCACCGACTGATCGTTGTCGGCCAGCATGGTGGTGAGCTCGTTGAGCTTGATGATGATGTTGGAGATCGCGTCCTTGTTGTCGATACCGACCTTCAGGGCCGACGACAGGGCGTCGAGGGTTTCGCGGATCTTCTGGCCGTTGCCGTTGAGCACCGGGTACAGCACCCGGCCCGAGAGCGGACCGAGCCCTTCCTGGCCCTCTTCGGGCTTGAGCGCGGCGGCGAACTGGTCGATGGTTTTGATCATCGTGTCCAGCTCGACCGGAGTCCTGGTGCGCGCCTTGGGCAGATGGTCGCCGGACTCGAGCGTCTCCCCGCCGGTGAAGGGTGGGGTGATCTCGATGTGGCGGTCGGTGACGATCGACGGGGAGACGATCGCGGCGATCGCCTCCTTCGGGATCTTCACCCCGGCGTCGATGGTCATGTGGACCTCGACGAAGGTGCCCTTCGGCACGATCTTGTCGACCTTGCCCACCGCGAGACCGAGGACCATGATGTCGTTGCCCTCGTACATACCCGCGATGTTCTCGAAGTCCGCGGTGATCTTGGTCGAGCGGCCGAGGGCGTCGTCCACCTGGCTCGGCAGCAGCGAGCAGCTGCCGATGGTGAGTGCGGTCGCGCCGATCAACACCGCGCGGACCATCGCCTTACCGCGTCCGAAATTCAGTTTCATCCTGCGCACCCTTGGATCACCTGTGCGAAGCACAGCCAGTTGTCGGGGAACGGACCCCACGGCAGCGCCACGGACCCGTAGTTGCCGTTGCCGAGCGCGTTGTTGAAGTAGCGCGCGGTTGGCTGACCGATCTGCAGCAGCTTGTCGAGGTTGTCCTTGTTCTTCTGCAGACCCTGCGACATGGTGTTGAGCTGGTCGATGGTGCCCGCGAACTGGTTGCCGTTCTGCGCGCCGATCTCCTCGAGCTGACGGGTGAGGGTGGCGATGTTGTCGAGCAGCTGACGCAGCAGGTTCTGCCGTTCCATCACCCGGCTGGCGATGGCCTCACCCTGGGTGATGACCAGCAGCACGCTGTTGCGGTTGTCGGCAAGCAGCTGGGTGACGCGGTCCAGATCCTTGAGCAGGCTGTCGACCTCACCCTTGCGCTTGTCGATGACCTTGGCCAGAGCGCCGACGCTGTCGAGCGCCTGGGCGACCAGCGCGGGGGAATCACCGAGCTCGCCGTTGATGGTGTTGAGCGAGGCGGCCAGCTTCTGGGTGTCGAGCGCCTCGAACTTCGGGGTACCGACCTGCACCACATCGGCGATGTCGTAGGGAACATCGGTGTTGGAGCGCGGGATGGTGTCGTCCTTCAGGCCCGATCCGTCGCCCGGCTTCAGGTCGACGTAGCGGGCACCGAGCAGGGTCGCCATCTTGATCGAGGCGTGGGCGTCGGGCCCGAACTTCAGGCTGGAATCCACGTCGAGGGTGATGACCACGTGGTCGCCCTCGATCTTGGCACCCGACACCGTGCCGACCTGAACACCGGACACCGCGACCTTGTCGCCCGCGCTGATGCCCGCGGCCTGCACGAACTCGGCCTCGATGGTCTGCTTGCCCAGCCCGATGAACTGCAGGATGCTCGAGCCGACCAGCAAGAGCACGACCACCAGCGAACCGATGACACCGAGCCAGAAGTTGCGGTTACCGAGGAAGGTTTTCTTGAGCTTGCTCATCGGCACACCTCCGAGTGCGACGTGCCACCGATCTGGCTGAACAGGCCGCGCGGGAAGAGCACCCCGTACAGCGAGACATCGAGACCACAGAGGTAGGCGTTGGCGTGCGTGCCTTCGGAGGTCATGCGGCCCAGGTCGGCGAGCATCGACGGCATGTCGATGGCCACCTGGTCGAGCTTGGCGCCGTTGGCGAGCAACAGGTTGAGGGCCGCCGTGGTGGAGTTCTGGGTGGCGGCCAGCTGGGGCTGGATCCGGCTCATCATGGAGACGAGCGAGGTGGTGGCGTCGGCCAGGGTCGCCGTCGAGTTCTGCAGCGACTGTCCCTGGTCGTAGAGCCCGCCGATCAGCGCGCGGGTCTGGGTCACCAGGGTTTCCAGTTCGTCACCGCGCTTGGCCAGACCGGCCATCACGCCCGACAGGTTGGTGATGACATCGCTGAGGATGGCATCACGCCGCTGGAAGTCGGTGGCCAGCTGCGCGGCCTGGATGATGAAGGAGGACAACGAGACTCCGTCGCCCTGCAACGCCTGGATCAGCGTTTCCGACATCGCGTTCACCTGCGCTGGCTCCAGGGCCTGGAACAGCGGCTGGAAACCGTTGAGCAGCGCGGAGATGTCGAACGAGGGCTCGGTGCGCTCGAGCGGGATCACCGAACCGCTGGCCAGCACCTGCGGTGCGGCCGCCTTGCCGGGGGTGAGCGCCACATAGCGCTGGCCGATCAGGTTCTGGTACCGGACAAGGGCTTTGGTGTCGTCGAAGACGTCCTGGTCGCTCTGCACGATGAACGACACCTTGGCGTCATTCTTGCCGTCGAGTTCGATCTTCTCGACCTTGCCCACGCGCACACCGGCCATCCGGACGTCGTCGCCGGGGCGCAACCCGAGGACGTCGGTGAAGATGGCGGTGTACTTGCGGGTGTCACCGTCTACCGAACGGGCGAGCGTATTCCACACGACCACGATGACGAGCATCGAGACGAGCGCGAAGATGCTGAATCCGATCAGTGGCTTGCGGATACTCATGCGCCACCCTCGTTGTCGTACACGGTCAGAGTTCCGCCCTTCATGATCGGACCGAGCAGCAGCAGCTCGGAGACCGTCGGTTTGCGGCCGAGGAGTTCGACGATGGCGTCGTTGCCCTGGTAGGAGATGGGCGTACCCGACGGCACCGCGGGTGCCTGCTCGGGCGCGGGCGCAGGCGCGGGTGCCGCGGCGGGCGCCACACCGGGCAGGCCCGGGATCTGGAACGACGGGACGAGCCCCTCGAGCGGAGTACCGGCGAACGGCGTGATCTCGGTACCGGCCGCGGCCTGCAGCGGTGCGGCCGGGATGGTGAGGCCCGGAATCTGCGGCAGCCCGGGGATGTTGACCAGCGGCGGCAGCCCCGCCGCGGAGTCGAGCGCCCTCGGACGCAACTTCTCCGGGATCGGCGGCAAGCTCACCTCGGCGGGCGCGGTGAAGCAGCTCGGGCCGAGCAGGTCGCCGTAGCGCGGGCAGTCCGCGACGGTGTTGGGCTGGTACGGGGTGAGTGTGAGGCCCGCGTTCCAGACCATCTGCTTACCGCTGGGACCACCGTGGAAGGTGGTGTTCAGCGCGGCGAGCGAGGGGCCGAACACCTGGAAAGTCCTGGTGATCGAGCTCGGCTCGTGCGCGACGGCACCGAGGGTGGCGTTCATGCCGACGGTGACTTCCTTACCCACATCGGGGTTGGCGGCGAACAGGTCGTTGACCCGGTCGGTGGTCGCGCTCGAACCCATCAGCAGCGCGACGAGCTGGTCGCGCTTGCTGGCGATGGTGTTGGCGGTCTGCACCGAGCTGCCGAGCACGTCGAGCAGTTCCGGCGCCGACTGGTTCAGCGCGTTGGCCGAGGCCGAGAAGTCGTCGAGCATCCCGGCCAGGTTCGGGCCCGCGTCGGAGACGGTGGTGATCCACTCGTCCAGGCGCTGGATGGTCGAACCGGGCACGCGCCCGCTGCCGTCGAGTGCCTGGGTGAGGGTGCCGAGCACGCGACCCAGCTGCACCGGGTCCACCTCGTTGAGGATGTCGCGCACGGTGGTGAGGGTGTCCTGCAGCGCGATGGTGCCCTCGCTGCGGTCCTCCTGGATGACCGAACCCTCTTCGAGGTAGTCGTTGGAGGCGCCGTTGAAGACCAGTTCCACCGAGGTGACGGCGAACAGGTTGCTCGGCACGATGCGAGCCGTGACATTGCTCGGTACACCCTTGGCGAACTCGGGCTTGAGCTCGATGTTCACCTTCTGCACCGCGCCCTCGTCGACGATGTCGACGTCCTTCACGGTGCCGACGAGCACGCCGCGGAACTTCACGTCCGCGTTGGCGGGCAGACCGTCGCCGGTGGTCGACAGGTTCGCGGCCACGTTCACCTTTGGCACGAAGTAGCCCTGGTACCTGGCCATGAGGAAGGCGAGAATCACAGCGAAGACGACGAGGCCGCACAGGCCCGCGACGTAGAGCTGCTTCATAGTGGGTCCGCGCCCACTGGGATCGATGATCATCTGGCCTACCCCGAGATCCTGATGCCGGGGTCGACGCCCCAGATCGCCAATGTCATGAACAGGTCGGCGAACACGACCAGGATGATGCACATCTTGATCGCCCGGCCCGCGGCCACGCCGACGCCCTCGGGACCGCCCGAGGCGAAGAAGCCGTAGTAGCACTGGATGAACGTGGTGATCATGACGAAGATGATCGCCTTGAGCAGCGAGTACAGCACGTCCGTCGGTA
The DNA here is from genome assembly GCF_001612825.1 of Nocardia caishijiensis NBRC 108228. Lineage (GTDB taxonomy): Bacteria > Actinomycetota > Actinomycetes > Mycobacteriales > Mycobacteriaceae > Nocardia > Nocardia caishijiensis. Next base: position 28,943 of record NZ_BDBE01000009.1, on the reverse strand, counting down.
CCAGGAACTGGTAGAAGTAGTGCGAGTACGTGCCCGCCGCGGTGCCGCCGATGAGCTGGACCGTGACCGAGCAGGACAGGTAGGCCATCACCAGGCCGATGCAGTACAGCGGCACGATCGCGATGACCGCGGCCATCATCCGGGTGCTGACCAGGTAGGGCAGCGGGCGGATGGCGATGGAGTCGAGCGCGTCGATCTCCTCGGAGATGCGCATGGCGCCCAGCTGCGCGGTGAATCGACAACCCGCCTGGGCCGCGAATGCCAGTGCCGCGAGCAGCGGGCCGAGTTCGCGGGTGGTGGCGAAGGCCGAGATGGCACCGGTGATCGGGCTCAACCCGAGCAGGTCGAGCGAGGTGTGGCCCTGGATGGCGACGGTCATGCCGCCGAAGGCGCTGATGATGAGGATGACGCCGATGGTTCCACCACCGACGACGATATTGCCGTTACCCCACGTGACGTCGGAGAGCAGCCGCCAGATCTCCTTCGGGTACTGCTTGAACGCCAGCGGGATCGAGCCGACGGACCGCAGGAAGAAGAACACCTGGTGACCCAGGCGGGCGAGCATGTCGATGGGCGCTTTGCCCGCCGCCTTGAGCTGGCGGATCGGCCGCAGCAGCGGAGGTACATAGGTTGAGGACATGGTCAGACCACCTGTGGGGGGAAGACAGCGGCGTAGATCTGGGTGATCGCCACGTTCACGCCGAGCAGCATGACCATGGAGCTCACGACCGCCGAGTTCACCGCGTTGGCGACACCGCCGGGGCCGCCTCGGGCGTTGAGGCCCGAGTCGCAGGCGATGATCGCGGCGATGATGCCGAAGATCACCGACTTGAGCAGCGCCACCGCGAGGTCACGGGTGACCGCGAACGAGGCGAAGGTGCTCATGTAGGAACCGGGCGTGCCCGCCTGGGCGAAGATGTTGAACATGTAGCCGGTGATGAAGCCGACGAACACGACGAAGCCGCAGAGCAGGAAGCTCACGAGCATGGCGGCGCCGAGCCGGGGCGCGACCAGTCTGCGCAGCGGATCGACGCCCATCACCTTCATGGCGTCGATCTCTTCGCGGATGGTTCGTGAGCCGAGGTCGGCGCACACCGCGGAGCCGACGGCACCGGCGATCATGATCGAGGTGACCAGCGGCGCGCCCTGCTGGATGATGCCGAGACCGTTGGCCGCGCCGATGAACGAGGTCGCGCCGACCTGACCGGCGACCGCGCCGACCTGGATGGACACGATGACCGCGATCGGGATGGCGACCAGCAGCGTCGGGGCGGCGGCGACGCCCGCCATGAACGCGCATTGGCGGACGAACTCGTCGAAGGGGAAGCGTTTCCGGAAGATCGCGACGACCAGCTCCGTGATGGCTTCGATACCCATCGTGATCTGTCGACCGAAGGTTTCGAGGGACTTCTTCGGATGGTCTTCCCAAAGGCCCTTGGTCCAGTCCACAGCTTCACTGACCCGTGAACGTTCGGGCGGACTCTTGGTCGACTGCACTGCTATTACCCCTCTCGACGCCAGGCCATCAACACCCCGACGACTTGTTTGCTTGACGCACCTTACTACGGAGTAGTGCAGAACACACCACCGACATGTGAGCGCTGTCATAGATGGATATCACTGCCGGTGGCCCTTATGACCACTGCCACGGGGGACCATACCGCCATGAATTGTCCGACTTCGGACTTTGCGTCGGATGTCGTTTGTCGACCCGGACTCCCAGCGTCTGCGCCTGCCCGAAAGAATATTGCGGAGAACTGTCATTCATAACGAATGACACGACTGATTTCTTGCTCAGATCACGGGTATAACTCGCCAGGGCCGTCTTCATCACGATTTCGATAGAGAATCGCTATCACCACGCGAGGTGTCGCGGCGCCTGGTAAGCACCAGTTCGAGGGCTTCGCTCTGGCGCGCCCGGGATCGAATCTTGCGGCTATAGACAGACGGTATTGCTATCGTGCGGACTTCCGACATCTGGAGGGACATGTTCAGCAAACTCGCCAGGGTGGCCACCGCCGCCTTCGCGCTCACCCTCGGTGCGGCTCTACTCGGCACCGGCGCGGGCACCACGCAGGCTCAACCCGGCGCGCCGGTGATCGGCGGCGGCTCCGGAATCGTCATCGACAACACCTTCGAATGCACCCTGACCACGGTCGGCCACGACGGCGCGGGCAGGCTCGTCGGCCTGACCGCGGGCCACTGCGGTGACGCGGGCGCACCCGTTGCCGCCGAGGTCGATCGCGGATACGGCGAGATCGGCAGGTTCGTCTACAGCAACACCGAACTCGACTACGCCGTCATCGAGTTCACCCCCGGCCGGATCGTCCCGGTGAACCGGATCGGCAATGTCACCATCACCGGTGTCGGCGGACCGGCCCAGTTCCCGACCATCGTGTGCAAGGAGGGCCGGACCACCGGCAACACCTGTGGCATCACCTGGGGCGACGTGTTCGCGACCAATGTGGAGACGTGGTCGCAGATGTGCGTCGTCGAAGGTGATTCCGGAGCACCGGTGGTGGTCGGGTCGACGCTGGTCGGGATGGTCAACGCCTATCTCGCGGTGGCCTGCTTCGGCCCCGAGGTCGGCACCAACATGTCCGCGATCATGAACGACATGAACGCGCGCGGCGGTCACGGAGCCGGGTACCACCCGATCTGATCGGCGCGGACACAGACAACGGGCCGCGCGGTCACGCCGCGCGGCCCGTCTGGCTGTTCAGAGGGTCTGCGCGCAGACTACGAAGCGACGGGTGTCGTAGACATAGCCGACGTCGGCGTCGTCGGGGCAGTCGTTGGCGCTGGTCGCGTCGCTCTCGATGCTGACGACCCGAACCGGCTCGTTGCCCGAGGCGCTGCAGTCGATCCGCCGGGCGACGAGTTCCTCGGCGGCCACGTCCATGCAGCCGCCGACCACCCAGTCGATGTCGAGGCACAGGGCGCCGGTCTCGACGCCGTCGAGGGTTTCGAAGTAGTTCTGGTCGCTGTCGGCGATACAGCCGTCGCGGTTGGGCGCCTTGCCGATCACCTTGTAGTTGGCCGAGCGGCTGCCGCACGAGGCCTTTTCGATGACGGCGTCCTCGGCGGTGCCGCCGAGGTTCACGCAGTCGCCGACGCTGGCCTGGAAGTCGGTGGTTCCACCCTTCTTGGTGGTCGGTGCCGGTTTGCTCGTCGTCGACTTGCCCGGCTTGGTGGTCGGTGCGGCGCTGCTGGTGGCCGGGACCACGTCGATGGCGGGCTGCGCGTGGCCGTCGATGGTGCCACCGCACGCGCTCGCGCCGAGGGCGAACGCCGTGATGGCGAGCGCGCAGGCCAACCGGCCGATGGACAGATCTGCAAACACCTACTGTGAATACACCACCGAAGCCACCGGCGTCGACCCGATCCCGGTCGGCGGATCGCTACGCAGCATCAGGAGGTTGGGCCGATGGTGTCAGCAACGGCGGGCGAGCCGGGCGCGGGTGCGCCGACCGCGCCACGGCAGATGCGGATAGATCCCCGGTTCATCCGGCTCGCCGACCACTTCTTCGGCATGTTCCAGCAGCCGAGTCGCGGCGGTGGGGCGCTGGCCATCTACCTGGACGGGCGTCCGGTGGTCGATATCTGGGCGGGCTGGGCGGCCAAGGATCAGCGGTGGAACGGCGGGCACGTGGCGCTCACCTTCTCCACCGGCAAGGGCGTGGCCGCCACCGTGCTGCACCGGGTGGCCGAGCGCGGACTGATCGACTACGAGGCGCCGGTCGCCGAGTACTGGCCCGAGTTCGCCGCGCACGGCAAGCACGACATCACCGTGCGCGACGTGCTGTCGCACCGGGCCGGGTTGCATCGGGTGCGCGGGCTGGTTCCTGGGCGCGAGGGCATCCTCGACTACGGCGCGGTGGTGACCGCGCTGGCCGAGAGCCCGGCCGACCCGCGCCGCATCCGCACCTCCGGGTACCACGCGATCACCTTCGGCTGGTTGGTCGCCGAGATCCTGCAGCGCGCCACCGGCGAATCGTTCACCGACCTGTTGCATCGGGAAGTGGCGCGGCCCTTGGGAACCGACGAATTCTGGTTCCAGGTGCCCGTCGCACAGCGGCGCCGGATCGCGAAGATCTTCCCGCATCTCGCGCCGCCGGGTATTCGCTGGAACACCGCGTCGTCGGTGCTGTCGTGGGTGCGGCCCGTGCGCGGCCTCGCCGAGGCCGGGATGCCGGAGAGTTTCGACGAACTGGTCCGCGATCCGCGCGTGCACGACGCGGTGATGCCCGGCTGGAACGGGGTGTTCTCGGCGCGGGCACTGGCGCGGATGTACGGCGCGCTGGCCAACGGGGGCGTCGTCCATACGGGTGACGCGGAAAGCGGTACGGGCGAAGGTGATTCACCGGTGCAGTTCCTGCGGCCGGAGACGATCGAGCAGATCAACCGCACGCAGCAGACCGAGAGCCGTGACTATGTACTCGGATTGCCGTTGCGGTTCACCCTCGGCTACCACCGGCCCGTGTTGATGACCAAGCAGCAACCGCGACATGCCTTCGGCCACTACGGAGTCGGTGGCTCCGGCGCCTACGCCGATCCCGATCTGGGCATGTCGATCGCGTTCGTCACCAACCGGCTCGGCAATGCGGTGACCGCGCTCGGGGACGCGCGGCTGGCCAAGCTCGCGGCCATCGCCCAGGGCACCGTTCGCCGCGCCCGCGCCGAGCACTAGTCGAACCGAGCGCGGGCGCACGCCGTAGTACCCGGCATGAGAGGTCAGCGGCCGGAGGCGGCAGCGAAGCGTAACCACGGAGGCCGCCCGAGCATGCCCATGAGATACAGCATGAGAGGTCAGTCCCCGCCACGCCCCGCCCTGCTGCACGGCCTGGCCGCAGGCCTCGATTTCGAGGGCTACCTGCGTCGACGGGCCGCGAGCGGTGACCCGTTCGCGGTCGGTTTTCCGGGGTTTCCGCCGGTGTTGTTCACCGGGACCGCCGAGGGCGCGCGCGAACTGTTCCGGGCGCCGGTCGAGCTCGTCGACCCGCCGCGGCCGAACCCGATCGAGCCGATGGTCGGCACGGCGTCGCTGATCCTCAGCTCAGGGCCGCGCCACCGCGCGGATCGGGCCGTGCTCGCGCCCGCGTTCCACCGCGCGAAGGTACGGGCGCTGGGCGAGGTGATCCGGGAATCGACCCGGCGCGAACTCGAATTCGACAGTGGTACAGGCGTTTCCTGGCCGGTCGGCAGCCGGGTCGACGTACTGACGAAGGCGCGGTCCATCACCCTGCGCACCATCCTCGCGGCAGTGTTCGGCCCGGGCGCCGACAGTGAATACGGCGACGCGGTCGACGTTTTCCTCTCGACCTTCACCACGCCCCTGCTCGTAGCGCCCGTCTTGCGCCGTGCCGCAGGCGGTTTCGGGCCGTGGGACCGCTTCGTCGCGGCCAGGGACCGACTGGACCGGCTGCTGCTGGCCGGTATCGACCGCCGACGCACCGAGGGGCCGGGCGCGGGCGACCTGCTCGATCTGCTGCTCGCCAGCCGTTACGACGACGGCTCCGCGCTGACCGATTCCGAACTGTGCGAGCAGTTGCGCACCCTGCTCGTCGCCGGGCACGAGACCACCGCGACCTCGCTCACCTGGGCGTTGTATCACCTGCATCGTGAACCCGGCCTGCTCGCCAGGCTCACCGACGAGCTGGCGCGGACGGGCGACGACCCGACCGAACAGGCCGCGCTGCCGCTGCTCGACGCCGTCTGCCAGGAGACGCTTCGCCTGCACCCCGCGGTACCCATCGTGCTGCGGCAGCTGCGCGAACCGTGGCGCTGGCGTGGCGTCGACGTGGCCGCCGGGCAGACGATCGGGTTGGCGGTCGGTGTATTGCACAGCCAACCCTCGATCTGGCCGGCACCCCGACTGTTCCACCCCGACCGGTTCCTCGGCCGCAAATACACACCGTTCGAGTACGCGCCGTTCGGCGGCGGTCATCGCCGATGTATCGGCGCCACGCTGGCCGAATACGAACTGCGCGTCGTACTCGCCACGCTGCTCACCGGCGCCAGGCTGCGTCTCGATCCCGCGCTGGCCCTCGGCCGCCGACCGCGCACGGTGCCGCACAATCTCGCGACCGCACCGAACCGGGCGATCCACTTCACACGCGTCGCGTGATCTCCCTCACTCCAGGTTTGGGAGTCACATGCCTGTACTTCGGGGCCGCGGCGCCCGCACCCGTCCGACTCGCCGCCATGAGCGTGGCGTTTGACGAAAGCCGCTGGGTCACAGTTTGTTATGTGACACAGCGCACAGTGTTGTCGTTCCGTGATCGCTACGCAACGGAGCTGGCACGTTGCCACCTCGGGCGGGTAGGAATGAGCGGTCAGGGTCGGGGCGTCGTTACCCCGTGGAGACCCCCATGCGGACTCCGCGTCATTCGAAGATATAGACGAGGAAACCTAATGCACTACGAGGCAAACAAGCAGCAACCCCATCGGCTCCGCCGTGGTCTGCTGCTGACGGCGGCGATCGCCGCCACCGGCGCGCTCATCGCCGTTCCCGCGCAGGCGCAGCCCGCGCTGCCCGGCGCGGGTTCGAGCAACCCCGTGGTCGAGCAGCCCGCGCCGCAGGCGAACTTCGCGCCGCCGAACATCAACATCGCCGACGGCGAGACGGTCGGCGTCGCGCAGCCGATCATCATCACCTTCAAGGAGCCGATCGAGGACCGCGCGGCCGCCGAGCGGGCCATCAAGGTCACCTCGAGCGCCGACGCGCCCGGCAACTTCTACTGGACCGGCGACAAGCAGGTGCGCTGGAAGCCCGCCGAGTTCTGGCCCGCCAACACCGACGTGACCGTCGTCGCCGGTGGCACCACCAGCTCGTTCCACATCGGTGACGCCTTCGTCGCCACCGTGGACGACGCGACCAAGGTCATCACCGTCACCCGCAACGGTGAAGTGGTGCGCGAGATGCCGACCTCGCTCGGCAAGCCCGGCTACGAGACCCCCAACGGCACCTACATCGTCGGCGAGCGGCTCGAGAAGATGACGATGGACTCGTCGACCTACGGTGTGCCGGTCACCGACCCCGAGGGCTACAAGCTCGAGGTCGAGTACGCCACCCGCCTGTCCAACAGCGGCATCTTCATCCACGCCGCGCCGTGGTCGGTGGGTCAGCAGGGGTACTCCAACGCCAGCCACGGCTGCCTGAACGTGAGCACCGAGGACGCCAAGTGGTTCCTCGAGAACTCGCGTCGCGGTGACGCCGTGATCGTCACCGGCACCCAGGGCCCCACCCTGAGCGCGGGCGACGGCCTGGGCGACTGGAACTGAGCCGCCTCCCCGGGAATTCAGGCCAGACTCGTGTACGTGCGGAATTCCTGACGCGGCAAGCCATCTGGACGTGGCCTGGTCAGCCCGTACCCGGTGAGTTACCCATGTACTTCTGACCTCAGCCGAACAATACGATCAATCCAGGTCGTATTGTTCGGCTTCTTGCTGTACTGGTCATGTGCGCCCGATGTTCAGGAATTCGGCGGGCAGGGTTAACCAGTGGTTCGCCGTGCACCGTAAAGCTGCCGCGGTGCGTAGCAGTCCGGAGCGGGTTCTTCCCGCGCAGCGAGGTCGTGGCCTGAGAAATCGGCCGTGGCAGGACTACGCGTTGTTCGTGTTACTCGTAGTCCCGAACTTGATTCTGCTCGGGATGTTCGTCTACCGGCCGCTGGCCGACAACATCCGGCTCTCCTTCACCGACTGGAACATCGCCGACCCGGTCGCCACACCCATCGGTTTCGCCAACTACGTGGAGTGGTGGCAGCGTGACGACTCCTGGAAGGTCGTCGGCAACACGGTGATCTTCACCGTCGCCGCGGTGGTCGTCAGCATGGCGCTCGGCCTCGCGCTGGCGATGTTGCTCGACCGTAAGTTGTTCGGGCGCAATGTCGTTCGCTCCGCCATCTTCGCGCCGTTCGTGATTTCCGGTGCGGCGATCGGCGTGGCCTTCCAATTCATCTTCGACCCGAGTTTCGGGCTGGTGCAGGATGTGTTGCACCGCCTCGGCGTGACGAATGTGCCGGATTTCTACCAGGATCCACAGTGGGCGTTGTTCATGGTGACGATCACTTACATCTGGAAGAACCTCGGCTACACCTTCGTCATCTATCTCGCGGCATTACAGGGCGTGCGAAGCGAACTGCTGGAAGCCGCCGAAATGGACGGCGCGAGCCGCTGGACGACATTCACCAAAGTGCTTCTGCCACAACTCCGTCCGACCACATTCTTCTTGTCGATCACGGTATTGCTGAACTCGCTCCAGGTATTCGACATCATCAATGTGATGACACGTGGCGGGCCGCTCGGCAACGGCACAACCACCATGGTCTTCCAGGTGTACGAGGAATCGTTCCGCAATTTCCGCGCGGGCTACGGCGCGACTGTCGCGACGATCATGTTCGCCGTGCTGCTCGTGGTGACCCTGATCCAGGTGCGTGTGATGGATCGAGGTGACCGATGAAACACGTAGGGCCCGAGACTGTTTCGTACCGCAGGCGCGAACGCGCCATCACTCTGCTCGGTTACGCGGCGATGCTGTGCGTGCTCGTCATGGTCGGCGTCCCGCTGTTCTGGATCCTCATCACCTCGTTCAAGGATCGCGCCGACATCTACACCCAGCCCGCGGTGTACTGGCCGCACAGCTGGCACCCGGAGAACTACGGGCACGCCACCACTACGGTCCCGTTCTGGACGTTCCTGCGCAACTCGCTGATCGTCACCGGGGTGGTGTCGGCGGTGAAGTTCGTGCTCGGCGTGTTCAGTGCCTACGGCCTGGTGTTCCTGCGGTTCCCCGGCAAGAACATCGTGTTCCTGGCGATCATCGCCGCACTGATGGTGCCCAACCAGATCACCGTCATCTCCAACTACGCGCTCATCGCACAGCTCGGGTGGCGCAACACCTTCCAGGGCATCATCATCCCGCTCTGCGGCGTCGCGTTCGGAACGTTCCTGATGCGCAACCACTTCCTGTCACTGCCCGGCGAGGTGATCGAGGCGGCCCGGATGGACGGCGCGAACTGGTGGCGGTTGCTCACCCGCGTGGTGCTGCCGATGTCGGGGCCGACGATGGTGGCGTTCGCCGTGGTCACGCTGGTGAACGAGTGGAACGAATACCTCTGGCCGTTCCTGATGGCCGATTCCGCCGATGTCGCCACCTTGCCGGTGGGACTCACGCTGCTGCAGAACACCGAGAACCCGAGCGTCACCAACTGGGGTCCGGTGATGGCGGGCACGGTACTCACCATGCTGCCGATTCTCGTGGTTTTCCTCGCGCTGCAACGTCACATGATCAAAGGCCTCACCTCCGGTGCGGTCAAGGGTTGATTCTCGAACAGGAGATCCACGTGTCCACTTCACGATTTCCGGCGCTGAGCCGTCGCGGCTTCCTCGGCCTGTCCGGCGGTGTCGCCGCCGGGCTGGCGCTCACCGCTTGCGCGGGCACCGGCGGCGGGTCAGGTGGTGGCGGCGACGCGAACACGATCACCTTCTGGTCCAACCACCCCGGCACCTCCAAGGAACTCGAGCTCGAGCTCATCAACCGGTTCCAGGCGCGGCACCCCGAGCTGACGGTGAACCTCGTCGACGCGGGCAAGAACTACGAGGAGGTGGCGCAGAAGTTCAACGCCGCGCTCACCGGTGGCGACCTGCCCGATGTTGTTGTGCTGTCGGATGTCTGGTGGTTCAACTACGCGCTGACCGGTGCCATCGAACCGCTCGACGGGCTGTTCGGTGCGGCCGGGGTGAAGCTCGACGACTACGTCGACTCGCTGGCCGCGGACTACCTCTTCGACGGCAAGCACTACGCGCTGCCGTATGCGCGCTCGACGCCGCTGTTCTATTACAACAAGGATGTGTGGGCCAAGGCCGGGTTGCCGGACCGTGGACCGAACTCGTGGCAGGAGTTCGACGAGTGGGGGCCGAAGATCCAGTCGGTGGTCGGTGGCGACAAGTTCGCGCACGCCTGGGGCGATGCCAAGAACTACCTCGGCTGGACCTTCCAGGGCCCGAACTGGACCTTCGGCGGCGCCTACTCCGACAAGTGGGCGCTGAAGTTCACCGATCCCGGTTCGATCGCGGCGGCCACCTACCTGCGCGAATCGATCAATGTGAAGAAGTACGCGGCGATCCGTCCGCAGATCGCCGTCGACTTCGGGACCGGGGTCGCGGCCTCGACCATCGCTTCGACCGGTGACCTGAAGGGCATCCAGAAGAACGCGACGGGCAAGTTCGAGCTCGGCACCGCGTTCCTGCCGCATCCCAGCGGGCCTGGTGTCACCACCGGTGGCGCGGGTCTAGCGGTGCCGTCACGCATCTCCGACGAGCGGAAGGTGAACGCGCTCAAGTTCATCGAGTTCGTGACCAATGCGGCGAACACGGCGTACTTCTCGCAGAACACGGGGTACATGCCGGTGCGCAAGTCGGCGGTCAGCGATCCGACCGAAGTCGACTTCCTCGCCGAGAACCCGCACTCCAAGACCGCCATCGACCAACTGGCGGTGACCAAGTCGCAGGACTACGCGCGGGTGTTCGTGCCCGGCGCCGACCAGATCATCGGCACCGGATACGAGCAGATCGGGCTGCAGAACGCCGATCCCGCAACGGTGCTCGCCAAGGTCGCCGCTGACATCCAAGCGATCATCGACCGGCAGATCACCCCCAAGCTGCCCAAGTAGTTTCCCGCGTATTCGAGGAGAAGTCCATGGCGACAGTGCAGTTCGACGGTGTCACCCACCGCTACCCCGGCAGCGAGACCGCCGCGGTCGACGCCCTCGATCTCGATATCGCCGACGGTGAGTTCCTCGTGCTCGTCGGGCCGTCCGGGTGCGGCAAGTCCACCAGCCTGCGCATGCTCGCCGGGCTGGAATCGGTGGCGGAAGGCACGATTCGCATCGGCGAACGTGACGTCACCGGACTGCCGCCCCGGGCGCGTGACGTGGCGATGGTGTTCCAGAGCTACGCGCTGTACCCGAACATGACCGTCGCGCAGAACATGGGCTTCGCCCTGCGCAACGCGGGAATGTCGAAGTCCGACACGATGGTTCGCGTTCAGGAGGCGGCCGCCATGCTGGAACTCGAGCCGCTGCTCGACCGCAAACCGGCGAAACTGTCGGGCGGACAACGGCAACGGGTGGCGATGGGCCGGGCGATCGTGCGCCGCCCGCAGGTGTTCTGCATGGACGAACCGCTGTCCAATCTGGACGCGAAACTGCGGGTGAGCACCCGCTCGCAGATCGCCGCTCTGCAACAACGCCTCGGCACCACCACCGTGTATGTCACCCACGACCAGGTGGAGGCGATGACCATGGGCCACCGCGTGGCCGTGCTGCGCGAGGGCACCCTGCAGCAGATCGCCTCGCCCCGCGAACTCTACGACGACCCGGTGAACACCTTCGTCGCCGGTTTCATCGGCTCACCCGGCATGAACCTGCTCGAAGCGCCCGTCTCCGACGGCCACGCCGTCCTCGACGGCCTACGAATCCCGCTGCCCCGCAGCGTCTCCGGCAACCGCGTGGTCCTCGGCATCCGCCCCGAATCCTGGGAGGTCACCACCGACCCCACCGGCATCACGGTCGTCGCCGAACTCCTCGAGGAACTCGGCGCCGAATCCTTCGTCTACACCCACGGCGCGGGCACCGACTGGTCCACCCGCACCGGCAAACTCGTCGTCCGCGTAGACCGCCGCTTCCACACCACCCTCGGCGAAACCCTCCACCTCCACCCCAAACCCGAAGACATCTTCTTCTTCGACGCCGAAACCGACCTCCGCCTCCGCTGAACTATTTCAGCTCGGCGGCCGTCCGCTTTCCGATCGCCGCCGAAAGAGCGTCGAGTTCGGCCAGGATGTCGGTCGCGGCCCATACGCGACCACGCTTGGCAGCCGAGAGAACCTCGAGGATGCCTGCCGCGACCAGGCGGTCCAGGGCCCGATAGGTAGCGGATTCGGTGGTTCCGGCAATGCGCAACGCCGTATCGATGTTGAGAATCGGCTGGTCGAGCAGACCGGCGATCAGCGCCTCGTCCGACGAACCTGCCCTCGGCCGAGCCGCGGTACGCCACCGCACCGGCAGCTCGGCCAGTGTCCGCGCGGATTCGATCGCCGCTTCACCCGCATGGACAGCCGCGAGCGCTACGTACTCGATGAATTCGTCGACCCGTCCCGCGCGATAGGCCGTGAGCTGATCGAAGTAGCGTGCGGTGTTCGCGAGCATGACCGACGCCAAGGGCACGGTTACCCGGCTGGTCAGGCCTCGCCTGCGGAATATCGCGCTGATCAGCGCGCGACCGATCCGGCCGTTGCCGTCGACGAAGGGATGGATGGACTCGAACTGCGCGTGCGCGATCGCCGCCTGCGCGATGATCGGCACGTCGGTTCGCGCGGCGAACGTGAGCAGGTCGTCCGTCAGGTCGGCCACGAGCTCCGGCGGCGGTGGGACGAACAACGCGTGCAACGGTGTGTAGTCGCTCCCGCCGATCCAGTTCTGCGCATCCCGGAAACGCCCGCCGTCACGAGACGCGTAATAGTCCGGCGACATGAGCAGCCGGTGTGCGGCAAGCAGATCCCGGACCGTGATCGGGCCGACGCTCGCCGCACCGACCATCGCGGTGAGCGCTTGCACCGCCGCGAGCTGTGACTTCGCCTCATCACTTGCCTTCGCGCCACCGACCGCCTTTCCGAAGGCCTGCCAGCCCGCGTCGATGTGCTCGATCTTCGACGATGCAACTGACTCGCTGCGCAACAGGAAGTCGGCGAGCGGCGCCATGTACTGACCGAAGCCCGCTTCGAGCCTGGCCACCGCGATCACAGCTGCCTCGCTTGTCGTGGTCACCTGTGAAGGCGGCACGTAGTCCAAATCGGCGATGCGAGGCGGGATGGAGACCGTGACTCGGTTCAAGAGGCGGTCGTCGCGCGAACCCTGGCGTTGCTTCGGCGACCACTCGCGTTCTTCGAGGCGATGTGGCGGCCACGTCATCGGCAGCTGCGTTCTGAACGTACAGCAAGCATCTGCTTACTATACTTTACTGGCCGTAAACACGACTTTACTGACGCTTACTTGCATAAACAGCTGGGCCCGCATGCGGTCCTTGCCACGTCAACGGAGATGGGTACCCGCGTGTTCGCGGGCTCGGGCGACGGCTTCGGTGATGCCGTGGCGGAAGGGGAGGCCGTGGCCGGGGAGGACCAGGGGTGCGGCGAGGGGTTCCAGGGTGGTGAGGGCGTTGAGGGTCTGTTCGGTGTTGTGGTGGAAGAACTTCGGGAGTAGTTGGGGGCCCGTGTGTTTCGAGGTGGGGTGGGCGGTGATGAGGGCGTCGCCGGTGGCAACGGCGCCCCGGGTGGGGAGGTGGTAGGCGGTGTGGCCGGACGTGTGGCCGGGGGAGGAGATGGGGACGGGGTGGCCGGGGAGGTCCAGGGGGCCTTCGGTGGGGAAGGGCTGGATGTGGGGGACCGGGTTCTTGCGGAGGCCGCCCGCGGCGGTGATGCGGAGCGCCCAGGCGGCGGTGGTCGGATCGGTGAGGCGTTTGACGACGTCGAGGGGGGTGGCGGACTCGTGGACCTCGCCTCGGGCGTGCGGTACCTCGGCCGCGCTGGTGTAGACGGGCGTGCCGTAGCGGCGGTGCAGGTGGTTCAGGGCACCGACGTGGTCGAGGTGGGCGTGGGTGAGCAGGACGGCGACCACGTCTTCGGGGCGGTGGCCGAGGGCGCGGATCGCCGACTCGATCACCTTCGCGTCGCCGTACCAGCCCGCGTCGATGAGGGTGAGATCGCTGCCCTCGCGCAGCAGGACCATGTTCACATCCGTGCCCCGGATGGTGAAGACGTCGTCGGCTACTTGACGATGGCGCATGAAAACCCCTCCCTGACAGTGGGTTTCGACCCTACCGGCTCAGCGGCAGGGTCGCGCCCGATCACCAGATGGTTACCCGTTCCGCCGGTGCCAGGTACAGCTTGTCGTCGGGGGAGACATCGAAGGCCTCGTAGAAGCTGTCGATATTGCGCACCACCGCGTTGCAGCGGAACTCCGGCGGCGAATGCGGATCGGTGGCGAGGCGGCGGATCGCCTCCTCCTGCCGCGCCTTGGTGCGCCACACCTGCGCCCACCCGTAGAACACCCGCTGTAGCCCGGTGAGCCCGTCGATGACCGGCGGCTCGGCGCCGTCGAGCGAAATCTTGTACGCGGCGAGGGTGATGGACAAACCGCCGAGGTCACCGATGTTCTCGCCGATGGTGAACTCACCGTTCACGGTGTGCTCATCGGACAGGTCGGCGGGGGAGAGCACGTTGTACTGGTCGATCAACGCCTTGGTGCGCTTGCCGAATTCGGCGCGGTCGTCGTCGGTCCACCAGTCCTTCATGTTGCCGTCGCCGTCGTACTTGGCGCCCTGATCGTCGAAGCCGTGACCGATCTCGTGGCCGATCACCGCGCCGATCCCGCCGTAGTTGGCGGCGTCGTCGGCGTTCATGTCGAAGAACGGCGGCTGCAGGATGGCGGCCGGGAACACGATCTCGTTCATGCCGGGGTTGTAGTAGGCGTTCACCGTCTGCGGGGTCATGAACCATTCGTCGTGGTCCACGGGGCCGCCGAGTTTGGCCAGGTCGCGGTCGTGGTCGGCGGCGTTGCCGCGACGGACGTTGCCGACGAGATCGGTCGCGTCGATCTCGACGGCCGAGTAGTCACGCCAGGTGTCGGGGTAACCGATCTTGGGGGTGAACTTCTCCAGCTTGGTCAGCGCGGCGGCCCTGGTGTCGGGACCCATCCACTCGAGTTCGGCGATATTGCGGCGGTAGGCCTCCTGCAGATTGGCGACCAACTCCACCATCCGCGCCTTGGCCTCCGGCGGGAAATGCCTGGCCACATACAGTTTGCCGACCGCCTCACCGAGCAGTTCCTGCACCACGCCGACCCCGCGCTTCCAGCGCTCGCGGATCTCCTGCGCGCCGGTGAGGGTGCGGCCGTAGAAGTCGAAGTTCTCGGCGACGAGGTCGTCGGTGAGGTACGGGGCGCGGGCGTGCAGCACCTGCCAGACGGCCCACGCCTGCCAATCCGCTTGCGCCACCTCCGACCACGCGCGCGCGAAGGCACCCACGTAACCGGGCTGACGGATCACAAGTTCGGCGAACAGGTCGGCGCCAGGACGGTCGACACCCTCGGCGACGGCCGACACCCAAGCGGCCCAGTCGAACTCGGGATGGGCGGTGGCGAGCTCGTCGAAAGTGGTGAGGTTATAGCTCTTTTCGGCGTCGCGGCGGCGCACCACGTCCCAGTGACCCGCCGCCAGGGTGCGTTCCAGTTCGAAGACCCGGTTCGCTGCGTCCTCGGCGTCGGCGGGGACGAGACCGGCCAGGGCCGGGTCGGCGGCGGCGAGGGCGAACATCTTCGCGAGGTGGGCGCGGTAGGCGTCGCGGATCTCGGCGAACTCGTCGGACCGGTAGTACGACTCGTCGGGCAGGCCGATGCCCGACTGGGTGGCGTGCACCAGGTAGCGGGTGGAGTCCTTGGCATCGGTGTCGACGTAGTAGGCGAGCGCACCACGCACGCCGGTGCGCTGCAAGCGGCCGAGCAGGGCGGCGAACGCGCTCGCGTCGGTGACCGTGGCGATGGCGCGCAGCTCGTCGGCCACCGGGGTGAGTCCGGCGGCGGCGACCGCTTCGGTGTTCATGAAGCTCGAGTACAGGTCACCGATCTTGCGGGCGTCGTCGCTGTCGGCCGCGCCCTCGGCGCACTCGGTGATGATGGTCTGCACATCGATCTCGGCCTGGTCGTACAACGTGCGGAAGGCACCGTCGACCGCCCGGTCGGCCGGAATCTCGTACTCGGCCAACCATCGCCCGTTGACGTGCGCGAACAGATCGTCCTGTACCCGCACATCCTGATCACGGAAGGACAGGTCGATACCGGAAGGGCTGCTCAGATCCGAAGTCACGCGCTCCAGTATGCCGAAACATCACGACGAATCGGAGGCTTGCGCGCGGGCACCGGAGGAGGATGGCGCCATGCGGACACTGACCTTCGGCATGAATGTGACGGTAGACGGCTATATCGCCGCACCCGGGGACGACATCGGCTGGAGTGGAGGTGACGGACCGGACTCCTCGTCGGGTGACGAGCTGTTCCAGTGGTGGTCCGACCGGGTCGCGTCGACGGAGCTGTCGTTGTACGGGCGCAAACTCTGGGAGGCGATGAGTTCACACTGGCCGACGGCCGACGAGCAGCCCGGCGTCACCCCGGCGGAGGCCCAGTTCGCCCGTCGGTGGCGGGACATGCCGAAGGTGGTGTTCTCCTCGACGATCGACGCCGTCGATTGGAACACCCGGCTGGTCGACGGGGACGCTGTCACCGAGATCGACCGACTCAAAAGCGAGGACGGCGGACCGATGGACATCGGCGGGGCGACGCTGGCCGCGGCGGCCATGCGAGCCGGGCTGATCGACGAATACCTGCTGGTCACCCACCCGGTGATCGTCGGCGGCGGCACCCCCTTCTTCACCGCCCTGGACAACTGGGTGAACCTGAAACTCGTCGAGACCCGAACATTTCCCGGCGGCTTGGTACTGACCCGGTACGAGAAGAGGCGCTGAGCGCGTCACGGCGCGGGCGCGCCGATGTCGGCTGCGAGGTGAGACCGGGCCTCGATCAGTGCTGCCCGAGCGTGGCGTTGGGTCGGCGATCGGGTATCGGCGTCCCCTGACGCGGGCAACCCGGTCGCCGACGGATCGGATCGGCTTATACGCAGGCGAATTCGTCGTCGCGGACGCCTGCGACGAAAGCCTCCCATTCGGCGGGGGTGAAGTGGAGGGCGGTGGCGGCATGGCGCAGAGTGGTCGACCCGTCGGCGGCATGCTCGGTGGTGAGGGCGGGGTGGGGGCGTCGGGCGAGCAGGCAGTCGAGGAATGCGGTCCACACGGTGGCGGGAACGGTGATGATGGGCTCGTCGAGGCCATGGTTCATCGGGTTGCGCCGGAATTTGCTGTCACGTATCTGGACGGCGTCACCTTCGAAGCGAACCTCGACACATTGGTTACCGTTGTTGGAGCGTGACGAGGTGAACCAGCCGTGATCGGCCGGGCGGCGGCGAGCTGTGATGGACATAACAGGAATCTTACACTCTCGCATAGTCGCTGATCAGAGCAAGGGATTCGGATCTCGGCATGGCCTGTTCCCTGGCTCGCAGGAAGGCGTAGCCGAGATCGCGGACCTGTTCGGCGTCATCCACGTGACCACCGAAAACAGCGCTCTCGGCCCACGCGAAGGTCGGTAGCTGATCGCTTGCGAAGTCGAGCAGATGGAAGCTGGAGCCGCCGAGCACCGCCCCCTCGGGAGCACTGAACGGAATGACCCGGATATCGACGGTGTCGAGTTCGCGCATCAACCGCGCCAGGTGACCCAGCTGCTCACGGAGCACCTCGGGGCCGCCGGTCTGCTGGCGCAGCGTCGCCTCGCCGAGCACCGCCGTGAGTTCCAGCGGTTCCGGTTCCCGCAGCCGTCGCTGGCGGCGCAGCCGAATCGCGACCAATTGGTCTACTTGCACCGGTCGGATCATCACATCGGCGCTGATGAGCGCCCGCGCGTACGCCTCCGTCTGCAAGAGGCCCGGCACGATCAGGCTGTCGTAACTGCGAATGCTCTGCGCGCCCGCCTCCATACCGTACAAACGCTGCAATTCGGGGCCGATCAGCGCGGCGGAAGTGGACCACCACCCGCGCTGTTTGCTCGCCTCCAACAGTGCGAGCAATTCGCGACGTTCGTCGGCTGGCACGTCGAGAACATCGAGCACCGGTTCGATGGTCGTGCGCGTGAGAACTCGTCGCCCTTTTTCCACATGGGACCAGTTCGCCGGGGTGAAACCGACCCGCCTGGCGAACCCCGCGGAGTCGTAACCACGCTGTTCGCGCAGGTCACGCAGGCGCAGGACCAGTTCCCAGCGCGCGGCGGTCGGCGAGACGGGTGCCATGGGCTGGATGCTACTCCGGGTGAACACACCTGCTACTGACTATTGTCAGCGTCGTTGTGTCGCATTAGGCTGTAGATAGCGGCAAATTTCCAGCGAATGCATGCTCCACACCGTCGACGGAGACGAGGTAGTGATGAGCCAGCGCACTGACAGCAAGGGCGGCTATGCCGCCGCCGAGGAATACTCGGAAACCCAGGACGCGCTCGCGCGCTGTCGTCACTACCGCAAGCACAACGGTCTGTACGCCGTGGTCGAGGCCACCTTCGGACGCATCGTCCTCGAAATCGGCGCCGTCGGGGCCGTGGTGATGCCATCGACACTGGGTGAACGAGTGCGCGGACAACTCCTCAGCCGCGGCCAACGCTGCGGGCCCGTCATCGGACATCCCAGGTCCGGCCGCTGGACCTTCCTCACCGGGCCCACCGACAACTCCTACCTCGACACCGAACTGTTCGCCGAGCTGTTCCGGGTGTGCGCCTCGGTCGCCCTGCCCGGCAGCGACGTGGTGTTGCCCTCCCCGGCCGACGAACGCAGCGGCTACCGCATCTGGCTGCAACCACCCGACGGCGACTACCGCCCCGACTTCGCGCAGATCATCGCCGCCACCCGCGCCAACGCCAGAACCACCGCCCTGGTCCGCGAACCCGGCTCGGCCTAACCGCCCAGCCGGGCGTGCATCTCCCAGACCAACACTTCGGCGTCGCCGTGCGGGCGAATCAGCTGACCACCCGACCGGGTGAGCCGCACGGCGTCGCCCTGTGCCAAGGTGCCGACACCTTCCATGTCGACCTCGCCACGGGCGACGAAAACATGCAGGTAGGGGGCGTCGGGCAGAGTCACGGGTGCGCTGTCGGCGGTCGATCGGGCCACGTGCATCGCCGCGTGCGAGGAATTGATCGAGATGGCGGTGCGGTCGCGGTAGCGCGGTAGGCCGGAGGCCACCGTCACCAGATCGCCGCGAGCGAGTTCGTCGTCGATCTCGAGCTGCTGATAGCCCGGATCGACACCGGGTTCGTCGGGCACCACCCACATCTGCACGAAATGCACCGGCTCGTCGTGCTCGGGCAGCGCGCCGTCGAGACGCCACGAGTCGTTCTTCTCCGAATGCAGGATGCCGGTGCCCGCGCTCATCCGCTGGGCGAGACCGGGATAGATCACGCCGTTGTGGCCGAGCGAATCCTGGTGCACCAGGCTGCCGCCGAGCACCCAGGTGACGATCTCCATATCGCGGTGCGGGTGGGTGTCGAAACCCTCGCCGGGCAGCACCACGTCCTCGTTGTTCACCAGGAGCAGGCCGTGATGGGTGTTGTCGGGGTCGTAATGCTCGCCGAACGAGAACGAATGCTTGGAATCGAGCCAGGAGATCCTGGTCTTGCTCCGGTCACCGCCACGATGCACCTCGATGCGCGGCGTCGTCGATGTGGACATGACCCTCCTCCTGCGCTGCACCCGTACCGCCACCTCAATTCTGGCACCACTATCCTCACGACGTGTCGACCCATCGCGCCCACGGCTCGAATCCGGCGGATGAGCGGCCGATCTCGCTGCGACATCTGCTGCGCGAAAGCCGCTCGGTGGTGCGACGCAATCCACGGATGCCCCGGCTGGCGCTGCTGCGCCTGGCCGCCCAATTCGGTGACGGGATGTTCCAGGCCGCCCTGTCGGGCGCGATCCTGTTCAACCCCGAACGCGAAACCGACCCCCTCGCCATCGCCGCCGGTTTCGCGGTACTGCTGCTGCCGTACTCGGTGCTCGGCCCCTACGCCGGTGCCCTGCTCGACCGCTGGGACCGGCGCAATGTGCTGCTGGTGGCGAGCATCGCGCGAGCGAGTCTCATCGCGGCCGCCGCGCTTGCGCTGTTCGGTGGAGCGGGGGAGGGCGTGCTCCTCGTGCTCGCGCTGGCGACCGTCGGGATCAGCCGGTTCGTGCTGGCCGGGGTGTCGGCCGCGCTGCCGAGGGTGCTCGAACAGCGCTGGCTGGTTCCGATGAATTCCGTGCTGGCGACGGTGGCCTCGGCCTGCGCGGGTGTCGGCGCGGCGGCGTCAGTGGCGGTGATCGCGGTGCTCGGGGCCGGGGATTCGGCATCGGCGGTCGCGGTCGCGCTCAGCGGGATCGGGTCGGTGGTCGGCGCGTTGCTCGCCGTCGGTTTCGCACCGCGCGTCCTCGGGCCCGAGAAGGGCTCGGCGGGATCGGAAAGCACGGTGCGCGCCCTCGCGACAGGGTTGGCCACCGGTGCCCGGGCGGTCTGGCGGTCGACGCAGGTGACGACCGCGATGATCGGCATCGGAGCGCATCGCGTCGTCTTCGGGATGAACACGCTCATCATGGTGCTGGTGCTCCGTCAGCCCGAGGGACACAGCGAGATGAGCGGTGGACTTGTCGGCTTCGGCGTCGCCATCGGGGTGGCCGCGGCGGGCATGCTGCTCGCCGCCATCCTCGCGCCGGTGCTGATCCCCCGGCTCGGCAGGCCGCGCACGGTGCTCCTCGCGTTGACGACGGCCGTGATCGTGCAGCTCACACTGGTGACCCCGATCGCGCTCGCGGCGTCGGACGCCGCCACCGATCACGCCCACCGGCTTCTGCTGATCGGCGCTTTCGGGCTCGGCCTCGCGGGGCAGACGATCAAGCTCACCGGCGACGCCAGCATGCAGATCGACATCGATGACGACCGGCGCGGGCAGGTTTTCGCGCTGCAGGACACGGTCTTCAACATGACGTTCGTGCTGGCCATCGCGGCGACCGCCCTGGTGATTCCGGCCGACGGGCGTTCGCTGCCGGTGGTGCTGGTCGGCGCCGCGGTGTATGCGTTGGGCATCGTCGCGATCGCGTTCAACTCACGCCGGGGTCGGTAGGTCGACGTTCCCCAGGGACCGCAGCGCCGCGTCGTCGGGTCGGAAGCGCAAGAGTTGCGCCATCCGGCCGACGTCGTGCGGTGACTACCGCGCCGCCTCGTCGAGTCGGAAACGCAAGCGTTCGCCGGGGCGGAGTTGCGCCACCCGGTCCACGTCGGCGTCGAGGACGACCGCGATCACCGGGTAACCGCCGGTGATCGGGTGATCGGCGAGGAACACCACCGGTTGCCCGCTCGGCGGCACCTGCACCGAACCGAGAGCCACACCCTCCGCCGGGAGTTCACGGGTGACCGCGCGGGTGAGCGGCGGGCCGTCGACGCGGTCCAGCCGGGCGCCCACCCGGTCGGTCTCACTGCTCACCTGCCACGAACCGTGGAACAGGGCGGCGGGGTCGGTGAACCAATCGTCACGCGGGCCGGGGCGGGCGCGGACCACGAAGACCTCCGGGGGCAGCGGGACCGGCGCGAACTCGACGGTCGGGAAGGTGCGCGGTGGGGGACCGACGGGCAACTGCATCCCCGGCCGCAACGGGTCGGGGCCGATACCGGAGAGGGTGTCACGGCTGCGCGAACCGAGGACCTTCGGCACGTCGATGCCGCCGCGGATACCGACGTAACTGCGTAGACCGGTGGTCGCCATCCCCAGACGCAGCGTCTGGCCCGCCTCGAGTTCGAGCACGCTGGCGTGGCCGACAGGTGTGCTGTCGACCGTGGCCGTGGCGGGTGCGCCGGTCACCGCGACGGTGACATGCGCGTCGGTGCGCAGCACCAGCCCGCCGAGCAGTACCTCGAGGCCCGCGTGGTCCTCCGGATTGCCGACCAGCCGGTTCGCCAGGCGCAGCGACGCGCGGTCGGCGGCCCCGGCCGGACCGACGCCGGAATCGAACCAGCCGGGCCTGCCCAGGTCCTGGATCGTCGCGAGCGGCCCCACTCGCTCGATGAAGATCACCATGCGATCTCTCCCCGATCGACTGTCGAGGCGGCGCACCATTGAGCAGCCCTTGCTTATTGCGGCTTATCGCGCGGTGTCGACGAATCGCACCGCCGTTCCCGCTCGGATCAGCGCGGGTGGGTCGCGATCGACCGCCCACATGCGCAGATCGGTACTTCCGATCAATTGCCATCCGCCCGGTGTGCCACGCGGATATACCGCGGAGTACCCACCGGCGAGCGCCACCGCACCCGGCGGGATGGCCGTACGAGCCTGCGGCCGACGCGGCACGGTGAGTCGATGGTCGGGCGAGACCAGATACCCGAAACCGGGGGCGAAACCCACGAACGCGCACCGCCAGACGGTGCCGGTGTGGGCCGCGATCACCTCGGCGACCGACAGGTCGAGCAGCCGGGCCACCTCCGGCAGGTCGACCCCGTCGTAGCGGACCGGCACCTCGACCACCTCGTCGGGTCGGTCCGGGTCGGGCAGTGTTCCACGGGAAACATCGAGCGAATCCGGCTGTGCGGTTTCGGAATCCAGGCGTTCGAGCAGGGCGAGCAGTTCGCGGCGCACCTGCGTGGCATAGCTCACCGAATGCATGGTGACCAGCACGGTCTCCGCCGCGGGCAGGACGTCCTGGACACCCGCGATGGCATGCACCCGCAGCGCCGACGCCAACCGCTGCACCGGACGCGGGTCGTCGAGGGTGATGAGCACGGCACGATCGCCCGCGGGCCTGATCCGCGAACTCCAGTCGGTCACCATCACGCCTCCCACCCTCAACCGAATGGTTCGACAGGTACGCCTGCCTCGTCCAACGCCCCCCTGATCCGGCGCGCCATCTCCACGGCCGCCGGTGTGTCCCCATGGACACACACGCTGGCCACGGATACAGCGACCGCACCCGGACCGTCAACGGTACGCGCGGTCCCCGACAACGCAAGAGACACCGCCTGGGCGACGGCGTCGTCGGGCGTCAGCACCGCACCGGCAACCCCGCGCGGCGCCAGCGTGCCGGTGGCGGTGTAGGCGCGATCGGCGAACCCCTCGCCGACGAAACGGACCTTCGCCCGGTTCGCGGCGTGTTCGAGTTCCGTTCCGGCGGGACCGAGCAGGGCGAGGCCGGTTTCCGCCTCGGCGACCGCGGTCGCGACCGCGTCGGCGAGCAGACGATCACGAGCGGCCGCGTGATACAGGGCGCCGTGCGGTTTCACGTACCGCACCCGGTCCCCCGCCGCCCGCGCGAACGCCGCGAGCGCGCCGATCTGGTACAGCACCTCGTCTCGCAGTTCGGCCGGGGCGATGGCGATATCGCGGCGACCGAAGCCGACCAGATCGCGGTAGCCGACGTGCGCGCCGATCCGCACCCCCTTGGCCACGGCCAGCTCGCAGGTGCGGCGCATGATCGTCGGATCGCCCGCGTGGAATCCGCAGGCGATGTTGGCGCTGGTGACGATGTCGAGCATGGCGGCGTCCTCGCCCATCCGCCACGGGCCGAAACCCTCACCCAGATCACTGTTCAGGTCCAGCGGCATGTGCTGCCCTCCGGTCGCGCGTGCATGAACGGATCTCATTGTGCGCCGCGCACCGGGGCCGGGTCTCAGCAGGCGTACACCCGCACCTCGGTGGCCTTCACCGCGAAATACGCCGGGGCACCGACGGTGAGGTCGAGCTGGGCGACGGCGGCCGGGGTGAGGTCGGCGCACAGACCGGGCGCGTTCGGCGCGGCGCCACGCACACGGACGATGCCGCCACGATCGGTGATCTCGGTGATGTCGACGGCGAAGACGTTGCGGGGGCTGCCGCCGGGAGGGCGCGTGAAGACCGAAACGGCGGCGGGGGAGAAGACAGCGGCCGCGCGCGTGCCTGCGGTGAGATCGCCGACGGCACAACCATCGACCACCGGCTGAGCTGTTGGTCGGTGCCGGACTTCGCCGGCGGCAAGGGGCGTCGTTTCGTCGGGTCGGTCGGCGCCGATCGACACCGCCGCGAAGGTCAGGTCGGGGTCACGGGTGGCGACGGCGGTGCCGTGGAGGAGGTTGAGACCGGCGACGCGGGCGGCGAAGGGGCTGCGTGGGTGTGACATCACGTCGGCGACCCGGCCGGATTCGACGATGCGGCCGCCATCGACGATGACGAGGCGGTCGGCGAGGGTGATGGCGTCGATGATGTCGTGGGTGACCAGGACCGCGCAGCGGGGGTGGGCGGGGTCGCGCAGGACGCGGCGCAGCAGGGAACGCATAGCGGGGGCGACGTCGACGTCGAGGGCCGACATGGGTTCGTCGAGCAGCAGCAGACGCGGGTCGACGGCGAGCGCGCGGGCCAGGGCGACCCGCTGGGCCTGACCACCGGAGAGGGCGCCGGGGTGGCGATCGGCGAGGTGGGTGGCATCGACGGCTCGGAGCCATTCGGCGGCAATGGTTTTCGCCCGACGGTTGCCACGGCTGCGTGGGCCGAAGGCGACATTCTCCGCGACGGTGAGATGCGGAAACAGCAACGGCTCCTGCGCGAGCAGCGAAATGCCGCGTCGGTGCGGGGGCAGCGCGACACCTTTCGCGGTGTCGACGAGGGTGTCGGCGCCGAGGCGCACGTGGCCTGCGTCGGGGACGAGCAACCCGGCGATCACCTGCAACAGACTGGACTTACCCGCGCCGTTGGGGCCGAGCACGGCGAGGACTTCCCCCGGCGCCACCTCGATCTCCACGTCCAGATCACGATCGGCGAGGCGGACAGCCACCGAGAGGCCCGCCGGATGCGAGAACGATGTGCTCATCGGAGCTTTCCTCCGCTCCGGACGCGGCCGAGTTGGGTGCCGGGGATGGGGCTGGTGCGACGATAGGCGAGCAGGACGATGAGGATCGCGACGATGACGAGTAGCACCGAAAGGGCTACGGCCGCATCGGGATCGGCCTCCCGTTGCAGATAGATCTCCAGCGGCAGCGTGCGGGTGCGGCCCTGCAGGCTGCCCGCGAAGGTGAGGGTGGCGCCGAATTCGCCGAGCGCGCGGGCGAAAGCGAGCACCGCACCGGAGATGAGCGCGGGACGCAACAGCGGCAGGGTGATCCGCCACCACACGGTGCTCGGCCCGGCGCCGAGGGTGGCCGCGATCTGCTCGTAGCGATGACCCGCCGTCCGCAGCGCCCCCTCGAGGGTGAGAACCAGAAAGGGCAGTGCGACAAAGGTTTGCGCGAGCACCACCGCCGTCGTGCTGAACGCGATCCGCACACCGAGGACTTCCAGGTGTTCGCCGAGCAAGCCATGTCGACCGAAGGTGTACAGCAGGGCGATACCACCGACGACCGGCGGTAGGACCAGGGGCAGCAACACGAGTGCACGCAACACCGGCAGACCTCGCCAGCGCGCCCGAGCCAGGACAGCGGCCATCGGGACACCGAGCAACACACACAGCAGCGTGC
Organism: Nocardia caishijiensis NBRC 108228; assembly: GCF_001612825.1. Taxonomy (GTDB): domain Bacteria; phylum Actinomycetota; class Actinomycetes; order Mycobacteriales; family Mycobacteriaceae; genus Nocardia; species Nocardia caishijiensis. The sequence continues at coordinate 3,790 of NZ_BDBE01000009.1, read as the reverse complement.
TGACCGCCGCCGTCCGAAGGCTCAACCACAGCGCTTCGCGCGATGCCTCGGTGGTCACCAGAGCACCGAAGCGTCCCCACTCCACCTGCCAGGCGAGAGCCAGCAGCGGCACCACGACCAGCGCGAATCCGGCTGCGGCGGGCAGCAACACCCAGCGGGGGAGCCGAGCCGACCCGTAACTCACGGGACCCCGAACCCGGCCTCGGTCAGCGCGCGCCGTCCCGTCGGCCCCGTCACCAACTCGATGAACTTCTCGGCGTTGTCACCCGATCCGTCGACGGCGCCGATGGGATAGGTGTTCACCGCCGCCGAAGCCTCGGGAATCGCGACCGTGGCCACCTTCGTCCCCGCGCCCGCCGCGTCGGTGACATACACCAGACCCGCGTCCGCTTGCCCCGACGTGACCTTGGTGAGCACGTCGGCTACCGACGATTCCTCGCTCACCGGACGCAAGGTCACCGCCGCCGCGGCGGCGACCTTCTGCGTCGCCCGACCGCACGGCACCTGTGGCGCGCACGTCACCACGGACACACCGTCACCGGCCAGGTCGCGAAAACCGCTGATGCCCTTGGGGTTACCCGGCGCGGTGATGATGGTGAGGACATTCGTGGCGAAAGCGCGCGAGGTGGCGATGCGGCCGTCGGCGACCACCTTGTCCATCGTCGGCTGGTCGGCGGAGGCGAAGACGTCAGCGGGGGCGCCTGCCTGTAGTTGGGCGGCCAGGTCCGACGATCCGGCGAACGAGAACCGCACGTCCACACCGGGATTGGCGGTTTCGAAGACGTCCTCCAGGTCGGTGAAGACCTTCTTCAACGAGGCGGCGGCGAATACGGTGAGCGTGGCATCTCCTGTCGCCGAGTTCGTTTCGGAACCACAGGCGGCGAGGACGGTGAGCGCGGCGCCCAGGGCGAGTGCGCGCTTCATCCGGCGGCCCGTTCGACGACGACCGTGGTGGCCTTCACGCTCGCCAACGCCACACTGCCGGGCTCGAGCCCCAGCTCGCGCACCGATTCGCTGCTCATCAACGAGACCACCGTGAACGGACCGCATTGCATCTCCACCTGTGCCATCACCGTGTCGGTCACCACGCGGGTGACCAAGCCGGGGAACCGATTTCGTGCCGAACTGGCACTGCCGACCCGCGTGTGCGGCGTGCGCGCCTGCTCGACGGCCAGCGCCGCCAGGTCCCGACCCTCGATGACCAGGCGGCCCGAACTGTCCTTGCTCGCCGACAGCGCGCCGGAGTCGATCCACCGGCGCACGGTGTCGTCGCTGACCCCGAGCAGATCGGCGGCTTCCTTGATTCGCAGTATCGCCACCCGCCCAGGATAGTTCCGCAAATGCGGTGAAACCTAGATAAATCTTCCGCACATGAGGAAGCAACCGGTGGTGATGCCCGCTCAACACGCCGTCGAGCATGGCCGCCGACGCCGCGGGCCAGTACTCTCACAGACATCATGGCCACGTATTTCGATCCGAAGTCCTGGTCACTGGCGGGCGCTGTCGACCTGGGCAAACGCCTGCTCGACCCCTCGTGGATCGACCAGTGGCTCGGCTTCACCACGTCCTGGGCCGACCCGGTGGCCGACCTGGGCTCGGGCACGGTCACCGCGCTCATGCCCGACGTGCTGATGACGGTGCTCAGCGAGGGCATCCTCAGCCGCTTCGGCGGGCGCGAGGTGTCGGCCACCCTGCTCGGCCACGACCTCACCGCCACCCTCGACACGTTCAAGGTGCGCAGGCGCGGCGCCCACTTCCAGAGCAAGACGGTGCTCTCGGATCTGGTGTGGGACACCCACCCCTTCGACACCGTCACCGTGATCGCGCACGGCGTGCGGCTCATCCCCGGCGTGCCGACCAAGGTCCGGGTGCAGCAGCTCGACATCGAAGGCAGCATCGGGGTCGGCGCCCTCATCGACTGGGTGGACGAACAGAACCTGGACTGGCGGGTCCGGCTCGACGACAAGGGTCGCATCGTCGCCACCCACCGCACCCGCAAGATGAGCGCCGTCGTCGACGCGCAGGTCTACGACAACCTGCTCACCATCGACATCCGCCGCGCCAGCTGGTACCGCATCCGCCTGCCGCGCCGGGTGGTGCAGGCGCCCGCGCTGCTGCTCGACGACCTACCCAACCGGGCCGGCATCTCCTACGCGCACCGTCGTGGCGACGTGGTGAAATTCCGCATCGAACTGCCCGAGACCACCGGTTCGTTCGACCTCACCCAGATCCGCGACGCGATCATCGCCGGGACCACGCTGATCGTGTTCTAGGACTGCCCCGCCCACCACTCGCGCAGGGCGGCCTCGGCTTCCGCACGGGTCATCGGACCGCGGTCGAGCCGCAGATCCTTGAGGAACTTCCAGGCCTTACCCACCTGCGGTCCCGGCTCGAGACCGAGCAACTCCATGATCGCGTTGCCGTCGAGATCCGGGCGCACCCGCGCCAGATCCTCCTGCTCACGCAGGGCGGCGATGCGCTGCTCGAGTTCGTCGTAGGTGGAGCGCAACGCCGCCGCCCGCCGCTTGTTTCGGGTGGTGCAGTCGGCCCGGACCAGTTTGTGCAGACGATCGAGCAGGTCGTCGGCGTCGGTGACGTACCGGCGCACCGCCGAGTCGGTCCACTGGCCCTTGCCATAGCCGTGGAAACGCAGATGCAGGAACACCAGGCGCGCGACGTCTTCGGTGAAGGCCTTCGGATACTTCAACGCGCGCATCCGCTTGCGCACCATCTTGGCGCCGACCACCTCGTGATGGTGGAAGCTCACGCCGCCGCCGGGTTCGTTGCGCTTGGTGTCGGGCTTGCCGATGTCGTGCAGCAGCGCCGCCCAGCGCAACACCAGGTCCGGGTCGCCCTCCTCCTGGTCGATCGCCTGCGACAGCACCGTCAGCGAATGCTGGTAGACATCCTTGTGCTGGTGGTGCTCGTCGATCTCCAGCTTCATCGCGGGCACCTCCGGCAGCACCCGCTGGGCCAGGCCGGTATCGCACATGAGGTTGATGCCGTCGATCGGATGTTCGGCACCGATCAACTTGTCGAGTTCGGTCCGCACGCGTTCGGCGGTGATGCGGTCGATCTGCTCGGCCATCTCCACGATCGCCGTGCGCACCCGTGGTGCGACCTCGAAACCGAGCTGCGCGACGAAGCGGGCCGCGCGCAGCATGCGCAACGGGTCGTCGTCGAACGAATCCTGCGGTGCCGCAGGCGTATCGAGCACGCCTTCGAGCAGGGCACCCAGCCCGTTGAGCGGGTCGACGAATTCCAGCGAACCGTCCTCGGCGATCTTCACCGCCATCGCGTTCACCGTGAAATCGCGCCGGACCAGGTCGCCCTCGAGCGTGTCGCCGAAGGTCACCTCCGGATTGCGCGACACCCGATCATAGGTATCGGCCCGGAACGTGGTGATCTCGATTTGGTGATCCCCCTTGGCCGCACTCACCGTCCCGAACGCGAGCCCACCGGTGTCCCACAACTGATCGGCCCACCCCCGCATCAGCTCCTGCACAACCTCCGGCCGCGCATCAGTGGTGAAATCCAGATCATCGCCCAGCCGCCCGAGCACCGCGTCACGCACGCTGCCCCCCACCAGATACAGCGAATGCCCCCGCGCGGCGAACATGGCCCCCAACGGCACCAGCACCTCGGACAGCTGCCCCAACGTCACCGCCGCACCAGCAAGCAGCCGAGCACGACGATCCGCGACAACATCAGAGGAAACCACGAGTACAAAGCTTACCGAGCCCGTCGATCCACTTTCCGAGCTCCCAGCCAGCCGGAACCACTCGAGTCC
>NZ_BDBE01000008.1 GCF_001612825.1 Nocardia caishijiensis NBRC 108228 | reverse complement strand
AAAAACACAGCCAGTACCTCTGTGGGCGCAATCCACAAAGTGCCGGGCACGCCACCCACCGCGGCCCGACCACCAACTCGCGCACCCCCGCGCCCAACCCACACAGCTAAGCTGGCTGGGTGTCTCCTCCGGCCGATCGCGCGAACAGTCGACGCCGCCAGCCGCGGCGGCGCGGCGGGGCGGGTAACGGCGGTAAGCCGCGTATGCGCACGGTGCGCGAAACGTCGGCGGGCGGCCTCGTCGTCGACGGATTGGACGGGCCGAGAGAGCTGCGGTGCGCCGCGCTGATCGGACGGACCGATCGGCGGGGCCGGTTGCTGTGGTCGCTGCCCAAGGGCCACATCGAAGAGGGCGAGACCTCCGAGCAGACCGCGATGCGTGAGGTCGCCGAGGAAACCGGCATCATCGGCGAGGTGGTCGCCGAGCTGGGCAATATCGATTACTGGTTCGTCACCGAGGGCAGACGGGTACACAAGACCGTGCACCATTATCTGCTGCGGTGTCTCGGCGGTGAGCTGTCCGACGCCGACGTGGAAGTCACCCAGGTTGCGTGGGTTCCGTTGAGCGAGTTGGATTCCCGCTTGGCCTATGCCGACGAGCGGCGCCTGGCCGAGGTGGCGAATCGGATGATCGACCGGATGGAGACCGGCAAGCGATGACGGGTGGACTGTTCCGGCTGATCACGGCGGTCCTGACCATCCTGGGTTCGGTGGCGCTGCTGCCCGTGGTGGCGCAGGCACAATCGGACGACACGTCGGCGCCGAAGTTCCTCAAACTCACCCTCGACGCGGTGGCGCCGGGGACGGTGACCACGAGCAGCGACCCGGTACTCACGGTGTCAGGGACGGTCACCAATATCGGCGACCGGGTGGTCGACGATGTGAGCGTGCGCATTCAGCGCGCCGCCCCCGTGCTCGCGCCGAGCGGGTTGCGCAGTTCGCTGCGGCTCGATCAGGTGAACTACGACGTCACCGGCCCGTTCGAGGATGTGACGCCGCAACTGAGTCCTGGCCAGCGCAAACAGTTCTCGGTGCGGATCGCGTTGCGCGGCGGTGCGGGCGCGTCGCTCGGCATCACCGATCCCGGCGTGTATCCGCTGCTGCTCAATGTCAACGGTGAACCGGCCTACGGAACGCAGGCCCGGCTCGACGACGCCCGCTTCCTGCTGCCGGTGCTTGGCTTGCCGCCCGCCGACGGCGACCCTGCCCCGGTCGCCGCGCCGCCGGAGGCCACGCCGGTGGCGACGACGGTGCTCTGGCCGCTGGCCGACCGGCCGCGGATGGTCGCGGGGAAGCCGGGGTCGGTGAACGGGCAGGTGGAGCTGCTCGACGACGAACTCGCCGCCTCGCTCGGCAAAGGTGGGCGGCTCGAACAGCTGGTCGCGGCGCTGGAAGCGGTCGCGCCCGCACCGGGCAAGGACAACACGGTCGCCGGATCGGTGTGCATCGCCATCGATCCCGACCTCGTGTCGACCGCGCAGACGATGACGCGCGGCTACCGGGTGCTGGCGAGTCCGTCGGACCCGGAAGGCGCCACCCGCGAGGGGACCGGTGCCGCGAACGCGCAGGCCTGGCTCGATCGGTTGCGCGCGCTGGCCGCGTCGATGTGCACAGTGGCGTTGCCGTACGCGCAGGTCGACGTGACCGCGCTGGCGGCGGTGAACGATCCGGGGCTGTCGGCGCGGGCGTTGCACGCGCCCGCCGATGTGGTCGACGCGATCCTGGGCACCCGGTCGCTGCGCGGGGTGAGCCTGCCCGATTCCGGCAGCATCGATCACGCCGCCGGTCAGTTGCTGCGCGCGCACGGGTTCGGCACGGCGGTGCTCGCCGGGTCGGCGGTGTCGGGGGAGGGGTCGGTGCCGGATCCGGAGACCGCGCTCACCTCGACGCCGTCGACGTTCGTGCCCGGCACGGTCGTCGGTGGGGAACAGGCCGCGCCGGATGTGGTGCGGGTGCCGGACGTGCACGTCGACGCGGCGCCGAACACCGACCCGGCGCTGCGGGTGACGACCTTCGACATCTGGTCGGCGACCGCGCTGGCCGCCGTCGGTTCCAATCCGCCGACGCCCTCGTTCACCCCGGCGAAGGTGCGTTTCGACGTCACCAACGACTCGCGGGCGGCCCGGTTGCAGGACGCGCTCGGCGCGATGGCCTGGACCGCGCTGAACCCGGCGCCGGACCGGCCGCGCTCGCAACTGCTCGTGCCGCCGCAGCAGTGGGGCGCCAGCCGGGAGGAGGGCGTGGCGCTGCTCAAACAGGTGGAGCTGCTCAGCCGCAACCAGCTCGCGCACCCGAGGCCGTTCGCCGAGCTCGTCGCGCAGGAGCCGGATCCGCGCCCGTTCACCCTCGAGTACCTGCCGTCGGCCGCCCAGGACGCGGCACCGGAACATCTGGTGGAGCCCGTGCGGGCGCAGGGTGCGCGGATCACCGAGATGATGCGGGCGCTCGTCGAACTGCCCGAAGCCGAGCTGACCCCGCTGGCCTTCCTCACCCCCGCGCGCGAGGACCTGCTGCGGGCGCTGAGTCTGTCGGACCGGCGCGGCGAGGACGACACTCTGGCAGACCTGCACGCGGATCGGCGTGTCGATCAGGCGACTCGCGAGATCGACACGATCTTCGCGTCGGTGTCGGTGCTGCCGCCCGGCGGGGTGTACACGCTCGCGTCCGAACAGAGCCCGTTGCTGCTGGTCGCCCGCAACGATCTGCCGGTGGCCATCCGGGTGAACTTCCGTATCTCCGCACCGGCCGAGACGAACATCACCGATATCGGCGAACAGCTCCTTCCGCCGAACGGAACCCGGTCGTTTCAGATACCGACCGAGGTGAGCGACAGCCGCAAGCTGGTCATTCCCATCGCCCTTACCACCCCCGACGGGATCACGCTAGGGGAGCCGACCTCGGTCTCGGTACGTTCGAACGCCTACGGTCAGGCCTTGGCCATAATTACGGCATGTGCCGCGATACTGCTGTTGCTGTTGGCCGGGCGCCGACTGTGGCGGCGCTTCCGCGGCCGACCCGACCCCGCCGACGAGGGCTTCGCCCCCGAAACGGTGGAACGGGCCGGACGGCTGCGACGCGCCCGGCAACGACTGCGTCGGCAGTGAACACCCACGCCTGACCGGCGCGCGGGGGACCATGACAGGCAAGAACGAGGCGGGATTCGCGGGTTGCGCCGGGTACAGGAGGCATGATGGGCGACGATGATTCCGCTCATCGGCACAACCACGACGAACGCGACGAGCCGACCCACCGCTGGTCACCCGCCGCGCCGTGGGAGCGTGGGATGAGCGACCGCGACACCGACGAGCCGATGCCGCAGAATCCGCCCGCTCGCCCGGTACCGCCGCGCCTCGGCCCCCTCGACCCGGGTGGGACGCACTCCGCCGAGCCCGGGTGGCGCCCGCAGCAGGGTGCGCGGCCCGTCCCGCCACCGCGCACCGAACACGATGTCGGCGCCGTCGGTGGACGACCGGATCCCGGCGGCTCTGGTGAAATCCCGCGGGTCCAGCCCGCTCGCCCGACGGAGCCCGGTCGTTCCGGTGAGCCCGGTCGTATCGGTGAGCCCGGTCGTATCGGTGAGCCGCCTTACCCACCAGCGTCACGGCTCGGTGAATCGCACTTCGGTCCAGCACCAGGCGAACCCGCGCCTTATCCGCGTGATGACGAGCCGCGTCATCGCCCCGGCGCACCTCGTCCCGACGAGTCGAACTACGCCGGGACACCGGGTGCTCCGCGCCAGCCGCACGTACCGCCCGTCGAGTCGAATCGCCGCCCGGGGCCCGCGGACCCGTCGCGACCGGGCTACCCGAACGGCGCCACGGCGGGCGATGCGATGCGCGCACCGGGACGTACCGGCGACAGCAACCGTCGACCCGCCCCGTCCGGCGAATTTCCGATCCAGCAGCGACCGGGCGGCCCTGGTCCGCAACGACCCCAGCCGTATCCAGCGGACGGGCGCTCCGGTGAATTGCCTCGGCAGCAACGACCGGGCGGCCCACAGCCCTACCAAGCGGACGGGCGTTCCGGGGAGTTGCCTCAGCAGCCGCGACCGGGTGTTCCACTGCCTGCTCAGCCCTATCCGGCGGACGGGCGTTCGGGGGAGTTCCCCCGCCAGCCGCGACCGGGTGGTCCCGGTTCGCAGCGATCCGCACCCCCGGATCCGCGATCGGCCGCTCCCTACGGCGAGTCGTCGCAACCACCGCCGGGTGATCCCCGAGTGCCCGGCGCCGGGGCGCCGCGGCGCCCCGAACCCGGCCGCCCCGGTGAATCCCGACCACAGGGACCCGAAGGGCGGCCGGGCGGATTCGGCTCGCCGCCCGGTGGTCAGCGGGGCGAGTTCCCGCCTGCGCCGGGTCAGCGGCCCGGTCCCTCGGGTGTCGAGCCGGGCGATCGGCCTGGTCAGCAGCGAGGCGCGGGGAACCCGGCCGGACCTTCGATCAGGGGTGGTCGCGGTGGCGTCGAGCACCCCGGTGCGGGCGAGCAACTGAGTCGCGATGGTCAGCCTGGGATCGGCCGACTCGGCGGCGGCCAGCCCAGCGCCAGTCAGTTCGACCCCAATCGGCCCGGCGGCGGCCAGCCCAGCGCCAGTCAGTTCGACCCCGGTCAGTCGGGCGGCGGCCAGCCCAGCGCCGGTCAAGTTGACCCCCGTCAGTCCGGCGGCGGCCAGCCTGGCCTCAGTCAGCCTGGCGACGGTCGGACCGGCGGCGACGGACAACTTGGCTTCAGTGGTCGGCCTGGCGTCGACGGTCAGCTTCGCGGCGGACGGCTTGGCGCAGGTGGCCAGCCTGGCGGCGATGGTCATCCCGGCGCCGCCGGACAACGGCACGGCCGTCGAACGGGCGATGATGCGCAGCAGGGGCTTGCGCAGCGGCCGGTCGGTCCTCGACGGCAAGGGCCAGGGTCGGGAGAGTTTCCGCAGCAGCGGGCCGCCGGGGCGTCCGGTGCGATTCCTCGGCAGGTGCGTCCTGAGGTGGATCCTGGGCGGCGCCCGCAGGCCGGGCCGCCGCGTGGAGCCGGGCGGCCGGGGCCTCGCGACAACTTCCCCGGGATGCCCGCGGCATCGAGTCGGCCCGGGGGTGACGCGGTGCGGGCCGCCGAGCAGACGCAGGTGATCGCGCGTCCGGAGCGGGTTCGCACCGAGAAGCCGGTGCCGCGTGACACGAATCCGCAGTCGGCCAACGCGAAACTGCTCAAGGATTCCGGGTCGATCGCCGTGGCGACGCTCGTCAGCCGGATCACCGGATTCGCCAAGCAGCTGCTGCTGCTCACCGTGCTCGGTCCGGCCATCGCCAGTGCGTTCATCTCGGCGAACCTGATTCCGAACATGGTGGCCGAACTCGTGCTCGGCGCGGTGCTCACGGCCATCGTCGTGCCGACCCTGGTGCGCGCCGAACAGGAAGACGACGACAACGGCGCAGCGTTCATCCGAAGATTGGTGACCGCCGCCTTCACCGTGCTGTTCGTGGCCACGGTGCTGACGCTGGCCGCGACGCCGATCCTGGCCAGCCATGTGCTCGTCGATTCCGACGGCAAGGTCGACACCTCGCTGACCACCGCGCTCACCTACCTGCTCGCACCGGCGATCCTGTTCTACGGCATGTCGGCCCTGTTCACGGCCATTCTCAACACCAGGCAGGCATTCAAACCGGGTGCGTGGGCGCCGGTCATGAACAACATCGTCGCGCTGGTGGTGCTGGCGGTGTACGCGCTCACGCCCGGCGAGATCACCCTCGACCCGGTGCGGATGAGCGACCCGAAACTGCTGGTCCTCGGACTCGGCATCACCGCGGGTGTGGCGACGCAGGCGCTGAGCCTGCTGCCCGCCATCCGCAGGCACGGCATCAACCTGCGCCCGCTGTGGGGCATCGACGCGCGCCTCAAGCAGTTCGGCAAGATGGGCGCGGCGATCATCCTGTACGTGCTGATCAGCCAGGTCGGCCTGGTGGTGGCGAACAACATCGCCTCCGCGGCCGACGAAGCGGGCCCGGCGATCTTCGCCAACGCCTGGGCGCTGCTGCAGCTGCCCTACGGCGTCATCGGCGTCACGCTGCTCACCGCGATCATGCCGAGGCTCAGCCGCAACGCCGCCGCCGACGACACGCCCGCCGTGGTCGACGATCTCTCCGCCGCCACCCGGCTCACCATGATCGCGCTGATCCCCATCGTCGCCTTCATGACCCTGGCCGGTCCGGCGATCGGTGAGGCCCTCTACGGCTACGCCCGGTTCTCCGGCGACGCCGCCCGCCTCGGCAGCGCGGTGAGCTGGTCGGCCTTCACGCTGATCCCGTATTCGCTGGTGCTGATCCACCTGCGCGTCTTCTACGCCCGCGAACAGGCGTGGACGCCGACCTGGATCATCCTCGGCATCACCGCCGTCAAGATCGCCTGCTCGGCGCTGGCACCGGTACTCGCGCGCGACAGCGACGATGTCGTCATCATCCTCGGCGTCGCCACCGGGATCAGCTTCACCGTCGGCGCGGTGATCGGCGGGGTGTTGCTGCACCGCAGTCTCGGCGATCTGCGCATGTCCAATGTCGGGCGCACCATCACCCGGGTGGTCCTCGCCTCCATCGCGGGTGGCGCGGTGATGCTCATCGTCGACACCGTGACCGGGCTGGCGAACGTCTCCGGCGGCCTCGCCTCGCTGCTTCGGGTCGCCGTCGACGCGATCGTGCTGTTCACGGTGGCCTTCGGCCTGATGCGCCTGGTCGGCATCCCCGAGGTGGTGGCGATCACCGTCGCCATCTCGCGCAAGCTCGGCATCACCCCGCCCGCGCCGGAACTCGACCTCGACGAGGACGCCTCGGCCGAGGACATCTACGCGACCACCGTGTTGCGCAGGCCCGACACCTACGCCTTCCCGGCGTACGGGCAGTCGATGGACACCCAGACCATGGTGTTGCCGGTGATCCGGCCCGGTGCTGTTGACATCACCGGTCAAGCACAGTTCCCGTACGCTGTTCGGCAGACCGATACGGGAGATCAGGCCGAAGGAGGACCGAGGGTGAGCGATGACGCGGTGGGCGGCGTCCCAGCCGCTGATTCTGCGGCGCGCGCCGCAGGAGGAAGGTCCACCGATGTCCGGCCCGACGGGGCAGACACGGCGGGGCCCGAACACACCGACGCGCCCGACGACAGCACCGATCCGCAGGCGGACGGGCCTTCGGACGAGAAGGCCGAGGACCGTCGTGCGACCGCGCCGCCGCACGATCCGACCCACGACACCGGCATGTTGCCGATCCCCGTCCCGCCGCAGGACGTGGCACGCCCGCAACGCGGACCGAAACTGATCCCCGGCGCGTCGGTCGCCGGTGGCCGCTATCGCCTGCTCGCGAGCCACGGCGGCGCGCGCGGGCTGAAGTTCTGGCAGGCCCTCGACATCAAACTCGACCGCGAGGTCGCGCTGACCTTCGTCGACGCCGACCAGAAGTCGGGCGAGAACGCGGGTCACGACGGCCCGCAGGCGATTCTGTCGCGCACGCTGCGGCTGGGCCGGATCAACTCGCCCGGTTTGGCAAGGGTCCTGGACGTGGTACGCGGTAGTTCCGGCGGCATCGTCGTCGCGGAGTGGACCCCCGGCCGGTCGCTGCGCGAGATGGCCGAGACCGTGCCGTCGCCGATCGGCGCGGCCCGGGCCATCCGAGTGCTCGCCTCGGCGGCCGAACTGGCCCATCGCGGCGGCGGCTCACTCTCGATCGACCACCCCGACCGGATCCGCATCAGCGCCTCCGGCGACGCCGTGCTCGCCTTCCCCGGCACGCTCGGCGATTCCGACGCCCAGTCCGACGTGCGCGGTCTCGGCGCCATGCTGTACGCGCTCATCACCGCGCGCTGGCCGATTCGCGTCGGCGGCGTCACCGGAACGGCCGCGACGATCGGTGGGCTGCGCCTGGCCGACTTCGGGCCCGACGGGACGCCGGTTGAACCCAGGCAGATCCGGCCCGAGGTGCCGTTCGAGATCTCGGCCGTCGCCGTGCGGTCGCTGGAATCGAACAAGGGTGTGCGCACCGCCGCCACCGTGCAGCACGTGCTCGAGCAGGCCTCGGTCGTCGACCAGAAGACCGACTTCATCCCGGTGCTGCGGCTGGGACAGCGGGCGGTCGCGGCCGGACCCGACTCGCTGGCCGACCCGGAACTGCTCGCGGCCGAGCGGGAACGCTCCAAGCGGATGATGTGGATCATGGTCGGCCTCGGCGTGCTCGCCGCGCTGGTTGTCGGCATCTTGATCTGGTGGATGGTGAGTATCTTCGCGCCCGGCGCGTCGGACAAGCCGCTCGATCAGCAGGTCAACATCGGGCTCACGTCGAGTGTGGCGCCGCCGAGCGCGGCGGCCGCGCCGACGGCCGATGTGCCCGCGCAGCCGTCGAGTGTGCCGGTGGCCGTCACCGGGGCGCGGGTGTTCTCCCCGGAGGGCACCCCCGACGGTGCCGCGACGGCGAGCGCGGTGCTCGACCAGAATCCCGAGACGGTGTGGCGCACCGACCAGTACTTCCAGCAGTTCCCCGCCCTCAAGAAGGGCGTGGGACTGCTGGCCACGCTGCCCGCCCCGGCCAAGCTCACCAATGTCTCGATCACCTCGCCCGCCGAGGGCAGCACCGTCGAGATCCGCACCTCGCCCACCGAGACGCCGACGCTCGACCAGACGCAGCTGATCGGCACCGCACGCCTGGGTGACGGGGTCACCGAGGTCCCGGTGCAGACCGATCAGGCTGCTCGCTTCGTGCTCGTCTGGATCACCGGGCTCGCGAATTCGGGCGGTCAATTCCAGACCGCCATCGCCGACGTCCGCTTCGACGCCGCTCCCTAATTTCCGCGCGGTAGTCCTGCCCACCCACTGTTTGTGCAGGTGGATGCCTATTTCGCGCTCGAACATCGCCGTTCATCGAACCGCGGTCCGGTTGGTGCGCAATTGTTATCAGCGATATGATCACCCCGCGCTCTCGGCTGGGAGCTACCCAGGATCTGTCGACGTCGGTCCTGGACGCCGCATTGTAGTCAGGTGATGGATCGGCCTCGTTCGCCGACGTGAAGTCGCCGTAATGAGCGCTGTCCAAGGGGTCAGGTGTTGTCGCCGGAAGTCAACGAGCAGGTACGCGGGGGGACAACGCGCCAATCGACGCTCCGCGATCGCTCGTTCCTGGAGAACGGCAGCGACAAGGAACTCCTCGCCGCCCACGTGCGCGGCGAACCGCACGCCTTCGCCGAACTGCTGCGCAGGCACAAGGATCACCTCTGGCAGACCGCGCTGCGCACGTCCTACAGCCGCGAGGACGCCGCCGACTGCCTGCAGGACGCCCTGTTCTCCGCCCATCGCACCGCCGAGACGTTCCGCGCCGAGTCCGAGGTGCGCAGCTGGCTGCACGCCATCGTCGTCAACGCCTGCCTCGACCGGATCCGGCGCAACAAGACCCGCCGCGCCATCTCCGTGACCCCCGAGACGATGCCCGAGGCGGTCGAACCACGCGACGCCTACGCCGACTACGAGCTGAACCACGTCGTCAGCGAGGCGTTGTTCACCCTCCCTGACGAACAGCGCCTCGCCCTGGTGATGACCGAGATGGAGGGGCGGAGTGTGGCCGAAACCGCGGTGGCGCTCGGCGTGGCGGAAGGCACGATCAAGAGCAGATGCGCCCGAGCGCGCGTACGTTTGCAAGAACGTTTGGAATTTTTCCGGGATCCAGGGAACCGGAGCTAGCCCGGATGCGTCATTAACAGTGACGGACAAACCAGCGATGTACATGCTGCGATCCGAAACTCGACAGAACAGGGGAGGTGCGAGGTGGCTCGATCCGTGCCGCAGCCTCCGTTCCCGTCGGAACTGCTGGCCGATCTGCACGCCGACAATCTCGCACCGGAACTCCGCGAGCAACTGTGGCCCATGGTCCGCACCGACCCGGACGCGCTGCGCTATCTGAACGATCTCGACGAGGTGAACACCCACCTCCGTACGCTGGCCGACGACGACGTGGTCGTGCACCGCATGCCCGACGACGTGGCCGACCGCATGTTCCGCTTCGTCGCCGAACTGGACGCGAGCGAGGGTCCGACCGAACGAGTCGCCCCGGTATCAGCCATCGCCGACGGCCCGACCGAACGAACCACTTCCGTGCCGGCCGACGCCGAACTCGAGTCGGGCGACCGAATCACGTCGGTGCCGACCATCGACGCGGCGCAGCCCGGGCCGATCTCGTTGGCGCAGTACCGGTCCCGGCGCCGAATGGGTTTCTTGGCAGCCGCCGCGGCCACGATCGCCGTCCTCGCGGGCGCGGGCTACGTCGTCAAGTCCCTCGACACCACCGACGGCACACCGACCGCGGCCCCACTCACCGAACCCGCATCCCCCGGCGACGACATCACCACGGCCGCCGCCCTCAGCGCCCTCGGCAAACGCGACGTTCGCGGCCCTCTCGCCGACGAAGCCGCCCTCACCCGCTGCGTGCGGGCCAACGGCATCGACCGCGCCGTCCTCGGTGCGTCGAGCATCACCTTCCGCGGCGACGACGCCGTCCTCGTCCTGCTCACCGGCCCCCAGACCCCGACCATCACCGCCCTGGTCGTCGGCACCGGTTGCACCACCGGCGCCCCGAGCCGATTGGCCCTACGCGACATCGGCTGACCTGCCCCTTCAAAGAGCAAAACCACCTGTTCTCGCGCGCTCCGCACCTCTGACCTGCCCCTTCCAAGGCAAACCCACCAGTTCTCGGCGGGGCCCCACCTCTGACCTGCCCCTTCAAAGACGAACCCCCACCGTTCTCGGCGCGTCCCCGCCTCTGGACTGACCGGAGGGTGCGACGAAGGAGTGCCCGGAGGGAGGGAAGAGGCGGGGTTCAGCGCCGAGAACCGCGGCGCCAGCCGCAAAATAAGCACAGGGAACAACACCGTTTACGCTGTTGTTGACCGACACGTCCCAGCATTGCTTTTCGGAAGGGCACCATGAGCACGCCAGTTCGCGACCTGATCATCGTCGGCTCAGGACCCGCCGGGTACACGGCGGCCGTCTACGCCGCTCGCGCCGAGTTGGCGCCCTTGGTCTTCGAGGGCACCCAGTTCGGTGGTGCCCTGATGACCACCACCGAGGTGGAGAACTTCCCCGGCTTCCGCGAGGGCATCATGGGCCCCGACCTGATGGAGCAGATGCGCGAGCAGGCCAAGCGTTTCGGCGCCGACCTGCGCACCGAGGACGTCGACGCGATCGACCTGTCCGGGCCGGTGAAGAAGGTCACTGTCGGCGACGAGACCTTCGAGGCCTACGCCGTCATCCTCGCCATGGGTTCGGCCGCCCGCTACCTGCACGTCCCCGGTGAGCAGGAACTGCTCGGCCGCGGCGTGAGCGCGTGCGCCACCTGCGACGGCTTCTTCTTCAAGGGCCAGGACATCGTGGTCGTCGGTGGTGGCGACTCGGCGATGGAGGAAGCGACCTTCCTCACCAAGTTCGCCAATTCGGTCACCATCGTGCACCGCCGCGAGGAGTTCCGTGCCTCGCGCATCATGCTCGAGCGCGCCAAGGCCAACGAGAAGATCGCTTTCCGGCTCAATGCCGAGGTCGTGAAGGTCAACGGCGACAACAGCGTCAGCAGCCTGACCCTGCGCGACACCCGCACCGGCGAGGAATCCGAGCTGGCCGCGACCGGCCTGTTCGTCGCGATCGGCCACGACCCGCGCAGCGAGCTGGTCAAGGGCCAGGTCGCGCTCGACGGCGAAGGCTATGTGCGGGTGACCGATCCGGGCACCGCCACCGATGTGGCGGGCGTGTTCGCCGCGGGCGACCTCGTCGACCACACCTACCGCCAGGCGATCACCGCCGCTGGCACCGGTTGCCGCGCCGCGATCGATGCCGAGCGCTGGCTCGCCGAGCAGGGCGATATCACCGCCAACACACTCGACAACGCCGACGGCCCGGCCGCGGTCTCCGCCAACTGATTTCGCGTTCCACCCAGCGAGGAGAACACCCATGGCCGACAGTGCCAACACCATCACCGTGACCGACCAGTCCTTCGCCGACGACGTGCTGCTCAGCGAGAAGCCCGTGCTCGTCGACTTCTGGGCCGATTGGTGCGGCCCCTGCAAGATGGTCGCCCCCGTGCTGGAGGAGATCGCGGGCACTCACGCCGACAAGCTCACCATCGCCAAGCTCGACACCGAGGCCAATCCCGGCGCGGCCCGCGACTACCAGATCCTGTCGTTGCCGACCATGATCCTGTTCCGTGGCGGCAAGCCGGTGAAGCAGATCGTCGGAGCCAAGGGCAAGGCGGCGCTGCTGCGCGAGCTCGACGGGCTGATCTGAGACCCTCCTCGATCCGACAAAGACACCTCCCACCGGCCGACGCGCCGTAGGATGCCTGGACCCGGGATTCCCGTAATACCGCCCGGGTCTGAGACAATCGACGGACGCTCCGGCCGAAGGAAAGGGCTCTTACGCATGCACCGACTTCGTCACGGCGATTCAGGACCAGCCGTCGCAGAGGTTCGGAGCACCCTCGCAAGCCTCGGTTTCCTGCATCGCCAGCACGATTGGCAGGACACCGATGTGGTCTTCGACCGCCCGCTCGACTCGGCGGTCCGCGCGTTCCAGCAGCAGCGCGGCCTGCTCGTCGACGGCGTTGTCGGCCCGGCCACGTATCGCGCGTTGAAGGAAGCCTCCTACCGCCTGGGTGCCCGCACACTGATCTACCAGCTGTCCGCCCCGCTGTACGGCGACGACGTGGCAACCCTGCAGCGCAAACTGCAGGACCTCGGCTTCTACGTGCACCGGGTCGACGGCTACTTCGGCCCGCACACCCACGAGGGGCTCAGCGCTTTCCAGCGCGAGATCGGTCTCTCGGCCGACGGCATCTGCGGTCCCGACACGCTGCGCTCGCTGGATCTGCTCGGCGCGCGCGTCACCGGTGGCAACCCGCATCGCATCGCTGAGGAAGAGGTGGTGCACCGCGCCGGACCGCAGCTCACCGGCAAGCGCATCGTCATCGATCCCGGCTTCGGCGGCCCCGACAAGGGTTTCGCCGTGCCGACGGAGTTCGGTGACGTGTACGAGTCGGAGATCCTGTGGGATCTGGCGTCGCGGCTCGAGGGCCGGATGGCCGCCACCGGCATGGAGACGTTCCTGTCACGACCGTGGGGGGCCAATCCGACCGATGTCGAACGTGCCGAAACCTCCAACGCTTTCGACGCGGATCTGATGATCTCGTTGCGCTGCGCGATGAGTGACAACCCGTCGGCGCAGGGTGTCGCCGGGTTCTACTTCGGCAACTCGCACGGTTCGGTCTCGATGATCGGGCAGGTGCTCGCCGGGTTCATCCAGCGCGAGGTGGTCGCCCGCACGTCGCTGCAGGACTGCCGCACCCACCAGCGCACCTGGGACCTGCTGCGACTCACCAAGATGCCGACGGTGCAGGTGGATCTTGGTTACCTCACCAACGAATACGACGCCTCGGTGCTCACCAATCCGCGTATGCGGGACGTGATCGCCGAAGCGATCCTCATCTCGGTGAAGCGGCTGTACCTGCTCGGCCAGGACGACCAGCCCACCGGCACCTACACCTTCGCCGAACTGCTCGCCGAGGAGTTGGCGGCTCAGGACCGACTGCCCGAGAACTCCGGGCTCGTCCGCCTCCCCGGAGTTTCAGGCCGGACTCAGGTGCGGTGAGGCTCGCGTCGGCGGCGAGCCGACGGAGCGAGTCACGGTAAACACAGGAAAGCGGCCCCGCACAGGCGGGGCCGCTTTCGTTGTGCCGGTCAGCGCACGCCGATGCGGGCGGGCGGCGCCATCTCGGCTGCTGCGAGGAGTTGGTCGAGAGCGCGCTCGACGTCTTCCTTCCAGCCGTGGTCGGAGTCGAGTTCGAGGCGCAGGCGCGGGAAGCGGTGATGCTGCGCCACCACTTCGAAGCCGACGTCCTCGAGGAAATCCGCGTCGATCATGCAGGTTTCCGGAGTGCACTGGGTGGCCGAGGCCGGGTCGCGCAGGGGAGCGGCGATCCGTTCCATGAGCCGCATCGACGAACCCAGTCCGCGATCGGCCACCGAGCTGGACGGTGGGCCGTTGCGGATACCGAACGCCTCGAGCGCCCGCACACCACGACGCACCAGATCGGCCACCACCGCCTGGACCAGCCGGTGGGCCACATCGGACTCGTCATAGGGGAATTCGGCCTGCAGCGTGGTCAGCAGGATGGCATCCGGGCTCACCGGGGAGGTGGGAAACAGCGCCGAGCGCGGCACCGAACTCGGTGGCGAGTACAGCGCGCAACCGGCGATATTGTTGTCGACCTGCGCCACCTGCCCGCACGATCCCCATTCGAGCATGACGGTCGACAGCCATGCCTCCTTCTCGAAGACTGGGTCGCTGAAGGCCTGGGAGTCGGCGGCCACGGCCGGATCGAGCTCCCAGAAAACACACCGCCGGGTATGCGCCGGAAGACGTTCCAGCCCGTCGAGGGTCAATGCCGTGACGCTGGTCGACACTGCTCTGTTCAGCCTCCAGCTATCCGATTCGTCCACGCTCACGCCACATCACTATCCACAGTAATGCCGCCTTCTTTCCGAGATGTAGAAAGACTGGGAAGTCCCTGTCACAGTGACGTTTCAGGGCTGGCTTGCTCCATCAGCGCCACAATGCGCTCGAGATCTTCGACGGAACCGAATTCGACAACGATCTTGCCCTTGCGCTTGCCGAGACTCACCGTCACGCGGGTGTCGTAGGAACCCGACAGGCGCTCGGCCACTTCTTGAAGACCCGGCATGTGAATCGGCTTGCGCTTGGGCGCCGGGGGAGCGACCTCCGACGGATTGCGGTTGGCCAGCGTCACCGCTTCTTCGGTGGAGCGCACCGACAAACCCTCGGCGACAATCCGTTCCGCCAGCGCCTCCTGCGCCTCGGCGCCCGCGTCCAGCCCGAGCAGCGCCCGAGCATGTCCTGCCGAGAGCACACCGGCGGCCACGCGGCGTTGCACGGGAATCGGCAGTTTCAGCAGCCGGATCATATTCGTCACGACCGGACGCGAGCGGCCGATACGCGAGGCCAGTTCCTCGTGGGTGACATCGAACTCTTCGAGCAACTGCTGATACGCCGCCGCCTCTTCGAGCGGGTTCAGCTGCACGCGGTGGATGTTCTCCAGCAGCGCGTCGCGCAGCATCGAACCGTCGGCGGTGTCGCGGATGATCGCCGGGATCGCGGCGAGGCCCGCTTCCTGGCACGCCCGCCACCGGCGCTCGCCCATGACCAACTGGAACTTGTCGACGCCCGGTTCGAGCCGACGCACCACGATCGGCTGCATCAACCCGAACTCACGGATCGAGTGCACCAGCTCCGCCAGCGCCTCTTCCTCGAACACCGAACGCGGCTGCTTCGGGTTCGGTTCGATCTGATCCGCGGGGATCTCGCGGTACACCGCGTCGCCGGGGGAGACCAGCTCCTCCTTCGGCTCCTCGGGTTCGGCATCGGGAACGCGATGCAGGAACGCCTCGGCCGGTTGCGGGCCGATCGGGTTGATGCCGATCACGCTCGCCGCGGAACTGCTGAGCCCCGGCGCCACGGCGGGCCCCGTCGGGATCAACGCGGCCAACCCGCGACCGAGACCGCCCTTCTTCGCCTGACTCATCGGCTACCGATCCCTTCCTCGTTCCAACACACCACCACTAGGACGCGCCCTGAACAACCTGGGCGCGCCCGGCGAGCTCGCGCCCGGCGTCCATGTAGCTCATCGCGCCACGGGAGCCTGGATCATAATCGAGCACGGTCATCCCGTAGCCCGGCGCCTCCGAGACCTTCACGCTGCGCGGGATCATCGACTTGAGCACCACATCGCCGAAGTGATTGCGCACCTCCTCGGCCACCTGGTCGGCCAGCTTGGTGCGGCCGTCGTACATGGTGAGCAGAACCGTCGACACGTGCAGTTCGGGGTTCAGGTGCGACTGCACCAGCCCGATATTGCGCAGCAGCTGGCCGACGCCCTCCAACGCGTAGTACTCGCACTGGATCGGGATCAGCACCTCCTTCGCCGCGACGAGCGCGTTCACGGTGAGCAGTCCGAGCGAGGGCGGGCAGTCGATCAGCACGTAGTCGATGTCGTATCCGGCGACGGCGGCATCGCGGATCGCGGTCTTCAACCGGCCTTCGCGGGCGACCATCGAGACCAACTCGATCTCCGCACCGGCAAGGTCGATCGTGGCGGGAACACACAACAGACGTTCGCTGTGCGGGCTCTGCTGGATGGCGTCGGTCACCGACACCTCGCCGATCAACAGCTCGTAGCTCGACGGCACCCCGGAGTGGTGGGCGACGCCCAGCGCGGTACTCGCATTGCCCTGCGGGTCTAGATCGACGACGAGGACGGTCATCCCCTGATGCGCCAGGGCGGCGGCGAGATTGACCGTCGTGGTCGTCTTGCCGACGCCACCCTTCTGGTTGGCGATGGTGATGATCCGTTGCTCGCGGGGTTTCGGCACAGTGACCTTTCCTGGATGCAGAATCTGGCTGGCGCGTTGCGCTTCCGCCGCGATCGGGGTCTCGGCGGGGGAGATGTGCCCGAAAGGAGTATTCCCGAACGTCTCCGCGTCGAAGTTGCTGGAGTCCAGCATCCCCGGGACCCGCGACGTTGTTTCCCGTGAAACATTCGCCGGACCGCTCGACATAGATTGCTCCTAACCCGAGAACTTCAGATCACGTATCCCCGACGAGCGTCGGCGCCGTGTCATCACAAACAAACTGCGTCGGTGGAGAACTCGAAATTCGAGGAGTTGGACTCACTCGCGCCGACCCTCAATAGCTTGCCAGCACCGCGACCGTTAGGAAAGCTGAATCGCGGCACGCCGCCGAGGACACGCGCATTGCCATCCAGAATTCATTCCACCGACGCTTGTTTCACGGGAAACAACGTCCGGCCCGGTTCCACGTGAAACACGGCAGGATCCAGTCACCGTCGCCGCCACCGGATTCCAGCCCCCGACGGACCCGGCAATAATCCGCCACCAGACTTCACCGGTGTCGCCACCACACTCCAGCCGCCGGACCCCGCACAGCGTCAGCGAAACGAATCACCACGGACGCCGCTGCACCTTCTAGGCACACCTTCGACGACAACCTGCGTCTTGGTTCGACCGTGGAGTAGCTGACCGCCCCCGAGCAGATCTTCGGCACCAAGCGGGGACCATGCCTGCGGCCAACTTCCGCCCCGCTCAAAACAGTCCCGATTGGTCGATACGGAGGCCTACCTCCCGACATTCCAAACACTACGGCGAAAACCAATGAGTAGCCCGTGCATCCAATCACCCTCGACCCATTTCGTCACGGTACGAAACTCGTTGAGCGGTGAACAGATACACCCGACCGGTGAATCAGGAGTGGTTGCGCTTTCTCGTCTTCTTCTCCGCGCCAGCGGCTTTCCGTCCGACGCGGCGGTTCGGACGTTCGGCCCGGGGGAGGAGTTCGGCACTGATCACGAGCGTCGGGATTTCCACGATGCCCGCGCCGCAGCCGACGACCCGAAGATCGGTGGCGCCGTCGCGGATGAGCTCGGCGCCGTCACGCTCGAGTTCCTCGGCGGCGCTGGTGCCCTTGAGGGCGAGCATCCGGCCGTGGTCGCGAAGCAGGGGGAGCGACCAGTGCGCGAGCTTGGCGAGCGGAGCGACCGCGCGCGAGGTGACGACATCCGCGCCGCCCGCTTCCTTGATGACCCCCGACTGCTCGGCGCGTCCGCGCACCACCGTGACCTCGAGCCCGGCCTCCTCGATGAACTCGCTGAGGAACACCGTCCGGCGCAGCAGCGGCTCCACGAGCGTGATGCGGAGATCCGGCCGGGCGATGGCCAAGGGGATACCGGGCAGCCCGGCGCCACTGCCCACATCGACGACCGAGGCGCCTTCGTCGATCAGTTCGCCGACCACCGCACAGTTGAGGATGTGCCGTTCCCAGAGCCGGGGAACCTCGCGTGGTCCGATGAGTCCGCGTTCCACGCCCGCGGTGGCCAGCGCCGCGTAGTAGCGGCGGGCGAGGTCCAGGCGGTCACCGAACAGCCGGGCAGCGGCGGCGGGTGGTTCCAGTTCGGCGGACAGCGCACCCAGTTCTCGTTCCACGTGAAACATCCTTCGCCAGTGGTGGTGATCGGGGCATGAACAAGGCCCCCGGTCCGGGACCGGAGGCCTTGGTACTTCCTGCGTGGTCGCGGCGGTGTGAGCCTACTCCGGCACAACCACCACATGACGATTCGGCTCGACACCTTCGCTCTCGCTCGCCACTCCGTCGATGTCGGCGACGGCGTCGTGCACGATCTTGCGTTCGAACGGCGTCATCGCCGACAGCGCCTCGGGCTTGCCCGACTCGAGCACGCGCTTGGCGGCGGCCACCCCGAGCTCGCTCAGATCGGCGCGACGCTGGGCTCGCCAACCGGCCACGTCGAGCATCAGGCGGCTGCGGACGCCGGTCGCCTGCTGCACGGCCAGGCGGGTGAGCTCCTGGAGCGCGTCGAGAACTTCGCCATTGCGCCCGACGAGCTTGGTCAGGTCGCGACCACCGTCGATGCTCACGACCGCGCGGTCACCTTCCACATCGAGGTCGATGTCGCCGTCGAAGTCGAGCACATCCAGCAGCTGCTCGAGGTAGTCGCCCGCGATCTCGCCCTCTTCGATCAACGCCTCCTCGGCGTCGTTCACGACATCCACAGTCGTCGACACGGTGGCGTCCCCTCCGTCGGTCTGGGTCTCAACAGTCATTGGATTTCCCTCTATCCGGTCGCGTCTCAGCGCTTACGCTTCTGGTTCGCGCGGCCACGGTTACCCGGCCGCTGCTGCCCGCCGGGTCTGCGCTTTCCGCCGCCCTGCTTGGCCGACTGCTTCGGGGTGCCGTTGCTCGCCGCGGTCCCGTTCGCCGAGGACGACTCGTCGGCGGGTGCGTCCTGCTTCTTGCGGACGTCGACCGGCTTGGCACCGGGCTTGGGCGCGTTCTGCGCCCGCAGCTCGAGCTTCTTCTGCTTCTTGGCTTCTTCTTCCTTCTCCATCCGGCCGAACACCAGGTGCTGCTGTCCGTAGGTCCAGATGTTGTTGGCCACCCAGTAGAGCAGGATGCCGATCATCAGGAAGGGGCCACCGACCATCACGCCGAGCGGGAACACCCACAGCGACAGCTTGTTCATGATGGCGGCCTGCGGGTTGGCCGCGGCCTCAGGGGTCTGGCGGGCGACCGACGCGCGCGCGTTGAAGTGGGTCGCCACACCGGCGATCACCATCAGTGGAATCGCGACGAGGGCGATGCTCATCCGGCTCGGCGTACCACCCCAGTCGGCGAACGCCTGCAGCTCACTCACCGGAGCGGTGATGAACGCGGCGATCGGAGCGCCGAAGATACGGGCGCTGAGGAAGGACTGAACGTCGGTGGCGCTGAAGATGTAGTTGCCGATGTTGGCGTTTTCCTCGGCGCTCAAACCGAGCTGGCCCCAGCCGTGACCGGTCCGGTTGAACGAGCGAAGCACATGGAACAGACCGAGGAACACCGGCACCTGAACCAGCACCGGCAGACAGCCCATGAGCGGATTGAAGCCGTGTTCCTTCTGCAGCTTCTGCATCTCCCGCGCCATGGTCTCGCGGTCGTTCTTGTACTTCTTCTGCAGCTCCTTGATCTGGGGCTGCAACTCCTGCATCTGCCGCGTGGTGCGGACCTGCTTCACGAACGGCTTGTACAGCACGAGCCGCAGGGTGAAGACCAGGAACACCACGGCGAGGCTCCAGGTGAGCCCGCTGTCGGGCCCGAACACGAAGCCGAAGGCTTTGTGCCAGAACCAGAGGATGGCGGATACCGGCCAGTAGATGATGTCGAGCACGGCTCTAGGTACTCCCGTCGTTCGTATCGCCGGTCAGCGCGGGCGATGACTTGGTGAAAGCATTCGACCCGCGCTCCGGCACGGGATCCCACCCTCCAGGGTGCCAGGGCGCGCATTTGGCCAGACGAACGACCGTCAGTGCCGATCCGACGACCAGCCCGCGGGTGCGCAGGGCGGTCACCGCGTACTCGCTGCACGTGGGGGTGAAGCGGCAGATCGGCATCCGGGTGGGGGAAACATAGGTGCGATAGAGCTCGATCAGGAAGATCAGCGCGTTCGCGGGTAAGCGGGTGAGCGTGCGCATCACCGTTCACCGACCGGGGTGCGACCGAGCGCGGCCGCCGGGACCCGAAGCAAGCCGAGCTTGCGGAGTCCGGCGCGCAGCTGGCGCAACAACTCGGCGGAGTCGGCGGTGGCCGCACCGGGCAGGGCGCGGATCACCACATCGGTGTCGGCGGGCAGTTCATCGATCACCTGGGCGCACATATGACGCAGGCGGCGGGCCACCCGGTGGCGAACCACCGCGTTACCCACCGCCTTGCTGACAATCAGCCCGAACCGAGGACCGCCTACGCGGACCAGGGAATCGCCGTCGGCGACATCGTCGTACGTGTGCGTGAACGCGTGTACGACGAAATCTCGCCTCCCGATTCGCTGACCGCGGCGCACCGTGCGGGAGAAATCGGCACGGTGGTGCAACCGATACGGCTCAGGCAACACCCGAGCGTCCGACTACGCGCGATCAGGCAGTCAGTTCGGAGCGGCCCTTACGGCGACGCGCCGAAACGATGGCGCGGCCCGCACGGGTCCGCATCCGGAGGCGGAAGCCGTGCACGCGCGCCCGACGACGGTTGTTCGGCTGGAACGTCCGCTTGCCCTTGGCCACGGTCAACACTCCTCGAGTTGGTGGGCACCAGTGAGGTACCCGAAGTTTTCGGTGATTCGGATTCTGCGCTGCGGACCGCGGTCTACGCACAGAGTGCCTTGGCGATCAGCATGCAGCGCACAGCCGCCACCGCGCCAAGGGGTGACTGTATGAGGGTACTGATCGCCTCATACAGGGTCAAATTCGGCCCAGATGGGGCGAATCGTCCGAACCTCGGTCCAGGTTACCGGTCCTTCGCGGTCGGCCGTCGGGCGGCCGACCTGCGGCGACACGCCCGGGCGTCACTGACGCGAAGAGCGACTTTTCGTGAGTTCCTCCACACCTCTGGCGTCGCGGGCGCCTGACCGCTAGCCTCTGTAGCCGGGGGATTGCTGAAGAACCGCAGGTCCAGCTCCTTTCGCTGCCACACGCTGGCAGAATTCCTCTATCCCCAGGTTTGTCCACATCTGTGGATAATTGTGTGGAAAGACGGCCGGAGTGGCATATTCGTAGGGCCGACGGTGCCCTCGCCAAGTCCGATCCCGGGACCGCACGGCGTTCGAACCGGCTTCGGTTGTTCGCTTCGATCACGCCGATCGCACCTGGTCACAGGTGCCGCGCTGGTGTGCTCGGCGGCCGTTGGCCCAACAAACCGGTCCGGGGAGGACGCTGCATGGACGACGAGCAGAACGTGCTGGCCACAGTGTGGCCTGAGGTGGTCGCCGAACTCACCACCGGCTCGGCCGACGGCGCCATTCCCGCGGTGAGCCGCGCCCAGCAGGCGTGGTTGAAGCTGGTGAAACCGCTCACCGTCGCCCAGGGTTTCGCGTTGCTGTCCGTTCCGTCGTCGCTGGCTCAGGAGGCGATCGAGCGTGATCTGCGCGAGCCGATCCTGCGTTCCCTCGGTCGCCGCCTCGGTCCGCAGGTGGAGGGACTCGGCGTCCGCATTGCCGCGCCGAGCCCGGCCGCGGGGGAGCGCACGGGTAGCTCGCCCCGGCACGCCAGGATGACGAGTCGTCCGGAGCGGCCGCGCGAGCAGGTTCGACCGCCCGCCGGGTATCCCGGACCCGATTTCAGCGTGCCCGATTACCCGCAGCGCGGCGACTACGGCAGGCCGCGTTACGGCGCCGACGACTACAACGGCAGCCCCGGCGAGTACGGCAACGACTATCAGCAGGCTTCCGAGTACCAGCAGGCACCCGAGTACCAGC
This sequence comes from Nocardia caishijiensis NBRC 108228, assembly GCF_001612825.1. Lineage (GTDB taxonomy): Bacteria > Actinomycetota > Actinomycetes > Mycobacteriales > Mycobacteriaceae > Nocardia > Nocardia caishijiensis. The sequence goes on along the minus strand of NZ_BDBE01000008.1, from coordinate 38,464 downwards.
AGGCGCCGGATTACCAGCGCGACGGTGAGTACGGCGGCGGCTTCGGCGGCCGCGAATTCGCCGCCCCGACCGGGGAGTACGGCGAGCGCGCCGAATACGCGGGTGCGCGGGAATACCCGACCGAGCCGGAGTACCAGCCGCAGACCGACTACCAGCAGCAATCGGAGTATCAGCAGCCCGCCGAGTACTCCGGTGACGATTTCCCCGGCGCCGATTTCGAGCCGACCGCCGCCTATCCCGTGCCCGACTTCACCAACGGCGAGTTCGCCGGTCGCCCCGACTTCCGCGGCGCCCGGCCCGAGCAGCGCGCCCCCGAACCGGCCCAGGGCAGGCGCGAGCCGGGCTCGTCGCGGCGCGATCATTCCGGGCAGGAGACACTGTTCGGCACCGATCCGCCCGCGCGCGCCCCGCGTCGGCCGCAACCGCAGGAGGAGCCGGTCGCAGCTCGCGTCGCCGAGGAGGCACCGGCCGATCCCGCGCCCGAGCCGCCGCGTCCGGGAACTCCGGGCGCCCAGCCCGTCGACGATGAGCCGGTGGTCGACGCGCGCAACAACTGGCCGACGTACTTCAGCAAGGCTCCCGAGGCGCCGCCGCAGTCGTCGGGCTCGGCCAGCCTGAACGCGAAGTACACCTTCGAGACGTTCGTGATCGGCGCGTCGAACCGGTTCGCCCATGCCGCCGCGGTGGCCATCGCCGAGGCGCCCGCGCGCGCCTACAATCCGCTGTTCGTCTGGGGCGCTTCGGGTTTGGGCAAGACGCACCTGTTGCACGCGGCCGGGCACTACGCCCAGCGGCTGTTCCCCGGTATGCGGGTGAAGTACGTGTCGACCGAGGAATTCACCAACGACTTCATCAACAGCCTGCGCGACGACCGCAAGGTGGCGTTCAAGCGTCGCTACCGCGAGACCGACATCCTGCTCGTGGACGACATCCAGTTCATCGAGGGCAAGGAAGGCATCCAGGAGGAGTTCTTCCACACCTTCAACACCCTGCACAACGCGAACAAGCAGATCGTGGTGTCCTCGGATCGTCCGCCCAAGCAGCTGGCGACCCTCGAGGAGCGGCTGCGGACCAGGTTCGAGTGGGGCCTGATCACCGATGTGCAGCCGCCCGAGCTCGAGACCCGCATCGCCATCCTGCGCAAGAAGGCACGGATGGATCGGCTCGACGTGCCGCACGACGTGCTCGAACTGATCGCCAGCCGGGTGGAACGCAACATCCGTGAGTTGGAGGGCGCGCTGATCCGGGTGACGGCCTTCGCCTCACTGAACGGGCAGCCGCTCGACCTGTCGCTGGCCGAGGTGGTGCTACGGGACCTGATGCCCGACACCGCCGCGCTCGAGATCAACGCGGCCACGATCATGGCTGTGACCGCCGAGTACTTCAACACCACACTCGAGGAGCTGACGGGTCCGGGCAAGGCGCGTCCGCTGGCGCAGGCCCGCCAGATCGCGATGTATCTGTGCCGTGAGCTGACCGACCTGTCGCTGCCCAAGATCGGTCAGGCGTTCGGCCGCGACCACACGACGGTCATGTACGCGGAGAAGAAGGTGCGCAAGGAGATGACCGAGCGCCGTCGCGTGTACGACCAGGTCCAAGAACTCACAGCCCGAATCAAACAGCGCTCCCGCTGATTTCATCCCCAACCCGAACACCGCCCTGAGCTGGGGCGGTGTTCTTTTTTGCCCTGTGGAATCCCTGTGGAGTCCTCGAGGAATCCACCGGTTGTGCACCGGTTCACCCACAGGCCTGGGGAGGGAACTGGGGAGCATCTACTCACAGGAAGTTGTGCACATCATCCCCAGGTTCGTCTGCCCACAGCCTGTGAGTGCCGCTGACCTGCGGCGGCGGCGAATCCGGCCTGTGGATTCCTCGAGGACTTCTTGTGGACTCCTCGAGGAATCCACCGGTTCGTCACCACCCTCGGTCGAGGTGTGAACAAGTGGGTGAAATCGGTGGAACAACTCGAGGACTACTCGAGGATGGATCTGGGACAACCTCGTGTGTCCACAGACACCGCCGATTCATCCTCGAGTCACTCCACGGCCATCCCCATGCCACCAGGCCCGCTGAGCTGCGGAAACGGGCGAAGTCCACAGATTCCACAGTGCCTACTACTACTTCAGTTCTTCTTCTAGAAGAGATCTCTTGAAAACAGGGTGTGTGGAAACTCGGTCGAACAGGCTCGGCTCGATCGGTGGTTCACTCACAGGCAGGCAAGGACAAGAGGGGACGGGTCGAGGACGCGCGGAACTCCTAGAGGGTCGATGCGGAGATCACGCGTTGTCCGGGTACCGTTTGGTTGTCGGCCGGTTGTGCGAGACTCAGTGCGCGGCCGACGCAGCACCTCAACTCCGCTGAACACACCCGCATACGGATTCGAAACTCGGAGAGGACAAATCGGGCGATGGAGCTTGCGAGCATGAAGTTTCGGGTCGCCCGAGAGGATTTCGCCGAGTCGGTGGCCTGGGTGGCCCGCAGCCTGCCGTCCCGGCCTCCTGTGCCGGTTCTCGGTGGCGTTCTGCTGGTGGCCGACGAGAACGGCCTGACGGTCTCCGGGTTCGACTACGAGGTCTCCGCGCAGATGCGCGTAGCGGCCGAGGTCGCCGGTCCGGGCCAGGTGCTGGTCTCGGGCAGGCTGCTGGCCGATATCACCAAGGCCCTGTCCAACAAGCCGGTCGACGTCTCCGTCGACGGCACCCGCGTACTCATCGCCTGTGGCAGCGCCAAGTTCTCCCTGCCGACCATGCCGGTCGAGGACTATCCCCAGCTGCCCGAGGTGCCCCAGCAGACCGGTGAACTCACCGTCGACGTGTTCGCCGAGGCCGTCGGTCAGGTGGCCGTCGCCGCGGGCCGTGACGACACCCTGCCCATGCTCACCGGTATCCGGGTGGAGATCGAGGGCAACGACGTGGTGCTCGCCGCCACCGACCGCTTCCGTCTCGCGGTGCGGCACCTGCAGTGGCAGCCGACCCGGCCCGACATCGAGACCGCGGTGCTCATCCCCGCGCGCACGCTGTCGGAAGCCGCCAAGACCCTCGGTGCCGCCTCGGCGCCCGTGCAGCTCTCGCTCGGCAACGGCAGCGGTGCCGACGGCCTGCTCGGCATCGTCAACGCGGGCAGGCGGACCACCACGCGCCTGCTCGACGCGGAATTCCCCAAGTTCCGCCAGTTGCTCCCCAAGGAGCACACCTCCATCGCCACGCTGCCGGTGTCGGCGCTGTCGGAGGCGATCAAGCGTGTGGCCCTGGTGGCCGAGCGCGGCGCCCAGGTGCGGCTCGAGTTCTCCACAGACGGTGTGCTGCTGTCGGCGGGTGGGGACGACGCGGGCCGCGCCGAGGAATGGCTCGAGGCCGACTTCCGTGGTGAGCCGCTGACCATCGCGTTCAACCCCGGATACCTCACCGAGGGGTTGTCGGCGCTGCACGCGGATCGGGTCACCTTCGGGTTCACCACGCCGAGTCGTCCCGCCGTGCTGCTGCCCGCCTCCGACGAGGAGCCCAAGGTGCTCGAGTCCGGTGCGTTCGCGGCGCTGGAGAGCCAGTACATCTACCTGTTGATGCCGGTCCGGCTGCCCGGCTGAGCGGGGCCGCGCCGCACATGTTCATCCGTGCGCTGTCGGTTCGTGATTTCCGCTCGTGGGAACGCGCCGAGCTGGAGTTGTCCCCAGGCCGTACCGTCCTGTTGGGGGCGAACGGCAACGGGAAGACCAATCTGCTCGAGGCGGTCGGCTATCTCGCGACGCTCGGTTCGCATCGGGTCTCCGCCGACGCGCCGCTGATCCGGATGGGTGCCACCCAGGCCGCGATCGGGGCGACCGTGGTGAACGCGGGCCGCGAGTTGCGGGTGGATGTCGAGCTCAAGCAGGGCGCGGCCAATCGCGCCCAGATCAATCGGTCGCCGGTGCGCCGCTCCCGCGAAATCCTCGGCATTCTGCAGACGGTGTTGTTCGCGCCCGAGGATCTCGCCCTCGTCCGTGGCGACCCGGGGGAGCGGCGCCGGTTCCTCGACGAGTTGTGCACAGCCCGCCTGCCCAGGTTGGCCGGGGTGCGCGCCGACTACGACAAGGTGTTGCGCCAGCGCTCGGCGCTGTTGAAAACCGCTGGGCGCCAGGTGCGTTCGCGCTCCGACCTGAGCACCCTCGATGTGTGGGACGGGCACCTGGCCGAGCACGCCTCGGTGCTGCTCGCGCAGCGCCTGCGCCTGGTGCACGATCTGTATCCCTATCTGGCACAGGCCTATCGGTCGATCGCGCCCGAATCACGCCCGGCCGCAATCGCTTACCGCTCCGGGTATCTGCCGCCGGACCTGCTCGACCCCGCCCGCGCCCCCGAACCCGACGACGTGGACCAGCTGCGCGAGATCGTGTTGCGCGAACTGGCCGCCGCGCGCGGCCGCGAACTCGATCGAGGGGTGTGCCTGGTCGGTCCCCATCGTGACGATCTCGAGCTGCTGCTCGGCAGCGCCCCCGCGAAGGGGTTCGCCAGCCACGGCGAGTCGTGGTCGTTCGCGCTGGCGTTGCGGCTGGCCTCGTTCGAGTTGCTGCGCAACACCGGCGCCGAACCGGTGCTACTGCTCGACGATGTGTTCGCCGAACTGGACCGGCGCAGGCGGACCGCCCTCGCGGAGGTGGCGGCAGGGGCCGAGCAGGTGCTCATCACCGCTGCCGTGGCCGAGGACGTGCCCGCCGAACTGGCCGCCGCGCCCCTGCGGGTGCGGACCGAGGGCGAGGCGGACCGACGGACCTCACAGATCGTGGCCGAAGATATGCACAGCCAGCCATAGTTATCAACAGGCCCTGTGGAAAACCGTGCACATGCTGGCCCGATGCCGGATCGGTGCGCAGCGGCGCAGTCGGGCATCCGGCGTAGACTCCCGAAACGACCGACAAGCCTCGAGACCGGAAGGTGGGACCGCGTGCAGGACGAGCCGGAAGCGGAACTGCGCGGGATCGATCTGGCCCGCCGCGCCCTCGAGGAAGCCCGGGCGGCGGCCAAGGCCAGTGGCAAGTCGGTCGGGCAGGGGCGGGCGTCGCCGGTGCGCAAGCTGCGCGCGGGTGGACGGCGCCGCAGCGGCTGGTCCGGTGCGGGCCCCGACGCGCGCGATCCCCAGCTGTTGTCCGCGCTCGCGGGCTCGATCGCGAAGAGTCGTGGCTGGTCAGGCAAGGTTTCCGAGGGCATGGTCTTCGGTCGCTGGTCGAGCGTGGTCGGTGAGGACATCGCCGCGCACGCCACTCCGGTGACGCTGGAGAACGGTGTACTCAAGATCGCGGCGGAGTCGACGGCCTGGGCCACGCAGCTACGAATGTTGCAGAGCCAGATCCTCGCCAAGATCAACGCGGCGGTCGGGCAGGGTGTGGTCACCTCCCTGCGCATCACCGGTCCAGCGGCGCCGAGCTGGCGCAAGGGCGAACGCCACATCAAGGGCCGGGGTCCACGCGACACCTACGGATAGCCGGTCGGTCACCGGCGTGAGTTCCGTTGCGGCGCGGTCGGTTCGATCCCCAGATTCGCAGGCTGTGGACAAAACCTGTGGACAACTTCGGGGGAGGTGTGCGGCCCCCGGAAAAACCGGTTCCGGCGCGCCCCGCGCGGAGACGAACCCTAGCGGCCCCTACGACCGGCAAAACACGCGGCGAGGCGGAAGCCACTCGCGCTTCCTCGAGTTCTCGCATTCACGGCGAAGCCAGGGGTGTCGTAGGTGCACTGTAAGTTGGCCTTACCAGTAGGATGGTGACGTAACCAGCGGCGAACCCTCGACGCGCGTGTTGTGCAGCCGCTTGCGAGCTGTCCGCGCCAGGGATCAGCAAGTAAGGAGAGCTACCGACAAGTGGCTGCCAACGACTCCAACGCATCGGGCAACAATCAGGGCTACGGTGCCTCTTCCATCACGGTCCTCGAGGGTCTCGAGGCGGTGCGCAAGCGCCCTGGCATGTACATCGGTTCCACCGGTGAACGCGGTCTGCACCACCTGATCTGGGAGGTTGTGGACAACTCTGTCGACGAGGCGATGGCAGGCCACGCGACCCGGGTCGACGTGACGCTGCTCGCCGACGGTGGCGTCGAGGTCGTCGACGACGGTCGTGGTATCCCCACCGCCATGCACGCGCAGGGCATTCCGACCGTCGAGGTCGTCATGACCCAGCTGCACGCGGGCGGCAAGTTCGACTCCGACGCCTACGCGGTGTCCGGTGGTCTGCACGGCGTCGGTATCTCGGTGGTCAACGCGCTGTCGAGCAAGCTGGAAGCCGAGATCGACAACGACGGCTACCACTGGACCCAGGTCTACAAGGACTCCAAGCCCGGCAAGCTGGTCCAGGGCGAGCCGACCAGCCGCACCGGTACCACCATCCGGTTCTGGGCGGATCCGGAGATCTTCGAGACCACCACCTACAACTTCGAGACGGTCGCGCGACGGCTGCAGGAGATGGCGTTCCTCAACAAGGGCCTGACCATCACCCTGACCGACGAGCGGGTCACCGAGTCCGAGGTCACCGACGAGGTGGTCAGCGAGACGGCCGAGGCGCCCAAGCACGCCGAGGACGCCGACGCGCCGGTCGAGCACAAGGTGAAGACCCGCACCTACCACTACCCGGGTGGTCTCGTGGATTTCGTGCGCCACATCAACCGCACCAAGTCGGCCATCCACAACTCGGTCGTCGGGTTCACCGGCAAGGGCACCGGCCACGAGCTCGAGGTCGCGATGCAGTGGAACTCGGGCTACTCCGAGTCCGTGCACACCTTCGCCAACACCATCAACACCCATGAGGGCGGCACCCACGAGGAGGGTTTCCGCGCGGCGCTCACCACGGTGGTCAACAAGTACGCCAAGGAGAAGAAGCTCCTCAAGGAGAAGGACGGCAACCTCACCGGCGACGACATCCGCGAGGGCCTGGCCGCCATCGTCAGCGTGAAGGTCGGCGAGCCGCAGTTCGAGGGCCAGACCAAGACCAAGCTCGGCAACACCGAGGTGAAGTCGTTCGTGCAGCGTGCCTGCAACGAGCACCTCACGCACTGGTTCGAGGCCAACCCGGCCGACGCGAAGACCATCGTGCAGAAGGCCGTGTCGTCGGCGCAGGCCCGGATGGCCGCGCGCAAGGCGCGTGAGCTGGTGCGCCGCAAGTCGGCGACCGACCTGGGCGGACTGCCGGGCAAGCTGGCCGACTGCCGTTCCAAGGACCCGGGCAAGTGCGAGATCTACATCGTCGAGGGTGACTCCGCCGGTGGTTCGGCCAAGTCGGGCCGCGACTCGATGTACCAGGCGATCCTCCCGCTGCGCGGCAAGATCATCAATGTCGAGAAGGCCCGCATCGACCGCGTCCTCAAGAACAACGAGGTCCAGTCGATCATCACGGCGTTCGGCACCGGTATCCACGACGAGTTCGATATCGCCAAGCTGCGCTACAACAAGATCATCCTGATGGCCGACGCCGACGTCGACGGCCAGCACATCGCCACGCTGCTGCTCACGCTGCTGTTCCGCTTCATGCGTCCGCTGGTGGAGCAGGGGCACGTGTTCCTGGCCCAGCCGCCGCTGTACAAGCTCAAATGGATCCGGACCGATCCCGAGTTCGCCTACTCCGATCGCGAGCGCGACGCGCTGCTCGAGGCGGGTCTCGCCGCGGGCAAGAAGATCAACAAGGACGACGGCGTCCAGCGCTACAAGGGTCTCGGTGAGATGAACGCCAAGGAGCTGTGGGAAACCACGATGGACCCCGCGGTGCGGGTGCTTCGTCAGGTGACGCTCGACGACGCGGCCGCGGCCGACGAGCTGTTCTCCGTGCTGATGGGCGAAGACGTGGAGGCACGTCGCAGTTTCATCACCCGCAACGCCAAGGACGTCCGCTTCCTCGACGTGTGAGCGGTGCTGCGCCCTGCGCCCGCGAATACGTCAGCCCTCTAAGGAGATTCGATGACTGAGACCACGCTGCCACCGTCCGGCGGTGCGGGCGACCGGATCGAACCGGTCGACATCCAGAACGAAATGCAGTCCAGCTACATCGATTACGCGATGAGCGTGATCGTCGGCCGCGCGCTGCCCGATGTGCGCGACGGCCTCAAGCCGGTGCATCGGCGCGTGCTCTACGCCATGTACGACAACGGCTACCGGCCCGATCGCGGTTACGTGAAGTCCGCGCGCCCGGTCGCCGAGACCATGGGTAACTACCACCCGCACGGCGACTCGTCGATCTACGACACCCTCGTGCGCATGGCCCAGCCGTGGTCGCTGCGGTACCCGCTGGTCGACGGCCAGGGCAACTTCGGTTCCCGGGGCAACGACGGCGCGGCCGCCATGCGTTACACCGAGTGCCGTCTCACGCCGTTGGCGATGGAGATGCTGCGCGACATCGACAGCGAGACCGTCGATTTCGTGCCCAACTACGACGGTCGCTCGATGGAGCCGACCGTGCTGCCCGCGCGCGTGCCCGCCCTGCTGATGAACGGCAGCAACGGCATCGCCGTCGGCATGGCGACCAACATCCCGCCGCACAACCTGGGTGAGCTGGCCGAGGCCATCTACTGGTCGCTGGACAACTACGACGCCGACGAGGAGTCCACCCTCGCCGCGTGCATGGAACGGGTCAAGGGCCCCGACTTCCCGACCCACGGCCTGATCGTCGGTAACCAGGGCATCCACGACGCCTACACCACCGGTCGCGGTTCCATCCGCATGCGCGGTGTGGTCGAGATCGAGGAAGACGCGCGTGGCCGCACCACGATCGTCATCACCGAGCTGCCCTACCAGGTGAACACCGACAACTTCGTCAACTCGATCGCCGAGCAGGTCAAGGACGGCAAGATCGCGGGTATCTCCGATATCCACGACGAGTCGTCGGACCGTGTCGGCATGCGCATCGTGGTGACGGTCAAGCGCGACGCGGTCGCCAAGGTCGTGCTGAACAACCTGTACAAGCACACCCAGCTGCAGACCAGCTTCGGCGCGAACATGCTCTCGATCGTCGATGGTGTGCCGCGCACGCTTCGCCTGGATCAGATGATCCGGCACTACGTGAACCACCAGCTCGAGGTCATCGTCCGGCGCACCCGCTACCTGCTGCGCAAGGCCGAGGAACGCGCCCACATCCTGCGCGGCCTGGTCAAGGCGCTCGACATGCTCGACGAGGTCATCGCGCTGATCCGTGGCTCGGCCAACACCGAGACCGCGCGCACCGGCCTGATGCAGCTGCTCGACATCGACGAGATCCAGTCGACCGCGATCCTGGACATGCAGCTGCGTCGCCTCTCGGCGCTGGAGCGGCAGAAGATCATCGACGATCTGGCCAAGATCGAGCTCGAGATCGCCGACTACAAGGACATTCTCGAAAAGCCGGAACGCCAGCGCGCGATCGTGCGTGACGAGCTGGCCGAGATCGTCGAGAAGTACGGCGACGACCGCCGGACCAGGATCATCGCCGCCGACGGCGACGTGGCCGACGAGGATCTGATCGCCCGCGAGGACGTGGTCGTCACGATCACCGAGACCGGGTACGCCAAGCGAACCAAGACCGATCTGTACCGGTCGCAGAAGCGCGGCGGCAAGGGCGTGATGGGTGCGGGCCTCAAACAGGACGACATCGTCAAGCACTTCTTCATCTCCTCCACCCACGACTGGCTGCTGTTCTTCACCAACAAGGGCCGGGTGTACCGGGCCAAGGCCTACGAGCTGCCCGAGGCCAACCGCACCGCGCGCGGTCAGCACGTGGCCAACCTGCTGGCCTTCCAGCCGGACGAGAAGATCGCCCAGATCATCCAGCTCAAGACCTACGAGGACGCCCCGTACCTGGTACTGGCGACCCGTGCGGGCCTGGTGAAGAAGTCCAAGCTCACCGATTTCGACTCCAACCGTTCCGGTGGCATCGTCGCGGTGAACCTGCGCGACGACGACGAACTGGTCGGCGCGGTGCTGTGCTCGGCCGACGACGACCTGCTGCTGGTCTCGGCGCACGGGCAGTCGATCCGCTTCGCGGCGACCGACGAGGCGCTACGCCCGATGGGCCGCGCCACCTCCGGTGTGCAGGGCATGCGGTTCAACACCGACGACGAACTGCTCTCGCTCAATGTGGTCCGTCAGGACACCTATTTGTTGGTCGCGACCGCCGGTGGGTATGCCAAACGTACGGCGATCGAGGAGTACACCGCGCAGGGTCGCGGCGGAAAAGGCGTATTGACAATCCAATACGATCCGAAGCGTGGCAGCCTGGTCGGTGCGCTCATCGTCGACGACGAGGACGAGTTGTACGCGATCACTTCCAGTGGTGGCGTCATCCGCACCGCGGCCAAGCAGGTCCGCAAAGCCGGACGCCAGACCAAGGGCGTGCGATTGATGAACCTCGCGGATGGCGATACCTTGCTAGCGATCGCGCGCAACGCCGACGAGCCCGATCCCGATCAGCTCATCGGCGACGCGGCCTCGGAGCAATAACCCAACCAGCGGCGGCAACGAACGGATCTGAGGATTCCATTGACCACACCGAATCAGTCGAACGACGATCGGAACCAGACCAACGGCGTCACCGAGCGGGTCGCCTCGTCTCCGATCCAGCCGCGGCCGATCCCACGTCAGGGTGCGGCCGAGGGCGCCAAAGCACCGGAATCCGGTGGCGCCGGGGACGAATCGTTCGACCAGGCCACCGTGCGGATGGGTACCGAGTCGAACGGGCCTGCCAACGGCTCGGGCAACGGCAAGGGTAAATCGCCCTACCAGGACGGCTGGGCGCAGCTGCCGCAGCGGGAGCCGCAGTCCAACCTGTACCGGCCTGGTGAGGCGCCGAGCCAGGGGCGCCCGACCTCGGGCGGTCAGGGTGGCGGCGGCCTCAAGGGCAGCGGGCCGTCCAACGCGCGCACCACCGCCGACCTGGCGGCCAAGGCGGCACGCAAGGAAGCCGCGATGGTGAAGTCCGTCGGCATCGACGGGCCGACCCGAAGCATCGCGCGTCCCGAGCTGGTCAAGGACATGCCCGACCTATCGGATGTGCGTCATCCGGCCTCGGACCTGCCGATGGCCAACACCGGGCTGCCGATGGCGCCGCCGCAGCCGCAGAGCGGTCCGTCCGCGCGGGCCGCGGCCGCCTCGGGTCAGGTGTCGCCCGCCGCTCCGGTGGCCATCGCGGCCGCCGCGTCGGGGGAGCCGCTGCGCGCGACGGTGCAGATCCGCCGCATCGACCCGTGGTCGACGCTGAAGATCACGCTGGTGATCAGCGTGGCGCTGTTCTTCGTGTGGATGGTCGCCGTTGGCCTGCTCTACATCGTGCTCGCGGGCATGGGTGTGTGGGACAACCTGGACAACTCGCTCGGCGAGATGTTCAACCAGGAGGGCACCTCGGGTGGCGGCCTGATCGACGCGGGCACGATCTTCGGGTACGCCGGTGTCATCGGGCTCATCAACGTGGTGCTGTTCACCGCGCTGGCAACGGTCGGTGTGTTCATCTACAACCAGTGCTGCGATCTGGTCGGTGGCATCCAGGTGACCCTGGCCGATCCGGACTAGAAACAGGCGTTTTCCGGCACGGCCGGTCGGACCAGGAAACTGGCTCTGACCGGCCGTTTTGGTTATCGGTGGGCGGGTAAGGTAACCTCGTGTCTCGTTGCGGTTCACTGCTCCGGCAGGGGATCGGAAACGAGTACGGGCCTATAGCTCAGGCGGTTAGAGCGCTTCGCTGATAACGAAGAGGTCGGAGGTTCAAGTCCTCCTAGGCCCACTCCCGAACATCACAGTAGGGTGGGAATCATGAAGATTGTCCTCACGGTCGGTGTTGTGATCGCGGTTCTCATCGGTATCACCAAATTCCGCAAGCGCGACGAAGCCGATCTCTGGCGTGAGGTCACCACCCGCTGATTCGGGTTGCCAGCCGGTACACCACCGGTAAGGGGCCTTAGCTCAATTGGCAGAGCACTGCCTTTGCAAGGCAGGGGTTAGGGGTTCGATTCCCCTAGGCTCCACTTCTGTGAATTCCTCGGTTTTCGATTTCCTTCTCACCGCCGTCCCCGGCGACGCCGATTCGGCGGATTTCGCGGCGGACTGGGCTCGTCACCGCGCTCGCTGCGCGGGTTTCACCGATTCCGTCGACCGGGCCGCTGTGGCCGGATTCGACAGTGTCGCATTGGGTCCCGCGTTTCTCGGCGGATATCAGGAAGCGTTGCACGCCTTGGTGCCCGCGCTCGCTCCCGACGAACTGAGTTCGATGTGCGCGTCCGAGGCCGGGGGAGCGCGGCCGTCGGCGATGACGACCAGCGTCACCGATGAGGGGGCGGTGACCGGCACCAAATCGTTCGCCACCCTCGGCGCCTTCGCCACCCGGTTCATCGTGATCGCCCGTGCCGGTTCGCGATCCGACGGCAAGCCGAGGCTGCGCGCCGTGCTCGTCGCGGCCGGTCCCCTGGCGACGGTGACCCCGCTGCCGCCGTTGCCGTTCGCGCCGGAGATCCCGCACGCCACCGTCACTTTCGCCGATGCGCCCGGTGCGGCGCTGCCCGGTGACGGGTACGCCGACTACCTGAAACCGTTCCGCACTGTCGAGGATCTGCATGTGCTCGCCGCTGTGCTCGGTCAGCTCGTGCGGGTAGGCAGACAGGCACAGTGGCCCGCTGACGCGCTCACGGCCCTGCTGGCGTTGTTTGCGGCCGTGCGTGGGCTCGGGGCCGAACCGGCTGGGTCGGCGGGGGTGCACATCGCGCTCGGCGGTGTCTTCGACCGCTGCGCCGCGCTGCTCACCGAACTCGAACCGCAGTGGGATCGGGTGCCGAGCGAGATCAGGCAGCGCTGGGAGCGGGATGTGCCGTTGCTCGGGGTGGCCGGGAAGGTTCGCGCGGCCCGGCTGGCTACCGCCTGGCGCACGGTGGCGGAAGAGGCCGTCGGGGCACCCGAGGGCCACGAGGATCGCTGACCGCTCTAGTGCCGTCTCGCGTCGGCCGGAACCCGGCTGCTGGGGGATGGAACTGCACCCTTGCCGGAAAATGGGGAGCGGGCCTCGGCGAAGGGGGGGAGTTAGCCGAGGCCCGCGTAGGGTCGGCCCGGGGGGGAGGGGCCGACGTGAACGATCCTACGCGATCCGCGCGGAAATCGTGTACGCGCAACGGATCAGTTTCCGAGAATTTTTCGTGTCGCGGCCCGTCGGGTGGTCTTCGGTCGAAGCCGCAGGGTGGGTGCTGCGGTGTTGTGACACATCACAAACCTCAGATGAGCAGCCGAAGCCGCTGGTACGCAAGGTTTTACGCCCCGGCTGCGCGGAACGTGTGCTGATCGGCGGCGATGTCGGTTCCATCGGATTCCCGGCCCGTCGGCTCGCGGATCGCCGAAAATCAGTCCGATTCGTCGCGTGTCGCGTGCACTCGGCATGTCGAACAGATTTGTACATCCGCCATCGCGAACCACCCGAAATGGGGATGCGACTTGTCGGTGGGTGGGGCAATACTTGGGCCAAGCAAGGGTTCGCGAACTACGACATCAGGAGAATCATGCCCGACGCAATCGTCGCCGAGGGTCTGGTCAAACGGTACGGACAGCTCACCGCACTGGACGGGCTGGATCTCTCCGTCCCCGAAGGCACCGTCACCGCACTTCTCGGCCCGAACGGCGCGGGAAAGACCACGACTGTCCGTGTACTCACCACACTGCTCGTCCCCGACGAAGGCCGGGCCACCGTGGCCGGGGTCGACGTCATCAACAATCCCCAGGCGCTGCGCTCACGCATCGGCGCGTCGGGCCAGTACGCCGCCGTCGACGAGTACCTGACCGGTTTCGAGAACCTCGAAATGGTCGGCAGGCTCTATCACCTCGGCACCCAGCGCAGCAAGGAACGGGCCCGTGAGCTGCTGGAACGCTTCCGGCTCACCGATGCGGCCGATCGCCCGGTGAAGGGCTATTCCGGCGGTATGCGCAGGCGCCTCGACCTCGCGGGCGCGCTGGTCGCCAACCCGCCCGTGCTGTTCCTCGACGAACCGACCACCGGTCTCGACCCACGCGCGCGTCTTGACCTGTGGGACGTGATCGAGGAACTCGTCTCCGGCGGCACCACCCTGCTGCTCACCACGCAGTACATGGAAGAGGCCGACCGCCTGGCCGATTCCATCGCGGTGATCGACCGAGGCACCGTCATCGCACGCGGCACCGCCGACGAACTCAAGGCGCTCGTCGGCGGCGACCGGATCGAACTCACCGTCGCCACCGCCGACCAGCTCACCGACGCCAAACAGGTGCTCAGCGGTCTTGCCGACGGCGAAATCCATATCGAGCCCGGTCTGCGCAAGATCACCGTGCCGGTGGCCGACGGTTCCCAGGACCTCGTCACCGCCATCGGCAGGCTCACCGAGCACAAGGTCCAGATCAACGACGTGGCCCTGCGCAGGCCCTCGCTGGACGACGTATTCCTCACCCTCACCGGGCACGAGGCCGAAGAACTCGTCGCCGGGGATGCCGAGAAGGCGGGCGTCAAGGAAGGACAGAGCCGATGAGCGTCACGATGGACAAGACGCCGGTGACCGAGCCGGGGCTGAGCGAACGGCTGTCGATGGTGGTCAGCGACAGTCTCACGATCGCCAAGCGCAATGTCATCAAGATCAAGCGCGTACCCGACGTGCTGATCTTCACGACCATGTCGCCGATCATGTTCGTGCTGATGTTCGCCTATGTCTTCGGCTCGGCGATCAAAGTGCCGGGGCTGGAGGGCGGATACCGCGAGTTCCTGATCGCGGGCATCTTCGTCCAGACCGTGGTGTTCGGTGCGTCGTTCACCGGTGCCGGTTTGGCCGAGGACATGCAGAAGGGCATCATCGACCGGTTCCGTTCGCTGCCGATGGCGCCCTCGGCGGTGCTGTTCGGGCGCACGATCAGCGATGTGGTGATCAACCTGGTCAGCCTCGTCGTGATGTCGCTGACCGGGTTGATCGTCGGCTGGCGTATTCGCGGGTCGTTTCTCGACGCGGTGCTCGCCTACCTGCTGATGCTGCTGTTCGCCTACGCGCTGTCGTGGATGATGGCCGTGGTCGGGCTGCTCGTGCGGGCGCCTGAGGTGTTCAACAACGCCAGCTTCATGGTGATCTTCCCGCTGACGTTCCTGTCCAACGCCTTCGTCCCGATCAACGATCTGCCCGGCCCGCTGAAGGTGTTCGCCGAGTGGAATCCGATGTCGGCGGTCACGGAGTCGGTGCGTCAGCTGTTCGGCAACACCAGCCCGTTGGCCCCGCCCTCGGACGCCTGGTCGATGCAGCACCCGGTGGCCACGTCGCTCATCTGGATCGTGCTGATCCTGCTGATCTTCGTGCCGCTGGCTCAGGTGCAGTACAAGAAGTCCGTGAGCCGCTGACGGCTCAGTTCGCGCCGGTCTCCGCGACGGGGGCCGGTGCGGAGCCGTTGCGGGAGTAGCCGAGGCGCGGCGGTTCGGCAGCGGGTTCGGGCAGCTGGGGGCGCTTGCTGCGGGCGATCCAGGCCAGCGCGCCCGCACCGGCGATCGCGAGGGAGGCGATGAGCGGGTTACGAAGCTTCATGCGACCACTGTGGCACAGAACGGCCGCGGCGGCACAAACACGAAAACCACGCTCCACCAGGTGCCCGGCGGCGCGGGGGTCGCGTGGCACGATTGCTGCGTGACCTCACCCCATCAGACGGCCGTGGCGACGCTGCACACCAACCACGGCGATATCAAGATCGCGCTTTTCGGTAACCACGCGCCCAAGACGGTGCGCAATTTCGTCGGCCTCGCCGACGGCAGCGCGCCGTACACCACCCCGAACGCGGGTGGCTCGGAAGCTGGCCCGTTCTACGACGGCGCCGTCTTCCACCGGGTGATCCCGGGTTTCATGATCCAGGGTGGCGACCCGACCGGTACCGGCCGCGGCGGGCCGGGCTACGAATTCGGCGACGAGTTCCATCCCGAGCTGCGTTTCGATCGTGGGTACCTGCTGGCCATGGCCAATGCGGGGCCGGGAACCAACGGATCGCAGTTCTTCATCACCGTGGGCGCGCAACCTCACCTGAACCGCAAGCACACGATTTTCGGCGAGGTGATCGAGCCGGATTCGCGCAAGGTGGTCGACGCGATCGCGGCGGTGAAAACCGACCGCAACGACCGTCCCACCGAACCGGTGATCATCTCCTCGGTCACCATCGGCTGACCATCGGCTCGAAACCAGAACTCCCCACCGCGACCATCGCGGTGGGGAGTTCTTTGCTTCACGTGAAACAACGTCAGTCGGTGGCGACCTTCGCGAAGCCGTTCACCACGAGAGCGTCGAAGACGTCGGCGGGGTTGGCGCCGAGATCCCAGCGGCCGAAGATCAGCAGGCGTTCGGCCTCGCCGTGGCGGACGTCGACCTCGAGCATGGTGCTCTTGCGGCCGATGCGCCGGTAGGAGGTCACCCGGATCCGGTCGATCCGGTCGAGCGGGTATTCGTCGCGGCCGGTGAGCGTGCCGACGATCAGGCGCGGTGGGGAACCGGGGACCATGGTGAGCCGGGGGCGCTGACGCAGAGCCAGCACAGCCATGGCGAGCACCGCGACGGCGGCGACGCCGAGGAACAGCCGCGACGGCCCGTCCTGCGCCAATATGGCCGCTACGGCCAGCAGGAGACCACCGCCGCTCACCGCGATCAGGGCGGCGGTCGGCGTGGTCCAGGACTTGCTGTCGGCGGGTCGACCTGCGTTCACGCGGCTTGTTCCCCCATTGATCCTCGAGTTGTCCACAGCTTCATCCACAGGTGTGCATGAATGACACCGGTGTAATCCGCTCGGTTGAGCATCAGCTCGATGTCTCAGCGCCACCGCATGGTCATGATGAGGCCGATGACCATGAGGCCGAAACCGATCAGGAAGTTCCAGGCGTTGAGGTCGTTCATCCAGCTGATCTTCTCGGCAGCCAGGTAGTACACGAGCAGCCAGACCAGCCCGGCCAGCATGAAGCCGAGCATGATCGCGACGTACCAGACAGGCGACGGACCCGCTTTGACCTTCACCGGGGTACGGCTGGCAGGGCTCGGGGTGTAATCGGCCTTCTTACGGACCTTGGACTTGGGCATGACGTCCTCGTATTCTCCGGTACTGGTCGGTTCCCAGGCTATCCCACCAGGTAATGGATGCGACGACCTACCGGCCGGGCACGTACCCTCGTTGCATGCGTGTTCTGGTCGTCGACAACTACGACAGCTTCGTGTTCAACCTGGTGCAATACCTCGGCCAGCTGGGTGCCGACGCCGTCGTGTGGCGCAACGACGACCCACGCCTGGCCGACCTCGACACCCTGCTCACCCGCGGCGACGAGGGCGGCGCGTTCGACGGTGTCCTCGTGAGCCCCGGACCGGGCAGTCCCGACCGGGCCGGTGCCAGTATTCCGCTGGTGCACGCGGCGGCCAAGTACGAGAAGCCGCTGCTCGGCGTGTGTCTGGGACATCAGGCCATCGGTGAGGCGTTCGGCGGCACCGTCGACCGGGCGCCGGAACTGCTGCACGGCAAGACCAGTTCGGTGTACCACCTCGGCTCGGGCGTGTTGGCCGGTCTGCCCGACCCGTTCACCGCCACCCGCTACCACTCGCTCACCGTGCTCCCGGAGACCATGCCCGAGGAGCTGGAAGTGGTCGGGCACACCGAGAGCGGCATCGTGATGGCCATGCGGCATCGCAGCCTGCCGATCCACGGTGTGCAGTTCCACCCGGAGTCGGTGCTCACCCAGGGCGGGCACCGGATGCTGGCCAACTGGCTCGAGGTCTGCGGCGAACGCCCGGCCGAAGCGCTGGTGTCGGCGCTCGAGGCGGAGGTCGCCGCGCTGGTGACCCGGTGAGCGACGGGCCCGGAGCACCGAGCGACGGCCATCCACGCCGCGGCGTGGAGACGTCCCCAGTCGACCGATCGACTGAGTCGATGGGCGGAGCGGCCGAGGAGGTAGGTGGTGCGGCCGAGTCTGTCCGTGCCGCCGAAACAACCGCAAGTGACGGCCCCAGCGCTGTCGCGCCGAGTCGGCCGTGGGTGCTGCTGTCCGTGGCGACCAGTCTGGACGGCTACATCGATGACGCGAGCGCCCAGCGTCTACTGCTGTCCAACAGCGCCGACTTCGACGAGGTCGATCGGCTGCGCGCCGAGGCCGACGCGATCCTGATCGGCGCGGGCACTCTGCGCGTCGACAATCCCCGGTTGTTGGTGAACAGTGCCGAGCGGCGGGCGACCCGCGTGGCGTCGGGTCGCCCGGAGTATCCGGTGAAGATCACCGTCACCGCGTCGGGTGAGTTGGACCCGGCGTTGCGCTTCTGGCACACCGGTGGCGCAAAACTCGTCTACACCACCACGGCGGGCGCGGTCCGCCTCGGTGACCGGCTGGGTGACACCGCCGAGGTCGTCTGCCTCGGCGACACCCTCGACCTGACCGCCCTGCTCGACGACCTCGCCGCCCGAGATATCCACAGGCTGATGGTCGAAGGCGGCACCGGCATGCACACCGGTTTCCTCGCCGCCGACCTGGTGGACGAGATCCGCCTCGCGATCGCACCGATTCTGGTGGGCGACGCGGCCGCGCCCCGCTTCGTCGGTCCTGCCCTGTTCCCCGGCGGCCCCCAGCGTCGACTCCGCTTGACAGATGTGGAACAACTTGGGGATGTCGCTGTGCTGAACTACCTGGTCGGCGCGCCGACGGACCTCGTTCACCAACCGCCCCTGTGATCGAATTCCAGCTCCCGACCTGGGGAAATACCGCTGTTCACAGTTCATCCACCGGCGTACTGCACAACCTGAACATGACCGAATCCACATCTGTCACAGGCTGTGGATAACTTTCGAAGCCAGGGGAAAACGTGCACACAGACAGCCTCGACCACCGCTTTATGCACAGGGCCATCGAGCTGGCCCGGCAGTGTCCGCCCAGTTCCACGGCCTATTCGGTGGGCGCGGTCATCGTCGTCGACGGTGTGGAGATCTCCACCGGCTACTCACGCGAGACCGACGAGAAGGTGCACGCCGAGGAATCGGCACTGAACAAGCTCGACCCCCACGACCCACGGCTGGCCCGGGCAACGATCTACAGCACCCTCGAGCCGTGCTCCACGCGCGCGACCGCGACCCGGCAGCCCTGCACCGACCGCATCCTGGCCGCCGGTATCCCCAGGGTGGTCATCGCCTGGCGCGAGCCGAGCCTGTTCGTCGCCGCCTGCGAGGGTGTGGACAAACTCCGCACGAACGGCGTGGAAGTCGTGGAACTCACCGACCTGGCCGAGGCGGCCAGGTCGATGAACGAACACCTCGACCTGAGCTGACGGGCGTCAGGGCCGCCCGTAGATGGCGGTGACGAACTCGCCGAGCTGATTGTCGTCCAGGTGACGGGCCAGATCGGCCTCGCTGATCATGCCGACCAGCCGCTTGTTCTCGATCACCGGCATCCGCTTGACCCGATGGTCTTCCATCTGGTCGAGCACGTCTTCCACATCGGCGTCGGCGCTGATCCAGCGCGGCGTCGCCTCACACAGTTCGGCCGCGGTCGTCAGCTCCGGTGACAGGCCGCGCGCGATGCACTTCACGACGATGTCGCGGTCGGTGATGATGCCGCACATACGTTCGTTGTCGTCGGCGACGACGAGCGAGCCGACACCGAGATCGGCCATCGCCGCGGCGGCGGTCGCCACCGTGTCGTCGCGGGTGATCCACTGGGCGCCGGGCTTCATGATGTCCCTGGCAGTGGTCATGGGCTACCTCCTCGTTCAGCAGTGCTGGGTGGGATGGAGCTAGCTCGAGTCTAGGCCCGCGGGCCTCACCGGGGAATGGGTGAGGCCCCGACCTGCAGAATCACATTTCCGCTCATCGTCACCGAGGAGCCAGCCGGGGGGTTCTGCCCGACGACCTTGCCCGAGGCACTGCCGTCGAGGGTGATGACCGTGGTCTGGCTGAGCTGACCGGTCCAGCCCTGCGCCCGCAACTTCTCCTGCGCCTGAGTAGGGGTGAGCCCGGTCAGGTCGGGGACGGTGATGCGGTCGCCGAGGGACACCTGCACGGTGATGGTCGAGCCCTTCTCCGCGTTGCTGCCACCCGCCGGGCTGGTGGAGAGCACCTGCCCCTTCGGCTGGGGCGAGAGCACCTCTTTGACCTCGACCTTGAATCCGGCGCTCACGGTGAGATTCGGTTCGGCGACGGAGATGTCCTGGCCGACCACATCGGGCACCCGGACCTGTTCGGGCCCACTGCCGATGACGACGACAATCGGCTGTTCGATGTCGACGCGCACGCCCGCGGTCGGTTCCTGCCCGATCACCCGGTCGGTGTCGGCGACACTGGAGGCGCGCCGCTGCACGTTCGGATCCATCTGCAGCCCGGTCGAATTCAGCGCCTGCTCGGCCTCGGCCTGGGTCATCCCGAGGATGCGCGGCACCGCGACCTGCGCGGGTCCGGTCGACACCTGCAGGGTGACAGTGCTGCCCTCGTCGATGCGCGACCCACCGAGCGGCTGGGTGGCGATCACATTGCCCGGCGCCACCTTGCCGTCCGGTTTCTGCTGCACGGCCACGCTGAAACCGGCCTTCACGAGCTCGGATTCGGCCTGCTGCTCGGTCTTGCCGGAAAGATCCGGCACGGCGACCTGGTCGGGCTTGCTGCCCGGGCCGATCAGCACCCAGAACATCCCGAACGCGACGGCCAGCGCCGCGGCGACACCGAGCGCGATCAATCCGGTGCGGTTGCCCTGCTCGGCGGGCGGCCCGACAGCGGCCTGCTCGGACGTGTCGTCGCGATCGACGAAGCGGCGCGGCGGGGGCTCGTCGTAGCCGGTGTAGTCGTCGTCGTTCATCACCATCGGCGCGCTCGGCTTCTGCCCGCCGAGCACCCGGATCAGGTCGGCACGCATCTCCGCGGCCGTCTGGTATCGGTTGGCCGGATTCTTGGCCATCGCCTTGAGGATCACCGAATCGAGCTCGCGCGGGACCGCCGGATTCACCGACGACGGTAACGGCGGATCTTCCTTCACATGCTGATAGGCGACCGCCACCGGCGAGTCACCGGTGAACGGTGGCTGACCGGTGAGGATTTCGAACAGCACGCAGCCGACCGAGTACACGTCCGAGCGGGCGTCGACGGTCTCGCCGCGCGCCTGCTCCGGCGAAAGGTATTGCGCCGTACCGATCACGGCGGCGGTCTGGGTCATCGGGTTGGAGCTGTCGGCGATCGCGCGCGCGATGCCGAAGTCCATCACCTTCACCGCGCCTGCGCGGTTGATCATGATGTTGGCGGGCTTCATGTCCCGGTGGACGATGCCCGCCTTGTGACTGAAATCGAGTGCGGCGCAGACATCGGCGACGATCTCCATCGCCTTGCGCGGCGCCAGCGGACCCTTGCCGCGCACGATGTCGCGCAGGGTGTCGCCCTCGACGTACTCCATGACGATGTAGGGCAGCGGCCCGTCGTCGACGGTGGCCTCGCCGGTGTCGTACACCGCGACGATGGCCGGATGATTCAGCGCGGCCGCGTTCTGCGCCTCGCGCTTGAAGCGCAGGTAGAACGTGGGGTCGCGGGCCAGGTCGGCACGCAGCACTTTGATCGCGACATCGCGCGAGAGGCGCACGTCGCGCGCCTTGTGCACCTCGGACATGCCACCGAACCCGATGATCTCGCCAAGCTCGTATCGCGAGGAGAGATTCTTCGGGGTGGTCATTGCTGTCCTATGTTCGGGCCTACGGCGTTGTTGTCCTCATTCGGAAATGGTAGATCGAAGGTGGGGATGCGCGGCTTGTCCCGCGTGGTCGTCGCCGCCGCCGGTTTCGTGGTGGTCGGCTCGGGTTTGGTCGTCTTGGGGACGGTGGTCGTCGGGTCCGGTTTGGTCGTGGTCGGTTCCGGCGTCGTGGTCGGCGGTTCCGTGGTCGTCGTCGGTTCCGGCGTGGTCGTCGTCGGGCGCGCGGGTTGCGTCGGCGCGGGCTCGTCGGAGGTGACCGGCGGCGGTACCGGCCGGGTGGTCGTCACCGGCGGCGGCAGCGGCGCGGTGGTCTGCACGGTGGTGGTGGTCGGGCCGGTGTCGCGGTTGGGCTCACCGCCGAACAGCAGCCAGATCACGCCGCCGCCGAGCAGCAGCGCGCCGACACCGAGCGCGATCAGCCATTTCTGGTTGTTCTTGGTGTCGTTGGTCGCGGCGACGGCGGCGGGCGCGGCGGCCTGCGTGGCCGGGCCGGTGTACCCGGTGGTCGGACCGGCGGGCTGATGGCCGAAGCGCATGGTGGCGCCGTCGTAGTCGGCGGCCGGGATCACCGTCGTCGGGCCGGGCGGCAGGACCCGGGTGGCGCCGGTCATCGACGCACCCGCACCGCCGGGCAGCGGCGGCATGTGCCCGGCGCGCACGGCGGCGACGGCGTCGGCGAACTCGCCGCCGCTGTGGTAACGCTGCGCCGGGTCCTTGGCCATGGTGATCGCGATCAGCTCGTGCACGTTGGCGGGCAGATCGGCGGGCAGCGGCGGCGGCGCGTCGCGCACGTGCTTCATGGCGACGGTGATCGCGCCCTCACCGGTGAACGGGCGGACACCGGCGAGGGCCTCGTACCCGACCACACCGAGCGAGTACACGTCCGAGGCGGCGGTGGCGTCTTCGCCGACAGCCTGTTCGGGGGCGATGTACTGGGCGGTGCCCATCACCATGCCGGTCTTGGTCACCGGGGAGGCATCGACGGCCTTGGCGATACCGAAGTCGGTGATCTTCACCTGACCGGTCGGCGTCACGAGGATGTTGCCCGGCTTCACGTCGCGGTGCACCACACCGGCCGCGTGGGCCACCTCGAGCGCGCGACCGGTCTGCTCGAGCATGTCGAGACCCTGGATCACCGAGAGCCTGCCCATGCGATTGAGCACGGCGTTGAGGGGTTCGCCCTGCACCAGCTCCATCACCAGGTAGGCGGTCTCGCCGCCGGACGGGTCGGTGGTCTCGCCGTAGTCGTAGATGCCCGCGATACCCGGCGCGTTGAGCTGCGCGGTGGTGCGTGCCTCGACCCGGAAACGCTGACGGAAGGTCGGGTCGGCGGAGAACTCGGTCTTGAGGACCTTGACCGCCACCCGACGGTCGAGCCGGGTGTCCATCGCTTCCCACACCTGACCCATACCGCCGGTGGCGATGAGTCGCTGCAGGCGGTAGCGGTCGGCGATCATGGCGCCGTTGTTCAGCATCGGGGCCCCCGTGTTGTCACTCGCACACTCATTTCGTTCAGCCCCCTGCCAGGCCCGCGTCCAGTACCGACCTGGCGATCGGAGCGGCCACCGAGCCGCCGGTCGCCGCGAGCGCCCGATCTCCGCCGTTCTCGACGATCACCGCGATGGCGATCTTCGGGTTCTGCGCGGGCGCGAAGGCCATATACCAGGCATGGGGTGGGGTGTTACGGGGATTGCTGCCGTGTTCGGCCGTGCCGGTCTTGGACGCGATCTGATAGGGCGACCGGCCGCCGCCCGCGGTGTTGGCTTCGGAGGCGATCATCAGGTTCACCAGGCTCGACGCTACCTGCGGACTCACGGCCTGGCCCACCGAGAAGGGCTCGGTCACACTCAGCTCCGACAGGTCGGGGGCCTGGGTCTGGTCCACCAGGTACGGCTGCATGCGGGAGCCGCCGTTGGCGATGGTCGCGGCGATCACGGCGACGTCGAGCGGGGTCACCGCCACGTCGCGCTGACCGATGCTGCTCTGGCCGAGCGCGGCGTTGTCAGGGATCGGCCCGACCGTCGACTCGGCCACCGGGATCGGGACACCCCGGTGCGGGCCGATCCCGAAGGCCGCGGCCTGGTCCTCGAGTTCGGCGGCGCCGACCTTCATCCCCAGCTCCACGAACGCGGTGTTGCAGGACCGCCGGAAGGCCTCGGTGAGCGAGGCGGTCGGCTGGTCGCCGCAGGTGGCGCCGTTGTAGTTCTCCAGTGTGGTCCTGGTACCGGGCAGGGTGATGTTCGGGGCGGCGGTGAACTGGTCGTCCACGCTCACGCCGTTGGCCAGCGCGGCGGCGGTGACCACGGCCTTGAACGTGGAACCGGGCGGGTAGGTCTGCGAGACAGCGCGATTGAGCATCGGCTGGGATGGGTCGTTCTTCAGCCGGTCCCAGGCCGCACGGCCCGCCGCACCATCGTGACCCGACAGTTCGTTGGGGTCGTAGCTCGGGGTGGAGACCATGGTCAGGATCTTGCCGGTGCTCGGCTCGATCGCCACCACCGAACCGGTGTAGCCCTTGGCGGTCATCTCGTCGTAGGCCACCTGCTGCATCACCGGGTTCAAGGTGGTGAGCACGTTGGCGCCGCGCGGGTCACGGCCGGAGAACATGTCGACGAGCCTGCGCCCGAACAGGCTCGAGTCGTTGCCCGAGAGCAGCGGGTCCTCGGCCAGCTCGATGCCGGTCTTGCCGTACTGCATCGAATAGAACCCAGTGACCGGGGCGTAAGCCGGTGGGCTGCTCGGGTATTGGCGCAGGTACTTGTACCGGTCGTCGGTGGCGACCGAACCGGCGAGCACGGTGCCACCCGCGGAGATCTGGCCGCGCTGCCGCGAGTACTCGTCGAGCAGCACGCGCACGTTGCGCGGGTCGGCCCGCAGATCGTCGGCCTTGACCACCTGCAGATAGGTGGCGTTCACCAGCAGCGCGACGACCATCACCATCACGGCGACGGCGACCCGGCGTAGTGGAGTGTTCATTCGCTCGCCCTGCCTTCCGGCCTCCGCAACAACTCGGTCGACGCCTCCGCGATCGGCGGCGCCGCACGCTTGCGCGCGGGCGCGGGCGCACGGGCGGCGTCGGAGATCTTGATCAGCAATCCGAGCAGCGCGTAGTTGGCCAGCAGCGACGAACCACCGTAGGAGATGAACGGTGTGGTAAGACCGGTCAGCGGGATCAGCTTGGTGACACCGCCGACCACGACGAAGATCTGGACGGCGATGGTGAACGACAGGCCCGCCGCGAGCAGCTTGCCGAAACTGTCACGCACGGCGAGCGCGGTGCGCAGCCCACGCACGATGAAGATCAGGAACAGCATCAGCACCGCGGTCAGGCCGATCAGGCCGAGTTCCTCACCGATGGTGGTGACGATGAAATCGGTCTTGGCGAACGGCACCTGCTGCGGTCGCCCACTGCCCAGGCCCGTGCCCGCGAGGCCACCGGTGGCGAAACCGAACAGCGACTGCGAGATCTGGTAGCCGGTGTTGTGGTAGTCGTCGAACGGATGCAGCCAGGTGTCGACGCGCACCCGTACATGCCCGAAAAGCTGATAGGCGAAGACGAATCCGAGCGCGAGCAGGCCGCCGCCGATGAGCAACCAGCCCACCCGTTCGGTCGCGATGTAGAGCATCACCAGCACCGTGCCGAAGATCAGCAGCGAGGTGCCGAGGTCCTTTTCGAGCACGAGCACGCCGATGCACACGACCCACACGATCAGCACCGGACCGAGGTCGCGCGGACGCGGGAACTCCATGCCGAGGAAATGCTTGCCCGCGGCGGTGAACAGGTCACGCTGGGCGACGAGCACCCCGGCGAAGAAGACGATGAGCAGGATCTTGGCGAATTCGCCCGGCTGCACACTGAATCCGGGGAGTTTGATCCAGATCTTGGCGCCGTTGACTTCGGAGAACCGGCTCGGCAGCAGGGCCGGAATCGCCAGCGCGATCAGCCCGACCAGGCCTAGTGTGTAGGTGTAGCGCGCCAGCGTGCGGTAGTCACGCAAGACGATGAGCAAGCTGATGAACACGACGATGCCGAGGCCGGTCCACATGATCTGCTGGTTGGCATCCGGGGACGGGATGGGACTCGACTCGTAGGCCGCCTGCTGCGCGTCGGCGAGATCGAGGCGGTGGATCAGGACGAGACCCAAACCGTTGAGCAGCGCCACGATCGGTAGCAGTAGTGGGTCGGCGAACGGCGCGAACCGGCGAACCGCCAGGTGCGCCACCCCGAACAGCGCGAGGAACGCCAACCCGTACTTGGCGATGTCCCAGGTGATCGACTGCTCCTGGCTCGCCTCGACGATGAACAACGACACCGTCGTGATACCCGCCGCGCCCGCCAGCAGCAACAGCTCCTGATTCCGCCGCGTCGATGGCGGCGGTGCGGGCGCGAATCCGCCTGGGGGACTGGGGAACGCCCCCGCCGACGGCGGTGCCGGTGCGGACATCAGTCCGTCACCCGGCAGTTCTCCCCTGAGATCTGCGGGGAAGGTGTCGGTGCGGGTGTGGTGGTTGGCGGTGCGGGCGTCGGGGTCGCCGTGGCGGGCTGGTCACCGGGCCCGGGCGCCGGAGTGGCGGGCGGTGCCTCGGTGGGCAGCACACCCGGCTGCGGCACCGATTCCTTCTTGGCGCACGGATCGAGCACCTCACCGGTCAGCAGTCGCATGCTCTCGCGCGCCTGGGCGAGCGAATCCGGCGGCAGGCTGCGTTCCACCTGGTCGCGGCCGGTCTGCTTGAGATCGCTCACCATCAGCTTCTTGCAGCCGTTCGGTGCGGTGGCGCCGACCTCGAGCAGGGTGATCTCGTTCTTGCTGTTGACGCAGGCGGTGAGCTCCACATCGTGGATGGCGTAGCCGAGGATCGAACCGGGCAGCCCGCGCATCACGACCACCTGGTCGTTGTCGGCGCCCACGTAGTAGTTGCTGCGAATCATCTTGTAGCCCACTACGAGTCCCACCGCGACGGCCACGATCAGCGCCACCGACAGCAGCAGCCAGCGCAGCTTGTGCGACTTGGTCTCCGGCGGCGGGGGAGCGGCCGCGGCCCGGCGCGGCTGGGCGCGCGGCGGGCGCATGGCGGCGGCGCGGCCCGCGGCGGTGTTGGG
Organism: Nocardia caishijiensis NBRC 108228; assembly: GCF_001612825.1. GTDB lineage: Bacteria > Actinomycetota > Actinomycetes > Mycobacteriales > Mycobacteriaceae > Nocardia > Nocardia caishijiensis. The sequence goes on along the minus strand of NZ_BDBE01000008.1, from coordinate 11,735 downwards.
CGGCGGCGCGTCTTCCTCCTCCTCGGTGGAGGCGGCGCCCGCGACGATCGGATGACTCTGCCCGTAGTCGAGGTCGATCACATCGGCGACCACGACGGTGACATTGTCGGGCCCGCCTGAGCGCAAAGCCAATTCGATGAGCCGGTCGGCGCACTCGTCGGTGTTGCCCTCGCGCATGGTGTTGCCGATGGTCTCGTCGCTCACCACGTCCGAGAGTCCGTCGGAGCACAGCAGATAACGGTCACCGGCGCGGGCTTCGCGCATGATGAGCGTCGGCTCGATCTCGTTGCCGGTGAGGGCACGCATGATGAGTGACCGCTGCGGGTGGGTGTGCGCCTGCTCGGGCGTGATGCGGCCCTCGTCGACCAGCGACTGCACGAAGGTGTCGTCGCGGGTGATCTGGGTGAGTTCGCCGTCGCGCAGCATGTAGGCACGCGAGTCGCCGATGTGCACCATGCCGAGCTTGCGCCCGGCGAACAGGACGGCGGTGAGCGTGGTGCCCATGCCGTCGAGTTCGGGTTCGGCCTCGACGTGGTCGGCGATGGCGGCATTGCCGGAGCGGGTGGCGCGGTCGAGCTTGCCGAGGATGTCCTCGCCGGGCTCGTCGTCGTCGAGATGCGCCAGCGCGGCGATCATCAGCTGGGAGGCGACTTCACCGGCGGCATGGCCGCCCATGCCGTCGGCGAGGGCCAGCAGGCGTGCGCCCGCGTAGACCGAATCCTCGTTGTTGCCCCGGACGAGTCCGCGGTCGCTTCGCGCGGTGTAGCGCAGCACAAGTGTCACGATCGCAGCTCGATCACTGTTTTGCCGACCCGGACAGGAGTGCCGAGCGGAACACGGACGGCGGTGGTGACTTTCGCGCGGTCGAGATACGTGCCGTTGGTGGAACCGAGGTCTTCCACGTACCAGTCGTCACCACGCTGAGACAGTCGCGCGTGCCTGGTCGAGGCGTAGTCGTCGGTGAGTACCAGCGTCGAATCGTCGGCGCGGCCGATGAGGACCGGCTGCGTGCCGAGTGTGATCCGAGTGCCGGCTAGTGAACCATGAGTCACCACTAGATACTTGGCGCCCTTCTGGCCTCGGCTCAGGGATGGCAGACCGATGGAACCACGCGCTCCGCGTGCGGGCCTCGGCTGTATCCGGATGCCGGATGCCGCGTAGATATCGCTGCGCAAGGTCCGCAGAACGGCCCAGACGAACAACCAGAGCAGCAGCAGGAACCCCGCGCGGGTCAATTGCAGGATCAGTCCCTGCACGGCGTTCCACCTCCTGTTCGCCCGGGTACGTCGGTACGGCAGGGGACGAAGTGACCCCCACCAGCGTGCTGGCTTGCGGGCCCCGAGGTCGGGGCCGTGCGTGTGATGGCAGCATCATAGGGCCGACGGCGTCGACACGTGACCTGCACCGCGCAGCTTACGGGATCAGACGATCCTGATCAGGATCTCGGAATGTCCGGCCCGGATGACGTCGCCGTCGGCGAGCTGCCAGTCCTGTACCGGCGAGCCGTTGACCAGCGTCCCGTTGGTGGAACCCAGGTCGGAGAGCATCGCGGTCTGACCGTCCCAGCGCACCTCGATGTGGCGCCGCGACACACCGGTGTCGGGCAGCCGGAAGTGCGCGTCCTGGCCGCGACCGATGATGTTGGAACCCTCACGCAGCTGGTAGGTGCGGCCGCTGCCGTCGTCGAGCTGCAGGGTGGCCGAGTAGCTGGATTGGGCCGGGGCACCGTAACCGCCCGCGGCCTGGCCGTAGCCGGGTTGCGGCTGGGCGTACCCGCCCTGCTGGCCGTAGCCCGCGGGCTCCTCGTAGGCGGGCTCGGCGTAACCGGCAGCCTGGGCGCCGTAACCGGAGGACTGACCGTAGCCGGGCTCGGCGTAACCGTTCTGGCCGTACCCACCTTGCTGGTCGTAGCCGGGCTCGGCGTAGCCCTGCTGGCCGTATCCACCCTGCTGCCCGTAGCCCTGCTGTGGGTCGGCGTAGCCCTGCTGGCCGTACCCACCCTGTTGGTCGTAGCCGGGGTCGGCGTAACCGGACTGCCCGTACCCGCCCTGCTGGCTGTAGGCCTGCTGGCCGTAGCCGCCCTGCTGGTCGTAGCCCTGGTCGGCGTAGCCCTGCTGGCCGTACCCGGGCTGGCCGTACCCGCCCTGCTGCGGGGCCTGGTCGTACCCGTTGTGGTACTCGCCGCCCTGCTGGCCGTAGGCGGCGTCGTAGCCGGGCTGGCCCTCGGGCGCGCCGTAGCCGCCGCCCGCGCGGCCGTAGTCGTCGGGATAGGGAGCCCCAGGCGCGGCGGGCGGCGGTGCGTACCCGCGGTTGCGTGGATCGGACTCCGCGGGCTCTCGGCTTGGCTCGTAGCCTGAGTTGTGCGTCATGGGGCCAGCTCCTGGTTGCGGGTGTGCGGGTCGTTGTGGCGGTCCGGGGCGAGGTGGGACGGTCCCGCGACCGGCATCGGGGTCGACGCGGCCGCTCGCTCTGAACATTCCGGTGTGCAGCGTAGGTGATGCCTCGAACGCCACGTGCACTTCGCCGTAGGTCTGCCAGCCCTGCTCGCGGATGTAATCCTGCAGATGTTTGGCGAACGCCTTGGTCGTCAGGTCGTGATCTGCGTCGAGTTTCCCGAAATCTGATTCGTTGATCGTGATCACGTAACTGTTGGGCGCGAGCTGATGCCCGCCCTCCAGATCCTGGATCCGATCTGCGGCTTCGCGCTGCAGCGCGGCCTCTACCTCCTGGGGAACGACGCTGCCGCCGAACACCCTCGCGAACACGTCACCGACAGCGCTCTGCAAGCGCCGTTCGAATCTCGACACGATGCCCATCAAGCCCTCCCTTCGGTGCGCGTGTCCGTCCAGTCGGAGTGCCCTTTACGGCGTGTCCGAACCCGACCACGTTCCTTGCATGATATCCACGATCCTCCTACCAGGTAACTCCCGGCGCGGCGCCCCGGTTCCCGAGCCGGAAGGCGTCGCATCACCGCAGGTCAGCGGCCCGATTTTATTTTCACCCGGAGGGCATGTTAGATTTTTCCAGTCGCTCGGGCGAGTGGCGGAATGGCAGACGCGCTGGCTTCAGGTGCCAGTGTCCGTAAGGACGTGGGGGTTCAAGTCCCCCTTCGCCCACTCGAGACAAGAGGCTCGATCCCACGGGATCGGGCCTCTTGTCGTTTCCGGGGACGCTCACTCCTTGCGTGCCACGAGCAGATGGAAGGGGAACGGCGGCCCGGGGAGGGTACGCTGTTCGACGGTGAAGCCCGCTCCCGACAGGGCTCCGACCACCTCGGCGACCGGACGCAGCCTGAATCCATAAGGGGTGAAGGGCATTCGGGCCATCCCGTCGGGATCGCCGACGCCGATCACGGCGGTGCCGCCCGGCCGGAGCACACGGTCGAGTTCGGTGCACGCGGCAGGCAGATCGTCGAGGAAGTAGATGGTGTTCACCGTGATCGCCGCGTCCAGGCTCGCATCGGGCAACGGCAAGGCGGTGAGGGTGCCCTCGGTGAGCATCAGCCGATCCTCGGCCACCTCCATGGCATAGGTGCCGCGGGCGCGCGCGATCATGTCGGGCGACGGTTCGATGCCGTGGACCACACCGTCGGCGCCCACCCGCTCGAGCAACAGCGCCAGACCGGCGCCGCCCCCGAACCCGATATCGGCCACCTCCGCGCCCGCGGCCGCGGCGGTGCCGTCGACGGCACCGGCGATGGCGCGTTTGTTCCCCCGGTTGAGCGCGAAGGCAACCACCTTGCCGAGTGGTCCGTGCGGATTGCCGAGCTGGTCGGCGACGACGCTGAGCAAACGGTCCTTGACCCCGGTCATCTCGTCATCGTAGGGGTTCACCCTCGCGGGCCGATGAGGCGAAGATCACAGCGCGGAAATCGAGCCGTCTTCCAGCTGTTTCACTGCCCGTCTCGCGCCGTTCGGCGGGCTCTGCGCAACTTGTCAGCCGCGCAGTAAGTTGCTGTATGGCAGGTGATTCGACCTGATTGCTAGTTGTCGATCATGTTTGCAGCCTTGTAAACAAACTTAAGGTTTCTTTTAAAGCGTCGAGAATCGCGCAAACCGAAATTCGGTTGTCATTGTCGCAGGTGATCGACTATGTCGCGGATCTGTTCGGGCATCCGGGCAACCCGCGGCAACTGTCCTGCCGAACGCATGGGACTGACGGTCCCAGGTTTGCCGAAGGTGAATTCCCGGTGCGCGTGACGGCTGTCCTCGCGAAGCGCCAGGAGTTAGCTGTACTTGTGGAGACCGCGCACTTCACACGCCTTCGCGGAGCCGCATTCGATACCCCTAACCTGCGCGTTGGGGGTTGCATGGGCATAACGATTGTGTACAGTTAACGGCAACGCTGGCCGCAGCTCGAGCTCGACTCGCTGCGGCCAGCGGAACTCAAATCGGGGGAGTTCACCAACTCGTAACCTTGCGTAGCTGTCGATTGCCCAGTGGGCTCACAGCCGAGGTGTGCTCGGAGTTGCCTGCCGCACAAATGCACGTACAGATGCGTGATCACACCCGTGCGGGGGCATTCGGCAGCCATCGCAGAGCCGGATCCGGCATCGCCTCGGGCAGCGCCGCGGCGGCGTCCTGCTCCTCGGCGACCCGGCGTCCGACCACGAACACGTAGGCGAGGAACAATCCCTCGGCCAGGAATCCCAGGGCGATGCGCATCGGCGCGGGCAGGCCGCTCGGCGTCACGAAGCCCTCGAGCAGCCCACACACCAGCAGCACCACGACCAGACCGAGCGCGACCGTGGCAGTGGCCCGGCCCTGCCGTGCCATCGCGGCGGCCCGGCTGCGCCGCCCGGGATCGACCAGCGTCCAGCCGAGCTTCAGGCCGACACCCCCCGCCACGAACAGTGCGGTGAGTTCGAGCGTGCCGTGGGGAAGGATGAAACCGAAGAACGAGTCGAGCCGACCGGCGTCGGCCATCAATCCACCGGTTATCCCCAGATTCAGCGCGTTCATGAACAGGGCATACACAGCCGGGAGGATCAGCACCCCGGTGAACAGGGCGATCGCCGACACCCAGGAATTGTGGGTCCACACCTTGGCCGCGAAGGCGTCGTTGGGGTGTTCGGAGTAGTAGGTTTCGAACGAACCCCCAGGTCCGGTGATGATCGAGAGGTCGCCCTCGGGAATCCCCAGGGCCTCGCGGGCGCTCGCGGAGTTGTCCACAAGCACCGCGATCACCGTGCTGACGAGCAGGAAGATCGCGGTTGTCCCCAACCACCACGGCCACGCTCTGTACACAGCCGCCGGAAAGCCCCTGGTGAAGAACCGGCCGATCTCGCGCCACGGCTGGGAACGGGCCGCGAGCACGCGACCCCGCGCGCGAGCGAGCAGGGCGCTGAGTCCGGCGAGCACCTCCGGGTCGGCGCGATGGCCCTGCAGTTTGGCCAACTGCTGCGACGCCGAGCGGTACAGGGCGATCAGTTCGTCGGCCTCGGCCCCGGTGAGCCTGCGCTGACGGACCAGTTGATCCAGCCGATACCACGACCGTTGACGCGCCCAGCTGTAGGCATCGGTGTCCATATCGGGAATGCTAGCCACATGGCCGAATTCACCACCGGCGAAGCCGTGGCGCTCGAACTTCCCATCGCGCGTATCCCCAGCCGTGCGGGCGCCTTCCTGCTCGACGTGATGCTGCAACTGACGCTGGCCATCTGCCTGTTCTATGCCGGAATGCTCGTCCTGTTCTCGGCCTCCGCCGACGAGGCGTGGTTCTCGGTGCTCGGGGTGGTCACCGTCGTGACCGTGCTGGTCGGCTATCCGGTGTGCAGCGAAACTCTCACGCGGGGAAGGTCGTTGGGGAAGATGGCGTTCGGGCTGCGGGTCGTCCGCACCGATGCCGGTCCGACCGACTTCCGGCACGCGCTCACCCGTGGTCTGGCCGGGGCGATCGTCGACTTCTGGATGCTCGGTGGCTTCGGCGCGGTCGCGGTGATCACCTCGCTGTGCTCCCGCGAGGGCAGGCGCGTGGGCGACGTGCTCGCGGGCACGGTGGTTGTGCACACCCGTCAGCAGCTTCCCCGGCCCGCGCTGGCGGCCGCTCCACCGTGGCTCACCGGCTGGGCGGCGCAGCTCGACCCGACCGGCCTGTCCGACGACCTCGCGACGGCCGCACGCCAGTACCTCACCAGGCTGCGCACCCTCACCCCGGCCGCCCAGCACCACCTGGGGACGAAACTGGCCGAGTCGATGTGCGCGGCGGTCCGCACCCAGGTGCCCGCCGGTTATCCCCCGTACCACGTGATCGGCGCGATTCTGGCTCGGCGCCAGCAGCTTTCGCTGCGCTGAAGAAGTTCTCCACAGGCTCGCCCTGTGGACAACCTGTTGGTGAATCGGTGCATGAACTGTGAGTGCCGGTGGAAACTCCGGCTGTCCACAACTCAGAGCGAGCCGGACCGCTTGAGCTCGAGGTACTCGTCGGCCAGCGCCTCCGGCAGCTGATCCGGCGCCGCGGTGACCACCGCGACCCCGCGCCTGCGCAGGGATTCCCGTACCACCGCACGCTCGGCAAGCACGGTCTCGGCGGCGGCCGAGGTGTAGACGGCATCGGCGGTTTCCCGGTCGCGAGCGGCGGCGGCGATGTCGGGGTCGGTCACCGAGACGACCAGCACCCGGTGCCGTCGGGTGAGTGTCGGCAGTGCGGGCAGCAGGTGTTCGCTGACCGTCGGTCCGTCCAGACTGGTGAACCACACGATCAGCGCCCGCCTGCGCACCCGGGCCAGCACGGTGCGAACCAGGCCGTCGGTGTCGGTATCCACAAGCCGCGGGGTGACCCCGGCGAGGGTGTGCATGAGTTTCATCGGCAGTCCCGCGCCACCGGCTCCGGTCACCTCCGCACGCACCGAGCGGTCGTAGGCCAGCAGGTCGACGGTGTCGCCCGCCGCGCCTGCCAGCCCGCCGAGCAGCAGGGCGGCTTCGATCGCACAGTCCAGCCGGGTGCCATCACCCACTCGCCCCGCGCTGACCCGGCCGGTGTCGAGCACCATGAGCATGTGCCGGTTGCGTTCGGGCCGCCAGGTGCGCACGAGCACATCGGTGGCGCGTGCGGTGGCCCGCCAGTCGATGCTGCGTACGTCGTCGCCGGTCACGTACTCCCGGAACGAATCGAATTCGGTGCCCTGACCACGGGTGTTGGCGACATTGCGCCCCTCGAGGTGGTGCAGTCGCTTCACCTTCGACCGCAGCAGACGTTCGCTGCGGAAGGCGGGCAGCGCGCGCACGCGCGCGGGTGCCTCGACGCGGGCCTGCCGTCCGGCCATGCCGAGCGGTCCGAGCAGTCGCAGGGTCACCGGACCGGCCACCCGGTCACCGCGATACACCGGATTCAGCCTGGTACGGAATCGGATTCGGGTATTCGGTGCCAAAGTCACCCGGCGAGTGCGGTATTCGGCGCGCGCGCTCTCGGGCCACGCGTCCCACAGCAGACCGCGAGCTGTCGTCGAGCCCGTATTGGTCACGGCCAGTTCGACTTCCGCCTCCCGGCCGAGCCGGACGACGGTCAACGGTTCGCGCGTCACCGTCAGCTCGCCGGGGCGGGCGGCCAGTGCCACATCGATCAGCAGCACCACGAGCAGCAGCGCGCTCGCGCCGAGCACGCCACCGAACGACGGGACGCCGAACATCACCAGCGCACCCGCCGCAGCGGCGAGCAGCGCGAACCGACCTGTGACGACCACCGCTACACCGGAACCGGCACCGAGCCGAGCAACGACGCGAGCACTCCCTCGGCGCTCACCCCGTCCAGCTCGGCCTCCGGGCGCAACTGCAAACGGTGCCGAAGCACCGGAACCGCGACGGTTTTCACATCATCGGGGGTCACGTATCCGCGTCCGTTCAGCCAGGCGAAGGCGCGAGCCGCGGCGAGCAGCGCGGTGGCGCCACGGGTCGAGGCACCGTGGGCGACGGCGGGCGAGGAGCGGGTGGCCCGGCACAGGTCGACGATGTAGGCGAGCACCTCAGGACTCACCGTCACCTGGCCGACGGCGGCGCGCGCGGCGGCGATGTGCGCGGGCCCGGCGACCGGGCGCAACCCGGCCGCGCCGAGGTCGCGCGGGTCGAAGCCGTTCGCATGGCGTTGCAGGATGCGGAACTCGTCGTCGCGTTCGGGTAGCCGGATGTCGACCTTGAACAGGAACCGGTCGAGCTGCGCCTCGGGCAGGGGATAGGTGCCCTCCTGCTCGATCGGGTTCTGGGTGGCGATCACGACGAACGGGTCGGGCAGCGGCCGCGGCTGACCGTCCACCGAAACCTGGCGCTCCTCCATCGACTCCAACAGTGAGGACTGGGTTTTCGGTGGGGTGCGGTTGATCTCGTCGGCCAGCAGCAGGTTGGTGAACACCGGGCCCTGCCGGAAGGTGAACTCGGCCGAATGCGGGTCGTAGATCTGCGACCCGGTGACATCACCCGGCATCAGGTCGGGGGTGAACTGCACGCGGGCGTGCTCGAGGTCGAGCGAGGTGGCCAGCGCGCGCACCAGCAGCGTCTTCGCCACCCCCGGCACACCCTCCAACAGCACGTGCCCACGGCACAGCAGCGCGAGCACCAGATACAGCACGGCCTGATCGTTCCCGACCACCGCCTTACCGATCTCGGTACGCAAGGCGGCCAGCGCCGCCCCGGCCTCAGCCGCGGTCGGCGTCTTCTGCAGGACAGTGTTGTCGGTCATCACTAGTTCGGCGCGGGTACCCGCTCTTCTAGGTCGGGAGGAAGCGCCATCCCCCTTTCTTTACAGATGTGCACAGTATTGTGTGAGAGATGGGGAAGGTGGTGAAGCGGGCGTACAAGTTTCGCTGCTACCCCTCGCACGAGCAGGCTGCGGAGCTGTCGCGCACGTTCGGGTGCGTGCGTGTGGTGTGGAACAAAGCTCTCGATGCACGCCAGCGGCGGTATGCCACCGAGTCGAAGTCCACAACGTATGTGCAGGCTTCCGCCGAACTGACCGGATGGAAGAGGTCCGAGGATCTCGCGTTCCTGAACGAAGTGTCGTCGGTGCCGTTGCGGCATCAGCAGGCGGCATTCGCGGCGTTCTTCGCCAAGCGTGCCCACTACCCCAGGTTCAAGTCGCGCAAGCGGTCGCGAGCCTCGGCCGAGTACACCCGATCCGGGTTCCGCTGGCGCGAGGGACAACTCACCCTGGCGAAGATGACCGAGCCACTCGACATTCGTTGGTCGCGAGTATTGCCCGAGGGTGCGGCGCCATCGACCGTGACGGTCTCTCGTGACAGTGCGGGCCGGTGGTTCGTGTCCCTGCTCGTCGAAGAAAAGATCACCGCGCTGCCGGTCTCGGCGAATACCGTCGGCGTGGACCTCGGTCTCAATTCCCTGGCCGCGCTGTCCACGGGCGAGACGATCACCAATCCGCGCCACGAGCGCTCCGACCGGCGAATCGACTTCCTGCGCAAACTGTCCACGAGGCTGATCCGCGACAACCAAGCGGTTGCGATCGAGGACTTGACGGTACGGAACATGGTCGCTAATCACACTCTCGCTCGGGCGATCTCGGACGCGAGTTGGCGTCAATTTCGCACCATGCTCGAGTACAAGGCCGACTGGTACGGCCGAGAGGTACTTGTGGTGGATCGCTGGTATCCGTCGACCCGAGTGTGTTCGCACTGCGGCGCTCTGGGGGAGAAGCTGCTGTTGAGCGTGCGGGAGTGGACGTGCCGACGTTGCGGTGTGGTCCATGACCGCGATGTGAACGCCGCTCGCAATATCCTCGCTGCCGGGCTGGCAGAGAGATGAAACGCCTGTGGAGTCGGTGTAAGTCCGCATAGGAGTTCTCCTTTCTGGCAGCTGATGATGAAGCAGGAATCCGCGTCCGTCAGGACGAGGAGATGTCAACCGAGCTCCGTCTCGATCCATTCGAGGTGTGCGGCAACGTGGTACAGGGTGGTTTCGTCGGGCACCGGGCCGAACAGTACGGTGCCGATTCGGGATGGCGGCGTGTTGAGGCGGGTGGCGATGGTCGCGACGAGTTGGTCGTCGGACTGTTCGCCGAGGCGCGGGCGGATTCGGCGCAGGGTCGCCGAGCGCAGGATGTGGGCCACATAGGCCACGTCGCCGGAGCGGCGGTACAGCCCGGCCTGCCCGGCGAGCAGCTCGTTGGCGGCCACTTCCACCGGGCGCGGTTCGCCGACCAGCGCGCCGCGCCTGCGGGCCCGCCACCACACCACGACGGCGAAGGCGATGAGCAGTTGCAGTCCGCCGTAGGTCAGCCAGCCCGGCATGGTGCTGAAAATCGAATCGCTGCCGACGGGATCGGGGAGGTCGTCGGGGCGATCGGGTGGGCTGTCGATGTCAGGTGGCGCGTCGGGCGGAGTGGGTGCGTTCGGGGCGCCGCAGGACTGCAGGCCCGCGTACAGCAGCACACCGAGGAACAGGATGCCCGCGAGAACGGCCCAGAAGCGGGGATTGCGCAGGATCGCGGGCAGCGACGGAAGTTGCCTGCGCGGTGCGGGTTCGGTGTCGACGATCTCGATGTCGACCGGTTCGTCGACCGGCGGCGGCGCGTGCTGGGAGTATCGGTCGGCGTATTCGAGATGCCGGTATTCGTCCTCGGTGGCGCGGCGGCCACCGTAGACGACCTCGTCGAAAGTGCTCGCCGCCGGATGCAATTCGGCGGACCGCTCCGGTGGGAGCGCGAGGGTCGCGTCGGCGGCGGTTTCCCGCGCGGTGCGCGACCGGCGGACCGGCAGGCTGCCGTTCTGCTCCAGACCACGCAGCACCGCGCGGAACCGTTCCCGCACGGCCCGGTCGAAATCGCGGCGCCCCGCGGCGTTCTCGGCCTCGGCGCGATGGTCGGCGGCCGGGCCGAGACGGGGCGGCGGCGGGGGACCGAAGTGGTTGTCGTTCATCGGCTCTCACCCGGAATGTGGATGTCGAGTCCCTCGCGGACACAGCGGCGGTCGACATAGCAGAGCACCCGGCTGGTCGCCTCGACGATCTCGGCGACCGTCACCACCAGCAGCACACCGCCAACCACCAACGTGATGAACGCCCACCGGTGGGTGCCGGAGAAGTCGGACAGGAAGAAGGGGATACCGAACGCGGGCACAGCGAGCACGCCGAACAGCAGCCGCTGGGTGAGCCACAGGCCACCGATGGTCCAAGCGGCGCCCTCGACCAGGTCTTTCGAGCGGGCAACCGCCGCCCGGTAACCGGTGTGCTCGGCGATGATCGTCGGCTCGACGACGAACCGGCGCGCGCGCAGATTCGACAACCAGATCAGCGCGAGGGGATAGGTGATGATCAGCAGGCTGCCGACCGTGAGCACACCGATGCCGATGAGCGAGAACATGATCTGCGCGATCACCAGCGGTCCGCCGTGGTGCGCTGCCGTGCGGATCCCGGACCTGAGGTCGGTGGGTGTTCCGGACAAGTCGGCCACCGACACGGCGATGCTCACCCCACGCAACACCAACCGGGACAGCCAACCGAACGCGGCCGTCGCCAGCACCACCGCCCACCCGGTGCCCGCGTCGGAGCCGTCGGTGAGGTGGGAGACCAGGCCCGTCGTGCCGAGCACACCGAGGACGGCCAGGACGAGCGTCGCGCCTGCGAGCGCGGACAGGGGGCGGATGTTGGCCTGGATCAGGGCGAATGGCTCGTCGAGCAGTTCGCGGAAACGCAGGGGGCGGAGGGGGATCGTCGGCGGTCGTGCCGGATCTATACCCGCCCCGACGCCGCCGACCCGTGGGGCAGGACGCACGGGGCGAGTCTAGCTGTGTTTTT
>NZ_BDBE01000007.1 GCF_001612825.1 Nocardia caishijiensis NBRC 108228 | reverse complement strand
AGTGCGGTAGGTGGCGGACTCGAGTGGTGCCACGTGGGCTGGGAGTGCGGTAGGTGGCGGACTCGAGTGGTGCCACGTGGGCTGGGAGTGCGGTAGGTGGCGGACTCGAGTGGTTCGGGGTGGCTGGGAGTGCGGTCGGTGCCGGACTCGAGTGTGCTGTGTGAGCGGGAGGCGGTGGCTCGTGGATTCAGGGTGCGGGTGGGCAGGTGGACGGGGTCGATTGCCGTGGTCAGGGGTGGGGGAGGGCCAGGTGGGTGGGTTTCAGGCGGCCTCGGAGGGTGACTTCTTCGCCGAGGGTCCAGTGGGTGGACTCGGTGGCGGCGGCCTTGGTGAGGGTGGTGCCGGAGGTGAGCAGGCGTTGTTCGTACTGCTTGGACAGTTCGCACAGGCGGGCTGCCTCGTTCACCGCGTCGCCGATGACGGTGAACTCGTAGCGGTTGTGGGTGCCGACGTTGCCCGCGACCACTCGGCCCGCGGCGACGCCGATGCCTGCGTCCAGGTCGGAGCTGTCGCGGAGGCGGCGTTGGATCGCCCGGGCGCACGAAAGGGCTGACCCCGCCGCGTCTTTCAAGGGGGCGGGGGTGCCGAAGATGGCCAGCGCGGCGTCGCCTTCGAACTTGTTGAGCAGGCCGCCGTGGCGTTCCACTTCGTCCACGACGATGTCGAAGAAGCGGTTGAGGATGCCGACGATCTCGGGGGCGGGCAGGGTGGCGGCCATGGTGGTGGAGCCGATGATGTCGATGAACAGGGCGGCGGCCTCGGTTTCGGTGCCGCCGAGGACGGGCTGCGAGGCGATGGCGGCCATGGCGACATCGTGGCCGACGTGTTTTCCGAACAGGTCCTCGATCATGGCGCGTTCGCGCAGGCCGTGCACCATGTGGTTGAAACCGCTCTGCAACTCGCCGAGTTCGGTGCCGTCGTAGAGGGCTATCTCGGCGTCGAGGTCGCCGTTCTCCACCCGGCGCAAGGCCTGGCGCACACCGCGGATCGGCGCGACCGTCGCGGCGACGACCTGGGCCATGAGCACCATCCCGAACAGCAGGGCCGAGCCGCCGAGACTGAGCACACACACCGCAAGCCGTGCCTTGCTCACCTGGGGATCGGCCAGCGCCCAGATGGCGACGACCATCGTCAACGCGACCGGCACACCCACCCCGACCAGCCACGACAGCATGGTCCGGCCGAACACGCCGATGCCGCGACGGCGCTGCGGATCGGCCTGCAGAACCCGCGCGGTGACGGGTCGCAGCGCGAACTCGACGATCAGATAACTGTTGGCGCACACCACGATGGCGGCCGACCCGATGGCGAGGATGAGTTTGGGGATGAGCCCCGGCTCGATCACCCCGTAGACGATGGTGAGCACGACGAGAGCCAGGGTCCACAGCATCGCCTGTTGCAGCACCATCCAGCGCGGCGCCGACGCGGTGACGCGCTGTTCGTGGGGTGTCGGCACACGGTCGTGGTCGGTCGCCCAGCGCATGGTTCGCAGCCCGGCCACGGTTCCCCACACGGTGCCGACGGCCAGTGCCATCAGCGCGCACAAGGGGGTGAACACAGCGTTCACCAGCAACAGTCGACCGCTGAACACACTCGGCCCGGGCAGAACGAAGCCCGCGAGTACGACGGTCATCGCGATACCGATGAGGTTCGCGATGAGTAGGGGCGCGGTGAGCAGCAGCTGCACCCGCACCCGGCGGATGGTCGCCTTTTCCTCGACAGGTCCGAGCAGGGGCGAACCCCAGGGCGAAGACGTCCCGGAGCGTACGTCGCTGATCACTCTCGAACTGTAAACCGAATCTGCCCGATCAGGCGAACCTGTTAGCCGGGTCACTCTCAGTTCGGGTAAGCATAACAACTGCTGAATACAGTTTTTGTCGTCCGCAACCGGAGTTGACCGGTGCGATCGATCACTGGCCATTCCGGTGTACAGATGTCCACTGAACTAGCGGGCAGGTGGCAGCTGACGTTGGTGACCGCCCGGCAGCTCCGGGGCGTCCGACCCGCCGAGCTCGCCCTGACCGGCGGCCGGAAGCGCGGAGCCCTGTCCGGCGGGCAGCGCGGTGTAGCTCGGCTGCCCAGGGTACTGACGCGGATCCGGGTGGTAACTGCGCCCGGGCGCGTCGACCACATTCGCCGCGATCTGCTGCGCGTACGGGTTGTACTGCGGCTGTGGATAACCGGGCGGCAGGTAGCCCTGCTGCCCGGGCGCCAGCTGGTACGGCTGCGGCGCCTGCTGGAACTGCTGCTGCGAGTCCTGGGTGTCGACGGTCACCTTGCGACTGCGCCGCAGCGTGAAGGTCACCTCCTCCACCTCTTCGAACGCCTGCCGCGCGGTCCGCAACGGATGCGTGGCCGAGTCGATGGCATTGGCGACGAAAGAGGGCACGAGCGGCCGGATCCAGCGCGCGGCGGTGTCGGTGAACGGCACGGTCCCGATGATCGGCAACTCCAACCCGCCGCCGGTCGGCGCCTGCGGCGGTGCCTGCTCGGCGGGAACAAGCGCACCGGCCTGGCCGTGCGGCAAGGCCTGCGGGAGGTACCCGGCGGGCAGCTGCTGCTGCGGGGTCGGTTCCAGAGCCACGGACTCGTCCTTTCGCTGCGGCTCGGTGTACCCGAGCTCGAAACCGCCGATCGCGGCGATGATCCTGGTTCGTTGACGTTCTCGATCGATCACACCGTCGGCCTCGATGGCCAGCCGCTGGGAATCGAGTTCCTGCTCGGCGCGCAGCACGGCCGCCTCGGTACGCACCTCGGCCTGTTTCACGGCGATGGCGGCGTCGGCGGCGCGTTCGGCCCGGTCGGCGATCTCCTCGGCGGCGACCTTACGGTCGAGCGCGGTCTCCCCGCGCCACCAGCGCAGCAGCAGGGGGAGCAGCGCCAGCGCGATACCGACCAGCAGCATCGCCAGGCGCAGTGCGGCGCCGCCGAGGTGGTCGGCGCTGTAGCCGTTCATCGCCAGCCAGCGTGCGCCGATCCCGCGATCACCGGCGGCGAAGGCGGCGGTGCGGGCGGCGGCCAGTTCGGTTGTCTCGGCGCGGACGCGCTGGTCGAGGCCGTCGGTGCGGGCCTGCGCGGCGGCGAGCTGCTTGCGCGCGTCGTCGAGCATGTCGTTGGCGGTCTGGGCCTCGGGTCCACGCCCTGGCACTCCGGTGATGCGGGTCTGCGGGCACTCCGGGGTCGGGTTGAACTCGCAGCGCGCGATCACGAGGTTGCGGTCGATATCGGCCTGCGCGGTCGCGATGGCGGTGTCGAGCGCGGCCCGATCGGCGACGGCGAGGTCGTATTCGGCCCGCGCGGTGACGACGGCGGGCGCGGTTTCGGCGGCGGTGTGGGCGCGCACGTCCAGTTCACGGTCGACGGTGCCGCCAAGCAATACGGTGGTGGCGAGCTCGGCGACGACCACCCCCGCCAGCACGCCGACGCCGACGCCGATGCGGGCGGCCGTGCCGCGCCGGTCGTCGGTGGTGTTCCTGGTGGCAAGCGCCCGCCCGATCGCGCCCGCGGCCACGGCGGCGAGCAGGGCGAGCACGGCGACGAAGAAGAACCCGATCCCGTCGGCGGCGGCGAGTGCGACGGCGGTGACCAGCCCCGCGACCACGGCGAACAACGCCACCGCGGCGCCGGTGACGACATACCCGGCGTCGTCGTTGTCGTCGCGCGCGGGCGTGCCGAGGCCGCCGCCGAGCCAGGCGAGTGTGCCGGTCATACCTTCTCCCCGGTTCTTTCGCGTGGCGAAACTGTCATGGATTCGTGGTGTCAGCGTGACAGGCGCGGCGCCGCCACACCGAGCGGCGAGGCGGTATTTGTGGTCAGCCTCACAGATCGGAAGTCACCGCATCGCGGCGGTGGCGCTGCGGGCCGCCGACCTCGGCGTGTCGGCCTCGGCGAGCCGCGGCGGCGCCCTAATCGGGCCGCTCATGTGGCGAACGACACTGCCGCGCAGTAGCTGGATATGTGCTGTGAAGAGTGTCTCACTCGCAGACCGTACGGTCGGCTGGCTGCCAGGGCATGTCGGGGCGCTGTCGGGAATATCTCACCCCCATCGGCCCCGGTTAGCGGGAAACCATAGGTTTGACCTGCGCTTTGCCGGGGAATCCTGCTGCGATGCAGGTGAGTTCGGTCGAAGGTCACGCACCTCCGGCCGGTTCCGGCTCGCTCGTCGACGATGTTCGCGCAGGTCGGCGCCGGTTCTGCGGGATCGATCCGGCCCCGCGCCTGCTTTACACTGGACGACGCGTGTGACGATACGAGCTGCCGTTACAAACCCCAGCTAGAGGGGTTTCTAAGCCCAACCTTAGTTGGTTGGGTCTGCGGTCTGACTTATCGTTTGCTCTTACGCCGAACGCACCCTTGTTCGGCACAACCACCTGTTCGGGGTCCGGTGAAACCGGGCCAAGAGTAGCGGGTGAAACCCCGCACGGAGGTAAGGGACAGGTAAGCGTCCCGTTACCTCTGAGCACCCCCACTACGTCAACGAAGCGGGTGGACAACTGGAGACGTGACTGCACGCCGCAAACCATCATCGCCGCTGGTTTCGGATCGTACGGACGCAGTCTTGACGGAGGCGAAACGACGAAGGGTCCACGCTCAGCTTGCTGGGTGGCCGATCATCGACAGCCGACTTTCTTGAAGGCAGAGGCATGACGCAACTTCCTGGCCACAGGTCACCCGGTGCCACCGGGCTCTACGATCCGGCATTCGAGCACGACGCCTGCGGCGTCGCGTTCGTCGCCGACATGCACGGACGACGCAGTCGAGACATCGTCGACAAGGCCATCACGGCACTGCTGAACCTGGAGCACCGAGGTGCCGCGGGCGCCGAGCCGAACTCCGGCGACGGCGCGGGCATCCTCATCCAGCTCCCGGACAAGTTCTTCCGCGCGGTCGTCGACTTCGAGTTGCCTGCAGCTGGTTCCTACGCCACCGGCATCGCCTTCCTCCCGCAGGCCCGCCGCGAAGCCGCGCGCGCCGCCTACGGCGTCGAGAAGATCGTCGCCGAAGAAGGCCTGGCCGTGCTCGGCTGGCGTGCGGTGCCGATCGACGAGTCCTCGCTCGGCGCGCTGGCCCGCGATGCCATGCCGACCTTCCGTCAGCTGTTCATCGGCTCGCCCAAGAACTCGGCCGAGCAGCTCTCGGGCATGGACCTGGAACGTCGCGCCTACGTGATCCGCAAGCGCATCGAGCACGAGCTCGGCAACGCGGGTCCCGGCGAGGGTGCGGTCGGCAAGGAGTCGGTGTACTTCCCGAGCCTGTCCGGCGAGACCTTCATCTACAAGGGCATGTTCACCACGCCGCAGCTACGCGCGTTCTACCTGGACTTACAGGACGAGCGCGTCGAGTCGGCCATCGGCATCGTGCACTCGCGCTTCTCCACCAACACCTTCCCGTCGTGGCCGCTGGCGCACCCGTTCCGCCGGGTCGCCCACAACGGTGAGATCAACACCGTCACCGGTAACGAGAACTGGATGCGCGCGCGTGAGGCGCTGCTGCGTTCGGACGTGTTCGGCAAGGACGAGGCGGGCAACAACCGCCTGAACAAGATCTTCCCCGTCTGTACCCCCGGCGCGAGCGACACCGCCCGCTTCGACGAGGTGCTCGAACTGCTGCACCTGGGCGGGCGCGACCTGCACCACGCGATCATGATGATGATCCCCGAGGCGTGGGAACGCAACGAGAACATGGACCCCGCGCTGCGGTCGTTCTACGAGTACCACTCGATGCTGATGGAGCCGTGGGACGGCCCGGCCTCGGTGTGCTTCTCCGACGGCAAGAAGATCGGCGCCGTGCTCGACCGCAACGGTCTGCGCCCGGGCCGCATCTGGGTCACCGAGGACGGTCTGGTCGTGCTGGCGTCCGAGGTCGGCGTGCTCGACATCGACCCGTCGACCGTGGTCCAGAAGATCCGCCTGCAGCCGGGCAAGATGTTCCTGGTCGACACCGAGCAGGGCCGCATCGTCACCGACGCCGAGATCAAGTCGGAACTGGCCGCCGCCGAGCCGTACCAGGAATGGCTGGACGCGGGCGTGAGCCGCCTGGCCGACCTGCCCGATCGCCCGCACGTGCACATGTCGCACGACCGCGTGCTCATCCGTCAGCAGATCTTCGGGTACACCACCGAGGACCTGAACCTGCTGATCACCCCGATGGCCAAGACCGGTGGTGAGGCGCTCGGCTCGATGGGCACCGATACACCGATCGCGGTGCTCTCGAACCGGTCGCGCCTGCTGTTCGACTACTTCTCGCAGCTGTTCGCGCAGGTCACCAACCCGCCGCTGGACGCCATCCGCGAGAAGGTCGTCACCAGCCTCAAGCGCAACATCGGTCCCGAGGCCGACCTGCTGCACCCCGGCCCGGAGTCGTGTAAGCAGATCGCGCTCGAGCAGCCGATCCTCGACAACGACGAGCTGGCCAAGCTCGTCCACATCAACGACGACGGCAGCCACCCCGAGCTGCGTTCGGTCGTGGTCCGTGGTCTGTACCCGGTCGCCGAGGGCGGCGCGGGCCTGCGCCGCGCGCTGGAGGCCATCAACATCCAGGTGTCGGCCGCGATCGACGGCGGCGCCCGCATCATCGTGCTGTCCGACCGTGAGTCCAACGAGAAGCTGGCGCCGATCCCGTCGCTGCTGCTCACCTCCTCGGTGCACCACCACCTGGTGCGCGAACGCACCCGCACCATGGTCGGCCTGGTCGTGGAGGCCGGTGACGCCCGCGAGGTGCACCACATGGCCGCCCTCGTCGGCTTCGGCGCCGCCGCGATCAACCCGTACATGGCCTTCGAGTCCATCGAGGACATGCTCGAGCGCGGTTCGCTCGCGCTGCCCGCCAGCACCGGCGACCTGGCCGCCGACTACCGCAAGGCCGTCGCGAACTACTGCACCGCGGCCAGCAACGGCGTGCTCAAGGTGATGTCGAAGATGGGCATCTCCACCCTCGCCTCCTACAACGGCGCCCAGCTGTACCAGGTGATCGGCCTGGCCCAGGATCTGGTCGACGAGTACTTCACCGGCCTGCGCTCGCCGCTGGGCGGTATCGGTCTCGACGAGATCGCCGAAGAGGTGGCCATCCGTCACCGCACCGCGTTCCTGGAGAACCGCAACGAGCGCGCCCACCGCGAGCTCGAGGTGGGCGGTGAGTACCAGTGGCGTCGCGAGGGCGAGTACCACCTGTTCAACCCGGACACGGTGTTCAAGCTGCAGCACGCCACCCGCACCGGCCAGTACTCGATCTTCAAGGAGTACACCAAGCTGGTCGACGACCAGTCCGAGCGTCTGGCCGCGCTGCGTGGTCTGTTCAAGTTCAAGAAGGGCCTGCGCGCGCCGATCTCCATCGACGAGGTCGAGCCCGCCTCCGAGATCGTGAAGCGGTTCTCGACCGGCGCGATGAGCTACGGCTCCATCTCGGCCGAGTCGCACGAGACCCTCGCGATCGCGATGAACCGACTCGGTGCCCGCTCCAACTCCGGTGAGGGTGGCGAGAGCCCCGCTCGCTTCGAGGTGGAGGAGAACGGTGACTGGCGTCGGTCGGCGATCAAGCAGGTCGCGTCGGGTCGCTTCGGTGTCACCGCGCACTACCTGACCAACGCCACCGACATCCAGATCAAGATGGCCCAGGGTGCCAAGCCGGGCGAGGGTGGTCAGCTGCCCGCGCACAAGGTGTACCCGTGGGTCGCCGAGGTGCGGCACTCCACGCCGGGCGTGGGTCTCATCTCCCCGCCGCCGCACCACGACATCTACTCCATCGAGGATCTGGCGCAGCTGATCCACGACCTGAAGAACGCGAACCCGCAGGCTCGGATTCACGTGAAACTTGTCGCGGAGCCGGGTGTCGGCACCGTCGCCACCGGTGTGTCCAAGGCGCACGCCGACGTTGTGCTCATCTCGGGCCACGACGGCGGTACCGGTGCTTCGCCGCTGACCTCGCTCAAGCACGCGGGTGGTCCCTGGGAGCTCGGCCTGGCCGAGACCCAGCAGACGCTGCTGCTCAACGGCCTGCGCGACCGCATCGTCGTCCAGGTCGACGGTCAGATGAAGACCGGCCGCGACGTGATGATCGCCGCCCTGCTCGGCGCCGAGGAGTTCGGTTTCGCGACCGCTCCGCTGGTCGTCTCGGGCTGCATCATGATGCGCGTGTGCCACCTCGACACCTGCCCGGTCGGCATCGCCACCCAGAACCCGGTGCTGCGCGAGCGCTTCTCGGGCAAGCCGGAGTTCGTCGAGAACTTCATGCTCTTCATCGCCGAGGAGGTGCGTGAGCTGCTCGCCGAGCTGGGCTTCCGCTCGCTCGACGAGGCCATCGGCCGGGTCGACCTGCTCGACACCGCCAAGGCCAAGGAGCACTTCAAGGCCGCCAAGCTCGACCTGTCCCCGATCCTGGACATGCCGGAGACGGCGTTCATGAACCAGGACACCCGCTGCACCGGCACCCAGGACCACGGTCTGGACAAGGCGCTGGACAACGAGCTGATCGCCCAGGCCGCGCCCGCCCTCGAGCGTGGCAAGGCCGTGAAGATCGAAACCAAGATCACCAACGTGAACCGCACGGTCGGCACCATGCTCGGCCACGAGGTGACCAAGCTCTACGGTGGCGCGGGCCTGCCCGACGACACCATCGACATCACCTTCAACGGTTCGGCGGGCAACAGCTTCGGCGCGTTCGTCCCGGCCGGTATCACGCTGCGCGTGCAGGGTGACGCCAACGACTATGTCGGCAAGGGTCTTTCGGGTGGCCACATCGTGGTGCGCCCGTCGCTGAACGCGCCCGCCGGTTTCGTCGCCGAGAACAACATCATCGCGGGCAACGTGATCATGTTCGGCGCCACCAGCGGTCGCATCCTGATCAACGGTGTCGCGGGCGAGCGCTTCGGCGTGCGCAACTCCGGCGCCACCGCGGTGGTCGAGGGTGTGGGCGACCACGCGCTCGAGTACATGACCGGTGGCCGGGTGGTCATCCTCGGTGGCACCGGCCGCAACCTCGGTGCCGGTATGTCCGGCGGTGTCGCGTTCGTCTACGACCCCGAGGGCACGCTGCCCAACCGGGTCAACCCGGACCAGGCCGATGCCATCGAGCAGCTCTCCGGTGACGACTTCACCTGGCTGCGCGACATCATCACCACCCACCGCGACGAGACGGGTTCGGCTGTGGCCGAACGCATCCTGAGCGACTGGTCCCAGCAGGTGAACCACTTCGTGAAGGTCATGCCCCGCGAATACAAGAAGGTTCTGCTCGCCATCTCCGAAGCCGAGAAGAGCGGCAAGGACGTTGACGAGGCGATTATGGAGGCGGCTCGTGGCTGACCCACAAGGATTTCTGAAGCACACCTCGCGGGAACTCCCGGCACGTCGACCGGTCGAGCTGCGTCTGCTCGACTGGAAAGAGGTCTACGAGGACAAGTTCTCCCACGAGACCCTGCAGAAGCAGGCCAGCCGCTGCATGGACTGCGGTATCCCCTTCTGCCACAACGGTTGTCCGCTCGGGAACCTGATCCCCGAGTGGAACGACCTGGTGTACAAGGACTCGTGGCGCGAGGGCATCGACCGCCTGCACGCCACCAACAACTTCCCGGAGTTCACCGGGCGGCTGTGCCCGGCGCCGTGTGAGGCGTCGTGCGTGCTCGGCATCAACCAGCAGCCGGTCACCATCAAGCAGGTCGAGGTCGAGCTCATCGAGAACGCTTTCGACGAGGGCTGGGTCACCCCGGTGTACCCGACCCGCCTGACCGGCAAGAAGATCGCCGTCGTCGGTTCGGGCCCGGCCGGTCTGGCCGCCGCCCAGCAGCTCACGCGGGCCGGTCACACCGTCACCGTGTTCGAGCGCGACGACCGCATCGGTGGTCTGATGCGCTACGGCATCCCGGAATTCAAGATGGAGAAGTCGGTCATCGATCGTCGTCTCGCGCAGATGGAAGCCGAAGGCACCATCTTCAAGACCGGTGTGAACGTTGGCGTCGACATCACCGCCGAGCAGCTGCGTGAGCGTTTCGACGCGATCGTGCTCGCCGGTGGCGCCACCATCGCCCGCGACCTGCCGATCCCGGGCCGCGAGCTCGACGGCATCCACCAGGCCATGGAGTTCCTGCCGCTGGCCAACCGCGTGCAGCTCGGCGACGACATCACCGACGAGGACGGCCTGCCGCCCATCCACGCCAAGGGCAAGAAGGTCGTCATCATCGGTGGCGGCGACACCGGTGCCGACTGCCTCGGCACCTCGCACCGCCACGGTGCCGAGTCGGTGCACCAGTTCGAGATCATGCCCCGTCCGCCGGAGGAGCGCGCCGGTTCCACCCCGTGGCCGACCTACCCGCTCATGTACCGGGTCTCCTCGGCGCACGAGGAGGGTGGCGAGCGGGTGTTCTCCGTGAACACCGAGCGTTTCGTCGGCAAGGACGGCAAGGTCACCGGCCTCGAAGCCCACGAGGTCAAGATGGTGAACGGCCGTTTCGAGAAGGTCGAAGGCACCGACTTCACCCTCGAAGCCGACCTGGTCCTGCTGGCCATGGGCTTCGTCGGCCCGCAGAAGCCGGGTCTGCTCACCGACCTGGGTGTCGGCTACGACGGCCGTGGCAACGTCCAGCGCGACAAGAGCTGGGCCACGAACATCCCCGGCGTCTTCGTCGCCGGTGACATGGGCCGAGGCCAGTCCCTGATCGTCTGGGCCATCGCCGAAGGCCGCGCCGCCGCGGCCGCCGTCGACAAGTACCTCGAGGGCGAAACCGCGCTCCCCGCGCCGATCCCCCCGACCGCTGTCGCCCAGCGGTAATCAGTTCGACCCAAAGCGCCCGCAGACTCGTCGAGTCTGCGGGCGCTTTGCGTTGAGCACTTCACGCATGAGCCGATCTGCGGTATCGGGCTCGGCCTGCGTTCTGCTCATGCGCTTCGCATCAACCGATTCTAATCTTTGGAAAACTGCTGCACTTTGTTATCGCACAGGCGTACAGTTGTCTGGAAATCAAGTGAAGGCGGGACAATGAACCACCAGATCAGCGTTGACGACGACGTCTACCAGGCACTTGTGCGCAATCGTCGGGGCTTCGAGCAGCCCAACGACGTGTTGCGGAGGTTGCTCCTGGATGGCGAGCCGCCGAATGCGCAGGGTCTGGTGATGGAGGCGATACCGCGAAGGGGTCGTCTCTCTGCGCTTGTCGACGCACGCTTGGTCGCTGCCGGAGATCAGTTGCGTCATGAGCGCGTTCGCAAGGGGCAGGTGGTCGTTGCCGAAATCGTCGAGGGCGGCTCGATTCGGACCGTGAACGGCCTGTACAGCGCCCCTTCGCCCGCACTCAAGGATCTGGTCGGCACCGATATCGACGGCTGGCACAACTGGATTCACGTGCCGTCGGGGCGGACTTTGCGTGAATTGCGGTCCGAGTTGGCGCTACAGGAGAGCCGGAAATAGAGAACCGACCAGCTACGACAAGCCGTACAAGACGCTGTCGGAGCAAATCGAGCTGCTCCGACAGCAGGGGATGGTGATCGCCGACGAGGATGCGGCGATCTCTCAGCTGCTGGCGATCGGGTACTACCGGCTCAGCGGCTACTGCTATACCTTCCGCGAACACGCCGTGCCCTGCGCATCGTCGTGCGATTGCCCTCGGCGTAGCGACATATTCGTGCCCGGCCCGACTCTGGAGCGAGTTGTCGAACTGTACGAGTTCGATCGCATGCTGCGGTTGCTCGTCTTGGACGGAATCGAACGAGTCGAAGTCGCGTTGCGGATGCGTTTGGGGTACATCGTCGGTGCTGGTGGTGCGTTCGCCCATCTCGATCCGGCAGGCTGGATGCAAAACCTCACCTATATCCGAAACATCTGCGCGCACCACGGCCGCCTTTGGAACAGGAACATTGCGGTGCAGCTCGGTCGGCTGGGCGACACCGCTGAACTCGTTCATGCGTCAGCGCCGCGATCCAAGTCCAGGGTGTACGCGTCGTTGGCAGTCCTCGCGTTCCTGACCACGCAGATCAGTCCGCGGTCGACCTGGCGTACTCGAGTCATCGACTTGATGAGCGGACAATTCGCTGGTCTCGGACTCCCGGTCGAGCAGATGGGTTTCCCGTTTGGCTGGGAGAACGAAACGATCTGGTCGGCGGGCTACCGTGCGAGCGCAGATCCGATACCGCCCGAGCACCGACAGATCCTGCGGCATTTCGAATGGGCGAGCACCGCCGAGGCGGGAAAACTCCTCGATACCAGCAATGTTGCGAAGCGTAGAACCAGTGCCGTGCGGTCGTTGCGCTCACCGACTCGGTCTACCTGTTGGTAGGTCTTTTCGGTTTCCCACCTTTCAGGTCGATGCGAGTCAGCCGGGCGTCTATCCGGAAGTCGCGCTGATCAATACAGCGTTGGACGCAGTTGAGCAGCCTTGGGAATGTGCCCGGTGGTGGGTCGAGGCCAACACTGGGATCGGAGGAGAAGCACCTGCCACGGATCGCAGCCGGGCAAGAGGAACCATTCGGGTGACCCGTCTGTAGAGTTTGCCGGGGGTGTGCGTTGGGAACTCAACAGTACAGGCGCTCAACGGGATTGGGTGCACGAAATCGACGTGGCCGATCTTCCTTGCAGCACATAGACTTTCCGTGACGAGGTGTACGGGAGATCCGAGGGGGAGCTGTGCCGTTGCCGCCGGGAACGTTGGCGTATCTGCGCCGCGCAGCAGAGCGCGGTGACGGTACCGCTATGCACAATCTCGCCCACTTCTACCACAACCACAGTGATTACGAGGGTGCGGAGTACTGGTTTCGGCGGGCGGCGGCGGCGGGGCACACGCGGTCGATGAACAATCTGGCGGTGTTGCTCGACCAGTTCGGGGAGCTGGCGGAGGCCGAGATCTGGTACCGGCGCGCGGCCGCGGGGGGCAACGGTAACGCCATGTACAACCTGGCGACCATGTTGTACCAGAGCGGTGAGATCGCCGAGGCCGAAACCTGGTACCACCACGCGGCACTCGCGGGGCACGTGGACGCCATGTACAACCTCGCGCGGTTGCTCGAGGACGACAACCGGCTCGACGACGCCGAAGCCTGGTACGACGAAGCGGCCGCCGCGGGCGACATCGACTCGATCAACAATCTCGGTCTGCTGCTGCGCCGCCGTGGCGCGATCACCGCGGCCCGGCGCTGCTTCCGGCGCGCCGCCGATCTCGGCCATCCGAAGGCGATGGCCAATCTCGCCGCGCTGCTCGAATCCGAAGGGGCGCACCGGGAAGCCGAATCCTGGTACCGCCGCGCCGCGGGCTGACCAGGTAGCGACTCGCCCGGGCGGCGCCGACTCGCCGACCACCACCCGAATCGGGGGCACCCGTCGGGTGGCGTCGGCGTGCATTCGCACTATGGCGAGTTCTGCGAAGATGAATAAAACGGAAGTTCGCCGCCGGGTCGCTGTACGACGGAAACCGGGAATGACCACGGGCTTCGGAGCATTCCGGCGAACCGGGTCGTTGGTTACCGAAAAGTATTGATACCGAGCGGTTTTCCAGCAACCACCAGCAAACTTTCCTGGCCCAGTGAATTTCCCGCGTTCGGGATGCGGAAATTTGCGGGCGGGTATAGCGTCTCGTGCTGTTGACCAATTTCGAGGACAGACCGGGGGTGCGGGTGAATTCTCTCGACGGCTGCCTGAAACGCATCATGGACATTCCCGGTGCGTGCGGCGTGACGCTGGTGGACGGCGCCAGCGGGCTGGCGGTGGCCGCCGTCGGTGCCCACGACATCGTCGACGAGCACGAGGACGCGGCGGGAACCACCGACGTCATGCGGACGGTGCTCGCGTGCAGTGCCCTCACCAGCGCTGCCGCCGATGACGAGGTCCGCGAACTGATCGTCTGCCGCGACACGGGTTTTCACCTACTGCACCTGCTCGACGGTGATTTCGAGGGCAGGCTTTTCGTCCACGCGGTATTCGACGGTGCGGCGGCGAATCTGGGAATGGCGCGCTACCAGCTCAAGGTCGCCCTGAAAGAATTGGCGGGCCGATGAGCGCGGCCCTCGCCGAAGAACTGCACCGGCTCGAAGAACAGGGTTGCACCGGCATATTGCGGGCGGGCGACGGCGAATTCCATTTGGCCCGTGGCACCATCGCCTCGGTGGTCTGCCGCCGCACGATAGGCCTCGACCGGCTTGCCGTCGAAGCGGGCGTCGCCACCGACGAAGACCTGCGCCGTGCGCGCGCGGGCGAGCCGGGGGCGCTGCTGCGCCGTCCACGCCTGGAAACCCTCGCACGACTCTCGGTCTACGACGCGGCCTACTTCCTGCTCGAATCCGAGGCGGAGTCGGAATTCGTGCCGACGGAGGAACATTGGCTCGCGCCGGTGTGTCGGATCGCCCCGCACGCCCTGGTGAGCGAATGCGCCCGCCGCCGACGCCCCGACGCGGGCCCGTGGACGGCCGACATGGTGTCGACTGTTCCCGTCGCACCCGCCGAACGCGCCCACCGGCAACGCGTGGTCCTGACCGCCGCCCAAGCCGAAGTCCTCGCCGCCGCCGACAACCACCGCACCATCGCCGACATCGCCCGCGAGCTGGGCCGCACCACCTACGGGTGCCTCGTCGCCGTCCGCGACCTGACCAGAGCCGGGCTGATCGCAGTACCGTCCGAGGCCGAACGCCGACGGCGGCAGTGGGTCGCCCGGTCAGTCGGCGACGACGTGGATGTGCCCGCCCCTTCGTCGACACCCCGCCCTGGACGCGGCCGCCACGCGGCCCGGAACCCGCTTCCCCGCCGCGTCCCCGCACCGGTGGCTCCACCGACTTCGGGCAGGCACGCGCTCGTCGAGGAAGCGAGCGCGGCCGCCCGAACTCCCGATGTGACCGATCCGAGTCCGGGCACGTCCGCCCGGACCACGAATCGGAACTCCCGCGGCGCGGACACCTACTCCTGGACACCTCCGGTGGACCGACCATGGCAGCAGGTGGATCGCGCACTCCTGATCCGCATCAAGACGGCGTTGGCGGAGCTGGCATGACCGGGCGCAGGAAGCTGCTCGGCGAGTGGAGGGGAAGGTTGACCAAAGTGCCGCTGCCCGAACGGAACACGACAGTTTCCGAACTCACGGGACCGGTCCCCTACGGGCGGGACCAGGCCACGCAACCACTACCGCAGGGGTATCCGGCCGTCCAGGCCGAACTCACCGGGCTGCGCGACCGCGTCCCCCACCTCACCGGCACGGTCGTCGCCTCCAGCGACGGCCTGCTCATCGAACACGACCTACCAGCCCATATCGAACCGGCCGGGATGGCGGCGCTGGCCGCCGCGCAGCTGTCGCTGTCGTACCGGCTGGCGAGCACCGCGCACGGCGGTGGCTTCAACGAGGTCGTCGTGCACGGCAGCGACGGGCAGGTGGTGATCTACGCCGCCGGGTACACCGCGCTCACCGTGCTCGCGGGCCCGGATGTGAACGTCGGCCGACTCCACCTGGAGTCGCGGCCGGTAGCTCGCGCCATCGCCGCTCATCTGGCGGCGGCGCACGATTGAAAGGTAAGACATGTCGAATATGGATCTGGCCCTCAAGGACATGATGGTGATCGACGGCGCGATCGGCGCCGCGGTCGTCGACTACAGCAGCGGTATGGCGCTCGGCATGCTGAGCAGCAGCAAGTCGCTGGACCTGCAGGTCGCGGCGGCGGGCAACACCGAGGTGGTGCGCGCGAAGCTGCGGACCATCGAACAGCTCGGTCTCAACGAGGAGATCGAGGACATGCTCATCACCCTCTCGGCCCAGTACCACGTGATCCGACCGATGACCGGCCGCAAGTCCAAGGGCCTGTTCCTCTACCTGGCGCTCGACCGTTCCCGCGCCAACCTCGCCCTGGCCCGCCACCGGCTCAAGGGCATCGAGGAGGATCTCGAGGTCTAGGCCGGTGCGGGCCGGGTGAGTCGAGCGCTCACTCGGCCAAGGCGGCGGAGGTGACGGTGTACACGGTGAGTTGCACACCGTTGTCGAGGGTTTCGGTGCTGGTGAGCGCCATGGTCGCCTGGGCGTCGACATCGGTGAACAGTCGTCGGCCCTTGCCGATGAGCACCGGGTAGACGACGAGGCGGTATTCGTCGACGAGGCTGTTGGCGCGCAGGAATTCGACGAAGGCGCCGCTGCCGAACACCAGCAGGTTCTGCTCGGCGCGCAGCTTGGCGACGGTCTCGGCGAGGTCGCCCTCGATGCGGGTGGCGTTCCATTCGAGTTCACCCTCGACCGAGGTGGCAACGAACTTGGGCATGGCGTTCATGCGGTCCTTGTAGTCGCCCTCTTCCGGGTGGTTCGGCCAGGCGGCGGCGAAGCCCTCGTAGGTGGTGCGGCCGAGCAGCAGGGCGTCGGCGTCGAAGATCTCGGGGTTCTTGAACGCGGCGATGTCGTCGTTCCAGTAGGGGAGGGTCCAGGCGGGGTTCTCGATCACGCCGTCGGCCGAAATGAATTCTGTTACAACGATCTTGCCCATGATGTTCTCCTGTTGTCTCGGTCTTTCTCGCCTACTGTCTACTACGACGACACCGCCGAGGCGGATTAATCGGTGCGGTGCCGACAAGATCGACGGCACGACTGTCGGAAATCGGACAAGCTCGCACTACTCGTGTGGCACCGGCGCGCCCGTACCTCTATTGTGATTCGCGGCGAGGTCTGGGAGCCACACACAATCGGGGTTTGCTCTCCAGCGGCGAGCAAGGTGGAACTGGAGCGGTATGCAGGTGAAGAAGGTTGTCGCGGCACTCGGGGCGTCCGCGGCGATGTTGTCCGGAATCGTTGTCGGCAGCGGGAGTGCCAGCGCGGCGCCCGCCTGCCCGAGTCTCTACGTGGTCGCCATTCCCGGCACGTGGGAGACCGGCATCGACAAGCCCCCGGGGCCCGGCATGCTGTCCGGCGTCACCAACGGACTGCCGCGCAGCGTCGACGTCGACTACGTGACGTACGCGGCGACCGCCTTCCCGTGGGAGGGCGATGTCTACGGCAATTCCAAGAAGCAGGCGGTGAATTCCGCGCGCGGCCTCATCTCGGCCAAGCTCGCGCAGTGCGGCGACACCAAGGCCGCGCTCGTCGGCTACAGCCAGGGCGCCGACGCCGCGGGCGATCTCGCGGCCGAGATCGGCACCGGCCTCAGCACCGTTCCGGCCGACCGGGTGGCCGCGGTCGGCCTGATCTCCGATCCGCGCCGCGCACCGGGCGACGTGCAGGTCGGCCCGCACGCTCAGGGCGCGGGCGCCGGCGGCGCGCGCCCGGGTGGCTTCGGCTGGCTCAGCGACCGCACCCGCACCATCTGCGCGGTCGACGACCTGTACTGCGCCACCGCGACCGACGACTTCGTCACCCGGTTCGCGGGCTTCCTCGCGCAGAGCTCGGACGCCAACCCGGCGAACCTGTGGCGCTACCAGATCGAGGCGGGCGCCATCATGCAGGACCTGATGGCCCACGGCGGTATGCCGGTGCTGCAGGCGCAGCTCTCGGACGCGGCGAACCAGAAGCGCGCCAAGGATCTCGAGCAGTTCTACAAGTCGCAGGCCCACCACCTGTACGGCAGCTACTCGGTCGGTGGCGGGCACACCGCCATCACCTGGATGCACAGCTGGATCGCCTCGCACGCCTGAGTCGGCCCAGGTGAAGCCGGGTGCGGATGTTTCCGCACCCGGCTTTCCTATGTCGTGCGGGCGAGATTGCGCGGCAGCAGATCCCAGACGTGACCGGTTTCGTTGATCGTCGCCGCCGTGCGCGTTCCGGTGCGCGAGTACAGGATCCGGGTGATCGAGCAGTAGTCGATCGGGAAGGTGAGCGGGCGGGCCAGGCCGAGGATGTCGGCCAGCAGCACGTTCACGACACCGCCGTGCGCGAACGCGACGACCGTCTCGGTGTGGTCGGCGGCCGCCACCAGCCGGTCGACGGCGGTCAGCACCCGCGCGGTGAAGGCCGGGCCGTCGATCTGTTCGGGCAGCAGGCCCGCTTTGATCCGGGTGTAGGCGTCGGCGAATTCGGTCTTCGCGTCTTCGATGGGAATGTAGGCGGGCAGGTCGCGGTCGTATTCGGCGAGGTCGTCGACGATGTCGACGGGCAGTTCGCGGGCGAGCGCGGTCGGCGCCGCGGTATCGCGGGCGCGCCGTTGCGGGCTCGACACGATGCGCGTGACCTCGTGGGCGGCCAGTGCGGCGGGCACCCGCTCGGCCTGGCGGCGGCCGATGTCGGTGAGACCCGGATCGGCGGCGGTGGTGCTCGCGACGACCTTGTCGGGCTGGGCATGACGTACGAGGATCAGCTGCACGTCACCCACTGTGCCGCACGTCCGCCGATCGTGCCGCTCAGGGCCTGGGTGCGATCTCCTCGCGACCCGTGACATCGGCGGTGTCGACGATGACGATCTCGCGTTCGTCGTCGAGCAGCACCTTCAGATATCCCGGTGGATTCTCGACCACATACCCCCGGACCAGCCCGTTCCTGGTCTGGATCTCCTCGAGCGACACCCACGGTGTCTGCACGGTCGCCGCGAGCACGAGCGCGGCGAGGGTGACGATCAGGGCCGAACTCGACACGAACCAGTGCGCCAACCTCGACCCTTCGGGATCGCGCTTACCCGCCCGCAACAGCATGAACAGGACGACGGCGAGCACCGCGGCCACCACGAGCACCCACCAGGTCCGGTAGGTCCAGATGAGCGCGCCGGTGAAGAGCGCCACGATCAGCAACCAGATCAGGTTGCCCGCGTTGGTCCAACTCGGTCTGCCGAGCCGGATCTGATGGATCAGCGCCTCGGGCAGCAGGATCGCGAGCGCGATGCCGCCGAGCACCGGGCTCGCCATCAGGGTGCCGAGCACCATGACGACCACGTCGTCCAGACCGAGCGTGCCCGCCAGCGAGAACGCGGCGTTCCAGTCGTAGTCGGTGACCGCGAAGACCCGCAGCAGCAGGAACAATGCCGCGACGCTGGTCGCCGACAGGCCCTTGGCGACCAGGTGTTGATCCGAGGACTCGCGGGGATG
The DNA here is from genome assembly GCF_001612825.1 of Nocardia caishijiensis NBRC 108228. Classification (GTDB taxonomy): domain Bacteria; phylum Actinomycetota; class Actinomycetes; order Mycobacteriales; family Mycobacteriaceae; genus Nocardia; species Nocardia caishijiensis. Next base: position 28,377 of record NZ_BDBE01000007.1, on the reverse strand, counting down.
CCTCGCCATCAGGCGAGAATAGTGCCGCGAGCCCCCGGCTCACGTCACGGCTGGCCGTAAGGCGGCTGACCGTACGGCGGCTGACCACCCTGACCGGGGCCGCCGCCGTAGGGCGGCTGGGTCGGCGGCTGGTCGTTCTTCTTCTTCTTGAGCATGTAGACCAGGCCGACGATGGCGAGCACGACCAACAGGCAGCACACGCCGCCGATGATGAGACCCTTGCTGCCCTTCTTGCCCTTCTTCTTCGCCGCCAGTTCGGTGACCAGGTCCGAGCCCGCGAGCGTGTCGATGCTGCTCGCGAGCACCTGTGGGTCGACCAGTGCGGCCGATGTCAGCAGGTCAAGATACATTTTCTTCCCCATCCGATGGTGTGTTGTCCCGGCATCCTCCCGGTGCCGGAACATCCGAGAGTACTGCTGACGCTGCGAGTTTCGTTCGGAAAACCCGCGCGACGCAGTGGTTCATCGCAGTGGCGCGCAAGATCGTTTACAGCCACCGGCGGGGTACCCGATTTCAGCGCGGTTTCACCAACGGAAACGGCAGAGTCTCGCGAATGCCGCGTCCGGTGATGAACATGACCACCCGATCCACCCCGATGCCGAGGCCACCGGTCGGTGGCATGGCGTGTTCGAGGGCTTGCAGGAAGTCCTCGTCGAGCTCCATCGCCTCGGGGTCGCCCCCGGCGGCGAGCATGGACTGTTCGGTGAGGCGGCGGCGCTGTTCGACGGGGTCGGTGAGTTCGCTGTAGGCGGTGCCGAGCTCGACACCCCAGGCCACCAGATCCCAGCGTTCGGTGACGCCCGCGACGCTGCGGTGTGACCGGGTCAGCGGTGAGACGGAGGTCGGGAAGTCGAGGTAGAAGGTCGGTTCGGTGGTCGTCGCCTCGACCAGGTGCTCGTACATCTCCAGCACCACCTGACCGGTGTCCCACCCGCGTTGGTAGGTGATCCCGGCGGCATCGCACAACTCGCGCAGCCGGGTGAGGTCGGTCGCCGCGGTCACCTCGGTGCCGAGTGCCTCGGACAGGGCGCCGTGCACCGTGCGTACCCGCCATTCGCCGGAGATGTCGACCTCGGTGCCGTCGGGGCGCAGCACCACCTCGGCCCCGTTGGCGGCGACCGCCGCGTCCTGGACGAGGCGGCGGCACAGCTGCATCATCCGCAGGTAGTCGCTGTGCGCCTCGTACGCCTCGAGCATGGTGAATTCGGGATTGTGGCTGTAGTCGACGCCCTCGTTGCGGAAGGTCCGCCCGATCTCGAACACCTTCTCGATGCCGCCGACGCACAGCCGCTTGAGGTACAGCTCGGGGGCGATGCGCAGGTAGAGGTCGAGGTCGTAGGCGTTGATGTGGGTGCGGAACGGGGTGGCGTTGGCGCCGCCGTGTACCTGCTGCAGGATCGGCGTCTCCACCTCGAGGAAACCCCAGTCGTGCAGCGAGGCGCGCAGCGAATGCAGCACGGCGCTGCGTTTGGCGAGCAGCTCGCGACTGTCGGCGTTGACCGCCATGTCGACGTAGCGGCGCCGCACCCTGGCCTCCGGATCGGTGAGGCCACGCCATTTGTCGGGCAGCGGGTGCAGGCATTTACCGTTCATCCGCCAGTCCTGGGCCAGCAGCGACAGCTCGCCGCGCCGACTCGTCCCGATCCGCCCGCTCACCTCGATCAGGTCACCGAGGTCGAAGTCGGCACTGAACTCGGCCGCGCGGGCACCGACTCGTTCGCGGTCGATGAGCAGCTGGATGTCGCCGGTCCAGTCGCGCACCACCGCGAAGATCACCCCGCCGTAGTCGCGGACCCGGGTGATCCGGCCCGCCACCCGGACCGTTGTGCCGTGCGGGCAGCGGCGCGCGTCGGCGATGGCGTGGGTAGGTGGATAGGCGGCGGGGTAGGGGTCGACGCCGCTCGCCGCGAGCCGGTCGAGGGTGGCCAGCCGCACGCGGACCTGCTCGGGGCGGCGGGGCCCGGAATCCTCGTCGGCGTCGAGGTCGTCGGGGGCGCTGCCGTCGGCGTGCAGGCCGGTGACCGTCGCCGGGACGGCGGGGGTGGTTCCGGTGTGGACGGCGGCGTCGGGTCGGGTACCGAGGCGGGGCAGGAAGCCCTCGGCGAGCCCGCTGGCCATCGCCACCCGGGGCAGTTGCCTGCGGTCCTCGTACAGGAAGAACCGTGGTACCCAGCGCGGGTGGTACTTCACATTCGAGCGGTACAGCGCCTCTAGCTGCCACCAGCGGGAGAAGAACAGCAGCACACCGCGCCACGCGCGCAGCACCGGACCGGCGCCGATGCGCCCGCCCTCGGCGAACACCGACCGGAACACCGCGAAGTTCAGCGAGATCCGGGTGATGCCGTACTGATCGGCGTTGAGGGCGAGCTGCGAGATCATCAGCTCCATCACGCCGTTGGGGCTCGCGGGATCGCGACGCATCAATTCCAGCGACACCCCGGTCCGCCCCCACGGTACGAACGACAGCATGGCGTGCACGCGGTCGTCGTGGTCGATCGCCTCGACCAGCAGGCAGTCGCCGTCGAGCGGGTCGCCGAGGCGGCCGAGCGCCATCGAGAATCCGCGTTCGGTCTCGGTGTCGCGCCAGGCGTCGGCGCGCGCGATCACCTCGGCGAATTCGGCGGCCGGGATCTCGCCCGCTCGGCGCACTCTGATGCCGAAGCCGTTCTTGCGCAATCTGTTCGCGGCCTGCCGGACGGGTTTCATGGCTGGACCGGCCAGGGAGAACGCGCGGGTGTCGAGCACGGCTTCGTCACCGAGACGAAGCGCGGCGAGTCCCGCCCGCTGATAGGCGAGCGCGCCCTGCTCGCTGGCGCCCATCACCGCCGGTGCCCAGCCGAACCGGTCGGCCTGCTCGAGCCAGGCCCGAATCGCCTGGGGCCAGCCCTGTTTCGGTCCGATCGGGTCACCGGCCGCCAGACACACGCCGAGCTCGACGCGATAGGTGATGGCCGCCTTGCCGTTCGGCGCGAAGACGACCGCCCGGTCGCGGCGAGTGGCGAAGTAGCCGAGCGAGTCGTCTCCATCACCGGCGGTGAGCAGGCCGCGCAACGCGGATTCGTCGAGCGCGGTCATCGCGTTGTCCGCCCGTTGCGACCGCAGCAGCACGAGCACGGCGGCGATGAGCGCGAGGGCACCGAGCAGCCCGAGCAGGAAATTCACCCAGCCCGGCGGGTGCCCGTCGAAGTGCTCGTTGTCGACCAGAACGGCCGCGGTCACCCGCGAGACCGCCCACAGCGGCCGCTGCGCCCCGCGTGGCAGCGAACCGGGGAACAACTCGACCAGCCCCCACCCGAGCAGGCATCCGAGCGCACACCCGCCGACCAGCACCGCCAGTGCCTTGCGCACCGCACCCGGACGCACCCGGGTGTAGAACTCCGCGCGCGCGGCGATCAGGACCGCGAGCACCACCGCGTGCACCACCGCCGCCACCAGCGGGTCAAGCTCCCGCGTACTCGTGTAGTCGACGACATTGCTGATCGTGAACAGGCACAGATAGCCGACGAGCAACCACCACGCCACCCGTTTGCGGCTCGCCGCCGCACCCGCGAGCAACCCGACCACCAGCGCCCACACCAGACTCGTGTCGGGCGCGTCGAAGTAGAAGGCGTCGACATAGCGGCGCGGCACCTCGGTGAGCTGCCGCAACCCCGGTGACAGGCTCCACAGCGCGCACAGCACCGCGAACACCCCGAGCACCAGCCCGGTGATGTGCGGTACCTCGGCGAACCTGCCGTGCGCGCGATGGGGTACCCGGTCGACAGAGCTGCTGGGGTGTTGCTCGGCCCGCGTGGAAGTCACCGATCCAGTGTGCGTGCCGACGGGCGCCAACCGCGGGGGAGCGCCGACGGCGTGTTCGTCACCGTGGGGCCCGGTGGGCGCCCAGATTTCCCGACGGGGTATGTATTAGCGCATGTCGGAACCAGTGGACGTGCCGATCGATGACGAGGTCATCCGGCTCGGGCAATTCCTCAAACTGGCCAACCTGATCGACTCCGGTTCGGAAGCCAAGACGGTGATCGCCCAGGGCCTGGTCCGGGTCAACGACGAGGTGGAACTGCGCCGAGGCAGGCAACTGCAGGTCGGCGACGTGGTTGTCCTGGCAGGACACAAAGTGCGGGTCAGCGGAATCTGACCCGCACCTCGCGGTGTTTCAGTCCTCTTGGCGGACCACGACGCCGTCGTGGTCGCTGTAGAGCATCTCACCGGGCACGAAGGTGATGCCACCGAACTCCACCGGCACGTCGCGTTCGCCGCTGCCGGTCTGGGTGCTCTTGCGCGGGTTGGTGCCCAGTGCCTTCACCCCGATATCGAGGGTGCGCAGGATGGCCGAGTCGCGCACGGCACCGTTGACGATGACGCCCGCCCAACCGTTGTCGACGCCTCGGCCCGCGATGATGTCGCCGACCAGTGCGGTGTGCACGCTCGCGCCGCCGTCCACGACGAGCACCTTGCCCTCACCCGGTTCGCCGAGGGTCTGCTTGACCAGCAGGTTGTCCTGGAAGCAACGGATCGTGGTGATCCGCCCGGCGAACGCTTGACGGCCACCGAACTGGATGAACTGGGTATCGCAGCTGCGGATCTCGGGGCCGATCTCGTCGGCCAGATCGGCGGTTGCCACTACATTCGCTGATTCGGTCATGAGGCTGATTGTGTCAGGTGGTCGGCCGGTGGGCCTTTTCGATCTCGCTGATGAGCGCCTCGGTGGTGTGTTTCACCGCGATCTTGATGAACGGTTCGATGGTGCGCCCGAGCATCTTGCCCGCGATGCCGCCGGGCACGAAGTACTGGATGTGCGCGTCGATGGTGCTGGTGTCGGCGCCCTTGGGGGTGAAGACGAAGGTCGAGAGGATCTCGAAGCCCTTGATCGATTTGGTGCCGATCACCGTGCCCTCCTCCCAGCGCACCACCTCGATGCGGGAGGTGAGCGAGGCGGGGCCGAGCTTCATCTTCCCGTCGAACTTCGCGCCGACGCCGTCGGTCTGCTCGGTGACCGGGGTGAAGGACTCGATGCCGTACCAGAATTTCGGCAGGTTGCGATAGTCGTTGACAAAGGCGAATGCCGTCTCGGCGGGCGCTGCGCAGTCTTCGACAATCCTCACGTCGCTCATACCGGCAACTGTAGTGCGTTCGTATGGTGTCTAAGCGGTGACGGCCAGTGTGGCGGCCAAGCCGAAGGCCACCGCCATGAGCGTCACCTCGAGCGCCGCGTTGCGAGCCGACACCTCGGCGGTGACCCGGTGTTCGGCGGCCCGGCGCACCCAGGTGCGTCGCCACCACCAGCCGAGCCCGGCGAGCAGACCGAGCGCGACCACCTTGGCCAGCAGGATCCGCCCGTAGCCGGTGGTCACCAGGGCGGGCACCGAGCCGACCCGGACGAGGCCGTCGACGAGCCCGGTCACCGCGAGCACGGCGACCAGCGGTGCGGCGGCGGTCGAGTAGCGCGGCAGCGCGCTCGCCCAGCCGCCGCGGGTGCGCACGACCAGCGCCAACGCGAGCAGCAGGCCGAACCAGGCGGCGGCGGCCAGGGCGTGTACCGCGACGAGCACCGAGCCGAGCACCTGCTGCGACATGTGGCCGGTGATCGGTCGCAGGGCGAGCGCGACCGCCGCGAACACCAGAACCAGGTCGGCCGACGCGTCGTCGGGTCTGCGGAACGCCCAGGCGGCGTAGCAGGCGATGGCGGCGGTGCAGAACAGGATGGCGATCCCGATCTGCCCGCCGCTGAGCCTGCCGAGGAACGTGGCGAACTCACCGGCGCCGAGCGCGCGCACCGGGACGCCGACGATGTCGGCGGCCTCACACACCAGCACGGTGAACTCGGCGGCCAGCCACACGGTGGCCAGCACCGCGACCGGCCGCCAGGCCACCGCGAGCCGGTGGTCGAGACGGGGGAGGGCCGCCAGCCCGAGCACCGTCGCGCCCGCGCCGTCGGCGAGCACCCGCGCCAACGCCGCCGCCGGGAAACCGCTGCTCCAGCGCAATACCCAGGCGAGTACCACCCCGGCGAGGGCGGCGGCGACGACCGGAACCAGCACTCGCCACCGGCGTCCGGTCGTCATCGTCGGCTACTTCTTGCGGCCGGTGCCGAGCAGCGCCACCGCGAGACCGGCGCCGAACAGCACGACGCCACCGGCGACGAACACCCACACGGGCACCCCACCGGACTCCTCGCTGTCCTTGCCCTCGTCCTCGCCGGGTTTGGCGCCCGGTGTGCCGGTGCCTTCCTCGGTGAGGGTGAAGGTCCTCGTCCCGCTGACCGGATGACCGTCGGCGGAGGTGACCCGGAACGCCATGGTGTATTCGCCGACGGGCCCGAGTTCACCCACTTCCACACTCACGGTCCGGCCTTCGACCACCGGCTTGCCCTTGGACCACAGCCGTCCGTCCGGCCCGACCACCGTCAGCGACGGAAAGGTCTGCTGCAGTTCCTCGTTGAAGGTGATGCTCGCCCGCGCCGGGCCCTTCTGGATGGACGAACCGTTCTCGGGAACGCTGCTCACCGCACCGGAGTGCGCGTTCGCGATGCCGGTCGCCCCGAAGATCAGGGCGAACAGCCCGGCGACCACGGTGACGGCGAACCGGCGCGCCAGTCGGCGACGCGCGGAGCGGTTGATCTCGGTCACGATTTCGTTCGGCACCACGACGTCGGGCGCGAGCCGACGGGACCGGCCGGAGACCGCGCGGGTCTGGCAGCGTTGCATCACGACTTCCTCGACCGCGCGACGAGCCCGAGACCGAGCGCGGCGGCGAACAGGCCGAGCGCAAGGCCGATACCGCCGGTCCAGCGAGCCACCGAGTCGGACTCCGCTTCGGCAGGCTCGTCGCCGGCGACATGGTGGTCACCGCCGTCTGAACCACCGGATCCGCTGAGTGTCAGTGTGGGTGCCGGGTATTCGGGCTCGGCGCCGCCTGTGCTCGGCTGATCCCAGGCGACGACCTTGCCGTCGCTGTAGGTCTGCCGCGCGGGGAAAGTCACCTCGTCCTGGGTCGGCAGCGGTCCGAGCGAGAGCACGAAACGCTGGAACTGACCAGGTCCGACGCCGGGGTTGCCCGGCTCGGCCGTCCAGGCGACGGCCACCGCCTCGCCCTTGTCGTTACGTTCGATGTGCGAGGACCAGCCCGGCATCGGTTCGGTGCGAACGCTTTTCAGGTTCGGCACGGTGACGCTCACCGCTGTGGTCGATGCGGTGTCGGATTCGTTGGGCACCTTGAAGGTGGCAACGGTGTACTTGCCCTTGGCGGCACCGGGCGCGTCGACGGTGACGTGCGCCGCCGCCGAACCGCAAGCGGCCAGCACGAGCGCGGCCGCAAGACCGGCCGTGCCCGCGCCACGGGTGATGAAGTTGTGCATGGAATGCCTTCTGTTCGAAGAGTTCTGATGTCGCGTGGGATCAGACGAACAGCGGCGGTGCGCGGGGGGAACGTGCGGGGTCGCGGCGGGTGCCGAGAGCCTGGCCGAATGTGGTCGGCCAGCGGGTGGCGGGTCGACGTGTCGCGGGTGCCGGTGCGGTGAGCACCGACCGGATCACGCCCGACGCAACCAGATACAGCCGCTCGGCAGCGAGAATCAGTGCGGCGCAGGCGATAGCGGCCAGCAGATGCGCCACGACCATCGGCCCATTCGGCAGGTGCGGCACGTCGAGAACGCCGCCGTGATGATCGAGCGTCCCGGTCAGCGCGTAGTGCCCGGCCCATTGACCACCGAGCAACGCCGTGGCCGCCCGCACGGTATCGGCACGGCCTACGGGCGCGCGCAGTGTCCGCGAGAGCGTGCGCCACAGCGCGGTACCGGCCGAAACCGCCGCTGCCCGGGGCGTGCGGCTGCTACCCCGACGCCCGTTCCATGAGTCGACGGTGTCAGTCCGGCTCCCGAGCCGCCGAGAGTCGGCCACACCCCGACTCCTGGGCCGCCGCGTGGTGGTCCCGCCAGCGGCAAACCCGCCCGCCGCGAGCGAAACCAGCAGCAACAGCATGATTTCCGCCGATCGCGGCACCCCACCACCGGCCAGGCCGTGCGCGGCGACGGCGAGCGCGCCGACGAGTACGCCGCAGCCACCACCGCGCAGGCGGGAGGTGAGCTGCGGCGTCGTCACAGGTTCAGCGGACGCCGAGGCGGGCCAGCGCGTCGTTCTCCAGGACCGACAGCTCGGTGGAGATGGAGGTGTGCACGGCCTTGCGCCGCGTGGCGGGCATCTGCTCGGCGGTGCGCACGGCGACGGTGAGGTCGGCCAGCCGCGAGCGGGCCGCCGCGACGAACTTCTCGGTCGCGTCGTCCGGGGCGTCGGCGGCGATCTTGCCCAGCGCGTTCTCGGTGTTGGTGATGCGGGCCTGCAGGCGGGCACCGTGACCGCTGAACTCGCCGAGCTGGTCGAGGCCGATGCCGAGCTGCTGCGCCTTGCGCGCGTCGAGCTGCCCGCGCACCAGGGTGGCGCCGCGGTAGGCCAGCGGCGCGAGCACCGGGATCAGCACCCGCGCCACCCCGATGTACTTGCGGATCTGGGCGGCGCTGAACAGTTCGCGGTCGGCCTTGGCGGCCAGCTTCTGTGCCGCCTTCTCCTCGGCCTGCAGCGCGGCGATCTGCGCCTTGGCCACCTTGGCCTCGGTGCGGGCCTGCGCCTTCATGGCGCGACGGCTGGTCCGCTCGCCCGCCTTGGCCGCCTTGCGCTCGTTCTTGGCGCCGAGTTTCGCCTCGACGGCGGCTTTGTGCTTGAGCGCCTTCGCCTCCGCGCGACGACTTGGCCGCCGCTTACGCTTGCTGAACAACCCCATGAGATCAGGCCCTCCGTCATGCTCGCCAAGTCACGAGGCAGCGCCGTCCGGACCGGCCTGCCGTACTTCGTAGCGTAGTGGGATCAGGGTAGCGATTGGGCAATGTGTCGGGGGTAAGGACCATACTGCTGGTGTGCGTGCAGCCGAGGAGAACTTCGACAGCGGGCCGGTGCTGAGCCCGGCCACTGCTTCCGCTGCGCTCGGCCCCGCGTCGGAAACCCAGCCCGACCCCGACGTCGCGTCGGGAATCGGAGACACCGCGTCGAGCGGTCGCGATGGCGGCGGCCGGGCGTATCTCGACGCTCGCTCGCTCATCGGCTGCCGTCATCGGTTGCGTTTGGACGCCGCCAACCCCGGCATGCTCGCCGCGGTCAGGGAAGACCCGGGTGTGCAACAGCGACGCGAGGCCGCCACCGCGTACCGCACCAGAGTCCGCGACGAACTTGTCGGCGCCGCTCCCGAGGACTGGGTGGTGATCGACCCACAACTGCGCGCGGGTGCGCGCGCCGAGGCCACCATGGCCGCGATGCGAGCGGGCGTGTCCCGGATCTGGGGTGGGCTGCTGCCCCAGGAACCCGACACCGGTCGCCGTGGTGGCGCCGAGTTCCTGCTGCGCGATGCCGATCGCGGCGGATATATCCCGATCATCGTCGTGAACCACAAGGTCACCGACCCGCGCCGCCCCGACCCGGCCGATTTCCACCCGCTCACCTCGGACTTGTTCCGCTGGGAACCGCGCCGCGACAAGCACGTGAAGCTGCGCCCCCAACCGCGCGACCAGCAGCGCCTGGCCCACCTCTACCGGATGTTGCAGCGCCACGGCCTGGCCAGCCCAGCGCTGCTCGGTGGCGCCATCGGTCTCGCGTTCGACCGCATCCTCGTGCACGACCTCACCGGCGTGCTCGCCGACTACGACCTGCGCTACGCCGACCGCATCGCGGTGGTGCGCGGTGAACTGCCGACCCAGCCGTCGAAGGTGCCCGAGTGCAGGCAGTGCCCGTGGTGGGTGCGCGCCCCCGAGTCCGGCGAACCGGGGTGTGAGGGCGCACTCGCGCGGCTGCGGGACGTGAGCCTGGTCGCGCCCGGTTCGCGCGCCGAGGTACTGCGGGTGCACGGCGTGCAGACCATCGACGAACTGGCTGCCTGGGTCGGCGAGGAACCCGACGACTGGCAGCACGGCCCGTTCACCGAGACCGTGGTCACCGCCCGCGCCTGGATCGTCGGCGCACCCCTGGTCCGGCGTTTCGACACCGTGAGCGTGCGCCGGGCCGACGTGGAGATCGACGTCGACCTGGAGAGCTACCAGGAAGACGGCGCCTACCTCTGGGGCACCCTGCTCGACGACGTGTACCGCCCGTTCGTCACCTGGGACCCGCTGCCCACCGAAGACGAGGGCCGTTCCTTCGGCGAGTTCTGGACCTGGCTGATGGCCCGGCGCGCGCAAGCCCACGCGGCGGGCAAGACCTTCGCCGCCTACTGCTATTCGCGCACCGCCGAGGACAAGTGGCTCTACGAGTCGGCCCGGCGCTTCGCGGGCAGGCCCGGTATCCCCACCCACGAGGAGGTGCGCGCCTTCGTCGACTCACCCGAATGGGTCGACATGTTCCAGGCCGTCACCGACCAGTTCATCTGCCCGAACGGCAAGGGACTCAAGAAGATCGCCCCGGTGGCCGGGTTCGGCTGGCGCGATCCCGAAGCCGGTGGTGAGGCGTCGATGGGCTGGTACCGGCGCGCGGTCGGTTACGACGCCGCCAGCGACCTGTCCCAGCGCACCCGGCTGCTCGAGTACAACGAAGACGACGTGCGCGCCACCCAGGTCCTGCGGGAATGGATGACCACTAAGGCTGTAGTTGAGGTTCCCTCGCTCAAGGACTTCGCCCGGTAATAACATTGTCGGCGTGACAGAAGCAGTCGAAACACTCGAGTTCCAGGCCGAGACCCACCAGCTCCTCGAGCTGATGATCCACTCGGTGTACTCCAACAAAGACACGTTCCTGCGGGAGCTGATCTCGAACGCTTCCGACGCACTGGACAAGCTCAAGCTGGCCACGTTCCAGGACAAGGATCTCGTCGCCGACACCGCCGATCTGCACATCGAGCTGGATGTCGACTCCGACGAGCGCGTCCTGACCGTGCGCGACAACGGCATCGGCATGTCCCGTGCCGAGGTGATCGACCTGATCGGCACCCTCGCCAAGTCCGGCACCGCGGAGCTGCGGCGCAAACTCACCGAGGCCAAGTCCGACGCGGCGGCCGAGGAGCTGATCGGCCAGTTCGGCATCGGCTTCTACTCGACGTTCATGGTCGCCGACAAGGTCACCCTCACCACCCGCAAGGCGGGCGAGTCCGAGGGCACCCGCTGGAGCGCGGCCGCGGGCAGTTCCACCTACGAGATCGACACGGTCGCCGACGCACCGCAGGGCACCTCGGTGACCCTCGCGCTCAAGGCCGCCGACGAGGACGACCACCTCTTCGATTACACGCAGGAATGGAAGCTGCGCGAGATCGTCCGCAAGTACTCCGACTTCATCGCCTGGCCGATCCGCATGCGGGTCGAGCGCACTGTGATGGAGGGCGAGGGCGAGGACACGGTCGAGAAGACCGTCGTCGAGGACCAGACGCTGAACTCGCAGAAGGCGCTGTGGACGCGCCCGCGCGGCGAGGTCACCGACGAGGAGTACAAGGAGTTCTACCACCACGTCAGCCACGCCTGGGACGATCCGCTCGAGATCATCCCGATGAAGGCCGAGGGCACCTTCGAATACCAGGCGCTGCTGTTCATTCCGTCGACCGCGCCGTTCGACCTGTTCACCCGCGAGCACAAGCGCGGTGTGCAGCTCTACGTGCGTCGCGTGTTCATCATGGACAACTGCGAAGAGCTGATGCCGGAGTACCTGCGCTTCGTCAAGGGTGTGGTCGACGCGCAGGACCTCTCGCTCAACGTGTCGCGCGAGATCCTGCAGCAGGACCGCCAGATCCAGATGATCCGCAAGCGCCTGGTGAAGAAGGTGCTGTCGACGGTCAAGGACCTGCAGTCGGCCGAGGACCAGACCAGGTACCAGACCTTCTGGACCCAGTTCGGCCGGGTGCTCAAGGAGGGCTTGCTCGCCGACACCGACAACCGCGAAACCCTGCTCACCGTCTCGTCTTTCGCCTCGACGGCCTCGGATTCCGAGCTCACCACGCTGAAGCAGTACGTGGAGCGGATGAAGGACGGCCAGGACGCGATCTACTACATGACCGGCGAAAGCCGTGCGCAGGTGGAGAATTCGCCGCACCTGGAGGCCTTCAAGGCCAAGGGGCTCGAGGTGCTCGTGCTCACCGACCCGGTCGACGAGATGTGGGTCGGCTCGGTGCCGGAGTTCGACGGCAAGAAGTTCCAGTCCATCGCCAAGGGCGAGGTCGACCTGGAGACCGAGGAGGAGAAGAAGGAGACCGAGGCCCTGCGCGAGCAGCAGGACAAGGACTACGCCGAACTGCTCACCTGGCTCGGCACCACCCTGTCCGAGGTCGCCAAGGAGGTGCGCCTCACCAACCGGCTCACCACCTCGCCCGCCTGCCTGGTCGGCGACGTCTTCGACTTCACCCCGATGCTCGAGCGCATGTACCGCGCGTCGGGCCAGGCGCTGCCGGAGTCCAAGCGCATCCTCGAGCTCAACCCGACCCACCCGCTGGTCACCGGCCTGCGCGATGCCTACGACGCACGCAAGTCCGACGCCGACGAGGGCAAGGTGCCCGAGCTCACCGAGACGGCCGAATTGTTGTACGGCACGGCTGTTCTCGCCGAAGGTGGCGAGCTCAAGGATCCGGCCCGCTTCGCCCACCTGCTCACCGAGCGGCTGACTCGCACGGTGTGACCCGACGCCGCCTCGGCGGGACCGTTGTGCCGCGGCACAACGCGTCTCGCCGGGTGCGGTCCTGTGGTCGAGGTCGCGGGGTCGGCCGCGCGGCGGTGTTGTGACGTTTACCAGCCCCGGCGGCGCCGTCCTGTGTCCTGTGGCAACGACGTACGAGCCCGGTTCGGAAGTGGGACTCGGCTCCTAGGCTCGCGACAATGGTGGACGTGAACACCCATTACGACGTGTTGATCGTCGGATCGGGTTTCGGCGGCAGCGTCACGGCGCTGCGGCTGGTGGAGAAGGGATACCGGGTCGGTGTGCTCGAGGCGGGCCGCCGGTTCGCCGACGCCGATTTCGCCGCGACCAACTGGGACCTGCGCCGTTATCTGTGGGCGCCACGACTCGGCTGCTACGGCATTCAGCGCGTCCATCGCCTGCGCGACTGTTTCATCCTGGCCGGAGCCGGTGTCGGCGGCGGGTCGCTCAACTACGCCAACACGCTGTACAAGCCGGGGAAGGCGTTCTTCGGCGACAAGCAGTGGGCGGGCATCACCGACTGGGAAGCCGAACTGTCCCCGCACTACGAGCAGGCCACCCGCATGCTTGGGGTGGTGCGCAATCCGCTGCACACCCTGGCCGACACCGTCATCAAGGCGGTGGCCGAGGAGATGGGCGTCGGGCACACCTTCGTGCCGACTCCCGTCGCGGTGTACTTCGGCGAACCGGGCCGCACCGACGCCGACCCGTACTTCGGCGGTGTCGGCCCCGACCGCACCGGGTGCGTGAAGTGCGGCGAATGCATGACCGGCTGCCGACACGGCGCCAAGAACACGCTGGTCAAGAACTATCTCGGGCTGGCCGAACAGGCCGGGGCCACGGTGCTGCCGATGACCACCGTGACGGCCCTGCGCCCGCGAACCGACGGCACCTGGCTCGTCGACACCGAGCGCACCGGCAGCTGGATCCGCAAGCAGCGCACCACCTTCTCCGCCGACCGGGTGGTGCTCGCCGCGGGCACGTGGGGCACCCAGCGACTGCTGTTCCGCATGCGCGACCGGGCCGTCCTGCCCGCGCTCTCGCCGCGCCTGGGTGTGCTCACCCGCACCAACTCCGAGGCCATCCTCGGCGCGGGTCGCACCACCGTGAATCCCGACATCGAGGTCACCACCGGGGTGGCGATCACCTCCTCGTTCCACCCGACGCCCGACACCCACGTGGAACCGGTGCGCTACGGCCGGGGTTCCAACGCGATGGGTCTGCTGAACACCTACCTCGTCGACGGCGACCAGCGCACACCGCGCTGGCTGCGGGTGCTCGGCATCGCGGGCCGTCACCCGATCCGGACCGTGCGCCTGCTGCGCACCACCCGCTGGAGCGAGCGGACCCTGATCCTGCTGGTGATGCAGAGCCTGGACAACTCCATCACCACCTACACCAAGCGTGGGCTGTTCGGCCGCCGCTACACCAGCAAGCAGGGGTACGGCCACCCCAATCCGTCCTGGATTCCGGCCGGGCACGAGGTCACCCGAAGGGTCGCCGAGAAATTCGGCGCCACCGCGGGCACCACCTGGCCCGATGTCTTCGGCGTTCCGATGACGGCGCACTTCATCGGCGGATGCGCCATCGGCGCGGACTCGGCCACCGGCGTGATCGACCCCTACCAGCGGGTGCACGGCTACCCGGGACTGAGCATCGTCGACGGCTCGGCCATCTCGGCGAACCTGGGCGTCAACCCGTCGCTGACCATCGCCGCGCAGGCCGAACGCGCGGCGGCGCTGTGGCCGAACCGGGGCGAGGCCGATCCTCGGCCGCCGATGGGGGAGCCGTACCGTCGGGTCGCGCCGGTCCCACCGCGTGCTCCCGTTGTGCCCGCCGGTGCCCCCGCGGCCCTGCGGCTGCCCATCGAACCGGTGGACCGGTCGGCCGTCGGCGCGTGATCCGGATCGAACACCGTGCCGAATAAGCGATTTCGGTCCACCATGGAGGGATGGGTGGGCACGAGATTCGGCGGGCACGTCCCGATGACTACGACGAATTGATCGGGCTGGTCGATGATTGGTGGGGGCGGGCCGTGACACACAACCTGCCGCGCATGTTCCTCGACCACTTCCATCGCACCAGCCTGATCGCCGCCGACGACGCCGGAATCTCCGGATTCCTCATCGGTTTCGGCTCGCCCGCCGACGCCGACGCCGCCTACATCCACTTCGTCGCCGTTCGCCCCGATGCCCGCAAATCCGGGCTCGGACGCGGTCTCTACGACGAGTTCTTCGCGATCGTGCGCGCCGACGGGCGAAAGCTGGTGTCGGCCACCACGTCTCCGTCGAACTACACCTCGATCGACTTCCACCGCAGTCTCGGCTTCACCGTGACGGGCCCGGTCCCCGACTACAACGGGCCGGGGCGCGCGCTGATCACCTTCGAACGCACGCTCTGAAACGTCGAACGGCGCCTCCCCGAAAGGGAAGGCGCCGTTCGGCATTCGCGCTGATTAACGCGGCGCCATGCGCAGGGCACCGTCCATGCGGATGGTCTCACCGTTGAGGTAGTCGTGGCGGGCGATGTACTCGACCAGCTGCGCGTACTCGTCCGGGCGGCCGAGGCGCGACGGGAACGGGACGCCTGCCTCGAGGCCCTTGCGGTACTCCTCGGTGACACCGGCCAGCATCGGGGTGTCGATGATGCCGGGGGCGATGGTGTTCACGCGGATACCGAACTGGGCCAGGTCGCGCGCGGCGGGCACGGTCATGCCGTGCACGCCACCCTTGGACGCCGAGTACGCGATCTGACCGATCTGGCCCTCGAACGCCGCCACCGACGCGGTGTTCACGACCACGCCACGCTGGCCGTACTCGTCGACCGGCTCGGTCTTGGCGATGGCGTCGGCCGCCAGGCGCATCACATTGAAGGTGCCGAGCAGGTTCACGGTGATGACGGTGCGGAACAGCTCCAGATCGTGCGGGCCGTTCTTGGACAGGATGCGTCCCGCCCAGCCGACACCGGCACAGTTCACCACGATGCGCAACGGCGCCGGGCCCTCGGCCACCTGGGCGACGGCGGCGGCGACCTCGTCGTTGCTGGTGACGTCGGCCGCGATCAGGGTGACACCCTCGGGCACGCTGTCGCCCGCGCGCTCGATCGACTGCGGGATGTCGAGACCGAAGACGGTGGCGCCCGCTTCGGCCAGACGCTTGGCGGTGGCGGCACCGAGACCGGACGCACCTCCGGTGACAATTGCGGCGGAACCAGAAATCTCCACAGTGATCCTCTCTGTATGTTCGGCTTTCCGGCCTTATCGGCCGCGTGCCAACAATGGCACCTTAACCGGGATCGGTGTGGTGTGGCACACCCCTACCTCGCCGTAGCCCGAAATCGTCGCGAACAGCGGTGTTTGCCGGTGGTAGCGTGCCGTCATGAGATCGTTCGCCGGTCCGAGCGTGGCCGGGCGCAGGGTCCTGATCACCGGCGCCGCGCGTGGGATCGGTGCCGCGCTGGCGCGTCGGTTGTCGGTCGAGGGCGCGCGCGTGGCGCTGCTCGGCATCGAACCGGAACTGCTCGCCGAGGTGGCCGCCGAGTGCGGCGACGTGCCGTGGCGCTACTGCGACGTGGCCGACCCGGCCCAGGTGGGGCGGGTGATCCCGGCGCTGGTCACCGAACTCGGCGGGCTCGACGTGCTGGTGGCCAACGCGGGGATCGCCAAGCAGATGGCGATGGTCGGCGGCGACGCGTCGGTGCTCGAGGAGACCCTCGCGGTGAACGTGCTCGGGGTCGCCTACGCGGTGCAGGCGGCGGGGCCGTATATCGCGCACGCGGATGGGTACGTCCTGATGATGTCGTCCATCTCGAGCGCGGTGCAGCTGCCGCTCGGCGGCGCCTACAGCGCGTCGGCGGCCGCGGTATCCGCGCTCGCCGAAACCCTGCGCTTCGAATTGTGTTCCACCGGAGCCAGAGTGGGCGTCACCTACTTCGCGGGGATCGACACCGACATGACCGTACGCGGCTTCGACACCGCCGCCGCCCACACCATCCTCGGCGGCACGAGCCTGGCGGGGATCTCGCCGATCGGCCCGGCCGTCGACGCCATGGAACGGGCCATCGCCCGCCGCAAGGCCACGGTGTACGCGCCGTGGTGGGTGGCGATGGCCCGCCCGCTTCGCCCCTTCGCCCAGCTGGTCGTGCAACGGCTACACGGAAACCGGGTGGCGCGCGCCGTCGAGATCGCCCGCAGCGAGGACGCACCGTTCACCACCGAGCAACCCGCCCGCCCGCGCAGAATGGAACGGCAATGAGTGACGAATCGACATCGACCCTGCGCCAGCTCCCGCGCGGGCGCCATCGGCTCTCGCGCGAGGAAGTGGTCGCGTCCCAGCGCGAACGCATCCTCGTCGCGATGGGAGAGGCGATGTGCGAGAGCGGTTACGTCGGCACGCCGGTCGCGGCGGTGCTCAAACGCGCCGGGGTCTCCCGGGAGACGTTCTACGAGCAGTTCCGTTCCAAGGAGGACTGCTTCCGGGCCGCGTTCGACCGCGCCTCCCAGCTGCTCTCGGACCGGTTGCAGGCCACCATCGCCGAACTCGCCGACGCCGACGCACCGACCCGGATGGACCGCATCCTCACCGCCTACTTCCAGCACCTGATCGACGATCCCGCCGCGGCCCGGCTGTTCCTCGTCGAGGTGTACGCGGCCGGACCGGCGGCCATCGCGGCGCGGATGGACCTGCAGCACCGGTTCGTCACGGTGGTCGCGGCCATGCTCGGCGCCGAAACCGACGAGCAACGCTTCGCCTGCGCCACCTTGGCCGCGGCGATCGGTGCGATGGTCACCGGCAAGATCTCCGGCGGTCAGCTCGACAGTCTGTGGGAGCTCAAAGACCAGCTCATCGCGTTGGCACAGCGATCGGGCACGGTCTACGGCAACGCCTTCGCGGGCTGATCCACCCGCTCCCGCCGCGACCGGCGCCAGGCCAGCACTCCGGCGCCGGTGAGCACGGGCGCGAGCAGGGCGAGCGCGATCGACGCCACGCCGGTGACGCCGGGTACGAAGGCGTCGAGCAGGGTTTTCCCGGCGAAGAAGAGGAACAGCAGGCCGGAGGCGATGGCGATCCCACGCTCGGGCAGATGCTTACCCGCGAACTTGCCGACCAGGATCGCCAGCCCACCGGCGGCGACCATGCCGGCCACCGAGCCGATCCACACCGCGAGCCAGCTGTTGTTCGAGGCCAGCGCGGCAGCGGCGAACATGGTCCGGTCGCCGAGTTCGGCGAGCATGAAGGCCGAGATCACCACCAGGAAGGCGTTGCGGGTGCTCGGCGGTTCCGGGGCGGCCTCGGTGTCGTCGGCTCCGCCGAGCGCGTCGCGCAGGGTCCACACACCGACCGCGAGCAGGGTGAGCGCGGTGACGACCGCGATCGCGCCCGCGGGCAAGGCAGTGCCGAGGAAATGACCGACACCGGCGGCGATGAGGTTCACCGCGAGGCTGGCGACACTGATGCCGGCCAGCACCACCCACCAGCGGTAGCGCAGCGCGAAGGTCAGCGCCATCAGCTGCGATTTGTCGCCCAGCTCGGCGAGGAAGATCACACCGAAACTCAGCAGGATCGTGGCGATCAATGAATTCAGCTCCCAGGTGACAACTTCCGGCCTGCGGCTGAGACGGGTACGCCTTCAGCCACACCGGTCGAATGATCGGTTCGTGGCCGAAGGTCTCGCCCACCGGTGGTCACCGGTTCGCACAGCCGGACCGCGCCGGATCGGCGGCGATCAGTATGTCGACTGAGCGATTGCGGGCTACTCCCCTTCGCTGTCACCCACCATAGCGCGGTTGCTACCCGGATGCCAACATCGCGTCATTGAAAGGGCAACGGACACAATAAGTTTGGGTGAGCGGCTCGGATAGTTCGGTTCGCCTGATTTTCGGATCGGGCGCGCCTGTAGCCAGCGGTTCGCTCGGCCGGTTCGGTGAAAGGTTCAGGCCGCCAACAGCATTGCCAGGACAGCAGTATCCGGGTCGCTGATCAGATCCATGCCGACCCGGCTCACCAGGGAGGTGACGGTGCCGTCGAGCTCGGCCTCGGCCCAGGCGGCGCGGTGCTCCAGACCGAGATGCGGCACACCGGGCAGCAGGACACACCCCGACGCGGCGCCCACACACTCGGGCAGCGACGGCCGGGTCTGCGACGGCGGGTGCAGCATCAGCAGGGCGGGCGGCACATGCTCGGCGAAACGCCCGGGCTCGATCGCCTCCTCGCCGACCACCGGGCCCTCGGCGAGGACGAGGCCGACGGTGTCGGGTTCGGGATCGTCGGGCAGCTCCTCGCGTACCCCGAACACCGTGCTGGTGACCAACAGTCCCGGTAGCGAGGCCACCCGCACGGCGAGCACGAGCACCTGCGCCCATTCCTTGGTGGTATCCGGCCACCGCCCCGACACCACGAATCCCCGCAAACGACCATCCGCCTGAAACGGCGTGAACCCGATCGGCCCCTGCACAGTCATGACGACCTCCCGACTTACGAGATAAGTCAGGAATAGCCCGCAACCCTATTGGCACACAAGTACCACTGAGTGCTAGGAACGGTCATTCCACGCAAAAGACCCCCGGCAAACACCGGGGGTCTTTCACGCAACACCTGATTTCGACCGAACATGGGTAACTCGTCGGGCACGCCCAGAAATCGAGCGTGCCTGACCGCAGGCCCGGTCAAGGACCTGGTGAGCTACCCACGACCGGCAGAATTCGCGGGGAGGCGGATCAGAAGATGAGGCCCTTGCCCTGGTTGACGGCGCGGGCGAAGCGGTCCTGCACGTCGGCCCAGTTGACGACGTTCCAGAACGCGGTCACGTAGTCGGCCTTGACGTTCTTGTACTGCAGGTAGAAGGCGTGCTCCCACATGTCGACCTGCAGCAGCGGGATGATGCCGAGCGGCACGTTCGCCTGCTGGTCGTACAGCTGGAAGGTCAGCAGCTTCTGGCCGAGGGTGTCGTAACCCAGCACGGCCCAGCCGGAACCCTGCAGGCCGTTGGCGGCCGCGGTGAACTGCGCGCGGAACTTGTCGAACGAACCGAACTGGTCGTCGATGGCCGCGGCCAGGTCGCCTTCCGGCTTGTCACCACCGTTGGGGGAGAGGTTCTTCCACCAGATCGAGTGGTTGGCGTGACCACCGAGGTGGAAGGCCAGGTTCTTCTCGTGCAGGAAGATGGCGCTGTGATCGCCCGCCTCGCGCGCGGCTTCCAGCTTCTCGAGCGCGGTGTTCGCGCCCGCGACGTAGGCGGCGTGGTGCTTGGAGTGGTGGATCTCGTTGATCTGCCCCGAGATGTGGGGCTCCAGTGCGCTGTAGTCGTAATCCAGATCCGGCAGCGTGTACTCGGCCACGTTGTCCCTTTCCTGTGTCGGGCTGTGTGCGCCCATCCGATCGAGCACACCAACCATCATTCGTACACCCGATTCGTGCAACCGACGACGCGCGGGCTGTATTTCTGATGGGCCAGCCGATTACAGCGGGGGCGCGACGTCTGCCTTGCTTGCGCGGGCGTCGCCCGAGTCGTGGGCGGCCCACCAGCGGCGACCGCCCTCGACGAACTCGGCCATCGGGATCTCGCGGCCGTCGAGGTCGGTAATTGTGATCTTGTCGAACCATACTCGGACGTCGAGTTCGCGCGGGTCGATGCCCTCCTCCTGGGAGAACTCGATGACATGCGCGGCGATGCGCTGGTCGAGCACCGTGTCGAAGCTGAGCAGCTCGCTCCACAGCGTCCAGCCGCTGTCGTCGACATCGATGAACTCCCAGCCGTGCAGGCCGCCACCGCCGAAGCTCTCGATGGCCTCGTCGAGCTGGTCGATGGTGAGGGGCAGGACGCGGGCGTCGATGTCGTCCCAGCGCTGTATGCGCAGCGACGCGGCGACCCGGGTGACGCCGGTGAAGGTGAGCAGCACTTTTCGCTCACCGGGTTCGGCCCCGTCGGCGGACTGGGTGAGCACCGAGAGGGAGAGTCGCAGCCTGTGCGCGTCGGCGTCCACCTCCATGCCGAGACAGGTGGATTCGGACAAAGCGGTATTCAGGCCGTTGCGGTCGAAACTGTCGAGTAGCCCCCTGCTCTGGTTCATGCGCTCAGGCTACCGATCCGGCCGCCCAGATCCCACGAAATGGGATTTTCACTAGTGATGTCGTTTTTATGGAACCGAAACGGTCCGGCGTGCGTCCAAGTAGATGTCGGGATCAGTGCGGACGCGAAATCCCGACGTCAGCGGCGAACGACCGCTCCGGGATGTCAGGAGGGGAGTCCCGGATCGGTCGTTCCCATGCCGCGCCAACCAGCCGTAACCCGCCTCGGCGGGGCGACACGCCCGATTGTGTGCTGATCGATTGCTGGGACCTGGGGATCGAGCTGTGGATTCTGTGGATAACCGAGATCGGCCCGAAGACCGCGCACACGCCGCCCGGCACCGCTTCGGACATGGCAGGATCGAGGCGTGACGAGCTCCGATGTCCCCACGGTGCCGGTGGGCGAGGTGCCCGCCGGGTTCGACCGCGCGGCACCGGTCCCCGGTGCCCAGCTGCTCGACGTGCGCGAACCCGACGAATGGGAGCTCGGGCACGCACCGGGCGCCATCCACATCCCGATGGTCGACGTCCCCGCCCGCCTCGACGACCTCGACATCGACGCCGAGGTCTACGTGGTGTGCAGGCAGGGCGGACGCTCCATCGAGGTGGTCAGATACCTGACCCACATCGGGTACGAGGCGTGTCATGTGGCGGGGGGCATGGTCGCCTGGCAGCAGACCGGCCGTCCGGTGGTCGCCGACGGCGACCACGAAGCCAAGATCTACTAGTCCGGAACGGGGTGCGCGGGTGAGTTCGGTGGTGCAACCATGTGCACGCTGTGGCGCGCGGTGGGCCGTGCAGGGCGCGCCGATGCACTGGTGCCCGCGCTGCCGTGGCGTGCTGCTGTCACCGGGCAGGGTCGATTCGCCGCCGGAGAAACGCAACTACCGCTGGGTGGCGCGTCGACCGGATCATCGTGACCGCCGCGTCAGCGCCCGCACGGTGCGCGCCGACCCGGGCCCGACGCCCCGCTACACCGAGGTACCGCGCTGGGGTCTGCTCGATGCCCCACCCGCCGAGCCTCGCCCCGCTCGCCGACCACTGCGCGGCCTCGCCGACCGACGGGACCGGTTGCTCGTCATGACCACGGCGGCGTTCGTGCTCGCCGGTCTCGCCGAATACGGCCGGTACCTCATCCTGCTGTGGAACCGCACCCGACTGATCCCGGGCTGGCTGCTCTGGATCTCGGACGCCACCGTGTGGCTGTTCGGGACGCTCGCCCCGATCCTCGCGCTGGTGACTGCCCTGTCCCTGGTCGCCTGGCTGATCGAGGCGCGTCGCACGGCCTACGCCGGGTACGGCAGCCGCGACCCGCGCAGACCGTGGACGCTGATCGCCGGATGTGTGATTCCGGGTGTGAACCTCGTGTGGCCGGGTGTCTTCCTCACCGAACTCGCCGGTGCGCACCGCGATCCGCGCGCACTGCGCGCGGTCCGCATCTGGTGGGCCGCCTGGGCCGCGAGCGGGGTGCTGTTCATCGCCGCGACCCTGTGGCGCAATGCCTCGACCCTGCAAGCCGAGGCCGACGGTGTCTCGTTCACCGGTTTCACCGACCTGTGCGCGGCCGGATTCGCGGTACTCACCCTGTGGACGGTTCGGCTGCTCGAGGGTCGTGACCTGCGCGGCACACCGCGAACGGCACACCGCCTGCTGATCGCCGCCGACCCGGCGCACGAGGTCATCGCCCCGGTGGAACCGGGTGGTGCGGGCGAGGAGACAGAGAGCGCGGAACCCGCCGAGCCGGGCGAGAATGCGCACAAGGAGGTTGTGGCCAAGTGAGTCAGGGCAATCGCGCGCCGTTCGTCGTCGCGCATCGTGGTGCGTCGGGGGAGCTGCCCGAGCACACTCTCGCCGCCTACGAACTCGCCCTGACCGAGGGCGCCGACGGGGTGGAATGCGATGTCCGGCTCACCCGCGACGGCCACCTGGTCTGCGTGCACGACCGCACCGTCGACCGGACCGCCGACGCGACGGGCCTGGTCAGCGAGCTGACCCTGGACGAACTGCGCGACATGAACTTCGGCACCGAGGACGCACCGGCGGGCGTGCTCGCGCTCAGCGACCTCATCGGCCTGGTGCTGGATTGGCGCAGCCGCCCGACCAAACTCTTCATCGAGACCAAACACCCCGTGCGCTACGGCGCCCTGGTGGAGAACAAGGTGCTCGCCGAACTGCAACGGTTCGGCATCGCCACCCCCGCCTCCGCAGACCACTCCCGCGCGGTCGTGATGTCGTTCGCCGCCACCGCCGTCTGGCGTATCCGGCGCGCGGCACCGCTGCTGCCGACGGTGCTGCTCGGTGAGTCCTCGCGGTTCCTCGGCGGCGGCGCGGCGACGACCGTCGGCGCGACGGCGGTCGGTCCGTCGGTGAAAACCCTGCGTGAGCACCCGGAACTCGTCGACAAGGCGGCCGCGGCGGGCCGGGCCACCTACTGCTGGACCGTCGACGACCCCGAGGATGTGCAGCTGTGCGCCGACCTCGGCGTGAGCTGGGTGGCGACCAATCACCCCGGTCGCACCAAAGCGCTGCTCGCCACGCTGTGATATCGGCGGCCGGGGCCGCGGTTCTCGGCGCTTGACTCCGCCTCTTCCCTCCCTCCGGGCACTCCTTCGTCGCACCCTCCGGTCAGTCCAGAGGCGGAGGCGCGCCGAGAACGGGGGCGCGGGGCCGCGACGTGATCGGCGGCCATAAACTCCGTGCCGTGGGTAAAAGCAAGCGGAACAGTCCTAAGCCCGACAGTAATCGGGCTCAGCGTCTCGCCGAGCGGCGTGCGGCGCAGGAGCAGGCATCGGCGGTCGTGACGCGACCGTTCGAAGGTCTTGCTGCCGAATGTGATCTGGTGGCGCTGCGGGAGTTCGTGCCGTCGGCGACCGCGACCTTGAAGCTCGCGCCCGGTGTGGCCGCGCAGCGCGAGGTCACCCTGGCGACGGTGCTGCCCGGCGCGGTCGCCGCGCTGGTGCGCGCCGGTGACGAGCCGGTCGGCTTCGTCGGCACGCAGATGCAGTTCCGGGGCGCCGACCCGTCGGCCGATATCGCCGCCGCGATCCTGTGGACGCAGTCGGCCGAGCCCGGCGAGTCGCTCACGGCCCCGGAGGCCGTCGAGGGCGGGCCGCGGCTGGCCGATGTCATCGATCCCGGTGCCGATCTCGAGCTGACCGTGCACCAGGACTTCGACTGGTGGGTGCCCGAGGGTGTCACCCCCGACCCGCAGGTCGCCGCGACGATCGAGCAGGCCAAGCAGGCGATCATGCCCTCGGCCCGCCTGGATCTCGGTGCCGATGGTGTCGGCGCGGCGTGGTGGGTCGACGCGGGCGAGAAGGCGCACGTGCGCTGGGTGCGTCCGGAAGACGAGGACGCCCTGATGCTGGCGCTGGCGCGGGTGCACGCGGGCGGTGGCCTGCACATGGGCGAGGGTTCGCGGTTCGCCGGTTCCTTCCGCACCCACGGCGTGCTCGTCCCGGTGTTCGACCTCGATCCGGAGCGTCACCCGACCGAATGGGAGGCGCCCGCCCGCGAATTCGGCGCGCGCCTGGCCGAGGCGCTGGCCTCGGACGCCCCGATGACGAGCGAGGAGCGGCGTTCGCGCGACGGTCTGCGTTCGCGGCAGGTCACCCTGCGCTGAACATTTCCGTGCGGATGAAATTAATGAAACATTCCACTTTCACACCGTTCGGTCGGTTAGGTTGACCCCAACGTCGACGCTCGGCGCCAGTGAAAGTCGGAGGACATCATGGAATTTCTCGGCTCTGTTGCCGGTCTCGCACAGATGGTGATCGGCACCATCCTCGCCAACACCGGCTCGGGCGGTTCCGGCTCCGGCTGGTGAAACGACGAAAGGATCGGCCCGGTACGCCCGTGCCGATCCCTTCACCAGCTGCGGGTCAGACGCTGCCACCAGCGACCGACGGCGCGCCCGAGGCGTCCTTCGGAGTGCTCAGCTCACGCCACATGAAGGCCTCCAGGTCGAACAGGTTCGACCCGGCGCGCTCGGCGATGTTGAGCAGCGTCGTCATGGCCGCGACCTCTTCGACCTGTTCCTTCAGGAACCACTGCATGAACTGCTCGCCGAGGTAATCGCCCTCTTCCCGAGCGGTGCTCGCCAGGCGCACGATCTGGTCGGTGACCGTCTTCTCCTGGGCCAGCGCCAGCTCGATCGGCTCGCGCGCGGATTCGAAGGTCGACTTCGCCGCATCGATGCCAGCGATTTCGATGCTGATGTCGCGGTCGAGGAAATACTGCACGATCATCATCGCGTGATTTCGCTCTTCCACCGACTGTGCGTAGAAGCGCTTGGCCAGCTGCGGCAGGTCGTTGTTGTCGAACCACACCGCAATAGCGATGTACTGATGTTCGGCGTTGAACTCATGCCGGATCTGATCTTGGAGCAGGCTGTGGAATTTGCTGCGGGGGGGTTCCGGATGAATCGACATGTCGGCCACATTAGCGCTGGTCAGAAGGCTTGTCATCCAAGTGCAGCCTTATTGAGGACAGTATTTCCTAACCAAGTATTTCCTAACTAAGCACGGCCTTCGCCCGCCATTTTCGGAGCCGCCGCGTCCGTTTTCGCAGTTCCCGGCAGTTCGCGCCGAACGAATTCTTCCACATCGAACAAATTGCCGTCGCGGTCGAGCACCGCGAGCAAGGTGGTGAGCGCGGCGACCTCGTCGACCTGTTCCCGCAGGAACCACTGCGTGAACTGCTCGCCGAGATAGTCACCGGCCGCGCGAGCGGTCGCCGCGAGCGCGCTGATCTGGGTGGTGATCGTCTCCTCGCGCGCGAGCAGGAAGGCGATCGCCTCGCGGGGGTCGTCGAAATCGGGACGGACCTCGTCGAGCCCGCCGACTCGCACCGCGACGTCGCGGTCGAGCAGGTACTGCACCATGCGCAGCGCGTGGCCGCGATGCCGGGTGGCATGGGCATAGGTCTGGTCGGCGAGCTGCGGCAAGCGCTGCGCGTCGAAGTAGACGGCCGCGGCCAGGTACTGCTGGGCCGCGGTGAGTCCGTGCCGGATCTGCTCACGCAGGAGTTCGGTGAAGTCGGCCATGATTCGACGTTACCGGGTGAGCAGATCCTCCGGAATCTGCTGATCCTTGGCGAGCGCGTCGAAGAAGCCGGGCGCCTTGGCCTTGTCCCAGAGCAACACATTGCCCACGTCGGTGTCGGTGAAGCCGCCGATCGGCACGCTGGTCGTCACCGTGTCGCCGCGCATCGCCCAGCCGAGGGCGCCGAGGTTCCAGATGTGGTCGCCGTCGTCGACCTTCAACGAACCGGCGACTCCGGTCGCCATCGGCCACAGCGCGAACGGGTTGGCGAGCGTGCCCATGCTCGTCGCCTTCTTCAGCAGCGCCGACATGAACATGCGCTGATGATTCATCCGGTCCACGTCGGCGTTCGGGGTCGCGCGGGTGCGCACGAAACCGAGCGCCTGCGGGCCGCTGAGTTCCTGACAACCCGCGGGCAGGTCGAGCCCGGCCAGCGGATCCACGATCGGCTGGTCAAGACACATCTCGATGCCGCCGAGCGCGTCGACGACACTGGCGAACCCGCCGAAACCGATCTGCGCGTAATGGTCGATGCGCACCCCGGTCGCCACCTCGACGGTCTGCACCAGCAGCGGTGCGCCACCGAGCGCGAACGAGGCGTTGAGCTTGTCCTTGCCGTGGCCGGGGATGCTCACATACGAGTCGCGCGGCAGGCTCACCATGGTCGTCGGGCCCGACGACGGGATGTGCACCAGCATGATCGTGTCGGTGCGCTCGGGTCCGGTGTCACCGCCGGTGGCCAGCTCGGCCTCCTGGTCCTCGGACAGGTCGCCACGCCCGTCGGAACCGACGAGCAGCCAGTTCGTGCCGGGTGTGTCGCTCACCCGGTCGCTGTAGGAGGCGAGGGCGGGGATGCGGGTCAGCGAGTTGTCCAGGTACACGACACCGGCGATCATGCCCGCGATCAGCGCGACGACCAGCACCGTGAACCAGCGGAACGGGTGCCGCCTGCGGCGCGGGCGCGGTGGGCGCGGTGCGCGGCCCGCGTCCACCGGCGGAGGGGTCCGTCTGCGCGGCGGCACCGCGTCGTGATGGGGGACCGGTCGTTGCGTCGGCGCGTGCTGGATCGGTTCGCGCCTCGGTCGGCGCGGCTTTTGATCGGCCGGGGCCTGGGTCGCCTGCGAGTACGCGAGGGGTTGGTTGTCGCGGCCGTCGCGGTGCATGACCTGGGTGGGTTCGATGTGCGAGGCGGGGCGACGTTCGTGTGGGGTGTGGCGGACGGTCGGGCCGTCGGCCTGCGCGGTGCGGCCCGCGTCGGGCGGTGGGACCGGTCGCCGGGCGTCGGGTGCCGGTCCGGGGGACGGAGCTCGGCGGGCGTCGGCGGGCGAGCCGAGGCGCCTCGTATCCTGGCTCGGGTCTGCCGGTCGACCTGCGGCCGGATTCGCGTGCGGTGGCCGGGGGTTCGCGTGGGGCGGACGTCCGGCGCCTGGCGCCGGGTTCGCGTGGGGTGCGCGGCCGCGTCCGGCATCCGGGCGCTGGTCGGGGCGACGAATCGTCGGCCTGTCGTCCGGCGGGGTGCGGCGACCCTGGCCGGGTGGTGGCACAGGTGGGCCACCGGGGCGGCCGGTCGGCGGCGGCACCCGGCGCCTGCGCGGATCATCGCGGGGGTTGTCGCCGTTCATCACTGTCGAACTCTACTGATCGTGCGGTGCGCGGGGCGGGTTTGCGTGCGCGGTCACTACTGCATACCCACGACGGCCGTACCCGTTAGCGCGCCGCGCGCGGACACGCCGTCACGGCAGCCAACCGACGCGTCCGCGCAGCACGTTGTAGCCGAGATAGGCGACGGCATCGATCAGTGCGTGGGCCAGGATCAGCGGCCACAACCGGTTCGTTCGCTGCCAGTACCGACCGAAGATGAGACCCATCACGATATTGCCCAGGCCACCACCGAGGCCCTGATACAGGTGGTAACTGCCGCGCAGTAGCGCCGAGGCGAGCAGCGATTTGTTGTCCGACCAGCCGAGTTTGCGCAGCCTGGTGATGAGGTACGCGACGACGATCACCTCCTCGGCCACCGAATTCGCACACGCCGACGCGAGCAGTACCGGCAGTCGCCACCAGTGCTCGTCGATCGAGTTCGGCACGATCGTCACGCTCACCCCGAGCGCGTGCGCGAGCAGATACAGCCCGAGCCCCGGTATCCCGATCACTGCCGCGAGTACCACGCCCGCCACGGCGTCGGTGCGCCCGAACCGTGCCAACCCCACGAGCCGGGGCCCGATCCCGCTGCGCCACAACAGATAGAGACCCAGCGCCGCCCAGGCCAGCAGCCGCGTCACCCCGACCAACTGGAACAGCAGGTCGAGGAACGAGTTGTTCGAGCGCGAGGCGTTCAACGCGACCGTGCGCCCACCGACACCGCCCGGCGCGAGCGCCGAATCGAGCAGCGAGAGACCGGCGCTGATCCCGCTGAGGCCGAACGTCACCAGGAGTACGACGGCGATCTCGATTCGGATCCCGAACCGCTCGCGTCGGCTGAGCTGGGTTTCGGGAGGTTCGAGGCGCATGCCGCGCAGTGTAAGCAGGGCGGGGTGGTCGGGTGTGGGGTGGTGGTGGCGGTCGGGTTGGTTGGGGCGCTTGGTGTTTTGTGCACCACGGAGGTATTGGGCTGTGTTGGTT
>NZ_BDBE01000006.1 GCF_001612825.1 Nocardia caishijiensis NBRC 108228 | reverse complement strand
GGCGGACTCGAGTGGTGCTGTGCGGGTCGGGAGTGCGGTAGGTGGCGGACTCGGGTGGTGCCGTGCGGGTCGGGAGTGCGGTAGGTGGCGGACTCGGGTGGTGCCGTGGGGCTGGAAGTTTGGCAGCTGGCGGGGCTCGAGTGGTGCCGTGGGGCAGGAAATGCGGTAGGCGGCGGGTCCGGTGGTGCCGTGGAGCTGGAAGTTTGGCAGCTGGCGGGGCTCGAGCGGTGCCGTGTGGGCTAGAAATGCGGTAGTGGCGTACTCAAGTGGTGCCGGTCGCCGGGAGTGCGGTAGGCGGCGGGCTCGGTTGGTGCCGTGTGGGCTGGGTGTGCGGTATGTGGCGGGCTCGAGTGGGCCGGGCGGGCTGGGAGTGCCATGGGGGGCGCTCAGGTGGTGCGAAGTTGCTGGGATGCACCGGAGGTTGTTGGGTGCACCGGAGGTCAGGAGTCAGGTGTGCATGGGTCAGATGCGGCGCAGGCCGTTGAGGAAGGGGCAGCCTGCTAGGAGGCGGACGGCCTTGCTCAGGGATTCGATGTCGTCGGCGGGGGCCGAGAAGGGGAGGCGCACATCGTGATCGGCGTCGATGCTCTCGACGCGCAGGGTCATGCCGTAGCGGTCGATCGACAGGGGGTGCACGCGGCCGCCCTGGAGGCTTGCGGGTAGGTGGCGGGCGAGTTGGGCGATGAGGTCGGCGTGGTCCTCGGCCATGTGGGCCAGCCAGGCGCCCTCCATCTCGCAGAACGGGTCGGCGGTGGCGGCGCGCAGGTCGGCGTGGTCGACGGATTCGGCGCCGGAGGTGTCGGCGAGTACGGCCGAATTCACCACCACGCGCAGCAAGGTCGCGCCGTGGCCGACGTCGAGCAGGCCGGGATGCGGGAAGTCCTTGGCGATTTCGACGGCGAGCGCGCGCTGGGCGTGTGGTGGCACCTGCCGCACCCAACCGCGCAACCACACCAGCGCGCGGACGGGTTCGCGCAGCGGCAGGGGTGCGTGGTCGGTGAGTTCGAGCACCGCGGAGGTCTCGTTGGCAGTGGCCGCGAGGGCGGCGGCGAGCGAGTCGGCGGGTACGGCGATCACGGCGTCACCGCAGCGGCGCAGGTGGTGCAGGGTGGTCGGCACGGGGTCGATGCCTGGCAGTGCGAGCACCGCGGTCTCCGCGCGCAGACACGCACTGCGCACGCGCTCGGCAGTGGTGGGCGCGAGAATCGTGGTGGGGCTCGACATGTCAACCTCCGCGACAGTGAATAAGGTAAACCTAAGCTAAGTTACTCGGCGGCTCCGCGCAAGAGGTCCGCCGCCGACACGCCGACAGCGGCCGTCTACCGTGGACGAATGG
Organism: Nocardia caishijiensis NBRC 108228; assembly: GCF_001612825.1. Classification (GTDB taxonomy): domain Bacteria; phylum Actinomycetota; class Actinomycetes; order Mycobacteriales; family Mycobacteriaceae; genus Nocardia; species Nocardia caishijiensis. The sequence continues at coordinate 215,560 of NZ_BDBE01000006.1, read as the reverse complement.
CGCACGACGACACCACCTCTCCCGGCGAACCCGTGCTGGTCAGCCTGTCGGCCCCGCGCCGCAGCCTCGTCGCGGGCCTGATCCGCCCGCTCGGCAGCACCCCGGCGGGGACCCGTGTCGTCGACATCGACATCCCCGACCCGCGACTGGCCGCCGCCCTGGTCGAGGCCGCCCACGCCGACGCCGGGTTCGTCGCCCGCACCGACAGCGGCCCCCGCGCGCTCGCCGTCGTCGCGGGCACGGTCGCCGCGCTCTGCGGTGAGGACATCCCCACCGCGCTCTCCACCCCCGACCTCGCCTTCCTCACCGCACTGAAACCCGCCGCTATCGAGGCGACCCGTACCGTGCTGCTCGGCATCGAAACCAGTGATGAGCAGGCGGTTCGCGCGGCGGTGTCGGTGCTCGAGTCCTGAGCCGGGGCGCGCCCGCCGCCGGTCCAGCTAATCTTTCTGTGTGCCGCGTATCGCGTATTTCGGGCCATCCGGAACCTTCACCGAGATGGCGCTGGTGCAGTTCGAGAAATCGGGGGCGTTCGACGAACCCGTCGAGCGCGTCGCCGCGCCGAGCCAGGGCGCGGCCCTCGATCTGATCCGCGCGGGCGAGGTGACCGGCGCCGTGGTCCCCATCGAGAGCTCCGTCGAAGGCTCCATCCCCGCCACCCTCGACTCGCTCGCCGTCGGCCCGCGCCTACAGATCGTCGCCGAAACCGAACTCGAGGTCACCTTCTCGATCCTCGCCCGGCCCGGCACCACCCTCGCCGACATACGCACGCTCGCGGCCTACCCGGTGGCGGCCGCGCAGGTGCGCGAGTGGGTGGCCAGGAACATGCCCGCCGCGACGCCGTTCATCTCGGCCTCCAACGCCGCCGCCGCCGAGGACGTGCTGGCAGGCACCGCCGACGCGGCGGTCTCGACCGCCCTGGCCGGTGAACGCCTCGGCCTGGTCACCCTCGCCGACGGTGTGGCCGACCACGAACAGGCCATCACCCGTTTCGTGCTGGTGCGCCGACCCGGCCTCGCCCCGCAGCCCACCGGTGCCGACCGCACCTCCGTCGTCCTCGAACTGCCGAACGAACCCGGTTCGCTGATGCGCGCGTTCGCCGAATTCGCCACGCGGGGTGTGGATCTCACCCGCATCGAATCCCGGCCGACCCGCACCGGGATGGGCACCTACCGCTTCTACCTCGACTGCGTCGGCCACATAGACGACCCGGCCGTCGCCGAGACCTTGAAGGCGCTGCACCGCACCGCCCGGATCCGTTTCCTCGGTTCGTGGCCAGCCTGTTCCGCCGTCGGCACCCCGCCGCCGTCGGACGAACCGGCCGCGCAATGGTTGACGCAACTGCGAAAGGGGGTCGCGGACCTATGACAAACCGCGCGAAACTGATCCTGGTCCGCCACGGAGAGACCGAGGGCAATGTGGCTCGCATCCTCGACACCCAGGTCCCCGGCCTGCCGCTCACCGAACGCGGTGTGGCACAGGCGAAAGCCTTCGGCGACGCGTTGATCCGCCCACCCCGCGTGCTCGTCGCCTCCGAGGCCCTCCGGGCCCGCCAGACCGCGAGCTACATCGAAGCCGCCACCGGGACGACCGCCGAGATCCTCCCCGACCTCTACGAAGTGCAGGTCGGCGAACTCCACGGCCGCTCCGACCGCGACTCCCACGAACTGTTCCAGCGGATCTACCGTGGTTGGCACCACGGCGAACTCGAGACGAGAACCCCCGGCGGGGAATCCGGCCGAGAGGTGCTCGACCGCATCCTCCCGGTGCTCGCCCAGTTGCGCGCGCGATATCTCGAGGGCGATGAAGACGGCGACGTGGTCGTCGTGAACCACGGTGCCGCAATGCGTCTGGTCGGTCGCGAACTGGCCGGCGTCGCACCGCCGTTCACCACCAACAACCACCTCGACAACACCGAGACCATCGAGCTGCTCCCCACCGAGGACGGCGGCTGGGAATGCTTGCGCTGGGGCAGATTCACCCCACCGTTCACGGTGAAGGCCGACCCGACCCCGGACGACCCGATGGGTTAGGCGCCAGGCGCGGTGGCCTTGAATTCCGTTCGGATCGGCAGGGATTCGATCAGGTCGGCCACGGCGGTGCGGAGCCGGGCATTGGTTCCGGTGGCGATGGACGACCACTTCACGCCGTCGTCGGCGACGCTGGCGGTGATGATGAAACGTCCTGCGCGCGTGTTGAACACGGCGATGTGGTTGTCCTGCACCTCGCGGGTGCCGTCGCCGTAGGCGACGCCGACGATCTCGGCGTAGGAGTGGATCTCGACCAGCGCCGAGGCGAGCGTTGCCGCGTCGGTGGCGGGCTTGCCGATTTCGCCGAGCCGCTGGGCGGTGGCGGTGGCATCGCCGGTATCGGCGAAGATCGGGGCGAGCCGCTCGGTCGGCGCGTTCATGCCGTACAGCTCGAGCGCCTCGGTGGTGCCGAGAGCCTGCAGCACCGAGGCGGGCAGATCGAGACCCGCGTCGTCGATGACATAGGAGTCCGGGCCGCGCAGGGCGACGACCGCGCGGTCGTCGCCCTGCGCCAGACAGAAACGGTTCACCTGCCCGGCGACCACCCACCGCAGCGCGATGATCCACTGCGGTCGGTAGAGCACTCGTAAACGCTCGGCGAGTTCGGGTACAACCACGTCACCGAACAGCAATTCCCGTTCGGTGAGCAGCTTTTCGGCTGCCTCCATGGCCGCGTCGTGCGCCGAGACATGGTCGTAGCGGCCGATGGCGTCGAGCACCACGGGCATCTCGTCGAACTGCAGATGCTCGAGCAGGAACTGCATCTCGTCGAGCGAGAGCACCACCGCCTCGAGCAACGACCCGCCGCCGCCCCCGCCGAGCACCGTCACTTGGCCGATCCGCTGAGATCGGCGCCGATCACTCCCTCGGCGATGTAGCGGCCATCGGTGAACGCCTCGTCGGAGCGCCCGTAGTCGTTCGCGTCGTGCTCGTCGTCGTCCTCGCCCTTGGCGCGGTTGCCGAGCAGCGGGTTGGCGGCGGGCTGGGTGTTGCGCACCGGTGCGGCCTCCGAGCGGGCCACAACGGTCTCACCGACCGGTGCGGCCGCCGGGGCGCTCGCCGACGGGGCACCCCAGCCCTCGGGCAGCTTCAGCCCGCTGCCACCGAGCGACGCCCCACCGAGACCGGCCGACGCGGTGGACATGCCGCTCATCGCGGACACACCGGCACCGGCGGCCATCGCCGGGGCGACACCCGCGGCGGCGGGAACGGTCGAGGTGGCCGCCGACAGTGCGGTCGCACCGATATTGCCGACCGTGCCGACACCACCGGACACGACGCTGCCCGCCACGTTCGCGGCCTGGGTGGCGGCGCTGACCACGCCGGGGTTGGACACGAACGCCTGCGCGGCGGCAACGGCGGTCTGCAACGGATCGCCGCCCGCATCGTTCTGGGCGGCGGATCCCGCACCGTTGGCGATCGAGGGCGGCATGGCGAACTCACCGGGCGTGGTGACGGTGGCCGTCGTCGCCGCCTCGTAGGTCTCCATCACCAACGCGGCACGGATGTCCATGGCATGGCGCGCGACCTCGGCGACCTCGAAAGCACCCGACACCACACCGGGCGGGTTGGCCGAGGCGGCGACCGCGGCGTTGGTGGCGGCGATCTCGGGCAGGCTCGGCATCGCGATCGAGGCCACGGTGTAGGCGGTGGCGTTGGCGGCGGCCTTGGCGCTCATCGTCGCCGCCATCACGCTCTGCTGGCCGGTCCAGCTGAGGAACGGGCCGAGCTTGGCGAGTGCGGCGATACCGTTCAAACCCTGCATGCCGACGCCGACTTCGGCCATCACGCGCGTGATGGTGAACGCCGCGTCGCCCCAGGCGGCGGCGATCGTGCCCCACGAGGTGGCCGCGGCCGAGATCGGCACAGCGTGGGCGCCCGCGTTGAGTGTGGTCGAGTTGACTTCGGCCATGCGCGGCAGCCAGAAGACCCCGGTGATCCCTGCGGTCATGCTTGTTTCTCCCCTGGATGAATGATCGTCGTCGGATCGGGTACGGCTACACCTGGATGGCGTTGATCGCGCCTTCGCGGACCATGTCTTCTCCGATGTGGGTGACAAGCTGCGAGCGCAGGGTGGCGGCGGCGTGGTGCAGCTCGAGAATGCCCTGGGCGATGGCGCTGTCGTGGGTGGCCGCCGCACGGTTGAAGTGTCCGGCCGCCAGCAGCGAGACCTCCTCGGCGCCCGAGGGCAGCACATGAGTGGTCGGCCCGGCGAGGGCTGCTGCCGCGGCGAGGCGCTCGGCCAGCAGATCCAGCTCGGCGGCCGCGGCGAAAACGATTTCCGGTGTGACGAGAACGTGTCCAACCATGACCCGACTCCTTCTAGTGGCGACTAACGGGAACCACGAGAATTCCCCCTACGAGTGATAGGACGCGAGAGCGGGTCGTTCGGTTCCATCGATTTCCCCACCCACTTCACTAGCCCCATCCCAGCTCATGTAACCGGTCGTCGTCAATCCCGAAATAGTGTGCTATTTCGTGGATCACGGTGATCGCGACCTCCTCGACCACCTCGTCGTCACTGTTACAGATGTCGAGAATAGCCTCTCGGTAGATGGTTACGGTATCGGGAAGCGAACCCGCGTAGTAACTGTCGCGCTCGGTGAGGGCGACGCCGTGGTAGAGGCCGAGCAGCGAGGGCTCCTCGTCGTTGCGTGCCTCCACCAGCACCACGACGTTGTCGATGGCCCCCGTGAGCTCGGGCGGAATGAGGTCGAGCGCGTCGCCGACCAGCTCCTCGAACCGGTCGGGCGACATCCGTTCGGTCATCGTGGTTGTGGCTGTGGGGGCAGCGGCGCGGCGCCGGGCAACGGGGCGGGCGTGGAGCGGCCGGTGTTGGGTGGCGGGACAGGGGCCTGTCCGTCGATCAGGATTTCCCCGCGTGCCGAACCGACGATCGGCGCGAAACCCTCACGGTCGGCGCCCTTTCCGAGCCAGCAGTCGAGTTGACGGCTGCCCGCGAGCCAACTGGTCGGTTCCAGATAGTCGAAGAACAACGTGAGCGTCTTGTTGCGGATCGCGTCGGGACTGCCGAGGTATTCGGTGGACAACCGATTGCACTCGGACTCGACGAACTTGTCCTGATCGGCCTCCGAGGGTGGGCCGCCGGTGAAGTTCTTCCCCAGATCGACGGTGCCGACGATCTCGACCGCGTGCGGTTGCGCGCAGTCGACCGGATCGGTCGGCAGGTTCTGGTTGATGCCGAGGCAGGTGCCAAGGGCGTGCACCTTCGACTGGTCGCCCTCGGTCGCCGTGCCGGTCGAGGCCGGACTGGTCGACGTGGCCGCCACCTGCAGCCCGCAGCGCAGCGTGCGGTCGCCGTGCTGCCAGCCCGCCGGGCTCGGCGACATCACGTTCACGGTGTACTTGCCGCGCGGATCGAACCGGCCGCCGAGGTAGCGCTGGACCGCGGGCACGCAGTGCTCGTCGCGCAGCTCGGTCATCCGCAGCGAATCCGGGTGCCGGGTGCCGTCGCCGAACTCCCGGCCTGGGTAGGCCTTCAGGTCGACGACACCCGCCACCTCGAACAGGTGCTGGTCGGCGCAGTTCACCTTCACCAGGTCGCTGCGGTCCGCTTTGCTCCAGGTCAGGCAGTCGCCCTCGTTGGCGCTGCTGAACTCCTTGTCCCTGACCACGGGCGCCGCGCCGGGCTGGTGTGCCTCGACCTTGTCGGATTCGAAACCGGTCACCGTCATCGTGACCAGGGCCGCGAGCACCGCGCCGAGCGCGCCGATCAGCAGTCCCCACCGCAGTTTCGTCGCCGACAGATGCAGCGGACCGGCGCCGCGTTCAGCGGTTTTCTCGGCCGGGTCGCTCTGGTGATCGGACACGACGGCGATTGTATGGGAGCCGATCGGCGCGGCGGGTGGCCTCAGCCGCGCAGCGCCGAGGCGAAGATGCCAGGCAGCCTGCGCAGCTTGCCGTCACCGTAGAAGCCGGTGAGTTTGCGACCGATGCTCGCCGCGGTCTTGTTGCTGACGAACCACGGCGGCTTCGGGGTGGTGGCGAATTCGCCCGCGAACAGTGATCGCGGGGCGGGTCGGAACGGTCCACGCACGACGGTCCGCTCCACGTCGTCGAGCAGGAAGGCGTTGTGGACGACACCGATGCCGCTCTGGATGTCGTCGATGGTGTGGCCGGGGAACGCGCCCCAGCTCGCGCGTGGCGTCAGGAACGCAAGACCGGTCCAGGAGTTGATCGCGACGGTGCCGTAGCGCAGGTTCGCCACGGCCGTGTCGAAGGCGTCGCCGAGCTCGGCGATGGTCGCCGGGTGGGCGAGCAGGTTGGCGCCGAGCGTGCCCATCAGTTCGTCGTTGGCGAAATCCACCGCCTTGTCGAGGAACTCCGCACCCGTTCCTGGCAGTTCGACGACGCCGAGGACGGGGGAGAAGTACTCGGTGCGCAGCAGCGGTGTGCCGGTCAGCGGCAGGTTCTCGACGAGCACGCGGCCGTTGGCCCGCCCGGCGTCGGGATAGCTGGTGAGCGCGCCCTCGACCCGGTTGTCGCTGCCGGGGTAGTAGGCGGGGCGGACGGGCGCGTTGTCGATGGCGGCGCGCAGTTCGGTGAGGAACTGCTCCTTCTGGTCCCAGTCGGCGCTGAGGACGACCGTCTGCGCGGCCACACAGTTGTAGCCACCGTTGTGCAGGCGCATGGTCGCCACGTGCTCGGCCTGGAACTTCAGGTCCGCGGCACTCCACTTCCCCGGCACGATGACACAGGGCGCGACACCGCCGAGTTCGCTGGTGATCGGCTTGCCGAGCGCGGGCTCACCCGCCTGCTTGCGGCGCTGCGCCTCCTCGCCGACACCCCAGACGATCGCGTCGTGGGTCGGCGCGCCACCGGTCATGTGGACGTGGTCGACCTTCGGGTGGTTCACCAGGTACCCGCCCTCGGGCGCGCCACCGGTGAGGATGCGTACCACACCGAGTTCGATGAACGGGGCGAACACCGCCTGGAACACGGGCAGCAGTGGGTCGGTGATCGGGTTGAGCTTGAGCGCGACCACCCGGTTGTTGGCGTAGAGCTCGTAGAGGGTGTCCAGCGGCGCGATGGACATGATGTTGCCCGCGCCGAGCACCGCGCCGACCCCGTTGGTCTGCGCGGGATCACGCTGGGCGAGCCCGGCTTTGCGCCGCGCGGTGGCGGCGTCGACGCCGGGACGTAACCAGACTTCGGCGCTGAACCCGTTGAGCAGCAGCCAGTCGTAGAAGCCGTGCGGCAGCGCGGGCACGCTCACCCGGCCACCGGGCGCGGTGCCGAGGTCGACACCGTCGATCGGGCTCGCGCCCTGCTCGAGCGCCGCCATCGACTCGCTGAGGGCCTTGGCGCCCGCCAGCAGCGTCATCGGGCCCGACATCCACTCCTCGCCGAGCAGGGGGCTGTCGGCGTCGAGCTGCTTGATGGTCCTGGCGGCGGCCACCCACGACTCGGCGTCGCGGGCGGTGAGCGCGTGCAGCTCGTCGAGCAGTTCGCGGCGGCGGCGCAGATCGGTCGCGGCCCAGGTTTTCGCCCCCTCGGTGAGATCGTCGAGCGCGGTATCGATGACGGCGGTGTCGAAAGTGGTACTCACCCCGCAACTATGCCCCGGCCCGGGCGAGTTGGCATAGGCCGAAATTCTGAGGATCGCGTAAACAACTAGGCTGTTTTCTCATGATCGACCTCCGATTCCTGCGCGAGAACCCGGAAGCCGTCCGTGCCTCGCAGCGGGCCCGCGGTGAGGACCCCGCGCTCGTCGACGCCCTGCTCGAAGCCGACGCCGCCCGCCGCGCCGCCGTCGCCACCGCCGACTCCCTGCGTGCCGAGCACAAGGCCATGGGCAAGGTGATCGGCAAGGCGAGCAAGGAGGAGCGCCCCGCGCTGCTGGCCGCCGCCACCGACATGTCGGCGAAGGTCAAAGAGGCCGAGCACGCCCAGAGCGCGGCCGACGCCGACCTCGACGCCGCGCATCGCGCCATCTCCAACGTGGTCCAGGAGGGTGCGCCCGCGGGCGGCGAGGACGACTACATCGTTCTCGAGACCGTCGGTACCCCACGGGAGTTCGACTTCGAGCCGAAGGATCATCTCGAGCTGGGCGAGTCGCTCGGCCTGCTCGACATGGAGCGCGGTGCCAAGGTGTCGGGCTCGCGGTTCTACTTCCTCACCGGGCACGGCGCCCTGCTGCAGCTCGGTCTGCTGCAGTTGGCCGCGCAGCGGGCGGTCGCCAACGGTTTCACCATGATGATCCCGCCGGTGCTGGTTCGCCCGGAGATCATGGCGGGCACCGGCTTCCTCGGTCAGCATTCGGACGAGGTCTATCACCTCGCCGACGACGACCTGTACCTGGTCGGTACCTCGGAGGTGCCGCTGGCCGGTTACCACGCCGACGAGATCCTCGACCTGAGCGCGGGCCCGAAGCGGTACGCGGGCTGGTCGTCGTGCTTCCGTCGCGAGGCGGGCAGCTACGGCAAGGACACCCGGGGCATCATCCGGGTGCACCAGTTCGACAAGGTGGAGATGTTCGTCTACACCACGCCGGAGCAGGCCTCGGCCGAGCATCAGCGCCTGCTGGCCTGGGAGCGCGAGATGCTCGCCGCGATCGACGTGCCCTACCGGGTGATCGACGTGGCCGCGGGCGATCTCGGCAGCTCGGCCGCCCGCAAGTTCGACTGCGAGGCGTGGGTGCCAACCCAGCAGACCTACCGCGAACTCACCTCGACCTCGAACTGCACCACCTTCCAGGCGCGCAGGCTTTCGGTGCGCTACCGCGACGAGAACGGCAAAGCCCAGGTCGCGGCCACCTTGAACGGCACGCTGGCGACCACCCGCTGGATCGTGGCGATCCTGGAGAACCACCAGCAGGCCGACGGTTCGGTCCGGGTGCCCGAGGCACTCGTCCCCTTCGTCGGCACCGACGTTTTGACACCGTAGAGTTTTCCACTGTTTGCTGGTAGAGCATTTGTGTGATGTGGCAAACATCGGAACCGAACAACATCTAGGCTGGTGCTCGTGCGAGGAATCGGGGCGCGCGGCGATACCCGAACCCGGGTGCGGGCGGCATCGGCGTTGGCGACGGCAAAAGTCATGGCCAGGACAACGGGGGCGTTCTACGTTCTCGGCGGTGTCCTCGGCCTGACCATCACTGCCGTCGCACCGGGCGACGACGGTAACCGGGTGCTGGTCGGCACCGCCGCCGCGGTCGCGTTGCTGCTCGGCCTGACGCTGCTGGCCTGGGGCCCGCGCATGCCGCACGCGCTGCACCACCTCTACCTGGCGACCGCGACCGTGCTGGTCACCATCGCCGTGCATTCGTTCCCGAACCTCGTCGGCGGTATCACGCTCGCGTCGTTCTACGTCTTCATCGCCTGCGACGCGGCCCTGTTCTTCGCCTGGCCGCAGGCCGCCGCGCACATCGGTCTGGCGATGGTGCTGTGTCTGTGGGTGCTGCCCGATCGGGGGCTGCCGTGGTGGTCGGGTCTGATCCCGGCCGGGGTCACCTTCGGGGCCGGGGTGGTGGTCGGCATCCTCACCCGCATGGCGTCCGACGCCGACATCGACGTACTCACCGGCCTGCTCAACCGGCGCGGTTTCGAAAAGCAGCTCAACCCGGCGATCGACGCGGCCGGGCGCGGTGGTCAGGGTCTGTCGCTGGTGCTGGTCGACCTCGACCGCTTCCAGAAGATCAACGACCACCTCGGTCACCGCGCGGGCGACGCCGTGCTGCAGCGCGTGGCCGACACCTGGCTCGACCTGCTCGCCCCCGATCAGGTGCTGGCCCGCTTCGGCGGCGACGTGTTCGCCCTGCTGCTGCCCGGCACCACCGAGCAGGCCGCGATCCTGCTCACCGAACAGCTGCGCGCGGCGGTGACGATGGGCTGTTCGGCCGGTGTCACGTCGTGGCAGCCAGGTGAGTCGGGGTCGCTGCTGGTCAGCCGGGCCGATGTCGGCCTGTATCGCGCCAAGCAGGCCGGACGCAACCGCACGGTGCTGGAATCGTCGCGGCAGCTGCCGCTCGCGGTGGAGCTGCGCGAGGCCATCGACAGCGGTGCCCTCGACGTGCACTACCAGCCGATCGTCAGCCTCACCGAGGACGGCGGCCAGGCCGTCGGCGTCGAGGCGCTGCTGCGCTGGTCGTCCAACGCGCAGCCCGAGGTCACCACCGAGGGCCTCATCCGGGTCGCCGAGGAATACGACCTCATCTCCGACCTGGACGAGCTGGTGCTGCGCCGCGCCTGCGCCGACGCGGCCCGCCTGCAGGAGAGCTTCGCCTCCCTCGACCTCACTCTGAACGTGAACGTCTCCGGCCTCGAACTGGCCGAAACCGACTACGCCGAACGGGTCGCCACCATCCTCAACGACACCGGTTGGCCCGCCGACCAGCTCGTGCTCGAGGTGACCGAGAGCGAATTGGCCGCCGAATCCCAGACGGCCATCACCAATCTGCACACCCTGCGCGACCGTGGTGTGCGCATCGCCATCGACGACTTCGGCACCGGCTACTCCTCACTGAGCCGCCTGGCGACGATCCCCAGCGACATCCTCAAGGTCGACCAGTCCTTCGTCGCCGCCATCCGCTCCGATTCCCCCGCACCGCCCCTGTTGGGCGTCATCGCCGCCCTCAGCAAGTCCCTCGACCTCCAGGTGATCGCCGAGGGCGTGGAAACCGAATACCAGGCCGCCGTCCTCACCGAACTCGGCTTCGCCCTGGCCCAGGGCTACCACTACAGCGACTCCCACCCGGTCGCCGACCTCATCAACGACCTCAACACCCCCCACTCCGACGACGACGATTCCCTCGCCGCCAACGGCTGGATTCCGCTCGGCTGATCTGTACATAATTCCTGTACAGTGGCCTCATGAGGCAGATCAGCTACACCGAAGCCCGCGCGACATTGGCGAGTGTGCTGGACGCCGCCACCGATGACCTTGAAGAGGTCGTTGTCACACGCGCGGGGCACGATGCGGCCGTCGTCGTTTCGCTACGGGAGTACGAGGCGCTCAAGGAAACCGCGCATCTACTAGGCACTCCCGCTAATGCACGGCACCTGCAACGCGGGCTGGAAGAGTTCGCGGCAGGTGGCTTCGCTCCGCAGGCGCGCCTCGATGTTCCCGATGGCGATGCAACCGGTGACTCGGCCGGTGTCGCGTGAAGCTGGAGTTCTTCTCCGAAGCCTGGGCGGACTATGTCTGGACAGTCGCCAATGACCGTGCTGCCGCTCGCAAGATCAACCGCCTGTTGGACGACATCGCGGCCAATGGTCAAGCCGACGGGATCGGCAAGCCGGAGCCACTGCTGCACAGTCTTTCGGGCTGGTGGTCGCGCCGGATCACGCAGGAACATCGGTTGGTCTATCGGGTCGACGGCGGTGTGATCCGGATCTTGTCCTGCCGTCATCACTACGAATAACTGCTTGACGGGCGGTTGGCGGTGGCGAACGATGGACGCATGCGGATGCTCATCTACGGCTGTTGACCTTTCTCGCTGTGTAGGCGCCTGACGGCGGCGGTGAGTCGTGCGCCCGGCAGTGTGCGTGGGCTCGGGGTTCGCGCGGTGCTGTTCAAGGGCTCGCGGGATCTGTTGCCCCTCTACGCGCTCTACGGTGTGCTTTTCGCTGATCACGGGCTCGGAACCGCGCAGATCTCGTTGCTGCTCGCACTGTGGTCGGTGACGGCGTTCCTCCTCGAGGTGCCTTCTGGGGCGTGGGCGGACACGGTGTCGCGGCGCGGTCTGCTCGTGTTCAGCGCGGTGCTGCAGGCAGCCGGGTTCACGATCTGGATGATCGCTCCCTCTTTCGCCGGGTTCGCGGTTGGGTTCGTCGTGTGGGGGATCGCCGGTGCGCTGGAATCGGGCACGTTCGAGGCGTTGATCTACGACGACCTGGTGGCGCGAGGGGAAACCGCTCAGTACGCGCGCATCATGGGGTGGGCTCGGGCCGCGCAGGAGACCACCGTTCTCATCGCGATCGTCGCGGCCGCACCGCTTTTCGCGTGGGGCGGGTACGGGTTGGTCGGCTGGGTGAGCGTCGGCGTCGGTGTCGTCCACACCGTCACCGCGCTGGCACTGCCCCGTGCGCCGGTGGCCATTTCGGCCACGGAAGTCGATGCGCTGGACGACGACCCGACGCCACCTCCCGGAGTCACCACCCCACCGGGCGTCGTCGAGGCGGATCGACCGGTACGCGAGCGCTATGTGGCGATGCTCCGGACCGGGATCGCCGAGTCGATGCAGGTGCGGCGAGTGCGTCGCGGTGTGCTGCTCGGCGCACTTCTCTACGGCGTCACCGCTTTCGACGAATACTTCGGCCTGCTCGCCGTTTCCGGCGGCGCCTCGCCCGCCACCTCCGCTTTGCTCGTCGGCGTGACCGTCGCGGGTTCGCTGGCCGGTTCGCTACTGGCGGGCCGCACCGAGTCCGCGCCCGCGCGGCTGATCGGAGTCGCCCTGTTCGTCGCGGGGCTGCTATTCATCGCCGGTGCGTCGGCTGTCGGCGCAGGACTGCTGTGGATCGGATTCCTCGGGATCGCCGTGGCGTACGGAATCGATTTCAATGCCGAGGTCGTCGCGGGTGCGCGCCTGCAGGAGGCGATCGAAGGGCGCGCCCGGGCAACGGTCACTTCGGTGGTCGGTTTGTTGTCGGAGGTGGTGGCGTTGGCGGTCTTCGGTGTCGTCGCCGCTGCTACACAGTGGGTTTCGATGTCTGTGGCGATCGCCGGGTTGGGCGTGGTGTTGTTGGCGGCCGGGTTGGTCGCACCGAGTTGGTTGCCGGGACGAAAGTGATCGTGGGCAACCCGGCCGAGTGCGGATCGTCACCCAGCCGCTGTCGGTCAGCGCATCGGTAGGGTCGAAGCTACGACGGCGGAAAGGGCGGAGTGGTCGGGCGCAACGGTCTCGGAGCGATCTTCGGATTCTGCATCGGCGGCGGTGTCGCGGTGCAGGGCCGGATCAACGGGGCACTCGGAGCCGAACTCGGCGACGGCGTCGCAGCCGCGACGATCAGTTTCGGAATCGGCCTGCTTGCCCTGCTGATCGCCTTCGCGGTCAGCCCGACCCTGCGGTCGGGCCTCGGCTCGGTCCGCACCGCCACAACCGACGGCACCCTGCGCCCCTGGTACCTCCTGGGCGGTGTCTGCGGTGCCTTCTTCGTAGCGAGCCAGGGCCTCACCATCGCCGCCATCGGCGTCACGGCCTTCACGGTCGCGGTCGTCGCGGGTCAGCTCCTCAGCAGCCTCGTCGTCGACCGGGTCGGGCTCGCCCCGAACGGCCGGACCCCCATCACCTGGGTGCGGCTGTCGGCCGCCGGACTCGGCATCATCGGTGTCGTGCTCGCCGCGACCGGCCGCGACGCTCCCGCCTCGGCCGATACCGGAGTCCCTGACTACCTGCTCATCGCCCTACCCGCCCTGGCCGGTGTCGGTCTGGCGTGGCAGCAGGCGGTCAACGGCCGCGTCGGCGCCGTCGGCGGCCCGTTCCCCGCCACGCTCGTCAACTTCACCGTCGGCCTGCTCGCCCTCTGCCTGTTCGACGCCTACACCCTCCTCACGAAGGGCTTGCCCACCGAATTCCCCACCGCCCCCTGGCTCTACCTCGGCGGCCTGATCGGCGTCGCCTTCATCGCCCTCGCCGCGATCACCGTCGGCATGACCGGCGTCCTCCTGCTCGGCCTCACCTCGGTGGCAGGCCAACTCGTCACCGCCCTGATCCTCGACACCGCCGACGGCCGCCTCGCCCCCTCCGCTCTGCTGAGCTGCACCATCGTCCTGATCGCGGTGGTCACGGCGAGCCGGGCCGCGCCGTCGGACCCGGGTGAACCGCGGGTCGACCGGCACAGGTAGTCGATCGCGTGCCGAGCACCTCGTCGACGGATCGGCGGAATGTTAGGTTGCTCGCGAGCGAGCATGCCGACAGACGGCGCGCTCACCCGCGTCGGCGGGTTCGAGTTGGGGGAGTCGTGCAGTGATCGAGCCGTTGTCGCCGACCGAATCGCCGGTGATCGGCCGTTACCGGGTGTGCGGCGTGCTCGGATCGGGCGGGATGGGCCGGGTGGTGCTGGCGACCGGTCCGGACGGACGGTTCGTCGCCATCAAGCAGATCCGCGCTCACCTGCTCGACAACCGCGAGTTCCGCGCCCGCTTCGAGCGCGAAGTCGCCATCTCGGCGCGCGTGTCGGGTGCCTTCACCGCCGCCGTGGTCGACTTCGACATCACCGGCGAATCACCGTGGCTCGCTTCGGTATTCATTCCCGGCGTGCCCTTGGACAAGGCCGTCCGTGAACTGGGACCCCTGCCGGTTCCGGCGCTGCGCACCCTCGCCTCCGGCCTCGCCTCGGCGCTGCACTCCATCCACAGCGCGGGCCTGGTACACCGGGATCTCAAGCCCGCCAACGTCATTCTCGCCGCCGACGGCCCCCGCGTGATCGACTTCGGCATCGCCCAGGCGACCGGAACCGGCGCCGCGCTCACCGAGGTCGGCGCGGTGGTCGGCTCACCCGCGTACATGTCGCCGGAGCAGGCGATGAGTGAACCGGTGACCTCGGCCGGCGACGTGTTCTCCCTCGGCTCGATGCTGTGCATGGCGGCTACCGGCAAGAGCCCGTTCGCGGCGTCTTCCACGGCGTACGCCCTGTTCAACATCGTGCACAGCGAACCGCAGCTCGAGAATGTGCCGGGCGAGCTGCGTGAGCTGATCGCCGGTTGCCTGCGCAAGGATCCGAAGTCGCGGCCGACGCCCGCTCAGATCGTGGACTACCTCGGCGCCCTGCCGGTGCGGGCGGAGCCGTGGCCCGCCCCGGTCCACGCCCAGATCGCCGAACAAACCGCGAACCTCCTCGCGTTGACCTCGGATCCCGAAGTAACACAGATCATTCCGGCGAACACGCCGGTCGTCGCGCCACCCGATCCGCCCGCCCGCCGCCGCCGTCCGATCCTGCTCGGTGTCGGAGTGGTTGCCACGGCACTGATCGTCGCCGTGGCTGCCGCCATCGTCCTTCGATCCGGCGACGAGATCACATCGGCACAGACTCCGACTCCAGTCGGGGCCCCGACGAAATCGATTCCGCCACTGCCCGACTTGCGTGGCGTCGACACCTGCGCGTGGGTGACACGAGCTCTCGGAGCGACCCTCCCCGACACAGCCGCCGCCAAGGCGGCGACAACGGTCGCCGACTGGCGCTGGTTGCCGACCGCGAGTTGGGGTTGCGACGGCAGTTCGGGCGGCGCCCGACTCGCGGTCGAAATGGGCGCGGCGCTGGACGGTTTCGGCACGACCATCCGAGTTGCCAACGGGTACGGCGTGGCTCGACGGGCCGAGGACTGCGCCTTCGGTGTCGAAGGCGGGGCCGAGGGTCAGCGCTGGGGCATCGTCGTAGACACGTTCACCCGCACCGATTGTGCGCTGGCCGACCACGCCGTCGATCGGCTCACCGCCGCACTCGACACCCTGCCCGCCGACCCGATCGCAGGAGGGTCACTGTCGTCGGTGGATCCCTGTGCCCTGCTCCACGACCCCTCGCTCGGTCGCGCCGTCGCGAAATCGGCCCACACGTGCGAGTGGCCGGGCGAGACCACCGTCCGGATCTCGCTGTCGCAACCACGTCAGCGGGTGGTGGGGGAGAAGACCGTGGACCTCGGTGACGGTGTGGTCGTGGAGGAAGGCGGTGTCGGCATGATCGGGCAGACCGAATGCCGTCGCGTGTATCTGTTCCGCAAGCTCGGTGAAACCTATCGCGAGGACATGGAAGTGCTGGTCAGCAATGCCGAGGAGAGCGCCGACGAGTTGTGTGTGGTGGCCGACCCGCTGGTGAAACGGGCGGTCGCCAGGCTGCCCGCGAGGTAGCGGCGGCAAATCGACGGGTGATAGCTTCACCGCAGAGTCCGGAGGGGGTGACCGTGCGTTATCGGTGGGGTGCGGCGCTGTTGTCGGTGTGCTTGTTCGCCGCCGTTGCTTGCGGTGACGAGGGACCAGATCACGGCGAATACGCGCTGGTCGCGGAGCCCGGCGACTACGACGAGGGGCCCAACCGGGTACGCGGGACGCTGGTCGAATCCCTGCGGTTGGGCGAGCGGGTGATCTTCGCCGACCGGATCGACCCCGAACTGACCGAGGGCAACGGCGGCGGCCCCGTGGTCGGTGTCCGTGGCGTCGACGACCTGCTGTCGGGGGCGCAGCGCGCCGCCCTCGAACCGTTCGACGTGCTCGCCGGGTTCGGCGCCATCGGCGGCAACGGCCTCGACGACAACGAGTCGAAGAACAAATTCCTGTCCATCACCGTGCTGTCGCTGCCCGGCGAAGCCGAGGCCACCTCGGCCGCACAGGCGATGGCCGCGGCCGATTTCGCCGCCACGCCGGACAACGCCCCGATCGCTCTCCCCGAATACCCTGCGGCGCTGACGCATTGGCGTCCCGGTGTACCGACGGTCGGTAGCTGGTCGGTGTGGAAGAACCTGGTGGTCCGGATCTTCGCGAAGATCGTCGAACCGAACTCCGACCAACTGGCCGACCTGCTCACCCGCACCTATCGAGCCCAACTGGCCGAACTCGAAACCTTCACGCCGACAGCGGCCGCCGAAGTGCCCGGTCTGAAACTCGACCCGGACAGCCTGCTGCCACGTGTGGTGAAAACCGACGACTACTGGCCCGACCGCTGGAATTTCACCGTGTTCGGTCCGCATTCGTTCGCGTTGCTGAACGAGCAACCCAGCGCCCGTCTGCGCGAACTCGAGACCAACCGGGTCGACGCGATCGCGGTCTCGTACAACAAATTCCTGTATCGCACCGCCGACAGCGCGACCGCCGAAGCGTTCGCCGAGGTGGAGCGACAGCGCATGCTGTCCACCCGGTACGACGAGACATCCGGGGTGGCCGACCTGTCGGGCGTCTCCTGTTTTCGCGCGACCCGACCCGCACCCGAGTCCGTCCCGGCACGCCGGTTCGCCTGCCTGGTGCGCCACGCCCAGTTCGTCGTGCTCATCCACGGCAACCAGGAAATCGAGACCCGTCGCCAAGCCGTGGCCCAGTACGCCCTGCTGGGTGGGACGTGGTGAGTGAGATGCGGATGCAGCCACTGAGTCCCCGAGACCCGATTCGACTGGGACGTTACCGACTTCTCTCGGTGCTCGGCCGGGGCGGCATGGGTCAGGTGCTGCTCGGTCAGGCACCGGACGGTCGGCTGGTCGCGGTGAAACAGATCCATCAGCAGTTCACGGGTAGCCCGGAGTTCCGGGCCAGGTTCCGACGGGAGGTGTCGGCTTCCCAGCAGGTCACCGGCGCCTACACGGCGGGCGTGCTCGACCACGACGCCGACTCCGAAACACCTTGGCTAGCCTCGGAGTACATCGCGGGCCCGGCACTGCAGGACATGATCATCGAGTTCGGTCCGCTCCCGGTGAGCGGCCTGAAACTGCTGACCACCGGCCTGGCGATGGCTCTGCTGGAGATCCACCGCACCGGTCTCGTGCACCGCGATCTGACGCCGAGCAATGTCCTGCTCACCAACGAGGGCCCGCGGGTGATCGACTTCGGCATCGCCCGCGCCGTCGAGGACGACGCCACCCTCACCGCCACCGGCGCGGTGATCGGCTCGCCTGCCTATATGTCTCCGGAACAGGCCGAATGCCAGCCACTCACCACGGCTTCCGACGTGTTCGCCGTCGGTGCGATCCTGGCCATGGCGGCCACCGGATCGAGTCCTTTCGCCGCGGTCGCCACTCCGCAGGTCCTCTACAACGTCCTCTACAGCACACCGGACACCACCGGTGTTCCCGCACCCGTCCGCCCGTTGGTCGATGCGTGTCTGGCCAAGAACCCGGCCGAGCGGCCGACGCCGGAACAACTGCTCGACGCGGCCGACCGCATCGAGGCCGAACCCGTGTGGCCGGTGCGCATCCGCCGCCGGATCGCCGAGTGCCAGACGGAGGCGGCGGCCTGGGCGAACGGAACCGCGTCGGCGGCGCCCGTCGAGACATCCGATCCCGATCGCAAGCTCGTTCGTCTCGCGCTGGCGGCCGGAGTCGTGGCGGCGCTGGTGCTCGGCTGTATCGCACTGGTCGGCATCGGTCGGGACGGCACCGCGATCGCCATGGACGACCCGCCACTGGCGCTGACCGACGACGAGACGAGGCGCCTCGACATCTGCGCGCTGTTGACCCCGCAGGTGATCGGTGAGCTCGGCACTCAGGTCGGCGATTCCGAGGCGTACCTCAGCTCCGACTGCCGAACCGACTACCGCGACGCCACCGGTCGCACCGTCGGCATCTCGCTCGAAACAGGTGTGCCGCCCGACGACAGCGATCAGCCACTCGGTCCGACCATCAACTGGATGCCGGTGCTCGGGCGTTACCGGCAGGCGGCTCTGTGTCAACGGTCCGTGCGGACCCAGAGCGGGCTGCCGATGGTTTTGAGCGTGTCCGCTACCTTGCCCGGCGGCGACGGCTGCCCGGTCGCCGAGCGCGCGCTCGCCGCGATCGTGCGGCGGCTGTCTGTCAATCCTCCACTGCGCGATTACGAAGCCAACTCGATTCTGCTGCTCGACCCGTGCGCCTTCTTCGATGTCACCGCTGTCCGTTCCGCCGTGGGTGACCCGGTCCGGTCCCGCACACCGCACGGTTGCGCGCTCACCGGCCGGGACGGCTACTTCTCGCTCGATTTCACCGAGTGGATCAGGCCGGACGACGTGCGAAGCGGCAAGGTTCGCCCGACCAGGACGATCGCCGACCGCACCGTCCATGTCGAACGCAACGATGCCGACGCCTGCGAATTCCAGGTGATGACCAAACCGATCAGTGACGAACGCGCCGAGCAGATCCAGGCCAGGTTCGTCCGCAGGGTTTCCGCGCCAACCGTCGCGTGCGCTGTGGCCACCACTCTGCTCGAACCGATTCTCGAGCAGTTGCCTCCCTCCTGACGCCGCGCTCCCATTTCTGCGGCTGGCCGTGGAGAAACTGTCGCGGCGGTGAGGTGGGAGGGGATACTCGGGCGGGGGTCGTCGACGGAAGGGTCGGGATGGAGCAGCTCGGGGTTGCGGTGGTCGGGTTCGGGTTGGCCGGGGCGGTGTTTCACGCACCGTTGATCGCGGCGGAGCCGAGGATGCGGGTGGCGGCGGTGGTGACGTCGTCGGCGGAGCGGGCGGCGCAGGCGCGGGCGCGGCATCCGGGGGTGCGGGTGTGGGAGAGCGCGGAGGAGATGTTCGCCGAGGCCGACGACGTTGATCTGGCGGTGATCGCGACACCGAACCGGACGCATGCGGAGCTGGCGGTGAAGGCGTTGGGCGCGGGGTTGCCGGTGGTGGTCGACAAACCGTTCGCGGTGAAGTCGGCCGATGCCGACGAGGTGGTGTCGATGGCCGAGCGGGCGGGGCTGCCGCTGGGCGTTTTCCAGAATCGGCGCTGGGACAACGACTTCCTGACTGTGAAGTCGCTGATGGACGGCGGCGAGTTCGGTGAGGTCCGCCGGTTCGAATCGCGGTTCGAGCGGTGGCGGCCGGTGTCTAAGGGCGGCTGGCGCGAGGTCGGGTCCGCCGAGGACGGCGCGGGCATCCTGTTCGATCTGGGTAGTCACCTGGTGGATCAGGCGCTCGCCCTGTTCGGCCCGGTCACCGAGGTGTATGCCGAACTCGACCAGCGGCGTCCCGATGTGCGGGCCGACGACGACGCCTTCATCGCCCTCACCCATGCCTGCGGCGTCCGGTCACACCTGTGGATGAGTGCCGTCGCACCCCAACTCGGCCCGCGCATGCGGGTACTCGGTTCGACCAACGGCTACACCGTCCACGGCCTCGATCCCCAGGAAGACGCCCTGCGCGCCGGACGCCGACCCGACGACGGAAAGCCCTGGGGCACCGTCACTCCCGACAAGTGGGGCACCTTCGGCGCGGGCGACGACCTGCGGACAGTCCCGACGCTGCCCGGCGACTACCCGGCCTTCTACGCCGACATGGCCGCCGCCCTGCTCGACGACGCCCCGGTCCCGGTCGACCCGCGCGACGCGGTGGAAACCCTGCGCATCCTCGAATACGCCCGCCACGTCGCCACCCCACCCGAGGACGACTGATCCCACCCGAACCCCTGCCCGTCCGGCAAGCCGACGGCCGGTCTGCGGCGGGGGTGGTGTCGGGTGGTCGCCGCCCGAATCAGAGCTTGGCGGAACGCAGTTCGTGGCCCTTGGACGTCTTGCAGCGCCCCGATTCCAGATCCCACTGCCACCCGTGCAGGTTGCAGGTGAGGTTGTTGCCTTCCACCACACCGAATTTCGACAGGTCGGCCTTGAGGTGGGGGCAGCGGCGCTGCACTTCCCAGCCGTCGAGTTCGATGGTGGCCGAGTCGTCGTGCGCCTCGGCGAACCAGCCGTCGGCGTAGGCGATGCGCTCGTCGGTGAGGCACTTGAAGAAGGTGTAGAGGAATTCGTTGTAGCCGCCGATGCGCCAGGCCTGGAAGCGGGTGGACAGGAAGATGGTGTTCACCCAGTCCGGTTCGTTGTCGCGCAGCACGGTGCGCACCAGCTCGGGGGCGATGCGGAAGCCGTAGCGGTAGCGGCCCTCGCCCTCGATGGGTGCGCGCACGGTGCGCTGCGGGAAGTCGAGGACGACGGTTTCCTCGCCGAGCACCAGGCCCACGGGGTAGCCGATCCCGTCGCTGATGAGCGCGCTCTGCTTCATGATCGGCTCGAACAGCTCGCGCAGCGGCTCGAGCAGCGAGCCCTCGCCGTGCTCCCACGTCGCCTTCTCGGCGGCGAGCACGGGCGCGAAGCGTTCGGCCATGTCGGTGATGTAGGCGGCCTTGTCGCCGTAGATGCGCTGCGGGTCGAACGGGTGCGCCAGGTCGAGTTCGGACCCACGCACGTCGGCGACGGAGCCGGGGATCATCAGGATTCCACCGGCGTTGCCGTGGATCTGCATCTGCTCGAGGAACACGATCTGGTCGGGGAAGATGTTGCCCTCGTCGCCCCGGTCGTCGTTGAGGTAGCGCAGTTCGTCGTCGAGGAACACCGGCGGACCGGCCGAGGGCACCACCCAGGTGGCGCCGACCTGCTCGATGTAGGAGCGGGCCCGGTCCATCCCGCGCTGACGCTTCTGCTTGCCGAAGTTGGCCTTGGTGCGCGCGGGAATGTCGTAGACGGCCGGGTACCAGATGGCGCCCGAGTACTGCAGCAGGTGGATGTCGATGTGCCCGAACGCGTCGTGGATCACGTCCATGTCCACGGGGCGGGCGTCGTTCATGTTGAAGCAGGTGGTCTCGCCGTCGGAGACGAGGATGCCCGAGTCACCGATGGGGCCGTCGGCGGGCGCGCGCAGCGCGACGATCATGATGTCGAGTGAACCCTTGGGCCCGGTGACGGTGTGCTTCACCGAGTCCTCGGTCTCGAAGAACTTGGTGAACCCCAGCGCCTCGAGTTCGCGGCGCAGATCCGGCACCGGGTAGTCGGGCAGCAGGACGGTCGCGTCCTTGTTGACGTGTTCGCGCAGCAGCGCGGCGTCGAAGTGGTCGCGGTGCAGGTGCGAGACGTAGAGGTAGTCGACGTCGCCGAGCGCCGCCCAGTCCAGGCCCGTGTTGTCCGGGAAGGGGAACCACGAGGCGAAGTAGGCGGGGTTGACCCACGGGTCGCACAGGATGGTCCCGGCTTCGGTTCGGATGTGGAAGCCAGCATGTCCGACACTGGTGATCTGCACGAGCTATGTCCTCCTACCAGGATCTGATTCGCCGACGCACCGGGCTCGACCTGGTGACGCGAGCCGCCGCCGAGCTCTGACCACTGCGGCGGCACCAGCCAACAAGGGTAGTGGCTAAATCGTTACATCACCGATGCAGTAGCCCTCGGGGGTCGAGACGACGGTGAATGTGCGCGTCCTGGTGCCCCCGGGGGAGGTGGTCACCGGGACCTGAACCGCCAGGTAATCCCCCTGAACTCGTTCGGATGATAGCTCCTGGTCGGCGAAGGAGGTGACATTGCCTACTTTGCCCGAGTCGGTGGCGAGCGGGGGTGCTGTGGGGTTGCCGGTGCCGCGCGGATCCCAGGTGGCGGTGCTCACCGCGCAGGTCAAGGGGTGGATCTCTTCGGTGTCGTCCGGGTTGAGAGGTTTGCCCGTTGCGCGGGACAGGTAGCGGCGGACGGTGTGGCGCGCGTCGGCCTCGTCGTAACCCGGCTCGACACCGGCGGCGAAGACGCGCCCGCAGGCGTAGCCGGTGGCGATGTCGCGCTGCTCGACGGTGATCGTCGTCGTGGCCGTGCGCCAAGTGACGGTGTCGGCGGTCGCGGTGCCCGGCCTGGTCAGCGCGGCGAGGATCGACTGCGGGTCGGTGTACATGTCGGCGACGCTGCGTGGCGGGATGGTCCAGCACTTGTCCTGTAGCTCGGTGACGGTGGCCGAGCGCAGGTCGGCGGCCCAGCGGCGCACGGCGGTCGCGGCGTCCGGGTTGCCGGGCACGGCGCCGACCTGCGGTGCGTCGGCGGGCAGGGGCTCGGTGGTCGGTACCGGCGTGGTCGCGGCCTCGGTGGCGGTCGAGGAGGTGACGGCCGTGGAGGTGCTGGTGGCGGGTGCGCCAACCGGTTCGTCGCCCGGAATGCCCTGGACCGAGTCGCAGCCCGCGATCAGCGCGGCAGCGGCCAGTCCTGCGGCCAGCGCGCCTGCGCGGCGGGTCGGAGCAAACGGAGTCAGCTGAGCGCGTTGCACTTCGACGTTCCTCATTCCTTGGCCGGGTGCCGGAAGCGGCGATCTGCGACTACGCTAGCTGAATTGTGGAACCCGTCTACCGGTCGATCATCGGCCTGGCCCGAACCGTCTTCTTCCTCGAAGGTCTGAAGTTCACCGTCCGGGGTGCCGAGAACATCCCCGCGACCGGTGGTGCCGTGGTGGCGATCAACCACACCGGCTACATGGACTTCACCTACGCCGGTCTGCCCGCGCGCACTCCCAAGCGCTATATCCGGTTCATGGCCAAGGCGGAGGTGTTCGACAACAGCATCTCCGGCCCGATCATGCGCGCCCTCAAACACATTCCCGTCGACCGCACCGCGGGCGCCGACTCCTACAAGTCGGCGGTGAAGTACCTGCGCGATGGCGAGCTGGTCGGCGTGTACCCCGAGGCGACCATCAGCCGCAGCTTCGAGATCAAGGAATTCAAGTCCGGCGCCGCCCGAATGGCGCTCGAAGCCGACGTGCCGATCATCCCGATCGTGATCTGGGGTGCCCAGCGCGTGTGGACCAAGGGCTTCCCGAAGCGCCTTGGCCGCACCAACACCCCCATCTCGATCGCCGTCGGCAAACCGATCCGGCCCTACGAGCCGGTCGCCGACCTGACCGCCGAACTGCGCGGAACCATGCAGGCCATGCTCGCCGACCTGCAGAAGGACTACCACCACGAGCCCGGCGCCTACTGGGTGCCCAAGCGCCTCGGCGGCAGCGCGCCCTCGCTGGAGGAGGCCACCGCGCTCGACGACGCCGAGGCCGCCGAGCGGATGGCCCGCAAGGCCGAGCGGTCGAACCCCGAAGGCTGAGCCGCCCCCGACAACGCGTCGGTCCCGGAGCTCGCGCTCCGGGACCGACACCCCCCGAACAGTTCGCCGCTCGTCAGTTCATGCTCAGCACCCACGAGCCGTTGCAGCCCCGGCTCGTGTTGCGGTTGCCGTCGTAGTTCCAGACGGCGGTGATCGGCGGGTTCACCCGCACCTGCCACCGGCCCGACGGCGATTCCACGGCCTTCCCGTCCCGGGTGACGATCTTGATGTCGTCGTGGTCGAACAGCCACGAACCCCGGCTGGTCGGGTAGTCCAGACGCATCCGCACCCGGCCTCCGGTGTGGTTCTGCACCACCAGGCAGGAACCGGGGTGATTGACGTCGATGGCGTATTCGCTGAAGCCCTCCTCGCCACCGTTGTCGGTGGTGTCGGCGAAACCGACGGCATCGGTGATGTCGGCGTTCGCGGGGCCCGCGACCATGATGGTTGTCACAGCCGCAGCGGCGGTGAGCAATCCGAGAGTTTTCAATCCCTTACCTCCCCGAAGTGGCGGCAACCGCTGCCGACCTGCGAACAAGCGTCGCGCACAAGGGATTCCGCATTCTTATCGCCGACTTAACGGTGCGCGTGAACGACCGACGCGCGGTGGCGTCGAGCGGCCGTCAAGGGGGGCGGATTTCGTGTTTCGGGGGCGGACACGCTAAAGTTCCTTCTCGCACCACGAGGCCCGGATCGGGCCGAGGACGTGCACGCGGATGTAGCGCAGCTGGTAGCGCATCACCTTGCCAAGGTGAGGGTCGCGAGTTCGAATCTCGTCATCCGCTCAACGAAAGCCCGGCCGATGTGCCGGGCTTTTCTGCTGTCAGAAGCGGTCGAGGCGGTCCCGGGTGACCGGCGGCAGGAATTCCCCGATGAGCGTGCGCCGCCACCAGATTCGCTGCCCGAACAGTTCGGCCGGACTGCTGAACTCGTATTCGTAGAGGCGGCCACGCACGTGGTGCGGCGGGGAGTCGGGGAACGGGTTGGGGCCGAGCAGGCGCAGGGTGTCGGGGTCGTTGCGCAGCAGTCGCGCGGCCAGCGGGAGCGCCCACGGCCGGGCGTAGGCCGGTGAGATCGCGGCGAACCACATCAGCCAGTCCAGCCGCAGGTGGTAGGGCGCGAACTGACGTGGCATGCGGCGCGGGTCGCCCGGCTTGCCTTTGAACGCGTACTCGCGCCACACGGTGTCGTCGGTGAGCTGGGTGTTGTCGGTACCCTCCAGCACGATCTCATAGCGGGTGCGACCGATCGACCCGAACGCACCATAAGTGTTGACCAGGTGAAACGGGTCGAACGAGGCATTCATCCGCTGATTCGATGAGAGCATATTGCGCACCGGCCAGTAGCTCGCCACCACCACGAGAACCACGTAGGCACCGCAGACGCCGACGAACCACCCCGGCGGAGCGGGCGCGGTTCCGCCGCCGGGCAGCGACAGCGCGGTGGCGGCGAGCAGCAGCGTCACCCAGTTCAGCCAGGCGAAATTGCCCGAAAGCACGAGCCACAACTGGGTGACGATCACGATGGCCGCGGCGATACTCGCCACCGGCTGCGGCGCGAACAGCCCGAACGGCACGACGAGTTGCGCGACGTGGTTGGCCGCCACTTCCACCTTGTGCAGCGGCCTGGGCAGGTGGTGGAAGAACCAACTCAGCGGGCCGGGCATCGGCTGGGTTTCGTGGTGGTAGTACAGGCAGGTCAGGTCGCGCCAGCAGGAGTCGCCGCGCAGCTTGATCAGCCCGGCCCCGAACTCCACCCGGAACAGCAACCACCGCGCGGCCAGCAGGACGAGCAGCGGAGGCGCGACGGTGTCGTTGCCGAGGAACACCGCCAGGAAACCGGCCTCGAGCAGCAAGGATTCCCAGCCGAACCCGTACCAGAGCTGACCCACGTTGACGATCGACAGGTGCAGCACCCACAGCGCCAGCCACAGCAGCATGCTCGCCCACAGCGGCACCACATCCGCCAGTCCCGCCGCCACCGCGACCGCGAGCACCACTCCGGTCCACGAGACGGCGGCGAACAACCGATCGGAATAGCGCAGGTGGAACAGGCTCGGCGATGCGCGCATCGATGAGCGGGCGAGGAAGCGGGGAATCGGCAGCATGCCGCGTTCGCCGAGCAGCGCCCGGAATTGCAGGGCCGCGGCGAGGAAGGCGAGGGCGTAGATCACCGCCAGGCCGCGCTGGAAGATCAGCCTGCCGTACCAGTATTCCGGTGCCGCGAACCACTCCATGCGCTCGCTCCTGAATGGTCTGCCCGTTGCCGGATTACCCGGTGTCGTGTGTCGCTAACACGGCCGCGCGCAGGTCGCGCTCGTCCCAGTGTCCGGCGACGCCGGGTCGCCTCCGCAGATAGTCGACGATGCCGTCGGTGTCCCAGCCCTGTTCGCGTAGCCCGGTCCCGATCATGCCGAGATACCGAGCCGACGGTGGCTGCGGCGCAACGGTTTCCGGCAACCAGGGCGCGGTGAAGGTCAGGATCGGTACGTCGTCCTTCGTACCCGGGTGGACGACGGTCTCGTAGCGTCCTGGCCCGAAGCGGACCCGGCCCTGTTCGACGACCCGGGACACGTCGAATCCACGGCCCGGCGTGCGATACATCTCCTGATCGAGCAGGTCGGCGAACTGGTCGAGGGTGAGCAGGTACCCCCTGGCGACGGCGCCGGTCGGCCATCCGGGGGCCGGTCGGTCGGTGTAGAAGGCGACGCCGCCGGTCCACACCGGACTCTCCCAGGCGAAATACACGGTGCCCGGCAGGGTGAGGGTGGTCGACCGCGCGGGGGGAGTGGGGTCGCGGAAGCCCGCGTAGAGGTGGTCGGTCCCGGGCGGTGTGCCACCGAGCCGGTAGTAGTCGAAGCGCGCCGCGCACATATTGGAGCCGTATGCCGCGTACCAGATGTGTTGTGTCACAGCCTCATCCACGATCGATCACAGTTTCGTACGCCGAGGAAACGGAATGGTCCACCGCTTCGATTCTCCCTTCGAGGCGGGGAAAACCGAAGGGGCAGGATTCGGCACTGTAGTTGTTGCGCGGGCGAACTCGGTCGCGACTCAATGAGAACGACCAGTCTGAATAACGCGTTGAAAGCCACGTCTGTAACGATCAATCCCACCTCGAACGAATGACCAATCGGTCGGGAAAGCCAATGAGCGGAGATGTTTTCATGCGTACAGTCCTCATGCTGGCAGCTGTTGTGGCATTGACCGGAGGGCTCACCGCTTGCGGCGCCGAGTCGGGTTCGAGCGCGCCGAGCACGACCACTCAGCACTCGGCCACCTATTCGTCGGACGCACCGAGCACGCCTCTGCCGTCCAGCGCACCCGATGCGGGTTCCCCCGGCGCAGGTTCGCCGGGGGCGGGTTCGCCCGGCGCGGGTTCGCCGGGGGCCGGTAGTCCCGACACCGAGGCGCCGGATACCCCGAAACCGACAACCGCCCCGGCTCCGAACAAGGACGGCTTCACCACGGTCGACGCGGGCAACTACCTACTCGACGGCGGCTACTACTTCCAGTCACCCACCGGGAACATCATGTGCGGCATCCTCACCGCCGCACCGTACGGCGTCGGCTGCCAGCTGGCCAAGGCGAACATCATCTCGCCGAAGCTGCCGAACTGCACCGATGCGCCCAACCGCAAGGTCGCCGCGCACCTGTACGAGGGCAAGTCGGAGCTCCTGTGCACCAGCCAGGGCATCTTCGTCGGTATTCCGCAGGACGGTTCACCCGCCGGGGGCGCGGTCCTGAACTACGGCCAGTCCCTCACCGTCAACGGCTACACCTGCGACTCTTCCTCGCAGGGCGTCCGCTGTATGGCGGGCGGCCACGGTTTCGCGATCTCGGCCGACGACCAGCACGCCTTCTGAGGGCGGCGTCACCTCGGAATGTGGATGCCCGCCGCGCGCAGCTTGGTCTCGACGAGGGCGCCGAGCACGCCCGCGGTCGAGGTGGGTTCGTGGCCGTGGTGGGCGATGAGCTGGTAGCGGGTCGCGGCCTCGACACCGCGCCGGAGCAGGGCAACGAAATCCGGGTCCTCGATGGCATTCTCGACGTCGGCGAGGTAGTCGTCGAATCCGTCGGGGACCAGGGCACGCGCCAGCACCCAGCCCTCCCTGGTCGCCGCGACCTCGGCCTCGGGGAAACCAAGGCTCGGCATCCGTTCCAGCAACGCGACCGCGCGGTCGGGCAGCAGGGCCCGGTTACCGTCGCTGAGCCGGTGCAGGGTGTCGCGCCGGGCGGTCAGCTCTTCGATGCGTTCGGTGAGCTGACGTCCGACCTCGGCCAGGGCGGTGGCGAACTGCTCGGCATCGGCGTCGAGCACGGGTTCGATGTCGGCCAGCGGCACCCCGGCGGCGGCCAACGTCCGCACCTGGACCAGCCGCAGCAGTTCGGCCGAGCCGTACCGCCGATACCCGGCGCTGTCGCGTTCGGGCTCGGTGACCAGGCCGAGCTTGTGGTAGTGCCGCACCGTCTTCACCGTGACACCGACGAACGCCGCCGCCTGCCCGATCGTCACCCCGTTGCGCATGTGCTCAGCTTGCCCTGTCCGCCACCGGGTTTCCCGATTCGCCGCCGAACACCGCGTCGACCAGGGCCTTCTGCGCGACCTGGAACGCCGGTGCCAGAGTCATCTCCGCGTCGTCGACGAAGGTCAGGTACGCGGTCATCGTGACGCCCGCGTCCGGGGTGCTGTACATGAGGGTGGCGTACCCGGCGATCCCGCCGTTGTGGGTGATCACGGTGGCCCCGCTCTCGGTTTCCTGCACGAACACCCCGAGCCCATAGGGCATGCCGGGGATGCCGGTGTCGTGGGTGCGCAGCATCTCGGCCAGCAGCGGTTGTGGCAGCAGCGTGCCGTCGAGCAGGGCGGAGACGAAGGTGTGCAGGTCGGCGGTGGTGGAGATCATGTCGCCGCCGGTGCACACCCAGGACGGGTTGTGCTTGGTGACGTCGACGATGTGCTGTTCGCCGCCGTCGATGTAGCGGTAGTAGGCGTGCGGGTGCGGTTCGGGCAGCTCCGTCGAGGCGCCGGGCAGTACGGTGTCGGTCATACCGAGCGGGCCGAAGATCAGGCGCCGCGCCTCCTCGGCGAGCGAGTGGCCGGTGACCCGCTCCACCAGCAACCGGACGATGATGTAGTTGGTATTCGAATAGCTCCAGCCGGTCCCGGGCTCGAACCGTGACGGCTTCGCGAGCGCGAGGTTCGCCAGGTCCTCCGGGCGGTAGGTCTCGAACCGCTTGTCGACCCACTCCTTGCCCGCGATGGTCGACGGCACACCGGGGACGACGGTGCCGTCGTCGTACATCTCACCGGTGATGTTGAAGATTCCGCTGGTGTGCTGCAACAACATTCGGACGGTGACCCGCTCGTCGAGCGCGTAGTCGGGCAGGTAGCGCAGCGCCGGGGTGTCGAGTTCGATTAGGCCCTCGGCGACCAGGCGCAGCACGACGGCTGCGGTGAAAGTCTTGGTGTTGCTGCCGATTCGGACGTGACCGTCGACGGGCGGTGGGGTCGTGGCGCCGAGCTCGCACACTCCGGCGCTGCCGACCCACGCGCCGCGCCGGTCGTGCACCCGCAGTGAGGCGCCGACGAATCCGCTGTCGACGATGCGTTCGATGAGCGCCTGGAGCTCCGGACGGTCCTGCTCGGCAATGTTTTTCGGGTTCGACATGGTGATCGCTCCTGCTCGCGTTGTTCGGCTTTCGTGCCGCTGCGACCAAGGCTCCACCCTGACCCAAGGTCAACCGCAAGAGTGATCTGGATCACGAAAAAGGCGGGGCAGCGGATCGTCCGCTGCCCCGCCCTAGACGGTGTGATTACCGGGCCGTCGACTTGAACCGGCGCAGTCGCAGGCTGTTGCTCACCACGAAGACCGAGCTGAACGCCATCGCGGCACCGGCGAGCATCGGGTTGAGCAGACCGGCCATGGCCAGCGGGATCGCCGCCACGTTGTAGGCGAATGCCCAGAACAGGTTGCCCTTGATGGTGGCCAGGGTGCGGCGTGACAACCGGATCGCGTCGGCGGCGGCGCGCAGGTCGCCGCGCACCAGGGTGAGGTCGGCGGCCTCGATGGCCACGTCGGTCCCGGTGCCCATCGACAGGCCGAGATCGGCCTGGGCCAGGGCGGGGGCGTCGTTCACGCCGTCACCGACCATGGCGACGACCTTGCCCTCGGCCTGCAACCGCTTGACCGTCTCCACCTTGTCCTGCGGCAGCACCTCCGCGATCACCTGCTCGATGCCGACCTCGGCGGCGATGGCGTTCGCCGCGCGGGCGTTGTCGCCGGTGAGCAGGATGGGGGTGAGGCCGAGCTCGCGGAACTGCGAGATGGCCTGCGCGGAGGTGGGTTTCACCGCGTCGGCGACCACGAGGACACCGCGCGCCTTCCCGTCCCAGCCGATCGCCACGGCGGTCCTGCCCGCGGATTCCGCGTCGGACATGGCGGTTGCCAGGTCCGAACTCAACGGCTGCGACCAGTCCGCCAGCAGGCGGGCCCGGCCGACGACCACCGCGCGACCGTCGACGACGCCCTGCACGCCGAGACCTTCGAGATTGGCGAATCCCTCCACCTCGGGCAGTGTCCCGGCATCGCGGGCGGCCTTGGCGATCGCCTGCGCGATCGGGTGCTCCGAGGAATCCTCCAGCGCACCGGCCAGTTCCAGCACGCGGGCCTTGTCCTCACCCTCGGCGGGGATCACGTCGAGCAGGGTCATCCTGCCGGTGGTGACGGTGCCGGTCTTGTCCAGCACGATGGTGTCGACCTTGCGCGTCGATTCCAGCATCTCGGGGCCCTTGATCAGGATGCCGAGCTGCGCGCCGCGTCCGGTGCCGACCATCAGCGCGGTGGGGGTGGCCAGGCCGAGGGCGCACGGGCAGGCGATGATCAGCACCGCGACACCGGCGGTGAAGGCGGCGGCGATGGAACCGCCGGTGCCGAGCCAGAATCCGAGCGTCGCGACGGCCAGGGCGATGACGATCGGGACGAAGATGCCGGAGATCTTGTCGGCCAGCCGCTGTGCCTGCGCCTTACCGGTCTGCGCGTCCTCGACCATCCGCGCCATCTGGGCGAGCTGGGTGTCGGAGCCGATCCTGGTGGCGCGCACCAGGAGTCGTCCGCCGACGTTCACGGTGGCACCGGTGACGGTGTCGTCCACGCCGACCTCCACCGGCACCGATTCGCCGGTGAGCATGGCGGCGTCGACGGCCGAGGAACCGTCGGTCACCACACCGTCGGTGGCGATCTTCTCCCCGGGACGGACGACGAACACGTCACCGACGGCCAACTGCTCCACGGGGATTCGTGTCTCGACGCCGCTGCGAACCACGGCTACGTCCTTGGCGCCCAGCTCGAGCAGCGCCTTCAGCGCGGCACCTGCCCGGCGCTTCGACCTGGCCTCGAAGTAGCGCCCGGCCAGGATGAACGTGGTGACGCCCGCGGCCGCTTCGAGGTAGATGCTGCCGCTGCCGTCCATCCGGGCGATGGTGAACTCGAACGGGTGGGTCATGCCCGGCGTGCCCGCGGTGCCCCAGAACAGGGCGTACAGCGACCAGCCGAACGCGGCGAGCGTGCCCATCGACACCAGGGTGTCCATGGTCGCGGTGCCGTGCTTCAGGTTGGTCCAGGCGGCCTGGTGGAACGGCAGCGCGCCCCAGATCACGACCGGTGCGGCCAGGGTGAGCGAGAGCCACTGCCAGTTGGTGAACTGCAGAGCGGGGATCATCGCCATCGCGATCACCGGGACGGTGAGCACCAGCGATACAAGCAGGCGGGTGCGCAGCGACGCGGTCGGGTCGTTCGCGGTGGGGGTGTCGGTGGTCTCGGGCTGCTTCGGCGCGGGCAGTGCCGCGGTGTAGCCGGCCTGCTCGACGGTGGCGATCAGTTCCTCGGGGGACACGTCACCGGTGAAGTCGACGCGCGCCTTCTCGGTGGCGTAGTTGACGGTGGCGGTGACGCCATCGAGCTTGTTGAGCTTGTTCTCGATGCGGTTCGCGCAGGAAGCGCAGGTCATGCCACCGATCACCAGTTCTACCTGGCCGGTGCCCGGTGGGTGTGTCACGGCGGTCATGGGATGCTCCGATCGTTTCCTGGTATCGATTCTTGCTGACGGTTCGCGGGTGGCGGTGCCGGGTCGGCGGGGTCGACCGATTCGCCGATGTGGCCTGTCGCGGTGCGGTGGCCGAGGCCGTTGGGTGTTCGTGGTTGGTCAGTGGCCGTGGCCGGGGGTTCCGTGGTCGGCCGGTGAGCTGGTCGGCGCCGGGGTGTCGGTCGGCGTCGCGGTGTTCGCCTCTGATCGGGCGACGCGCAGGGTGAACTCGGCGGTGCGGACCACGCCCTGGTGCTGGAAGTCGAGGAACAGGCGGTAGTCGCCCGCGCTCGGCGCGTTCACCACGAAGTCGATGCCGGGACCGGCCGGTGTCACGCCGTCGCCGGGCGAGCCTTCGGGGTGCACGTGCAGGTAGGCGAGGTCGGCGGCGCGCAGGGCGACCAGGTGGCCGTAGGCGCCGAGGTAGGGCTGCAGGTCGGTGACCGGGGTGCCGTCGCGGCTCACCGACAAGGTGATCTTCGACGACGTACCCGGGGCGACGGTGCCGTTCAGAGCGACGGTGTACTCGCCGACCTTCGCGGTGGCCGCCGGGGCGGGCAACGCCTGCACGTCGTAGTTGCCGCCGACCCGCAGGTCGGCGCCGAGGGTCAGGTTCGAGCCGCCCGCCGGGGTGAAGTCGGCGAACACCCGGTAGTCACCGGCTCGACTCAGGTTCAGCGGGACCGACCAGGTGCCCGCCTTGTCCAGTACCGGGTGCACGTGCTGGAAGGCGGCCGTGTCGCGGCGGACCACGATCAGGTGCAGGTCTTTGTCGTGGCTGGTCTGGTATTTCGTGAGCGGTGCGCCGGTGGTGTCGAGGATGCGGAACGAGACGGGGGTCTGCGCCGCGCTCTTCACGACCGTCGTGTCGAGCGCCAACGTGTAGCCCTGGTCGGTGACCAGCAGGCCACCGGGCAGGTCACCGGCCGGTGCCGCCACCGAGTGCTCGCCGTGCCCGGTCGGAGCCTGGGCGGGCTCCGGACCGATCAGGGCGCCGACACCCAGAGCGATCCCGAAGACCGCCGCGAGGCCGAGGGTGAATCCGGCGAACTTGCCTGTTGCGTTCATCGGGATGCTCCGTTTCGGGGTTCAGTCGGCGAGTTGGAAACCGGCCGCGGTGACGGCGTCGGCGCGGACGGCGCCTTCCATGGTTACCATACCCCCCTAGGGTAAGTTGTCAAACCCGAGCCGGGGTCTTGTCCTCGGCAGGGCTGCGCAGGGTCGCCGCCGCGATGCCCGCACCGGCCAAGGCCAGTAGGCCCGCGCCGAGGAAGGCTGCGGAATAGCCGTCGGTGAGTGCCGCCGGATCGTCGATTTCACCGGCGCCGAACGCGGCCGCCACCGCCGTCATCGCGGCCAGGCCGAGCGCCGACCCCACCTGGTAGCTGACATTGACGATGCCCGAGGCGAGTCCGCCCTCCTCTGGTCGCGCCGCCGAGATGGCGGTACCGAGCGAGGGGATGAACGCCAGCGACATGCCGCCCGCGGCCACCAGCGAGGCGGGCAGTACATCGACCCAGAAGTTGCCGGTGGGACGGACCAGCGACATGATGCCCAGGCCGAGGCCGAGAACCACGAGCCCGGTCACGATCATCGGCTCGGCGCCGAATCGCTGCATCGCCTTCGGGGCGAGCACCACCATGCCGAGCATGATGAGCGTCGTCATCGGCAGCAACGCCGCGCCCGAGGGGAAGGCGCTGTAGCCGAGTACCTGCTGCAGGTACAGGTTCAGGAAGAACCACATGGGCACCCACGCGGCGGCCAGCGCGAATTGCGCGAAGTTGGCGGCGGCCAGGTTCGGTGCGCGGAAGATGCTCAACCGCATCAGCGGTTCGCCGCGCCGCGACTGGATGGCGACGAATCCGACGAGCAAGGCGGCGGCCACGGCGAGCACGCCCCAGGTCTGCCCGGACTTCCACCCGACCTCCGGCGCCTGCACGATGGCGTACACGGCGGCCGCCAAACCTGCTGTCACAGTGACGGATCCGGCGATGTCGACGGACCCCTTGCGGGCGGGCGCGGCGGGCATCAACAGCGGTACCGCGATCAGCGCGAGCACGGCGATCGGGATGTTGATGTAGAAAACCCAAGGCCAGCTGACATATTCGGTGATCACACCGCCCAGGAACACGCCCGCCGTACCGCCTGCGGGCGCGGCCGCGCCGTACACCGCGAGCGCCTTGGTGAGTTCCTGTGGCGTACCGCCGAACAGCACCATCAGCAGCGTGAGTGCCGAGGGTGCGATGAGCGCCGAACCGGCGCCCTGGATCGCCCGCCCGGCCAGCTCCACCCCCACCGACCCCGCCGCACCGGCGATGACGGAGCCGACGGCCAGCACCAGCCAGCCCGCGCCGAACACCCGGCGGGCGCCGAGCAGGTCGGACAGCCGTCCGCCGAGCAGCAGCAGACCGCCGAAGGCGATCACGTAGGCATTGAACACCCAGGTGAGGTTGCCCGGGGTGAAGCCGAGTTCGGCCTGCATCTCGGGCAGCGCGATCCCGATGATCGAGGTGTCCATGATGACCATGAATTGCGCGGCGGCGATCACCGCCAGCGCCAACCACCTGCGGGTGGATTGCGATTGCGTAGTCACGACTTTCGTCCTTTCGAGCGGAGTGCGTCTCGTGCTGGGTACCATACCCCCCTAAGGTATCTATGTGTCAAGGGTGACCTTGCCGAAACGGCGAACGCCCGGTCCGCGTGGTGCGGGCCGGGCGTATCGGGTCGGCGGTTGTGCGGTTTTCCACCGCGCGGACGCGCGGTCGGGAATCTCAGTGAGCGTGGAGGTTTCGGGCAGTGGGAGAGGTCGGGGTGGTGGCGGGATCGGGTGCGGTGCCGAGGAGGCGGTCGGCGGTGCCGGTGGTCGTCACCGTGAACCAGTAGTGCTCGTTCTTGTAGTGGTGATGCCGATGGTTTCGCCAGACTGCCCGGTACGCGGCATGTTTCGGCTTGTAGTCGGTGTGGATCAGGTAGTGCGTCCACTCGTAGAGCAGGCCGAGGACGGTGATGGTGAGCAGGAAGGTCAGGCCGAGACCGAGGCGTGGAAAGGTGAGCAGCCCGATCGCCACCAGTGCGGCGATGGTGAGCAGCAGGGACTTCGGTGGGATGAAGACCAGTGGCACGTCACGCGGGTCGACGTGGTGGGCGCGGTGCTTGCGGGCCAGTTCGCTGTCGATCGTGAGCGGACCGAGATGCCTTGGCCGCCAATGCAACACGGTGACATGGATGATCCACTCGATCAGCGGGAAGGCCGCGAGGATCACGGCCGGAACCACGACATCGCCGAGCTGCCAGTCGCCGACCAGGAGGCGTGCGCCGAGAACCGTGATCAGCACGGCGCCGATCATCCACGGCGAAGGGTGACGCACGAATTCCCGCGCGGCCTCCCCGAGTGACAGGGCGCGCCGTACGGGTCGCGGCGCAACCCCACGCCGACTCCCAACCACTCCCTCGATGGAGTCCTGCCTGCCGTCCCGTGGGCTGCTGAGGCTTGTTGTCGGGTCGCTGTCGGACGTGCCGTTGGCTCGGTCGCCGCGCCCAGCCGGACGGTCGGTGGTGGCTCGATCGTGCTGCGTAGCCGGGTCGATCGGTTCGTGCGACGACGTTGTCGGACGGTTAGTGGTCATAGTGCTTCCTCGGGTGGATCACGCCCCGTCGAGGGCGTGGATGAGAGCGATGGTCGCCGGTTCGAGCAAGGCTCGGGCGCGGTCGGCGGCCTCTTCCGACTCGCCCGCGTCGATCGCGGCGGCCAGGTCTCGATACGCGCCCCCATTGCCCACCTCGGCGGACATGATCGGCGCGAGCGCGGCCAACGCTGGTTCGTAGGCGGCGCGCAGCATGGAATACATCAACCGGAATGCGATCGAATCCGCGAGATCCAGCACGTGATCCCAGAATTCGAGCGCGATCCGCTGCTGGGCGAGCGGATCGGATTCGGCGACAAGCCCTTCGACTGATTTGTGTAGGAGCGTCAGGCCGTCGGCCACCGGCAACGCTCGGCCACCGCGACCGGCATCCCTGCGTACCCGGCGCGCCGCGAGCTCGGCGATCTTCGGTCCGTTGTGCAACCGGGCCTCGAGAATGCTTCGCGCGACAGCCGGGTCGATCGAGTCTCCGCGAAGCAGTAGTCGGGGCAGCACTTCCAGGCCCGAGCTGCGCCGATAGTCCAGCACGGTCGTCGCCTCGCCCTGGCGAACGGAAACCAGCCCGGCCGCCGCCAGCCGCTGCAACGCCTCGCGTACCGCAGGCCGTGAAACACTTAGCGCCTCGGCCAATTGCCGCTCACTCGGCAAGGCGCTCCCCGCGGCCAGCTCCCCGCCGAGCACCTGCTCGGCGACCTGCTCGAACACGTCCCCGGATACCGACCGCTTCACAACAGGAGTCCACGCCATACCCCCAGCATGCGCCCCTCCTGGCCAGCTGGTCAAGTGGTAAGACCAGTTCGGACCGCCAAGTCAGCGACGCACCCGGGCCGCCGAGTGGCTGCGGGCATCCAGCTGGACCTTTGATCACCACGCTCTGGTGATATGAGCCCCTCGGCCGCCGCCACCGGCGAGTGGTGATCCACCGTTCAACTGGGGTCGGAACCTCGGATGGCGGCGAGCCAGGTGGCGATGGCCGCGGCGACGGTGGTCGCGCCGATGAAGGCGGGAAGGCCGCCGTTCATGACGTAGACCCAGAGGAGACCGGCGAAAGGGGCCGCAACAGTGGATTGGGCGTCGAGGACCAGGCGCCGGACAGGGGTGAAGGTAGGTGCTTCGGTAGGGCGCGTCGGGTTGTCGACGAGCTTGCCCGGCGGTTCGGTGGTTCGCGCCCGACCGGCGGGGAAGAACCGGGTCGGACCGTCGAGGATCGCGCGCGAGGTGATCTCGAGGTCGGTCGGCGTGAGGACGGACAGCGCCGGGTCGTAGAACACCGGCTGCCACACCGTGCGCCCACCACCACTGATTTCCAGAAACGACCTGCTCACCAAGCGATACTGCTGCCGAACCCGCCGCCCGCTCCGGGCGGTGGCAACAACCCCGACCCCGCTGGGCAGCACGCCGAACGCGAGCGCCAGCTGATACCCGGTGTATCCGAGCACACCCAGCGCCACCACCGCCAGCGCACTCACCTGATCCAGATCCGCGAACGGCACCCACGCCGCGATCACGACGAGAGTGCCGCACGTGACGGTCAGCGGATAGGTGAGCGCGCGCGGTGTCACTTCAGGAAGCCGACTTTGGTGTAGTCGGGCGAGGCGAGCCCGAACGCACCGTAGTTGGCGAGATTTTCCCGGACGGCGTAGGTTCCCGACGCCTGTTGCAGCGGAATCGAATAGCCCTCGGCGAAGATCATCTTGTCGCACTCGTTGGCGAGTTCGCGGGCCTTGTCGGGATCGAGTTCGGCGATGGTGCGATCGATGAGCGCGTTGAGTTCCGGCGACCCGATCCGCGCCTTGTTGGACTTGAGATTGTTCGGGTCGTAGGCGTAGATCTGCGGCAACGCGCCGAGCGGGAGCACACTACCGCCCCAACTGAACTGCGCGAGATCGAAATTGCCCGGGTCGATGACGTCCTTGAACAGGCCCGCGCCCGGCACCGTCTGGATGTTCAGCTTCACGCCGATCTGAGCCAGGTTCTGCTGCACGATCTGTGCCGTCTGCACCCAACCGTCCTGCTGGTACATCACATCGCGGAGTTCCAGCCGACGCCCGTCCTTCTCGCGGACCTCGCCGTTGAGCTTCCAGCCGAGGTCGTCGAGCATCTTCGCCGCGACGGTCGGGTCGAAGGAGATGGGTCCCGAGTTGTCCTGGTAACCCTTCTGGCCCTGCATGAAGATGTGGTTGTTCAGCGGCTTCGGGTCGTCGACCACGCCGTTCTGTGAGGCGTTGACGATGCCCTGCCGGTCGATCGCCTTGGACAGCGCGATCCGCAACTGCGGGTCCGCGAGCAACGAACCGGGCGCGCCGTTGAACGTGATGTGCGACCAGCTCGGCTCCGGCGTGCGCCGCACCACCACCCCCGCCGCCTGCTTGGCGCCGGTGACATTCTCCAGACCCGACATGTAGGCCACGTCGAGTTCGTCGTTCTGGATGGCCTGCAGCCACGTGGAACTGTCGAGCATGCTGAAGGTGATCGTGGCGAGTTTGGGTGTCGCACCCCACCAGGACGGGTTGCGCGACAGGACGATCCGGTTCTGCGTGCGGTCGATCGAGCTGATCTGGAACGGTCCCGAGCTCACCACCAGACCGTCGCGATCACGGTCGTTGAACGCCGCCGCGGATTCCGTGCTCGCCTTCGGATACAGCGGACTGAACTGTCCCTGCCATTCGGCATACGGCTGCGAGAAGGTGACGACCGCCTGCCGATCATCCACCCCCCGCTCCACCTTCTCGACGCGCTCGAATCCGCTGGTCGACGAAATCAGATACGCGGGGTCACGGCCGCTGAGCGCGGCCGCCTGTGAGCGCAGATCCGCCCAGGTGATCGGCGTCCCGTCGGACCACACGGCCTTCGGATTGATCGTGTACGTCACCTGCTGTGGGTCGGTGCCGGTGAGCTGGATATCGGTGAAATAGTCCTTGTTGACCGACAATTCGCCCGCGGAGTTGCTGGTGAAAGGCGAGGGCAGCAGCGGTTCGATCACATCGCCGGTATTGTCCGTGGTCCCGTCGACCTGCAGATAGTTGAACGTCTCGGGCAGTGCGGTGAGCACCAACCGCAGATTGCCGCCGTCGCGCAGGTCGGCCACATCGTGGGCATTGATGTCACTGCCGGCGCCGATGAGATTGGTGCCGGATGTGCCGCCAATGTCGGCCGAACATCCGGACAGAATCAAGCCGATCGCCACGCACGGCACCGCGAATCGGGTACCCATCGAGCGAATTCGCATAAGGCTGAGTCCTTTCCCTGAGCCGACCGGAATCATTTGACGAAGCCGATCTTGGTGTAATCGGCCGAACTGAGCCCGAACGCGCCGAAGTTGGCGAGATTCTCGCGAACCGCGACCGCACCGGCGGACTGAACGATGGGCAGCGAGAACCCCTCTTCGAAGATCATCCGGTCGGCTTCGTTGGCCAGTTCGATCGCCTTGCGCGGATCGAGCTCGGCGATGATCTGATCGATCAACGTGTTGAGTTCGGGGGAACCGATTCTGCCGAAGTTGCTCAACTTGTTCGCCGGATCGTAGGCATAGATCTGCGGCAGCGCGCCCAGCGGGAAAATGCTCTTCGACCAGGCGAACTGGGCGATATCGAAGTTGCCGGGCTCGATGACGCCGCTGAAGAAGTTCGTGCCGGGATAGGTCTCGATGTGCGCCTTGACGCCGATCGCCGCGAGATTCTGCTGCACGATGGTCGCGATGCGCACCTGGGTTTCGTGCTGCGGCAGCGCATCACGGATCTCGAGTCGGCGGCCGTCCTTCTCGCGGAACTCACCGTTGAGCTTCCACCCGAGGTCGTCGAGCATGCGAGCCGCCGCAGCCGGATCGAAGGTCACCGACTCGGCATTGTCCTGGTATCCGGTCTGGCCGACGAGATACAGGTGGTTGTTCAGCGGCTTCGGGTTGCTCACCACGCCGTTCTGCACCGCGGTGGCGATACCCTGCCGATCGATACCCTTGGAAATCGCGATGCGTAGTCGCGGGTCCGCCAGGATGGATCCGGGGGCTCCGTTGAACGTGATGTGAGTGAAGCTGTTCGCCGGGGCGCGACGAACCTGGACGCCGACGGTGTTGGTGGCGATCTTGATGTCGTCGGCCGTGCTCAGCGGTTCGACGGCGTCGAGTTCGTTGTTCTGCAGCGCGTCGAGCTGGGCCGACGAATCGAGAATGCTGTAGACGACCTTGTCGAGTTTGGGGGTGTCACCCCACCATTTCGGATTGCGGCTCAAAGTGATCCGCTGCTCCGGGCGATCGATGTGGGTCACCATGAACGGCCCCGCCGAGAGCGGCATGTCGTTGCGGTAGAAGTCGTCGAACGCCTGGGGAGACGACGTGCTCTGCTGCGGCAAGAGCGGATTGAACAGCCCCTTCCACTCCGCGTAGTGCTCGGCGAAGGTGACGACGGCCTGCCTGTCGTCGACGCCACGTTCCACCTTCTCGACGCTGCTGTAGGCGTGGGTCGCCGCTACCTCGAAGGCGGTATCGCGTCCGCTCAAAGCGGCGGCCTGGGAACGGAGGTCGTTCCAGGTGATCGGTGAACCGTCCGACCACACCGCCTTCGGATTGATCGTGTAGACGATCGTCTGCGGGTCGGTCGCGGTGAGTTCCACCGAAGTGAAGTAATCGTGGTCGACCTCGAGATTTCCGGCCGCGTCGGAGGTCAACGTGCCGGGCAACGTCCAACCGGTCACGTCGCTGACGTAGCCGTCGGCGTCGACATGGCTGCTGTTGAACGTCGCGGGAAAGTTGGGAATCGCCAGGCGCAGGGTGCCGCCGTCCGCGATCTCGTCCCGCGATTTCGGGTTGATGTCGCTGGTCGCGCCGATATCGCTCGACCCTGCTTCCATCGCCGAGTCGTCCCCACAACCACCCGCTGCCAGGGCCAGGACCAGGATCGGTGCGGCGACCCGTAATCCGGCGCGGCGCAGCCGGGATCCATGGACCGCTGTGGTCATTCGAGGAATCCGATCTTCGTGTAGTCGTAGGTGGCCAGTCCGGGTGAACCGATATTGGCCAGCGTCGCGCGGGCGCCGACGCTGCCGTCGGATTGCATCAGTGGCAGGGAGTGGCCTTCTTCGAAGACTTTGCGGTCGACTTGATTGGCGAGTTCGACGGATTTCTCCGGGTCGAGTTCGGTGAGGGTGCGTTCGATGAGGGCATTGAGTTCGGGGGAGCCGATGCGGCCGTAGTTGCCCTGCAGGTCGGTGGGGTCGTAGTAGTAGATCTGGCGGATGCTGCTCAGCGGGAACGGGTCGCCCTGGAAGATGAATTGGGCGGCGTCGAAGTCGCCGGGCTGGATGACATCGGTGAAATAGCCCGCGCCGGGCTTGGTGTCGATGGTCAGGCCCACGCCGATCGCGGCCAGGTTCTGCTGGATGATCTGGGCGATCTGCACCCAGGTCGGGTCGTTGTACATCACGTCGCGGATGACGAGTTCGCGGCCGTCCTTCGCACGGACATCGCCGTTGAGTTTCCAGCCGAGAGCGTCGAGTTCGCGGGCGGCGGCCTCGGGGTCGTAGCCGAGGCTGTTGTCCTGGTAACCCTTCTGGCCCTGCAGGAAGATGTGGTTGTTCAGCGGGGCGGGCTTTTCGACGAGACCGTTCTGCAGGGCGTCGACGATGTGCTGCCGGTCGATGGCCTTCGAGATGGCCACGCGCACACCCTCTTCGGCCAGGATCGAGCCGGGCGCGCCGTTGAAGGTGATGTGGCGCCAGCGGTTACCCGGCGCGCGGCGCACGACGAGTCCGTCGGTGCCGCGCACGGTCTGCACCTCGTCGAGGGTGGTGAGGCGGACCAGGTCGAGTTCGTTGTTCTGCAACGCCTGCACCCACGACGAGTGGTCGAGTACCCGGTAGGTGATGTTCTGGAGCACCGGCTTGTCGCCCCACCAGCGGGGATTGCGGCCCAACGTGATCCGGCCCTGTCCGCGATCGGTTCCGGTGACGACGAACGGTCCGGCCGAGAGCCCCATCGCGTCGACGAGGCTGGTGTTGAACGCCTCGGGCGTGCCGGTCACCGACTTCGGGTACAGGTTGGTGTTGCCCGCGAACTGTCCCCGCCAATCGGCATAGGGGGTGTTGAAGGTGAGGACGGCCTGCCGATCGTCGACCCCGCGCTCCACTTTCTCGACGAATTCGAAACCGTTGGTGATCGCGATCAGGTACCGCTTGTCACGCCCGCTCAGCGCGTTGGCCTGGCTGGCGAGGTCCTCCCAGGTGATCGGCGTACCGTCGGACCACACCGCCGCCGGGTTGATCGTGTAGGTCACCCGCATCGGGTCGGTGCCGGTCAGCGCCACTTCGGTGAAGAAGTCGGTATCGACCGTGAGTCGGCCCGAGGCGTCGACCTCGAACGCGCGCGGCAGCATGGTCCGCACGATCTCGCCGATCTCGCCGTCGTTGCCGTCATTGGACAGCGTGTTCCAGTTCGCCGGGTAACTGGTGACGGCCAGGCGCAGATTCCCGCCCTCGCGCAACTCCTCGACCCCCCTTGGGTTCACGTCGCTGGTATCGCCGAGCGTCGCGGAGAAGCCGTCGGCGGTGCCACCACCGTCACCGCAACCCGCCACGATCATCCCGGCGGCCACCACCACGGCCGCACAGCGCAACCGGGCACCGTGCGTGCGTAAGCGTCGGGTTCTCATGGCGTCTCCTCCAAGGTCTCCCCGCTCACCGCGGGTTCGGGCACGGCCGCGATCAGCGAGCGGGTGTACTCGTGCCGAGGATTCGCGAAAATCTGCTCGGCCGGACCGGATTCGACGATCTTGCCGCGCAACATCACCGCGATGTCGTGGGCGAGATTGCGCACCACCGACAGGTCGTGCGAGACAAACAGATACGACAGCCCGCGCGCGGCCTGCAGGTCGCGCAGCAGATTCAGCACACCGGCCTGAATCGACACGTCCAGCGACGACACCGGTTCGTCGAGGACGAGCAGCTGCGGATCGAGTGCCAACGCCCGCGCGATGCTGATGCGCTGTTTCTGCCCGCCCGAGAAGTCCGACGGGTACCGGTCGGCGTGCTCGGGTCGCAGATCGACCAGCCGCAACAATTCCGGCACCCGCTTGTTCACCTCGTCGCGGGAGCGGCCGTCGATGCGCAGCGGTTCAGCGAGCACGTCGAAGATCGGCAGGCGCGGGTCGAGCGAGGCGCTCGGGTCCTGGAAGACGATCTGCATCCTGCGCCGGATCTCGCGGGTCTGCGCCTTGGTGAGGGCGGCGACATCGTGGCCGAGCACCTCGATCGAACCCGATTGGGGGCGAACCAGATCCATGATCTGAGTGAGGGTGGTCGACTTGCCCGAACCGGATTCGCCGACCAGCGCGAGGGTGCGGCCCGCCCGCACCTCGAAACTGATCCCGTCGACCGCGCGCACCTCGCCGGTGCGTCGCCGCAGCAGCACACCCGAGCTGAGCGGGAAGGTTTTCACCAGGTCGGTGACCCGCAGGACCGCGTCGTCGGTGCGGTCGGGCTGCGGTCGGGCCGTGATGTCGGCGCGGTAGGCGTCGAACAGTTCCGGCGTGCCGAGTTCGGCGGTGCGGACGCAGGCCGCCGAATGGCCGGGGCTCACCCGTTCGAGCGGGGGCTCGGCGGCGGTGCAGTCGTCGATGGAGACGGGGCAGCGCGGCGCGAACGAACACCCCGGCGGCAGGGCGTGCATGGCGGGCGGGGCGCCGACGATCGGGATCAGCGGGGCGCGCGCGGGACCGTCCATGCGGGGGATGGACCCGAGCAGACCGACCGTGTACGGCATGCGCGGCGCCGCGAAAAGCTCCGTGACCGGCGCGGTTTCGACGACTTTTCCGGCGTACATCACCGCGACCCGGTCGGCCAGGGTCGCCGCGATGCCCATGTCGTGGGTGATCATGATGACGCCCGCGCCGGTGATGTCGCGCGCCTTGCGCAGCAGGTCGAGGATCTGCGCCTGCACGGTGACATCGAGCGCGGTGGTCGGCTCGTCGCAGATGATGAGGGCAGGATCGTTGGCGATGGCCATCGCGATCACCACGCGCTGGCGCATACCGCCGGAGAACTCGTGCGGGAAGGCCCGCGAACGCACCCGGGCATCGGGGATGCCGACGAGTTCGAGCAGCTCGATCGCCTTGTCGGCGGCTTCCTTGCGGCTCATGGTTCCGTGCGCGAGCAGGGCCTCGGCCACCTGGTCGCCCACCCGGTACACCGGCGTGAGCGCCGAGAGCGGGTCCTGGAACACCATGCTGATCGAGGAACCGCGCAGCTTCGACATCTGCTTGTCGCCGAGGCCGAGCAGTTCGCGGCCACGCAACCGCACCGAACCCTGCACCCGAGCCTGCTCGGGCAGCAACCCGATCACCGCGAGCGAGGACACCGACTTCCCGGAACCGGATTCGCCCACGATGGCGAGGACCTCACCGTCGGACACGGTGTAGTTCACCCCGCGTACCGCCTCGACGCGGCCTTCCTCGCCGGGGAACGAGAC
The DNA here is from genome assembly GCF_001612825.1 of Nocardia caishijiensis NBRC 108228. Lineage (GTDB taxonomy): Bacteria > Actinomycetota > Actinomycetes > Mycobacteriales > Mycobacteriaceae > Nocardia > Nocardia caishijiensis. Next base: position 171,890 of record NZ_BDBE01000006.1, on the reverse strand, counting down.
CCGCAGGTCGGTGACCTCCAGCAGCGGTGCGGTCGAATTCGTCATCGCTTCTCGTCCTTACGCTCGGCGCTGTCCTTGCGCCATTTGCGCGCACCGCGGGCGCCGGGGTCGAACGCGTCGCGCAGGCCGTCACCGACCAGGTTGGCGCACAACACGATCGTGATGAGCAGGCCACCGGCGAACAGGAACAACCACGGATAGGTGAGCGCCGACTTGGTGCCCGCCGCGATCAGCGAACCCAGCGACACGTCCGGCGGCTGCACACCGAAACCGAGGAAGCTCAAACCGGTTTCGGCCATGATCGCCGCACCGACGGCGAGGGTGGTGTCGATGATGAGGATCGATGCGATGTTCGGCACGATGTGGCTCACGATGATCTTGCGTGTCGGCGCGCCCATATACCGTGCGGCTCGGACGAATTCGCGATCACGCAGGCTCAGGGTGAGACCTCGGATGATGCGCGCGGCGATCATCCAGCCGAACACGCTGAGCAGCACGATCAGGATCAGGATGGATCCGGAACCCTTGGTGCGCGGGGCGAACAGCGCGATGATGATGAAGCTCGGCACCACCAGCAGCAGGTCGACCAGCCACATGATGGCGCGGTCGGTCCAGCCGCCGAGCAGCCCGGCCACCGCACCGGCGGTCGCGGCGATCACGCTGGAGAACAGGGCGACGCAGAAGCCGATGATGAGCGATTTCTGCAGGCCACGCAGGGTTTGCGCGAGCACGTCCTGCCCGATCTGGGTGGTGCCGAACGGGTGCTCGAGGCTCGGCGGCTTCATCAGCGCCTTGTAGTCCATCTGCTGGTAGTCCCACGGCAGCAGCGGCGGCAGCGCGAAGCTGACGATCAGCAGCAGCACCAGGATCACCGCACCGGCCACGGCGGGCTTGTTGCGCAGGAAACGGCGCCACACCAGTTTGCGGCGCCCGGCCGCCGCGACCTCGGGTGCGCCGACGACGATCAGTTCGGTCTCTGTCATGCTGCGTCCTTTCGGCATGATCGGGCGCCCTGCGTGGTTACGCAAGCTACCGCCTCCGGGCGCTGACCGCTCATGCCACCCGCACCCTCGGATCGAGCAGGGCGAGAACGATATCGGAGAGCAGACCCGAGATCAGCACGACGAGCCCGGCGAACGCGGTCACCGTCACCACCACGTACAGGTCCTGGGCATTGATCGAATCGACCAGCCACTCACCGACACCGTGCCAGCCGAAGATCTTCTCGGTGAAGGTGGCGCCGGTGATGAGACCGCCGAGGCTGTAGGCGAAGATCGTCGCCATCGGGATCAGCGCGGTGCGCAGGCCGTGTTTGTAGAGCGCCCGATTGCGGGTCAGGCCCTTGGCTCTCGCCGTGCGGATGAAGTCGCTCTGCAGGACGTCGAGCATGGCGTTGCGCTGGTAGCGGCTGTACCCGGCCATGCCGCCGAGGGCGAGCGCGAGCGTCGGCAGCACCAGATGCTGTACGCGGTCGACGATCTGATTCCACAACCCGGTGATCTCGGTGGCCGAGGTTTCACCCGTGTAGAGGAAGATCTGGCTCCCGGTGAGCGTATTGATCTCCAGCGCACCGTATTTCAGCAAGGTCGCGAGCAGGAAGATCGGTGTGGACAGGATCAGCAACGACAACACCGTCGAGAAGTAGTCGCTGAATTTGTACTGTCTGATCGCGCCCGCCGCGCCGATCAGCACACCGAGCACCGTGCCGATGATCGATCCGAGGATCAGCAGCCGCAGACTCACCGCGACCCGTCTGCCGAGTTCCTCACTCACCGGCTGCCCGGCGAGGGTCTTCCCGAAATCGCCGTGCGCGACACCGCCGAGCCAGGTGAGATAACGCTGCGGGATCGGCTCGTCGAGATGCAGTTCCTCGGCCTTGGCGTCGATCACCGACTGCGGCGGACGTGGATTGCGCTGCTCGAGACTGTCGAGCGGGCGGAAGGTGAGCGAGGCGAGGCTGAACGTCAGAAACGAAGCCAGCAACAGCAGCACGAGATAGTTCAGCGCGCGCCGTACCAAGAAGCCGGTCATCAGTCCCCTCTGGATCGGGTGATCAAGCCCTGATCATAAGGACGGTCCGGCGCCGCCGCGTGCCGACGTGCGGCAGGATGGAAACGATGACGAGCACGCACCCCAAACCGAAGCTGGTCGCCACCGACGTCGACGGCACCCTCATCGACGACGCCGACCGGATTTCGCCGCGCACCAAGGCCGCCGTCGGCGCTGTTCTCGCCGACGGGGCCACTTTCGTGCTCGCCACCGGTCGGCCGCCGCGCTGGATCGACCCGGTGGTCAGCGAGCTCGGCTACGCACCGCTGGCCATCTGCGGAAACGGCGCCGTCGTCTACGACAGCGCCACCGACCGCGTGCTCGCCAGCCACACCCTCGACACCGAAACCCTCGGCTGGCTCGCCGACATCGCCGAGCGCGCGTTACCCGGGTGCGGTCTGGCCGCCGAACGGGTCGGGGTGAGCGCGCACGACGCGGCGACGCCGCAGTTCGTCAGCTCGCCGACCTACGAACATGCCTGGCTCAATCCCGACGACACCGTCGTCTCGCACGCCGAGGTGATCGACGCACCGGCCATCAAGATGCTGATCCGGCTCAGCACGGCCCGCAGTTCCGAGATGCGCGCGGCACTGGCCCCGCTCATCGGCGACCGGGCCGAGATCACCTACTCCACCGAGCACGGGCTGATCGAACTCGCCGTGCCCGGGGTCACCAAGGCATCCGGGTTGGCCGAGGTGGCGCGGCGGATGAGTGTGCGCGAGGACGAGATCGTCGCGTTCGGGGACATGCCGAACGATGTGCCGATGCTGACGATGGCCGGGCACGGGGTGGCCATGGGCAACGCGCACCCCGAGGCGCGGGCGGCGGCCGACGAGGTGACCGGCACCAATGTCGACGACGGGGTGGCGATGGTGCTCGAGCGGTGGTGGACGTAGGGATGCTCGGCCGCGGTGAGCGGCGGGCCACTGCCGCCCTGTTCCCGCTCGATGCGCACGGTGCGGCGGTCGACCTGTCGGCACGTACAGCAACACCTGGATAGCGCGGATCAGGCCATCTTGCCGTCGGATACCTTCAGGCGGCCGACGACGACAGAGCCGGTGCCTCGTCTGCGGAGGCACCGGCTCTTGTCGCGAAAGGTCAGCCGACGGGAGCAGGCGCGGCGGGCGACTGTGCCGGAGCCCCCTGCTCAGGGGCCTGCTGTACGGCCGGTGGCGGCGGACCAGCGGGTGCCTGCGAACCTGCGGGCGGCTGCGTGGTCGGCACCTGCGGGTCGGTCGGTGCGGCCGCTTCCGGAGCGCCGGGTTCGGCCGGGACCGTCAGGCCCAGCGTCGGCGCGGTGGTCGGCGGCGCCTGTTCCGGCTTGCCGCCGTTCATCTCCTGCTCGTAGGTCTCGTTATAGGTCTTCCAGAAGGTGGTGACGATGCCGGTGAGCTCGTTGAGCACCAGCGAACCGTTCTGGAAGTCCGTGCGAAGACCGTCGGGGACCAGGTACGAACTGCCCGTCGGCGGGCCGAGCACGCCCGCGTCGGCACCCAGACTCAGATAGCGGTCGAGGATCGCGCCGACCACCTCGAACACCTGGCCGTTCTCGCCCGAGTACACGAACCCGTTCGCGAACTTCGCGTACTGACGCCCACCCGCACCCGCGAGCAGATCCGCCTGCGGCGCGCCGAGCGGACCGTCGGCACCACCGCGGCTCACCCAGTGCTTGGCGATCGGATTCTCACTCGACAGGCCGAGGAACTTGTCCACCAGCGCGCCGAGTTCGGCCATGTTGCCCTGCGGCGCCCGCGCCTGATTGCTCGGCGGCCGATGCGGGTTGCTCGGCGCGTCGTAGGTGACCGAATTGCCCGCGGCGATGGCGCGAATGCGGTCCATCATGGCGTAGGCGGCGTCGCCGGGGCAGTCGGTGTTGCCCACGTCGCGGTGCGCGAACACCACCGGCAACTCCACCGCCTCGTCCTGGGCGTACGGGGTGAACTCCGTGCCCTCGGAGTACATGACGGTCTCGCCCTCGGGATCGAGCCCGGCGATGCCGGTGCGCCAACCGATGAACCGCCCGATCGCGGTGATCGCCTCGTTGCTCGGCTGCTCGTTCTCGTAGTTGCCCATCAGCGCCACCCCGGCGGTGTTCTCGTTGAACCCGCCCGCGTGCGCGCCCTGCACGTCCCGATCCAGGCCGCCGTAGCGGCCCTCGAAGATCTGCCCGTACTGGTCGACGAGGGCGTTGTAGCCCATGTCGCACCAGCCGAGAGTTTCGGCGTGATAGGCGTAGATCGCGCGCACGATGCCCGCCGACTCGGCCCGGCTGTAATCGTTGCGACCCGCCGTGTGATGCACGGTGACGCCGCCGATCCCGTCGTCGTAGGTGGGTTCCTGGCAGCGGATCGACTCGTCGGCACCCCACTGCGCCCGGGTGATGACCTTGGGCCCACCGCCCGGCAGCGCCGCCGCCACATCGTTGAGCGCGGCGTCGATCGCCGCCCGGCCCGGATTGATGAGCACCGCCTTGAGCGCGGCCTCGGTGAGGTGCGCCGGGTCGTGATCCGGGCCTGCGGTCGGCTTACGGGTCACCAGCATCTGCACGGCGGTCGTCTCGCCGACGTAGATCGGTTCCGTTCCGGTCGGCGCGTCGGCCGGGGTCTGATCGGTGGCGCGGGTGTCGATCGGATCGGCGTTGTACCAGGGCCCCCAACTGCCGTCGGGCTGGCGGGCCCGCAACTTGGTCGTGGTGTTGACCAGGTCGCGCGCGGTGAGCGCGACCATGCTGAACGGGGTCTCCTGGGTGAGCTCCTTGACCTGGGCGCCGACCTCGTCGATGAGTTCCGGGTCGACCGCGCCCGGTGCGAGCGCCGGGGTGTCGGGGGTGGTGCCGGGTTCCAGGTTCTCCGGGTCGGCGATGAATTTCGCTCCGGCGGGGAGGTTTCGGGCCGCCGGAGCTTGGGCCTGCGGTTGCGCGCCGGGTTGCGGTGCTCCCGGTGGCTGAGCCTGCGCGGCGGGCGCACCCGGTGCCTGGGCAGGTGTGGGAGCGCTCGGCGGCTCGGCAGGTGTCGGAGCAGCCGGAGCTTGGGCGGGTGCGGGAGCGGCCGGTGCAGGGGCTTGGGCAGGTGCGGGGGCGCTCGGCGGCTCGGCAGGTTCGGGAGCGGCTTGGGCTTGGGCTGGTGCGGGAGCAGCTGGTGCGGGAACGCCCGCAGGTGCTCCGCCTTGCGGAGCCGCGGGGACACCTGGCGCCGGTGGGGGAGCCGCTGGTGGCGCGGCGGCAGGGGGAGCCGTCGGCACCGCCGTGCTCGGCGCCGGGGGGCGACCGGCCTGGGGCGCAGCGCCGGGAGTGGCGGACGGGGCGGCTTGCTTCGGCGTCGACGGCGCCTTGGTAGGGAGCTGGGGTAACGGGATCTCCGTCGGCAGCGCCACGCCCGGCGGTGCGGGGATTCCGGGCGGAATCGGGATCGAGGACGGGAGCCCGAGCATGTGCAGGTCCGACAGGTGCAGGTCGGGCAGGTCGAGGCCGGTCAGATCACGCAGCGGGATCGTGATGTCGGGCACCGACGTGAGCGCGACCTCCGACAGCTCCGGCTGCACGGCCGCGAACTGGGAATCGTTCGTGCTGCGGTAATCGGTCGAATCGCTGAGCGCGAACGCGCCGATCGGCGCGGCGACCGCGAGGGTCGTGACCACCGGTAGCACGTAGGAACGTTTCGGCTTTCGGTATCGCACGTGCCTCTCCAATCAGGGTCGAGCTCGTGTTGTCTGCGGCTGGCGCCGCTGGTGGCCGTTACTCACCGGCAAGTGATGCTTGCTTCCTCTTGCCCCACGCACCACACTAGTTAACATACGTCACACATCTAAACCTCAACTCGAGAGTTATGTGATTGCTCGAATGTAGCCCTCGGAACCCGCTCGGCGACGACGACATGCCGACGCGAGCTCCGCCGGTAGAACCCCCGAACCGTGGGAGCGCAGGATGAGAGCGGATACCTCGATCACCCGCAAGACCCGTCGCGGCACCCGCCGCCGAGCGGTCCCGATGCTCGCGGCGCCACCACTTCCGGTGCTGGTCGGCGGCACCGCCCTCGTGCTCGCCGGGGCGCTCGGCCTGTGGCAGCTGATGCCGGGCGAGGTCGCGCCGACGGTCGGGGCGGGGCACGGGCGCGGCATGAGTCAGGTCGGCGCCTTCGACAACGCGCGCGCGGGCTGGCACGCCGAGGAGATCCTCGGTCACTACTACCCCGGAGCGGAACTCGGGCAAATCGGAGCAACCACCATCGGGGTGCGCCTGCAGGCCCAGGACGACGCCACCCTCGACACCTATGCCGCCGCGGGCGCACAGGTCGCGGGCCGGATGATCGGACCCGGCGAAGCCGCCCATCTCACCCCCCTGCCCGACGGCGGTGCCAGTGTGGTGGTGACCGCGGGTTGCGACGGAGAAGTGTTGTGGCAGGCCGCGACCGACGACCCCTACGTCTATCCGATCGGCGCCGGTCCTGGCCGACCGGCCGACGAACACCTCGTGCTGTGCGGTGGCACGGGCTATCGCGGCGCGCTCGGCGTCGCGCTGGAGAACGGCTCGTACCGGACCGTCAACCAGGTCGATATCGAGGACTATCTCGCCGGTGTGGTGCCCGCCGAAATGCAGGCGAACTGGGCCGATCAGGGCGCGTTCGAAGCGCTGCGCGCCCAGGCGATCGCCGCCCGCTCCTACGCCCTCGCCGAGGACCGCTACCCGTACGCGCAGACCTGCGATACCACCGACTGCCAGGTGTACCCCGGCACGGTGAAGGAAGACGCGCGAACCACCGATGCCGTCGCCGCCACCGCGGGCACCGTGCTGCTGCGCGACGGCCTGATCCTGCGTTCGGAGTACTCCGCCGCCCCCGACGGCGGCCGCCCCGCCGACATCGAGACCTTCGCCGTCGGCCCGGCCCCCGACGACCTGATCGAATCCCTGCCCATCCCAGCGCTTCCCGAGCTCCCCGCCGACCCCGTCCCGACCATCGAAGCGCTCGCGGGCGAGTCGGTGATCGACACCGAATACCGCCGTCTCGGCGGCCCCGGTAGCTCGATCGGTGCCCCCATCGGCCCGGAAATGATGCTGCCCCAACGCGCGGGCACCTACCGCCTCTACACCAACGGCGTCATCGTCGCGACGAAGACTCTCGGCGCCCAGGTGGTCGACTTCTCCACCCTGCTCCAGCTGGTGCCCGAGGTCGGTGAGCAGCTGCCCGGGTCTGCCGGGACGGGACCGAAAGCCGGTGGGACGCAGACTGATACGCCGGTGGAAGGCGCACCGCGGCTACCGAACCTGGCCGACGTGGGCCCAGCTCCCGACCCGGGCCCGAATCCCGCTACCGACCCGAACGGTGGCGTCGATCCGAACGCCGCCGCCCCGCCCGCTGGCAGCGTTCCGGAATCGACCGGCTCCGACCCGGCCCCGAACGCCGCCACCGACCCGAGCGGTGGAAGCGCGCCCGCCCCGAGCGGCGCCGACCCGGCGCCGGGTGCGGAGGCGAGCAGTGGCGTCGACCCGAACCTCGCGCCGGAAGACGTCATCGAACCGGACCCGGGCGCCGTCCCGCCACCCCTGCGGGCGAACGCGGTCCCGACCGAATAGCGCACCGGGGACCGACCCGGTCGAGCCTGAGGGCCGCCACCTTCGGCGACTCGGCCGCAGGGTATCGCAGTCGTCGGCTGAAGTGCGGCACGCGGCCGAGCGCGCTCGCCACGTCCTTTCCGCCGACCTCGATCGTCTGGCGGGAAATGCTGCCGTCCGCCTCTCAGCTGATCGACGTGTCGCCCATGCCGATCGACAAGGTGCGGAGCAGGGCGGCGAGGGCGGCGCGGTCGTCGGGGGCGAGGCTGGCGAGAAGGCGTTCCTCGTTGGCGACGTGCAGGGGGAGCAGACGGTCGACGAGTTCGGTGCCCTTGTCGGTGAGCTGGACGAAGACCGAGCGGCGGTCGTCGGCGCAGGGGACGCGCCGGACCAGGTCTTTCGCGGCCAGCCGGTCGATGCGGTTGGTGATCGCGCCGGAGGTCACCATGGCGGCGCGGTTGAGAGCACCCGCGGTGAGGCCTTTGGTGCCACCGGAGCGGCGCAGGGTGGCGAGTACGTCGAATTCCCAGCGCTCCAGGTCGTGCTGACCGAAGAACGTGCGCAGTTCCTGATCGAAGCGGCGGCCGAGGCGGGTGATGCGACCGATCACCGCCATCGGCGAAACATCGACGTCGGGGCGTTCGCGATTCCAGTGCTCGACTATCGAGTCCACGGCATCGGACATGCGAGTTCCTCTCTCCGTTGAATATCTCAACATTCATCTACTTGACGCTGAGGCATCGCCAGGAGTAGATATTTCAACGTTGAGATTATCAATCAGGAGCGAACATGACGACCGCAACTCGCCCCCACGGCGACGCCCGCACCCTCGCCCTCGCTGCCCTCACGCCCATCGCCTGGGGTTCCACCTACGCCGTCACCACCGAATTCCTCCCACCCGACCGGCCACTGTTCACCGCGCTCATGCGGGCGCTCCCCGTGGGTCTCGTCCTGCTCGCCATCACCCGCACGCTCCCGCGCGGCATCTGGATCGGCCGCGCCGCCGTGCTCGGAGCGCTCAACATGGGCATCTTCTTCCCGCTGCTCTTCCTGGCCGCCTACCGGCTCCCCGGTGGTGTGGCGGGCGTGCTCGCCGCGATCGCGCCCATGTTCGCGCTCGGTTTCGCCGCCGTCCTGCTCGCCGAAAGCCCCACCAGCCGTAAGGTTCTCGCCGCGCTGATTGGTGTGTTCGGCGTGGGACTGGTCGTCCTGCGCGGCACGGTCGAGCTCGACACCGTCGGCCTGCTCGCCGGTCTCGCGGCCGCCGCGTCGCTCGGTGCGGGCACCGTGCTCGCCAAGAAGTGGGGACACCCGGCCGGTGTCGGCCCCCTCACCGTCACCGGTTGGCAGCTCACCGCGGCGGGCCTGATCATCACCCCGCTCGCGCTGTTCATCGAAGGCGCGCCCCCCGCCCTGGACGCCCGAGCCGTCGGCGGTTACCTCTACCTCGGCGTCATCGGCACGGCCCTGGCCTACTGGCTGTGGTTCCGCGGCATCGCCCGGGTATCGGCCACTTCGGTGTCCTTCCTCGGCCTGCTCAGCCCCGTCACCGCGGCGGTGATCGGCTGGATCGCCCTCGGTGAGGCGCTGACTCCGCTACAGATCCTCGGCCTCGTCATCGCCCTCGCGGGCACAGTCCTCGGCCAGATCCCCACCAAGTCTGTCCCCACGCCGATCATGCGCACGGCGGGAGAGCCGGTCGCCGCTCGGTGAGTCCGGCGGGAAGTCAGCCGCGCATCGCCTGCATCAACTGGTCCTCCGTGAGGGCCGGAACCGGCAGGGGGTGCGCGGCTTTCGCGCGAAGCCCGTCCAGGATGAGGGCGAGATTGCGGCGCCAGAGGTCGGGGGCGATATTCGCGGTCGCGGCGAGAACACTGGTGTGGGACCAGGTGATGAAGGCGATGTCCTCGAGCGTCCAATCCGAGCGCAGGGTGCCGGAACGCTGGGCGCGCACCACGATTCGGCGCATCAGATCGTGGCCGTGCGCGCGGGCGCGCTCCAGTGCCGGGCTCGGCGGACTGCGCAGCGCGAGTTCGCCGAGCACGCGGTCCTCGGCGTGCAGTGCGCAGATGCCTTCGACCAGGAAGACGAATGCCTCCCACGGGTCGTCGAGTTCCAGTGCCCGCTCGGCGATGTGGGCGCCCGCCCCGACCCGGTCGTCGACGGCGGCGGCGATGAGTTCGTCGCGGGTGGGGAAGCGGTTGTAGAGGGTGCCGATCGCGACGCCCGCCCGCGCGGCGATGTCCTTGAGCGGCGCGTCGAGGCCGCGTTCCTCGAAGAGTTCGCGGGCCGCCGTGACCAGGGCGTCGCGATTGCGCTTGGCGTCGCTGCGCAACGGCTTGTCCTCGGGCATTCGCCGATCCTACAAATCGGCCTGCGGAATTATCTTGAGCCTGGGTTCAAGTTAGTGTTGAGTATCAATCTGAACCAACACTCAACTTGATGGAGCGGTCGGATGGGCACACTCGCGATCTTCGGATACGGACCAGGACTCGGCGCGGGAACAGCGCAGGTATTCGGGCGCAACGGCTTTCGCATAGCGGCTGTCGGGCGGAACGCCGACACGGCCGCCGAGCGGGTGACGCGGTTGCGGGCGGACGGGATCGAGGCCGAGTCGTTCACGGCCGATATCACCGACCCCGCCCAGCTGAGCGAGGTGATCGTGCGCATCGAGCAGCAGCTGGGACCGATCGACGTGGCGGTGCACGCGGCTGCCGCCGGGATATCGGTGCGCAGCGAGTCGACCCGGGCGGTCGACCGCGCCGCGCTCGAGGTGCCGTTCGCGCTCAAGGTGTACTCATCGATCCAGCTCGCCCGCGAACTCCTGCCCGGCATGCTCGCGCGCGGTCGAGGAGCGCTGCTGTTCTCTTCCGGCGCATCCGAGGCGAACACGCAGCCCTACCTGGCGAATATGGGAGTGGCGCTCGGCGCGCAGCGGGCCTACGTCCGCCAGCTCGCTGCCGAACTCGACGGCACCGGCCTCTACGCCGGGCTGCTCGCGATCGGCGCGCTCATCGAGAACAGTGCGGTGCAACATCAGGTCGACGCGCACCCCGAGCTGATTCCCGCCGGGATGGTGCTGCCACGGATCGGCAATGCCGAACTCGGTGCCGAGTACTGGCGGATGTACACCGAACGCGACACGGTCGAGGTCGAGATCGGGTTCTCATAATCGGTGTTGACCTTGACGTAACGTCAACTTGCAGACTGGTCTCATCGACGGGAAAGGAGCTGGTCGTGGTGGGTGAGTGGTCTATTCAGGACCTCGCGAAGGCTGCGGGGACCACCAGCCGCACCCTGCGCCATTACGGGCAGTTGGGGTTGTTGGAACCGAGCCGCATCGGGGCCAACGGCTACCGCTACTACGACCAGAACTCCCTCGTTCGGCTGCAGCGCATTCTGCTGCTGCGCGAACTCGGTCTCGGCCTTCCGGTGATCGCCGAGGTTCTCGCCGGTGAACAGAACACCACCGACGCGCTGCGCACGCACCTGGAACTGCTTCGGCAGCAACAGGATCGGATCGCGCGACAGATCGAGTCGGTGGCGACCACGTTGCACAAGACGGAAAGAGGTGAACCGCTCATGGCCGCAGAGGTCTTCGACGGTTTCGACCACACGCAGTACAAGGAAGAAGTCACCCAGCGCTGGGGCAAGGAGGCCTACGAGAGCGGCGACCGCTGGTGGCGTTCGCTGAGCGACGAGGGCAAGCAGCGGTTCCTGCAAACCCAGCTCGACATCGCCACCGACTTCGGAAAGGCGCACGCCGCAGGCCTTCCCGTGGCAGGCGACACGGTGCAGGCCATCGTCGAACGGCACCGTGCCTGGCTCGGCGACGGCACCCAGGGCCGTCCGGTGACCAACGAGTACCTCGTCGGCCTGGGCGAGATGTACGTCGCCGACCCACGTTTCCGGAAGAACTACGACGTGCACGGCGACAACACCGCCGAGTACATCCGGGACGCGTTCCGCGCGTACGCCGCCGCGCACCCGGCGTAGGGGTCGGCGGGTTCGCGACGAAGTGGTGAACTGGCGGCCGCGTCCGGATGCTCGTGTCCGGACGCGGCCGATCGCGTGGTGCGGCCGGTGACGGCCGGTAGGCTCCCCTCGACGGCCGATACGGTGGCTGTCAGGGACAACCGGGGGAGCAATGCACAATCAACAAGGGCCGCAAGGGTTTCCGCCGAGACTGCGGCGCCGCCTGCTGGATTGGTCGCCGCCAGGTGGCGCCATGAGCGCGGGCATCCTCGCGATCTGTGGCGGTCTCACCGGACTCGTGATCGCGCAGACGGGGTACTCGGGGCTGCGCGTCGTGGAAAGGTTGCGCGACCCCGAGGTCGACCTCGACTGGGACCGTATGCAACTCGAGAACCAAATGGAACTCTGCACCGGGGCCGTCTTCGCCGTGCTGCTGGGACTCGGCGGTGTGCTGCTGCTCGCCCGGCGCCCGGCGGGCGTGACCATGGTGACCATCGGCAGCGGACTGGGAACGTTCGTCTGCCTCGGCCCGCTGGCCACGTATTCGGTACTCGCGTCGAAGCTCATGTTCGTCGGAATGTCGGCGGTGTCCGCGCTGATCCTGGTGCTCGTGGTGCTGCCGTCGACCCAACGATGGATCGACGCGCGCCCGAAACCCCAGCTCACCCCACCGAACGGCCCACACCCGGCGGTTGCGCCGTATAACTGACTCCGAACGACGACAAGTAGCGGGGACAGTGTGGAGCAGGTGCGGCCGGAGGGGCCTTCGCGCGCGGTGACCGCGCTGATCGCGGGCTGGCTGGGGGTGCTGGTCGGTGTGGCGGGCATCGTCGTCGGGGTGGCGACGGCGGTGTTGCGCACACTCGGGCGCCAGCTCGATCTCGACTACGTCGGCGCGGGAATCGTCGGCGGCCTCGGCGTGGTGTATCTGCTCGGCGCGGTGCTGTTGCTGCGGCGGCGGATGCTCGGCAGACGGGTGCTGCTCACGATGGCGGCGGTGATGGCGGGGGCGACCGGACTGGTGATCGTGCTGAACGGGGCGAGTCACGGCTGGCGGTTCGGTCCGCTGGACTGCTGGCTCGGCCTCAATGTGGTGATCCTGGTGTGCAGCGTGATCGAGCCGACGCGCCGCTGGACGGCGACGCGGTAGCGGCGGACGGGATACGGTCGGACCATGCTCGAGCGGGAAAAGACAACGACTCTCGGTGACGTGACGGCCGTCGCCGCCGTGACCCTCGGCGCGCTCGCCGCCCTCGCGAACCTGCTCGGCGCGGCGTATGTCCTGCGCACGTTCTTCGGCGACTCGGCGGCGGTCGACGACTCGCTCGTCCTGTTCACCACCCTCGGCGCGCTCACCGCCGCGTTCGCCTTCGGCTACGGCGCGCTGCTGCTCGCCCGCCGCGACGACACCGGACGCTTGGTACTGATCGTCGCCGCCGCGGCCCAACTCGGCCTCGGGCTGCTCGCCCTGCTCGCCACGCTCGTCGGCTACGACTCCGGATACGGCATCCACTGGTTCGCCGACCAGTCGGTCCTGCGCTCGATCCCCGTCGGTCTCGGCGGGGTGCCCGGCGCGGTGACGGCGATCGTCAACCACAACTGGACCGCCGCCGCCACCGCGACCGGTCTCGGCGCGATCGTGCTGCTCCTGGCCGCCGTACCGCCGACAGCGACCTACACGCGCGCACGCCGGGCAGGTGTTGTCGGACCGGCCGTATAGTTTCAGCAGGTCAGCGCTCACCAGGAGGGGGAAGACGATGGGGTATCCGCAGGGCTACGACCCGTACGCGGCACAGGGTTACGCACAACCGGGCTACGCGCCCGACCCCTACGCCCAACCCTACGGCGCCACACCGTACGCCGAATATGGTTACGGCGCACCGGCTTACGGCCCCTATCCGCCGGGCTACGGGCAGCAGCCACGCGCGGGCGGCGGCACGGCGATCACCGCCGCGGTCATCTCGCTGCTGGTGTCGCTGGTCGCCCTCGGCGGAATCGGCATCGGCGCCGCCGTCCTCCTCGGCACCGAAGCGACCAGTGCCGCCGACGAATCCACCCGCTCCGCGGTGACCATCGCGCTGGCCATCGGCGCTGTCCCGAGCCTGCTGTGGCTCCTCGGCTCGATCCTGCTGTTCCGCCGCAAGACCGCGGGCCGGGTGATCCTCATCCTCCTGTCCACCCTCGCCCTGCTCGGCACCTGGATCCCGGCCGTGCTAACGATGAGCCGGACCTCCTCGGATCAGATCGGCGGCACGATCGGGGGAGCCATCATCATGTCGGCCATCCCCCTGCTCATCCTCACCTTGGCGGCCGCCTCCTCGACCGGCCGGTGGATCCGGGCAGGCCGAGCACCCGCCTACCCCTACTACTGAGGGATGCCGACCGGCGGCCGAGGAGAAGCGCAGGTCACAGGCCGGTCGGAGACTCCGCCGGGACAATCGACGGTCTTCCGATACGCTGGGCACCCGTGACCGCCGCATCGTCCTCGGGTAACTCCGTCAACGCAGATTCCGCCAGCCAGGCAAACCAGTACGACCTGATCGTGGTCGGCTCCGGCTTCTTCGGCCTGACCGTGGCCGAGCGGGCCGCGAACGTGCTGGGTAAGCGGGTGCTGGTGATCGACCGCCGCTACCACCTGGGCGGCAACGCCTACTCCGAGCCCGATCCGGAAACCGGAATCGAGATTCACAAGTACGGCGCGCACCTGTTCCACACGTCGAACAAGAAGGTGTGGGATTACGTCACCCAGTTCACCGAGTTCACCGGGTACCAGCATCGCGTGTTCGCCATGCACAAGGGCCAGGCCTACCAGTTCCCGATGGGACTGGGTCTGATCTCGCAGTTCTTCGGCCGCTACTTCACGCCGGAGGAGGCCAAGAAGCTCATCGCCGAGCAGGCCGCCGAGGTGGAGACCGCCGACGCCCAGAATCTCGAGGAGAAGGCGATCTCGCTGATCGGGCGCCCCCTCTACGAGGCGTTCGTGCGTGACTACACCGCCAAGCAGTGGCAGACCGACCCGAAGGAACTGCCCGCGGGCAACATCACCCGCCTGCCGGTGCGCTACACCTTCGACAACCGCTACTTCAACGACACCTACGAGGGCCTGCCCAAGGATGGGTACACGAAGTGGCTGGAGAACATGGCCGCCTCCGACCTCATCGACGTGCGCCTGAACACCGACTGGTTCGACGTGCGTGACGAGATCCGCGCCGCCAACCCGGACGCCCCCGTCGTCTACACCGGCCCGCTGGACCTGTACTTCGACTACGCCGAAGGCGAACTGGGTTGGCGCACCATCGATTTCGAGACCGAGGTGCTCGAACAGGGTGACTACCAGGGCACCAGCGTGATGAACTACAACGACGCCGACGTCCCGTTCACCCGCATCATCGAGCCGCGTCACTTCCACCCGGAACGCGACTACCCGACGGACAAGACGGTCATCATGCGCGAGTTCTCGCGCTTCGCCCAGACCGGCGACGAACCGTACTACCCGATCAACACCCCGGAGGACCGCGCCAAGCTGCTCGCCTACCGCGAGCGGGCCAAGCGCGAAACCGCCGAGCAGAAGGTGCTTTTCGGTGGTCGCCTCGGCACCTACCAGTACCTGGACATGCACATGGCGATCGGTTCGGCGCTGAGCATGTTCGAGAACGTGCTGCGCCCGCACCTGGAAGGCGGCGCGGCGTTGGTGGACCCGGCGTGAGCGGTCAGCGCCCGGAGGAGGCAGCCCGCGTAACCACGAAGGGCGCCCGAACACGCCAAGGAGGAGGCAGCATGACCAAGGCGATGCTGGAAGACGTGCAGACCGAAACCCGCGCCATCTCCCTGCTACAGCGCGTCATCCTGCCGCGCCCGGGCGAACCGCTGGACGTGCGGACCCTCTACCTGGAGGAATCCACCACCAACGCCCGCCGCGCGCACGCCACCAGCCGCACCGCGCTCTCGATCGGCGCGGAGTCGGAGGTGTCGTTCTGCACCTACTTCAACGCGCTGCCCGCCAGCTACTGGCGTCGGTGGAGCGTGCTGAAGTCGGTGGTGCTCCGGCTGGAACTGGCCGGGCACGGCCGGGTCGACGTGTACCGCTCCAAGGCCGACGGTTCGCGAATCCACGTGCAGGGCAAGGAGTTCGCAGTTCCGCTTGCCGAACGAGCGCAGGCCCCGGAGGCGGCAGCGGAGCATAACCACGCAGGGGACAGCGAGTTCGGCGAATTCGGCACAGTCGCCGACTCGGTGTCGGTGGAGTTCGAGACCGATCTCGGCCCGTTCGAGGACGGCGGCTGGATCTGGTTCGACATCACCACCGACACGGCGGTCACCCTGCTCGCGGGCGGTTGGTACGCACCGCAGGAGGCGCCGGGCACCGGCAGCATCGCCGTCGGCATGCCCACTTTCAACCGGCCGACCGACCTGGTCAAGACCTTGGCCGCCCTCGGCTCGGACCCGCTGGTGCTCGGCAACGTCGCCGCGGTGATCGTGGCCGACCAGGGCAACCGCAAGGTCGTCGACGAGCCGGGCTTCACCGAGGCCGCCGCGACGCTGGGCGACCGGCTCAGCATCCACGACCAGCCCAATCTCGGCGGGTCCGGCGGCTACAGCCGCGTCATGTACGAGGCGCTGAAGACCGACGCCGAGTACATCGTCTACATGGACGACGACATCGAGATCGAGCCCGACTCGATCCTGCGCGCCCTCGCGTTCTCCCGGTTCGCCAAGTCGCCGCTGCTGGTCGGCGGCCAGATGCTGAACCTGCAGGAGCGGTCGCACCTGCACAGCATGGGTGAGGTCATCGATCGCGGGATCTTCATGTGGTCCTCGGCGCCCAACGTGGAGTACGACCACGATTTCGCCAAGCACCCGCTCAAGGACCGCGACAACTCCAAGCTGCTGCACCGGCGCATCGACGTCGACTTCAACGGCTGGTGGACCTGCGTGATCCCGCGTCGGGTCGCCGAGCAGATCGGGCAGCCGCTGCCGCTGTTCCTCAAGTGGGACGATGTCGAATACGGTCTGCGCGCCCGCGACGCCGGGTACTCCACGGTCACCCTGCCGGGTGCGGCCGTGTGGCACATGGCCTGGTCGGACAAGGACGACGCCATCGACTGGCAGGCGTACTTCCACCTGCGCAACCGCCTGGTGGTCGCCTCGCTGCACCTGCCCGGCGACGGCAAGCCGATGATCGTGAACACGGTCAAGGCCACCCTCAAGCACCTGCTGTGCCTCGAGTACTCCACGGTCGCCATCCAGAACGAGGCGATCCGCGATTTCCTTGCCGGGCCCGAAGGGCTTTTCGACCTGCTGCCGAGCGCGCTCGGCAAGATCCACGCGATGCGCAAGGAGTACCCGGACGCGGTGGTCGTTCCGTCGTCCACCGAGCTGCCGCTGGCCAGCCGCCAGGGCGTCGGCGCGGTCGGCGAACCGGGCAACCCGATCGCCAAGGTGGCCCGCCTGGCCAAGGGCGTGGTGCACAACTTCCGCAAGGCCGACCCGGCCGCGCACGAGACCCCGCAGCTCAACGTGCCGACCCTGGACGCGCGCTGGTTCCTGCTCTCGCAGGTCGACGGGGTCACCGTGACCACCGCCGACGGCCGGGGCGTGGTTTATCGCAAGCGCGACCCGCGCAAGGCGGCCGAACTGCTCAAGGAAGCTCTGCGCCTGCGCAAAGAGCTCACCGCCCGCTTCCCGGAGATGCAGCGGCGCTACCGGGCCGCGCACGCCGAGCTCACCAGCACGGCGGCGTGGGAGAAGACCTTCGGCCTCCGCGACGGGCTCGGAGGCGGCAGCGAGCGTAACCATGGAGAGGCCCGCGGAGGCCGCGAAGACGACAGCCTGAACGGAACGAGCAAGTGAACGCGATCAACCCGGACCTGGAACTCCTCGACGAGGGCTGCGGCGGCGACTGCGCGTGCAGTGGCGAGTACGTGGAGGTGCCCGTCGAGGTCGCGATCCTCAACGCCGTGCAGGGCACCATCGGCACCAACCCGGCGGTCGTCTCGGCCGCGCGCGGGATGTCGCACTTCGGTGAGCACGCGCTCGGCTGGGTGGGCATCGCGGCGGCGGGCTGGCTGGTCGACAAGCCACGCCGCCGTCAGTGGGCCGGGGTCGCGGTCGGCGCGGTCGGTGCCCACGCGGCGTCGATCGTCATCAAGCGGATCGTCCGACGCCCGCGCCCGAACGACCCGTCCGTGCAGGTCAACGTGTCGACACCGAGCAAGCTGAGCTTCCCGTCCTCGCACGCCACCTCCACGACGGCGGCGGCGGTGTTGCTCGGCAGGCTCACCGGGCTACCCTTGCCTGCGGTGCTCGTGCCGCCGATGCTGTTGTCGCGGGTCGTGCTCGGGGTGCATTACCCTTCCGATGTGCTCGCCGGTTCCGCACTGGGGGCCGCGTCGGCCGCCGCTGTGCTCGCCGCCGAAAAGAGACGTCGCCCCCGGCACGAACTCAGGGCCCGGAGGCGGCAGCTTGCGTAACCACGTAGGGACCAGTGAGTGCCGGAATGCAACACCGCCCGCTACTGAAAGAACTCTGGCTGAGATGAGCGAAGAACCGTCCGCCGCCGTCCTGGACGAGGCTGCTGTGAAGGGCCCGCCGAAGACCCTGGCCGGTGGGCTCGGCAAGGCCGTTCGCCCGCGTCAGTGGGTCAAGAATGTGCTCGTGCTCGCGGCGCCGCTCGCCGCGGGCCCCGAAGCCGTCGGCGACCTGGGGATCCTCGCGCACGTGGCGATCGCGTTCGTCGTGTTCTGCATGGCGGCCTCGGGTATCTACCTGGTCAACGATTCGCTCGATGTCGAGGCCGACCGCGCCCACCCGACGAAGCGGTTCCGGCCGATCGCGGCGGGCGTCGTTCCTGTCAACCTGGCTTACGGGCTGGCCGCCGTGCTGCTCGTCGGTTCGATCGCCGGGTCGTTCCTCGCGTCGTGGCATCTTGCCGTCGTGATGGCTGTCTACATCGGCATCCAGCTCGCCTACTGCCTTGGCCTCAAGCACCAGGCCGTGCTCGACATCTGCATCGTCTCCTCGGGCTTCCTGCTGCGCGCCATCGCCGGTGGCGCGGCCGCCGACATCGAGCTGTCGCAGTGGTTCCTGCTGATCATGGCGTTCGGTTCGCTGTTCATGGCGGCGGGCAAGCGCTACGCCGAGCTGCAGATCGCGCTCGACACGGGTGCCAAGATCCGCAAGTCGCTGCAGTACTACACCCCGACCTACCTGCGCTTCGTCTGGACGCTCTCGGCCACCGCGGTCGTGGTGTTCTACGGGCTGTGGGCGTTCCAGCAGGGTGAGGCCCGTGACACCCAGTGGTACGCGATCTCCATGGTGCCGTTTACCATCGCAGTCCTGCGTTACGCGGTCGACGTCGATGGTGGCGAGGCCGGTGAACCCGAAGAGATCGCGCTGGGGGACCGCATCCTGCAGTTCCTCGCTATTGCCTGGATCGGAGCGGTAGGTGTCGCTGTCTATCTCACCTGACGAGATCGTGGTAGCGGAGCGGGAGACATCTGAAGACGAACGGCTGGGCAGCGCCGAACAGGCGCGCCCGGCCGCGCGTTTCGCAGCCGCGTCCCGGGCCACTTTCGTCGGTGGGGTCGTGCTCACCGCCGCACTGTTCGCGATCGGCGCCTGGCAGCGGCGCTGGATCGCCGACGACGGGCTCATCGTCCTTCGCACAGTGCGCAACCTGCTCGCGGGCAACGGCCCGGTGTTCAACATGGACGAGCGGGTCGAAACCAACACCAGCACCGCGTGGACCTACATCGTCTGGTTCTTCAGCTGGGTCACCCAGGCCCGCCTCGAATACGTGGTGCTCGGCGTCGCCCTCGTCGTCTCGGTGCTCGCCATGGTCTTCGCCATGCTCGGCACCGCGCGGCTGTGGGGCGGCAGCACCGGTCAGCTGCTGATCCCGGCCGGTGTGCTCGTCTACATCGCCCTGCCGCCCGCGCGTGACTACGCCACCTCCGGGCTGGAGAGCGGCCTGGTGATCTGTTGGGTCGGGCTGCTGTGGTGGCTGATGATCCGGTGGAGTCAGGCCGCTGTGGTCCGGGTTCCCGGGCTGCTCGGGCTGGTCTTCATGGCCGGTCTGGCACCCCTCGTCCGACCCGAAGCCACGCTGATCGGCGTACTCGCGCTCGGCATGATCTTCCTGGCGCCGATGCCGCGGTTCCGGTTCGGTCCGGTCGCTCTGCGCGCGCTGATCGTCCTCGTCGCCGGGCTGGTCCCGGTGGCGTACCAGATCTGGCGGATGGGCTACTACGGCCTGCCCTACCCGAACACCGCGGTCGCCAAGGACGCGGGCGGTGCCAAGTGGGGGCAGGGCCTGAAGTACCTGGCCGATCTGGTCGGGCCCTACTACCTGTGGATCCCGCTGCTCGTCCTGCTGGTCGCGGGCGTGCTCGCCGCCATGGCGCACGGGTTCCGGGTGCGGCCGACCTGGTCGATCGCCGCTGTTCGCTCGTGGTTCCGTTCGCCGAGCGCGGTCGTGGTGCTGGTGCTGGTCAGTGGCCTGCTGCTCACCGTGTACGCGGTGCGCGTCGGCGGTGACTTCATGCACGGCCGGATGTTGCTCACCCAGCTGTTCCTGTTGCTGCTCCCGGTGGCGGTGGTTCCCATTCCGGTGCGCGCGTTCGCCGCGAAGGACTGGTCGTTCGCGGTACTGCTGGTCGCGCTGCTCGGTACGGCGGGCTGGTCGCTGTACGCGGCGAGCACCACCGCCATCACCACCGGAACCAAGATCAGCTCGTCGGGCATCGTCGACGAGCGCGTGTACTACGTGCTCAATACCGGCCACGACCATCCGATCCGGGCCGAGGACTACCTCGACTACCCGCGCATGCGGGCGATGGTGAACGACATCGCGAACAACCCCAACGGCGGTCTGCTGCTGAACTCGCCGTCGTTCACCTTCTGGTACCTCGATCCGCCGCCCCAGCCCATCCCCGACGGCGGCGCCGGGCACACCGTGTACTTCCTCAACCTCGGCATGACCAGCATGAACGTGCCGCTGAGCGTGCGCGTGATCGACCCGATGGGTCTGGCCTACCCGCTGGCCGCGCACTCGGACCGGCTCGCCGACGGCCGCATCGGCCACGACAAGAGCCTGTACCCCGACTGGGTGGTCGTCGACTCGGGGATGGTCGACATCCACCCCTGGATGCCGTGGTTCATGGACGAGAAGTGGGTGACGCAGGCCCGCACCGCCATGTCGTGCCCCGAAACGCAGGCCCTGATGATCTCCGTGCGCGACCCGCTCACCTTCGACCGGTTCAAGCACAACCTCCGCAATGCGATGACCTTCGCGAAGTACCGGATCGATCGCGTGCCGAAGTACGAGATCCAGCGGTGCGGGTTGGTCAACCCCTACCCCGAGCCACAACGCTGAATCGATCACATAATTACTTTTTGGTAACGCCAGGCTATCGATGTAGCGATAGGGTCAACGAGAACTTCCGTCGGCGCACTGGTGTGCCGGATGTCAGTCGGCGGTCATTGCAACCGCGGTTCCGCGCGAACCGCACGAGGAAAGGCCCAACACAGAATGCGTGGCGGACGTCTGAGAACCAGGGGAGCCGGCTGGCTCAAGCGGTCGGTACTGGTTTCGCTGGCGATCGTGCTGCCGCTCGGGGCGTCGGTGGCAGGTCCAACCGGCACCGCGACGGCGGCATTCGATCCCAGTGGTTTCGATTTCTGGGTCGATTCCGAAATGGGCCCGATCAAGTCGCGGATCTTCCGCGCCGCGGACGGCAACACCGGCCGCGTGGTCTACGCGCTCGACGGCATGCGGGCCCGCGACGACCTCAACGGCTGGGAAATCGACACCAATGTGGCCCGCGCGCTGACCGCGGCCAACATCAACGTCGTGATGCCGGTCGGCGGCCAGTCCAGCTTCTACGCCGACTGGAACGCGCCGAGCAACTTCTTCGGCCTCGACGCCGGTTCGGGCGGTAGCTCCACCGGTTCGGCGGCCACCGGTTCCGCGATGACCGGTTCGTCGATCGCCCCGGCCCAGGTGGCGGGCAAGAAGAACACCTACAAGTGGGAAACCTTCCTGACCACGCACCTGCGCAACGCGCTGTCGAGCAGGCTCGGTTTCAACCCGAACAACAACGGCGTCTTCGGCCTGTCGATGGGTGGCTCGGCCGCCCTGACCCTGGCCGCCTACCACCCCGACCAGTTCAGCTACGCCGGTTCGTTCTCCGGTTACCTGAACATCTCCGCGCCGGGTATGCGTGAGGCGATGCGCACCGCCATGATCTCCGCGGGCGCCTTCAACATCGACGCGATGGCGCCGCCGTGGGGCCCGCAGTGGCTGCGCATGGACCCGTTCGTCTTCGCGCCGCGCCTGGTGGCCAACGGCACCCGCATCTGGGTCTCGGCCGCCAGCGGTATCCCCGGTGCGGGCGATGTGTCCAACCCGATGGAAATCGTGCAGGGCGTTCCGTTGGAACTGCTCGCGATGGTCAACAGCCGGGCCTTCCAGGTCCGCATGGCCACCCTCGGCGGCGGCAACGCCACCTTCGACTTCCCGATCACCGGCGTGCACAACTGGCGCAACTGGGAAGCGGAAGTCAACCGCATGATCCCTGACCTGTCCGCCAACATCGGATAGTCGACTCCGCCAGACCCTCGAGACCGCTCGGTGCCACTCGGCACTGGGCGGTCTCTTTGTTTTCGGCGCGCCTCCGCCTCTGGACTGACCGGAGGGTGCGACGAAGGAGTGCCCGCAGGGAGGGAAGAGGCGGAGTCAAGCGCCGAAAACCGCAGCCCCGGCCGCCGATGTCACTGTCACGATCCGAGACAAAGACGGTGACGAATCATGTCCGACAGATCACCGAGAGTTGTGTTGCGGGTCACTTTCCAGCAACATGTAAGCGTTCGTGAATCGTTTGATAGTCAGTGAGCATGCGTCGAGGTTGAATCGTCCGTTTTGCCCTGGTTCGTTCACCTTTCGACGCCCGATGAGGAATCCGATCGCGTAGCTCGGGGTTTGCGCCTTCGGTTCTGCCGAGAAAGGTCTAGTCGAATGCGAACACTGCGCCGCGAGCGTGGACCCGTGCAGACCCGTGGATCGTGGCTGCGGCGATGGGCCGCGGGCGTATCCATGGCTCTGCTCGTCCCGCTCACCACCACGGTGGCGGGCACGGCCGCACCGGCCGAGGCCGGTTTCAACGCCGCCGCCTTCGACTTCTGGGTCGACTCGGGCATGGGCCCGATCAAGTCTCGCGTCCTGCGCGCCGCCGACGGCAACACCAACCGCGTCGTCTACGTCCTCGACGGCATGCGTGCCCCCGAGCACCTCAACGGCTGGGAGATCGAAACCGACATTCCCAACGCGCTCGCCCGCGCCAATATCAACGTGGTGATGCCGGTCGGCGGAATGTCGAGTTTCTACGCCGATTGGAACTCGCCGAGTTCATTCTTCGGTGTGCCCGGCACCGGCGCGCCGAACTCCGGTTCCGGTGCGGCGAACGCGCTTTCCGGCGGTCCCGGCAAGAGCTACCGCTACCAGTGGGAATCGTTCCTCACCAACGATCTGCGCAACGCGCTCGCCGACCGCCTCGGTTTCAACCGCTTCCGCAACGGCGTGTTCGGTCTGTCGATGGGCGGTTCGGCCGCACTCACCCTGGCTGCCTACCACCCCGACCAGTTCTCCTTCGCCGGTGCCTACTCGGGCTACCTGAACATCTCCGCGCCCGGCATGCGCGAGGCCATCCGCCTCGCCATGATCGACGCGGGCGGCTACAACGTGGACTCCATGGCACCGCCGTGGGGTCCACAGTGGCTGCGGATGGACCCGTTCGTGTTCGCCCCCAACCTGGTTCGCAACAACACCCGCCTGTGGATCGCCGCCGCCTCCGGCCTGCCCACCTCGACCGACGGCCCGAACATCAACACCGTCAACGGCATGGCACTGGAAGCGCTCGCCCTCGCCAACACCCGTGCCTTCGAGGTCCGCATGGCCACCCTCGGCGCCCGCAATGTCACCTACTCGTTCCCGGCCTTCGGCATCCATGCCTGGAACAACTGGAACGACGAGGCCCTGCGCATGATCCCGGACCTGTCGAACAATATCGGCTGACGAAAAGACCAACCGGCGCCGAACATTTCGGCGCCGGTTTTCGTCTGTCGTAACAACAACGGGTTTTCGGCCGCCTCGCATCCGAAGGGCGAGACGTAACGCCGCAGGCGCAGTATCGCCCTTCGGATGCGAGGCCTCCAGGGCCGAAAACCCCGCGGCGCCAGCCGCCAATGTCCCTGCCCTTGCAGTTGATTCGCCAGTCGAATATCCTCCAGCGAGCGTAAGTGTGACCAGATCGTTGTTTCATCTCTTCTGACGACCGGAGTGTCGGGATCCGGTTGTCGGCACCAACGTGTCTGGCATGCCATAACAGCAGAAAGAGAGCGGAATTCACATGCGTTTCGGCAAGGCCGTCGCGCCGAAGGGTGACCAGCCGGGTTCGTCCCGGGGCACAGCACCTCGTGGTTGGCGTAATCGAATTCTAGCTGTCGGCGCAGCAGCCCTCGTGCTGCCGATCGCCGCGGGTGCGGCGGCCCCGACTGCGTTCGCCGCGCCGGTTCCGGGTGTCGCGCTGCGCGCGCCCGCGGGTGGCTACGAAGAACTGATGGTCCCCTCGAAGATGGGGCCGGTGAAGGTCCAGGTTCAGTGGGCCAAGAATGGTGGCAACGCCGCGCTGTACCTGCTCGACGGTCTGCGCGCTCGCGACGACCGCAACGCCTGGTCGTTCGAGACCAACGCGATGCAGCAGTTCGCCAACGACAACGTCACTCTCGTGATGCCGGTCGGTGGCCAGTCCAGCTGGTACGCCGACTGGACCGCCGCGTCCAACACCAACGGTCAGAAGACCACCTACAAGTGGGAAACCTTCCTCACCGAAGAGCTGCCCGCCTTCCTCGAGGGCTACGGCGTTTCCCGCAAGAACAACGCGGTGCTCGGCCTGTCGATGTCGGGTCCGGCCGCGCTGCGCCTGGCCGCCCTGCACCGCGACCAGTTCAAGCACGCTTCCTCGCTGTCGGGCCCGCTGAACTGGGGCGCCCCCGGCATGCGTGAGGCCATCCGCGTGATGATGCTCGACGCGGGCCGCTTCAACGTCGACTCCATGGCCGCTCCGTGGAGCCCGGCGTGGCTGCGGATGGATCCGATGGTGTTCGCGCCCGAGCTGCGTGGTCTGCCGATGTTCATCTCCTCGGCCAACGGCCTGCCCGGTCAGCACGACCGCCCGGCCGGTCTCGGCGGCGCGTACAACACCGCCAACGCGATGGGCATCGAGGCCATCTCGTTCGTGAGCACCCTGGCGTTCCAGCGTCGGCTGACCAGCCTTGGCATCCCGGCAACCTTCGACTTCCCGGCCTCCGGTACCCACTCGTGGAAGTACTGGGAAGACCAGCTGTGGAAGGCTCGCCCGCAGATCCTCGGCGCGCTCGGTGCCTGAGTAGTTTCCGCACAGCAACGCTGAGAAGACCGGCTCACCCGCAGGGTGGGCCGGTCTTTTTGCTGTGTCGGCGCTTCGCGTGTCTTCCCCGGTTATCGGCCGGTACTGCGGTACAACGTGACTGAGGCTGTGTCCCAGGGTGGGGATAGGAGGTCGCGCGTGTTGCAGAAACATCGTCTCCGGGCGCCGATTCGGCGGATCCTCGGAATCGCGGCCATGACCGCCGCCCTGCTCGGTCCCGCGCTCGCCGTTCCCGTTCCCGTGCAGGCCGCCGTGGCATCGGTGCAACGGGTGGAGTGGCTGACGGACCGGCGAGTGGCCTTGACGGTCTTCTCGCCCGCCATGAACACCCCCATCCAGGTGCAGATGCTGCTGGCCCGCAACTGGCACGCCCGCCCCGACGCCGCGTTCCCGATGATGCTGATGCTCGACGGTCTGCGCGCCCAGGACGACGAGAACGGCTGGACCAAAGACGCCGACGCCGAAGGCTTCTACGCCGACAAGAACGTGAACGTGGTGCTGCCGGTGGGCGGTCAGTCCAGCTTCTACTCCGATTGGCTCGAGCCCAACAACGGTCATGTGTACAAGTGGGAGACCTTCCTCACCAGGGAACTCCCGCCGGTGCTCGAGCGTGATTGGCGCACGACGGATGTGCGTGGCGTCCAGGGGCTTTCGATGGGTGGCACGGCCGCGATGAATCTGGCGGGCCGCAACCCCGGCCTGATGAAATACGTGGCCTCGTACTCGGGCCTGCTCACCACGACCACGCTCGGCATGCCGCAGGCGATCGAATTCGCGGTGCGCGACGCGGGCGGGTTCGAGTCGTCGGCCATGTGGGGTCCGCCCGGGGGCCCGGAGTGGGCCGCCCACGACCCCTACCTGCTGGCCGAGAAGCTCAAAGGCGTGAGCATGTACGTCTCGAGCGGCAGCGGGTTGGCGGGCAGCCACGATCAGGCGGGGGAGATCCCGCTGCTGAGCGAGAACTGGGCGGGCACCGGGCTGGAGATCCTCTCGCGCCTGTCGACCCAGAACTTCGTCACCAAACTGGAGAAGCTGGCCATCCCCGTGCAGGCGAACTACCGTCCGGCGGGCACACATTCGTGGCCGTACTGGGATTTCGAGATGCGTCAGTCGTGGCCGCAGGCGGCGGCCGCGCTCGGCACCGAGCCCGGCGGGGCGCAGTGTGCGGCCGGTGGGGCGATCGGTCCCGTCGCACAGGTGGCGAATTGGCTCGGCGGGTGTGTCACCGGTGAGTACGCGGCCGGTGCCGGGGTGGTGCAGGACTTCGTGAACGGCCGGGTGTTCCATTCGGCCGCGACCGGCACCCATGCGGTGGGCGGCCGGATCGGTGGCACCTACGCCGGAATCGGCGGTGCCGCTTCACCGTTGGGTCTGCCCACGGGTGGCGAGCACGGCCTGCCCGACGGGCGCGGCCGCATGCAGACCTTCGAGGGCGGCTCGATCTACTGGACGCCGCAGACCGGCGCGCAGGTGGTGCGCGGCGCGTTCCTCGAGGAATGGGGCAGGCAGGGCTTCGAGGGCGGGCCCGCGGGCTACCCGCTGGCCGCCGAGGCGCGTACACCCAGCCGCGACGGCGCGGTGCAGGCCTTCGAGCACGGCACCATGTTCCACAGTGCCGCCACCGGCGCGCACCGCGTGGAGGGCTTCATCCTCGACAAGTACGCGCAGCTCGGATTCGAGAACAGCCCGCTCGGTTTCCCGGTGTCGGGTGAGCTGCCGCTGAAGGACTTCGGCCGGGCCACCCGCTTCGAGGGCGGCACCATCTACTGGAGTCCGCTCTCGGGTGCCTTCGCGGTGCGTCCGGGTCCGCTGGCCGACGCCTGGGCCGCCCAGGGCTTCGAGAACGGTCGTCTGGGGTATCCGGTGAGCGACGAGTTCACCGTTCCGGGTGGTGTGCAGCAGAATTTTCAGACCGGGTTCATCGTGGTGCGTGACGGCAGACCCGAAGTGCACGGGGTGTGAGCTCGGGCTGAGAACTCGCTGAGGTTCGTGGCCGCACGCCCGGACCGGCCCGTTGTCCGGCTAGCCTTGGCAGCGACCGCTCCCCTGACTAACGATCGAGGAAAGACATCTTCATGCATCGGATCCCTGGCAAGGTAGCCGGATCGGTCGCGGC
This sequence comes from Nocardia caishijiensis NBRC 108228, assembly GCF_001612825.1. GTDB lineage: Bacteria > Actinomycetota > Actinomycetes > Mycobacteriales > Mycobacteriaceae > Nocardia > Nocardia caishijiensis. Next base: position 144,739 of record NZ_BDBE01000006.1, on the reverse strand, counting down.
CCTCGCGGCCGTCGCCCTGCTGTCCGCCTGCGGCGACAACGACTCGACCGCCTCGCAGACACCGACCCTGTCGTCGAGTGCGAGCGCCGCCGCGTCGGCGACCACGCAGGCACCCGCCACCTCGGCGGCCGAGGACACCACCTCGGCGGCGCCGGAGGCCGAGACCTCGGCGCCCGAGCAGCCGCAGGTCGCTCCCACCGTCGAGCAGACCCCGGCCGCGGGCAAGGACAAGGCGTTCCTCGACGAGCTGGCGAAGAACGGCATCCACCCGGCCGACCAGACCAGCGCGATCACCGCCGCCACCTACATCTGCTCGGCGAAGACCACCGGTGCCAGTGACGCCGACATCGCCACCTTCGTCGCCGCGATGGCTGGCACCGATGCCGCCTTCGATCCGGCGAAGATGGACGTCAACAAGGCCGCCGAGGTCTACATCGCGGCCGCGAACGCCACCTACTGCTGATGAATCCCCGACCGACGCGACGTACCCGCGGGTTCCGGCCCGCGGGGTGTCTGACGGTACTCGCGCTGCTCGTGCTGGCGATCATCGTCATCGTGCTGCTGTGGTACCTGCTCGCGGGCCGGTTGCGTGAGCCGGGGCCGACGCCGCCCGGGCCCCCGCCGCCGACGTCGCAGTCGGCGGATTGTCCCGATGTGATGTTGCTGTCGATTCCCGGTACCTGGGAGTCGGCGAGCAACGACGACCCGTACAACCCCACGGCCAATCCGATCTCGCTGATGCTCAGCATCACCAATCCGCTGCGGGCGCAGTTCCCGGAGAACCGGCTCGAGGTGTACACCGTGCCGTACGTGGCGCAGTTCTCGAACCCGATCGCCATCCCGCCGGACGGTCAGGCGTCCTACAACAACAGCCGTACCGAGGGCACCGCGCGGGCAACCGACATCCTGGCCCAGCGCCACCAGCAGTGCCCGCTCACCACCTACGTGATCGCCGGTTTCTCGCAGGGCGCGGTGATCGCCGGTGACGTGGCCGCGCAGATCGGCGCGGGCAACGGCCCGGTTCCCGCCGACCGCGTCCTCGGCGTGACCGTGCTCGCCGACGGCCGCCGCACCGCGAACACCGGCCCCGGCCAGCCGACCGAGATCGGCGACCCGCCGCCGACGGGCGAGGGTGCCGAAGTCGCGTTGCGGGGGGTGAACGTGCCGGGCATCACCATGACCGGCCCGCGTGAGGGTGGTTTCGGTGAGCTGGCACCGAAGGTGTTCTCCATCTGCGCCCCCGGCGACATGATCTGCGACGCGCCGCGTGAAGCTCTCAATCCGGTGAACGCGCTCGGCAGTCTGGCTGCGCTGATCCGCTCGGCTGGCAACCCCGTTCACGCGCTCTACGCGAGCAACACCGTCGACGCGCAGGGCACCACGGCCACCCAGTGGACCGTGAACTGGGCAAGCGAACTCATCCAGAACGCCCCACATCCACCGCATTCCTGAGTTTCGCAAGACGAGGTTGTCACAGTCACAGGGGCGCCATGTTTGGCGTCGTTCATGCCTCGCTGTGACATCCGCAGTACTGTTCGCTCGCACGCTGTAAAGTGCGCTGGTGATTGCGCCCGAACACACCGGAGAGCCAGGAGCGAAGAGTTCATGACCGAAGCTGGGGCACCCGTCGGTGAGTTGACCGCGCTGGGTACGCCGCTGCGTCCGTTCCGTTTCGCCGCGGCGGGCGAGGGCAACAAGCAGGAGGGTGGCGCGCGCAAGTTCGTCCAGACGGCACAGGAAGCCGAGGAGATGGGTTACGACACGTTCGTCGTGCCCGATCACCTCGGTGACCAGATCGGTCCGATCGCCGCGTTGGGCGCGCTCACGCAGGCCACGAGCAAGATCCGGCTCGGCACCTCGGTGCTGGCCAACGGATTCCGCCATCCTGTCGTGCTCGCCAAGGATCTGGCGACCATCGACGTGCTGTCCAAGGGCAGGCTGGAGGTCGGCGTCGGCGCGGGCTGGATCAAGGAGGAGTTCGAGAACGCGGGCATCCCGTACGAACGCCCCGGAATCCGCCTGGAGAAGCTCGACGAGTCGCTGACCATTCTCGACACGCTGCTGCGTGGCCAGGAGTGCAACTTCGAGGGCAAGCACTACCAGGTGCGCGGCATCAAGGGCACGCCGCGCCCGAGGCAGGGCCCGCGTCCGCCGCTGTGTTCCGGTGGTGGCGGCCCGAAGATGCTCGCGCTGGCGGCCAAGCACGCCGACATCGTGTCGATCGTCCCGCAGACGACCAAGAACGGTAAGGGCCTGCTGTCGGGCATCACGCTCGAGAAGACGATCGAGAAGGTGAACATCGTCAAGGCCGCTGCCGGTGACCGGTTCGCCGACATCGAACTGAACTGGGCGATCACCGCCATCGTCATCACCGACGACCGCGAGAAGACCGCCGAGATGGCGCTGCGCGCGATCGACCGCGGCCTGCACCCCGACCTCGAGGTCGACGTGGAACTCACGGTCGAACAGATCTTGAATTCGCCGTACATCGCGATCGGTACGTTCGAGGAAATCGCCGAACAGATCAAGCGTGTGCGCGAACTCACGTCGATGTCGTATGTGGGCATCTTCCCCACCCAGATGGACGCGTTCGCGCCTGTCATTCCGCTGCTGCGGGAGGACTGAGCGGGGGTTCTCTGTAACATGACTCTGGTTTGAGAACATCTAGCCGATAGCGGTCTACCGCGCAGACCGCTCGAAAATCCGCTGGTTGTCTCCGATGCTCGCTCCGGCGTGCGCCGGGGGCCGGTGGCGATAGCGAGTCGTGGCCGCACCGGCGTCAACGTCGAAATGCGTTGGACGAATTCACCGGTGACTCGGCCTCGGAGGAGAAGAAGGAATGGAAGAGACTTTCGACGACTACCTGGACGAGACCGGGAACATCGTTATTCCCGAGGGTCGGACCCTGGTCGATCACGTCGAGAAGCACACCCGTAACGATGCGAACACGCTCGCGTACCGCTACATCGACTATTCGCGGGAACGCGACGGCGAGGTGCACGAGCTGACCTGGCAGGAGTTCGGAGTTCGGCTGCGCGCGGTGGCCGCTCGCCTGCAACAGGTGACCAACCCGGGCGACCGGGTCGCGATCCTGGCGCCGCAGGGCCTGGACTACGTGATCTCCTTCTTCGCCGCGATCTACGCGGGCACCATCTCGGTGCCGCTGTTCGATCCCGACGAGCCCGGCCACACCGACCGGCTGCACGCCGTGCTCGGCGACTGCGAGCCGTCGGCGATCCTCACCGCTACCTCCTCGGCGGCAGGCGTGCGCCAGTTCTTCCGTTCGCTGCCCGCCGCGCAGCGCCCGCGCATCATCGCCGTCGACGCGATCCCCGACACCCTCGGTGACTCGTGGGTCCGCCCCGACACCGCGATCGACGACATCGCCTACCTGCAGTACACCTCGGGTTCCACCCGCACCCCCGCCGGTGTGGAGATCACGCACCGCGCGGTCGGCACCAACCTGCTGCAGATGATCAAGTCGCTGAACATGAACGAGAACTCGCGCGGCGTCACCTGGCTGCCGCTGTTCCACGACATGGGCCTGCTGACCGTGATCCTGCCCGCCGTGGGCGGCAAGTTCATCACCATCATGTCGCCGAGCGCGTTCGTGCGCCGCCCGTCGCGCTGGATCAACGAGCTGGCCGCCGTCTCCGACGGTGCGGGCACGTTCGCGGCCGCGCCGAACTTCGCGTTCGAGCACGCCGCCGCGCGTGGTGTGCCGAAGGCGGGCGAGTCGCTGGACCTGTCGAACGTGATCGGTCTGATCAACGGCTCCGAGCCGGTGACCGTGTCGTCGATGAAGAAGTTCAACGAGGCGTTCGCGCCGTTCGGTCTGCCCAAGACCGCCATCAAGCCCTGCTACGGCATGGCCGAGGCCACGCTGTTCGTCTCGGCGACCAAGGCCGAGGACGAGGCCAAGTACCTCTACGTCGACCGCGACGAGCTGAACGCGGGTCGGATGGTGCGCGTCGAGCCGACCGCGCCGAACGCCATCGCCCAGGTGTCCTGCGGTTACGTCGGGTTGTCGCAGTGGGCCGCGATCGTCGATCCGGAATCGATCGACGACCCCAAGGGCGGCCGTGAGCTGCCCGACGGCCGGGTCGGCGAGATCTGGCTGCACGGCAACAACATGGGCATCGGCTACTGGGGTCGCCCCGACGAGTCGGCCAAGACCTTCCGCAACAAGATCGCCGAAGCGCAGCCCGGCGGCCACACCGAGGGCACCGAGCCCGGTGCCGACTGGATGCGCACCGGCGACTACGGCGTGTACTTCGAGGGCGAGCTGTACATCACCGGTCGCGTGAAGGACCTGGTGATCGTCGACGGACGCAACCACTACCCGCAGGACCTCGAGTACTCCGCCCAGGAGGCCTCAACGGCGCTGCGCCCCGGTTTCGTCGCCGCCTTCGCGGTGCCCGCCAACCAGCTGCCCGCCGAGGTGTTCGAGGCCGACAGCCACTCGGGTCTGAAGTTCGACGCCGACGACGCCTCCGAGCAGCTGGTGATCGTGGCCGAACGCGGCCCCGGCGCGGGCAAGGCCGACCCGGGCCCGATCGCCGACGCGGTGCGCGCGGCGATCTCGCAGCGCCACGGTGTCACCGCACGTGACGTGCTGCTCGTGCCCGCTGGTTCCATCCCGAGGACCTCCAGCGGCAAGATCGCCCGGCGGGCCTGCAAGGCCGCCTACCTCGAGGGAACGCTGCGCGGTGGTTACACCCAGCAGGCTTTCCCCGATGCACCGGAAGAGTAATCGGCCGACCGGCTCGGAGATGACGCCCGGACAGACCACGCCGGGCGTCATTCCACGGCGCGCCCTGTACGCAGACAGGTAGCTTGAGGAATTGATGGCTGACAACGAGGGCACGCCCACCCAGAACCCTGACCTCCCCGCGGAGCAGACCGAACTCTCGGTCGCCGAGCTGCGTGACTGGCTGCGCCGTTGGGTCGCCGACGCGACCGGCCAGTCGATCGACGCGATCACCGTCGACCGGCCGATGGAGGAGTTCGGGCTCGCCTCGCGCGACGCGCTTGCCCTCGGCGGCGACATCGAGGACCGCACCGGTGTGTCGCTGGCTCCCACGGTGATCTACCAGCACCCGACCATCGCGTCGCTGGCCGAGATCATCGTCAACGGTGAGCCCGAGGAGGTCGTGGAGTCGGCCGACGAGTACACCGCGAGCTACAGCCCGAGCGAGGCGCACGACATCGCCGTGGTCGGCCTGTCGACGCGGCTGCCGAGTGCGGGCGACACTCCCGAGTCGACCTGGGAGTTCATCATGGGTCGCGGCGACGCGATCCGTGAGCTGCCCGAGGGCCGCTGGGACGAGTTCCGCGCCGATCCGTCGGTCGCGGCGGCCATCGAGGCGGGCAACACCCTCGGCGGCTACCTGGACCAGGACGTGGTGAAGGGTTTCGACGCGGAGTTCTTCGCGATGTCGCCGGTCGAGGTGGAGCGGGTCGACCCGCAGCAGCGGCTGATGATGGAGCTCACCTGGGAGGCGCTCGAGCACGCGCGCATTCCGGCCAGCGAGCTCAAGGGCGGCAAGGTCGGCGTGTTCGTCGGCTCCTCGACCAGCGATTTCCAGCTACTCGCCTCGCTCGGTCTCGGTGACCGCGACCCGGATCTGCCGGTGTCGGCCGAGGGCTACGCCCTGCTCGGCGCGTCGACCGGTGTGATCGCCAACCGTGTCTCGTACTTCTTCGATTTCCGTGGCCCGTCGATCACCGTCGACACCGCCTGCTCCTCGACCATCGTCGCCGTGCACCAGGCCGTGCGCGCGCTGCGTGACGGCGAGGCCGATGTGGCGCTCGCCGGTGGCGTGAACATGATTCTCGCGCCCGTCATCACGCTCGGTTTCGACCAGAACGGCGCGGTCGCCAAGGACGGGCACATCAAGGCGTTCTCGTCCGATGCCGACGGCATGGTCCGCTCCGAGGGCGCGGGCCTGGTTGTGCTCAAGCGCCTCGTCGACGCCGAGCGCGACGGCGACAACATCCTCGGCGTCATCAAGGGCTCCGCCGTGAACTCCGACGGCCGCTCCAACGGCCTGTTCGCCCCGAACCCCGACGCCCAGGTCGACGTGCTGCGCGCCGCCTACCGCGACGCGGGCATCGCCCCGTCCTCGGTCGACTACATCGAGGCGCACGGCACCGGCACCCCCATCGGCGACCCGATCGAGGCCGACGCCCTGGCCCGCGTCATCGGCCGTGGTCGCGAGGCCGACAAGCCAGCACTGCTCGGTTCGGTGAAGACCAACTTCGGCCACCTCGAGTCCGGTGCGGGTGTGCCAGCCCTGGCCAAGGTGCTGATGTCGTTCCAGCACAACGTGATTCCGCCGAACATCAACTACGCGGGCCCGAGCCCGTACATCCCGTTCGAGCAGGCCAACCTCGAGGTGGTCGACGAGCCGACCGAGTTCCCGCGCTACAGCGGTGTCGCGACCGTCGGTATCTCCGGGTTCGGTTTCGGTGGTACCAACGCGCACGTGGTGCTGCAGGAGTACGTGCCCGCACAGCCCGTCGTCGCGGAGGTGTCGTCGGAGCCGGTCGAGGACGAGGAGACCACCGATGTGGTCGCCGAGGCCATCGCGATCACCGAGGCAGCAGCCGAACCCGCCCCGCTCGAATGGGACGGCGACCGCGCCGAGCCGCTGCCGGTGATCCTCGCCGTCTCCGCGTACCTGCCCTCGCGCCGCAAGCGCGCCGCCGCCCAACTCGCCGACTGGCTCGAGGGTGCGGGCAAGGATGTGCCGCTGGCCGATGTGGCCCGCTCGCTGGCCAAGCGCAGCCACCAGCGTTCACGCGGTGTGGTCGTCGCCAAGACGCACGAGGAGGCCGTGGCCGGTCTGCGCGCGATCGCCGAGGGCAAGCCGGGCGCCGGTGTGTTCACCGCCGACTCGCCCGCGTCCAACGGTCCGGTGTGGGTGATGGCCGGTTTCGGCTCCCAGCACCGCAAGATGGCCAAGCAGCTCTACGGCGAGAACTCGATCTTCCGCAAGACCGTCGACGAGGTCGACGAGCTGGTGCAGGACGAGGCCGGGTACTCGATCCGCGAGATGTTCCTCGACGACGAGCAGGACTACGACGTCGGCACCTGCCAGGTCGGCATCTTCACCATTCAGGTGGGTCTGGCCGCGGTGTTGCGCGCACACGGCGCGGAACCCGCTGCGGTCGTCGGTCATTCGATGGGTGAGGTCGCGGGCGCCTACATCGCCGGTGGTCTGTCCCTCGAGGACGCGGTGCGCGTGATCTGCGCCCGCTCGCGCCTGATGGGTGAGGGCGAGCAGATGCTCACCGACGACGAGGTGCGCAATATGGCACTGGTCGAACTCAGCGCCCACGATGTGGCCCAGCTGCTGCCGCGCTTCCCCGATGTGGAGTGCGCGGTGTACGCGGCACCGACCAACACCGTCATCGGCGGGCCACGCGATCAGGTGGAGCAGATCGTCGCCGAGGTCGAGGGAATGGGCAAGTTCGCCCGCATCCTGCCGACCCGAGGCGCGGGCCACACCTCGCAGATGGACCCGCTGCTCGGCGAACTCGCCGCCGAACTCGCGGGCATCGAGCCCACGTCGCTGAAGGTCGGCCTGTACTCGACCGTGCACGAGGGCCTGTACTTCAAGCCCGGCACCGACCCGATCCACGACGAGCCGTACTGGGTGAAGAACATGCGCCACAGCGTGTACTTCACCAACGCGGTCAAGGCCGCCGTCGACACCGGGCACACCACGTTCCTCGAGCTGGCGCCGAATTCCGTTGCGCTGATGCAGGTTCTGGGCACCACCTTCGCGGCCGGTGTGCACGATGCCCAGCTCATCCCGACGTTGAAGCGCAAGGAGGACGAGTCGGCCGGTGTCATCGGCGCGCTCGCCCAGCTCTACGTGCACGGGCATGCGGTGAACCTGAGTTCGCTGCTGCCCGAAGGTGATTACGCCGACGTGCCGCGTACCGCGTTCGTGCGCAAGGAGTACTGGCCCAAGGTCTCGATGTCTTCGGGTGGCAGTTCCCGCGTGCCCGGTGCGCACGTCGCCATGCCGGACGGTCGCCATGCCTGGGAGGTCTCGGCCGCTTCGGTCAGCGACCTCACCGCTCTGGTGAAGGCCGCGGCCGCACAGGTGCTGTCCGATGTCGCCGTCACTGTGACGCACCCGCATGCCGAGCTGCCGACCTCCGGCACGCTCACCACCACGCTCACCCCGCACCTGGGTGGGGCTTCGCTGCAGGTGCACGCCAAGACGCCGGTCGGGTTCGCCCTGCTGTTCGACGCGGTCGTCACCTCCGGTGCCGCCCTGCCCGAACCCGTCGCGCCCGTCGCTGTTCCGGCCGCCGAGCCCTCGGCCGCCGAGATCGCCGTCGCCACCAGCGACCGCTGGGACCCCAACGGCACCGAGACCGTCGAGCAGCGGCTGTGCGTGATCGTCGCCGAGTCGATGGGTTACGCCGTCGAGGATCTCCCGATGGAGATCCCGCTGATGGAACTCGGCCTCGACTCGCTGATGGCCATGCGCATCAAGAACCGCGTCGAGTACGAATTCGACATCCCGCAGCTGCAGGTCTCGGCCGTGCGCGACGCGAGCCTGCACGAGGTCGCCAAGGTGCTGCGCTACGCGATCGAGCACCGCGACGAGGTCGCGGCGATGGCGGAGAAGCAGGCCGCCGCGCGGGCCGCGGGTGAGGACGTGGAGCTCGGGGTCGACGCGAACTTCGTCGAGGCTGCCCGTGCCGCCATCGCGGCGGGGGATGACCCGTTGGTCGCGGCCAAGGCTGCCGGGGCCGAGCTGCCGTCGGAAAGTGTTGCGGGTGAGTCTGATTCGGATGCTGTCGGCGCCGATAGCGCTGTCGCCGACGCGGTTTCCAACAGCGGCGCTGTCACCGACACGGCCGGGAACGGCGGGGCTGTCGCCGGTGTGGTGGCCACCAACGGTGCTGTCGCTGAGCCGTTTTCGGAGGGCGCGGCCGACATCGACTACTTCGCCGATGCGAGCGCCTCGGAGGACAACGTTCCGCCACGTGACGCTGCCGAGCGCCTGACCTACGCCACCTGGGCTGTCGTCACAGGTGCTTCGCCCGGCGGCATCTTCAACACCCTCCCGATTCTGGAAGAGGAGGTCGCCGAGAAGATGGCGGCGCGCCTCACCGAGCGGGTCGGTGCGGAGGTCACCGTCGACGACGTGCTCGACTGCGAGACCATCGAGCAGCTGTCCGACATCGTGCGCGGTCTGCAGGACAGCGGGGCCGATGTGGACGGGTTCGTTCGTCCGCTGCGGGCCCGCGTGGAAGGGTCCGACGCCGTTCCGGTGTTCGTGTTCCATCCGGCCGGTGGCAACACGCTCGTCTACGAGCCGCTGATGAAGCGCCTGCCCGCCGACACCCCGGTGTACGGCTTCGAACGGGCCGAGGGCTCGATCGAAGAGCGGGCCAGGGAGTACCTGCCCGAGCTTCGCAAGATCCAGGGCAACGGCCCGTACGTGCTGTACGGCTGGTCGCTCGGTGCGGTCCTCGCGCTGCAGGTCGCCCAGTTGCTGCGCGAAGAAGGCGCGGACGTGCGACACGTGGGTCTGATCGACCTGGCCATGCCGGTGGAAGACGAGGACAACAGTTTCGAAGAGCGCGTACGCCGCCTCGAGCGCTACCAGGCCTTCGCCAAGAAGACCTACAACGTGCCCGCCGAACTCGATCGCGAGCAGATCGAAGAGCTCGCCGCCGCGTCCGATGCCGAGCAGATGACGATCATCGGTGACCTCGTGAAGCTGAGCGGCGCGAAGATCCCGGGTGGTGTGCTCGAACATCAGCGCACTTCCTGGATCGAGCAGCGCGCTCTGCAGCAGGCGCAGCCGCGTCGTTACGACGGTGATGTTGTGCTGTACCTGGCCGACCGCTACCACGACGGCGCCATCGAACTCGAGCCGCGTTACGGAGATCGCCGCCCCAACGGCGGCTGGGACGAATACATTCCCAACCTGGAGATCGTCCACATCCCGGGCGACCACCTACAGATTGTCGACGAACCGCGGATCGGCCAGATCGGTGCCGACCTCGCTGCCAAGCTGGCCGCGATTTCCGCAAAGGGAGATTGAGTTAGTTGAGCACGACCGCCGAAAAGCTTGCCGATCTGAACCAGCGGCTCGAGCTCGCCAAAGAGCCCGCGGGCGCGAAGGGTATCGAAAAGCGGGCGCGTAAGGGCATTCCCAGCGCCCGCGACCGGATCAACATGCTGATGGACCCGGGTACCTTCGTCGAGATCGGTGCGCTGGTGCGCACCGCGGGCGACCCCAAGGCGCTCTACAGCGATGGTGTGGTTGCCGGGCACGGGTTGGTCGACGGTCGACCGGTCGCGGTGTTCTCCCACGACCAGACCGTGTACGGCGGTTCGGTCGGCGAGGCGTTCGGCCGCAAACTGTGTGGGCTCATGCAGTACGCGTCCAAGGTCGGCATCCCGCTGGTCGGCATCAACGACTCCGGTGGCGCGCGCGTGCAGGACGCGATCAGTTCGCTCGCCTGGACCGCGTGGCTGGCCACCAATGTGGAGCCGCTCTCGGGCATGGTGCCGCTCGTCTCGGTGCTGTTCGGCAACTGTGCCGGTGGCGCTGTGTACCAGCCCATCTGCACCGACGTCGTCGTGGCGACCGAGGACACCAAGATGTTCGTCACCGGTCCCAAGATCATCAAGCAGGTCACCGGTGAGGACGTCAGCCTCGAGGAGCTGGGCGGCGCCCGCACCCAGGCCGAGAACGGCAACATCCACCATGTCGCCAAGGACGAGGCCGCGGCCTTCGAGTGGGTGCGCGAGTACCTGAGCTACATGCCGTCGAGCTGCCAGGAACTGCCGCCGATCGTGAACCCCGGCATGGAACCGGAGATCACCGATTCCGACCGCGAACTCGACTCGATCATGCCCGACTCCGACAACGCCGGTTACGACATGCACGACATCCTGTTGCGCATCTTCGACGACGGCGAGTTCAAGGAGATCAGCGCGGGCACCGCCCCGAACATCATCACCGGTTTCGCCCGTGTCGACGGCCGCAGCGTCGGCGTCGTCGCCAACCAGCCGATGGCCGCCGCCGGTGCCCTGGACGCGCGCGCCTCGGACAAGGCATCGCATTTTGTCCGCCTGTGCGACGCGTTCGAGATCCCGCTGATCTTCGTCGTCGACACCCCCGGCTTTCTGCCCGGTGTCGAGCAGGAGAAGGTCGGCGTGATCAAGCGCGGTGGCCGTTTCCTCTTCTCCTACGTGGAGGCGTCGGTCCCCAAGATCACCCTGGTGGTGCGCAAGTCCTACGGCGGCGGCTACGCCGTGATGGGTTCCAAGCAGCTCGGCGCCGACATCAACCTCGCCTGGCCGACCGCCCGCATCGCCGTCATGGGTGCCGAAGGCGCGGTCTCCCTCCTCGGCGCCGCCCAACTGGCCGCCGCCCCCGAAGACCAGCGCCCCGCGATCCGCCAGAACCTGATCGACTTCTACAACGCCAACATCGCCACCCCCTGGATCGCCGCCGAACGAGGCTTCATCGACGCGGTCATCGAACCCTCAACCACCCGCCTCGAACTTCGCCGAGCCCTGAAGTTGCTCCAGGACAAGAAGATCCAGCGCAACCCCCGCAAGCACCACGTCCTGCCGCTGTAGCTCGCCCACGGCTGCCTGCCGTGAAAGTCGCGGCAGGCAGCCTAGCTAACGCCCACGACTGGTGCGGCGCTCGTCTCGGGTCGTGAACTGCACTGCCACAGCGGCTTCCGAGCCGACGATGCCGGCGACCTGGTTCTGACGCTCGCCGTGGAAGCTCTGCATCTCCACGCGCACCTGCGGTTCGAGCAGCAGACCCCGACCCCTGCTGAACCCAGACTCTACCGTCGGCCGGTCACCCACAGTCCTGACCGAGCCCCGAACCGAGCACCCAGGGGGGCCGGTGTCGTGTCCCACTTCCCCGGACTCCCGATCGCTATGCCCCGATAGACCTTCTCGGCCAACACTTCTGGCCGCGCGTCGCATCGGACGCGTGGCGTGGGTTGGACCGTGGCGAAGGTGTGCACTCCCGGCCGTCACGGTGCGTACGTGCGAGGCGTACGACTGGGGTACTCGCAGACGGCTGTTTAGTGGGTCGACTGTTCCCCGATCGGGCTCGTCGGTGACGACCGCAGCGCAGCCCACCTGGCAGAACCCGGGAACGAAACGACTGGTCGCGTCCGAGCACGGGAACATCGACCTGCTCTTGGCATCAGGACGAACGCTCGGCGCTGGAGCATGCCTGCGTGATACGGGTAGGTTTGCCGCTACTGTGCGAATAGCTGGTGTCTGTTTCGTACCCAGGCCCTCGGCGAGCGTTGGTAGCGCTGCCGGGGGCCGAACTATTGTGGGCGACGTTACACCCGAAAGCTGTTGATCAGCAACAATGTTGCTTCGCCCGGCGCGGAAGCCCCTGCGCGGTGGTTGGATTAGCTCGCAGTGATCCTCTCCGCAATTGGGACGGGCCACATGGCCCAGGGCTGGCCTGCTCGGGGATGGGTTGATACTGTCCGAATCTGCTATATGCCTGAAGGGGAGGGGATCCATGAGTGGCAGCGTCTCAGTCATACCCGAAGAAGTTCAGGAGATCGGTAGGGTCGCCTATCGGGTGGCCACCGACCTGCGGTCCGGGGCCGACTCGCTGGACACCTCCATCGTGCAGTTACTCGCGTCATGGACTGGTACCGCGGCCGAGTCATATCAACGTGCGTGGGGCGACATGCAAACTGGCTCACGCCGTGTGTGGGATGAACTGTTCGAGCTCGCAGAAAAGCTGGGAGTTACCGCCGAGACCTTCCAGGCGACCGACACTGGAAGCGCAGAATCCATTTTCTCTCTAGATTTGTAGGATATCGCGTGAGTGAATCATTCAGCGTAGACCTCGATGACCTCGAAGAGGTCACCATTCGTATCCGAGGATATCAACAGTATCTGACAGATGGACTCGCTGATTTGCAACAGCGGATTGACGCACTGAATTCATCGTGGGAAGGAATTGCTGCGGCGGCATTCGCTGAGGCGCACCGCGACTGGGGTACCGCTGTCGCGGACATCGGTAATGCATTGACCAGTTTGTGCGACGCCGCACAGTCTGCCCGCAGCAGCTACTCCGACGCCGGGGATACCAACACGCGAATCTTTCAGCGCCGGTCTTGACCGTTGAACTTGGACGAGAGTTTAGAAAATGGCACCTATTAAAGTGGACCCGCAGGTGTACTACGAAGCAGCAAAATCAATGTACGCGGGGTTGGCCGAATTAAAGAGCGGCGTCGCGGATGTGTTGAATCCGCAGATGGTGGGCACGGATGGAATGGGGGGAAATGATCAGGTTTCTTCCGCCTGGAATACTGAGTATTACAGCAAGTCTGAGTGCTTTATCGATACGGTTGTTGCCTACGGTCGTGCGTTGCATACCGTGGGCCGGATGTTTGATCTCGCTGGCTTCAATTGGCAGGTCGCGAATTACGACGCCGATGTCGAATCACGGACCGGCGAACGTCCGTCGATGCAGTACGCGTCGTCTGATGCCGGATGGGCACGAGATAATATCAAGATCCCCGACTCGCTCCCGCCGCCCTTTACGACACCCAATCGAGGTCTCACGACCACACCGATTGAACTTCGCGACGACATACTTTCCGTATTTCGAAGTGCGGGTACGGATGTCACCGACGGTGATACCGATGCGCTACGAAAGGCTGCCGCCGCATGGACTGCTTTCGCTGAGCATTCCGCTTGCCTTGCTGCACCTGGAAACCTACAGCAATTATCGGATTCTCTTGGATCCCTCCAAGCGCCGGAAACGCAAGATGTCGTTGACATCCTTACCACAATAAAGACCGCAGTCGTCGGCATACGGTCTGCCGCATGCGGATTTTCTTCAGGAATCGCTGACTTTTCGAGCGCTGTTGCCGACTTCCGGTCGAAACTGGTGGCCGCAACGCCGGGAGCGTTCCCCGGTACCCTGGAGGGCATGGCGGTTGCTCCAGTAACGGCCACGGCTTCGGCGCAAGCTGTGGACATTCGGGCGGCGGTCGATTTCGATGCTTCGGAGATCACAAGCGCTGCAACTACGCTTTCCAATTCGATCGCGGGGCATCGAGTTTATGATCTGGGGCAACGCCCCAATTTCCCTGATACTGAACAACTGGCCGGGATCAAGACTTCATTGGAGGAGATCGCAAATTCCCCTATTGATGAGATAGCAAACCGCGGGAGCTGGAAGTCAGGGGTGGTCAAATGCACACTGAACCCTGAGGGTCAGCGCGACTACGGCAATGCGAATGCCAACATGAGGGAATGGGTCGACGATGCGGTGCTGTATGGAAACCAAGCTGGTGTGGATCCTCGAGTAGTACTGGCCATTTTGTACCAAGAAGGAGGAGACCGCGCCGAGAGCGCCCTCCAGGAGAGCGCGAGCTGGGGCTACGACGCTTTTAGATATGTCACCACGAGGCCCAGAGAAGTGACTGATGGATACGGGAACTCTCTGGGAATAACGAACATGAAGGAAGAAACATTCAATAAGCTCAAGGAGAAGTATCCCGAGGAGTTCGCTGGGAAACAGTGGGCGCTCGTTGCCGACGACGACTCGTTGGCCATCAAGGCGGCAGCCTTCAACCTCAAACGCATCCAAGAGGAGTTGGGAGGAAAAGCTCCAGATGGGCTGCAGGAGAATTATACGCGGGATGAGTATTTGGCGGCGGGATATAATTCGGAGACAAAATTCTTGGATACCTATATCCCGAATGAAGAGTTCGGCCCCGCCGCCAAGGACTATATCAACCGATTTGATATCTCACGCCAGATAGCTTCGGACATGATCGATGGTGTATATACATGCAAGTAGGCCGAAAGGGTAATTACGGTCGTTGGCTTGGGGGTTCACTACTAATCGTTGTGATCCTGGGCGTTGCGTCGTACTGTTATGCACGAGAAACGCCGAGCTCAGTGGCTCGGAGGCATGCCGAACAAACGGTGATAATCGGACATCAGCGCGTGCATTTCGAATCCAACTGTGGAAATGTCGGATGCTCTTACGAGTACATGTATCTGGTTGATACGGGTGACGGCTGGGTTGACAAGATCTCCGGTCCTGGTTTGACCATGGGTGGGCGTTTTTCTCTTGGTGGTCCAGCACCTTACAACTGGGGCATCAAAGGAAAGTTCGAGGATGGTTGCCACATGACTGCCAGCCCACAGGATCCGGCCTCAAAGGACCTGACGAAATGGGATATCGACCCCGCTGATGTGCAGCGACTTCGGGCGGGGGATATCACGGCGGTAAGACTGGGTTTCGTCTGCGGTGAAGGATAGGGGGCTGACGCGTGTCCTGCTCGTGCTGCGGCCCGAACTATGGCTGTTCCTGGAACGCGGGCTGAAGTCGACTCGTATCGGGCCGGTCGCGCGCGGCCGGATGGTGCGCTGGCGCCGACCGGCGTCTTCGCAGGTCAGCCTGAATGGGCCGATCCGCCACGGTCAGGACACCGACCGTCGGGATCGTTGCGAGAAGCCGCGCGCCTACGCCAGAACCGGCATTCCGATATACCTCCTGGTCGATCGGGAGAAGGGTTCCGTCGTGGTGCGGAGCAATCCGGTCGACGGCGAATACGAACGAATTCTCATCCAGCCCTTCGGGGCACAGGTTCCGATTCCTGATCCGGTCGCATCACTCTCGATACCGAGCCGCTGAAAGCCCGGGTCGCTTGATACGGAACGGGCCGCCACCGGTAACGACGGTGGCGGCCCGGGGCAAGCGTCGGAAGATCAGGAGACGGTTGCGGATTCGATGATGACGTCGTCGACGGGGACGTCCTGGTGGGGGCCCGCGTTGCCGGTGGGGACGGCGGCGATCTTGTCGACCACCTCGGTGCCGTCGACGACCTTGCCGAAGACGGCGTAGCCCCAGCCCTGGCCCTGGGGGGCCGTGTGGTTGAGGAAGGCGTTGTCGGAGACGTTGATGAAGAACTGGGCGGTGGCCGAGTGCGGGTCGTTGGTGCGGGCCATCGCGACGGTGTACTTGTCGTTCTTCAGGCCGTTGGCGGCCTCGTTCTGGATGGGCGCCTCGGTGGGCTTCTGCTTCAGGCCGGGCTCGAAGCCGCCGCCCTGCACCATGAAACCGGGGATGACGCGGTGGAACACGGTGCCGTTGTAATGGCCGGAGTTCACGTACTTCACGAAGTTGGCGACCGTGTTCGGCGCGGCCTGGTCGTCCAACTCGAGCACGATCGGTCCGTGGTTTGTTACGAGATTCACCTTGGTCATGTGGTCGAGTCTAGGGACGCGGGGGGTGCGGAAGATACCGGGGTCGGCCGCGCCGGGAAATTGTGGAGGCCCGCGTGCGCACCCGAACGCACGCGGGCCGATTTCGCACACCGGTGTGCTTCACCCGATTTGCGGTGACTTCGTCGCGTTACCCGTCACCGCGACAACACCCGTGAAAAGGACCCGCTGTCAGGGGCCGACGGTAATCGGCACCGACGGAGTGGTGGTGTTGTTCACCTTGTAGGTGGCCGTCACCGTTCCGGTGGTCGAGCTGGTCGGGCAGCCGAAACCACCGGTCACCTTGATGGGGGCCGACGCATTGGTCAGCGACACCGTCGAGGGCGCACCGTTGGTCCACGAACCGGCGACGTTGGCCGGGGCGGTGGGGGCGACGACGGCGGTGCAGGTGGCGAGACCGGAGGTCTTGATCACCGCGCCACCGGTGGGAATCACCAGGCTGCCGGTGATGGGCGAGCCGTTCTGACCGGTGATCGCCCAGCTACCGCTGGTGGTGACGGTGGCGCTCACACCCCACATGCTCGTGGTGCAGCCGGTGATGCTCGGTGCCGCGATCGGTACCGTCACCGGTCCGCTCGGGTTCGAGTTGTTCGGTGCGGCAGGTACCGCGCCGGTGGTGCTCGAGGTCGTGCAGGTCACCGTGACGCTGCCCGCCACGAACTTCACCGTCCCCGAATTGGTTGCCGAAACGCTCGCCCCGGCGGGCGAAACGGTGGTGGATCCGGCGGCGTGCGCCGGTCCCATTCCGAAGGCAATTGCGGCTGCCGCACAACTCACGGAAGCCAGGGCTGCACGCGTATAGAAATTGATATGGCTCATGCGTACTCCTAGGTGAAGCCGACAGACTTTCGGATGAAAGCTGTCACGTCCAAGAATACGAATGTGAATTGTTTGTATCGCTCGATTCATCGCGACGATTTCGTGCGGGATCTTTCGTGAAAAGGGCACGTGCGCGGCGATTTCGGCCTTAGAATGCACTGACGTTACTGTCTGTAACAGTTACCGCACTTTTTATCAACTTGGACAACCGGCGCTGGTATCATCGTTCAATCCCTGTGCCAACTGCGGTCCGCTGTCGCCGTCGCGAGCAGAGCTGGATCGATAGCAGAATCGCATCACCCGGAAGCAAATCGGGCTGACTGCCGAATCATGGCCTCCACCAGGCCAAACCTAATGAAATGCTTGAACTTCACACTGTGCCCCGGATGACTCCGCGACCGCTGGCTCGTGCACACCAACACTGAGTCAACCCAGCAGATACCATGGCGAACCGTGCCAGACGCCGCAACAGCTGTTCTCTCCAAGCCACCCGCAGAACCGGTGGCCTCCGCGAAGGACTTCCGGATCGCGCGATGGATCGCGCTGGTCGCCGGACTCCTGGGCGCCGTGTTCGCGGTGGCGACGCCGTTCCTGCCGGTCACCCAGACCACCGCGCAGCTGAACTGGCCGCAGAACGGCAAGCTCGGCAACCTGCAGGCGCCACTGATGTCGCAGGTGCCGATCGACCTGAACGCCACCATCCCGTGCGCCGCGGTGGACCGGCTGCCCGCCCAGGGCGGCATGCTGCTGGCCACCGCTCCGCCGCAGGGCGACGGCGCCGCGCTCGAGGCGCTGTTCGTGCGCGTCTCCGACACGGCCGTCGACGTGGTCGACCGCAACGCGGTGGTCGCCTCGGCGCCACGCGCGGAGATGGGTGCCTGCTCGACCATCACCATCAGCTCCGACCAGCACCGCACCCGCGCCGCCTTCACCGACCTGACGACGGAGATCGAGCGGCCGATCCCCGGTCAGCCGGGTGCGACGGAGACCGTCCGGGTGCCCGTGGAGGGCGAGCTCGGCGGCGACCTGCGCCCGCAGATCGTCGGCGTGTTCTCCGACCTGGAAGGCGAGGTCCCGCCGGGACTTTCGCTCACCTCGACCATCGACACCCGGTTCTCGTCGAGCCCGTCGGCGATGAAGCTCGTCGCGATCATCGCGGCCGTGCTGTGCACCCTGCTGGCACTCGGTGCGCTCGCCCAGCTCGACGGCAGCGACGGGCGCGGGCACCGGCGGTTCCTGCCGAAGAACTGGCTGAAGCCCACCTGGGCCGACGGCGCGGTGATCGGCACGCTGCTCGTCTGGCACTTCGTCGGCGCCAACACCTCCGACGACGGCTACATCCTGTCGATGGTCCGGGTCGCGCCCGAAGCGGGCTACATGGCCAACTACTTCCGCTGGTACGGCGTGCCGGAGGCGCCGTTCGGCTGGTACTACTACGTGATCCAGGTGTTCGCTGAGATCTCCACGGCCAGCCCGTGGGTGCGGGTGCCCGCGCTGATCTGCGCGATCCTGTGCTGGATGGTCATCAGCCGCGAAGTGGTACCCCGCCTCGGCAACGCGGTCAAGCGCAGCCAGGTGGCGCTGTGGACCGGCGGTCTGGTGTTCCTCGCCTTCTGGCTGCCGTTCGACAACGGCCTGCGTTCGGAGCCGATCGTCGCCCTCGGCGCGCTGCTCACCTGGGTCTCGATCGAGCGTGCCATCGCCACCGGTCGCCTGCTGCCCGCCGGTATCGCGGTGCTCGTGGCCGCCTTCACGCTGGCCGCGGCACCGACCGGTCTGATGTGTGTGGCCGCGCTGCTGGCCGGTATCCGGCCGCTGGTGCGGATCATCGTGCGACGTCATCGCCAGTTCGGTACGGCAGCGCTGCTCGCGCCGATCGCCTCGGCGGGCGTGCTCGTGCTCACCGTGGTCTACAGCGACCAGACCTTCGCCGGTATCCAGGAGGCCAACCGGGTGCGCCAGGCCACCGGCCCGAACCTGGCCTGGTACGAGGACTACCTGCGCTACTACTACATGTTCGTCGAGACCGTCGACGGTTCGCTGGCGCGGCGCTTCGCCTTCCTGGTGATGCTGCTGTGCCTGTTCACCACGCTGCTCGTGCTGCTGCGCCGCCGTCAGGTGCCCGGTATCGCGTCGGGTCCGACGTGGCGGTTGATGGCCGTGGTGTTCGGCACGATCTTCTTCATGATGTTCAACCCGACGAAGTGGACGCACCACTTCGGCGCGTACGCGGGCATCGCCGGATCGCTGGCCGCCGTCACGGCCGTGGCCGTGTCGCAGAGCGCGTTGCGATCGCGCAAGAACCGGGCCATCTTCCTCGCCGGTCTGCTGTTCGTGCTCGCCCTGTCGTTCTCGGGCATCAACGGCTACTGGTACGTGTCCAGCTACGGCGTGCCGTGGTTCGACAAGACCATCTCGCTGAACGGCGTGCACTCCAACACCGTGATGCTGATCCTGTTCGGTGTCGGGTTGGCGCTGGTCGGCTGGTACGCGCTGCGCGAGGACTATGTGAAACCGCAGCCCTCGGCGAAGACCAAACGCGGCAGGCGGATTCGCAAGTTCGCCGCCATCCCGCTGACCGTGGTGGTCGGGTTGATGGTCGCGTTCGAGGTGCTCTCGTTGGTGAAGGGCGCCACCCAGCAGTACCCGGCGTACTCGCTGGCCCGCTCCAACATCGACGCGCTCGGTGGACAGACCTGCGGCCTGGCCCGTGACGTGCTGGTCGAGGCCGACCCGAACGGCGGCAGGCTCGACCCGATCGTCGACCCGTCGCGGCCGCTCGTCGACCCCGCCGACCCGCTGCGCGGCACCCTGGCCGAGGGCTTCGGCCCCAACGGCGTGCCGAGCGACCTGTCCGCCGACGCCGTCGAGGTGAAGCCGGGTACCGGCAACACCAGCAACCAGTCGGTCGGCGCCGCCTTCGCCGAAGGTGAGAGCGCGGGCACCGGCGGTGGTGAGGGCGCGCGTGGCGTCAACGGCTCGACCGTCGCCCTGCCGTTCGGTCTCGACCCCGCCCAGACGCCGGTGCTCGGCTCCTACCAGGAGGGCATGCAGCAGCGCGCCCGCCTCGAGTCGTCCTGGTACGGGCTGCCGGAGCGCAGCGAGGAGTCGCCGCTGGTCGTCATCAGCGCGGCGGGTCGCATCGCCTCCAAGGACGACACCGGCGCCGACAAGTACGGCCAGTCGCTGCTCGTCGAGTACGGCACCCGCAACCCCGACAGCACCGTCACCCCGCTCGGCACCTACCAGCCGCGCGATATCGGACCGGCGCCGTCGTGGCGCAACCTGCGTGTGCCGCTGGCCGAGCTGGCACCCGAGGCGAACGCGGTGCGCATCCTGGCCAACGACCCGATCCTGATCGGTGACCAGTGGCTGGCGTTCACCCCGCCCCGCGTGCCCAAGCTGCAGACCCTCGACAGCTTCATCGGCCGCACCCAGCC
Source organism: Nocardia caishijiensis NBRC 108228 (assembly GCF_001612825.1). Taxonomy (GTDB): domain Bacteria; phylum Actinomycetota; class Actinomycetes; order Mycobacteriales; family Mycobacteriaceae; genus Nocardia; species Nocardia caishijiensis. The sequence continues at coordinate 124,192 of NZ_BDBE01000006.1, read as the reverse complement.
GGTGCTGCTCGACTGGGCCGTCGGCCTGCAGTTCCCGTGCCAGCGTCCGTTCGCGCACGAGAACGGCGTGGCCGAGGTGCCCAATTACCGCATCCTGCCCGATCGGCCGCTGGCCATCTCCTCGACCGACACCTGGCAGGCCCAGGAGCACGGTGGCCCGCTCGGCTTCGCGCAGATGCTGGCCGCCCGGGTGACCATCCCCACCTATCTGAAGGACGACTGGGCCCGCGACTGGGGTTCACTGGAACGCTACGACCAGCACATACAGGCCGAACCGGCCCAGCTGGAGACCGCGACCACCGGTCGCGACGGGTTCTGGAGCCCGGGACCGCTGCGGGTGTTCTGAGGCGGGAAAGCGTGAAGGCGGGGACCACCATGGTGGTCCCCGCCTTCGGTTCGTATGCCGTGAGTGGGTGGTCAAACGTTGAGCAGGCGACGGTTGAGATCGCGGCGTAATACCTCCTGGGAGGGCAGTCTTTCCAGCACCCGCATCACGGCAGGTCGTAGTTCCTTCTTCTCGTCGTCGCTGAGCAGGTCGACGAGATCCCGCAGGTCCATGTCATCGAAGGCTCCTGTCATACCCACCAGGGTACGTGCCCAAACCTGAGAACGGGCCAAGATGCGCGGGTCCTTAACGGGTGCTTCACCGAACCGAAATGTGCAGTGACACTGGGGTTTTGGTGAAACATCAGCGCAACTGCCCGATCGCTGCCCTTGCACCGCCCCAGTCTCTACCGCGCCCGGATGTCCGGTTCCTTCGCCCGTCCGGACTGCTCGACGACCCGGACTCCGATCGCGGCGGGCGGCGCGGGCTCGTACGGCGTGAACCGTTCCAGCGATCCCCAGTCGCGGCCGAGATCGCGATCCAGATAGGTGGGCACAGTCTCGGCCCTCATCAGCGGACCTGTCCAGCCGAGCGGGCCGCCACCGATGTCGTCCTGCCAGGCGTTGGCGGCGTCCGAGCCAACCCGGTCGGGCAGGATTCGCCACTGCGGCGCCTCCGCGACGCCGTCGTGATGTTCGAACGGGCGCTGGCAGGGGAACGCGAGGCCCACGTGCCAGTCGAGCAGCACGGGGTCGGTGTGGCCGACCACCGAGTCGAGGGAGGCCAGCCTCGGCAGGCGCGGCGGGGTCACCGCGAGCCACTGCTTCTGGGTGATGTCGTTGTCGGTGGCAACCAGACGCACCGCGTTCACGCCCTCGGGCAGGTTCGCCAATGGCACGCGCAGGTTGCGCCACGACGGCGACGGGCCGATGTCGAGGGGCTGAATCGAGCCGGTGACCTGCACCGATCCGTCCTCTCCCCGGGTGCCGTACTCGACGACCAGGTCCTGGCCGTAGTGCACAACGCCGTCGTTGTCGACGTAGCGGATGCGGCCCGCCGCGGTGACGACCAGCGCCTGGTAGGCGGGATCGTCGCGCACGGCGTCGACATCGGCCCGGTACCACTGCGAGGTCAGCTTCGCCTGCTGCTGCACACCGTCCTGGTAGGAGCCGAGCACCGGCGTGCGGGCCGGGTCGAGGCCGAACGGCAGGGCGACGGTGCTGCCGTTGATGCCCGCCTCGGTGCTGGTGCCGCCGCCGGTGCCCGCGCCGGTGGTGTTGGTCGTCTTGTTGGCCGAATCCTTGTCGACGGAGTTGGCCCCGCCGACCACCGTCTCGTCGGCGTCGGCGGTGAGGTCGGCGGCCACACCGTTCGGGGTGAAGGCCACCGATTCGGTGCTCAGCCCGTCGGCGGGGGCGCCGGTGATCGGGGTGAGCAGGGAATCGGCCGTATTCGTCTCCACCAGTACGTCGTTGGCCAGGGCACACGTATTGCCCTGCAGCGACTCGATATTCGACTTGGCGATCGAATAGGCCGGGTACTGCGTGACCGCGCCCTTCAGCATCGACGCCACCTCGAACGCCACGAGCAGCGCGGCCGCGATCGTCAACGGCATGGTGGCGAAACGGTCGAAACGGGCTGGGCGCGAAGGCTTGCGGTACGGGTCGCGCAGGTGGAAGTACAGGGCTACCAGCAGCGCGAGCACACTGAGCCCGAGCAGCAGCGTGGACACACCCTTGCCCGCGACCATCGGCGCCTTGTCCCAGAACGGCACACCGAAGCTGGACACGTACCACCAACCGTTGGAGCCCGTGAAGGTGAGCGCGAGCAGGAACAGTACCGCCGCCGTGAACAGGGCCCTATTGCGTGGCGCCCGAATACCGTTGGCGCCCACCGCGACCGCGGCCAGCGCGGCGAGCGAACCGGCCAGCCCCGCGTACACACCGAAGTGGTGCGTCCACTTGGTCGGTGTCCACATCATCAGCAGCAGCGCACCGAACACGATGCCGAGGATGCGCACCGAGGGGCCACGCGAAGTACCTGGGATGCGGCCCTTGCGCAACACCTGGAGGATGCAGACCAGCAGGCACAGCAGCATGACCAGGACGCCGAAACGCCTGGCCAGCGAGCCGTCGGGGGAGAGCATGAACAGCGAATCCCAGCGGGTGCGTTCATCGAACCATGCCGCGTTGGGGCCGACCAGGGTGCGCACGCGGGTGGCTTCCATGACGGTCGCCAGCGTCTGATCGGCGAAGACGACGATCAGCACGAGGGTGCCTGCCGCTATGCCGGGTGCCAGGAGGGCGCTGTAGCGGAAGATCTTCGCGGCCAGGGAAAGTCGACCGGACATGGCGGCGGCACCGTGCTTGTCCGTGGTGATCGGCGGCGCACCGACTGCGCTGTCCTCAGGGGACTCGGATGATTCTGTGGGCGATGCGGGGGTGCCTGTGGCGGACCTGCTCACCACGCGTGCGGCATCGTCCGCATCGGTGACATCCGCCGCCGTGGCCCGGTCAGCACGCGACCTCCCCGCCTCTTCGGCCGCGAGTCCGTCTCTGTCAGCGGCGATTTCGCGCGGGCGAAGGCCCTGCGCCCGTTTGATGATGATCTGCATGACCGGGCGCGTGCCCGCGATGAGCGCGGCGATGCAGATCAGGCCGGTCGGACCCGCTGCCAGGGAGAACGCGGCGATGAGGATCGCGAGGGCGGCGGGGAGCAGGCGGGCGGTGGCGATGGCGCGTTCGATCGCGCACCAGGTGAGCAGGGCGCCCGCCGCGATGAGCGGTTCGGGGCGAAGGCCGTTGTCGTAGGGGAGCCAGAAGGCGAGGAACACCAGACCCGCCGTCCACAGCGCCACCTTGTCGCGACGCACCCGGGCACCGAGGCGGGGCAGCACCTCCCGGCTGATCACCGCCCAGCACACCAGGCCCGCGGCCAGTGCGGGCAGCCGCATCCACGGGCTGGCGTCGGAGACCTTCGTCATCCAGGCCAGCAGCTCGTAGGACCACCCGAACGGGGCCTCGGGGACCCCGAACCAGCGGTAGTAGTTGGCCATGTACCCCGAGGGCCCCGAGGCGCGCGCCATGTTCAGGATGTAGCCGTCGTCGGAGGTGTTGGCGCCGATCACGTGCCAGCCGAGCAGCGTCGCCACCACGACCACGTCGGTGGGCGTGATCCGCCACCAGTGCCGGGGCAGGAAGCGGCGGGCGCGGCGGCCGTCGGCGCGATCGAGCAGGTGCAGGGCGACCAGCGCGGCGATGGTGGCGAGTGCGGCCACGATCATCACCGCCAGTTTCAGCGGCGTCGGGGTGGAGGTGAAGCGGGAATCGATATCGGCGTGGAACCGGGCGCCGGTGAGCTGGGATTCATCGAGATCGGTGTACACACCGACGATCTGCGGCCGCTTGTCCACGGTGACGGTGTTGCGGAACGGGCTGCCGTCGGCCCGCGTCACCCCGACGAACTCGACGGTCGTCGCGGCGATGGTCGAGTCGATCGCGATGTGGTCGCAGTTCGCGATCTCCTCGATCGGCGCCGACAGCATCGGCACATCGCGGGCCTGTACCGTGAGCACGCCCTCGCGCGCGACGACACTCAGACCCTTGGTGATCTGCCCGGACTCGGCGGGGATCGTCGTGAGCAACGTCGTCGGCCGCGGTGTGGGGTTCTCGCCCTCCGGGCCGCGCACGTCACTGCCGGGCAGTCCGCGCAGCACCGGGCACGGCAATTGCGCGTTCACCTGCTGGGGCACATACGACACGAGTGGTGCTTGCACACTCGTCGCACCGGCCTGCGGCCAGTCGAGGCTCGCGCGCTCCTGGCGCACCGGCAGCAGCGGTGTGAGCAGGGCAAGGACGAACCCCAGCAGCCCACACACGAGGGCGATCAGGCGGTATCGGGTGAACGCTCGTTCAGATCGGTCCGGTCGCACGGGGGTTGATGCTAGCCACCCAACCTGTGCGCGCGGGGGCGCCGCGTCCTATCCGGTCATCCTGTTCGACCAATCGAGCTGCGAGCGAGCCCAATCCGGGATCTCGACGGCCGGGCGCGGATAGGCGTCGAACTCGGCGCGCAGGTCCTCGACCGACACCTCGGGCATCCAGTCGGCGACGGTGCCCGCGGAGTAGGTGGCCTTGTAGCGGGTGGGCCCGGCGATGAAGATCTCCGCGCTCAGCCACGCCCCGAGCGCCGGGTCGTAGGACATGCGCTTGTGGTCGGCCAGGTATTCGACGACCTCGGTTGGCGGCACCATATTGGTGACCGACCCGTCGCGCTCCTTGACCTGAACACCCGCCACCTGATGCCCGCCGACCTGCAGCGACCACAGCAGCGCGAACTTCTGACCGGGGGAGAGCATGGCGATGGCGGCATCGACCACGAACTTCTCGATATCACCGAGTGAGTGCAGTTGTTCCCGTGGCGCAGGTTCGGCGTCCTGGCGGTGTTCCCGCATCAGGAAATCGATTCGCTCCGGTCTGCTGAGCGTCATAGCTATACCTCTGCATCCGTACCGATCAGCGCTACCAAAACTGATTTCGGTCGGCCGAACTTGTCAACATTTCGCAGCGTACCCGCGCCGTCCGACGAACTGCGCGGTTTGTTCGCTGTAACCGCACATATTGTGGTCTATCGGCGCTCCGCACACCAGTAGCTACCGGGTGTCCATAGACACATGTCCACCTCAGGCAGCCGACGCCCGGAGGGCGAACCAGCCGTCGCCGGGGTCGGCGAAACCGTGGTAGACGAGGGGTACCCGCTGGTCCACGCCGAAAAACTGGTACACCGCCGCCATCGCCCGACGTACCGAATGCGCCTGGAAGTCGTCGATGCGCCTCGGCCCGATCCGGCGTTCGGGCAGCAGCGAGAGCCGGGTGAGCTCCGCCGGATCGTCCACGTCGAGGCCGATCGGCGCAGGTTCCTCGATCAGATGGTCGTGCAGCACCGCGCGCGCCTGGCTCGGATCGTGCCTCGGCCCGGTGAACGCCACCCGCTGTACCCGGGCGAGATCGGGCAGATGCAACGGCGTGCGCACCGCCTCGATCAGGTCGATGAGCTCGGGATCCGGCTCCGGCCCCTGGTCGGCCACCGGCGCCTGCTCGAGCAGGTGCATCATCTGCCCACCGCGAACCAGCGGCTCGGGCACCACGAACACACTGATGCTCGGGCAGATGCAGTTCATTCCGGTGAGACACACCCTCGTGTGCAACGGATCGGACATGAAGTCCTCCTCCGGTAACGGGCCACCCGGACCCACAACGTGCAGGATCGTTAACCTTCGCCATCCGCCGACCCCACCGGCGACGACCGTTCCGCACCGCCAAGTGTAGTGCCCACCCCGCCCGGAAGACAGGGTTGACGAAACTCGTGTGGGCTATCCTTACTTCAAGGGGCAAGTAAGGAGTTGCTGTGGACGCACTGGCCAGGTTGACCTCGAAGGGGCAGATCACGGTGCCCAAAGCGGTCCGTGACGCGCTCGAATTACACACCGGCGACAACGTGCACTTCCGGGTGGAAGGCGATGTCGTCGTATTGGCGAAGACGCCCGATCTGCTGGATCTCGCGGGCAGCGTGCAGGTCCCGCCGCAGGTGCGCGGGCGATCGTGGGAGGAGCTCCGCGACGATGCCTGGGCGCAGCAGTGGCGGGAGGGCGACCAGGGGTGACGGTCTTCCTCGATACGAACATTCTGGTCAGGCACTTCACGCAGGATCCGCCCGAGATGGGTCGACGGGCGACGGCCCTGCTCGCGCGGACCGACGAGTTCTATCTCCCCGACCTCATCCTCGCCGAAACCGTGTACGTCCTGCAGAGCGTGTACCGCGTGCCCAGGCCCGAAGTCGCGGCACTCGCGCGGGCCGTGATCGGCTCCCGCAACATCCAGACCGACGATCCGGCCGTCCTGATCCGGGCGGTCGATGTGTACGAGCATCACCGGCTGTCGTTCGCCGATGCCTACCTCGTCGCGCTCGCCGAGGCCGATGCCGATTCGACGATCGCGTCCTTCGACAAAGGGATCGGCAAGGTCGGCACCGTGCGCCGTATCGAACCGTCCGGATGATTCAGCGGTCGACGGTGATGAGGGTGAAGGGGCCGATGTCGGTGGTGGTGAAGGTGGGGGAGGTGAAGAGGGAGCGGGGGAAGGTGACGGTGTAGCGCTTGACGTTGGGGTCGTTGGGGTAGACGTCTTCGGCGAGGCGGAGGGTGTAGTTGTCGCCGTCGCGGCGGAAGAGGAAGGCGTCGGGGGCGCGCCAGGGGGCGGCCGCCATGGCGTCGAGCAGGGCCTGGGGGGAGTCGAGCTTGCTCCAGGCGGCGATGGTGTCGGCGCGGGCCTTGAAGTCGGCGAGGGGGTTCGCGTAGTGCGAGGTGAGGGCCTGGAAACCGAAGTAGGGGTAGAAGGACAGGAAGCTGGTGTCGGCCGTGAGGACGACGGATTCGGCACGGGGACGGCCGGTTTGCGCCAGTAGAGCCTCGTCGACGGCGTGGTAGTAGGCCACCGCGGAAGGGCGACGCTTGTCGCCGCGTTCACCGAAAGTGCCGTAGGCGTCGGGTGTTTCGGTGGGCACCGTGTCGGTGTAGGCGGTGTCGATCTCGTGCACGAGGACGGTGGGGATCGTCTGGGCGAAGGCCATCGCACCGAGCACCGCGAGCGCGGCGGCGGCCGTCCGCAGCGGGGCGGGTTCGTTCAGTGCCTGATATACCGCGCGGCCGCCCTCGACGAGGCCGAAAACGCCTGCGGCGGCGAGCAAGGCGAGCAGGACAGGTTCCAGCCGGAACGACAGCAGGGTGGTGCCCGCTGCCGTCGCGGCCATCGACAGCAGCGTCCACAGGTAGATCGCCACCACGCCGATGCCGAGCGCCTGTGCCCGCCGCGACGATCCAGCCCGCACCACCAGCCACAGCAACCCGAGCAGGCACAGCGCCCCCCGTAGCGAGAACTCGAGCATCGGGAACGCCAGCTGCGCGCCCGACTCGGGCAGATAGTGGAAAGCGTTGCCGGAGGGCAACTTCGCCCCGGACAGCATCTTCAGCAGATACGGCGTCCACACCACCAGCGCCACCGCGATCGCGAGCACGCCGATCGCCGCCAGCCGTGTGAACGGCACGACAACCACCCGCCACGCGGGCTCGGTGGTGACGGCCGCATCGCGCTTGCCGATCGCCCGTCCGCTCGCTCGCCGCGCGTACAGCGCGCACGCGGCGGCGATCACCGCCATCAACACCACGGTGAACGCCGCGATCGCCAGGTACAGCGTGTAGAAGCAGGCCGCCACCCCGAGGAACAACCCGGTGCCGAGCACCGCGCCCCACCCGCCCGAGCGTCGATGCAGCGCACCCCACGCCAGCACGAGCACCGGCGGAATGAACACGACGAGCACGGCCCCGTACGCTTCGGGCGAGGCATAGGCCAAGGTCATCGCGGTCACCGCGGCCGCGGCACCCACGGCCATGTCGGCGCGCACCAGCTGCGCCCACAGCACGAGCGCCACCGTGGCGGCCACGGCGAGCATCCCGATCGAGTACGGCTTGAACACCTCCCAGCCGTCCATGCCGAGCAGGTTCCCGACCCGTCCGCCGATCCAGAACCAGCCCGCCGGATAGAACGGCGGCAGGTCGACATAGGTCATGTCCCGCAGCGCCGCACTGTCGGTGAGCCGCGTCAGATACTCGGTGCGGAATTCCTGGTCGACCGAAACGCCGAACAGGTACAGCTTCGTCGCCGCAAGCGGCATCCCGAGCGTCACAGTGACGAATGCCGAAATGCCCACCCAGGAAGCAAGTTTCGCGATGACAGGCCACTTCCGCAGCCGGATCAGCAACACCGAGACCACCAACAGCCCCACCGAGACGACCTGCCCGACCGTGGTCAGCGCCCGAGTCACGTTGGAGGAGTTGAACGCAGGCCACTGCACCGCCGAGAACGCGAACAACCCGACCACCGCCACGACCAGCGCGACGAACGCCGCCGCGGCACCTTCGGCGAGACCGGTCGCTGTCGCGCGCCCCGCCCGCGCGTTGTCATCGGTAGTCATCGGCGCGCATTCCTCCGGGTCCACTCAGCTCGACGGTCCGGGTCAGCCTAGTGGAGCGGGCCGAGTCCGTCGGGCTCGCGCCGACGCCCAGCACAACGAAACTGCCGCACCGCCGGAGTGGCGGTGCGGCAGTCGCGGTGGCTCTCGATCAGATGGGCAGCTTGCGGAAGATCGGGCGCGGCACGTGGCGCAGGGCCGACATCACGAAGCGGGCCTCGTTGGGGGTCCACACGATCTCGGTGCCCTTCTCCGAGGCGGCGACGGCCTGGCGGGCGACGTCTTCGGGATCGACCGTGAGCGGGGCTTCCTTGGAGCCGGTCGCTTCCCAGTGTGCCTTGGTCGCCGAGGTGCGCACCTGCATCGGGCGGACGACGGTGACGCGCGGACCGTGCGGACGAAGCGCTTCGCCCAGACCCAGGTAGAAGCCGTCGAGACCGGCCTTGGTCGAGCCGTACACGAAGTTCGAGCGACGCACCCGCTCACCGGCCACCGACGACATCACGATGAACCGGCCGTGACCCTGCGCCTTGAACTTGTCGCCGACCAGCACACCCACCGACACACCGGCGGTGTAGTTGATGCCGACGGTCATGACCGCCTTGCGCTGGTCCTGCCACAGCTGCTCGGCGTCGCCGAGCACACCGAACGCCACGATCGCGACATCCACGTCACCACCGGCGAAGGCGGCGTCGACCACCTTCGGGTGCGAGTCGGTGTCGAGCGCGTCGAAGTCGACGACCTCGACCGCCGTGGCACCGGCACCCTTCAGCTTGGCGACGGCATCGTCGAGCAGCGGGTCGCCGGGCAGGTTCGCCAGGATGATCCGCGCGGGGCTCTTGCGCAGGTACTCCGCGCAGATCGCGAGACCGATCTCGGAGGTGCCGCCGAAGAGCAGGATGGTCTGCGGGTTGCCAACTGCGTTGATCACTGGAGCTCCAGCCTCCTGGCCATATCGGACATGAACACGCCGTTCGGGTCGACGCTGCGGCGGACCTTGATCCACTCGTCGATCCGGGGATACATCTTGTGGAAGGTCTCGGCGCTGGTGCGCGAGTCCTTCGCGGTGTAGAGACGGCCGCCGAATTCCATCACGCGGCGGTCCAGGTCGGTGACCAGCTCGTTGAGGCCCGGCTTGATCGGGAAGTCCACGCAGATGTTCCAGCCCGGCATCGGGAAGCTCAGCGGCGCGTCGTTACCTGGACCGAACAGCTTGAACACATTCAGCGCGGAGTAGTGGCCTGAGGCCTGGATGTCGATGATGATCCGCTTGAACTCCTCGACCGCCTCGGTCGGCACCACGAACTGGTACTGCAGGAATCCGTTGGAACCGTAGCCACGGTTCCACTCCGAGATCATGTCGAGCGGGTGGTAGAACTGCGTCAGGTTCTGCACCTTGCCGGTGTAGTTCCCGCCCATGGCGTAGTACGCCTCGCCGACCGCCGAGAGCGTCAGCTTGTTCATGGTGAAGTTCGGGAAGATATCGGGCACCGTCATCAGGTGCGGCGCGTCGAACTTCAGCGGCTTCTTCTGCAGCTTCTTGGGCAGTTCGTCCAGCTTGGCCAGGCGACCGCGGGTGATCGTCGCGCGGCCGAGCTTGGGCAGCGGGCTGATCACGTCGAACCAGGCGCTCGAGTAGGTGTAGTTCGCCTCGCTGCCGTCGCTGTGGGCGGCGACGGTTTCGTCCAGCGTCGAGGTCTTCACCCCGTCGTTGAGGAAGTAGGCCGTCTCCGTCGGCGCCATCTCGATGGTCGCGCGCAGGATGATGCCGGTGAGCCCGTTGCCACCGACCGTCGCCCAGAACAGCTCCGCGTCGTTGTCCGGCGACACCGTGCGGACCGAACCGTCCGCGACCAGCAGGTCGATCGAGCGGACGTGGTTGCCGAAGCTGCCCTCGCTGTGGTGGTTCTTGCCGTGGATGTCGGAGGCGATGGCGCCGCCGATCGTCACCTGGCGGGTGCCGGGGAGCACGGGAACCCACAGACCGAACGGGAGCGCGGCCTTCATCAGCTGGTCCAGGCTCACGCCGCCGTCGACGTCGACCAGGCGGGTGTCGCGGTCGATGCGGTGGATGCGGTTGAGCGCGGGCATGTCGATGACGAGGCCGCCCGCGTTCTGGGCGTGGTCGCCGTAGGAGCGGCCGAGGCCACGGGCGATCACGCCACGGCGCAAGTGCGCTGGCTTGCTGTCGTTGTCCTCGGCGACCATGCGCACGGCCTCGGCGATCAGCTCGGGATCGCCGGTCGAGAGCACTTCGGCGGAGGTGGGTGCGGTGCGACCCCAACCGGTGAGCTTGCGCGTGCGCGTAGGAAGCACGAACGGCCCGTCGTTGGTGGTCGAAATGTTCTCAGACATCGGCTTAGAGGCTACAGGCATGGCACAACCGGTGACCGGTCTCGTACCCTTCCTCACGTGCAAGCACAGCCGCATCTGCCCCTGCCCCCCGAAATTCCGCTGGTCGACGAGCCGGGGGGTACCGATGTCGATCTGAAGACGCAGATTGTCCGGTTCACCCTCACGGGCGGTTTCTCGGCGATCGTCGACTTCGGTCTGCTGCTGTTGCTGTCGAACGTGCTCGGGGTGCCCGAGGTGCTCGCCAAGGCGGTCAGCTTCGTCGCTGGCACCACGACGGCGTACCTGATCAATCGTCGCTGGACGTTCCAGGCCGAACCGAGCCGCAAGCGGTTCGCGGCCGTCGTCGCGCTGTACGCGGTGACGTTCGCGGTACAGCTCGGTGTGTTCGCGGCGCTCGCGTTCGCGCTGCCCGACCAGTGGTGGCGTCAGACGGTGGCGTTCGTCGTCGCGCAGGGCACGGCGACGGTGATCAACTTCGTCGTGCAGCGTGTGGTGATCTTCAAGATCGAGTAGGTCAACCCGCCCTGACTTCGGCGTGCTGGTGACCCGCCTTCACGCCGAAGTAGTCGCCGCCTTTGGCGCGGACGTTGTCGGTGCCCCATTCGCGGCGATCGCGGGCGACGGGAATCATCTGCGGTATGTGTTTGCGGCAGTGGATGTAGGCCTCCTCCACGTCGACGACCACCCAGACCTGTGCCGCTTTGCCTCGTTCGGCCGGCGGCAGATCGGTGACGGTTTCGCGCAGCTCGCTGTCGGCGACCATGCGGGCCTTTCCGTTCACGTGCAGGCCGATGAGGTCGCGGACGAAGTCGATCATCAGGATGCCGACGTGCGGGTTCTCGAGAATATTGCCGAGGCTGGCCATCACCCCGTTACCTCGATATTCGGGGTACGCAATCGTGCGATCGTCGATCACGTGCAGGAAACCGGGGGTTCCCGCGCGGAAGCTGGCGTCGCATTCGCCGTGCGCGTCGGCCGTGGAGATGAACGCCATGTCCATCCGGGTGACGAATTCCCGCATCATCGGGTTGAGATAGTCGATGACCTGGTCATCGTAGAATCGTTCGGCGCGTTCGGTGGTGCCCAACGTCTCCTGAAGTTCGTGCTCTCCGTCGCTGCCGACCTGTTGTCCAGGCATCGGGGCCCCTCTGCTGCCGAAGTGCTGTGACCGCAATCTCATTGGAGTCTAGGGGAGTTCGGCCTTCCGCGTGGCGAGTCCGGTATTGCGAAAGACCGTAACGAGCGGTTTGCTTCGGGTTTTCTGGGCGACGACCAATCAGGCCGGTCCGACCGTCACCGGTACACCGTTGAACACGGCCGTTCCGGTGATCGCGTCGACGATCGAATTGTCGGTCAGCGCATTGGCATTCACGCCAGGGTTGGCCCGCGCGACGGACTGGGTCGTGCTCGTGGCGTGTCCCCACCCGTGCGGCAGGCTCACCACCCCGGGCATGATCGCCGCTGTCAGCTCCACTTGCACGGTCAGCGAACCGGCGGCGGAGGTGATCTCGGCCGTCTCGCCGATGCCGAGGCGGTCGGCGTCCTCGGGGTGGATGTGCAGTGTGCAGTGGTTGGAGCCGCCGACCAGTACCTCGATGTTGTGCATCCAGCTGTTGTTGGATCGCAGCTGCCTGCGCCCGATCAGCACCATGGGCGGCATACTCGCCGCGAGGCCTTCGCGCAGGCGCGAGACGTCGGCGAGCAGGGGCCGCGGTGCGAGGTCGACGCGTTTCGACGCGGTCAGCAGGACCTTCGGCAGACGCGGCTCGAGCGGGCCGAGGTCGATGCCGTGCGGGTTGTCGAGGAGGGTGCGCAGGCCGAGGTCGCCGCCGTTCCACGCGCCGTAGGGGCCGAGTTTGAGCATCAGATCGACGCGTTGTTCAGTGGAGTCGGCGCCATCGAGCTCGTCGCGGCGGTCACTCGTGCCCGCCTTGTGCAGCATGCCCGCGATGACCAGTTCGTCGATCATCGCGACGGCCTCGTCGCTGTGATGTGGTTGCCCGCTCACGGCCGCCGCGAGCCGGGCGAGCACCGCCGATTCCGACGGCCTGCCGTCGAGCGGCACCAAGGGGCGCGAGTAGCGCGCGTAGTTGCGCACCGCGAAGTGCAGCAGCGCGAAGTCGTAGTGCGGTGACTGGATCGAACGAGGCGGCGGCAGAATCACATTCGCGTGCCGGGTCGTCTCGTTGACGTACCGGTCGACGCTCACCATGAATTCGAGTCCGGCCAGTCCCGCGTCGAGCCGCGCGCCGCTCGGCGCGGAGAGCACCGGGTTGCCAGCCACCGTCACCAGCGCGCGGATCTGCCCTTCACCAGGGGTTTCCAGTTCGTCGGCGAGGGTGGCGACGGGGAGTTCGCCCATGGTTTCGGGCAATTCGCGCACCCGGCTGGTCCAGCGGCCCGGTCGGAACGGTTTGGTGCGCGTGATGCCGAGCGCCGCCGGGGTGGCGAACATGGCGCCGCCGGGGGAGTCGAGGTTGCCGGTGAGGACATTGATCGCATCGACGAGCCACTGGGTGAGCGTGCCGAATTCGGTGGTGCACGTGCCGATCCGGGCGTAGACGGCGGCCGTCGGGGCGGCGGCGAGTTCGCGGGCGATGCGGCGGATGGTCTCGGCCGTAATGCCGGTGCGTTCTGTCGCGATCTCGGGCGTGAAATCGGCTGCGGCGTCGCGCAGTTCGTCGAGGTTGTCGACGGCCACGCGCACGTCGACCAGGTTTTCGGCGAACAACGTGTGCACCACCGCGAACAGCAGATAGGCGTCGGTGCCGGGCCGGATGAAGAGGTGTTCGTCGGCCAGTTCCGCCGTCCGCGTCGCCCGTGGATCGACGACGACGAGCGTGCCGCCGCGCGCCCGCAGCGCCTTCAATCGGCCGGGGAAGTTGGGCGCCGTGCACAGCGAACCGTTCGATTCCAGCGGGTTGGCGCCGAGCATCAGCAAGTAGTCGGTGCGGTCGAGGTCGGGAACGGGGACGGCCATCGGGTCGCCGAACATCAGCCCGGCGGCCACCTGCTTGGGCATCTGATCGGCAGTGCTGGCCGAGTACACGTGCCGGGTGCTCAGCGCGCGGACCAGCGCGGGCGCGTAGAGGGCGCCCGCGATCGTGTGGGCAGTGGGATTGCCGAGGTAGATGCCGGTGGCGCCGGTGCCGCGCGCCGCGCGCACAGCGGCGAAACGCTCGGCGATCAGGTCGAACGCCTCGTCCCAACTCGCCGGGCGGAAGTCGGCGCCGTCGCGGACGAGCGGGGTGGTGACCAGATCGGGGTCGTCGTCGAGCTTCCCGAAACCGGCGCCCTTGGGGCAGATGAAGCCCTTGCTGAACGGGTCGTCTCGGTCGCCGCGCACCGAGAGCACCCGGTCGTTGTCGTCGAGGGTGATGCTCAGGCCGCAGACGGCCTCACAGAGCGGGCAGGTGCGAAGCAACGAGCGCGGAGCCATGGTTCATGCCTACTCCACCCCGGCCGCTCGGCACCGGGAAACGCAGAAAACCCGCGAGGCGACGTGGGGATCCGTCGCGGTCGCGGGTCGGCTGTGGAAAAGCTGCCTCAGCAGGCCACGGTCAGCGTGGCGCGCTTGCGGGACGCGGCGGCACGCACGGCGGCACCGAGCGCGACGACCGGCGGAACCCAGCGGGCCTCGGACGGAGCGACGCCCCACGACGCCGAACCGGCGGCCAGCTGGGTGGGCGGCAGGGGGATGCTCGCGCCGTCGGTGTGCACCAGCACACCGGCCTCGCGCATCGCGGCGATGGCCATGGCGGCCTTGGCGACGCCGGTCACCAGGTGGATCTCGCGACGCTCGGCGCCCGGGATCTCGATCACGGGGCCGGACAGGTTGTTGGCGCGCAGGAAGCGACGAACCTCGCCTGCCATCTCGCCGGTGATCTCGATGGCCGAAACGTTCTCGTCGGTCACCAGGCACAGGCCGTTGGTGGTTTCGGCAACGTTCCAACCCCGCGCGGCGTAGTCCAGCGCGGCGGCACCCTTGTCGGCGGCCATAGTGTTGGTCGGAAACGTCGTGCGCACTGTGTTCTCCATTCCCCGAAGAGCTCTGTTCCTGCGTTCATGGGCGTATCGGCGCAAGGTGGCCGAGTTGTTACGCGGATTCGGAAAAATAATCGAGACTGTCTGGTTCGTCTCACTCGGTGAACCTTCGCTATCGCAGGTTCGGTCCCCGTCGTGTTGGCGTGTCGTCGGAAAGCGGGCAGGATCGGGCCATGACCGACGTGCCGAACACCACTCCGGCCGGTGAGCCGGAGGCCGAGGAGTTCGAGGCCGAATCTCGCTGGCTCTCTTGGAAAGAGGCCGACGTGAAGCGTACGGCGTCGCGTTCGCGGGAGCAGACCGAGGACTCCGAGGCGGCCGAGGGAACCCCCATCGCCCGCGATGCCGGATTCGACGATCCGTTCCGCAGCACCCGCTCGGCCACCGAGTGGGGTGCCGAGGCGCTTCGCTCCCTGCTCGACGTGCAATTCCGCAGGCCCGCGACCCGCACGCTGCTGCCGCTCGCCTACATCCTGTGCGTGATCTCCTTCGCGATCGGCCTGCCGATCGCGCTGACGGTGCTGATGTGGAAGGCCTCGGCGGTGCTCGGTGTGCTCGCCGCCCTCGTGGCCGTTCCGCTCGGTGTCACCATCGCCGCGTCGGTGCGGTTGATGCTCGAGTTCGCCGACAACGCCGCCCGGCTCGCGGGCCGGGTCGAGCACATCAGCGAACTCGCCGACGGGTTGTTCCAAGCACTGTCCGATGTCGCCGAGCCGGTGAACCAGCTGTCCGAAGATGTTCGCGCCGTTCAGTTCTGGCGGTTCCGGAAGAAGAAGTAGGTCTTGCGCGGTGTCCGATTCATTGTGAAACAATCCGTCCGCAGATCTGATGATGCATCAGCTGCGAACGGCGGCCTCCAGCGGACAACGGGGAGGCCGGATTTGGATACAGGGGGGAAGTATGGCTTCACCGCAGGGCGTCACCGGTTCGACCATGCCGCGCAGGCAGCTGGGCAGGCACTTACGTGACCTGCGCAACCGTGCGCGGATGACTACCAGAACCGCGGCGGCGCAACTCGAGTGGTCGGAAGCGAAGATCTGGCGGATCGAAACGGGGCAGACGTCGTTGCGCAGCCTCGATGTCGAGGCCATGTGCAAGGTGTACGGCGCGCCCGCCGAGCAGGTGGAACCGCTGGCGGCACTGGCTCGCGAAACCAAGGCGCGGGGCTGGTGGACGAGTTACGGCGATGTGATTCCGGAGGGTTTCGAGGTCTACATCGGCCTCGAGGAGGCGGCGGCCGAGCTGTCGATCTACGAGGACGGCCTGGTCCCGGCCCTGGTGCAGACCGAGGACTACACCAGGGCACTGCTAGAGCGGACGATCCCCGGGCTCACCGAGGCGGACCTGGACCGGCGGCTGCGGGTGCGTACGGCCCGACAGGCCCTGCTCACTCGGGCCGCTGCGCCGCTGCGGCTGCGGGTGGTGCTCGCGGCGTCGGTGCTGTCGCGCCGGATCGGTGACGATCGGGTGCTCGCCGGTCAGCGGGCGTACCTGCGCGAGCTGGCCGAACGCGACACCGTCGACATCCGGGTGGTCCCCGACGACTGCGGCTACCACGCCGGGCTCGAATCGGGCCGGTTCACCGTGCTCGATTTCGACGGTGACAACGCCGTCGACAAGCAGGAACCGCCGGTGGTCTACGTGGAGACCCTCGCCGGTTCGGTCTATCTCGACAAACCGGCCGAATTCGACCGCTACCGTTCCGCTTTCGCCGACATCACCGCCGCGGCGAGCGCGACGGTGTAGCCGCTACCAGGAGTCGGTGAGCACCGAACGGTGCGTGGGCAGGGCCCGGTCGTAGACCGCCCTGCCCTTTTCCGTGAGTGTGACGAAACACGCGCGCCGGTCGCCGGGGCAGGTGACGCGTTCGACCAGGCCGTCGCGTTCGAGCCTGGCCACCGCGCGCGAGAGGGCGCTCTGGCTCAGGTAGATATCGGTGGCCAACTCGGTCATGCGGTACTTCTCGCAGTCCGCGTCGACGAGCCGGTCGATGATCTCGAATTCGCTGAGACCGATCTGATGTTCGTTCTGGAGCGCCTTTTCCAGTGCGCAGCTCACGGCGGCGTGCCGGTCGAGCAGTGCGCGCCACTGGCCGATCAGCTCGGTGGGCGCTTCGTTGCGCCGAGCTGTGTTGGCCGGGTTCGACATGCGGCCATCTTAGTGCGTCCGACTGATCTATGCAACTGCATTAAATGTGTTGGCATTAAATGCGCATGCATGTAATGTCCTCCGCATGACTTCGCCAGCAACGCTCTCGGCCGCCGAGGCGACCGACCCGACCCGGTGGTCCGCTCGCCTCTGGGGCCTGCTGATCACCCTGTGCATCGTTCTTTTCCTCGACGGTCTCGACGTCTCGATGATCGGCGTCGCCCTGCCGTCCATCGGCGCCGAACTCGATATGTCCACCTCCACCCTGCAGTGGCTCGTCGGCGGCTACGTCCTCGGCTACGGCGGTCTGCTGCTGCTCGGCGGCCGCACGGCCGACCTGCTCGGACGCCGCAAGGTCTTCCTCATCGCGCTCGCCGTCTTCGCCGTCGCATCCCTGGTCGGTGGCCTGGTCAGCGATCCGACGCTGCTGATCGTCACCCGCTTCATCAAGGGCCTGGCCGCCGCGTTCACCGCGCCCACCGGCCTGTCGATCATCACCACCACCTTCGCCGAAGGAAAAGCGCGCAACAAGGCGCTGTCCATCTACACCGTGTTCGGCGCGGGCGGTTACTCCATGGGTCTGCTCTTCGGTGGTCTGATGACCGGGGTCGGCTGGCGTTGGACGTTCCTGCTGCCCGTCCCGATCGCCGTCGCCGCCCTGGTCGCCGCGTTCGTGCTGATCCCCAAGGACGGCAAGGCCGAGGAGGGCGGCCACGATCTGCTCGGCGCGCTGCTGTCCACCGCGGGCATGTTGCTGCTGGTGTACACCGTCGTCACCGCGCCGGAGGTCGGCTGGGACTCGGCCCGCACCATCGGCTCGTTCCTCGCCGTCGTCGCGCTGTTCGCCGCGTTCGTCGTCACCGAGCAGCGCGTCGCCCACCCGCTGGTCCGGCTCGGGATCCTGCGCAAGGTGTCGCTGGTGCGGGCCAGCCTGGCCATTGTCGCGGTCGCCGGTTCGTACTTCAGCTGGCAGTTCATCGTGACGCTGTACCTGCAGGACACCCTCGGCTGGTCGCCGCTGAAGCTCGCCATGGCGCTGCTCCCGGTCGGCATCTTGGTCGTGGCCTCGGCGTTCTTCTCCGACAAGCTGATCGACCGCTTCGGCACCGGCCCGGTGATCGCCGTGACCATGTCGGTGATGGCCGTCGGATACCTGCTGTTCCTGCGGGTCGACACCGCGCCCGACTACCTGACCGTGCTGCTGCCGGCGATCCTGCTGATCGGCATCGGCTGGGTGGGCTTCCCCGCCATCAACGTGCAGGCCACCAGCGGTATCGACGACGAGGAGCAGGGTCTCGCGGCGGGCGTGCTGCAGACCTCCATGCAGGTCGGTGCCGCTGTGGTGCTCGCGGTGACCACCGCCATCGTCACCTCGGGCACCGCCCACGGCACCTCGCCGCAACAGATGCTCGACACCTACCGCCCCGGCCTAGAGTTCGCCGCCGGTGTCACGGTGCTCGGTGCCCTGGTCGCGCTCACGGTGTTCTGGCCGCGCAAGCGGGTCACCGACGCGCCGGTGACAGAGGAGGAGAAGGTGCTTCAAACGGTCTGATCCGAAAGGACTGAAAGGCACCACCTTTCCCGGTGGTGCCTTTCGGCGTGCCGCGGCGTCAGCCGCTAATCCAACCTTGCCGCGGCCTGGTCCTTGGCGGAGCGGATGAAGGTGAGCGGGCGGCCGTCGCGACCCTCGGTCGGCCAGTCGATGGCCAGCCGGGGGTCGAAAGCGTCCAGGTCACGGTCGAATTCGGGGGTGTACTCGAGCGAGCACAGGTAGGTCACCGTCGAGTAGTTCTCCAGCGACAGGATGGCGTGGCCCAGACCCTCGGACAGGAACACCGAGCGGCGGTCCACGTCGTCGAGCAGCACGCTGTCCCAGCGGCCGTAGGTGGGCGAACCGGGTCGCAGGTCGACGACCACGTCCAGGAAGGCGCCGCGCACGCACGTCACGTACTTGGCCTGGCCGGGCGGGTCCTCGGTGTAGTGGATGCCGCGCAACACCCCCGCCGCCGACACCGAGGTGTTCACCTGGTGCAGGTCGAAGGGTCGCCCGGTGGCCTTCTCGAACTCCGAGGCCTTGAACGACTCG
Source organism: Nocardia caishijiensis NBRC 108228 (assembly GCF_001612825.1). GTDB lineage: Bacteria > Actinomycetota > Actinomycetes > Mycobacteriales > Mycobacteriaceae > Nocardia > Nocardia caishijiensis. Next base: position 105,209 of record NZ_BDBE01000006.1, on the reverse strand, counting down.
CAGAACATGCCACGGTCGTCGCCGAGCAGGCGCGGGGTGACCACCCACGCGCCGGGGATGGCCAGTTCACGGATTTCCATGCGCTACCAGTCTTTTCCTCGGTCGATCAGGTCGAGCAGGTAGCGCCCGTAGCCCGAGCGCACCATCGGCGCGGCGAGCGCGCACAGTTGATCGTCGGAGATCAGGCCGCGCCGCCACGCCACCTCCTCGGGTACCCCGATCTTGAGGCCCTGACGCTCCTCGATGGTCCGCACGTAGTTGGCGGCGTCGAGCAGCGAGTCGAAGGTGCCGGTGTCGAGCCAGGCGGTGCCGCGCGCGAGCACGTCGACGCTGAGCCTGCCCTGTTCGAGGTAGGCGCGGTTGATGTCGGTGATCTCGTACTCCCCGCGCGCCGACGGTCGCAGCTCGCGCGCGATCTCGACCACGTCGTTGTCGTAGAAGTACAGACCGGGGATGGCGTAGTTGGAGCGCGGCACCTTCGGCTTCTCCTCGATGGAGACCGCGCGGCCGTCCACGAACTCGACCACGCCGTAGGCGGTGGGGTCGCTCACCCAGTAGGCGAACACCGCGCCGCCGTCGATGTCGTGGAAGCGGTGCAGGCTGGCGCCGAGGCCTGGCCCGTGGAAGATGTTGTCGCCGAGCACGAGCGCGGCGGGTTCGGTGCCGATGTGGTCGGCGCCGAGCACGAACGCCCTGGCCAGGCCGTCGGGTTCGGGCTGGACCACGTAGCTGATAGACACCCCGAACTGGCTGCCGTCACCGAGCAACCGGGTGAACGCCTCGGCGTCCTCCGGCGTGGTGATGACGAGAATGTCGTCGATCCCTGCCAACATGAGGGTGGACAAGGGGTAGTAGACCATCGGTTTGTCGTAGACCGGGACGAGCTGCTTGCTCACCCCGCGCGTGATCGGGTGCAGCCGCGATCCGGTGCCGCCCGCCAAGATGATTCCGCGCATAGGTGGCAAGTCTGCCAGCTCCGGCACCGCAGGAGTCGGGGAGGTTCCGACACGTGGACGAATTGATCACGAACGTTTCGCCGCCGGGTGTGTCGGGCGATAACTGGGACACGACGGCGTTCATCTGATTATGTGAGCGTCGATGTGTGAAACATCACTGTGTTAGATGTCAGCGTCGACATCCGATCCGGGGCTCGCGCCCCGGGCCACCGGGTCGGCGCGCCAGTGTGAGGTAGGTGCGCGATGGAAGCCTCGAAGATCGGCAGGCCCGGTGTGCTGAGCGGGATCGTCCCCGCCGCCCCAAGGGTCACCACCAGCCCGAAGGCCGCGGGAATCGTCGTCAACTCCGGGCGGACGAGCACCGCGTCGCGCGTGCTGATGGGTGCCTGCGTCGGCGTCGTCGGACCGCTGCTGCGCACCGTCCCCATCAACCGGCGAACCATTCCCATCGGCGGAATCGCCGTCGACCTGCTCGCGCGGCTGCGCCCCGAACCGACGGGCATCGAGCGCGAACAGATCCAGCTCGACGGATTCAAGATGGAGATGATCCGGCCCGCGGGCGCCTCGCGGGCGCTGCGCCACGGTGCGCTGCTGTATCTGCACGGTGGCGGCTTCGCGGTCTGCGGATTGTCGACCCATCGTGCGGTCGCCGCCGGGCTGGCCAGGCGGACCGGGCTGCCGGTGCTCAATGTGGAATACCGTCAGCTGCCCGGTTCGATCGACGCCGCCATCGACGACTGCGTCCTGGCCTACCGCTGGCTGCTGCGTCACGGCGCCGATCCGGGCCGCATCGTCTTCGCCGGTGACTCGGCGGGCGGGTTCCTCACCTTCGCCACCGCGCTGCGCGCCCGCGACATCGGATTGCCGCTGCCCGCCGGTCTCGTCGGCTTGAGTCCGCTGCTCGATCTGGACTACCGGGCGAAGAAGGACTACGTGAATGTGCGCCGCGACGCCTATATTCCGCTGGCCGGGCTGGAGGCCGTGGTCCGCCTCGGCGCCGAGCACGAGGGTCCGCTCGATACGAGGCTCTCGCCGGTCAATGCCGACCTGGCCGGGTTGCCGCCGGTACTGCTGATCGCGGCCGAAGACGAATTGCTGCGCTACGACTGCGAACTCATGGCCCATCGGCTCGGTGCGGCGGGTGTGCCGCACACACTCGAGCTGTGGCGGGGGCAGGTGCACGCCTTCATGAGCATCCTGCCGGACATGCCGGAGAGTCGTTCGGCGCTCGGACGGGTCGCCAAGTTCGTGCGGGAAGCGGTGGCGCCCGCCGAACGCGCCAGGACCGCCTGAGGCCCGGCCGAAACGACAGGTGCCCCGCCGCGACTCTTTCGAGTCACGTCGGGGCACCAGAGTATCCACCCACTCGCGAATGCGGTTACGCGAGTTCGGTTGTCACCCGTTCGGAACCGGAATTACTTGGCCGGGGGAGTGAACGGCGAGGTGACGGTGGCGAAGTACTGGATCGCCGCACCGATGGCGACCGGCGCGGTGACGAACAGCTGACCGGCAAGCACACCGAGGAAGCCCACAGCGGCGGCACCGGCGATGCAGCCCGCCAGCGGGCCCGCGCCGAACAGCGCGAGGAGGGCACCGGTCAGGACCAGACCGGCACCGGCACCGGCGATGCAGCCGACAGCCGCGCCACCGAGACCACCGACGAGCGCACCCATGGTGGCGCCGACGGAGATGGTGTCCTTCAGGCGGTTGAACGCCGCGACCTCACGGTCGTACTCGGTCTTCCAGGGCGCCTGCGCCTCGTAGGGCAGGGCGACCGGCTTGTAGACAGCCTTGGCCGGGTCCATCACGGGGGTGAGGGTGGCGGTGTTGCCGGAGATCTCGGCCACGATCGGGAGCTCGTGCTCTTCGATGCGGAACGCCAGCGGGGTGCCCGCGACGACGGTGCCGTCGGCCGCCTTGATCTTCAGGACGTTGTCCTCGACGACCATCGAGCCCGCGTCGGTGGTGACGACGGCCTTCGAGTCGTCGACGATGTCGGCGGTGTAGTTGATCGGGGCCGCGGCGGCCGGGGCCTCTTCGGCGTGCGCGGTGCCGGCGGCGACGCCCATGGCGGCGATCAGCAGCGCCGAGGTGGCGGCGAATTTCCTCATCAGCATTTTTGTTGAACCTCGATGTTGGAGCGTTCGGAGGGGACTCGATGATCAAAATCCCCCGCAGCTAACGAGCGGTGAACCACCTGTGTACTTCTATTCAAATTCTGTTCACCGGTGATACCCCAGGGATGGTGCGCACCCAGAAACCTGAGTGCCGACTAGGGTTTTTCTCAGGAAAGCAGACCCCGGGCCGTAACCTGAACCCGTCCAGTGTGACGGACATCACGGTGTAAATGTCTCGACGCATTCCACCATGGCCCGCGCCGGTTCCCTTTCTGTGCCCGATGGCGAGCACGTATCGTTGTCGGCGTGCGAGTGCTCGTTACCGGCGGGGCCGGATTCATCGGTGCGAATTTCGTCCAGCAGACCGTGGCCACACGCCCCGATGTTCAGGTGACGGTGCTCGACGCGCTCACCTACGCCGGAAACCGTGCGTCCCTCGATCCGGTGGCCGACCGCATCGAATTCGTCCACGGCGACATCGCCGATCTTGACCTCGTCGACAATCTCGTCAGCGGCGTCGACGCCGTCGTGCATTTCGCCGCCGAATCGCACAACGACAACTCGCTCGCCGAACCGTGGCCGTTCGTGCAGACCAATATCGTCGGCACCTACTCCCTGCTGCAGGCCGTGCGCCGCCACGACGTGCGCTACCACCACGTTTCCACGGACGAGGTGTACGGCGACCTCACCCCCGACGACCCGGCCTTCACCGAAACGACGGCCTACAACCCGTCGAGTCCGTATTCGGCGACCAAAGCTGGTAGCGATCTGCTGGTGCGCGCGTGGAGCCGTTCCTTCGGCGTGCGCGCCACCCTGTCGAACTGTTCCAACAATTACGGGCCGTATCAGCACGTGGAGAAATTCATCCCACGTCAGATCACCAATTTGATCGACGGTGTGCGTCCGCGTTTGTACGGCGCCGGTCATCAGGTGCGCGACTGGATTCACGTCGATGACCACAATCGCGCGGTCCTGGACATTCTGGAGCGCGGCCGCATCGGGCAGACCTATCTCATCGGCGCCGACGGTGAACTCGACAATCTCAGTGTCGTGCAACTCATTCTGGAAGCCTTCGATCGCGATCCCGCCGATTTCGATCACGTCACCGACCGGCCCGGCCACGACCAGCGCTACGCGATCGATGCGAGTCTGCTGCGCGAGGAACTCGGGTGGGCCCCGCGCTACCGCGACTTCCGGACCGGCCTGGCCGACACGATCACGTGGTACCGCGAGAACGAGGACTGGTGGCGGCCGAAGAAGGCCGACACCGAACGTGCCTACGCGGCGGCGGGCGAACAGACACTCTGACGGAATACACCGTCGTCCGGGGTCAGCCCCAGACGACGGTGTAATACGTTGCGGCAGCGGCGATCAGCGCGACCAGCGACGCACAGGCAACGGTGAGCCCCGGTCCACGGGTCGGCACCACACCGTCGGCGTCGCGCAGTCGCAGGGGCACCCAGCGGATCACCACCGCGATCCCGAGGATGGCCAGCGGCACGAAGTACCGGCCCTGCACACCGTCGATGATGTAGTAGTCCACCGGCGTGAACGACATGTACAGCGTCACGTAGACCATCGCGACGCTGGCGAGGCCCGTCGCAGCGACGATCAGGGTGCGGCGCCGCGTGCTCGTCATCAGGTCGGCCGTGCCGAAGCTCACCGCGAAGGCGATCAGGCAGGCCAGCATGGTCAGCGCGGGCGCGTCGACGTAGGCGAAGCCGAGTTCGCCGAAGAACTGGTTGAACCAGCGGTGATCGCGCAGCGCGATGCTCTCGCCGAAGGTGTGCACGAACTGCACCGGGTCGCCGAGGATTCCGCGCAGCTGGTCGCCGGGACGCACCTGCCCCCACTGGTGTGGCGGCCGCATCAGGCTCATGCCGTCGCCGGTCGGTGCGGCGATCTTGGTCCAGACCAGGAACAGCGTGCCGCCGGTCACCGCGAACACCCAGGGCAGCACCTTCAGCTTGCCGGTGAAGCCGAGCCGTTCGGCGGGCACGACCACGATCAGCATGGCGATCAGCACGTAGGCCGGTTTGCTCAGCGGCAGCGCGATCGTCGCGGCCAGCAGGGCGGCGGTCTCGGGCCTGCTCAGCCGGTCACCGACGAACAGCGCCTTCACCACCAGCGCCGACACCAGGATGGCCAGCGCGTTGGTGAGCGTGTCGGCGGTGACGGTGCCCGCCTGGAACAACGCGATCGGCAGCACGGCGACGGTGAACACCAGCCACTGGGTGCGCCGCCGGCGCAGCGCGTAGAGCGCGAACCCGACCACCGCGAGGTAGGTCGCCAGCCCGGCCAGGCGGGTCAGCAGGTACATCCCACCGATGTTCAGGCCGAGCGCCTCACCGGCCCGGATGCCGACGGCGGCGGGCACATACGGCACGGGGGAGTAGGCGGCGGTGTTGGTGAACCACATCGGCCGGGTCGCCGAGGAGATGTCGGCGCCGGTGAGCCGGTCGTAGGCGCCGGGGTCGGCGACCATCGCGCCGGGTTCCTCGGGGTTGTCGTTGTAGTCGCGGAAGGCGTAGCCCATGAGCTCGTCGATGCTCACCGGGATCTGCCCGCCGTAGGCGACACCGCGATCGTCGTGGATGCGCTGCGGGAACACCCCGCCGTGCGCCACCTGGTAGGCGCGACCGAACTGGGTGATCTCGTCATGACCCCAGAACGCCGGGGTGAGCACGGCGAACAGGGCGCCGAACACCGTTGCGAGCACCGCGAACGCGACCGTCGCGGCACCGAACCGGCCGGTCAGCGCGGCGAGCGGAGCGAGCAGCCGGTCCGTGCGCGAGGTCGCGGGAACCGGCTCGGTGGCGACAGTGGTCTCGTCTTCGACGGTGCTGGTCACCGACGGTCTCCGGCCGCGATGTCCTCGCTCACACCGGCGGCCGAATAGCGCAGGTACACCAGGCGCGCGGCCTCGTGTCGCGACCGGCGGATGCCGTCGAGGATCAGCCCGGCGGTCCAGGCCAGGCTGCCGAGCAGCACCAGGGTGAACCCGAGGAACAGCGTCGGGAACCGCGCCACCTCGTGGGTGTTGTAGAAGTCGATCACGATCGGCACGGTCAGGATGATCGCGATCAGCCAGGTGATCGTGCCGAACAGGCCGTAGAAGGCGACCGGGCGTTCGTGCCGGGCCAAGCCGAGGATCAGGGCCAGGATCTTGGTGCCGTCGCGGTAGGTGCGCAGCTTGGACTCGCTGCCCGCCGGACGGTCGCGGAAGCCGACCTGCACCGCGGTCTGCGGCACCCGCAGGTGCAGCGAGTGGACGGTCAGCTCGGTCTCGATCTCGAATTCGCGCGAGACCGCGGGGAAGCTCTTCACGAACCGGCGCGAGAACACCCGGAAGCCGCTCAGCATGTCCTCGACGTTCTCGCCGAACACCTTGCCGACCACGCCGTTGAGCACCTTGTTGCCGGTCTCGTGGCCGGAGCGGTAGGCGCTGGTGTCGGTGTCGTCCTGCTTGCGCACGCCGAGCACGTGGTCGTAGGGGCCCTCGAGCAGCGTCTTGATCATCAGCGGGGCCGCCGACGCCTCGTAGGTGTCGTCGCCGTCGATCATCAGGTAGACGTCGGCCTCGATGTCGGCGAAGGCGCGGCGAACCACATTGCCCTTGCCCTTGGTGTTCTCGTAGCGCACGATCGCCCCGGCCTCGCGGGCGCATTCGGCGGTGCGGTCGGTGCTCAGGTTGTCGTAGACGTAGACGACGATCCCCGGCACGGCGGCCTTCAGGTCGGCGACGACCTTGGCGACCGCGGCCTCCTCGTTGTGGCAGGGGACCACGGCGGCAATGCGAAGCTCGGTGGAGTCCACCCGGGTCAATCCTCAGATGTAGGCAGTAGAAGGGTCACCGGGAGGGTACAGCACCTTTGGCGGCGCGGGCGCCGCGTGTTCGCGGCCCTACCGGCTCCCTTTGTGGCCGCCCCTCCTCGGGGTCGGGGGTGGTGGCCGGTTACCGTCGGGTCCGTGTCGCATCAAGATGTTCCGCCGGTTTCGCTGCTGACGAAGGTGACGACGGCGTTGCGGCAGGGGGCGGCGTTCCTCATCGTCGGCGCGGTCGGCTTCCTCGTCGACGCCGGTACGTACAACCTGCTGGTGTTCTGGGGTGGCGGTCTGTCGCTGTCGGAGGGTGTGCTCTATCACTCGCCGCTCACCGCGAAGATCATCGCGATCGTGGTGGCCACGGTGGTCACCTACTTCGGCAACAAGTGGTGGACCTTCGCGCACAAGAAGTCCGGCAGCGCGGGCCGCGAATACCTGCTGTACGCGCTGGTGAATGTCGTGGCGATCGGCCTGCAACTGGGCTGCCTCGGCTTTTCCCGCTATGTGCTGGAACTGTCGTCGCCGCTGTCGGACAACATTTCCGCCACCGTCATCGGCCAGACGCTTGCTGTCGTATTCCGTTATTGGGCCTACGACAAATTCGTGTTCACCGGCACCGAGGCAACCGGTGAGCAACACGCGCGGGGTGCTGTTACCCCTCACTGACGGCGCCAGGCCCGGCGGTGATTGATATCCTCACCCCGCCCGCCGCGCCGCCCTTTCCTTACGTGACTGCTTGCGTCGGCGCAGTCGATACCGAGAATTTCGAGGACTTCATGGAGCAGTCGGCTACTCGAGTCGTGACCGAATCGAACGAACGGCACGAGGCCGCACCCGCGTCACTGCGTGGTGAACACTCGGCACCCGAACGCTTGGTTCTGGCCAGGGGTATCTTCACCGGCCCGTCGGCGCGGGTGAGCGACGAGCTCTACGCCGTCGTCAAGGGCGGTGCCGCCATCCGCGAGCGCCTGTCGCTGCACCTGCCCAAGGGTGCGACCGCCCACACCAACACCTACTTCGGCCGGTTCGCCGCCAGCTACTGGCAGCGCTGGACCACCGTCACCGAGGTGACCGCCACCGCGAACCTGCAGGTGGGCAACAAGGCCAATGTGCGCCTGGTCGCCTCCGACATCGCCGGACACCGCCGCATCGTCGCCTCGCTGGTGGCGACCAGCAGCGGGTTCGTGAGCCTGACCGCGCCGCTGGACCAGTACGTCGACGGTGGCGCGCTGTGGCTCGAGTTCGACGCGATCGGCGGCGAACTCGACATCACCGAACTGACCTGGACCGCCGCGGCCCCCGAGACGGTTCGCCCGGTCGCCATCGCGATCTGCACCTTCAACCGCGCCGAGGACTGCGCCCACACCGTCGCCGCACTGGCCTCGGACCCCACGGTGCTGGCCGCCATCGACGCGGTCTACGTCGTCGACCAGGGCACCGACCCGGTGGAGAACCGGCCGCTGTTCCAGCAGGTCCGCCCCGATTTCGGCGACAAGCTGCGCTACATCCGTCAGCCGAATCTCGGTGGCGCGGGCGGCTTCACCCGTGGGCTGTACGAGGTGTCGGCGGCCAACGAGCACGCCGACGTCATCCTGATGGACGACGACATCCTCTGCGAGCCCGAGACCGTCCTGCGCCTACAGGCCTTCGCGAACCTGACCGTCGATCCCACCCTGGTCGGCGCGCAGATGCTGTTCCTGCTCAACCCCGACTACCTCAATGTCGGCGCCGAGGACGTGCGCCTGGGTGAGCTCAAGCACGGGCAGAAGGTGCCCAAGGCACTGCGCAACACCTCCATGCTCAAGAAGAACCAGGAGCGCCGCGTCGACGCGGGCTACAACGCCTGGTGGACCTGCCTGATCCCGGCCGAGGTCGTGAAGAAGATCGGCCTTCCGGTCCCGATCTTCTTCCAGTGGGACGATGTCGAATACGGCATCCGCGCCCGCGAGAACGGTTTCGTCACCGTCACCCTGCCCAACGCCGCCGTCTGGCACGCCGACTTCTACTGGAAGGACTACGACGACTGGGCGCGCTACTTCTCCACGCGCAACTCGCTCATCGTCGGCGCCCTGCACACCGATCTGGACGCCAAGTCCGTCACCAAGGACTTCTTCCGCTACATCGCCGAACATCTCGTCGGCATGCAGTACGGCCTGGTGCACACCACCCTGCAGGGCATCGAGGACTTCATGAAGGGTCCGAAGGTGCTGCGCGACGGTGGCATCGAGGCACTGGCCGCGGCCCGCGGCTCCCGCAACGACTACCCCGAGACCATCAAGCATCCCGCCGCGACCCCGCCGGTGAACTCGGCCGAGATCCAGGTGCGCCGCGCGAGTGGTGAGCCGAGCCGCATCACCCTGGTGCTCATCAAGCGCGCGATCACGCAGTGGACCGGACGTACCCAGCACGGCTTGATCGGGGTCACCCGCGAGGACGCGCACTGGTGGCATGTGGGCCTGTTCGACCACGTCGTCGTCACCGACGCGTCCCAGTCGGGCGTGCGCGTGCGCCGCCGCGACAAGGCCCGCGCCCGTGCTCTGCTCATCCGCACCTACCGCACGCTGCGCAAACTCCGCCGCGAACTGCCCAGGCTCCAGGCCGAATACCGCGCGGCGGTCCCCGAACTCACCAGCCGTGAGAACTGGGCCCGCCTCTACGGCATCGACCCCAGCTGATCGGTTGGGTCAGCGGTAGCCGCGTTCGCGGTACTGCTTGCGGTGTTGTTTGGCGATCGAGCGCCAGGCGCGTTCGCGTTCGGCGGCCAGGCGCTTGTCGGTGCGCGCGGCCATCCACTCGTTCTCCTTCGCCAGCTTGCGGTAGCTGGTGAGGCGGCGTTCGGTGATGGTGCCGTCGGCGATGCCCGCCTGGACCGCGCAGCCTGGCTCGGTCTCGTGCGCGCAGTCGGCGAAACGGCAATCAGCGGCGAGGGATTCGATGTCGCTGAAGGTCTTGCCGATACCGTCGGCGGCGTCGTAGAGGCCGATGCCGCGTAGCCCCGGTGTGTCGATGAGGGTGCCGCCGCCGGGGAGCGGTCGCAGCTCCCGGTGGACCGTTGTGTGGCGGCCCTTGCCGTCGACCGCGCGAACGGCGTTGGTGGCGAACACTTCCGCGCCGAGCAGGGCGTTGGCCAGGGTCGACTTGCCCGCGCCGGACGGACCGATCAAGGCAACCGTGCCGTGCAGCACGGCCGTGAGCACATCCAGCCCTGTCTCGGCGGCGGCGCTCACCGCGAGTACCGTCGCCCCCGGCGCGACCGCACGGACCTCGTCGAGCGGAAGATGATCCGCCGCATCGGCTTTGGTGAGCACGACCACGGGTTGGGCATTGCTCTCCCAGGCGAGGGCGAGCATGCGCTCGATCCGTCCCAGGTCGACGTCACCGTCGGCGGCACTGCAGATCAGCACGGTGTCGACATTGGTGGCGAGCACCTGGGCGACCGAGCGCCCCGACACCGACGACCGCATGATCGCCGAACGGCGCGGAAGTAGCAGGCGCACAGTGCCTTCGGCATCGAGTCCGACCCAGTCGCCGGTGCACAAGCCGGTGATGTCACGCGGGCAGGCGGCACGAGACGGGCCGCCCGGTGCGACCACATCGCATTCGCTGCGATCCATCCGGACGATGCGTGCGGGCACGAGATCGCCGAGCAGCGGGAGATATTCGGAAGCTACGGCTTCGGTCCAGCCGTAGGGGACGAGCAGGTCGTAGTCGACCATCGGTAGAAGTCCTTCGTCGGGCGCCGGGCCCGACGTCGGGCTCAGCGAGTAGAGGTGATGTCCGGAACAGTGGGGGCGCAATCGCGCACCCCGGGTACGGCAATCCACACATCTGTACTCACGGACATCCACCTCCTCTCCAACGTTGCTCCTACTGTGCCGCATACCCAGGGCATCGCACAACCGATTTGTGCCACCGCGAGCCCGATCAGCTCTCCGTGGGCATCGACGCAGGTCAGGGCACGACGACCTCGGTCGAGGCGGGCAGGCTCGGCCGGTCGGTGCGCACGGTGAGCTGGAACCGGCCGGGCCCGGTGGGGGCGATCACCTGGAACGGGTAGGTGCTGTTGTGACGGGCGGGGACGAAATGCGTCATGGAGCCGGTGACGCCGTTGTCCAGGTTCCGCCAGTCGACGATGACGTTCACATCGCAGGTGAGCAGGGCGGGTGCCATGTTGCCGAGCAGGCCGTGCGAGATGCGCAGCGAGATGCTGTGGGTGGCACCGGGTGCGACGCTCGGATCGTTGAGCGGTCCGTCGAAGGCGGTGCCGCCCACATTGACGATGCCGAAGCACACGCCGTTGCCGAGCGTGGGCACCGGCGCCGTCCGCACTTCGTTCATCACGCAGGACCGGGGACCGACATTGGAGGCGCCGAGCTGACAGGTGTCATCGGCGCTCGCGGTGCCCGGCGCGGCCAGGCACAGCGCGCTGCCTGCGAGAACGGCGGCGGCGGACGCGAAACTCGTTCGTAAGGTCACCTATCGGATCCTAGGTCGCGAGCCCCAGGATCTGTGCCCCTATTTCTGGGGGCCTCGCTGGTCCGGCTTACCGAACTGCTCATTGCGTCCGAGCGAGCGCAACCGGAACCATTCCTTCAAGCCCGCCGGATCGCGACGAGTCACCAGGAAGAACCAGGAGAACCGAATCCACTCCTGCGGCAACAGCTTCCGCATACCCGGCTGCGACATCAGGTACCCGCGATTGCGGTAGGTGAAGTAGCGCTTCACCGGATCGTCTGGGTACTGGGTGTGCATGCGCCCACCCAGAATCGGCTTGAACTCCTCGGCGCCGTTGGGGTGCAGGTAGGCGGTCTGCAGACAGGTGCCGAACGGCAGGCCCGAACGGACCAGGCGCCGGTGCACCTCCACCTCGTCGCCGCGCACGAACAGGCGCAGATCGGGCACACCGATCAGATCGACGGCCTTCGCCGAGATCAGCGCGCCGTTGAACAGCGACGCGATGCCGGGCAGGAAGTCCTCGTCACCGAGCTCCGAGCGCCGCCTACGCCACACCACACCCCGGCGCAGCGGGAAAGCGAGCCGATCGGGGTCGTCGATATCGCACACCACCGGCGACACCTCGACCAGGTTGTGCCTGCGTGCGCAATCGATCAGCGTCGCGAGGACTTCCGGGCCGTCGGGGCGGCCGTCGTCGTCGGCCAGCCACACCCAGTCCGCGCCCTGGGTGAGCGCGTGCAGCATGCCGAGCGCGAAACCGCCGGCGCCGCCGAGATTGTGACGCGAACCCAGGTAGGTGGCCTCGATGGGCTGCTGGGCGACCAGCTCGGCCACCTCGTCCTCGTTGGCGTTGTCGACGACGATCAGATGATCGATCGGACGCGACTGCGAGGCGAGCACCTTCAGCGATTCGGCGAGCAGTTCTCGACGCTTGTGGGTCACCACCACCGCGATGATCCGCGCGTTCGGCCCGGTATCGGTGGCGAGATCGGCAGGCTCGGCGTCTGCGGGCAGTTCCGCGTCGTCGGCGAGTACAGCGTCATCCGGTCGGGCAGCGTCCGCCTGCGATGCGGCGTTGTCGGACTGCGCGGTGCCGGTGTGCTGGGCGGTCGTGCCGGGCTGAGCGCCGTTGTCGGACTGCGGTACGGCAGCCCCGAGCCCGGCGGCCGCGTATTCCCGTTCGGCGGCAGTGGGTTCGACGGGCGCGGGGGCCGTCGACTCGAGGCGGTCGGTCATGCTGAACCCGCCTGGCACCGCAGCCGGGGCAGCTTCGTCGCGTCGACCGCTCATGCTGCTACACCGCGCATGATCGGACGGCCTACGTGGTTACGCTGCGCTGCCGCCTCCGGCCGTTGACCGCTCATGCCTTGTTCTGCTCCAGTTCTTTGTCGCCCTGCTCGGCTTCCAGCTCGCGCAGCACCTGTGCCACGTGATTACCCGCCTCGGGCCCCTCATACGCTCGCACAACATCTTCGATGCCGCCCTGCTCGCGGATCTGACCGTGGTCGATCCACATGGCGGTGTCGCACAGCTGGGCGAGGAATTCATTGGAGTGGCTGGCGAAAACGAGGATGCCCGAGCGCGCGACCAGCGACTGCAGCCGGGTCCTCGCCTTCTTCATGAACTCGGCGTCGACGGCGCCGATGCCCTCGTCGAGCAGCAGGATCTCGGGGTCGATGGAGGTGACGACACCCATCGCCAGGCGCACCCGCATGCCGGTGGAGTAGGTGCGCAGCGGCATGGACAGGTACTCGCCGAGCTCGGTGAAGTCGGCGATCTCGTCGATCTTGGCCAGCATCTGCTTGCGCGTCTGACCGAGGAACAGGCCGCGGATGATGATGTTCTCGTAACCGGAGATCTCCGGGTCCATGCCGACACCGAGGTCGAACACGGGCGCCACCCGGCCGCGGATGCGCGCACTGCCGCGCGAGGGTTCGTAGATGCCCGAGAGCAGGCGCAGCAGCGTCGACTTGCCCGCGCCGTTGTGCCCGACCAGACCCACCCGGTCGCCTTCCTTCAGCGACAGGTTGATCTCACGCAGCGCCTCGACCACGACCACATCGGAGCTGTTGCGCCCGATCGCGCCGCCCGCCTTGCCGAGGAACGCTTTCTTCAACGACCGCGACTTGGCGTCGAAGATCGGGAACTCGACCCAGGCGTCATGGGTTTCGATACTCACACGGCTCACGTCGGTCTCCTAAACCCAGTACGGGACGCGGGCACGGTACTGCTTGAGCGCCAGGATCGCGACCGCCCAACCGACGACCGTGATCGCGCCGACGATGGCCCAGTGGTGCCACTGCGACGGCTCGCCGAGCAGCGGCGCGCGCACGATCTCCAGGTAATGGAAGGTCGGCACGATCTCGATCAGTTTGGCCCGGTCGCTCATCCCGCCGACCGCGGTCTCGAGCGCTTTCGTCGACCACATCACGGGGGTCAGGACGAAGAGCATCAGCGTCATCGAGCCGAGGATGGGGGCGATATCGCGGTACCGAGTGGCGAAGATGCCGAAGACGATCGTCACCCACATGGCGTTGAGGAACAGCAAGCCGATCGCCGGAATCGCGAGCAGCACCGAAACGTCGAGGTTGCGCCACAGCGCGAACACCACCACCAACAGCGCATAGATCGCCACGTTGTGCACGAAGAACAGGAACTGGCGCCAGACCAGCCGGTATACATGCACGCTCAAGGCGGAGGGCAGCTGTTTGATCAGGCCTTCATTGGCGATGAACACATCGGCGCCCTCGATGATCGAGGCATTGATGACGTTCCAGATGATCAGGCCGATCGTCACATACGGCAGGTACTCGCTGATCGGCTGGTTCAACAGCGTCGAATACAGCAGACCCATCGCCAGCGCCTGCAACCCGGTCGCGATGGTGATCCAGAACGGACCGAGCACCGACCGGCGATACCGCTGTTTGATGTCCTGCCAGCCGAGCGACAGCCACAGCTCACGCTGACCGAACCCGTCGCGCATGTCTTTGAACGCGCGGCGGAAGGTCTGCGAATCCGACACCATCGGCGTCTTCACCAGCAGCGGGGCATCGGCGGTCTGCTCGGCGGCGGCCACGTCGGCCACCTCGGCTTCGGTCGGTGTGTCGTCGGAATGCACGGGGCTCTCTTCGGTACGCGCGTCACCCTGGTCGGAGACCGATTCGGGACGAGCGGCAGCGGCGGGCACGATCCCCGACCCTACAGTGTTGGTTGCCGGCTGGCGCCGGGTGTTCGCGGCCCCGGGGGGCCTCGATCTTCCCTCCCTCCGGGTACTCCTTCGTCGCACCCTCCGGTCAGTCCAGATCGAGGCGGGCCGCGAACCCGCCTTCGGCGGTTCCTGAGTGGGCGCTACCCCTGGGGGTCGATGGGTCTAGAGGTATTGACCGCCGCCTACGTGGCCGTGGCCCGCTCGGGTGTCGGCGGCGTGCATGCCCGGCGGTAGGGCGCCTTGACGCATCTGTTCGAGTTGGGCTCGGGCGGCCATCTGCTGGGCGAACAGGGCGGTCTGGATGCCGTGGAACAGGCCTTCGAGCCAGCCGACGAGTTGGGCCTGGGCGATGCGCAGTTCGGCATCCGACGGCACGGACTCGTCGGTGAAGGGCAGGGTGAGGCGTTCGAGTTCCTCGCGCAGTTCGGGGGCGAGGCCCTGCTCGAGTTCGCGCACCGAGGACTTGTGGATGTCCTTGAGGCGCGAGCGGCTCGCGTCGTCGAGGGGAGCGGCGCGTACCTCCTCGAGCAGCTGTTTGATCATGGTCCCGATCCGCATCACCTTGGCGGGCTGCTCGACCATGTCGGCCAGCGACTCGGCGGGCTCGTCGCCGTCGGCCTTCTTGTCCCCGTCGAGCAGCTGCGCGGAGTACTCGGCCGCGGCATCCGAGTCGGCGGGCACGGTGACCGGCTGACCGTCGGGGCCGATCACGACGATGGATTCGGGGGTGTCCTCCGAGTGCGTCATAGCCCCATCATTGCGCGTGTGTCGGCTTCGCGCTAAAACCCCCACGCGGTTACACCGCGACGCCCCCTGCCCTTAAAGTGGCCACCATGACTTATGACGTCGCGAGGGTTCGGGGCCTGATACCGTCCCTGGGCGACGGCTGGATCCATCTGGACCCGCAGGCGGGGATGCTGGTTCCCGATTCGGTATCGCGTGCCGTCTCAACGGGTTTCCGTACCTCCTCGTTTTCCCACATCGGCCGCCACGGTGCGGCGACCCGCAGCGGCGCGATCCTCGATGCCGCCCGGGAGGCGGTCGCCGACCTCGTCGGCGGGGATCCGGCCGGCGTCGTGCTCGGTCCCGATCGTGCGGTTCTGCTCGCCTGGCTCGCCGAGTCCCTGAGCTCGCGCCTCGGTCTCGGCACGGGCATCGTGCTGTCCCGACTGGACGACGAGGCCAACGTCGCGCCGTGGCTGCGCATCGCCAACCGCTACGGCGCGCACGTGCGCTGGGCCGAGGTGGAGATCGAGACGTGTGAGATGCCGTCGTGGCAGTTCGAGGAGCTGATCGGGCCGACTGCGCGGCTGGTCGCGCTCACCGCCGCGTCGCCGATCGTCGGTTCCGCGCCCGCCGTGCGGGTGGCCGCCGACCGGGTGCACGATGTGGGCGGTCTGCTGGTCGCCGACGCCTTCGGCGCCGCACCGTACGCACTGATCGACATCGACGAACTCAATGCCGACGTGGTCGCTCTGAGCGCGCCGTCGTGGGGCGGCCCGCAGGTCGGCGCGCTGGTGTTCCGCGACCCCGCCTTCCTCGACCGCATCCCGTCGATGTCGCTCAACCCGTATGCCAAGGGGGCTGAACGCCTCGAGGTCGGCGGCCACCAGTACGCGCTGCTGGCCGGGCTCACCCAGTCCATCGACTTCCTCGCCGGACTCGATGAACGCGCCACCGGCACTCGCCGCGAACGCCTGGAAATCTCGATCACCTCGCTGCAGGACTACCACGACCAGCTCTTCGACCACCTCATGCAGGTGCTCGAGCAGGTCGACGGTCTGACCGTGATCGGCCGTGCCTCCACCCGCATCCCCACCGTCAGCTTCACGATGGCCGGGATGCAAGCGGAGAAGGTGGCCGCCAAGCTGGCCGACGCGCGCATCGGCACGGTCAGCGGCGTACACGGCGGAAGTCGCTTACTCGACGCCCTCGGTGTCAACGACGAGGGCGGCGCCGTCACCATCGGACTCGCGCCGTACACCACCCGCTACGAAATCGACCAGCTCGGCCGCTCGCTCAGCTCGCTCGAGTAATTCGCGGCGCCTCACTCGCGCACCCGGAGCACGACCTTGCCGAAAGTGTCGTGCGCGTCGAGCAATTCGTGTGCCCGGCCCGCCTCGGTGACGGGCAGTTCCGCCGAGATCACCGGAAAGATCTCGCCCGCCGCCACATCCGGCCACAGCTGGGTGCGCACGGCGGCGATGATCTCGGCCTTGCTGCCCGTGCCCGCCCTCGGCCGGGCCCGCAGGTTCGTCGCGTGCACCGACCCCCATTTGCGCAGCAGCGCACCGATGTTCAACGAACCGGTGGCGCCGCCCTGCAACCCGATCACCACCAGCTGTCCGTGCGGGGCCAGCGCTTCGGCATTGCGTTCCAGATAGGCGGCGCCCATGTTGTCGAGGATGATGTCGGCACCACCGGCATCGGCGAGGACGGACACGAAATCCTGGGTGCGATAGTTGACGAGGATTTCGGCGCCGAGCCCGGCGCACTTGGCCAGCTTCTCGTCCGACCCGGCCGTCACCGCCACCCGTGCGCCCCGCCGCCGCGCCACCTGGATGGCGTGCGTGCCGATCCCGCCGCCACCGCCGTGGATCAACACGAGCTGACCCGATCGCATCCCCGCCGTCATCACCAGGTTCGACCACACCGTCGCCGCCACCTCGGGCAACCCGGCCGCGGCGGCCAGGTCCATCTCCTCGGGCACCGGCAGCAGCTGGGTGGACGGCACCGCCGCCAGCTCGGCGTACCCGCCGCCCGCGAGCAGCGCGCACACCCGGTCCCCGACCTGCCAGTCGCTGACTCCGGCGCCCAGCTCGACGATGGTCCCCGAACACTCGAGCCCCGGCACCGAACTGGCGTCGGCCGGTGGGGGATAGAAGCCGCGCCGCTGCATCACATCGGCCCGGTTCACCCCTGCGGCAACGACTTCGACCAACACCTCGCCCGCCCCGGGCTCCGGATCGACCGTCTCGGTCCACTCCATCACCTCGGGCCCACCGAACCCGTTCAGCTCGACAGCACGCATATAGTCCCGCCTCTCCGCGTCTTTCGGCCAGACTAAGGGCGTGGGGCTGCCCGTTGGCGTCTTGCGGATCGTGTCGGGTGGGGTGAGCCCGTACCCGGTGAGTTACCCATGTTCGTGCGAGACCAGGTGTTGCCGCTATATTTCTTGTCAGGGAGACGTGGCAGAGCGGCCGAATGCACTCGCCTTGAAAGCGAGCATGGGTAACACCATCGGGGGTTCAAATCCCTCCGTCTCCGCAAAGGACCCGCAGGTCAGCTTGCCGACTTGCGGCGTGGCCGAGTTCGGATCGCCCGACCGTTGCCAATCTTGTCACGGTTGTCACAACCGCGTTCAAAACGCGGGCAGCGTCGGCGAGGGCGTCAGGCTGACTGTGGACGTAGGTGCGCATCGTGAACGCGGCATCACAGTGGCCCAACCAGGCCGAGACCACCGCGATCGGCACGTTCTGTAGGTGTAGCAGCGTCCCGCAGGTGTGACGGGCATCGTGCAAGCGCAGGTGACGAACCCCAACAGCTTCACACGGTCTATGACCCGACCGCGCGTCTCACCGACTGCATCATCGAGTGCGGATTCGATGAGGACTTCCACGGCGCCAACAGTCGTCTTCTCGTCGGCCCGTACTCGGTTGCCGCATGAGAATCGCCGTCGAAACCGCGCAGCTACCCGCCAGCTCCGACGAGGATCGGTTGATTGTCACCGACGATGCCGTGATTGTTCTCGATGGGGCGACTGCCCACGATCCCGCGATGCCGTCCGCTGGGCCTACGTCGACTATCTCGCATCAGACCTCGCTCAGTCGATCGGTGGACCGTTGCCGTTGGCCGCCATTCTCGAGCGGTCGATAGCGAAGGCGGTGGATGCCCTCGGCATCGAACCGGGGGTCGCCCCGTCGAGCACGGTGGCACTTGTCCGTATCGAAACCGACGCAGTCGACGCGCTGATCCTGGGTGACTCCTCAGTGATCGTCGGACTACGCACTGGAGATGTGAAGGTGCACACCGACGATCGACTTTCGCGGCTTCGGCTACCGGAGCCAGCCCCGGTGGGTGCAACCCAACCCCGACCAGGGCCACTAAGCGTGCACGTCCCATCGATGCGGTCCCGGGATTAGCGACTCTCCCGTGTCAGCCATGCGGTGAACGCTGAGCGAACTTCATCTGGCGAAGGCCTCGAATGTATCGTGACCTCAGCCTCTTTGGCGCGGGTGAAGGTGTCCCGGCCCGCTGTCCTCATCCAGAACCAACGACCATCGGTGCGGACCTGTATAGGCAAGCTCCAGCGGTGGCCTTCAACGTACGGAAATGAGAGCAAGACAAGCCAATGGCGGCGAATGATTCCCGTTGGCTGCACGCCCAGGTCACGCGCTGCATTGATGAAGTCGGGAACGCAGGCTTCGATCAATTGGCGCGTCTGTTGTCTCGCGTCCTGCTCGCGTGCGAGGTACTTCTGTCTGTCGTTGCTATCAGCTTGGTGCTGTCGCCGAACCTCATCTGCCATGCCCACGGGTGCCTCCGATGCCCGAGCTGAAAGCGTCGAATCAATACTAGGAACGAGTGTCGCGAGGTGTCACACAGTTGTCACAACTCGCGGATACAACCCTGGATACGACGAAACCCCACGGAAGCATTTCAGCACTTCGCGTAGGGGTACGGACGTCAGTAGACTCCTGGCGGACGGTCGCTATTCGACTTGAAGCGAGCATGGGGATAACACCATCGGGGGTTCAAATCCCTCCGTCTCCGCCACGGCTGGGTCGCGCCCGGCAGCAGGTTGTTTCGAGGGGGAGTTCTCATGACCGGTGCCGCGTTTCCCACGGCTGGGCAGTTCCGAACGGTGTCGGGGCAGACCGGGGTGGTCGTCCACACCTGGAAGTTGCCCATCGCGTTCGGCATCGGTGCTCGGGTCAGGGTCGACGGGTACGACGTGCCGAACATCAAGTGGGGCGCGAATTTCGTGCCGGTTCCGCCGGGGGCGCACATGCTCACCGTCGAAGCCACGCAGTGGGGAATGGGTTACGGCGGCAACCATGCCCAGGTGCAGGTCTTCCCCGGCCACACCACCGAGGTGCACTACACCGCGCCCGCGCAGATGTATCTGAAGGGCGCGATCGGAGCCGAGCGTCAGCCCACACCGGGTGTGGTGCTCAACTATGTGGCGTTGGGGTTCTGTGTGCTGCTGATCCTGGCCTGGATCTTGCTCGTGCTCTGACCATGGACGCGCGCAGGCCCCGGCCAAGTGACCGGGGCCTGCGCGGAGCCATCATGTGTCACGGCTTGTTGCGACGGCGATCGTCGTCGAAGCCTTCGGTTTCCACGCGCTCCTTGCGGACGGTGTCGGAGACGGTCTGTTCGTCGGCGACCTCGTCCACCTCCAGGCGGACGCGTTCCACCGGGACCGCTTCCTTCTGCACGTGCACCTGGTCGGCGTGCAGCGTCACCTCGCGCTCGTCCTCGCCGATGTCGGTGCGACCGGTGCGCTCGCCGGTGATGGGCTCACGAACCACATGCACCTCTTCGTGCGTGGTCGGCACCTTGATGGTCTGCTCCTCGGTCACCACGTACTTGCGCAGGCGTGCGGTGCCGACCTCCTCGCTCTCGGTCTCGACGCGCAACTGCTCCTCCGAACGGACCATCGAATCATCGGTGGTGCCACGATTCATGTGCGTCGGGTTGCCGTGCGTCATCGGCTCGTCGCCACCGGGGCGGATCTGCTGACGCCCATAGGTGTTCCAGCCCGCCGAGCGCGGGTCCACGTGGTAGTGACGGAACAGCTCCTGCTCGGACTGGGCGCTGATGCGGCCACCGTCGTCGAGATGCGGAGCGGACTTCACCTGTTCCTTGTCGACGTGCAGCCGCAAGGCGTCGTCGTCGGCCTGGTGCTCGGCACCCGCCAGCGGAACCAGCGAATCGGAACTGAACAGGCCGGTCGAGACGGCGGCCCAGGTCGGCGAGCCGGTGTTGTTGTCGATGTAGATCTGCTTGACCTTGCCGATCTTCTCGCCCCGCTCGTCATAGGCGGTGGCGCCGATCAGCGAATCCAAAGTTGCCTTGCTCATTTTTCATCCCTCCTACCGGGTGCGGGCCTTCGATCCCGATCCGGGCGACGGTCCGCGTGGTTGTGGGTGACCAGTCGGGTCGCAGTGATCGGATTGACCGGATCAGCTACATGGCCGCAAATACCCGGGGTCCAGGGGGCCAAACAACCCGAGGTGAGGTCGGGATTATCGGGCAGGGGTCGCGGAGGGAGGGCATGAATAGGTCAGGCGACCATTTTTGCGCATGAAATGGCAAGTGGCGCAGGGTTCAGCCGAAGCGGAGCGCCGTCTCCGGAGCGGTCGCGAAGGCGAGGAAACGGTCGTTCTCGTGCGGGTCACCGATGGTCACCCGCACCCCGTCACCGGCGAACGGGCGGACCAGCACACCCCCAGCAGCACTCGCCTCGGCGAATTCCAGGCTGCGCGCGCCGAGCGGCAACCAGACGAAATTGGCCTCGCTCGGCGGCACCTCGTAACCGGCGGCGAGCAGCGCCTCGCGCACCCGCGTGCGCTCCGAAATGAGCACTTCGGTGCGATCGAGCAACTCGCCACGTGCCTCCAGCGACGCGATCGCCGCCGCCTGGGCCACCCGGTTCACGCTGAACGGGATGTGCACCTTCAGCAGCGCGGTGATCACCTCCGGGTCGCCGACGGCGTAACCCACGCGGAGTCCGGCCAGCCCGTACGCCTTGGAGAAGGTCCGCAGCACAACGACATTCGGTCGAGTGCGGCCGATCTCGATTCCGTCGGTCGACGGTAGCCGCAGATACTCGTAATACGCCTCGTCGAGCACGACGAGCACCTGCGGCGGGACGCGATCGAGGAAACGCTCCAGCGCCGCGCGCGGGTGCGCCGTGCCCGTCGGGTTGTTCGGATTGCAGACGAAGATCAGCCTGGTCCGTTCGGTGATCGCCTCGGCCATCGCGTCCAGATCATGGCGGTGATCGGCGGTCAGCGGAACCGGCACCGCGGTGGCATTGCCCACCTGGGTGACGATCGGATACGCCTCGAACGAGCGCCACGCGAACACCACCTCGTCGGTCGCGGCACCGCAGGTGATCTGCACCAGCTCCTGGCACAGCGCCACACTGCCGCAGCCGACCGCCACGTTGGCCACGCTCACCCCGAGGAAGTCGGCCAGCGCCGTCCGCAGCTCGGTGACCTGGTTGTCGGGGTAGCGATTGGCCTGCTCGGCCGACGCCGCGATCGCCTTCGCCGCGCTCGGCAACGGGCCGAACGTCGTCTCGTTGGAGGCCAGCTTCACCGCGTCGGGGTGGGAACGGCCGGGAACATAGGCGGGAATGGTGGCCAGGTCGGGCCGGATACGCGCGGTCACCGCCTCACCCTACCCAAGTGCGGTTCTGCCGCCTACGCTGGGAATATGTCGGGCACTTACAGCGATGTCGCCCCACTGAGGCCGGTGGAGTCCGGTGGCGGCGAAACCTTCGCGCGCACTTCGGTACCGATCACCGTCGTCGAGCCGGAACGGACGGCGCGTGGCGGGATCGTCGTCCTGCACGAATCACGGGAGTTCCCGCCCCAAGTCGGCGACCTCATGCGTTCCCTCGCGTCGGAGGGCTGGATCGTCGTCGCCCCGCACCTGTTCGACCGACTTCCCGGCGACGACGTCCACGAGGTGTTCGGCGACGAACTGTTCGCCGATTTCGATGCCGGTTTCGACTGGCTCACCCGCCGCGGGGTCTTCCCCGACACCATCGGCGTGCTCGGCTTCGACACCGCGGGCACCGCTGCCTTCCTGGTCGCGACCAACCGGCCCATCGGTGCCGCGGTGAGCGTGGCCGCCCCCGGCATCGTCGACCCGCTGCCCGACCAGCACACGTCGCTGGTCGAGATCGCCCCCAGCCTGCAGGCTCCCTGGCTCGGCCTCTTCGGTGCCGACGACCCCGCCACCCCGCCCGAGGCCGTCGACCGGCTCCGCGACGCCACCGGCCGGGCGAATGTGGCCAGTCTCACCATCACCTACCCCGGCCTGCGCCACCGCGCCGACCGCCCCGACCCCGACGACGACGCGGCCACCGCTATCCGCATCGATTCCCAGACCCGTATCTACGACTGGTTCGACAGCAATTTACGCTGATTGACCAGGCGTTTTGGACTCCTACGACTGCTCGTGTAATCTTCATTCCCGGCGGTTCGACAAGGACCGGTGCCCTCGAAAGAGAAGGCTCCAGGAGGCGTGCCAGAGCGGCCGAATGGGACTCACTGCTAATGAGTTGTCCCTTCACGGGGACCGGAGGTTCAAATCCTCTCGCCTCCGCCACACCGGTTCGCCGGTACAACTGAAGACCATGCGCCCGTAGCTCAACGGATAGAGCACTTGACTACGGATCAAGAGGTTAGGGGTTCGAATCCCTTCGGGCGCACAACAATCCGCCTCCTATCGGTAACTCGGTAGGAGGCGGATTTTTTTTGTGGGCTATTTCCAGGCGGGCAGTGGGGGGAGGGGGCCGGTCAGGTCGGTGCCAGGGGAACGGCCGAGGAGCCACGCCAGGAGGGCGTTGGCGGGGCCGAGGACGGTGTGGTTGGGGCGGGCGGGGCCGATGGTGGCGATGAAGTCGGTGTCGGTGGATTGGATGTCGAAGGTGGGGGTGGCCTCGGGGCGCAGATCGGCGGAGAGGTCGGTGACGGTTTCGGGGAGTAGGCGGGCGACGAACTCCTTCGGCCAGTCTGCGGGGGTGTAGCCGACGTCGAGGTCGACGTGGTGGATCTCTGTTTCGCGCAGGCGCATCCACGGAACGATGTCGGCGGTGAGGGTGCCGCCCTGGCGGTTGCGGACCTCGGCCGCCCAATCGGTGGCGGACATGGTGCCTGCCAGGGCTTGCCAGCGGTGGGCCGAGGCGGCGAAGTCGGCCTGCTGCACCGCCGGCGAACGACCCGCGCCGCATTCGATGTCGGCATCGCGCACCGCCACGCTCGGATACTGCGGAATCTCGATCCCGGTGTGCGCCCACAGCAGCAGGTTCACCAGGCTGTCCGCATTGCGGGACAGATGCGCGACGACGTGGCCGCGAGTCCAGCCGGGCAGCTGGGAGGGCTCGGCCAGGGCCGATTCGGTGAGCGCGTCGACCGCGGCCTCGAGACGCGCGGTGGAGGCGGAGACCTGAGCCAACAGGTCGATGGGCGTTGCCATTTCGCTGGTCACGAGATCGAGGGTAGTAGTTCGGTCTGCGCCGCACCGGCGTTCACGGCACCCTTCGATCCCAGCCTGTGGATAACTCCGAACCTGTGGACAACTGTGCACTTTTCACCATCGACGGCCAGGGTGGGACGCGGCGGTGATGCGACGATCAGCTGGCGACGATCGCATCGGCTTCGATCTCCACCAGCAGCCCGGGCGCGATCAACGCGGTGACCTCGTACATCGACGCCGCGGGCCGGATATCGCCGAACACCTCGGCGTGCGCCGCCGCGACCTCCGGCCAACGGGAGATATCAGTGACGAACATCCTGGTCCGCACCACATCGCGCACACTCGCGCCCGCCTGGTCGAGAGCGGTCGCGATCCGCGCCAGGATCTCGCGGGTCTGCGCGCCGATGTCGTCGCCGCCGACCGCGCCGCCACCGGGCAGCGCGGCCGTCGTACCGCTGACCAGCACGTGGTCACCGACTCGTACGGCCCGCGAGTACCCGACGACATCTTCGAAATCGGAGGCGGAGGAAATGTTCACCCGAGTTGTGGTCATGGCCGCCAGAATGGCCCACCGGCTGCGGGAGGACAATTCATTTGCCGGTCGTCTGCTGGTCGGTTCCGCGCGGTACGCAAGGCGCATGAACGCACGACCAGCTCTTCGTCTCTTTCCGCTCACGGCCGCGCTGTGTGCCGCCGCCGTCACGGCGGCCTGCACGACGCCCGGCTCCGATCCCGACTTCACCGCGACGAAGGACCAGTCACTGGTGATCTCGCTGGACGAGCTGGTGGCGAGCGTGGGTGGCGACGCGGTGCTCGGCGTGAGCCTGGAACCCGAACACGGCAACCTCACCCGCGAGACCGACGGTTCTTTCGTGTACACACCGGTCGCCGGTTATACGGGGCTCGACCAGTTCACGGTGACCACCAGTGATGCGGTTCGCCTGTACACCACCGACATCCCGGTGCTCGGCGAATACGGCGGCACCACGGTGCAGGGCAGCGGTTTCGGCTCGGCGTGGACGCCGGTGCCCGGCACCACCGACGAGTTCTACGGCCTGACCGATCGCGGCCCCAACGTCGACGGCCCCGGCAAGAACGAGAAGCTCACGCCGACACCGGCCTTCGTTCCGAAGATCGGCAGGTTCAAGCTGGTCGGCACCGAGGCGGTACTGCAGTCGAGCATCGAACTGCGCAACCGGGCCGGGGTGCCGTTCAACGGTCAGGTCGATTCCGCGGCGAGCACCGGCGAGACGATCAAGGATCTGGCGGGCACAGTGCTACCCGCCACCGACCACGGCCTCGATCCGGAAGGTCTCGTCGCCCTCGCCGACGGAACGTTCTGGGTCTCGGACGAATACGGCCCGTTCCTGGTGCACTTCGCCGCCGACGGCACCGAAATCGAACGCCTCGCGCCCGGCAGCGGCCTGCCGAAGGAGATCGCCCTGCGCAGCCCCAACCAGGGCATGGAAGGGCTGACCATCACCCCGGACGGCAGCACGCTGGTCGGCATGGTGCAGAGCGCGCTGAAGACGCCCGGTCTCGACGGCTCGGCCAAGGAGGTCCCGCTCGCGCGGATCGTCACCGTCGATCTGAAAACCAAGGCGCAGAAGGAATTCCTCTACCCACTGGAGAACCCGAAGCAGAACAAGGTCGCGGTCTCCGAAATCACGGCGCTCAGCGCGACCACCTTCCTGGTCGCCGAACGTGACGGCAACCTGGCGCCCGAGGCGAACAAGAAGATCTGGACGATCGACATCGCGGGCGCCACCGATGTCGGGCCCGAATCCACCCTCGTGGGTGCGCGGTACGACGCCGAGCGGGGTGGTTTACTGGTCGACGACAAGCCGATCGAGACCCTGATCGGAACCGTGCCGACCGCCGACGCTGTTGCCGCGCTGAAGAAATCGGGTATCACGCCGGTGGCGAAGACGAGCGATCTCGACCTCGCCGCGTTGGTCACCTCCCTCGACGAGGAGGGTGGCTTCTTCGGCCACGACAAGATCGAGGGGATCGCGACGCTCGACGGCGGAAAGACGATCTACATCGCCAACGACAGCGACTTCGGTCTCGCCGCGAGCACCGGCGAACAACCGCCGTTCGGGCTGAAGCCGAAGACGCTGGCCAACGGATTACAGGACACCGGCGAGGTGCTGGTGGTCGACACGACGAAACTGCCCGCGAAGGTGGGTGGGCACACGGTGAAGATCACTGTGAAGTAGGCGCTCCGACGGGGTGCGTCGCCGGGTCACCGGTGGTTTCGTCACCAGGCGCACAGGTTGTTGTCAGGTTGAGCGGGCAAGCTTGCCAGTGTCACCGACCGGAAAGGTTTCAGATGAGCTACGTGATCGCGCTGGGCGGCTTCGCCACGATTCTGGCGATGGTGGTCTCCGGCTACGCCGCCGCCCACGCACCCCGTTCCCTGGTACGCGTCCGCGCCGACCGCTCGCCGTACCGCCGCTGACCCTTTCCCAGCCGTCTCGACCTGGCAAGGATCAGTCGGCGCCGCGAACCAGCGCGACGATCTGCTGGGCGACGACGCCCGGGTCCTCGTGCTCCCACACCCGCACCACCCGCCACCCCGCCTCGAGCAACGCGGCGTCGGTGGCGCGATCCCGGGCCACATTGCCCGCCAGCTTCTCCGCCCACCACTGCGCGTTGTTCTTCGGAGCGGTGGCATGTTCGGGACATTGATGCCAGAAGCAGCCGTCGACATAGACGGCGAGCCGGTGGCGGGGAAAGACCACGTCGGCGCGTCGGCGTTGACCCTTGATCGGTGCACGGTCGACGAAGTAGCGCAGGCCCGCGCGGTGCAGTTCGCGCCGTAAGGCGAGCTCGGGAGCGGTGTGGGCGCGACGCTGACGCGCCATCCGCGCGCTGGTCGCCGCATCGGTGACGGGCGCCTTGTCCGCGTGGTCCCGTCGCCTGTTCATGCCGCCCAGCCACCCATCCGGTCGAGGTGGTCGCGTACGTCGTCGAGGAAGCCCGGCGGAAAACGCAAGTTGCCCATGGACGTTCGCCGGAGGAACCCGGCTGTGGCACGGGGGGAGAGCAGTCTCGGTTCGGTGAGGAAGTTCTTCAGGTCCTCGTAGGGCACGTGGACCGGCCACGTCGACAGCGGCACCTGATGCACCACACCCGCGTGTCCCCACGCCGCGCTCGGCCACGGTGCGCCGGGCCGCAACGGCGCGCCGACGGTGAGCGGCTCGAGCGGCGCGGCCAGCCGCTCACCCACCCAGTTGGCCATGCGCACACTCACCGCGTTGCCGACCAGCTTCCACCGGTGCCCCTGCCGCACACCGGGCACATCGAGCGCGGGGGCGGTCCACTCGGCGTCGAACCCCTGTAATCGTTCTCCGTCGACGATGCCGGGGGTGACGATCTCGCCCGCCGGGAGGCGCACGGCGGGCGGGCTGGCGATGCCGAGGCCGGAACCGCCCTTCAAGGTCGGCACCGCGTTCACCGCCCAACCCAGGCCGCGCACGCCCTCGGTCCAGTAGAACCCGCACGGGTCGCGGTCGGGATCGCCGTAGTCGCGTGGGCCCGCGTCGTCGCCGAAGAGCACCTGGCGTGGATCCTCGGTGCGGGAGGCGAGCATCAGCACGCGCTGGCGGCGCTGCGGCAGGCCGAACGCGCGACCGTCGACAACCCGGTAGGCCCAGGTGTAGCCGAGCTCCTCCAGTGCGCCGGTGATGTGGCGCATCGCCGCACCGCGACCCAGTTGCAGCATGAAGGGCACGTTCTCGATCAGCAGCCAGCGCGGTCCACGCTGACGGCGGACCAGGCGGAACACCTCGTCGACCAGCCCGGACCGGCGCCCGGTGATCCCGGCGGTGCGTCCGGCCTGCGAGAGGTCCTGGCACGGAAACCCGGCCGCCACCAGCTCGGTACGCGCGGGCAGGGCACGCAGGCGGGTGATGTCGGCGTGCAGCGGGATCTCGGGGAAGCGGGCGGCCAGTACGCCCTGGGCGCCGGGATCGATCTCACACAGCAGTTCCGTCGACCATCCGTGCCTGCCGAGGCCGAGTTCGAGCCCGCCGATCCCGGCGAACAACCCGACCATCCGCGTCAACAGTCCTCCTGTGCTGGTTGGAACGCGCAACGACCCCGATTGCCGCGCCTGCGGCATTGTATCGGGCCGCTGAACAGCGGCGAGTGGCGTACGAGCGCGGGCTGTGCACGGCTGTGGACGGCGTCGACAGACGGAAAATTCGGTGGCCGCGGACGGGGGGCCGGTGCGACTCTTGAAGGACCTACTTGTCGGACCCCGATGCGAACATCGTCAGGGGGCCGTTCCGGGAACCAACCATCCAACCGGACCCGAGGGGGAGTCTTTGTCTGTCACATCAGAGCTGGCGGTCGCCGAATCGGAGGCCGACAGTTCCGGGCAATCGACACAGCGAGCGCGCGGGGGCATGCGCTCGCTGGGGCGGTTCCTGCCGTACCTGAAGCCGTACCGCGTGCCGCTGATCGTGGCGAATCTGCTCGCCATCATGATGTCGAGCACCGCGGTCGCGACGCCGCTGGTCGTCGCCCGCATCATCGACGGACCCATCGCGCGGGGCGATTTCGCTGGCCTGTTGCTTCCGGTCGGGTTCGTGTTCCTGCTCGGCGCGCTCGAATCGTTCGGGATGTGGGGTCGGCGCTGGCTGGTCTCGAAACCCGCGACGACCTTCGAAGTGACCATGCGCGCAAAGCTTTTCGCGAAGTTGCAGGCCCTCTCGATCGGCCGCCACGACGGCTGGCAGTCCGGTCAGCTGCTCTCGCGCGCGATCGACGACATGTCGGCACTGCGCCGGTTCGTGGCCTTCGCCGGGCCGTTCCTCGTGGTGAACGCCGTGGTCACACCCATCGGCTTCGTCGCTCTGTTCGTGCTGAATTGGCAAGTGGGACTGATCTTCATGGTGACCTGCCTGCCGCTCACCGTGTACTGCGCGCGTTTCGTTCGCCGGTTCGAAGTGGCCTCGCGCCGGTCCCAGGACCAGTCCGGCGACCTGGCGACCGTCGCCCAGGAATCCGCGCAGGGCGTGCGGGTGCTCAAAGCACTCGGGCGCGGCCGGTTCTTCGGCGCCCGCTTCACCGCGCTGTCGCGTGAACTGCAACGCACCGAACTGACGAAGGTGCATCTGGACGCCACGCTGTGGTCGGCGCTGGTCGCCTTGCCGACCATCGCGATCGCCCTGTCGCTCGGCGTCGGCGGCTACTGGGTCGCGCAGGGCTCGATGACCATCGGCACCCTGGTCGCCGCCATCACGCTGGAGACATTCCTCCAGTGGCCGGTGATCTGGCTCGGTTTCCTGCTCTCGGAGCTGTTCGAGGCGCGTACCGCCGCCGACCGGTACTGGGAGATCATCGACACCCCGCTCGACATCGCCGACCCGCCGCACCCGGTCGACCTGCCCGCCCCGGTACGTGGGGAGCTGGTGATCGAGGGTGTCCGGTTCGCCTATCCGCTGGCCGAGGGCGGCCCCGAGAACGCTGTGCTGGAGGATGTCTCGCTGCGGGTGCGCCCGGGCGAGACGGTGGCGCTCGTCGGCGCGACCGGCAGCGGCAAAACCGCGCTGCTCGAGCTGATTCCGCGCCTCTACGACGTGAACGCCGGACGCATCACCATCGACGGCGTCGACATCTCAACGCTGCGGCTCGCCGAGCTGCGCCGGGTGGTGACGGTGGCGTTCGAGGAGCCGGTGCTGTTCTCGGCGAGCGTGCGCGAGAACGTGGCGCTCGGCGACCCGAGCGCCACCGACGACGACGTGCGCCGCGCGCTCGACATCGCCCAGGCCACCGACTTCGTCGACGCCCTGCCGTGGGGCCTCGATACCAGGATCGGCGAGCAGGGCATGAGTCTGTCCGGCGGGCAGCGGCAACGGCTCGCGCTGGCCCGAGCGGTGCTCACCGGTGCGGCCGATGCCGACGCGGGTCGGATCATGGTGCTCGACGACCCGCTCTCCGCACTGGACGTGGAAACCGAAGAGCGCGTGCAGGGTCGGCTTCGCGCGGTGCTCTCCGGGGCGACGACCCTGCTGGTCGCGCACCGCCCGTCCACCGCGGCGCTCGCCGACCGCGTGGCGCTGCTCGCCGACGGACGCATCGTCGCCGAGGGCACCCACGACAAACTGCTGCGCACGAGCCGCCACTACCGCGAACTGATGGGAGGTGCCTGATGACCACGGAAACGGTTGAACCGCAACAGGATCAGGCAGCCGACTGGCGCGGCATCGCCAAGGAGGACGACGCCGTCACGGGCACCGGGAACGCGGTGCTCGCCGGACGTTCCCGTCGGCTGCTGCTCGATCTGGTGCGGCCCTACCGCAAGCTGGCCGTCCTCACCTTCGTCCTGATCGTGCTGGACAACGCGGCCAAGGTGTCGGTGCCGCTGTTCATCGCCTACGGGCTCGACCACGGGATCGCACAGGGGCGCCAGGGCAATTGGACGCCGCTGATCGCGACCGTCGCCGGGTTCGTCGCGGTGACGGTGCTGTCGGGCCTCACCACCTTCGCCTTCCTGCGCGCGGCCGGAACGCTGAGCCAGCGGGTGCTGTTCGACCTGCGGGTACGCACCTTCGCCCACACCCAACGGTTGAGCGTGTCGTTCCACGAGAAGTACACCTCGGGCAAGGTGGTCACCCGGCTCACCAGTGATATCGAGGCCTTGCAGGATCTGCTGGAAGGCGCGCTGAACCAGGCGGCGAGCGCGCTGCTGTCGGTGGTCACCATCGCCGTGCTGCTCGTCTGGCTCGACCCCGGGCTCGCGGCCATCGTGCTGCTCGGGTTCGTGCCGCTGGTGTTCGTCACCCGGTGGGCGCAGCGGCGTCAACGGGCGGGGTACCGGCGGACCCGTGGCGCGATCGCCCGGGTGGTCGTGCAGTTCGTCGAATCGATGAGCGGCATGCGGGCAGTGCAGGCGTTCCGGCGCGAACACCGCAACCAGGAAGTGCTCGGCATCGTGGACGCCGCGTACCAGAAGGCGACGACCACCGCGATGCGTGGTGTCGGCGACTACGTCGGCCTGTCGAACTTCATCGGCAAGGTGACAACCGTGGTCGTGCTGCTCATCGGGTCCTGGCAGGTGATGGAGGGCAATCTGGCCATCGGCGTGCTGGCGGCCTACCTGCTCTACCTCGACCAGTTCTTCGGCCCGCTCGACGAGCTGGCGCAGGTGTTCAACTCCTACCAGTCGGCCGCGGCCGCGCTGGAGAAGATCTCCGGCGTGCTCGAGGAGGAACCGGCGGTTGCGGAACCGGTCGCGCCGGTCACCGTCGAACATCCCACCGGTGCGGTGCGGATGGACAAGGTGTGGTTCGGCTACGACGACGCCGCGCCGGTGCTGCCGGAATTCGACCTCGACATCCCGGCCGGACAGATCGTCGCGCTGGTCGGTGCCACCGGGGCGGGCAAGTCGACGCTGGCCAAGCTGCTCACCCGGTTCTACGACCCGTCCGGCGGCACCATCTCCCTCGACGGTGCCGACCTACGCGAACTCGCCGACACCGAACTGCGCAGGCACATCGTGATGATCACGCAGGAGGCGTACCTGTTCTCCGGCACGATCGCCGACAACATCCGGCTCGGCAGGCCGTCGGCCACCGATGCCGAGGTGATCGCGGCCGCCCGCGCGGTGGGGCTCGACCAGTTCGTCGAGTCGCTGCCCGAAGGGTACGAGACCGACGTGCGAACCAGAGGTGGTCGATTGTCGGCCGGTCAGCGTCAGCTGGTCGCCTTCGCCCGGGTGTTCCTCGCCGACCCGGTGGTGATCGTGCTCGACGAGGCGACGTCGAGTCTCGACATCCCCGGCGAGCGGCTGGTGCAGCGTGCGCTCGAGACGCTGCTGCGTGACCGGACGGCGGTCATCATCGCCCACCGCCTGTCCACGGTCGCCATTGCCGACCGGGTGCTGGTGCTCGACGGCGGGCGGGTGGTGGAGGACGGCGCTCCGGCCGAGCTGATCGCGGGCCAGGGCCGCTTCGCCGGACTGCACGCCGCGTGGCGGGATTCGCTGGTGTGATGCGCTCGTGTTGTACAGCGCCGGGGCCGGTGTCGCTTACCGTAGAGAGGTGACGACCCCAGCCCCGGGCCCGGCCGCAGGCCCCACCGAGAACAGACCGGCCTCTCGGTGGCCGGCGGTGCTCACCTGGCGAGCCCACGACAACTCCCGGATGGAATCGGTCCGGGTGACGGTGAACGGCAATCGGATCAGAGCCGCGGGCCGCATGATCGGCAGCGCCAACCACGAACACCCGGCGTTCAGCGCCTCCTACGATCTGGTCACCGACGAAGCGGGTGCCACCAGGCGGTTGTCGCTGCGCACCACGACCGCTGCCGGTGAACGTCACGCCTCGGTGTCGCGCGACGAGGAGAACTACTGGCTCGTCGACGCGGGCGGTACGCACGTGCGTTCCACCTTCGCCGGTGCCCTCGATGTGGACGTGGTGCTCAGCCCGTTCTTCAACACCCTGCCGATCCGCCGCTTCTGCCTGCAGAACGCGGTCGGCGACGTGCAGGTCCCGGTCGTCTATGTGCGGCTGCCCGACCTGCTGGTGCAGGAGGCCGAGCTCACCTACTCGAGCGCCGCCGACGGCATCAACGTGCTCTCCCCGGTCTCGAGTGCCACATTGACCGTGGACCCGGAGGGATTCGTCCTCGACTATCCAGGGCTGGCCGAGCGAGTCTGAACGCTGGCCTGAGGACTGCCCGCGCGCCCCGTGGGCCCACTGGATGGGGCTGACTGCCTGGCAGGGCTACGCCGGTCGAACCGGGAACGTAGCTCGGACGCCCTCGGTGCGGCCAAGACTGCTCGATCCTCGACCCCGCCTCGCGGGGGAATCGAGCTCGCCACCGCTAGAGCTCCCGCAGCACCCCACCGCGCTGACCAGCGCGCCGCAGCTCGTCGAGCCAGCCGTCCGAGCCAGGAGTCACCCCGGTGATCTCCCATCGCGTGCGATTGTCGTACGCCGACCGCCCCCGGTAACCCGTCTCGACAACCTCGCCGAGCGTCCCGTCGGTGCGCAATGCCTCACGAGCGGCGATCAGCGCGTCGATGGTCTCGTCCAGCACCGATTCCAACGCTCCCGCGTTCGGTTCACAGATCGCGCGAACCAGGTCGGGCGCGGTGCCCGCCACCCGGGTCCCGTCGCGGAACGAACCGGCCGCCAACCCGAGCGCCAGCTCACCCCCGCCCGCCCCGGCCGCGGCCAACGCCTCGGCCAGCACATGCGGCAGATGCGAGATCCGCGCGACGGCCTGGTCGTGTTCCTCGGCAACGACCGGAACCACGACGGAACCGCAGTCCAAAGCCAGCCGAACCACCCGCGACCACGGCTCAACCCGGGTGCCCTCATCCACGCCCACAGCCCACACCGCGCCGCGGAAAAGCTCGGGATCGGTTGCCGCCCAACCGGATTCAGCAGTACCGGCCATCGGGTGACCGCCCACATACCGAGCCTCGAGCCCCTGCTTGCGCACCGCGTCGGCCACCGGCCCCTTCACGCTCACCACATCGGTCAGCGCACACCCCGACGCATGAGCGCCGACGTCGGCCAGTACGGATGCGACGGCGGGCATCGGCACCGCGAGCACCACGAGCGCGTCGCAGGCGGCGGCCCGACTCAGCACCTCAGGCAGGTCACCCGACACGTCGAAACCGTCGAGCCGGGCGGCCCGCACACCCTCGGCCGATCGGTTGTACCCGAACGCCACGTACCCGGCGCCCACGGCCGCGCGCAGCACGGAGCCGCCGATCAGACCCGTCCCGAGGACGCAGACAGCACCACGCTCGTCGATACTCATCGGAACAGATTGGCACACGAGTTCATCATTGCGGGCGGGACAGACTACCGTTTGGTCCATGGCAGCACAGCGCTCGGGCACGAACAGGGCGACGTCGGAGGACGACTACGACGTCGAAGGGTTCGCCGTGGCGGTGGTCCGCGAAGAAGGTACGTGGCGATGCAGTCCCCTCAGCCACGACGCCCTCGTCGACCTCGCCACCGCCGAGACCGAATTGAAGGCATTGCGCAGCTCCGGTGCGGTGTTCGGGCTGCTCGACGTCGATGACGAGTTCTTCATCATCGTGCGGCCCGCGCCGAGCGGCACCCGGCTGCTCGTCTCCGACGCGACCGCCGCGATCGACTACGACATCGCCGCCGACGTGCTCGACGCGCTCAATGTCGAGATCCCCGACATCGACCCCGACGAGCTCGACGACATCGAACCGTGGGAGGAAGGCGACCTCGGCGTCCTCGCCGACCTCGGCCTCCCCGAACCGGTACTCAGCGTGATCCTCGCCGAAACCGACCTCTACCCGGACGAACAGCTCGGCATGATCGCCCAACGCCTCGGTTTCGCCGACGAATACGCCGCGGTGCTGGACAAACTGCACCGGTGACCGAGGAGGACATGCTGCGCGCCGCCCTCGCGGCCGCCGCCGACGCCGACCCGCGCGATGTGCCGGTCGGCGCCGCCGTCTTCGACGCGCAAGGCCGGGAACTGGCCCGCGCGGCCAATGCCCGTGAGGCCCTCGGCGACCCGACCGCCCACGCCGAAGTCCTCGCCCTGCGCGCGGCCGCCGCCGTGCACGGCGACGGTTGGCGGCTCGAAGGCGCCACCCTCGCCGTCACCTTGGAACCGTGCACGATGTGC
Organism: Nocardia caishijiensis NBRC 108228; assembly: GCF_001612825.1. Lineage (GTDB taxonomy): Bacteria > Actinomycetota > Actinomycetes > Mycobacteriales > Mycobacteriaceae > Nocardia > Nocardia caishijiensis. The sequence goes on along the minus strand of NZ_BDBE01000006.1, from coordinate 70,797 downwards.
GCCGGGGCCCTGGTACTCGCCCGCGTGGAGAAGGTGATCTTCGGGGCGTGGGAACCGAAGACGGGCGCCGTCGGCTCCCTGTGGGACGTCGTCCGCGACCGACGCCTCAACCACCGCCCCCAGGTCCGCGCCGGAGTCCTCGAATCCGAGTGCGTGGCCCTCCTCGACACCTTCTTCCGAAACCAACGCTGACCAGCCGATTTAGTGATTCCGCGCCCCATCCGGTACCGTAGTCGGCGGTGGCGTGTCCGAGCGGCCTAAGGAGCACGCCTCGAAAGCGTGTGACGGGTAACCCCCGTCCGAGGGTTCAAATCCCTCCGCCACCGCCAGCGAGCCCCTCACCTGTTTCGACAGGTGAGGGGCTTTTGCTTTGTGCGGTGCGAAAGGTGCTGCGGTAGGCCGAGGGGGAGGTGTGCAGCGCCTTGGCGAAGTGGTGGCGGAAGGTGACCGCGGTGGCGAAGCCGACGGCCGTGGCGATCTCCTCCACGGGGGCGTCGCTGGTTTCGAGCATCGCGAGGGCGGCCTGGATGCGTTGTTCGATGAGCCATTTGCTCGGGGTGGTGCCGGTGGCGCGAACGAAATGGCGCAGATAGGTGCGCTGCGAGAGTCCGGCCACCCGGGCGAGGTCGGCGGCGCTGACCGGCGTGGTGAGGTGCTCGGCCGCCCAGGCGAGGCTGCGGCCGACCGGGTCGTCGAGCGGTGCGGGCGGCATCGGTGCCTCGATGTACTGCGCCTGACCGCCGGAGCGGTGCGGTGGGACGACCAGTCTGCGGGCGACCGCGTTCGCCACGGACGCGCCCATATCGGTGCGGACCAGGTGCAGCGCGAGGTCGAGGCCCGCCGCGCAGCCCGCGCTGGTGAGGATGTCGCCGTCGTCGGTGTAGAGCGGTTCGGCGTCGACGACCACGGCGGGGTACCGCTCACGCAGCAGATCGGCGTAGCGCCAGTGCGTGGTGGCCCGGCGTCCGTCCAGCAGCCCGGCTCCCGCGAGTGCGAACGCGCCCGAGCAGATCGACACGATGTGCGCGCCGTTGCGATGTGCCTGTCGTAGTGCGTCGATCAGTTCCGGTGAGGGGGAGGCACGCGGGTCGGCCACGCTTGGCACCACCACGGTGTCCGCGGCGGCGAAGTCGGCGAGGCCGTAGGGGCTGGTCATGGTCGCGCCGCCGATCACCCTGATGGCGTCGGCGGTTTCAGTGCAGATCTTCAGGTCGTACCAGGGTTGGTCGATGTCGGACCACACGAGCCCGAACACCTCGATGACGATGCCTGCTTCGAACGCCGTCATCCCGTCGTAGGCCAGCACGGACACTGTCGGACCCATGTCCGAATCTTAGCGTCAGTCGTCATCTACGCCACTTCTCGGGGCGGACGGACCTCGCGACCATGGGGTCATGTGGAAGAAATTGAAGGACTTCGCCCTGGGAATTCACGCCGCGAACGCGATCAGGCACGGCGTGCGCCCGCCTGCCGGTGCCCGTCGCGAACCCGCGAAACCGCAGCACACGTGCGGTGATCGATAGCCCGGACCTGTCAGCTGGTATTCACCCGCGTCCGACCTGCGGTGCAGCACTCGCGTAATAGACTGAGTTACACCGAAATCCGGGAAGGAACGATGAATATGCGCGGGCGTGTGCCGCCACCCGCGAAGTCCGGGATCGGGCTCGGGGGGAAGCTCTTGGTTCTGATCGTGTTGGGGTGGGTGGCTGTGGGGCTGCTTGCCGCAGGTCAGCGGCACTATTTTTCGAAGCTGCCGAGGGAGTGCTCGGATTGGGCGACGATCGCCGTCACAGCGGCGGCGGGACCGGGGAACTACATCGGACTGAACCCGAGGGTGACCGAATGCGAGGTCCCGCAGCCGAGTAAGTAGGCCGGACACCGATCACGGTGCCCGGCCTCGGATCTCACAGTTTCGTTGCCGCCGCTTCGCGGTGGTTGTGCTGGATCTCGCGCAGCTTGGAGCCTTCCACGTCGATGTCGGGAACGATCTTGTCCAGCCAGGCGGGCATCCACCAGGCCCACTTGCCCAGCAGCACGAGCAGGGCGGGAATGAGCACCATGCGCACGACGAAGGCGTCGAGCGCGACACCCGCCGCGAGCGCGAAGCCCATCGACTTGGCGGTGACATCGGATTCGAGCAGGAATGAGCCGAACACCGAGATCATGATGATCGCGGCCGAGGTGACCACGCGCGCGCCGTGGTGATAACCCTTCTCCACCGCCTCGGTCGGGTCGGCACCGTGCACGTACTCCTCGCGCATGCGGGTCACCAGGAACACCTGGTAGTCCATGGCGAGACCGAACACCAAGCCGATCAACATGATCGGTAGGAAGCTGACCAGCGGATGCGGGTCCGAGATCAGCCCGAGCTTGCCCTCCTGGAAGATCAGCACGGTGGCACCGAAGGTGGCCGCCATCGACAGCAGGAATCCGAGCGCCGCGGTGAGCGGAACCAGGATCGAGCGGAACACCAGGATCAGCAGGATGAACGCGGCACCGGCGACGATCGCCATGTACGGGACGATCTTGCTCAACAGCACGTGGTCGATATCGGCGTAGATCGCGGTGGTTCCCGTGATGCCGTACGACATCTGGTACTGCTCGTGCAGCTCAGCCTCCGCATCGCGGGCGGACTGCACCAGATCCTTGGTCGACTGATCGTTCGGACCCGACTTGGGCACGCCGTTGATGAGCGCGCCCGCACCGTCCTGGCTCATCTGCGGTTCGGTGACCAGATCCATGTCGGGATAGGATATGAGCTTGTCGCGCAAGGCGTTCAGCGCGGCGGGCCGCTGATCGGCGGGGGTGTCGGACAGGTCGACCGCCACCTGCAGCACACCGTTGCTGCCCTCGCCGAAACCCTCGGTGCGCAGGTCGTAGGCCTTGCGCACGGTGGTCGACTTGGGCAGGCTGTCCTCGCCCGGCAGTCCGAGGTTCAGGTTGAGCGCGGGCGCGGCGAGCAACCCGAGCACCACGATGGCCAGGATCATCGTCACCGCGGGGAACTTGGCGATCACGCGGGCGACGCGGGTGCCGTTGGTGACGACGCTGTCGTCCTCGGGATCGTGCTGGGCCACCAGCGGCAGTTTCGGTTTGAACAACGCCTTGCCGAACGCGCCGAGCAACGCGGGCATCAGCGTGATCGCGGTGAGCACCGCGAACGCGGCGGCGACGGCGCCACCGAGACCCATGAACGTGAGGAACCGGACGCCGACGATGGCCAGCCCGGCCAGCGCGATGATGACGGTGAGACCGGCGAACACCACCGCCGAACCCGCCGTGCCGAGGGCGGTACCGGCGGCTTCTTCGGCCGAATCCTGCACGGACAGTTCGTGTTTGTAGCGGGAGACGATGAACAGCGCGTAGTCGATCGACAGCGCGATACCGATCATCGAGGCGAGGAACGTGGTGAAGCTCGGGATCTCGAGCACCGTGGTGGACAGGAAGATCAGCGAAGTCGCGGCGCCGAGACCGACGATCGCGGTGATGATCGGCACGAAGGCCGCCACGATCGCGCCGAACGCCACGATCATCACCACCAGAGCCACGGCCATACCGATCATCTCGGACTTGCCGCTCGGCATCTCCTGCTCCATCGGCAGGCTGCCGCTCATCTCGACGGTCAGCCCGGCCGCGCGCGCTTCGTCGCCGACGGCGTAGGCGGCCTCGCGGTCCTCCGGTTTCACATCGGCGAATTCTTTGATGGTGAACGGCACGCTGAAATAGGCGACGGTCTCGGGTGCCGATTCGTTCAGCACGTTGACCGGTGCGCCGCTGCACGTCGACGGATCAGGCTGGGCGGTGAGGCAACCCATCTCCTCGGTGGCCGTGATCGGATCGACGATCGGTTCGGTGTGATCGACGATCGGCAACTGCTCCAGCCGCTGGATGATTCCCGCGACGGCCTGACGGTTGGCCGGGTCGGTGAGCTTCTGCCCAGCGGGCGCGCCGATCACATAGGTGCCGGTGACGGCGTCGAACGCGAACGCCTCCGACATGCCGGGGAAGTGCTTGTCGAGGATTTCGGTCGCCCGCTCGGACGGCAGGTTCGGCATGCTGAAGTCGTCGGTCATCGGCTTCTGCAGTTGGGCACCGAGTCCGCCGAGCACCATGAAGCAGAGTAACCAGACGGGGAGCACGATCCACTTGCGGCGAAAGGCCAGCTTTCCCCACCGGTACAGATAGACGGACACGGGTTTCTCCTCGGTGATTCGGTGCAGCACGTGGAGGTAGAGCCGGGTCGAGCTAGTCCTGAGTCTGCTGCCGCGATACCGCGATATCAAGCAACCGGGCCCGCACATGCGACGACCCCGCGATCCATGGGGCGGATCGCGGGGTCGGGTAGGGCATTACGGTCAGCCGACGGCGACCGGGTGCTTCACCGTCTCGGTACCCGAGTTGCGCAGCTGCTCGAGCTTGGCGCCCTCGACGTCGATATCGGGAACGATGCGGTCGAGCCACTTCGGCATCCACCACGCCCACTTGCCCATGATCACCAGCAACGCGGGCACGATCACCATGCGGACCACGAAGGCGTCGATGGCGACACCGGCGGCCAGCGCGAAACCGAACGACTTCGCGGTGACGTCGGTTTCCATGATGAAGGAGCCGAACACCGAGATCATGATGATCGCGGCCGAGGTGACCACGCGGGCGCCGTGGTGGTAACCGGCGACCATGGCGTCCTTCGGCGAACGGCCGTGCACGAATTCCTCGCGCATGCGGGTCACCAGGAACACCTGGTAGTCCATGGCGAGACCGAACACCAAGCCGATCAACATGATCGGCAGGAAGCTGACCAGCGGTTGTGGATCGGAGATCAGGCCGAACGCGCCCTCCTGGAAGATCAGCACGGTGGCACCGAAGGTGGCCGCCATCGACAGCAGGAATCCGAGCGCCGCGGTGAGCGGAACCAGGATCGAGCGGAACACCAGGATCAGCAGGATGAACGCGGCACCGGCGACGATGGCCAGGTACGGCACGATCTTGCTGAGCAGCGCGTGGTCGACATCGGCGTAGATCGCGGTGGTACCGGTGATGCCGTACTGCATGCCGTACTGCGCCTGCAGTTCGGCCTCGGCGCCGCGCGCCGACTGCACCAGATCCTTGGTCTCCTGGTTGTTCGGACCGGACACCGGGACGCCGCTGAGCATGGCGCCCTGCTTGTCCTCGCTCCACTGCGGCTCGGTGACGTAGTCCATGCCCTCGTAGGAGGCGAGTTTGTCGCGCAGCGCGCCGAGCGCCGCCGCACGCTGACCCTCGGGCGTGGCGCTCAGGTCGGCGACGACCATGAGCACACCGTTGCTGCCCTCACCGAAGCCCTCGGTGCGCAGGTCGTAGGCCTTACGCACGGTCGAGGTCTTGGGCAGGCTGTCCTCGCCGGGCAGGCCGAGGTTCAGGCCCGCGGCGGGTGCGGCGAGCGCACCGAGCACGACCACCGACAGGATGAGCGCCACCCACGGCGCCTTGCCGATCAGGCGGGCGAAACGCTGGCCGTTGGTGACCGAGTTCTCGTCCTCGGGATCGTGCTGGGCCACCAGCGGCAGCTTCGGCTTGAACAGTGTCTTGCCGAACGCGCCCATCAGCGCGGGCATCAGGGTGATCGCGGTGAGCACCGCGAACGCGGCGGCGATGGCGCCACCGAGACCCATGAAGGTCAGGAACTCCACGCCGACGATGCTCAGCGCGCCGAGCGCGATGATGACGGTGAGACCGGCGAACACCACGGCCGAACCGGCGGTGCCCAGCGCGGTACCGGCGGCCTCCTCGGCCGAATCACGCACCGACAGTTCGTGTTTGTAGCGGGAGACGATGAACAGCGCGTAGTCGATCGACAGCGCGATACCGATCATCGAGGCGAGGAAGGTGGTGAAGCCGGGCACTTCCATGAAGGACGTGCCGAGCATGATCGTCGAGGTGGCGGCGCCGAGGCCGACGATGGCGGTGACGATCGGGACGACCGCGGCGACGATGGCACCGAAGGCGATCACCATGACGATCAGCGCGACGCCCATACCGATCAGCTCGGACTTGCCGCTCGGCTGCTCCTGCTTCATGGCGATGGAACCGCTGAGTTCGACGGTCAGACCGGCGTTGCGGGCGTCGGCGCCGACCTCGAAGGCGGTGTCGCGCTCGGCGTCGGTCACGTCGGTGACGTTCTTGATGGTGAACGGCACGTTCAGCGTGGCGACGGTCTTCGGTGCGGTTTCGTTGAGCACGTTCAGCGGGGCGCCCGAGCAGGTCGACGGGTCAGGGTTGCTCAGGCAGCCCATCTTGTCGGTCATCTCGATCGGGTTGGCCAGCGGCTTGGTCTTGTCGACGATCGGCAGTTCACCGAGCTTGCCGATGAACGCCTCGATCGCGGCACGGTTGGCCGGGTCGGTGAGCTGCTGGCCTTCCGGCGCGGCGATCACGTAGGTGCCTGCCACGGCGTCGAACTTGAACTGTTCGGACATGCCGGGGAAGTGCTTGTCGAGGATCTCGTTGGCGCGGGCCGAGGGCAGCTCCGGCATGCTGAAGTCGTTGCTCATCGGCTTGCTGAGAGTGGCACCGAGCGCGCCGAGCAGCACGAACAGCAGTAGCCAGACCGGCAACACTATCCATTTGCGGCGGAAAGCGAACTTTCCCCATCGGTACAGGTATACGGACACGTGTCCCCGCCTCCACATCGCGAATTATTTGCCTACCGTGCGGTAGGTAGACTACCGACGGCGTAAGTGGAGAGGCAACCTCAATTTTAGGGGCGCCAGATGGATCGCCGCGAATCATGGGAGGATTACGACATGGCTGCCCGGGAAACCACCGACACCGTTACCGCAGGTGGAGGCACTAAACAGGCGATTCGTGACGCCGCGCTTCGACTGTTCGCCGCGAAGGGCTTCGAGCAGACGAGCCTGCGTGAGGTCGCCGATATGGTGGGAATCACAAAGGCGTCGCTGTATTACCACTACGCGTCGAAGCTCGATCTGCTGCTGGCGATCATCGACCCGATCATCGATCACATGCGCGATATCGTCACCGACATCGACGCGGTGCCGTACGACAGCGAGGGCATCCGCGCCGTCCTGCGCACCTACCTGCGCGGGATGATCCGCCACCGCGACGCGGGCGCGCTGTGTGTGCGCGACACCGCGGCCATCGTCAACGCCATCGCCGATCGCTACCCGGATCTCATGGAACCAACCCGGGAGCTGCGGACCTGGCTGTCCGGACCGAACCCGACGCCGGAGTCGATGCTGCGCGCGGCCGGTGCCATCGAGGTGCTCGGAGTGGCGCTGCTGTCGATCGAGCTGGCGCCGGGCGCCACCGACGCGCTCGTCGAGCAGACGCTGCTCGACGCGGCGACCGCCGTCCTGGCCGGCGGCACGACCGCGTAGGTTCGAGACCGTGCATATCACCGCAAGGGTCGATTACGCGGTGCGAACGTTGCTCGAGCTCGCCGCGGCCGACGGGGTGGTGAAGGCCGAGGCCATCGCCGCCGCGGCGCAGATCCCGCCGAAGGTTCTCGAGACCGTGCTCGCCGAGCTGCGTCGCGCCGAGCTGGTGCGCAGCAGGCGCGGACCGGACGGCGGGTACCGCCTCGGCAGACCTGCCGAGGAGATCTCGGTGGCCGACGTGATCCGCGGCGTCGAATCGCCGCTGGCCTCCGTGCGCGGGCAGCGCCCCGAGGACGTGCGCTACCCCGGCGCGGGCGAGCCGCTGCAACAGGTCTGGATCGCGCTGCGGGTGAACATCCGGGCCGTGCTGGAGAACGTGACGATCGCCGACATCGCCGCCGACCGACTGCCCGGTTTCATCGATGAGTTGATCGCGGATCCTGGTGCCTGGGCCCGCCGCGAACCGAGGACCCCGGCCGGAACCTGATTCATCCACAGGCCGAGGTTTATCCACAGGCCTGCTGAAACGCCTGGATAACCCGGGGCACGGCCTTCTCGCACGCGGTAGCCTGCGTCCATCATGTTGATCACCCTGCTGCGGACCTACTCGGCCCCGTACCGCGCCCAGCTGGCCGGGGTTCTCGTGCTCCAGCTGGTCTCGGTCATCGCGATGCTCTACCTGCCGAGCCTCAACGCCGACCTCATCGACAACGGCATCACCCGGGGCGATATCGGCTACATCTGGACCACCGGCCTGTGGATGCTCGCGGTGAGCTGCGTGCAGATCATCGCCTCGTCGGCCTCGGTGTACTTAGGCGCGCAGGCGGCGATGGGCGCGGGCCGGGACATGCGCGGCGCGGTGCTGCACCGGGTGGAGACGTTCTCCGCGCGCGAGGTCGGTGTGTTCGGCGCGCCCTCGCTCATCACCCGCTCCACCAACGACATCCAGCAGGTGCAGCTGCTCATCGTCATGTCGGTGACGATTCTGGTGATGGCACCGATCATGTGCGTCGGCGGCATCGTCATGGCCCTGCGCGAAGACCTCGGGCTGTCGTGGCTGTTGCTCATCGCGGTGCCCGCGCTCGCGCTGAGCATGGGCCTGATCGTGGCGAAGATGGTGCCCGGCTTCCGGCAGATGCAGGAACGCATCGACGGGGTGAACCGGGTGCTGCGCGAGCAGATCACCGGTATCCGGGTGATCCGCGCGTTCGTGCGGGAACGTCAGGAGATCTGGCGCTTCGGGATGGCCAATACCTCGCTCACCGACGCCTCGCTGCGGGTGGGCAAGCTGATGGCACTGATGTTCCCGACCGTCATGCTCATCTCCAATGTCACCGCCGTCGGGGTGATCTGGTTCGGCGGACACCACGTCGACGACGGCACCATGCAGATCGGCTCGCTCACCGCGATGCTGTCCTACATCATGCAGATCCTGATGGCCGTGATGATGGCCTCGTTCCTGGCGATGATGGCCCCGCGCGCGGCGGTCTCGGCCGACCGGATCGGCGCGGTGCTCGAGACCGAGTCCTCGGTGCGCCCGCCACGCCTGCCACAACCCTTCGCGGGCGACCCGGCGGCCGTCGACCTGCAATTCGCCGAATTCGCCTTCCCCGGCGCGGAGAAACCGGTGCTGCGAGCCATCCGCTTCCAGGTGGCGCCGGGAACGACGACGGCCGTGGTCGGTTCGACCGGTGCGGGCAAGACCACGCTGATCAATCTGATCCCGCGCCTGATCGATGTCACCGACGGCGCGGTGTACGTCGGCGGCACCGATGTGCGTCACCTCGACCTCGAAAGCCTGCGCGGCGGAATCGGATTGGTACCACAGAAGGCCTACCTGTTCTCCGGAACCATCGCGAGCAACCTGCGCTACGGCAAACCCGACGCCACCGACGAGGAACTGTGGCACGCGCTCGAGGTGGCCCAGGCGGCCGACTTCGTCCGCGAGATGCCGCAGGGCCTCGACACCCCGGTCGCCCAGGGCGGCACGACGGTGTCGGGTGGTCAGCGTCAGCGGCTGTGCATCGCCCGCGCGCTGGTGCGCAAGCCGCGCGTCTACCTGTTCGACGATTCGTTCTCCGCGCTCGACGTGGCCACCGATGCCCGCCTGCGCGCGGCGCTGAAACCCGAGACCGCCGACGCCTCGGTGATCATCGTGGCCCAGCGGATCCAGACCATTCGCGACGCCGACCAGATCGTCGTGCTCGAGGACGGTGCGATGGCGGGCCTCGGCACCCATGACGAACTGATGCGGCGGTGCCCGGAGTACCGCGAGATCGTCGAGTCCCAGCTCAGTGTGGAGGAGGCTCGATGAGGCCGGGTGGACCCGTCCCCGGCGGTCCGGGTACGAAAGCGAAATCGTTCGTTCCGTCCTTGAAGCGGCTGCTGCGCCGCCTCGCGCCGGAGAAGTTCACCGTTGGGGCCATCGTCGCGCTGGTCATCACCTCGGTGGTGCTCAACACGCTCGGCCCGTGGTTGCTCGGCAAGGCGACGAACCTGGTGTTCGACGGATTCGTCGGCAAGCAGCTCCCGGCGGGGCTGAGCAAGGACGAAACCGTCGAGATGCTGCGTCAGCGCGGGGAGAACACCCGCGCCGACATGCTCTCGGCCATGAACGTGGTGCCCGGCACCGGCATCGACTTCGGGGCCGTCGGCCGGGTGCTCACCCTGGTCCTCGCGCTCTACCTGCTCGCCTCGGTCTTCGGCTGGTTGCAGGGTTATCTGCTCAATCTCGTCATCAACCGTACGGTCAAACGGCTGCGCGACGACGTGGAGAACAAGCTGCACCGCCTGCCGTTGCGCTACTTCGACACCGCGCCGCGCGGCGACGTGCTCAGCCGCGTCACCAACGACGTCGACAATGTGTCGCAGAGCCTGCAGCAGACCATGAGCCAGTTGCTGGTCTCGCTGTTCACCGTGGTCGGCATCCTGATCATGATGTTCTGGATCTCACCGCTGCTCGCGCTGATCGCCCTGCTCACGGTGCCCGCCGCCATCGTCGTCACCGCACAGATCGCCAAGCGGTCCAAGCCGCACTTCGTGAACCAGTGGAAATACACCGGTGAGGTGAATTCCTCGGTGGAGGAGGCCTACACCGGTCACGAGATCATCACCGCGTTCGGCCGCAGCCGCGAGGTCGGCCGGGAATTCGACGAACGCAACGACAAGCTCTACCACGCCAGCTTCAAGGCGCAGTTCATCTCCGGCCTCATCATGCCCGCGATCATGTTTCTCGGGAACGTGAACTTCGTGTTCATCGCGCTGGTCGGCGGTCTGCGGGTGGCCACCGGCAACCTCTCGCTCGGTGAGGTGCAGGCCTTCATCCAGTACTCGCGCCAGTTCAGCCAGCCGCTCACCCAGATCGGCGCCATGGCCAACCTGCTGCAGTCCGGCGTGGCCTCGGCCGAACGGATCTTCGAGATCCTCGACGCCGAGGAACAGAGCCCCGACCCGCTGGTGGAGAACCCGCGCCCCGTCGACCGAGGCCGGGTGGAGTTCGACGCGGTGTCCTTCGGCTACGACCCGGAAACCCCAGTCATCGAACGGCTTTCGCTGGTGGCCGACCCGGGGCACGTCATCGCGATCGTCGGCCCGACCGGTGCGGGCAAGACCACGCTGGTGAACCTGCTGATGCGCTTCTACGAGATCGACGCGGGCACCATCTCCATCGACGACGTCGACATCACCACCATCTCGCGCGACCATCTGCGCTCGCGCATCGGCATGGTGCTGCAGGACACCTGGCTGTTCCAGGGCACCATCCGCGAGAACATCGCCTACGGCAATCCGAACGCCTCGGAGAACGACATCATCGCCGCGGCCCGCGCCGCCTACGTCGACCGGTTCGTGCACTCGCTGCCCGACGGCTACGACACGGTGATCGACGAGGAAGGTGGTGGGGTGAGCGCCGGTGAGAAGCAGCTCATCACCATCGCGCGCGCGTTCCTGGCCAAGCCGTCGATCCTGATCCTCGACGAGGCCACCAGCTCGGTCGACACCCGCACCGAACTGCTCGTCCAGCACGCCACCGCCGCCCTGCGCCGCGACCGCACCAGTTTCGTGATCGCGCATCGGCTTTCGACCATTCGGGACGCCGATCTGATCGTGGTGATGGAGAAGGGCCGCATCGTGGAACACGGCAACCACGAACGGCTGCTCGAGGAGCGAGGCGCCTACTACCGGCTCTACAACGCCCAGTTCGCAGCTGTGTCCAATTGAGCGCTGGCGCGCTCGAACCGCCGCTGCGCGGGGATCCCTCCTCGAGGTCGGGATGTGCGGGGCTGGCACCATGGTCGGGTGGCCGATCCCAGTGAGTTCTCCTTCGCCGTAGGTACCCGTCTCGACGGGGGTAGGCACGGGCGTACCGGCGTCATCAGCACGCCGCACGGGGAGATCGCCACGCCCGCCTTCATCCCGGTGGGGACCAAGGCGTCGGTGAAGGCGGTGCTGCCCGAGACGATGAAGGAGCTGGGTGCGCAGGCGCTGCTGGCCAATGCCTACCACCTGTACCTGCAGCCGGGTTCCGACATCGTCGACGAGGCGGGTGGGCTCGGCAAGTTCATGAACTGGGCCGGGCCAACGTTCACCGACAGCGGCGGGTTCCAGGTGATGTCGCTGGGTGTCGGTTTCAAGAAGGTGCTCGCCATGGAGGCCGTCGGGGTGCGGTCGGACCAGGTGATCGCGCCCGGCAAGGAACGGCTGGCGACGGTCGACGACGACGGTGTCACCTTCCGGTCCCACCTCGACGGCTCGAAGCATCGCTTCACCCCCGAGGTGTCGATGGGCATCCAGCACCAGCTCGGCGCCGACATCATGTTCGCCTTCGACGAACTGACCACCCTCATGAACACCCGTGGCTACCAGGAGAAATCGCTGCAGCGCACGCACGAGTGGGCGCAGCGCTGCATCGATGAACACGAACGGCTCACCGCCACCCGCACCCACCGGCCCTACCAGGCACTGTTCGCGGTGATCCAGGGCGCGCAATACGAAGACCTGCGCCGCAAGGCTTGTCGCGAGCTCGAATCGATCCGGGGAAGTGGCGGAACGGAATTCGACGGGTACGGCATCGGCGGCGCGCTCGAGAAGCACAATCTCGGCACCATCGTCGGCTGGTGCTGTGACGAGCTGCCCGAAGCCAAGCCGCGCCACATGCTCGGCATCAGCGAACCGGAGGACATGTTCGTCGCCATCGAGAACGGCGCCGACACCTTCGACTGCGTGAACCCGTCGCGGGTGGCGCGCAACGCCGCGATCTACGTGGACGAGGGCCGGTTCAACATCAACACCAGCCGTTTCCGCCGCGACTTCACCCCGATCGACGAGAACTGCGACTGCTACACCTGCGCCAACTACACCCGCGCCTACCTGCATCATCTGTTCAAAGCCAAGGAGATGCTCTCGGCGACGCTGTGCACGATCCACAACGAGCGCTTCACCGTCCGCCTGGTCGACCGGATCCGAGCGAGCATCGAAGGTGGCTACTTCGATGAATTCAAGAAGGAATTCCTCGGCCAGTGGCAAGGCCGCATCAAAGCCCCCGGCGAGTAGACCCGGACGTCCGATCACCACGCTCTGGTGCGGCATCGGCTGGGAGGCTGACGCCACCAGAGCGTGGTGATCAATTGTCCAGCTGAGCTCGACCCACTACGCGGAACGCGCTCGAAGAGGTGGGTCCGCCGTTCAGTCGTGGAGGGCGTCGACCTTCGCGGGGGCGTAGGAAGGTTCCTTCATCTTGAGGACGGCGATGACCCGGTAGGTGACGGGGAGGACCAGCACCTCGCACACCGTCTTCCAGACGAAGCCGACGATCACGAAGTTGACGAACGACTGCCAGGTGTCGATGCCGATGGCCGGGGCGGCGATCGAGCAGAAGATGAGGGTGTCGGCGAACTCGCCGATCACGGTCGAGCCGATCAACCGCGCCCACAGGTGCTTTTCCTTGGTGCGTTCCTTGATGAACACCAGCGTCGCCGAGTTCAGCAGCTGGCCGACGAAGTATCCGGCGAGCCCGGCGAGCACCAGCTGCGGGGTGGTGCCGAGGACGGTGCGGAACGCTTCCTGGTTCTCGTAGAACCCCGCCGCGGGCAGCCGGACGGCGACGTAGAAGCAGGCGACGGTGAGCAGTAGCGCCGCGAAACCGGTGTAGATCGCGTGGCGGGTGGCCCGGAACCCGTAGACCTCGCTGAGGACGTCGCCGAGGATGTAGGCCAGCGGGAACAGGAAGAAGGCGGCGTCGGTGGCGATCGGCAGGACCTGCAGCGGGCCGAGCATGACCGAACTGCCGGAGAAGAACTCGACGCCCTTGGTGGCGCAGATATTGGAAATGATCAGCGTCGCGGTGAACACGGCGACGATTACCGGATAAAACCCCCGCGCTACCTGGGCGAATGCCGCGTGTTCCGGCGCGGGGTGCCCAGATTCGGCGGGTTTGTCGAGCGAGTTTGCATCAGTCACGAGACACATCCTCCCAAGGACGCCCACCCCGATGGGGTGAACCCTGCCCAGCGGGGCCGAAGGGCCCCGCTCGAGCGCGCCAGCGCTCCAAAGACATATGCAATACCCTGTAGCAATGACGAATCCCGGCGATTCCGACGAGTGGTGGAAGCAGTACGGCGGTTCCGGCGTGTCCCCGGAGTCCGGCGCGCCGGGTTCGGTGCCGCAGTACCCGACCGCCCCGCCGTCGCAGCCTTCGAGCTACCCGTCCAACCCGCAGCAGTCCGCGCCGCAGTATCCGCAGCAGTCCGCTCCGCAATACCCGCAGCAGCCGCCGATGCAGCCGCAGTACCCGGACTACCAGCAGCCCGCGGCGCCGCAGTACCCGCAGCAGCCGCAGTACGGCGGGTATCCGGCCGCCGGGGCCTACAACCCCTACGGTGCCTACCCGCAGCCGCAGGGCACGAACGGTCTCGCCATTGGTGCGCTGGTGTCGTCACTGATCGGCCTGTGTAGCTGCGGCCTCGGTTCGATCGTCGGCATCATTCTCGGTGTGATGGCGATCAACCAGATCAAGGAACGCGGAGGTGAGGGCAAGGGCATGGCCCAGGCGGGCATCTGGATCGGCGCCATCTCGCTGGTCCTCTGGCTGCTCTACATCGTGTTCGTGGTGGTCCTCGGCGTGGTCGGTGGACTGGATTCCTCGTCCACCTACTGACTCTCGCAGACGAACAAGGGGCGCTTCCAGAATCCGGAAGCGCCCCTTGGGGTTTTGCGGGTCGGAGCTGAATCAGCCCTTGACGACCTGGGTTCCGCCAGCGAGCTTGTCGTGCCAGCCCTGCTTGTTCGGGTCGTTGTTGATGGTCACCGCGATGTAGATGGCCAGGCCGGTGGTGGCCAGAGCGCCGAGGCAGTAGATGACCATGGGCGCAAGGAAGATGTTGCGCTTGAACGAGGCCTCCGGAGTGAGCTTCGGTGCGCCACCGGGGGCGACGACCCGCAGACCCAGCAGCTTCTTGCCGAGGGTGGTGCCCTGCGTCACCTCGAAGCCGACGTTGTAACCCACGTAGGCGATGCCCATGAGCACCCACACGATGATGCCCGAGAGGAGCGGGCTGTCCATCAGGGCCATGCCGACGACGAAGTTCACGATCGCCATCGGAATACCGATGATGAAGCCGTCGATCACGCGCGCGCCGAGACGCGTGCCGAGGTCACCGGCCTGCGTGCCACCGAAACCCTGCTGGTTGTACGGATCGGCACCGTAGCCGGGCTGCGGCTGGCCGTACGGCTGCTGACCGTAGGCGGGCTGCTGCTGACCGTACGGGTCGGCCTGCCCGTAACCGGGCACCGGCTGACCGTAACCCGGCTGGGGCTGGCCGTAGGGCTGCTGCTGCTGTCCGTATCCCGGCTGCTGGCCGTAGGGGTCCTGGCCGTAGCCGCCGGGCTGACCGCCCTGCGGGTACTGGTTGGGGTCGTAACCACCGCTGGTCATAAATTCGTCCTCGTCGTGATCAGTAGATCGGTCGTTGCGTACGTTACGGACATCGGTCTGGTTGGAACAACCCGATAGGCTCGAGTATCCATGGTTTTCCCGGGATGCGCGCCGGGTCGAAAACCTCGCGGAGCTCCGCCGTTGTGCGAGCGGTGTATCCGAGTGAATCGGCGATCGCCGCCACCACGTCGCCGGGCGTGTTGCCGAGGGCGAGTCGATCGGAAAGGGTCACCGCCCCATCGCGTTTGGCGAGTCTTTTTCCTTCGGCGTTGAGCACCAACGGAACATGGGCGTAGGTGGGTCGTGGCAGCCCGAGCAGGTCGGCGAGGTAGGCCTGGCGCGGGGTGGACGGCAGCAGGTCGTCGCCGCGTACCACCTGGTCCACCCCCTGGGCGGCATCGTCGACGACGACGGTGAGGTTGTAGGCCGGGATGCCGTCTCCTCGGCGCAGCACCAGATCGTCGACCGCGCCGCGATACCGGCCGTGACGCAGGTCGGTGACCTCGTACTCGGTCACCTCCGCGCGCAATCGCACTGCGGGCGCACGGCCTTCGGCCCGGCGGGCGGCGCGTTGCGCGTCGGTCAAGGGGCGACAGGTGCCGGGGTAGGCGCCCATCGGTCCGTGTGGCGCGGCGGTGGCCTGCTGGATCTCGCGTCGGGTGCAGAAGCATTCATAGGTGCGCCCGGCGGCGGTGAGGTCCGCGATCGTCGACTCGTAGATCGCGAGCCGGTCGGATTGACACAGCACCGGCCCGTCCCAGTCGAGCCCGATGGCGGCGAGGTCGTCGAGCTGACGTCGCGCCGCCCCCGGGCGGACGCGGTCGAGGTCGTCGATGCGCATGCGGAACGCGCGACCGGTGGTGCGGGCGTAGAGCCAGGCCAGCAGAGCGGTGCGCAGATTGCCCAGGTGGAGCTCGCCCGAGGGGCTGGGGGCGTAGCGGCCTGCGCCGGGTGAACTGGACACCTGTCCGATCCTAGTCGGTCGTGCGGCGCAGCCTCGGCCGCAACCGCTCGTCGGTCAGCGCGGTGCCGCGTTCGATGGCGTCGAGCAGCTGCCCGGCGTAGGCGATCAGGCCGTCGCGGTCGACCTCGTGCTGCTGGGCATTCGCCGGGTAGGCGCCGAGCCGCTCCCTCGCGCGCAGCAGCAGCGTCGTCGCGCCCTTGGTGTTGCCGCGCTGGATGTGGGTCAGGCCGACGGCATATTGGGCGAGACCCTGCCAGAGCATCCGCTCGGCTACCGGTCCGTTCTTCCACGCGGCTTCCAAAACTTCGTGCGCGTTGAATGCCAATCCGTCGTCCAGCAGTTGCTGGGCGAAGGCCAGAGTTTGCTGGGGGGTCAACTCGAGATCGTCGGGAATTCGGGCGACTCCGGCACTGCCGGGCGGCAGTGGTCGGCCGAGGCGGTCACGCGGGCGGTCATTGCGGGCACGACCTGCGGCGTCGCGGTCACGGGAGATCATTCCTCCATGATCCACACTCGCCCCGGATGGTGCTGAGGTGGCCGCTGAGGGGCGCGGGAATGTGACGTATCACGAACAAATCACATGGAAGTAACTTCGCATGTGTGGCGGTGGTGAGGAATGGGTAAGGGGTGCTGGCAATGCCGTCGCAAACGTGAATCTTCGCAAGGTTGGCAAACGGATATGAGAAAGCAAATTCTCATCCGCAAACTTGCGGAAGACCTGCTACTGTTTCTTCCGCGGGGGCAGCCCCCGGAGGCGGAAACGCCTCATGCGCTGGTTCGTGCCGATCGGTTGCGCGTACCGGGTGGCAGTGCTGTCGGTGCCACGAAGTAACTCGTCGGTCGCGCCGGAAATCGGAAATGCTGAACCGATTCGGCGGTGTTATCCCGTTCTCACTGATGCGAAGGAGCAAGTGCTGTGGAGGTTGACGTGACGGGCGCTGTGTGGCGCAAGAGCACCTACAGCGGTCCTGATGGAAACTGCGTGGAAGTCGCCTTTCTCACCGGCGGCGACATCGCGGTGCGCGACACCAAGGATCACGGGCGCGGCCCCGTGCTGGCCTTCGGACCAGGAGCGTGGCGAGCGTTTCTCGCCGACGTCACCGCAGGACAGTTCGCGCGCGGCTGAACCGCGGATGCGCCTGAACCGGGCAGTTCGGGCCCCGGGTCGATAGGACTCGGGGCCTCCTCTCGGCGTGGCCTATCGTGGCCGGGTGACCAGAATGGCCCCGCGCGACGCGACGATGTTCTGGCTGTCGCGCCGCACCGCCAATGATGTGTTCCTGCTCTACTGCTTCGGCGAATCCGCCACTCCCACAGCGGAACTGCGCGCGCTCGTGGCCGAACGCGCGGCGCGAATTCCCGATCTGTGTCTTCGGTTGCGCGCGACCGCGCGCGACCTCGACTATCCGCATTGGATTCCGGCCGAATTCCTGCCCCAGCAATTCATCGCCCACCGACCCGAGGGTCTGGCCTGGCCCACCCTGCTCGATCGGCTCGGCGAACTTCTGGGCACCGGCCTCGACGCCACCGAACGGCCGTGGCGACTACACGTTTTCCGTGGCGTCCGTGACGCGCCGATGTCGACCGGACCGTCGTTGGTCGTGGTGGTCCAGATCTCCCACGCCCTCGCTGACGGCACCCGCGCGGCCGCGCTCACCAGATCTCTGTTCATCCACAGTGATCCCGATGCACCTGTGGATAACTCGGCGAAACGCCGAGTAGATGCTGTGGAAACGCGGCGGCAGCCTGTGGATTACTGGGGACAGATCTGTGGATGGATTCCACCGAGTGTGTCTGGGGCACTGAGTTTTCCCCAGCAGTTGGTCGCTACCGTGCGCCGTGGTCTCGCGGCGGACCGGGCGCGACGGGAACTCGCCGAACGCACCGAGGCCGGTGAAGTGCCCGCGCCGACAACCGGCTTCGCACCGAGTGCCGTCAATACGATGCGTCCCGTCGGGGTGTTCGACCATCAGGTCCGCATGCTCGTCGTCCCCGCCGAGACGCTGCGCTCCCCGCGTGTCACAGTGACAGTGCTTGCGCTGACAGCTATTTCGGCCGCGCTCACCGCTTACCTCGCCGAACGCGGTCAACCACCGCAACGTCTCGGCGCCGCTCTGCCGATGGTCATGCCGACACCGCGCGTCGCCAACAACAACTACCGAAGCCTGTCCATCGACCTGCACATCGAAGAACCCGACCTGCGCGTCCGCGCCGACCTGATCGCCCACGAACTGCGAACCCGTCGTGATCGCGCGCTGAATCCGCTGCTCGCCGTACGGGATCGGGTCGGCGACACGGTGCCCGCGCTGTTCGCGGCGCGCGATGTCGCCCGGGCTGACCTCGACACACCTCCGCCGGTCATGGACGGCAACACCGTGGTCTCCAGTGTGAATCGCGGCGCCGCCGACCTCGCCTTCGCGGGGGCACCCGTCCTGTTCACCGGTGGATTCCCGGCGCTCGGCACGGTCATGCACCTGACCCACGGCGTGCACGGTATCGGCGAAACCATCACGCTCTCCGTGCGTTCCGATCGCGCGGCCGTACCCGATCCCGATCGGTACCTCGCCCTGCTCGCCGAAGCACTGGACGCTGTTGGTGGCTGTCGCTGATCGGCTCGCCCCGATGTGGTGGGGCTCCTGCGCGGCTAGCGCTGATCCGCCCGCCCCAACTCGTCGCCGATCGCGCGCAATGCCGAACGCAATGCGGTCGCGGCGTCGCTGCCCGCCGCCTCGCCCTCGATCATCCCGTCGATCCGGAACGGGCAGAAGAAGCCAGAATCACCCTGGTGTGGACGGCCGATCTCGATGAGCGGGCGACCGACCCGATGCCCGGCCGCGATGGCGGCGGCGAGGGCCGCATCGGCCGCGCGCGGGTCGCGGCGCACACGGGGGAGCGCGGGCACGGCCTGGGCGTGCACCCGTTCGTACCAGTCGATCACCTCGGAAGGTGCGGCGCGCGTACCGGTTTCGTAGTGGCCGAGGGCGGCCCGGCTGTACGGAACCCGGGTGGCCAACCCCGCCAAGGACAATCCGGCCTCTTCCCGCAGCCGCCGCAACCGCGCGCCTACGAGTCTCCCCTGCTCGCCCCGACTGGACATGCAGCCATCGTAGAGAACTGTAGACGTTTGTAGACGATTTTTGCTGTCCAAAAGGTCTTGACAGTGACCATACTTTTCCCTGGCTGCTTCACCAGAACCATACCGCGCCACCCGCGCGGAACTGACATGTTCGGAGGGGAAAGCATGGACTTCTACCTGTGGATCGCCGTCGGCCTCTTGGGATTCGGTGCACTCACCCGCTACCTGCTGTTACTACCGCCCGCCGCTACGGAC
The DNA here is from genome assembly GCF_001612825.1 of Nocardia caishijiensis NBRC 108228. Lineage (GTDB taxonomy): Bacteria > Actinomycetota > Actinomycetes > Mycobacteriales > Mycobacteriaceae > Nocardia > Nocardia caishijiensis. The sequence goes on along the minus strand of NZ_BDBE01000006.1, from coordinate 51,196 downwards.
CCCGGCCGCCCCACCGTCGCCGACATCCGCCGCAGGCTTCAGTCCGAGCGAGTACCCGGCCACGACTCGACGATGCCGTCGCCGCGCAACATCTCGAGCAGGAGTTTCTCGGCGTCGGACTTCTCCCTCGCCAACGTGCTCCAGCCGCGCACCACACCGTCGGGTCCGGATTTCGTCGTCCACGAGCCGACCGCATGAGCGCCCTGGGGGTGCAACGAGTAGTAGATGGTGCCGACCGGGAAGGCGACATCCATTCCCCGTACCCAGCCGGTGATCGCGTCACCGTCCCATACCCGCATCTCACCGCGCACGCCCGGCGCCGGATCGTCCTCGGCGACCGCGGTTTCGGCGGTGTCGAGCAGCAGGTGGTCGCCTTCGTGCCGGATCGTCACCTCCGCTACCTCGACCTCGTCACCGTGTTTCGCCGCCTTCTGCCAGGCTGCCCACCACCGGCCCGCCAGGTCGACCCGGTTGTCGACGATCCCGTCCAGTTCCGCCAGCGAGATGCGCAACGCGTCGGCCAGCCGGATCGCGACCGGAAGAGTCGGCGACTGCTCCTCGGACTCGTACCGGGTGATCTGCCGCGAACTCACCCCGATGGCGGTGGCGAGCGCGGGCTGCGACAGCCCGAGCAACCGCCGCCGCTCCTGGATCACCTTCCCCGTCCCGGTGTTCATACAGTCATCGCCTCCATTGCCGGCCCCTACCGTCACACCCTGCCCGACACAGCCGCGCCGGACCCGCCGCCACGGGTCGTCACCGGCGATATCGAACATCGCTGGCGCACCGCACATGCCGACTGCGTGGCCGATTCTCCCATCTCTTCGCTCCAGCAGGCCCGTTTCGTGCTGACCGAGCACGACGGGTGTGGACCACGCTGCCTGCAGCACCTCGCCGCCACGGCCTACAGCACCGGCCTGATCGACGACATCTGAGCAGGTCGGGGGAGTTACCCACGACACGTTGACGAACTCGTGACGAGACGGCGAACCGGCCCGAAACGCCGTTACGGTCGAAGGATGACAGCGGACCACACGGCCGACGGCGAAGGTTCGGCCCTCGAACGCCTCGGTCGGCGCCTGCGCCTGCGCCGCCCGTTCGTGCGTCCGCTCGAGCGGGCCACCGCCGACAACATCGTCGCCGCGCCCACCCCGCTGCGGCCGATCGACCTCACCGACGACGCCGAGGTGTCGCAGGTGCTCGACCTGTCGGTGCGGGTGGGTGAGGTGGTGCTCGCCGCCGGAACCGGTGTCGGCGACACCTCCGCGCAGGTGCGTTTCATCGCCTCCACCTACGGCCTGGACAAGTGCGATATCGACGTCACCTTCGACGCCATCCGCATCTGGGCCGACCGAGGTCCGTATCTGCCGCCCGCCAGCGACATGCGGGTGGTGAAGTACCGCTCGCTCGACTTCACCCGCCTCGCCGCCGTCGACCGGTTGACCCGCCGCATCCGCACCCAGGTGGTTCCGGTGGAGAACGCGCACGCCGCGCTCGACGAGATCGTCTCCGCCCGGCACCCGTATCCCCGCTGGGTGTCGACGGCGGGTTGGTCACTGCTCGCCGCCGCCATCGCGGTGCTGCTCGGCGGCGGGGCGATTCTGGCGGCCATCAGTTTCGCGACGACCGCCGTCATCGACCTGGTGAACCGTGCGCTGCATCAGCTCGGCCTGCCGTTCTTCTTCCAGAACATGGTCGGCGGCATCATCGCCTCGGTTCCGGCGATCGCGCTCGCCGCGTTCAGCGATCAATGGCGGGCCGATGCCGCGCTGATCGTGGCGGCGGGCATCACCGTGCTGCTGTCCGGATTGCAACTGGTCGGTTCGGTACAGGACGCCATTACCGGCGCGCCGATCACCGCCGCGGCCCGCATGCTCGAAGTGGTGATGATGACCGGCGGCATCGTCGCGGGAATCGGACTGGCCCTTCGGGTTTCGACGATCCTGGGAATCGAGGTGCCCGAGATCGCGGCGAACGCGGGACGCGACACCGAATTCCTCGCGCTCAAACTCAGTGCCGGTGCGGTGGCGGCGGTCGCCTTCGCGATGGCCTGTTACGCCGAGCGGCGCGCCCTGTTCGCGGCCGGGCTCAGTGGCGCGGGCGGTACCGTCGCCTACCTCGTCGTGCAGGACATCGGGTTCGGGCCGGTCGTCGCCTCGGGCGCGGCGGCCACGCTGATCGGCATGGCCGGTGGTCTGATGGCGCGGCGCGCGCTCACCCCGCCGCTGGTCGTCGCGGCCGCGGGCATCACCCCGCTGCTGCCCGGTCTGAAGGTGTATCGGGGTCTGTACGCCCTGCTGGACGACGAGACCCTGCTCGGTTTCGGGCAGATTCTCGGCGCGTTCGGTGTGGGGTGCGCGCTGGCGGCGGGCGTCATCCTCGGTGAATGGTTCGACCGGTTGCTCAGCCGCCGAGGCACCCCGCGCGATTTCGATCCGACCTACACCAGCGACCGCTGACTCAGACCGCGCCGAGCAGCGTGCGCGGTCCGTCGGCGGCGGTGTCGGCCGGGGCCGGGTCCTGGATGCGGGGTTTGCCTGCGGCCCAGCGCATCTGACTGCGCGCGGCGGCGGCCTCGGTGGACGCCGGGATGACGAGCAGCGCGAGGCTGGCGCCGTTGCTGCCGACCAGGTGCATGATGCGCGCGGCCTCGTCGGCACCGGGTTCGTCGGCGGTCCAGTTGAATCCGAGCTGGGCCAGCTTGCCGATCTGCGGGCCGACCGCGGTGACCAACTGGTGCATCTCGGTCATGGGTGCGTCGGTACGCGGCCACCAGGCGCCGTCGATCGGGCCGGGTGCCGTTTTGCGGTCGCGCAACATCAGCCGGATGGGGCCTGCCGTGTCGCGACCGATAGTCGTGTCAGGTGTGCTCACGAAAGTTTCCTCTTGGTGTGTTCGGCCGACGCTCTCGGCGTCGGCCGGTGTGCGCTGTCGGTTTCGACGGGCACGAAGCCTTTAATACCCAGTTCCGCTGTGTCTGCACGCGCGATTTATCGGGGCGGCGACGACGGCGTTCGGGTGCGGTGGGGGTCTCCCGCACCATCGGGGCTCACTCTACGGATGCCCACCGACAGATCCACCGGATCAAAACGAACAGGGCCCTGACCGGCGAACCGATCAGGGCCCTGCTGTGGCGGAGGATAGGGGATTTGAACCCCTGAGGGCGTTAACCCAACCCGCGTTCCAGGCGAGCGCCATAGGCCACTAGGCGAATCCTCCGTGGAGCAGCATAGCGGGTCGACGGGGGCCGATGCCAAACCGGCCCCCGTCGGACGCCGCTGACCTGCTATTTCTTCAGTGCGGTCAGGACCTTGCGGACCTGGGTTTCGGCGGCCGAGCGCATGGCCGACTTGTCCGCGCTGCCCATCTTGTCGACGTCGATCTTCACCTTCACCGAGATGTTGCTGTCGTGCGCGGCGACCACATAGGTGTAGTCGTTCGGGATCGAGCCGTAGATGCGCTGCTCGTAGGCGTAGTAGGCCTCCGAGCCGAGGCCGCTGAGCGGGCCGTGGTCGTAGTCCTTGCCGGTGGTCTTGGTGTCGTAACCCTTCCAGCGCGAGTAGTTCGACTCGGTCTCGTAGCTGGCCTTGAACGCCACCTCGAGGGAGATCTTCGCGCCGGTTCCGTTGCGGCCGGAGTCCTGGTTGGCGGCATCGCAGTTGTAGGAGCCACCGCCGCCGTACTCCGACGGCTCACGCTCGGTGTGCGTGGTCGTCTCCCTGGTCGTCGCCCACTGGTTGAGCACCGTGAGGTCGATCAGGTCGCAGGCGTTCTTACCCTTCTGGAAGGCGTAGTTCCCTTCCCACTCCGACGGGTTGGGGCCGAAGGGGTCGGTCTCGTCGGCCTTGTTCGCGGCGAACGCGATGAGGCCGATCACGAGCACACCGACCAGTGCGACGGCACCGCCGACGATCCACCACACGGCCTTGTTGCCCGACGACGGCGGACGCGGCGGCGTGCCCCACTGCTGGGCCGGGTACTGCGGCGGCGCCGCGAACGGCTGCGCCGGGGCGCCCGCCTGGTACGGCATGCCGGTGTAGGGCTGTTGGTTCGCCCCACTCTGGTACGGCGTGGCCGCCGGGGGAGCGGTGTAGGGCTGTGGGTTCGCCCCGCTCTGGTGCGGCGTCGGCGGCGCGGTGTAGGGACCGGGCGTACCGATGTCACCGCGCAGGATGGTCGGATCGGCCTGCTGCGGTGGCTGGCCGGACTCGGTGCCTGGGCGTTCCCACCACTGCACGGTCGGGTCGGACGGCGGTACGTCGCCGCCGGGCGGTTGCTGGTTCGGGCCGGTCACGCGCGGAACCCCCTCGTAGTCATGGGGAACCGGGACCCCCCTTGCCGATATCGCACTGATCGTAGCCGGCTTCGCCGGGGATGACGTACCTATACGCCTACGTACACTGGTTCCTCCGTCGTCGGGCGAGCAGAACGGAGCACACGTGGGCATTGCGCGAACACCACGGGAACGCTGGATCGAAGAGGGCCTGCACGTGCTCGCCACTTCGGGAGTCGACGCGGTACGGGTCGAAGCGCTCGCCAAACGCATCGGCGTAACCAAGGGTGGTTTCTACGGTTACTTCGCCGACCGCGAGGCCCTGCTGACCGCGATGCTCGAAGCCTGGGAACGCGAGGCCGTCGACGAGGTGCTCGCCAAAGTCGACAACGCCGGTCTCGATCCGAAGACCAGGGCGCGGGTGGCCGGGGTGCTCACCCTCTCGGACCACCGGCTGCTGCCCATCGACCTGGCCGTGCGGGACTGGGCCCGCCGCGACGACGACGTGGCCGCCCGCCTGCGCCGCGTCGACAACGCGCGAATGGCCTTGCTGCGCGAGACGATCGGCGAATTCTGCGATGACCCCGACGAGGTCGAAGCCCGCGCCCTGCTCGCCTTCTGCGCCGTGATCGGCAGCCACTTCCTGGCCGCGGACCACGCCGGACGAACCCGCGTCGAAGTGCTCAGCCGAGCCGCCGACCTGCTGTTCGAACCCCGCGATCGCTAGTCCGCGCGATTGCCGCTACACTGGCCGACGGATCCCGCGCGGCGCGCATCCTGTGAACTCCCCCAGGGCCGGAAGGCAGCAAGGGTCAACGGGCTCTGCCGGGTGCGCGGGGTCCCCTTACTTCTCGGAACTCCGCTGACACACCTTCGCAGCGTGCGAGTCCCACCCTCCCCGGATACCCTGCCGAATCCCGGCAATCGCCGGGTAACGTTGCGGGTACACCCACCTTGCTGCTTCGAAAGGCTGCCCAGGATGCCCCGGCAAACGCAGATCGGTTTGATGAGCCACGCGGAACTCGTGTCCGAGCACGAGTCCCAGAACGCGAATTACGCGACGCTCGCGACCGAGAAGCTCACGCTGGATCTCACCCGAGGTAAGCCCTCGCCGGAACAACTAGACCTGTCCTCGCCGCTGCTGGCCCTGCCCGGCGACGGGGACTTCCGCGACGGCACCGGCACCGACTGCCGCAACTACGGCGGCCTCACCGGCCTGCCCGAACTGCGTGCCATCTTCGGCGAACTGCTCGGCATCCCGGTGGACCAGCTGCTGGCGGGCAACAACGCCAGCCTCGAGATGATGCACGACATCATCGTGTTCTCGATGCTCTACGGCACCCCCGACTCCCCGCGCCGCTGGGCCTCCGACGAGCCGATCAAGTGGCTGTGCCCCGCTCCCGGCTACGACCGGCACTTCGCGATCACCGAAGCCCTCGGCATCGAGATGATCGCGGTCCCGATGCGCCACGACGGCCCCGACACCCACGCCATCGCGCAGCTGCTGGCGAACGACCCGCGGATCAAGGGCCTGTGGGCGGTGCCGAACTACTCCAACCCCACCGGCGTGGTGTTCTCCGAAGAGGTTGTGCGCGAACTGGTCTCGATGCCCGCCGCCGCACCGGACTTCCGGCTGTTCTGGGACAACGCCTACGCGGTGCACCCGCTCACCGACACCGCCGCCCCGGTCCTCGACGTGCTCGGCATGGCGGCCGCCGCCGGGAACCCGAACCGGCCGCTGGTGTTCGCGTCGACCTCGAAGATCACCTTCGCCGGTGCCGGGGTGAGTTTCTTCGGCGCGTCGAAGGACAATATCGACTGGTACCTCGAGCACGCGGGCAAGAAGAGCATCGGTCCCGACAAGGTCAACCAGCTGCGACACCTGCGGTTCTTCACCGATGCCGAAGGTGTGCGTGAGCACATGCAGAAACATCGGCGGTTGCTCGAGCCGAAGTTCGCGCTGGTGCGGCGGATTCTCGAGGATCGGCTCGGGGCGTCGAAGGTCGCTTCGTGGACCGAGCCCAAGGGTGGGTACTTCATCAGCCTCGATGTGCTCGAGGGGACGGCGGCGCGGGTGATCGCGCTGGCCAAGGATGCGGGGATCGCGTTGACGGCGGCGGGGTCGGCGTTTCCGTATCGCAACGATCCGGAGGACAAGAACATTCGGATCGCTCCTAGTTTTCCGCAGCTGCCGGAGTTGGAGAAGGCGATGGATGGGCTGGCTACTTGTGTGTTGCTGGCGGCTACGGAGAAGCTGCTCGAGGGGTCGCAGCCTCGGCCCTGATCAGATCGCAGCCCAGCCGCCGTTGCTCGCGCTTCGCGCATGCGCAACGGCGGCTGACTCGCGGCCGGGCCGCTACGCCGCTTCGCGGCGGACCCTCCTCGAGGTCGGGTCGTGCGGGGTTGGGAGTGCGGTCATGGCGGACTGGGGCTAGTTCTTGTGAGCCAGGGTGGCGAAGACTGTGACCGAGATGTGGGTGTGGCCTCGGGGGGCGGCTTCTTGGAGGTCGGTGAGGAGTTGGTCTCGGGCCTGCGGGGTGATCGTGCCGCGCAATACTGCTAGGTCGGCGATTCGGGTTACCAGGGCGCCTGCGCCGATGGTGCGGTCTTGGATCAGGGCGTGGGAGCCGATTTCGTCGACGGTGAGGCCTGCGTCGGTGAGTAGGCCTGCGAGTCTGCGGCCGGAGAGGGGGTTGGTGGTCGAGGAGATGAGGGTGTCGATCACCGACCGTGCGGTCTTGGGGTCGCCGGGGTGGATGACGGCGGTCGCCCAGTCGGCGTCGACGACGACGGCGCGGCCGTGGGGGCGCAGGACGCGGGCTATCTCGGCCGCGGCGCGGGCGGGGGCGGTCAGGTGCTGGAAGACGCGTTCGCACAGGACGGCGTCGAAGGTGTTGTCGCCGAAGGGCAATCCGTACGCGTCGCCGGAGACGAAAGCGGCGGTCGAGCCGCGTTCGGCCGCGCGCCGAGTGGCGGCGGCGAGCAGGTTCGGGTCGGGTTCCGCGCCGACGGCGGTGCCATGGGGGCCGACCGCGTCGGCGAAGGTGAACACCTCCGAGCCGGTGCCGGAACCGACATCGAGCGCGCTGTCGCCGGGCCGCAGACCGAGTCGGTCATGGGTCCAGGTGGCCAGGGCGCGGACGCCGGGCTGGGTCACTTCGAGGTCGTGGGCATCGATCAGCTGGGGTTGTCCCGCCTGATCGAAACGGTCCGGGCGTGGGGTGTAATCCGTCATTCGTACCGCCGATGTGAGTTCAGTGAAATGTGTCACGATGAATATATGACCCGAACGCTGTGCCTCGCCCAGGACGCCGACGCCGACGAACTCCTCAGCACCGATGATTTCGCCTTGCTGCTGGGCATGCTCCTGGATCAGCAGTACCCGATGGAACACGCCTTTCGGGGGCCGCAGAAACTGGCGGGGCGAATGGGCGGATTCGATCTGCGTCGCATCGCCGAGGCCGACCCGGCCGAATTCGAGGAACTCGCCGCCACCCCGCCCGCCATCCACCGCTACGGCCGCTCGATGGCCCGGCGCGCGCAGGCGCTCGCCCACTACGTCATCGAGCATTACGACGGCGTACCAGCGAAGATCTGGACCGACGGCGACCCCGACGGCAAGGAAGTGCTGCGCCGGTTGCAGGAGCTGCCCGGCTTCGGCGCGCAGAAGGCGAAGATCTTTCTCGCCCTGCTCGGCAAACAACGCGGCGTGGAACCGGCGGGCTGGCGAAAAGCGGCGGGCGCCTACGGTGACGAGGGCTCGCGCCGTTCGGTCGCCGACGTCGTCGACGCCGAAACCCTCGCCGAAGTAAGGGAATTCAAGAAACAGGCGAAAGCCGCGGCGAAAGCGGCCGAGTGAATTCCTGATTGCGATCGTGTTGCGTTTATTCCTCGTCAGCCGGGCGCCTTTACCGGATGCTTTCCGGCATGAAGATGAGGAAGTTCGCCGTGGTTGCGGCACTACTGGCCGTGGCGACCGGGGTCACCGCGGGCACCGTCAACGCGGCGCCCGAACAAGCAGCACCGATCAACTACACCGCCGAGGTCGTCGACGAGTCGCGGGCGGTCGTCACGACCGACGCGGGTTCACTGGTCACCGAGGACGGTGCGTTCAAGATCAAGACAGCCGACGGGACCACCGTCGCGGCCACCCCGCTGACGTTCCGGCTCGACGAGTTCGAGCTGCCGATCGCCGCCGAGATCTCGGGCAACACCGCCACCCTCACCCCGCAGCTCGACCCGGCCAAGGCCGTGTACAAGCCGGTCGCTCTGCCCTACGAGGACAAGGCGCCCTGGAAGTCGGAGTACGAACGTGAGCAGGCGGCCTGGTCGCGCCTGACCTCGACGATCTCCATGGGCGCCACCATCGGCACCCTCGTCGGCGGTCTCGGCGGGGCCGCCGCCGGTTGCGTGGCGGGCGCCGCGCTCGGCCTCGTCGCCACCGGCGCGCTGGCCACGCTGTTCGGCCTCGGCCCGCTGGGCGGTTGCGTCGCGGGTGCGGCCGCCGTCGGCTTCCTCGGCGTGGTCGCCGGACAGCTCTTCGTCACCGGCCCGGTGGCCGTTGCCGCCGCGATCCAGTACTTCACCACCATCAACCAGCCCTTCACGCCCCCGGCCAAGTAGGCCGCACACACCACGAACCCCTCCCGGACCGTTCGGGAGGGGTTCGTGCTGTGTCACAACACCATTACGCTTCCCGCCGCACCGCGCTGACCTGGTGATTTGCTGTGTGTCACCACACAATTCGCCGGTCTGTCTTGGATGGGTGCCGATTCGGTGTTAACTTGATTGTTATGTCCGGTAGCCATCACTCCGCCCCGCGGGTCACGTACGTGACCGCCGCGCTGGGTTTGCGGTTGCCGTTGACGCGTGAACTGTGTCGTTCCTGCCGCTGCAGCTGAGTCCGTCGGGCTCGTCGGCTGCCACACCTCTCGTGTAGGCAATCCCGTTGTGAGAACGGGATTTTCGGCAAGGAACCACATATGTCTGCTCCCATTCTCGACCGCCCCGTTTCGCGGGTGGTCACCGGCCGTCCCCGAGTTTCGCGTCCCGTCGTCGCTCCCGAGCTGCGGCGCAGCGACAATCCCGCCGCCGCCGTGCTGCGCGCCGCTGTCGGCGGCCCCATCTCCCGTGACAATGCCGCCCGCGCAACGGGTCTGAGCATCGCCACGGTGAATCGCCAAGTGGCCGCGCTGCTCGCGGCCGGTCTGCTGCGCGAGCGCGCCGACCTGACCGCCGCCGGTGCGGTCGGACGGCCACGGGTGCCGTTCGAGATCGACCACGACGCCTATCTCACCATCGGTATCCACATCGGCGCCGCCGCGACGAAGATCGTGGCCGCCGACCTGCGCGGCCGCATCCTCGGTGGTCTGGCCATCGCGACACCGCAGACCGGGCAGGACTTCGCCGTCACCACGGTCGCCCGCAGCGCCAAGGCCTTCCTGCAGCGCTGGCATCGGCGGACCCCGCTGTGGGCCGGTGTCGCCATCGGTGGGCGGGTCGACACGCACACCGGTCTGGTCGACCACCCGAAGCTGGCTTGGCAGGGCGCGCCGCTCGGCCAGGTCCTCGGTGACGTCCTCGAACTGCCCGTGTCCGTCGCGCCCCACGTGGAAGCGATGGCCGCCTCGGAACTGCTGCTGCCGACCTTCGATGCGCGCGGACCCGAACAGCCCGCCGACCAGCCCGGCAGCAGCCTGTACTTCTACGTCCGCGAGACCGCGGGCATCGCCGTCACCCTGGACGGGCGGGTGCACACCCCGAGCAACGGCCCGGGATCCATCGCGCATCTGCCCACCGGTTCGGATGTGCAGTGCACCTGCGGTCGGCGTGGCTGCTTGGAAGTGACCGTGGGCGATCGGGCGTTGCAGGCGCGTGCGGTCGGGCGCGGAATCATCCCGGCGCACAACGGAACCGCGGGCACCACCATCGCCGACCTGTACCGGGCCGCCGAGTCCGGTTCCGCGGGCGCCCGTGAACTGCTCGCCGAACGGGCGACCATGCTCGGCCAGACCGTCGCCCTGGTCCGCGACATGCTCAACCCCGACCGAGTGGTCCTCGGCGGCCAAGCCTTCACCGGCTACCGCCCCGCCCTGGGCCACGTCGCCCGCGCGTTCACCCAGAGCACCCAGCTGCCCCCGACCGACATCCGGGTCAGCGGATTCGGCGGCAAGGTCCAGGAATTCGCCGCCGTGGTCACCTCACTCAGCGCCATCTACGCCGACCCCTTGACCGCCCTGCGCCGCATCTGACCAACCGCACCACTGCTTCTCGCAAGGACATGGGTAACTCGCCGGGCACGGGCGGCCAGAACCACTTCCCCTGGTCTGGCCGCCAACGCCAGTCTCCCCGCCCCTGAGTCTGGCCTGAATTCGCGGGGAGGCGGGACTAGCCTAACTTCGCGGGGAGGGGGGACCAGCCTGAATTCGCGGGGAGGCGGAGGAGCAAGCGCCTTCCAGGGCTGTGATGAAGAACGGGAACTGGGACGCGAAGCGGTGCAGGTTGCGGTCGCGGTCGTACCCGGCGAACCAGTACAGGCCCGGCTGGGAATCGGCGGAGGGGTCCATGTCGCGGAAGGCGCGGATCCAGTTGTCGGCGCGACCGCTGATCACCGTGTAGGGCAGGGCGCGGGAGAAGATCGTCTCCTGGTCGATCGGGGGGATGCGGTCGCGCGACACCGTGTCCAGGCCGCGCTGCATCGCCTTGATCCGGCCGACCACGGTGTCACCCAGTGTGGTTCGGGTCGGTAGGTAGTTCGGCAGCAGCACCGCGGCCACACCGGCGAGCACGACGGCCACGCCGACCAGGGCGTGCCCGGCGGTCAATGCCAGGGCGAGGGTGGTCGCGGCGCCGACGGCGATCAGGGCGGCGCCGATCCAGCGGGGCAGCATCCGTTGTCCCGGATCGGCCATGGCACCGGTCGAGACCGCGTCGCGGCGCATGGCCTCGCGGATCGGGTCCAGCTGCAGGCGGCCGGGCGCGCGCAGCTCGCGCACGGCGACGGTGTCGGTGCCCTCGGGCAGCAACATGTCGTAGACGACCTTCTCGTACTCGCGCAGCTGGTCATCGGGTGAGTTCACCCGGCTGATCCGCCAGTCGTCCTCGCCGCGCGCGTTCACCGGTGCGATCCACAGGTAGCGGCGCACCGCCAGGTCGACGACGGTGGCGGCGATGTCGACCGGGTCGACGTGCTCGTCGAGCAGCAGTCCAGCCTCGCCGGGCAGTACGCCGTCGGGGGTGGTGAACTCCATTCGGTCGCCGGTGGTGACGAGCGGGTCGAACGTGTCGCTGCTCGCACGGGCGGTGGCACCGCGCTTGCGGGCGGTGAGCACGTAGGCGAGCATCCCGGCCAGCGCGAGCAGCAGGGCGCCGAAGGCGGCGAGGACCGGGGTGGTGACGGCGAAGAAGTTGTTCGAGTCACCGTCGCGCACATCGGCGTTGGCGGGCACGGTGCCGGGTGGCATCTGCAGGGTGAGGTCGATCGCGTCGCCCTTGCGCAGGTCGGTCTGGCTCAGATACAGCACGCCGTCGGGTTCCACGTGCACCTCGGCGCACGGGCGCGCATTGCCCGCCGCGCCCAGTTTGCAGTCGACGATGCCCATCTGGAAGCTCGGGCTGATCACCGAGACATCGAGGGAGGCGATGTCGGCGTTGAGCACGCCGAGCCAGTGGAACATCTGCGTGCCGGGTGCGTCGGAGACGGTGTTGTGCACCGTATACGTGAACTTGGATTCACCGGGCTTCGCCTCGACGACGAACTGGTCGTCCACCGTGGTCGCGGTCCCCGCACCCGTAGCGGACACATCGGTGACTTTGAATACCCGTTCCACGCCGTCGCCGAGCCCCAGTCGCAACGGCAGCGACATCGTGAAGTTGCCGTCGGCGGGGACCTCGACTGTTTCGACGACCCGCAGCACACCGGTCTCGGTCAAGGTGAGATCGGCGGTGATCGACACGCCCGCGGGCTGCGTGTGGGCTACCGGCGCGGCCGCGAGCAGGCCCACCGAAGCGAGCAGCAGCGCGCCTGCGGCGCCCCCCCGAAAAGTCAGCATGGCTGCCTACTCTAGACAGCTTGCTATCCTGCGTCAGCGGCTGTCGGCGACGAACTAGACGAGGGGGTACGGGGGACGTGAACCAACCACCGTACGGCTACGGCCCATACGGGCCAGGTGGACGACCGGTTCCGCCACCCCCCGGCTACGGCCGCGCGCCGGGTTATCGCCCGCAACCGGGTTACGGTCCACCCGGATACGCACCGCCGCAAGGTTATCCCCAGGCGCGTCCGGCCTACGGCCCGCCGCCCGGATACCGGCCGCCGCCGATGCCCTACGGGCCTCCCGGCAGGCCGACCCCACCGCCCCGCAAGCGGCGCGGCGGTTTCACCTCGCTGATGTTGGTGGTCATTTTCCTCGTCGTCGGTGGCCTGGTGAAATTCGCCGTGAACAAGGGTGTCGACATCGGCATCGACGCGTTCGGCCCGAAACCGACCACCACCTACACACCCCAACCAGGCAACGCACCGGCCAAGACCGGTGACAACCCGCTGGTCACCGATGCCGACGGCTCGCTGGTGCCCGCGTCCTGCGACTACGCGCCGTGGGGCACCCAGGTGGACAAGGCCAGGAAGTTCTTCGAATCCGCCGCGGGCTGCCTGGAAGCCGCGTGGAAGCCGCTGATGGCCGCCAACGGGCTGCCCTTCGAGTCGCCGACGCTGAGCATCACCGCGACCACCGACGGCATCACCACCCCGTGCACCGGCTCGACCAGCAACTTCGCCGCCTTCTACTGCGCGGCGAACAAGACCATCTACATGCCGATCAGCCAGTTGCAGACCGATCAGTTCCGTGACAACTGGGTGGTGTACCTGTCGGTGTTCGCGCACGAATACGGTCACCACATCCAGGCGCAGTCCGGGATCCTGCGCAAGGCCAACAGCGACCGGGTCGACGCGGGAGCGCGCTCGACCAGGGGACTCGAGTTGTCCCGCCGAGTCGAGTTGCAGGCCAACTGTTTCGACGCCATGTTCATCGCGGCGTCCAAGGGCGGCGGTTCGCTGTCGTCGGACCAGGTCACCCTTGCCACCCGCGATTCCTACGGGCGCGGCGACCGGCCGGGCGACATGCGCGACCACGGTACCGCCGACAACGGCGGCAAGTGGTTCGAATCCGGGCTGGAAAACCTGACGCCGCAATGCAATACCTTCATCGCCGCCGCCGGTGACGTGAGCTGAATCAGCCCCTGGCGTCCTTGGCGAGCGCGCGCAGGCCGCGCTTGCCGGGCGCGGGCAGGTCGTCGCCGGTGTCGGCGAGCCACTCGGCGGTGACCAGCCAGCGACGCTGGGCGTGCGCGTCGGCCACGTCGAAGAACACACGGCGGCCTCGATCGTCGCGCAGGTCGCGTGACAGGGCGACCCAACTCGGGGCGCGGCCTCTGTCCTCGGTGTGCTCGGCGACGAAACCCGCGACCATCTTCCCGATCATGTTCACCGGCTTCTGCGACACCCGGTTGCCGTATTTCGTTGTGTGCCAACGGCGGGCGGGACACAGCGAACCGGGGCTGGCATTGGAGGCGATCCAGCCCGCGCGCTGGGCGCGTTCGATGAGCCACAGGTGCTTCACGGCGGTCGGGGCGATGGCGCCGACCCGGTCGGCGATGAGATCGGTGATCTGCGGGTCGGCGAGGATGTCGCGGCGGGTGGGGCCGATGCCGTGCTCGGTCCAGTGTGCGGCCGCGAGCCGGGCCAGGATGCGGCCGAACTCGTCGATGCTGCGTTGCGCGCGGCGCCCGAGTCGTTCGATCCGTTCGGCCTCGCGGCGCATCTCGTTCTGCGCGGTGAGGGTGCGGATCGCGGCCATCGTCGGTACCTGCCCGCGCTCGAGCAGTTGCAGGATGGCGGCGGCGGTGGCCGGGTCGGCGGCGGCCGCGACGGGTAACGAGTCGCGTTTGATGTCGAAGTCCTTGGGACTGATCGCCCGGCTCAGCAGTCCGACCGCGGCGTGATCGCCCGCGAACTCGGTGTGGGCCAGCCAGGCGGCTGCGATGTCATCACACGACAGCACGATGAAACGTTCCTCCGGTCGATGCGGTGGGGGAGCGATCGGTGCGCGAAGGTTGTGCCCCGGTCGGGATGAGGGACCGGCCGGGGTCACCAACCTGATGAAGGTTTGGCCACCGAAGTTGCCGATATCCACGGTAGCCAGCCGCTTGCGACCGTGTCACGACGGTTCATGGTTTCGTTACATCCAGAAAGATGCCGCTGTTCGGGGACCGAGTTCGTATTCGCGCGCCAACCAGGATCGACGAACTTCTCTTGTCACGATTCGCTGAACGAAGAACCTTCGTTAACCGGCCGGTTGCACCCGTCGGGCCCGCTATTCGGGCAGGAGTTGAACCGGTCACCCCTATGTGATCTGCAACACATGTAACCGGGTGTAGCGCTATGCCTTTCGGTTCGACAGCTGCGGTGCCAGCCGGTATGTCACACCGCACCGGTAGCCTTTGGGCCGTGGCTCTGTACCGGAAATATCGACCGGCGACATTCGCTGAGGTAGTGGGTCAGGAGCACGTCACCGACCCGCTGAGTACAGCGCTGGACACCGGCCGCATCAGCCATGCGTACCTGTTCTCCGGACCGCGTGGCTGCGGCAAGACGTCCTCGGCGCGCATCCTCGCCCGCTCGCTCAACTGTGTCGAGGGGCCGACCTCGCGACCGTGCGGCACCTGCGCGTCCTGCGTGGCGCTGGGGCCGGGTGGGTCGGGCAATCTCGACGTCATCGAGCTCGACGCGGCCAGTCACGGCGGCGTCGACGACACCCGTGAGCTGCGCGATCGCGCGTTCTACGCGCCCGCCGAGTCGCGCTACCGCGTGTTCATCGTCGACGAGGCGCACATGGTCACCACGGCCGGTTTCAACGCGCTGCTCAAGATCGTCGAGGAACCGCCGGCCCACCTGATCTTCATCTTCGCCACCACCGAACCCGACAAGGTGCTGCCGACCATCCGCTCGCGCACGCACCACTACCCGTTCCGGTTGCTGCCGCCCGCCACCATGCGCGGGCTGCTCGGCAAGATCTGCGAGCAGGAGCACGTGCCGGTGGAGGAGGCGGTGTATCCGCTGGTCATCCGGGCCGGTGGGGGTTCGCCGCGCGACAGCCTGAGCGTGCTCGATCAGCTGCTCGCCGGTGCCGGGCCCGACGGTGTCACCTATTCGCGGGCGGTGTCGCTGCTCGGTGTCACCGATGTGGCCCTGATCGACCACGCCGTCGACGCGCTCGCCACCGACGACGGCGCGGCCCTGTTCGGCACGATCGACCAGGTGATGGAGGCCGGGCACGATCCGCGCCGATTCGCCGTCGACCTGCTCGAACGCCTGCGCGACCTGATCCTGCTCCGCGCTGTCCCCGACGCCGCCGAACGCGGCCTCGTCGCGGGCCCGGGCGACGTCCTCGAGCGCATGCGCGACCAGGCCGAACGCATCGGCCCCGCCACCCTCACCCGCTACGCCGAACTCCTGCACGAAGGCCTCGGCGAGATGCGCGGCGCCACCGCCCCCCGCCTCCTGCTCGAGGTCGTCTGCGCCCGCATGCTCCTCCCGTCGGTCTCCGACACCGAATCCGCGACCCTCCAGCGCCTCGAACGCCTGGAACGCGGATTCGCCGGTGGGACAGTCCCTTCCGCGCGTCCCACCGGCGACGCGCCCACCCGCCCCCCGGTCGACGCACCCGCACCCGCGTCGTCCGGTTCGCAGGGTTCAACCGCCGAGGGTCGCCGCCAAGCCGCGGAGATCCTCGCTGCGGCCAGGGCCGAAAAGGAAGCCGCGGCCCGAAAGTCCGCGGCATCCGCCACCGGAGAACCTGCTGCGAGGGTGCCCGGCGCGCTTGCTCCCGGGGAGCCTGCTGCGAGGGTGCCCGGCGCGTCGGATGCTCGGGAATCCGCTGCGAGGACCTCTGGCGCATCCGCCACCGAGGAAGTGGCCAGGAAGTCAGGGGCGCACGCCCCCGAGATCGGTGCTCGGGAGTCCGGTGTTGCCGCTGCGGATGGTGGCCGTGCCTCGCGTCCGCAGAGCCCGCCCGCCGACGGGGAAGCCGCCGGGCGTGGTGGCGGCCCGCACCCGCAGGCTCAGTCCGCTGATCCGGCCGTGCGCCC
Organism: Nocardia caishijiensis NBRC 108228; assembly: GCF_001612825.1. Lineage (GTDB taxonomy): Bacteria > Actinomycetota > Actinomycetes > Mycobacteriales > Mycobacteriaceae > Nocardia > Nocardia caishijiensis. The sequence continues at coordinate 34,779 of NZ_BDBE01000006.1, read as the reverse complement.
GCAACCGTCGACCGCCGACCCGACTCCAGCGCCGAACGCGCTCGGGGCACACGGCTCGGCACCCCACAACCCATCGCGGGACAACGAGCGGGCCGCTGCCTCACGAGGTGCGGAGCGTGATGCCGTGACGCAGTCGCAGGCAGCGGCGGCACAAGCGGCTTCGGGACACGCACAGCCTGTCGAGCAGAGCCAGACCGCCCGCCTGGGTTCGGCGGCGCGGGAAGGTTCGGTGACGCACCAGGGCTCGGCGGCGCACCAGGGTTCGGTGACGCACCAGGGTTCGGCGCGCGAGGGTTCGGTGGCGCACCAGGATTCGGCGCACCAGGGTTCGGTGGCGCACCAGAGTTCAGCCCCGCACGAAGGCTCGGCGACAGACCAGGACCTGGCCACTCAGCAGAGCTCGGCGGCCGAGTCGCAGAATCCGGCGCAGGCGCGTCGGGGTCCGTCCGCGGCGCAAGCGCCGTCGGGTACCGAATCCGTCGGGTCCTCGGTGCGCGGTGACGAGCAGGGTGACTTTGTTCAGTCGCAGATGTCTGATGCGGACCGGTCCGACGTAACCGTCCAGGGTGTGGCCCCGCAGTCGGTCGACTCGGTGTCCACGGCCGGTCGGCAAGGTGCGAACAGGTCCGGTGCCTCGGCGGACGAATTCGACACACCCAACCGCGGTATGGAAGTGCCCTCGCCGCAGGGCGATTCGCGTGGTGGAACGGTTGGCCCCGAGGAAAGCGCACGACAGGTCGGCAGCTCGTCCGGGTCGGAGCACGTCGGTGCGTCGCAGGGTGACCGCGCTCAGCAAGCCAACGGTCCCGCCGCGTACGTCGGTGACGCCGGGGAGGGCGATTCGCCCGCACGTGTCGGTGATGTGCCGGGGGCCCATTCTCGGCAAGACGACGCGCTATCGGCGCCCAGCGGTACACCGGCGGAGCGGCCCGAGGCGGCACCTCGGGATCAGGCAGGCGTGCCGTCGGAGGATCTGCTCGCTGTTGTCGACGCGGCGTGGCTCGACATCAAGGCGAAGGTGCGTGAGTTCGGACTCACCTTGCATGCGCTGATGTCGGGGGCGGCGGTGTCCCGGGTGGAGGGACAGACGATCGTTTTCGCGCATCAGAGCGCTCCGTTGGCCCAGCGACTGTCCGATCCGCGCAATATCGAGTCGGTGCGGTCGGCCGTCCGGGCCGTGGTCGGGCGGGAACTGGATGTGCGCTGGGAGACCGGCGCCCCGGCGGCGCGCCCGGCGCCCAAGGCCAAGAACACGGCGGGTCCGGCGGAGAGCAAGCCCGCCGGGCGGCCGCAGTTCTCCCGGCCGAGCCAGGCCAAGGGTGGTCGGCCGCGCGCCGACAAGCCCGATGACGACATTCCGCCGCCCGACTTCCCCGACCTGCCCGACGACCCGGGTCCGCAGGACAGTTATGCCGCCGATCCGGCCCGTTCCGGTGGCGAGTCGGACCGCGCCCCGCGCCCAGCGCCCGGCATCCCGGCCCCGCCGACCCCGGAGGAGGAGCAGGAGATGCTGGCCGCCGCCGCGGTTCCGGTGGCTCCCGGCGACCGACAGGACCCGGACGAGGTCGCCCTGGCGTTGCTGCGCAGCGAGCTCGGCGCAAAGTCTCTGGATGGTTGACAGCCACCGTCCTTACCGCGTTAAGTTAACCGGAGTTCGCACACCACGGTAGTATGAACGGGTGGCCGGGAACACCGGATGGGCATGGTTCTATGCTCCGCTGGTGCTTGCCGGATTTGTACGGCGTCGAAGACGATTGGTCGTGGCGTTCGTGCGGCCACCGCACCCCAAGGAAGGAAACACTCCGATATGACCACAGAGGCCTACATCTACGAGGCCATCCGCACTCCGCGCGGCCGCGGCAAGAAGAACGGCTCGCTGCACTCGGTCAAGCCGATCGATCTGACTGTTGGTCTGATCCAGGAGCTGCGTGGCCGCTTCCCCAACCTCGACGAGGACCAGATCTCGGACCTGATCCTCGGCGTCGTCACCCCGGTCGGTGACCAGGGCATGGACATCGCCCGCACCGCGGTCACCATCGCCGGTCTGCCCGACACCGTCGGTGGCTTCCAGCTCAACCGCTTCTGTGCCTCCGGCCTCGAGGCCGTGAACCTGGCCGCGCAGAAGGTGCGCTCCGGCTTCGACGACCTCGTCATCGCCGGTGGCGTCGAGTCCATGTCGCGCGTGCCGATGGGCTCCGACGGCGGCGCCTGGGCGCTTGACCCGGCCACCAACTACGACGGCTACTTCGTGCCGCAGGGCATCTCGGCCGACCTGATCGCCACCATCGAGGGCTTCTCCCGCGACGACGTCGACGCCTACGCGGTGCGTTCGCAGGAGCTGGCCGCCAAGGCCACCACCGGCGGCTACTTCGCCAAGTCGATCGTCCCGGTCAAGGACGTCAACGGCCTGGTCGTGCTGGACAACGACGAGCACATGCGTCCCGGCACCACCGCCGCCGACCTGGGCAAGCTGAACCCCTCCTTCGCCGGTATCGGTGAGATGGGTGGCTTCGACGCCGTCGCGCTGCAGAAGTACACCTACATCGAGAAGATCAACCACGTTCACCACGGTGGCAACAGCTCGGGCATCGTCGACGGCGCCGCCCTGGTGCTGATCGGCTCCGAGGAGGCGGGCAAGAACTCGGGTCTGACCCCGAAGGCGCGCATCGTCTCGACCGCGACCTCCGGCGCCGACTCGACCATCATGCTGACCGGCCCGACCCCGGCCGCGAAGAAGGCCCTGGACCGCGCCGGTCTGACGATCGAGGACATGGACCTCGTCGAGATCAACGAGGCGTTCGCCTCCGTGGTGCTGAAGTTCCAGAAGGACCTGAACGTCCCGGACGAGAAGCTGAACGTCAACGGCGGCGCGATCGCCATGGGCCACCCGCTCGGCGCTACCGGCGCGATGATCACCGGCACCGTGGTCGACGAGCTGGAGCGCCGCAACGCGCGCTACGGCCTGGTCACCCTGTGCATCGGCGGCGGCATGGGTGTCGCCACCATCATCGAGCGCGTCTGATCCCCGGCGCGCCGTGATCGCTAGGCCCGGAGGCGGCAGCTTGCGTAACCACGCAGGGCCAAGTGAGCGGCGCAGTTGATACAGCCACTTCTCATAGGAGAGAACGAAAAACTATGACTGACAACATCATCGGCTGGGAGAAGGACGCCGACGGCGTGGTCGTCCTCACGATCGACGACCCCAGCCAGGGCGCCAACACCATGAACGACGCGTACATCTCCTCGATGGCCGCGACCGTGGACCGCCTGGAGGCGGAGAAGGACGACATCACCGGTGTCGTCATCACCTCCGGCAAGAAGACCTTCTTCGCCGGTGGCGACCTGAAGAACATGCTGAAGGTCGGCCCGGATGACGCGGCCGAGGTCGTCAAGATGCTCGAGGGCGTCAAGGCGCCGCTGCGTCGCCTCGAGCAGCTCGGCAAGCCGGTCGTCGCCGCCATCAACGGCGCCGCCCTCGGCGGTGGCCTGGAGATCGCGCTGGCGACCCACTACCGCGTCGCGGCCGACGTCAAGGGTTCGGCCATCGGCCTGCCCGAGGTCTCCCTGGGCCTGCTGCCCGGTGGCGGCGGCGTGACCCGCACCGTGCGCATGCTCGGTCTGCAGGGCGCGCTGATGCAGGTGCTGCTGCAGGGTCAGCGGCACCGCGTCACCAAGGCCAAGGAAATCGGCCTGATCGACGAGGTCGTTTCCTCGGTCGAGGAGCTGCTGCCCGCCGCCAAGGCGTGGATCGCGGCCAACCCCGAGGCCGCTCAGCCGTGGGACAAGAAGGGCTTCAAGATCCCCGGTGGCACCCCGTCCACCCCGGCCTTCGCGGCGAACCTGCCCGCGTTCCCGGCCAACCTGCGCAAGCAGATCAAGGGCACCAACATGCCCGCCCCGCGTGCCATCATGGCCGCGGCGGTCGAGGGCGCGCAGGTCGACATCGACAACGCGCTGACCATCGAGGGCCGTTACTTCACGAGCCTGCTCACCGGCCCGGTCGCGAAGAACATGATCCAGGCGTTCTTCTTCGACCTGAACCACATCAACGGTGGCGGTTCGCGTCCGAAGGACGTGCCCAAGCGTGAGATCAAGAAGATCGGCGTCATCGGCGCGGGCATGATGGGCGCGGGCATCGCCTACGTCTCGGCCAAGGCCGGGTACGAGGTCGTGCTCAAGGACGTCGAGCTCGCCGCCGCCGAGAAGGGCAAGGCGTACTCGGAGGCCATCGAGAAGAAGGCCCTCTCCCGTGGCAAGACCACCCAGGAGAAGTCCGACGCGCTGCTGGCTCGCATCACCCCGACCGCGGACGCCGCCGACTTCAAGGGCGTCGACTTCGTGATCGAGGCCGTGTTCGAGAACCCCGACCTCAAGAACAAGGTCTTCCAGGAGATCGAGGACATCGTCGACGCCGACGCGCTGCTCGGCTCGAACACCTCGACCCTGCCCATCACCCTGCTCTCGGAGGGTGTGAAGCGGTCCGAGGACTTCATCGGTATCCACTTCTTCTCCCCCGTGGACAAGATGCCGCTGGTGGAGATCATCAAGGGCGAGAACACCTCCGACGAGGCGCTGGCCCGGGTGTACGACTACACCCTCGCCATCAAGAAGACCCCGATCGTCGTCAACGACAGCCGCGGCTTCTTCACCTCGCGCGTGATCGGCACCTTCATCAACGAGGCCATCTCCATGGTCGCCGAGGGCGTCGACCCGTCCACGGTCGAGCAGGCCGGTCTGCAGGCGGGCTACCCGGCCGCGCCGCTGAAGCTCAGCGACGAGCTGAACTTCACCACCATGCAGAAGATCTACAAGGAGACCGCCGACGCCATCACGGCCGCCGGTGGCGAGCTGAACGCCGCCGCGGAGACCACCGCCAAGGTGCTCGACAAGCTGGTCGGCGAGTTCGACCGCAAGGGCAAGGCGGGCGGCGCCGGTTTCTACGACTACGTGGACGGCAAGGCCACCGGTCTGTGGGACGAGCTGCGCTCGCTCTTCAACACCAGCCGTGAGCTCCCGGAGGGCGTGACCTTCCAGGACCTCAAGGACCGGATGATGTTCGCCGAGGCGATCGAGACCCAGAAGTGCTTCGACGAAGGCGTGCTCACCAGCACCGCCGACGCGAACATCGGCTCGATCTTCGGCATCGGCTTCCCGGCCTGGACCGGTGGCGTGCACCAGTTCATCGTCGGCTACCCCGGTGGCCAGGAGGCCTTCGTGGCCCGCGCCGACGAACTGGCCAAGAAGTTCGGCCCCCGCTTCGAGGTCCCGGCCTCGCTGCGCAAGTAAGTCATCACCAGCGCTGACCACGCGCTGCTGACCCCGACAGCCCCGCCTCGCCACCCGCGAGCCGGGGCTGTCGGCGTTTCCGCCTCGACGATAGGCCATACTCGAATCTGACTTCTGAAAATCTTCAGAAGACCAAGCTCTGTAGCTGAGGCAGGCGGATGATCACCGAAGTGCAGTGGAGCGAGCTACAGCGCGATCCGAAGCAGGTAGCGCGGCTGGCCGACGTGGGAGACGTGCGGGTGCGGCGCCGCGACGGCGCGACTCTCTTGCTGACACGTGAGGACCGTCTGCACGGACAAACGGCGGGAGCGGTCTTCGCAGCGCGCGCCTTGCGTAGCGTTCTCCGACAAGTGCCGCACGACGCGGTGGCCCGAGCGCTGCTCGATGAGTACCCGTGGAGCGATCATCTGCCCACCGATGCGAAGAGCGAGTTCGTGCGCGATTTCGCACGGGCCTTCCAGGCCTCGGCGGAACTCGGAGAGTGGTCTTCGCTGAACCGAGTCGTCCACGAGTGGCGCAACACTGCCTACGTCTATGCCGATCCGCAACTTGTCGAGCAGCTGACGAAGCCGATCGACACCGACTTCGGTCCGGTCCCTGAACCCTAGTTGGACCTGCGTGTCGCCAAATCGGAGCGTCCGGCGGTGGCCGGTGCCGCAACCATCCTTTTGCGTATCGGAACCCTAGCCGCTGTTCGCAGCTTGACGCCGGTCACCTGCTGAGGTGACCGGCGCCAGGCTGACGCTCAGTGGGGCTTGGCGTAGTCGGCGTAGCCCTGCCAGTCGAGCATGACGCAGGGTTCGTCGCCGACGACCCAGGCGTCGTGGCCCGGGGGGACCACCATGACATCGCCCGGGCCGTATTCCTGCTGGTCGCCGTTGTCCATGACGACGACGAGCCTGCCCGACAGGCAGTAGCCGATGTGGGGTGCCTGGCAGCTGTCGGTGCCTGCGATCGGCTTCACGTGGTCGCTCCAGCGCCAGCCGGGTTCGAAGACGGCCCGCCCGACCGGGCCCGCTTCGGTGTTGACCAGGTCGAGTCGACCCTTGTTCTGTTCGAACGGCCGGGTTTCCTCGGGCGCGTCGAAGTTCATGCGGATGAGCGTGGACATGACATCTCACTTCGAATCGGGTGATGAGCTGTCAGTCGTTGTCCACCGTGTCGTGCCCGGCCCACGGCCGCACCCATCGAGAATCTCATCCTTCGCCTCGCGCCAGGGGTGCGCAAGAGCGGGGTTTCTACCGGAACAGGATGGCCGTGATGATGTCGGTGTGGCGGTAGCGCAGGTATTTGTCGACGGTCGCCTCGTCGACCGCCGAGGTGGCGGTCGCCAGGGTGATCACCACGAATTCGGCCTGTGCACCCGCGCGCCATTTGCCGGTCGCGAAATCCTTGATGTAGCTGCCGGGGCGCAGGTCGAAGTCCTTGTCCTCGATCTTGTCGGCGGCGGCCTCGGCGGCGGCTTCGTTCGGCATCGCGAGAATGAACTGGGTGAACTTGATGCCGCCGCCCTCGGCGGACAACACCATTTCGGCGGCGTACCGACATCCGAGCTGGGTGAGTTTTCCGTCGTTCTCGATGGGCGCGCAGCTGGTGTGGTCGCGCCCGTCCACCCAGTCCGCGTGCAATTCGACATTGTCGAATTTGAAGTCCCACGGCCCTTCGTAATCGGTATAGCTCAGCCGCTCACCGGCTTTCGACGGTGGTTTTTCCGTGGTCGTTGTCTTGCGGGTCGACGGCACGTCCGTCGCCGACGCCGCGACCGCCGAACCGGCGACGCCATCGTTTCCCGCCCACACCAGCAGACCTGTGCCACCGACGAGCCCGGCGACCACCACCAGTGCGATGACGATCCACGCGGAACCGGAATTGCGCGGCGGCGGTGCGAGCGGCGGGATCTCCTGTGGGAACTGCGGATACGCCGTCTCCTTCGACGGCTGCCCCCACGGTTCCGGATCCTGTTGTTCCGGTGGATACGTCATTCCAGCTCCCCCTCCCACGGGCGGCGACCCCGCCCGAGCCTGCCTCGAGCTTACCGACCGATCCTGTCCGCCCGGGTCGTGCCGTCGCGTCGACCGGACGGCCCGATCCTCGCCTGGTACCCGTACCAACTCGAATTCGGCTTCGCCGACTCGGAGCCGGGCCGGGCGAGCAACGGCGTCACCGTGATCCCGGCCGTCGACCTCACCGGCTTCTTTGTCGTGGAACGCGCCTTCGCCGAGGGCGAACATCGAGGTCATGACGTGCGGTCCTCGGCTCACCTCCGGCGAACGGACCTTGGTGCTGGTCTCGGACAACAACTTCAGCGCACCCAGGTGATCGCCCCCGCGCTGCGCCGACACCAACCATCCGTTGTCGCCACAGCATCGAATCTCCACCCGTTCGATGCCGGATCGCGCTAGCTTGGATATGTAAGACCGGTGACGCCATTTCGAATCGAGAGGTGGTCACATGGAACCGGAGCCGACGCGCATCCAGGATGGGCGACCCGGATCGTCGCCGGTCGGGATCGATACGCAGCGGGCCACCGCGCCGGGCGAGACCGACGAGGCCGTGGTCGCCGAGCTCGACGCGATGGGGTTGACCGACGCCGCGGAGATCGGGCGCGGCGGGTTCGGCGTGGTGTATCGGGCGGTGCAGCCCGCGCTGGACCGGGTCGTCGCGGTGAAGGTGCTGTCCTCGGAGATCGACCAGGAGAGCCGCGAGCGGTTCCTGCGTGAGGAACAGGCCATGGGCAGGCTCTCGGGGCACCCGAACATCGTCGACATTCTGCAGGTCGACGTGACGGGAACGGGGCTGCCGCTGATCGTGATGCCGTACTGCCCGCGCGGCTCGCTGGAACGTCTCGTCCACGATCGCGGCCCGCTCACCTGGGAGGACACTCTGCGGGCGGGGGTGAAACTGGCGGCGGCGATCGAATCGGCGCACCGGGCGGGGATCCTGCACCGCGACGTGAAACCGGCCAACGTCCTCATCAGCGGTTACGGTGAACCGCAGCTCACCGATTTCGGGATCGCCCGCATTCCCGGCGGGTTCCAGACCTCGAGCAGCCTCATCACCGGTTCGCCCGCGTTCACCGCTCCCGAGGTGCTCCGGGGACATGAACCGACCGTGCAGTCTGATATCTACGGTCTCGGCGCCACCCTGTTCGCGCTGCTCACCGGCCACGCCGCGTTCGAGCGTCAGGCGGGGGAGAAGGTCGTCGCCCAGTTCCTGCGCATCACCACCCAGGCCGTCCCCGATCTGCGCGTCGAGAACTTCCCCGCCGACGTGGCCGCCGCCATCGAGAAGGCCATGGCCCAGGACCCGGCCGACCGCCCGGCCACGGCCTACGAATTCGGCGAACTCCTGCGCGAGGTGCAACGGGCACACGGGCAGATGCCCGACGAGATGGCGCTGCTCGTCACCGGCGACGACCTCGCCGAACCACCGCCGGAAACGCTCAGAGCGGTGACCGCGCGCCGCAGCTGGCCGCTCACCCTGCAACCGGCGGGCGCGTCGGTTCCGGTGCCCAAGTCGACCACCGGCACCCTGCCGCCGACGGCCGCGACGAAGTTCCGGCCACCGACCCCGGCCCGAGAACCCTTTCCCCGGCCCCGGCTGCTCGACACCTTGCGCACGGGTGGTCTGCGCAGACTCGCGTTGATCCACGCGCCCGCCGGGTTCGGCAAGAGCACCGTGGCCACCCAGTGGCGCGCCGATCTGGCCGCCCGCGACATTCCGGTGGCCTGGCTCGGCATCGACCAGGACGACGACAGCGAGATCTGGTTCCTCGCGCACCTGATCCAGGCGATCCGGCGGGTCCGCCCCGATGTCGGCGCCGGGCTCGAGCAGGTGCTGGAGGAACGCCCGTCCGACGCGGTGGCGTTCGTGATCGCCACGCTGATCGATGAGATCCATGCCAGCGACCGGCCGGTGGTCGTCATCGTCGACGACTGGCACCGCGTGCACGACCCGGGTGTGCACCGGGCGATGGCGACGCTGCTCGACAACGGGTGCCACCATGTGCGGTTCGTTGTCACCAGCCGCGACCAGTCCGGATTGCCGATCAGCAGACTGCGGGTGCGCGACGAACTGGTCGAGCTGGACGCGGCGGCGCTGCGGCTCACCGAGTCGGAGACCCGCCAGATCCTGGTGGAGCGCAACGGTTTCGCGCTCACCGACGAGCAGGTCGAGCAGATCCACGCCGCCACCGACGGTTGGCCCGCCGCGATCCAGCTGGTGAGCCTGACCCTGCGCGGTGCCGCCGATCCCGGGCAGCTGCTGGTGCAGCTCGCCGAGGGCGGGCACGGAATGCGCGAGTACCTGGCCGAGAACGTGCTCGACACGCTGGAACCGGAGCTGCTGGAATTCCTGATGGCGATCTCGGTGGTGGAGCGGGTGAACGGTTCGCTGGCCACCTTGCTCGCCGAGGTGCCCGACGGTGGCGCGCTGCTGGAGCAGGCCGAGCAGCGTGAGCTGTTCCTGCACCGGCTCCCGCACGATCCGGAGTGGTATCGCATGCAGCCGCTGTTCGCCGAGCACCTGCGCGCGCGACTCGAACGCGACCACCCCGGCCGCTCGAAAGGCTTGCACCGCAAGGCGGCTCGCTGGTACGCCGAGCATCAGCTGCTGCGCAAGTCGGTGGACCACGCCCTGGCCGCCACCGATCTCAAACTGGCCGCCGACCTGCTGGAAAGCGGCGGCATGGATCTCATCGACGGTTCCCGGCTCGCCACCCTGCTCGGCAGCGTGTCGAAACTGCCCATGCAACAGGTGAGTTCGCGGTCGAAGCTGTTGATGGCGGTGGCGCGGGCCAATATGAACCTGCAGCAGTCGGGCACCGCCCGCACCGCGCTCGGCAGGCTGTCCAACCTGTTGGCCCGGGGCTCCACCGGTGGTCCCGAACTCGCGGAACAACGCTGCGCGGCAACCGTGCTGGAAGCCGCCGACCGGGTGGCCCACGACGACACCGACGGCGTGGCCGACCAGCTCGCCGCCTGCCTGGACGCGCCCGGCGACCTCCCCGACTGGATCGTCTCCACGGCGGCCAACCTGATGTCGTTCGTGCGTCTGTGCGAGTTCGATTTCGCCGAGGCCACGGCCACTCAGGACTGGGCGGCGGAATATCACGCTCGCTCCAAGGACCCGCTCGGCCCCGTCTTCGGTCTGTGCGCGCGCGCCGCCGCGGCCTACGAGGAGCTCGACATCGCCACGGCCACCGCCTGTTTCGAGGAGGCCTACGAGACCGCACGCACCCGGGCCGGGCCGCGTTCTGATGCCGCCCGGGTGGCGGCGGCCATGCTGGGTGAGGTGGCCTACCGGCGCGGTGACCTGGGCCTGGCCGACCGGCTGCTCGACGAGAGCCACCAATTGCTCACCCGCGTGGGGCCTGTCGATTTCCTTGTCGCGACCTTCGTCATCGGGGCGCGGGTGAAGGCTGCCCTCGGCGACCAGTACACCGCCGCCGCCCGCCTCGACGAGGGCGCGCGCGTGGCCGCGACCAACAGCCTGGCCAGGCTCGACGCCCACGTGCGCGCGGAGCGTTCCCGCCTGGGGCTGCCGCCCGGTACCGGGATCGTCATCGATCCGTCGAGCAACGGCGGCCGCCGCAAGACCGGCGCCGCCGCCCTCATCACCGAGGCGCGGCAGGTGGCCGAGATCCGGGCCCTGCTCACCGAACAGCGTCTGCGCGCCGACGACCGCGCGGCCCGCCACGCCCGGGTCCTGTACTCGCGGGTGCTCGAACAATCCCGTCCCCGCGCGGAACTGGACGCCACCCTGCTGCTCGCCGAATGCCTGGCGGCGGCGGGCTGGATCGGCGAGGCGACCAACCTCGTCCTGCCGATCCTGCGGACCTGCGCCGACCTCGGCTGGACCCGGCCCCTGCTCGACGCGGGCCCGGGCGTCGTCGGCCTGCTCCACGTGCTGCGCACCCAAGCCCACGACACCGCACAGCACCCCATCCTCGACGGAATGCCCGGCCACTTCCTCGACGAACTACTGACCTGACCGGCCCGCGTCACGGGGCAGGTCAGCGCACTACGGCTGCCACCAGGGCCGCAAGGGCACGTCCCAGGTTCCGTTCTTGTCGAGCTTCACGCCGAGGACGTGGTGGAGTTGCACCACATTGCGCTGGAAGCCGAGGCGGCAGCCCGCCATGTAGAGGCCCCAGACCTTCGCGGTGCCCTCGCCGACCTCGTCGACGCAGGCGTCCCAGTTCGCGACCAGGTTCTTGCACCATTCGTGCAGGGTGAGCGCGTAGTGCTCGCGCAGGTTCTCCTCGTGTAGCACTTCGAGGCCGAGGTTCTGGATCTCGGAGACGATGCGGCCCGAACCGATGAGTTCACCGTCGGGGAACACATAGCGGTCGATGAAATCGCCCGCCTTGGTGGAGCGGGTGTTGTCGGGGCGGGTGATGCAGTGGTTGAGGAACAGCCCGCCGTCGCGCAGCTTGTCCTTGATGAAACCGAAGTAGAAGGGGTAGTTGTGCACGCCGATGTGCTCGGTGAGACCGATCGAGGAGACGGCGTCGAACTCGCCCTCGACGATGTCGCGGTAGTCGCTGTGGCGGACCTCGGCCAGGTCGCCGAGCCCCTCCTCGGCGATCTTCCGCTGCGCCCACGCCGCCTGCTCGGCCGACAGCGTTGCACCGATCACGCGCACACCACGCCGGGCGGCGTAGCGGACCATGCCGCCCCACCCGCAGCCGATGTCGAGCAGCCGGTCGCCTTCCTTCAGGCGCAGCTTGTCGAAGATCAGCCGATACTTGTTCTCCTGCGCCTGCTCGAGGGTCCAGTCCGGGTCGCCGTACACCGCGCAGGTGTAGGTCATCGACGGGCCGAGTACGTACTCGTAGAAGGTGTTGGAGACGTCGTAGTGGTGGTGGATCGCCTCGGCGTCGCGGGTCTTGGAGTGGCGTAGGCCTTCCAGGGCGATGCGGCGCCAGCGCGGCAGGGTCTCCTGCGGCGGCGGGGCGATCGGCTTGAGCCGTTCCCAGCCGAGCGAGCGCGCGATGGTCACCAACGACAGGGCCGAAGGACGATGGAACTTCATGTCCTGCATGGCCTTCAAGATGTCGTACGGGTCGCCGGGGTGCACCCCCTGCGCCACCATGTCACCGGCGATGTAGGCGCGGGCCATGCCGAGGTCACCGGGGGCGGTGGCCAGGTAGTTGATGCCGCGCGGGTTCTTGATGTCGAGGGTGTAGGTCGCGTCGGTCGGCCCGGTGGTGCTGCCGTCGTAGGCCGTGAGCCGCACGGGGATGTCACCGTCGATGAGGCTCTCGAACACCTCCGCGATGCTGAGCCGGGTCCCCAGCTCGGCGAGGATCTCGGATCTGTCCTTGAATGTCGTCACTTGCGTTGCACCGCCTTCGAATACAGATTCAGCAGTCGTTGGTCCGGGTCGTAACGGTTCTTCAATGCGGTATAGGTCTGGCCGCCGTAGAGCTGCGCGAATTCTGCCTCGTCGTAGTAGGCGTCCGAGTACAGGGACTTGTGTCCGTCGAATTCGGAGACGATCTTCTCGATGGCGCGGTTGGCCGCCCCCTCCGGCCGGCCGGGCACCGTCGGTACCGCCGACCAGAAACCGAAATTGACGTAGGTGTGGCGGGGTTCGAGGGGGTACAGCGGCCACGGACGGCTGCCGTCGGCGGCGCCTGTCTCGCGCAAACGCAAGGGGCACAACCAGATCGGTTCGATCGGGATCTCCCGCAGGAACCACTCGGCGAAGTCGGCGGTGCGGTGCACCGGCACCTCGATGTCCTGCACCACCCGCTCCTGCGGCGCGAGCCCCTTGCGGGCGCGACGCCGGTCGTCGACGTGGTACTTGCGGTCGAGCGCGACGAGCTTCCAGTAGAAGCTGCTGCGGCGCAACGACTTCGGCCAGAACCGGCGGATCTTCGGGTTCTGGGTGCCGAAGGCGCGCGAGCACCAGAACCAGTCGGTGTCCCAGCGCCACAGGTAGTCGGCGATGGTGAGCCGGTCGGTTCGCACGCCGTCGTCGTGTTGCAGGGAGCGGTAGTAGATGTCCATGCCGGTGTAGTCGCTGACCGGGCCGGGTTCGTCGGTCTGCCTGCCGAGGGTCAGGTAGCTCTCGGTGGCACTGAAGACGACCCCGTCCAGATAGTCGACCTGTTCGCCCTGGTAGGAGCGTTCGGTGACGATGCGTTCCAGTTCGGTTTCCAGCGTGCGCAGGTCGTGGAACCGCACGTGCCGCAGCGCGACATAGGGCTTGACAGCTTCGAGCTCGATCTTCAGGCGAACGGAGTAGCCGAGGGTGCCGTAGGAGTTGGGGAAGCCGTGGAAGAGGTCGGCGTGCTCGCCGGTCGGCGTCGCGGTGACGATCTCGCCCGCGCCGGTCAGGATGTCCATTTCCAGCACGGATTCGTGCGGGAGACCGTTGCGGAACGAGGTCGACTCGATGCCGAGCCCGGTGACGGCGCCACCGAGGGTGATGGTCTTGAGCTGCGGCACCACCAGCGGGGCCAGCCCGTAGGGGAGGGTGGCCGCCACCAGGTCCTCGTAGGTGGTCATGCCTGCCACGTCGGCGGTCCTGGCCCGCGGGTCCACGGCGATCACCTGCCCCAGCCCCGACACGTCGAGGCCGGGCGCGGTCGTCGCCGCCCTGGCACGGAACAGATTCGAGGTCTTCTTCGCCAACCGGACGACGGCACCGGAGGGGATGGCGCGATAGCTTGCCAGCAGTCGCTCCACACCCGCGCGGTGCGCGGCGTATCCGGACTCGCGTGCAGCCGGTTCGTGACCGGCCCTACCCAAGAGACTCACTGCCACTGTGTCGACGCTAGTACGCCCCGGCCCGCCCGGCTACCAGATAGATCGACGCCACGACGAAATGTCACCCAGCTGTTTCTTCACGGCCCCACCTGGCCGGTCGATCCTCTGTGGCGCAAGGCAAGATATAACCCAGCCCCGCACATCCCGACCCCGAGGAGGGATCGCCGCGAAGCGGCGGTTCGCGGCCGTCCCGACGATCAGGTGCCGTGGCGTAGGCGACGAAGGAGCAAGCCACGGTGCCTGATCGTCGGGACTTGCGGGGCCGCGAACCTCGAGCGCGCCAGCGCTCCAACAAACACCGCCTCGAGCGCGCCAGCGCTCCAACAAACACAGGAGTCACACAGTGGGACAGGTCAGCGCCAGCAATTCGATCGTCGTCGCGGCGGATCCGCAGCGCACCCTCGAGGCGATCGGTGACTACGAGACGGTCCGTCCGCGCATCCTCTCCTCGCACTACCGCGACTACAAGGTGATCGAGGGCGGCAAGGGCGCGGGCACCGTGGTGGAGTGGACCCTGCAGGCCACCGAGAAGCGGGTGCGCAATGTGCGCGCGAGCGTGAGTGTCGCCGATTCGATCCTCACCGAGCGTGATGCCAATTCCTCCATGGTCAACACCTGGACCGTCACCCCCGAGGGCACCGGTTCGCGGGTCACCGTGCGCACCACCTGGAAGGGTGCGGGCGGCATCGGCGGCATCTTCGAGGGCATCTTCGCCCCGCTCGGCCTGAAGAAGATCCAGGCCGAGCTGCTGGAGAACCTGAAGCGCGAACTGGCCTGAGTCAGTACTTGCCGATGTCGAAGAGGTTGCCCTCGGGATCGGCGAGGGTCACCCATTGCACGCCGTACTCGTCGAAATCGCCGATGTGCTTGCCGCCGAGGCTGATCGCCCGTTCGAGGTAGTCGGCCCACTGCGTCGAGTGGAAGTCCAGGTGCACGGCGTTCTTGCCCGGAGTTCTGTCGGGCACCTGGATGAACATCAGCACCGGTGACATGCCCGTCGACCGGCCGATCTCGGCGAAGAACGGCGACGCCTCCGGTTCGACGGGCAGCTCGAGCAGCTCGGCGTAGAACGCGGCGAGGGCGGCCGCGTTGTGGCAGTCGACGACGACATTGGCGATGGCGAGAGTCATCGGGATTCTCCTTCGGTGATGGGCCAGCACACTTCGGTGCGGTATTCGGCCGGGTTGTCGGTGTGTTGCGGTCCGACGAGGTAGCGCTCGCGGATCGGTTCGTCGGGCATGGTCTCGTCGTGTTCGGCGACGTGGGTGCCGAGGGCGCCATAGGTGCGGTCGAAGTCGTCGAACGCGCCGGTGTGCACGGCAACGGCGTAACGGCGGGCGGGCATGTCGGTGAGTGCGAGGCCGGGCGGCGGATCGAGTGCCGTGTCCGCGGGCAGCGGCAGGTAGGCGCTCACCTCGCCCGATTCGTCGGTGAAGAATTCGGTCGAATAGGTCGCGCCCGCGATGCCGCCCGGTGTCACCCCCGCGGTGAGGACCGTCTCGAACAGCTGGGTGAAGGCAAGGTCGCACCACTGGCCGATGGCGTCGCGGGCGACCCGGTCGGCGCGGGTGAGCGCGGTGCACGCGGGCTCGATCCGGTATTCCACCCGCAGCATCGGCGCGGGCACGGTGAGCAGCGCGCGCAACGAGGTCACCACGTCCCTGGTGTGCTGTAGCTCGGCTTCCATCGCGTTCAGGTGTTCGCGCAGGGTCGCGTCGCGTGCGGCGGGGCCGGGGGCGGCGAGTACCTCGCGGATGCGCGGTAGCGGCATGGACAGGTCGCGCAGCCTGCGGATGAGGTGCGCCTGCTCGACCTGGTCCACGGAGTAGCGGCGATACCCGGAACCAGGCGCCACCGCGACCGGCTCCAGCAGCTCGATCTCGTGGTAGTAGCGCAGCGTCTTGACGCTCAGCAGCGTCAGGCGGGCGAACTCGCCAATCGTCACGGTGGCTGTCATGTCGACAAGCCAACACCCTCCAGCAGCGGGAGGGTCAACGCGCGGTCGTTTCTGAAATCGAGGCGAACCTCACAAAACACCCGTGACTGGGAACCGGTGCGTGACGAGATGCGTCCAATTGTGATGGGCAGTGTGATGGACACGTTGTCCCTGAAGTGTCCTGCCGGAGGGGGTCGGTGATGGCATCTGAATCAGGTGCGCCGGTGTTCGCATTAGTACCGCAGGAGGTCAGTGACGCTGGGCAGTACGTTCAACAGGTCGCTGAATCGCTTGTCAATGGGTTGAATTCTCTCGACGCCGAGATCGCTGGCGTGCTCGGAAACTGGCGCGGTACATCGGCCGACGCGTTTGCTGCGGGCTGGGCTGAAACCAAGGAAGGCGGTGCGGATGTCCTCGACGCACTCGCAGTGATCGCCGAGTTGCTGGGTGTAACCAGCAAAACCATCTCACACGCAGACAACACGGGTGCGAGCAACCTCGCCGCCCTCGACCTTCCGGAGTTGAGTTGAATTGGTAGAGAACTCTCAGCCGTTCAGCGTCGACCTCGACGAACTCGTTCAGCTCATCACCCGTGTCTCCGGATTCGTCGGCTTCCTGAACGACAGTCTCGACGGCCTCGAACAGCGCATCGCCGTGGTGCAGCAAACTTGGCACGGTCGGGCCGCCGACGCACAGGCCGCGGCCTTTCGCGAGTGGCACCACGGCGCGACTGAGGTCGCCGACGGTATCGACTCGATGCGCGCGGCAGTTCAAGCCGCGCACAGCCGCTACACCGCTGCGATCGAGGTCAACCGAAAGATGCTCGGCGGGTAATCGTGGGTACGAAGCTTGTGATCGATCCGTTGGTCTACTCCCTCGCTGGAGCATCGCTGTACTCATACGCAGTCGAGTTCCGGCGCGTCTTCGACGCGCAGATCGGTCTCCTGTCGGGATCCGCGGGGATGGGCGGTAACTGCGGTGAATCCAAAACTTGGGCGACCAGCTATGACTCATCCGTCGCCGAAGCCATGTCGACGACCGATACGCTGATCGCGGCGATGGGAAACTACGCGACTATCCTGCAACGACTCGGATACACCTGGGCATATGCAGACTATGAAGAAACTGGCGGACGCCCTGAGCCAGTCGAGCCCACGCCCTTCGAGCCGCTGTGGTTGGGTTGTCAGGCCCCGCCTCCAGCGGCCGATGGTCCCGGTAGTGGACTGTTCGACGATGTAGGCTTTGCGGTGGATGCACTGGCTCAGTTCGGGTTGGAGATGCCCGACGGCGATCCGCACAAACTCCTGGCTGCGGCCGATGTGTGGTCCAAGTTCGCGTCACAGTCCGGTGCGGGTAATCTTCCCACATTGCTGGACGGGCTCGCGGAATCGTTCGAGTCCGAAACAGCGCCCGAGCTGGCCGATGTCGATGACCATCTACGCGAACTAAAGGTCTCAGCCAGTGCGGTACTGGATCTGTATTCCAACCTCGCCCAGGGTTGTCGAGACCACCGCAATGCGATTCTCACCTTCCGTACCAAAATGGGACAGCTGCTAGTAGATCTAGCGGGCGACCTCGCCGAGGAGATAGCTGAGACAGTCGTGCTCTCGATAGTCGCCGGCGCCCTGACTGCAGGTATGGGCGCGGCGGCCGTCACTGCTGCCAAAGCTGGAAAACTCGCAGTCAAGCTCAAGAAGTACGTCGACCGCACGATCGATATCAAGATAGCATCGAAATTCGTTGGCAAGATCGGTGGCAATCCTGAGGCGCTTGCCGCGCGTAAGGCCAAGCTTCAAGAAATAGCGTCGTTGACGACGAAATTGATGGCGAAGCGCCCGAACCCTAAACAGCTGGGTGATCTATTCGCTGGTCGCACTCCAAAGGCTAGCGAGCTGGAGGATTTTGCAAAGAGTCAGGGCTGGACCAGGTCTCAAACCGAGGGCGGGCCAATAAAATACACAGATGAAAATGGGGTGATTCGGGTTACGATCAAAAGCGGGAGCAGCCGTGCGCCCGGAAGTGGCAACCCGCATGTTGAGCTTCGCGACGGATCGGGCCAAAGGACTGATCCAGAAGGAAATCCGGTAACGCGTAAGAGTCCAGGAAATCACACTCCAATTGATTGGGATCTGTAATGGTTCGAAACTATGTCGACATGCCCGAATTAGGCGATCTGTACCTGGAGGACAGCTATGTTGTCGGGATCTTCGAAGATTCGAGTGAGGTCAGGTTTTCGCTGGAAGCAGTGGTGAGGCCCGGTAGTCCTTACTATCGCGACCCGAGGCCGGGGGAGCAATACTGCTATCGGAATGGTGATCTGGTATTCGGGAATATTCGAAACGTTCATTGGATCACCAGGTCGCCGCATGCATATCGCGATGCCACCGGGACGGAAGATCTCGGGAATATTGACTGCCTGATCGAACGGAATGGCGTTTATGATGTGGAAGGGGATTGGGGTCGGGTCGAAATAACGAGTGCCCGCGATCCACGGTTCGAGATTGCCGCAGAGCAGGACTGATTCGGAGGATGAGCTGGGAATCAGGCCGGGGTGAGGACGAAGGTGGCGATGAGGTCGCCGCCGCGCCACCAGGAGTAGCCGAGCCAGACGCCGGGGGTTACCTCGCGGATCTCGTCGTAGACCGGGTTCGGATAGTTCAGCGCCCAGGCCTGGCCACCGTCGAGGATCGAGGGTGCCCGGTAGATGTCGGCCGGGAAGGCTTCGAATCCGGCGCCGGTGACCCGGTTGGTGAGGGTGCCGCCGTCGGGTCCGGTGCGGAACACCTTGCCGATCCATACGGCCTGCGCGACGCCGTCCAGCCGTTGCGGACGAACCACCCAGCCGTTGGTGACGCCCATCGGCACGGCGCCTGCGCCTGCGTCTCGGTAGATCTGATCCTGTTGACCGACGCTGCACCGGAACCGCAGCGAGTCGATCGTCGCCGCGCGGTTGCCCGCGTCGAGTACGCATCCGGCGCCGTAGTCGGCGACGGGTGACGGCGGATCGGCCGCCGCGCTGACCGGGGCGAGAACGAGCAGGCTCGCGCACAGAACCGAGCTGGTCACCAGACGAGCACGCATGGTATTCATCCGATCTCCTAGGGGTTGCCGACCCATAGCCCGACCTGTCTCGATGGTAGGCCGTCCGCAACGCCGAAGGCCAGACACCGCCGCCCGAGCTCCCCGACTAGGCTGGTACCCGGACAAGGCCCGAGCCCAACCCCGACGAACCACACGGTCTTCGGCCGGGCTCACGGGGGCCGAAAACCCGCGGCGTCAGCCGCCGACAACACAGGAGCCTTCGTGCAACCCGGTGACGGTCAGTTCGACATGCAAGCGCTGCTTGCCCAGGCCCAGCAGATGCAGCAGGCCGTGATGCAGGCCCAGGCCGAGCTCGCCGAATCGGAGGTGCAGGGGCAGGCCGGTGGCGGTCTCGTGCAGGCCACCATCAAGGTGAGCGGCGAGATCACCGCGCTCACCATCGACCCCAAGGTGGTCGACCCGACCGACGTCGACGGTCTGCAGGATCTGGTGATCGGCGCGATCAACGACGCGATGGCCAACGCGCAGCAGCTCGCCGCCGAACGGCTCGGCCCGCTGTCGCAGGGCCTCGGCGGTTCGATGCCCGGTCTGCCTGATTTCTGATGTATGAGGGGCCGGTTCAGGATCTGATCGACGAGCTGGGCAAACTGCCCGGTGTCGGTCCGAAGAGCGCGCAGCGCATCGCTTTTCACCTGTTGCAGGTGGAGCCGCCGGAGATCGACCGGTTGCAGGCCGTGCTGCAGAAGGTGCGCGACGGTGTGCAGTTCTGCGTGTCGTGCGGCACCGTCGCCGACGGCGAGCTGTGCCGCATCTGCGCCGACCCCCGCCGCGACCGCACCATGATCTGTGTGGTCGAGGAACCCAAAGATGTGCAGGCGATCGAGCGCACCCGCGAGTTCCGTGGTCGCTACCACGTGCTCGGTGGTGCGCTCGACCCGCTCAGCGGCGTCGGCCCCGACCAGTTGCGGATCCGGGAGTTGTTGACCCGCATCGGCAATCAGGACGACGGTGTCGACGTGAGCGAGGTCATCATCGCGACCGACCCGAACACCGAGGGCGAGGCGACCGCCACCTACCTGGTGCGCATGCTGCGTGACTTCCCCGGTCTCACGGTGACGCGGTTGGCGTCGGGTCTGCCGATGGGCGGCGACTTGGAGTTCGCCGACGAGCTGACGCTCGGCCGGGCACTGTCGGGTCGGCGCGCGCTCTAGAGCTCGACGCGGGCCCAGTTCGCCGCGTCGGCGACGGCTTTGCCGTTGGTCCAGTCCCAGATGACGCGGGCGACCTCGGCGGCGATGCCGAGCTTCGTCCCGAAGTGCCGTTCGGCCGAGCCGTCGCGGTATTCGAGGGTGTAGAGGCCGTTGGGTTCGCGGTAGGTCTGGATGTAGTCCTGGGCGCCGCGTTCGACGATCAGGTATGGATTCGGCGCGGCCAGACCGGCCACCCAGCGGTGCGCCAATTCCTCGGTGAGATACGGGAATTCGCCCGCGCCGCCGTGGGTGACGGCGACCGGGATGTGCCCGGCGGGGTCGATCAGCCAGGACAGCTGCGGGTCGTACACGGCGTAGCCGCGCGGGGTGGCCAGATCGAACAGCAGGTTGCGGACGAAGCCGATCGCGTCGTACGGCGACGGGACGAACAGGGTGTCGCCGCTCGGGCCACTGACCGGGCTGCTGAGAAAGGCGTCCTCCTCCGGCAGCGCGCTGTCGCGGGCGTTGAGTTCGGCCGCGATCTCGGCGATGGCGTCGGTCTCGGGCAGACCTTCCTGCGCGGTCAGGTAGGCGTCGATCTCGTCGAGGGAGGAGGCGGCGCCGGACGGCAGGAGGATGTGGTCGTAGCTCACCTGGTCAACCCTACGTTGCGGGTTCGCGGTGGCTCGGTGGGCGGCCGGGTCCGAGGTGCGTGGTCCGACACGTTGGTGATGGGAGAATCGGGGCCGATGCGCGTGTGTCGACCGGCGACGATACGGAGGGACTGTGACCGAGCTCGATGAGGCGCGGCTCGCGCCGGGCGTGCGGGCGCAGGTGGCCGAGCAGTTCGCCCGGTACCGGGCCGCGAGCCGGGCCGGGGCGCCGTTCGACGAATGCGGCCGACCTACCCGGGGCTTCTACGACGAGCTGGTCGGCGACCAGGACCAGGTCCGGCCGATGTGGGCCGAACTGTCGGCGGCCTTCGCCGAGCACGGGGTGGCGGGCCTGGCCGATATCGACCACCGGGTGCGCAGGCAGATCGAGGACGACGGCGTCACCTACACCGGCCCCGACGGCGATGCCAGGCCGTGGCGGCTCGACCCCATCCCACTGCTGGTCTCCGCCGACGACTGGACCCGCCTGGAAGCGGGTCTCGTGCAGCGCTCGCGCGTGCTCGACGAGGTGCTCACCGATGTGTACGGCCCGCGCAGGCTGCTCAGCTCCGGTGTGCTGCCGCCGGAAGTCGTGTTCGGCAATGCCGGGTATGTGCGGGCCGCGCACGGCATCACCGTCCCCGGCACCCATCAACTGTTCCTGCACGCCTGCGACATCAGCCGGTTCGGCGACGGTGACTTCCGGGTGCTCGCCGACTGGGCGCAGGCGCCGTCGGGTGCCGGGTACGCGCTGGCCGACCGCCGCGTCGTCGCCTCGGCCATTCCTGAGTCGTTCGAGCACGCCGGGCCGCGGCCGTTGAGTCCGTTCGCGCGGGCGATGCGGTTGATGCTGGCCGAGGCGGCGCCCGTCTCGGCCGACGGCACCGAACCCGTTGTGGTGGTGCTGAGTCCGGGTACGCAGTCCGAAACCGCTTTCGACCAGGCCTATCTGGCGCAGACGCTCGGTTTCCCGCTGGTGGAGAGCGCCGATCTGGTCGTGCGCGACGGTGCGCTGTGGATGCGCTCGCTCGGCAGTCTCGAACGGGTCGATGTGGTGCTGCGGCGCGTCGACGCGGAATTCGCCGATCCGCTCGATCTGCGGCCGGACTCGCGGCTCGGGGTCGTCGGGTTGGTCGAGGTGTTGCGGCGCGGCGCGGTGACGGTGGTCAATACGCTCGGCAGCGGATTGCTCGAATCACCCGCGCTGAGTGTCTGCCTGCCGAGGATCGCGCGGACGGTGCTCGGTGAGGAACTGTTGCTCGACAGTGTGCCGTCGTATTGGGGCGGGTCGGAAACCGAACGCGCCCATCTGGTTTCGCACCTCGATGAGTTGGTGATCCGTTCGGCCGTCGACGGGTCGGCGATCTTCGGGCCGAATCTCACGGCCGCCGAGCGCACGGAACTCGCCGCGCGGATCGAGGCCGAGACGTGGCGGTGGGTCGGTCAGGAACCCGCCGAGTTCTCCGTCGCGCCTTCGGTGCGGGAGCGGTCCGGGTTGGCGCCCGCCCCGGTGGGGATGCGGTTGTTCTCGTTGGCGCGCCGAGGTGGATATACGGCGATGGCGGGTGGGCTCGGTCAGCAGTGGTTGCGGCGTGAACCGGGACATGTGGCGATCAAGGTGGCCGCCAAGGACGTCTGGGTGCGTGCGGCTCCCGCGACCGCCCCCGCCGCCGCCGAGCTCGACGAGCGGGTTCGGCGCGTGGCTCCCGTGGTGGAGGCGGTGAGTTCCCCGCGCGTCCTCAACGACCTGTTCTGGATGGGTCGCTACGGCGAGCGAGCCGAATCGGTGGTGCGCCAATTGGCGGCCACCCACGACGTCTACCAGGACTACCGCTACCGCCCGTGGATGGAAGGC
Organism: Nocardia caishijiensis NBRC 108228; assembly: GCF_001612825.1. GTDB lineage: Bacteria > Actinomycetota > Actinomycetes > Mycobacteriales > Mycobacteriaceae > Nocardia > Nocardia caishijiensis. Next base: position 12,040 of record NZ_BDBE01000006.1, on the reverse strand, counting down.
GGTGCGGCCCTGCCGGTGCTGCTCCGGGCACTGGCGACGACAACGGGCACCGACCACCCCGTGCTCGCGGAGGCCGACGGTCCTGCCGACCGATCCGCCCGGGTATCCGCCGACGGTGCGAACTCGGTGGTCGGGGCATCGCCGGACGGGTTCGGGTACCTGGCGGCCTTGACCGGGCAACGGCAGTTGCCGGGGTCGTTGGCGTATGCGATCGAGCATTACGGTGCGGCGGCTCGGGCTGTGCGCGACCAGGTGTCGGGGGATACCTGGATGATTCTCGGCGCGGTGGATCGGGCGCTGGCCGAATTCCGTGGTGCCGAGGGTGAGACGGCGATGTCGTCGGTGCATTCGCAGTCGCTGGCCGCCCTGCTCGCGCTGTCGGGCATCGGGGCGGAATCCCTTGTGCGCGACACCGGTTGGCAGGTGATGGAGATCGGCAAGCGGATCGAGCGCGGCCTCGCGCTGACGGCCCTGCTCGAATCGACGCTCGCGCGGGAGCAGTCGCCGGAGGCGGAGCAGGTGCTGTTCGACGCGGTGCTCGCGGCCACCGAGTCGGCGGTGATGTACCGGCGTAGACATCGTGGGGCGCCGCAGATCGCCGCCCTGGCCGAGCTGCTGCTGTTCGACGCGGCCAACCCCCGCTCGCTGGTGTACCAACTCGACCGACTCGAAGTCGGTTTCCAGGCGCTGCCGGGCAGTTCGGGTACGTCGCGTTCGCAACGATTGCTCGCCGACGCGCAACGGATGGTGCGGCGGGTCGACCCCGCCGAGCTGGAACAGGCCGACGACGGCGTGCGCACCGAACTGGTGGAACTGCTGGAAGGGGTGCACTTGCGGTTGCGCAAGCTGGCCGAATCGTTCGAGACGACCAAACTCACTGTGCCACAAGGATTCCAACCTTTGTGGGGCACCACGAGGATTGTCGGATGAGTACCTACCGCGTGCTGCACCGCACCACCTACGCCTACTCCGACGAGGTGAGCAGCTCCTACGGCCGTGCCTATCTCACGCCACGCGAATTCCCCGGCCAGCGCTTGCTAGCCCACGACATCCAGATCGAGCCAGGCCCGTCGGATCGCTCGGCCGGTCCCGATGTGTACGGTAACTCGACCACCTATTTCCATGTGACACAGGCGCATCAGCGGCTGGTGGTGACCGCCGAATCGCTCGTCGACGTGGACCCGCCCCCGCCGCCCGACGCCGATCTCCCGTGGGAGCAGGCCCGCCCGACCGCGAGCACCGGCCCCTTGGCCGTCGAATTCACCTTCGACCTGACCCCACCCGAGATCACCGCCGACGTCGCAGCCTATGCCGCGCGGAGCTTCACCCCCGGCCGCCCGCTCATCGAGGCGGTCACCGAGCTCAATTCCCGCATCCACCACGACTTCCACTACCGCACCGGCTCAACAACCGTGAGCACCAGCGTCGCCGACGTCTTCGCCGCCCGTGAGGGCGTCTGCCAGGACTTCGCCCGCCTGGCCGCCGCCTGCCTGCGCTCCCACGGCCTGGCCGCCCGCTACGTCTCCGGCTACCTGGCCACCGACCCACCACCCGGCCGCGAACGCATGATCGGCGCCGACGCCACCCACGCCTGGACCGCCGTCTGGACCCCGACCACCTGGCTCCCCTTCGACCCGACCAACAACCAACTCCCCGACGAGCGCTACACCACCCTCGCCTGGGGCCGCGACTACCAGGACGTGGCCCCCCTGCGCGGCATCATCTACACCGAAGCCGCCACCTCGACCATCGACGTCTCGGTCGACGTCGCCCCGGTCGGCTGACCGTTGACACCGCAGCCGTGACCGGACTAACCTCCTAGCTAAGGAGGCGTTATGGCTGGGCACGCGGCGGAGCGGTTCAATATTCACGACGCGAAGACCAACCTGTCGCGCATCATCGAGCGGGTGGAGCAGGGGGAGGAAATCGTGATCAGTCGGGCGGGGACGCCGGTTGCCAAGGTAGTGCCGTTGACACGCCGGGTGAACCGGACCGGGCGCGGTTCGCTGCGCGGCCGGGTTCAGTTGGCATCGGATTGGGATTCGGCGGCGACGAACGCCGAAATCGCGCGCGACTTCGACGCATGAGCCTGCTGCTCGATACCCACGTGATCCTGTGGTGGCTCACCGACGACCCAACGCTGAACAACGAGCTGCGCGAACGACTGGATCACGACCCCGACGTCTACCTCAGCTCGGTCTCGGTGTGGGAGATCGCGATGAAACAGGCATCGGGCAAGTTGGTCGGCCCGCCTGACCTGCCGGAAAGGGTCGTCGGCAGCGGATTCCTCCCACTGCCGGTCGACGCTCGGCATGCCATCGAAGCGGCGCGCCTGCCCCTGATCCACCGCGACCCGTTCGACCGCATGCTCATCGCGCAGGCCCGCTGCGAAGACCTGGTGCTCGTCACCCGGGACCCCTACTGCTTGCAGTACGAGGTACCCGCACTGCCGTGCTGATTCAGGCGCGGAGGCGTTCGCGGCGGAGGCGGTCGACGACCGGGAGGTCGAGGGGGGCGAGGTCGGAGGCAGGGATGCCGAGGGCTCGGGCGATGAGGTGGTCGGCGAGTTCGGGGTTGCGGGCCAGGGCGGGGCCGTGGAGGTAGGTGCCGAGGACCGAGCCCTGGACGACGCCTTCCGTGCCGTCGTCGACGCCGTTGCCGACACCACGGGTCACACGGGCGAGGGGTTTGGCGTCGGGGCCGAGAGTGGTTCCGCCACGGTGGTTTTCGAAACCGGTGAGCGGTGCGGAGAGCCCGTCGAGCAGCGGCATGGTCGTCACCTCACCGATGGCGCGGGTGTCCTGGGGCGAGGTGGTGACGTCGAAAAGGCTCACGCCGTCGACCTTTTCGCCCGCCGAGGTCTCGTACCAGTTGCCGAGCACCTGGATCGCGGCGCAGATGGCGAGCACGGGTGCGCCCTTGGCGGCCGCCTGTTGCAGGCCGGGATAACGCTGCAGGTGGCGGGTCGCCAGGCGCTGCGCGGAATCCTCGGCACCGCCGAGGGTGTAGATGTCGAACGAATCGGGGACCGGGTCGGCGAGGGTGATCTCGACGATCTCGGCGTCGTACCCGCGCATCCGCAACCGCTGACGCAACACCAGCGCGTTGCCGCCGTCGCCGTAGGTACCCATCACATCGGGCAGCACCAGCCCGATACGCACAGTGGACTCGCTCACGCTGTTTCCTCTCGGCATGCTCGGGCGCCCTGCGTGGTTACGCAAGCTGCCTCCTCCGGGCGCTGACCGATCATGCCCTGGCCTCCAGATCACGATTCAGATCGCGGAACGCGGTGTAGTTGGCCAGCACCTCGACATGCCCTGCGGGGCACGACGCGATGGCACGCACCGGATCAGGCACCAGCGTGTGCTCCACCCCGGCGTAGGTCAGGCGAACGGCCAGGTCGGTGGCCCGCTCACCGGAGGCGACCACCTGCACCCCTTCGAAGTGCTCGAACCGCACGTCCCACAGCCACGACAGGTCCTCACCGTCGGGCACCTGCCCGTTCACGGCGATCACCAGCCCGGCCGAGGACGGCTCGATCATCGACAGCGCCTCCTGCCAGCCCGCCGGATTCTTGGCCAGCAGCAGTCGCGCGTCGTGCTCGCCGACCGTGACGGTGCGGTAGCGGCCCGCGATCTCGCGGACGGTTCCGGTGGCATCGGTGGCCTTGGTCGCGTCGGCGCCGAGCGCGACGGCGGCGGCGACGGCCTGGGCCGCGTTGCCGCGATTGGCCCGGCCGGGCAGGGCCAGGTGCAGGGGTGCGCGGAAGCCCTCGGGACCGCACAGGTCCTCGCCCTCGAGCCACCAATCCGGTTGCGGGCGGTGGAAATCGGCGCCCGTGGAACGCCAGTTCTCACCCTCCCAGACGATGGGTTCGCCACTGCGTGGGCAGCTCGTGGCATCGACGGCCCAGCCGCTGCCCGCCGCGACCCACACCACATTGGGGTGGTCGTAGGCGATGGAGGCGACGAGCACGTCGTCACAGTTGGCGATCACCACCGCATCGGGGTGTCGTTGCAGCCCGGCCCGCAGCTTGCGTTCGATCATGTTGATCTCGCCGACCCGGTCCAGCTGGTCACGGCTGAGATTCAGCAGGACGACGGCGGCGGGGTCGAGCGCGTCGCACACGTGCGGCAGATGCAGCTCGTCGACCTCGATCGCGGCCAGCCGCACCCCCGGGTGCTGGCTGAGCGCCGCGACGATGCCCGCGTCCATATTCGCGCCGTCGGCCTGGGTGGCGACCTGGCCGAGGCTGCCGAGCGCGGCGGTCGTCATCCGGGTGGTCGTCGATTTGCCGTTGGTGCCGGTGATGAGCACCGTCCGGCGGTCGCGCCCGAGCTGGGTCATGATCGTCGGATCGATTTTCAGCGCGATCAGGCCGCCGATCATCGAACCCTTACCGCGGCCCGCCTTCTGCGAAGCCCACGACGCTGCCGCCGCCGCTCGCAGGGCCAGGCGCCCACGCACCGAGATGTCTGCCACGACGCGAGTCTATGTGCGTGGTGTTACGGCCGACTTTCGGGCGGGTGTGAGCTGCGTCCACCGCTGTTCATAGCGGCACGTCGAACAGGTTGGGCAGGCCCTTTGCGTAGCGGTCGGCGTCGAGTACACGCAACGGCTCGAGGCCGGGCGTGCGGCTGAGCCGGAACAGTTCGCAGCGCGGCGCCGCCGAACCGGCCACGTCGAGCAGGGCGTTCACCGCCGTGCGAGCCGACTCGTTCGCCCCCTCCATCGTCGCCAGGTCCACATCGGTGCGTACGTAATCGCCCGCGAGGAACAGGTTTTCGATCGGCCCGTGCGGTTCGGGGCGGTGGTCCCAGGAACCGGCGGTGTTGATGAGCAGCGGGTCGGCGTTGGCGTTGCGGCCGCCCTGCCAGGTGATTCCCGGATCGAGGAACCACGAATGCAGGTCGGCGGGGCGCAACAACTGTTCACGGTCGTTGAGATGCTCGCTCAACTGGGCCCACACCTCGCGGAAGATCTCCTCGTGCGTGCACTCGACGGCCGGTTTGCCGTAGCGGACGCCGGGGGTGTGCCAGTCGGAGATGTCGACCGAAAGACAGTCGGCCACCGAACCGTCGCCGAAGGTGGCGAGCTTGCGCGTCCACAGCTGGTTCTGACTGATCGACGTGAGCGACCACGGTGAATCCACATATGCCGCGTGACCACGCGAAATGCGCAGCGGCGTAAGGAAGTAGAGCTGCATGCCGTTCATCCAGTCGACGTGCAACCGGTCCATCGCCGCGTACTGCGGCGCCAGCTCGAGCACATCGGCTGACCACAGGGTCCGCGCGTGTTCGACCGGCATGGCGACCACGAAGTAGTCGGCCTCGACCTCGCCGACCCCGGTGACCCGTGCGGCCCCGATGCGCCGATCACGCACCACGAGTTCCGTCACCCGCGCCCCGAGCTCGAAACGCACACCGAGCCCGCGCAGATGCGCCACCCACGGGTCGATCCAGGCGGTGTTGGTTGCGTTGTTGAGCACCCGGTCCAGGCCGCCGTCGTTGCCGATGCCGAGGGGATTGCCGAGGAACTGCTCACCCATGCTGCCGATGGTTCGCGTGCTGGCCAGGTCTTCCTTGGCGGCGACCATGATGCTGGTGAGCGTGCGGGCCACGATGGCACGGAACTCCCGGGAACGCCGGTGCCCCTGCACGAAGTCGCGCCAGGAGGTGTGCTCCCACTGCCCGAACCGACGGGCCTGGCAGCTGCTGTTGAACACCAGCAGCCGGTTGGCGAAGTACGCGGCCTCCTCGGGGGGCATGCGCGAGGTGGTGGTGATCGAGGCGGTGAGCGTTTCCCTGACCGCGTCGGCGGTGGTCACCGGCAGGCCCGAGCCAGGAAGGGCGAGCGAGATGTCGTCGCCACCGCGCCGGGAGAAGCGCGCCTCGGGAACGGCGATCAGGTTGTTCCACACGCCATCGGCGTTGCCGTGCAACGGAATTCGACGCATGGTGTCGGGGAGGTTTCGGTAGAAGCCGGGGAAGAAGCGGAAGCCGTGCTCGCCGGGCAGGTCGGGACGGCCGTCGCGGCCGGTGCCCGCGACCGGGATGCTGCGGGCCTTGCCGCCGAGCGCGCGTGCCTCGTAGACGGTCACCTCGAAGCCGCGTTCGGCGAGCTCGTGGGCCGCCGTCAACCCGGCCACACCACCGCCGAGCACCGCGACCCGGCGTCCGGGTGGAGCGGCCTTCGCGGGCACTCCTGTCACGGCCCCCGCCGCTACCACCCCCGCTGCGACCGTGCCGTGCAGAAAGTTTCTGCGCGATACGGACCACCGCTGTTCCGCCATACGCTGTTCAGCTGCCTTGCTCGAGTATTGCCTGCTATTTGCCACCACTCTAGAGCGCGGCGAAGACCTGGCTATATCGACCTGTGCGCAGTTCGCCGAGCTCGAAACCGACCGGTCACATGCTAGCGACCACCCGCCGGTCGCGACGGCGATTCGGCAATCGGGTCCGGCCGTTCACCGGCGAACCGGGTGGGCGGCGGATGTGCGACAATGCCGCAGTGCGTGGGAATTGGTGGGGGCGCCGGCGGGCGCACAACGTAGTCACACGGGTTGTTCTCGTCGCGGGGATAGTCGGCTGTTCGGTGAGCATCGGCACGCCGACCGCCGCCGCGGCCAAGCCGCCCGCCATCGACGCGTCGGCCTTGCCCGGCGACGGCGCACCCAAGCCCTACACCGAGGTGGAGGCGGCGAACCCGTGCACCAGCACGCGGACCAGTCCGTCCACCTCCACGCCACCGGCCCAGAAATTCCTCGGTCTCGAACCGGCCTGGCAGTTCAGCCGAGGCGCGGGGCAGACCGTCGCGGTGATCGACACCGGCGTCGCGCGGCACCCCCGGCTCCCGAACATCATCGGCGGCGGTGACTACGTCGCCGACAGCGACGGCACCGTCGACTGCGACGCGCACGGCACCTTCGTGGCGGGCATCATCGCCGGTCAACCGTCCTCGACCGACGGCTTCTCCGGAGTCGCGCCGGACGCGCAGATCATCGGGATCAGGCAGTCCTCCAGCGCGTACCGGCCCAAGGGTCGCGAGGTCGACCCCAACGACCCCAAGAACGGCGGCGGCGTCGGCAACGTGTCCAGCCTGTCGGAGGCCGTGGTGCACGCGGCCAACATGGGCGCGACCGTCATCAACATCTCCGAAGTCGCGTGCGGCTCACCCACGATGAACGACCGCAAACTCGGCGCGGCCGTCGCGTACGCGGCGACGGTGAAGGACGCGGTGATCGTCGCCTCGGCCGGGAACAGCGACAACAAGGCCTGCACCGGCAATCCCGGGATCAACCCGCTCAAACCCGGTGCCGACCCGTGGGATTCGCTGGCCACCGCCGTGACCCCCGCCTGGTACGACGAGTACGTGCTGTCGGTCGGCTCGGTCGACCTCAACGGGCAGCCGTCGGCGTTCACCGTGCCCGGCCCGTGGGTCGGGGTGTCGGCGCCCGGTGAGCAGATCGTGTCGTTGGATCCCAACAGCGGTGGGCTCGCGTACGCGACCGTCACCAGTCAGGGCGACAGCAATATCGCGGGCACCTCGTTCGCCGCACCGTATGTCGCCGGGGTGGCGGCACTGGTGCGGGCCCGGTTCCCGCACCTGACGGCCGCCCAGGTGATCCACCGCATCCAGGCGACCACCCACTCCACCCCGGAGGGCTGGAATCCGTACGGCGGGTTCGGCACCATCGACGCCGTCGCCGCGCTCACCCACGACGTGGACACCACGACGCCGCTGGTGAAGAAGCCGTCCAGCGCCGAGGGGCGGCAGGTGCAGCTGGCCGTGCCGCCGACCGCGCCCGCGCCGGACAACACCGCGCGGAACGTGGCGCTGATCGGTCTCGCGGCCGTTGTCGTGCTGTGTGTGCTCGGCTATCTGGCGTCGTTCCCGATTGTGCGCGCGCTCGGCGGGCGTCGAGAGGACTGACGGCGCGAGCGCTGATGTCGTCGGTGCGGCCGGTCATCGTCGCGGGTGCGCCACGACCTCGTCGTGCGCGTCGCTGATGTCCGCGGCGCCGCGGTGCGCATCGTGGGTGGCCGTGCGCCTGCGGGCCGGTGCGGTGGTCGCCGCGAAGGCGCCGCCGATGACGATCACTCCACCGAGAAGTGCTGTGGCCGTGGGTTGTTCGTCCAGCACCAGCCAGGCCGCCGCGATACCGACGACCGGCACCAGCAGTGACAGCGGTGCGACGGTGCCCGCCGGGTAGCGGCTCATCAGGTACGTCCACAGGCCCGAGCCGCAAACCGTGGCCAGGACGGCGATGTAGGCGACGGCGATCAGCGCGGGCGGCCCGGTTTCGGTGGCGAAGGCGGAGCCGAGCGCGGCGAAACCGGAGGCCGGGCCCTCGACGGCCATCGACAGGGCGAGCAACGGCAGCACCGGAACCACCGACATCCACAGCGTGAGATGCAGAGGGTCGAAACCGGGGGAGTCGGCACCGGCCTTGCGGGCACCGATATTGCCGAAGGCCCAGCCGAGACCACCCGCGAGGGTGAGCAGCACCGGCAGCAGCGTGGCATGGGCCAGGCGGTCGGCGCCGATGATCGTCATCCCGAGCACGGCGACCGCCAGGCCCGCGATCTGAACCGGCCGCAACCGTTCGCGCAGCAGCACCGCACCGAGCACCACGGTGAACGGCGCCGAGGACTGCAACACCAGCGAGGCGAGGCCGGTCGGCATGCCGAGGCGCATGGCGGTGAACAGGAACGCGAACTGCGCGATGCCGAAACCGGCGCCGTAGAGCAGCAACCAGCGCACCGGCACGGCCGGGCGCGGAATGAACACGAGCACCGGCACCGCGATGACGGCGAAGCGGAGCGCGGCGAAGAACAGCGGTGGAAAGTGGTCGAGGCCGATGCGGATGGCCAGGAAGTTCAGGCCCCACAGGACGACGACGGTCAGGCCGAACAGGCGGTCGCGGGTGGTCACGTGGTCCATCGTGCGGTCCGCTAATCATCAGGACAATCGAATTAAAATGGACGAATAAAGTAGATTTACTTCATGTTTTCCGTCGATCGGTTGCGGATCCTGCGGGAGCTCGCCGAGCGCGGCACCGTCGCCTCGGTGGCCGAGGCGTTGTCGATGACGCCCTCGGCGGTGTCGCAACAATTGAAGGTGCTTGCCAGGGAAGCGGGCGTCGCCCTGCTCGAACCGGACGGCAGGCGGGTGCGGCTCACCGACGCCGGTCAGGCGCTCGTGCTGCGCGCCGACGACGTGCTCGCCGCCATGGACCGGGCCGTGGCCGAGATGGCCAACTATCGCGGGTCGCCGCGCGGCCAGGTGCGGGTGGCGTCGTTCCCCTCCGGCGCCGCTCTGCTGCTGCCGCCGGTGCTCACCGCGCTCACCGACAGTGGTGTGGAGCTCGTCGCGGGCGACGAGGATCTGCCACCGAGCGAGGCGTGGAAGCTGCTCGCCGACTATGACATCGTGCTCACCCATCGCGACGAACGCGCACCCTCGTTGGCCGGTCCGCGACTGGCCGCGCGGGTACTCATGCGCGAACCGATCGATGTGGTCGTCGCGGCGGATCACCCACTGGCGAACCGTGATTCGGTGCGGCCTGAGGAGTTGGCCGACGAGACCTGGGTGAGTGTGCGCGGCGGTTTTCCGGTCGACGACGTGCTCGAGTCGATCGCCACCGTCACCGGGGTGCGGCCGAGGATCGCCCAGCGGCTCAACGAGTTCCGGGTGATCGAGACGCTGGTCGCCTCCGGATACGGCGTCGCGCTGATGCCACGCTTCGCCGTCGCCCACCCGGACCTGACGGTGCTGCGGCTCGACGGCGTGCGGGCCGCGCGGGTCTACGAGATCGTCACCCGGCCGCAGGCGCACCGCCGCCCGGCGATCGCCACGGTGCTCGCCGCCTTCGAGGCAGCCGCAGAGGACGTGCTGACTCGCTGAGGCGGTCGACCCCTCCGACCGACGTGGCGAGGCCACGCCGGTCGATCACCTCAGAACTGGCCCTGCTGGTACTGACCCGGCTGGAACTGCCCGGTCTGGAACTGGGCCTGCATACCCGGCTGGAACTGCGGCTGACCGTGGTAACCGAAATCGTCGGCCACCATGGCGGCCAGTTCCAGCAGTGCGCGCCTGGTCGGCTTGCTCACCAGTTCCAGATCGATTTCGGCGCCCTCGGCGAGGTGGTCGTCGAATGGGACAACCTGCACCGCGCGGGTGCGGTCGAGGAACAGCTTGCGCAGCTGGTCCAGGTCGACCGTCGAGGCGCCGCGCCGCGAGGCGTTCACCACGACCACCGTGCGCTCGACCAGCTTGGAGTAGCCGTGGTGGTCGAGCCAGTCCAGCGTCGCCGAGGCACTGCGCGCGCCGTCGATGGCGGGCGAGGTGACCAGCACCAGCGAGCTCGCCATGTCGAGCACACCGGCCATCGCCGAATGCATCAGGCCGGTACCGCAGTCGGTGAGGATGATGTTGTAGAACGACTGCAGAATGCCGATCGCCTTGCGGTAATCGGCCTCGCTGAACGCCTCCGACACGGCCGGATCCTGCTCGGACGCCAGCACTTCCAGGCGGCTCGGCGCCTGCGAGGTGTGCGCGCGCACATCCGAGTAGCGGGTGATGCTCTGGTCCTCGAGCAGGTTGCGCACCGTCGACCGGGTCTGGCGCGGCACCCGGTGGGCGAGGGTGCCCAGGTCGGGGTTGGCGTCGATGGCGATGACGCGGTCGCCGCGCTGGGACGCGAAGGTGGAACCGAGGCCGACGGTGGTCGTCGTCTTGCCGACACCGCCCTTGAGCGACAGGATCGCGATCCGGTAATCGCCGCGCACCGGCTGGTTCACCCGCTCGACCAGGTCGCGGTGCACGACATCGGCCGCCGACTCACCCGGGTTGATGACACCGCCGGACACCTTGTGCACAGCCTTGCGCCACCCGCTGCGCGGCGACTTTCGCGCCCGCTTCAGCAGATTCAGGTCGTTGACCGAATGACCCGGCTGCCCCGGCTGCGTCATGTGCTGCGGCTGGAACGGCTGCTGCTGCGGTGCGCCCCACTGCTGACCAGGCGCACCCATCGGCGGAGCGAATTGCCCCTGCTGCTGCGCACCGAACTCACCCGGCTGCGGACCAGGCTGTGGCTGGCCCGGCTGCATCTGTCCCGGTTGCGCGAACTCACCCGAGGGAAGCTGACCCGGCTGGCCGAACTCACCCGGCGGCGGTCCTGGCATCCCGCCCTGCATCGGCGGCTGGTACATCGGCGGAGGCGGCGGTGCCCAGCTGTAGATCGGCTCCGACTGCGGCCCCTGGGGCGCCACCGGCTCTTGGCCCGGGAACTGCGGCTGCCCGGCGAGCTGTTGCGGATCGAACCCGCCCTGTGGATCTTGACCCGAATGTTGCGGCGCCGCACCAGAATACGGCTGCTCACCCGCCGGAGACTGACCCGGCTGACCAGGCCACGGCTGCTGCTCCGGCGCGTTCGCCACCGGATGCGCACCGCCGCTCTGATACGCGTCGGGCGCCGGAAAGTTGTTCTGCGCGAACGGCCCCGGCACGAACCCGCCCGGCTGGAACACCGTCTGCTCGGCGATATCGACCTCCGCCTCGGCGGGCGGCTGTTCGACGGCAGGCTTGTCGGCGCTCTCAGCGGCCGGTTCGGCAGCGGCGTCGACGGACTCGTTCTCGTCGTCGCGCACCGTCTGCACCCCGGAGGGACCGGACGCAGCGTCGGCCGTATCTGCCGACGGACTCTGCAGCCAGGGCGGAGAGGTCGGATTATGGTCGTTGTCGGTCACAGTTCCCCCACTTGCTCGATCGACTCGAGCAGGAAAGTCGGCCTGAATGTGCACTAAAACGCTAACACGGGCCCGCCCTACGTGAGGTCCCGGCGTACTGGCAGGTAGGCCGAACCCCCAGCCCACCCGACCAGCACCACTCGAGTCCGCCACCTACCGCACTCCCAGCCACATGGCACTACTCGAGTCGGCCACCTACCGCACTCCCAGCCACCCCGAACCACTCGAGTCCGCCACCTACCGCACTCCCAACCAAAGCGGCACCACCTAAGTCCGCCACCCACCGCACT
>NZ_BDBE01000005.1 GCF_001612825.1 Nocardia caishijiensis NBRC 108228 | reverse complement strand
AAAAACACAGTGCACAAAACACCGAGGGCCGGGCAACCCGAACGTTGCCCGGCCCTCGTCGGCGTCTTTTAGCGGGCGGCAGCTCGGTTCACAGCCGAGACCACAGCGCGCAGCGAGGCAGTCGTGATCGAGGTAGCGATACCCACACCCCACACAACCTTGTCACCCACAGCCACCTCGACATAAGCCGCAGCCTGAGCATCATCACCCGCCGACATCGCATGCTCGCTGTAATCCAGCACCCGCACGTCGTAACCCACAGCGCCGAGCGCATCGACGAACGCCGCCAGCGGCCCGTTCCCGGACCCGCTGATCTCCTGCTCCACACCGTCGACCTTCACCGTCGCGACAATGGAGTCGACCCCGCCGTCGGTTTCGGCCGCGGTGACCGTCTGCTTGATGCGTTCCAGCGGCAGGATTGGGTTCAGGTATTCGGTGGCGAAGACGTCCCACATCTCCTTGGGCGTCACCTCGCCGCCTTCACCGTCGGTGATCGCCTGGATGGCCTGTGAGAACTCGATCTGCAGGCGGCGCGGGAGCACCAGCCCGTGGTCGGTCTTCATGATGTAGGCGACGCCGCCCTTGCCGGACTGCGAGTTCACCCGGATCACGGCCTCGTAGGTGCGGCCGACGTCCTTCGGGTCGATCGGCAGGTACGGGACCTCCCACACGATGTCGGCCACGTCGGCGTTCTGCGCGTCGGCGGCGGCCTTCATCGCGTCCAGGCCCTTGTTGATGGCGTCCTGGTGGCTGCCGGAGAACGCGGTGTAGACCAGGTCGCCGCCGTAGGGGTGACGTTCGGCCACGGCCAGCTGGTTGCAGTACTCCACTGTGCGACGGATCTCGTCGATGTCGGCGAAGTTGATCTGCGGGTCGATACCGCGCGAGAACATATTCATGCCCAGGGTCACCAGGCAGACGTTGCCGGTGCGCTCACCGTTGCCGAACAGGCAGCCCTCGATGCGGTCGGCGCCCGCCTGGTAGCCCAGCTCGGCGGCCGCGACGGCGGTGCCTCGGTCGTTGTGCGGGTGCAGCGACAGCACGATGGAGTCGCGGCGGGCCAGGTTGCGGTGCATCCACTCGATCGAGTCGGCGTACACGTTCGGGGTGGCCATCTCGACGGTCGCGGGCAGGTTGATGATCAGCGGCTTGGCCGGGGTGGGCGCGATGATCTCGGAGACCGCGTCGCACACCTCGCGGGCGTAGTCCAGCTCGGTGCCGGTGTAGGACTCGGGGCTGTATTCGTAGCGCCACTCGGTGTCGGGGTAGCGCTGCTCGATCTCCAGGCACAGGGCGGCGGCGTCGGTGGCGATCTTCTTCACCGCGTCGCGTTCGGCGCGGAACACCACGCGGCGCTGCAGGATGGAGGTGGAGTTGTAGAAGTGCACGATCACGTTCGGGGCGCCGTTGCAGGCCTCGAAGGTGCGCTCGATCAGTTCCGGGCGGCACTGGGTGAGCACCTGGATGGTGACGTCGGCGGGGATCGCGCCGTCTTCGATGATCTCGCGGACGAAGTCGAAATCGGTCTGGCTGGCGGCCGGGAAGCCGACCTCGATCTCCTTGTAACCCATCCGGACCAGCAGGTCGAACATGCGGCGCTTGCGGGCCGGGCTCATCGGGTCGATGAGGGCCTGGTTGCCGTCGCGCAGGTCGACGGCGCACCACGCGGGCGCGCGGTCGATGATCTTGTCCGGCCAGGTGCGGTCGGGCAGCGTGATCGGCTCGACCTCTTCGGCGTACGGGCGATACCGGAAGGCAGGCATCGAGGAGTTCTTCTGGTTGTTCCAAGCGGGCTGGTCGGCCGGGGCGGGTTTGCTGGGGGCCGTGATGGTGCGCGAAGCGGATACGAATGCGTCAGCCGAGGACATGCAAGTTTCTCCGTGGGTGTGGTGGATTCCCTGATGGGAGCGGGTCGACCGGCGCGTTGGAACCCCGCGACGGGAGCCGGTCCGTATCAGAACCCGTCGCGGCGGCCGAGAAGAAGTGCCCGCTGCATGATTCTTCGAGCTTACCGTGTGCGAACCCCCGCTGGTAAGCGGCCTGCGGAATTGGGTACGCCGATATCTACCGCACCGTCCGACCGGTACGGTTTCCAGGGACAGCAACGCTTGTACGTGCCTGACGCACGACGAGACGTCCCAAAGGAATTCGCATGACTTGGTTCGAGCAACTGGCCGTTTTCGCGGCCGGAATCGCGGCGGGTGGCATCAACACGATCGTCGGATCCGGCACGCTCATCACCTTCCCGGCCCTGTTGGCGTTCGGTTTGCCACCGGTGACGGCGAACGTCTCCAACACCATCGGTCTGGTCCCCGGCTCGGTGAGCGGGGTGATCGGATACCGCCGCGAACTGGTCGGTCAGCGGGAGCGGCTGCTGAAACTGGGCACTGCCTCGCTGCTCGGCGGTATCACCGGCGCCGTGCTGCTGCTGACCACACCCGAGGCGGCGTTCAAGGCTGTCGTCCCGGTGCTCATCATCGCGGCCCTGATCCTGGTGATCGTGCAGCCGCGCCTGGCCGCCTGGGTGAAGCGTCGTCGCGGCGAGGACACCCCGCCGCCCGCGCACGGCGGCCCGATCCTGCTCGTCGCGGTGTTCGGCACCGGCATCTACGGCGGCTACTTCGGCGCGGCCCAGGGGGTGTTGCTGGTCGGGCTGCTCGGTGTGTTCGTGCACGAGGACATCCAGCGGCTCAACGCGGTGAAGAACGTGCTCGCGCTGATCGTGAACGCGGTGTCGGCGGTGATCTTCATCGTGATCGCCGAGGTGAACTGGCAGGCCGTCGCGCTGATCGCGGTCGGCTCGATCATCGGCGGTCAACTCGGCGCAAGTGTCGGCCGCAAGTTGCCGCCGAATGCGCTGCGCGCGGTGATCGTCGTGGTCGGTTCGATCGCCGTGATCCGCCTGTTGACGACCTGAGATGGGCGGCTGTTGGTGATCGGTGACAAATCCCACCACTAGCGGGGCCGTTTCGGAAGTTGCGCGGTATTCTGCGCACGGCCATGCGTGATGAGGGAGGTGGCCTGGTGCACAGACGTGCCTTCTTCAAGGCGGCGGGACTGGCGACACTCGCCGGGACTGTGGGATCGACGCTGACGGGCACGTCCGCGCACGCCGACCCGAGGGCGGCGATGTTCGAATCGTGGGTCCCCGAGGTCTTCGCCCCGCTCCCGGACGCGCCCGCGCACACCAGCGCCATCGTGATCGGCTCCGGTTTCGGTGCGGCCGTCACCGCGTTGCGCCTGGCCGAGGCGGGTATCGACAACACCGTGCTCGAGCGCGGTTCGCGCTGGCCGAACGACCCGTGGCGCGAGATCTTCACCGGCGACGACCTGCCCGACGGTCGCGGATTCTGGCATCGCACCAGCTTCACCGGGGTCACCAAGGTGCCGATGAGCTTCGGCACCTTCGGCGGTGTCCTCGATGTCACCGAGTTCGCGGGCATCGACGTGTGGCGCGCCGCGGCCGTCGGCGGCGGTTCGGTGATCTTCACCGGGGCGATGGTCGCGCCGGAGCGCAGGCTGTTCGACCAGGTCTTCGGCGGTGTCGTCGACTACAGCGAGCTGGAACGGGTGTACTACCCGAGGGTCCGCCAGATGCTGCGCCTCGACCCCATGCCCGGTGACATCTACCAGTCCCAGCCGTTCACCCACTCCCGCGCCTGGGACGACCAGGTGCGCGCCGCCGGGTACCAGCCACTCCCCAACGACTCGATCTTCACCTGGGACGTGCTGCGCGCCGAGCTGGCGGGCGGCTCGCGCCCCTCGGCCACCGTCGCCCGCTCCAACCTGGGCAACTCCAACGGCGCCAAGTTCGACCTGAACCAGAACTACCTGCGCTACGCCGAGCAGACCGGCCGCTCGCGGGTGTATCCGGGACACCGGGTCGACAGCATCGCCCAGGAGCCGGGTGGCAAGTTCGTGGTCACCGTGACGAAACTGGCGCCCACCGGCGCGCAACTGGGCACCCGCACCCTGACCTGCGACAAGTTGTTCCTCGGCGCCGGTTCCGTCGGTACTTCCGAACTGCTGGTGCGCGCCCAGGCCACCGGCGCGCTGCCCAACCTCAACGAGCACATCGGCGACGGCTGGGGTACCAACGGCGACGTGGTGCTTGCTCGCGGCGCCA
The DNA here is from genome assembly GCF_001612825.1 of Nocardia caishijiensis NBRC 108228. Taxonomy (GTDB): domain Bacteria; phylum Actinomycetota; class Actinomycetes; order Mycobacteriales; family Mycobacteriaceae; genus Nocardia; species Nocardia caishijiensis. The sequence continues at coordinate 7,001 of NZ_BDBE01000005.1, read as the reverse complement.
GCGGCCTGGCGGGTTTCGGTCAGGGCGTGCCGAGCGCGAGCCGCATCTACGACGAGTCGACCCTGCCGTTGACGCTCGAGAACTGGTACATCCCCGGCATCCCGTTCGAAACCGGCGCGCTCGCCTCCCTCGGCATGGTGCTCGACCCGACCCGCGCCCGTTTCGGTTATCACCCGGCCACCGGCGGCGTCGGCCTGACCTGGCCGAGCGCCGCCCAGGACGCGGTGGTGCACGCCGCGCGCGCGGTCGACCGGCGGATCGCCGACAAGGCCGGTGCGCTGGCCGAATACAGCGCCCTCGGCTACGACGCCAACGCCGAGTTCACCGCGCACCCGCTGGGCGGGGCGGTGCTCGGCAAGGCCACCGACGCCTACGGCCGGGTGCACGGTCATCCGGGGCTGTACGTGATGGACGGCGCCGCGATTCCCGGCAGCACCGCCACGGTGAACCCGTCGCTGACCATCACCGCACTCGCCGAACGCAATATCGAGGCGATCCTGCGCGGCTGACACGCACCGAAGCCCACTCGGGCGGCGCCGCAACCAATTAGCGTGAGCAAAGTACTGGCCGACCGGTAGCCGACGAGCGGCGCCGGGTGGCCGAGCAGCGGCGGCAGCCGCCGAACCACAGGAGCGGGCGAGTTGGCGTCACCGGGGATCGATCGGGTCGAGGCACTGCCGGACGTGCGGTCCAAAACGCCGTCGCTGCGCCTGGACATCTTCATGCTCGTGCTGGCGATCGTGTCGGTGGTGCTGGTCGGCTGGATCACCTTCTTCCCGGTGTCGGGCCCGACCTATCACGCGATCGTGGTGGCCGACTGGACCATCTGCGGCATCTTCGCCGTCGAGTTCCTGTGGCGGTGGCGCCGGGCGGGCTGGCCGTGGACGTTCCCGTTCGTCTACTGGTACGAAGTACTCGGCATGATCCCGGTGACCAGCCCGATCTTCCGTGGGTTCCGGTTGCTGCGGATCGTGGTGATCCTGATCCGCCTCGGTCGGGTGGCCGACCGCGCGCTCGGTGAGCGGGTGACGGCCAAGATCGTCAATCGGTTCGTCGGCACCATCGTCGACGTGATCCGCCGCCCGATGACCGTCGCCATCCTCGACGAGGTCTCCAACGTGCTGCGCGCGGGGCACTACACCCAGAACATCGCCGCCGCGCTCGAGGAGAACCACGCCGAGATCGACCAGCTCATCATCGACCTCATCAAGAACGACCCGCAGACCGGCAAGCTGCGCTATGTGCCGTTCCACGACGACATCATCCGCCTCGTCGCCGACACCGTGTACCGGATGCTGCGTCAGCTGCTCGACGACCCGCGCACCGACGAACTGGTCGCCGACATGCTGCGCGAGAACCTCGACCAGATCAACGAGGCCGTCCGCGCCGGCGTGCGGGTACCGCCCTCACATCGCGGTGCGACGCCCGCCGAACACGGTGTGCGTCATCACCTCGCGCAGATCAAGCGTGCCTGATCTCGTCGCGTCGCCGCGCGTAGTGCACCGTCTCCCAGATCACCGGCGCGGCGAGGATCGCGCAGAGCAGGCCGAGGGAGACCAGCGCGGGTAGCTGCGCGGCCACCGGGATCAGCGCGAACAGGAGCGCGGCCACCAGTACCCGTGCGGTCGAGAACTGCCGTACCGCAGCGTATTTCGCGCCGACGACGGCCAGGAGGAACACCGCGGGCCCGGCGTAGAGCGCGCCGAGCGGAATGCCGTAGAGCGGGTCGGTGAGCTGGTGGTGCGAGGTGTCGCCCACGTAGTACAGCACCTTCTTCAACCCGAGCGAGAGCGCGATGACACCGGCGATCATCGGGAAATGCCCGTAGGTGTAGCTGAACTGGGCGATCTTGATCTGCGCGGACCCCTTCGCCGAGGCCAGGCCCTCTTCGATCGAGATGGCGGCCACGTCGAAGTACAGCCACCACAGCAGACCCGACACCATGAGCCCAAGCATCGAGGCCACCGTGATCGGCCAGGAGATCGGCAGTCCGGCGACCCCGATGCCGATGGACACGATCGACTCACCCAGCGCGACGATGACGATCAGCCCGTACCGTTCGGCGAAGTGTTTGGCCGAGTTGATCCGCCAATCCGTGCCGGCCACCGCCGTCCACACCATGTCGCCGACGATCGCGGCCAGCCACAGCAGTATCTGAACCAGCCCCGAGGTGGTCGCGGCGATCACCAGCAGTGCGGTGCCGACGCCGATCGACCCGAGCGCCCAGCGTGCCAGCTGCCCGCGCAGCTGGGGATCGTCGCGGCTGATCGCCCAGAAGATGACGACGTGCACCAACCGTACGACCAGGTAGGCGATGGCGAAGACGAGCGGCCCGTACCAGCCGCCCGGCAGATCGACGAAGGCCTCGGGGATGGTCAGTGCCGCGATGAACGCGCCACCCATGGCCACGAACATGCCGACCCGCACGATGCCCTCGTCGGCGCGCACCACATTGCCCAGCCACGAGTAGGCGATCCACAGCCACCACATGATCGCGAGCACAAGCAGCGCGCGCAGCATGTTCTTCGCCGAGGTGTTGTCGGCGGCCAGGTCGGTGACCATCGTGAACGCGAAGACGATCACCAGGTCGAAGAACAGTTCGAGCTGGGTGACCGAGCCGTCCTCGGTCACGGGCTGAAATCTGGCCCGTGGTTTTCCGATCATCGGCCTATCGTGTCATCTCGCGGCCGAGGTGGCGCGGTACTCAGCCGACGGCGTAACCCTCGTTCTCGGGGAAACGCTCGGCGAAGTCGATGAAGTTCGCGACCGCTTCCTCGTTCTCCTTGCGCAAGGTGCGGTTGAACAGGATGCCGGGAATGGGCAGCGGGTAGCGCAGTTCCACGTGCAGATCGACCTCGGTGACCTCGCCGGCTTCGAACAACTCGAACGAGCCGCCACCCTTGGAACCGCGGCTGCTGTCGACTACCTCCCAGGACACCCGGTTCGGTTCCCAGCGATATTCCAGGACCTGGGTGTCGGTATCGCCCATGATGCGGGCGGTGACGAAGACTCGTCGCGGCCTGCCGTCGGCATCGGGCGGACCCATCCGGACATCGCTGTAGGACGGCGACCACTCCGCCATACGATCGACGGCAAGCAGGGCGACCATGACCTGATCGATATGAGCATCAACGGTGAAACGGATGTCGATCTTCGAGCGCATCTTGCCTGTCCTCCGAACCCCCGCTGTCTCTCGCGCCCGATTGTGCACAGTTGTGCCAGTGATCGTCAACACGTCTATGGTCTGGACAAACGTCCGGGTCAGCCGCGAATCGCACGCTCAACGGCGATTTCGATCAGCTCCGAACTCTGTTGCTCGGTGAACAACCCTGGGAGGGTGAGATGTTCGAGAATCAGCCAGTTCAGCGCCAGGTACAGCAGTAGTACGGAGGCCTCGTCGCCCGGCTGACCCGACGCCAGGTGATTGCGGACATTGAATTCCAGATCCGCGCCGACCCGCTCGGTGAGCAGCCTGCGCAACTCCGGTCGACGGGTGGCTTCGAGGCGCAATTCGAGCAGCGCGAGGTAGGCGGTGCGGTGCGATTCGAGCCTGCCGACGACCTCCTTCATCAGCGCGGTGATGTTCTCGACTGTCTTGGGGCCCTCGCTCACCAGGGCGAGCGTCTCCTCGGTCGGTTGGACCACCTCGTAGAAGCGGCTGCCTGCCTGGGTGAGCAGTTCGTCGCGATTGGCGAAGTAGTTGGAGGCGGTTCCGGCGGGCACGGCCGCCTGTTTGTCGACGGCACGGAAGGTGAGGCCGCGGGCGCCCTCGGCCGCGAGGACCTCGATGGCTGCGTCGAGCAGGGTCTGTCGACGCTCGGGATTCTTTCGCACTTGACACCACTCCGTCTGTAGTACTACGTTCTAACCACTTCACATATAGTACAACAACTGAGGCGGTACCCATGCGAAAGCTCGTCTACTACATCGGCGTCTCCCTCGACGGCTACATCGCAGGTCCCGGCGGTGAAGTCGACTTCTACCCGACCCCGCCCAGCTACGTGGAATGGATGACCCCCGAATTCCCCGACGCGATGCCGACCCACCTGCGCCCGCACGTCGGCCTCGACCCCGACCTGCCGCCCAAGCACTGGGACACCGTGCTGATGGGCCGGGGCACCTACATCCTCCCGGGCGAGCACGTCGAGAGCCCGTTCCAGCACATGAAGCAGTACGTCGTGTCGGCTTCGCTGAACCAGGCCGACCACCCCGGTGTCGAGATCTTCGCCGGGGACCCGGTCGAGCTGGTGCGCGAGCTCAAGCGGCAGGACGGCCTCGACATCTGGCTGTGCGGCGGAGGCAACCTGGCCGGGCAGCTCATCGACGAGATCGACGAGCTGATCGTCAAGAGCTATCCGGTGGTCGCGGGGTCCGGTGTGCCGGTGTTCGGCGGCGTCTTCAAACCGACACAGTTCACGCCGGTGCGGCGCAAGGAATTCGACAACGGCGCGCAGGTCACCTGGTTCGAGCGAGGCTGATTCCGGTGGTCAGCCACAGGTGACAAGCCTGTGTCGTTTTCCACAGGCTGGGGAGGTAGCGGGGGATGCGGCGTGCGCAGGCCGGTACTCTTGGTCGCTGATAGCAGCTCGATTCCCGATCGTGAAGGACCATTGCCGTGGCTCTCGTTGTTCAGAAGTACGGAGGATCCTCGGTGGCCACCGCCGAGCGGATCCGGCGCGTCGCTGAACGGATCGTGGAGACCAAGAAGCAGGGCCACGACGTGGTCGTCGTCTGCTCGGCGATGGGTGACACCACCGACGAACTCCTCGATCTCGCCGAGCAGGTCGCCCCCGCGCCGCCTGCCCGCGAGATGGACATGCTGCTCACCTCCGGTGAGCGCATCTCGAACGCGTTGGTGGCCATGGCCATTCACACCCTCGGCGCCGAGGCGCGCTCGTTCACCGGCTCGCAGGCCGGGGTCATCACCACGGGCGCGCACGGCAACGCGAAGATCATCGACGTCACCCCCGGCCGCCTGCAGGAAGCCCTCGACGAAGGCCAGATCGTGCTGGTCGCGGGCTTCCAGGGCGTGAGCCAGGACAGCAAAGACGTCACCACGCTGGGCCGCGGCGGTTCCGACACCACCGCCGTCGCCCTGGCCGCGGCGCTGAAAGCCGATGTCTGCGAGATCTACACCGACGTCGACGGCATCTTCAGCGCCGACCCGCGCATCGTGAAAGACGCGCAGAAGCTCGACAACATCTCCTACGAGGAAATGCTCGAGATGGCGGCCTGCGGCTCGAAGGTGCTCATGTTGCGCTGCGTCGAGTACGCGCGCCGCTACAACGTGCCCGTTCATGTCCGGTCGTCCTACACCGACAAGATCGGCACAACTGTTTTCGGATCGATGGAGGACATTCCCGTGGAGCAGGCAATCCTGACCGGCGTCGCGCACGACCGCAGCGAAGCCAAGGTGACCGTCGTGGCACTGCCGGACGAGCCGGGCTACGCGGCCAAGGTGTTCCGCGCGGTCGCCGACGCCGAGATCAACATCGACATGGTGTTGCAGAACATCTCCAAGGTCGACACGGGCAAGACCGACATCACCTTCACCCTGCCCAAGACCGACGGCGCGCGTGCGGTGGAGATGCTCACCAAGCGCCAGGACGAGATCGGCTTCGCGCAGGTCCTCTACGACGACCACATCGGCAAGGTGTCCCTCGTCGGTGCCGGGATGAAGTCGCACCCCGGCGTCACCGCCACCTTCTGTGAGGCGCTGGCCAACGCGGGCGTCAACATCGATCTGATCTCCACCTCGGAGATCCGTATTTCGGTGCTGGTGCGCGACACCGAACTCGACGAGGCCGTGCAGGTGCTGCACAAGGCCTTCGATCTGGGCGGCGACGAAGACGCTGTCGTCCACGGCGGAACGGGGCGATAAGTCATGGGTGTTCGTGTAGGTGTCGTCGGCGCGACCGGTCAGGTCGGCGCCGTCATGCGCAAGCTGCTCGAAGAGCGCGACTTCCCCGCCGACGAGGTGCGCTTCTTCGCCTCCGCGCGTTCGGCCGGTAAGACGCTGCCGTGGCGCGGCGGCGAGATCGTCGTCGAAGACACCGAGACCGCCGATCCGTCGGGTCTCGACATCGCGCTGTTCTCCGCCGGAGCCACCATGTCGCGGGTGCAGGCGCCGCGGTTCGCGGCCGCGGGCGTGACCGTCATCGACAACTCGTCGGCCTGGCGCAAGGATCCCGATGTGCCGCTGGTGGTTTCGGAGGTCAACCCCGAAGCCACCCGTTCGCTGCCCAAGGGCATCATCGCCAACCCCAACTGCACAACCATGGCCGCGATGCCGGTGCTCAAGCCGCTGCACGATGTGGCCGGGCTGCAGCGTCTGATCGTGTCGTCGTACCAGGCGGTGTCGGGTTCGGGTCTGGCCGGTGTCGAGGAACTCGCCTCGCAGGTGCGCGCGGTGGCCGCCGACGCCGAGAAGCTGGTGCACGACGGTTCGGCCGTCGACTTCCCCGCCCCGAACAAGTACGTGGCGCCCATCGCCTTCGACGTGATCCCGCTGGCGGGCGCGCTCGTCGATGACGGCTCGGGTGAGACCGACGAAGACCAGAAACTGCGCAACGAGAGCCGCAAGATTCTCGGCCTGCCCGACCTGCTGGTCAGCGGCACCTGTGTGCGTGTGCCGGTGTTCACCGGGCACTCGCTGTCGATCAATGCTGAATTCGCGGAACCGATTTCGGTGCAGCAGGCGCAGGAGTTGCTGGGCAAGGCGCCGGGTGTGCGGTTGGTCGACGTGCCGACTCCGCTGGCTGCCGCTGGGCAGGACGACTCGCTGGTCGGGCGCATTCGTCAGGATCCGGGTGTGCCGAACGGGCGCGGTCTTGCGCTGTTCATCTCGGGCGACAATCTGCGTAAGGGTGCGGCGCTGAACACGATTCAGATCGCGGAAGTGCTGCTCGCGAATCGTTGATGGGGATTTAGGGCCGGGTGCGCTGGGGAGCGTGCCCGGCTCTTTTTGTGTTGCGTCCATGGAGGTACTGGGCTGTGTTTTT
>NZ_BDBE01000004.1 GCF_001612825.1 Nocardia caishijiensis NBRC 108228 | reverse complement strand
GGACTCGAGTTGGGCCGGGTGGCTGGTAGTGCGGTGTGGCAGGGAGTGCGGTAGGTCGCGGACTCGAGTAGTGCGTGTGGCCGGAGTGCGGTAGGTGGGGGTCAGCGAATGCCGGGCGTGCGAGGGTCGCTACCCACACAGGCGAGAATGGCGCAGCCCGGGGGAATACTGGCGAAGGGTGCGGCCAGTGGTTGGTTGAGGCAGTTGAAGACCGTGCAGCCGGGGTAGGCGCCGGGGCCGATGCCGAAGACGGCCAGCAGGATTTCGGCATCCACCAGAGATTTCGGGTCGAAGTTCAGAGGCGGTTCCACGTAGGGGGCCGGGGTGGGGACGGGGGCGTCGGTGATGGCGGCGAAGAGGCGGCGGAAGAATTCGTGGGGGAGTTCCTCGGCGTGGGCGAGAATGCCGCTCGGTCCGTAGGCGGTGATGTTGCCGAAGGCGCCGGTCCACATCACCATCATGTCCAGCTCGGGCAGGAAGAAGACGTTCTGCAGGGCCAGGCCCGACATGAAAAAGGTGTTCTCCGGCAGGAATTCGGGTGACTCGTTGCACCCGGAACCCACCCAGAACAGGTAGCCGTAGCAGGGGTTCTGCTTCGACGGCGTGCGGGCTTTGCGCAGGTAGTCGGCCGAGACCACCTGCTCGGCGCCCCAGCGGCCGTCGTTGGCGACTAGCAGGCCGATCTTGGCGAGGTCGTCGGGCGGCAGCATCAGGTGGGCGTAGCCGTAGGTGTGTCCGGACCGGTCGCGGGCCCAGTAGTAGTCGGTGGCGGGAATGCCAAGGGGATCGAACAGCTCGCGCTGGGCGAACTGCTGCAATGGCTCGCCGACCGCCAATTCGATGACGTAGGACAGCAAGTCGACATTGCGCTGGCTGTAGCTGAACGCCGTGCCCGGCGGGTTGGACAGCGGGACGGCCAACGCCTGCACCGCGCTGTTCGGGTCGACCGGGACGACAGCGGTGATGCCCTCGCTGAGCACACCGACCTTCATGCCGGAGGTTTCGGTGAGCAGGTGTTCCACGGTGATCGACCGGTGCGTCGCATCGCCGAGACCGGGCGGCAGGTAGCGGTCGATGGGGGCGTCGATGGCGAGTTTGCCCTGGTCCGAGGCGATTCCGGCGAGCATGGATGTCACCGATTTGGTGACGCTCCAGATGTTCCACGCGACTTTGCCCGTTTCGTGGTTGCGCAGCCCCTCGCCGACGAGGCAGTTGTGCCGGAACACCTGCACATTGAGGCGGTTGCGGGTGGCCGCGAATTGCAGTGCCTCCGTGAGTTTCGCCGAGTCGATGCCGACCTGTTCGGGTTCGGCGCGTTCCAGGTCGCGGGCTGAGGTGACCTCGCAGCTGGTCGTCGGTGCGCTCTGGGCGGGCGCGGCGAACAGTGTCGCCGAGGCCAGCGCCGTCACGAATACCCCTGCGAGCACACCCCTGATTCGCATGATTCGAGGGTAGTTCGCCTACGGCACCGTAACCCGTATAGCGAGGCCCCTAACCCGCGGGTATGTTCCGCCGCGCCGCGTAAAACGCCGCGCCGAGGGCGAGAACCGCGAGTCCGGCCAGCACCGAACTCAACGGCAACGCGAACCCGACGACCACACAGCCGAGCGCACCGACGACCGGAACCCACCGCGCCGGACGGTTTTCGGCGGCGCTCAGGGTGGCGGCCGAGAGGTTGGCGACCAGGTAATAGCCGAGGACCGCGAACGAGGAGAAGCCGATCGCGGCGCGCAGGTCGACGGTCGCCGCGAGCACGGCGACCACCACGCCGACGGCGAGTTCCGCGTGATGCGGCACCGCGTAGCGCGGATGGACGGCGGCCAAGGTGCCGGGCAGGTGCCCGTCGCGCGCCATCGCGAGGGTGGTGCGCGAGACGCCGAGGATCAGCGCCATCAGCGAACCGGCCGCGGCGAGCACCGCCCCGACCCGCACCACCGGCGCCAGCCACTCGGCACCCGCGGCCTCGACGACCCGGGCCAGCGGATCGTGCGCGGCGGCGAGTCCGCCGGAGCCGAGCGTCAGCAGGGCGGCCACCGCCACCAGGGTGTACACCGCGAGGGCACCGGCCAGGGCCAGCATGATCGCGCGCGGGATGGTGCGTTGCGGGTCGCGGACCTCCTCGCCGAGGGTCGCGATGCGCGCGTACCCGGCGAACGCGAAGAACAGCAGCCCGGCAGCCTGTAGCACCCCGTAGGCGCCCACCTCGTCGTCGAGAACGATCGCGGCCGAATGATCGCCACCGAGACCGGCCACCACCACGGCCGCCAACACCGCGAGGACCGACGCCACGATCACCCGCGTGGCCAGCGCGGACTTCTGCACCCCCACATAGTTGATCCCGGTGATCACCACCACCGCGACCACCGCGACCACGTGCGCGTGTTCGGGCCACGCGTAGCTGCCGACCGTCAACGCCATCGCCGCGCACGAGGCGGTCTTCCCGACCACGAATCCCCACCCGGCCAGATACCCCCAGAACGGTCCGAGCCGTTCCCGCCCGTACACGTACGTCCCGCCGGACACCGGGTAGAGCGCGGCCAGCCGGGCCGATGACTGTGCGTTGCAGTAGGCGACCACGGCGGCGATCGCCAGCGCGAGCAGCAGCCACGACCCGGCCGCACCCGCGGCGGGGCCGAGCGCGGCGAACACCCCGGCACCGACCATGGCGCCGAGTCCGATCACCACACAGTCGCGCAGACCGAGATCTCGCGTGAGCTCCGTACCCATGGGAACCATCCTCGAGCATCGCGGCCAGCGGCGCGAGCCGGGGAGACGACGAACGCCGCCAGGTCGATGAGGGAGACCTGGCGGCGTTCGCGAGTCGAACGGATCGCGGGGGCGATCCGGTCAGGGTGTCGACGCCCCACAAGCGCCTCTCGGCGAGTGGTCGCTCGTAACGACAAAGGGGTGAGGCCCGGGGCTGTTCGGACGCCGACAGTGGTGTTCAACCGGTGAGCCCCGCGAACTATTCCGGCATCCGGGTGGTGACGCTGCTCACCCCGGAGGCTGGGGCGCGGAGCTGTCCGGCTCCGCGCCGTCGTGCGGTGTCAGAAGTTGCTGAACCAGTACAGCAGGCTCGCCAGCAACCAGACGATCATCGTTTCCATCGTCGTACTCCATCTCCTCGGTCCTTCCATTCTCGCCGAGAACCGACAAGTTGTTCTTAAGAACCTCTAGAGACCCAGGTCGCATTCTTTTCTCGGACACCGGGAGCAACCGGGTCCGGCAGGTCTCGAGGGGTGATCAGCCGGACCCGGCGGTGTAGCCGGAGGGTGGCTCTTCCAGATGCTGAAGACGAACTGCCGACGGTAACCACGCCGAGGACTGTCACCGAAGCGCTTCCGATGGGGTGTCACAGGAGGATATCGGCCGGGCCGGTCGACGAGGGGTGAGCGGCCCGGTCGTTTGCGTTACGCGGATTGTGCGGTAAGGGTTGGGGAGTGGTCGACATCACCGAGCACTCCGATGCCCTCGATCGTGCCGAGGAACGGTTGCGTGAAGCGTTCGCGACAATGTTCGATCCGGCGACGATCCACCAGTTCCTCCACAGTTCCTACGAGGATTTCGCCGCGCGCGCGACGGTGACGCTGTACCTGCCGCTGCTGGCCGAGCGGTTTGCCGCGCAGCGTCTCGACGCCGTGGCCAAGATCGAGGGCAAGGTGGCGACGCCGCGTCCGACGGTGCTGTTCCTGTGCACGCACAACGCGGGCCGCTCCCAGATGGCCCTGGGGTTCTTCCAAGCATTCGCTTTGAGCCGCGCCGTGGCCTGGTCGGGTGGGTCGGTGCCCGGCGGGCAGCTCAATCCGTCGGCGGTCGCCGCGATGGCCGAGGTGGGGATCGACATCTCGCGCGAATATCCGAAGCCGTGGACCGACGAGATCATCCGGGCCGCCGACGTGATCGTCACCATGGGCTGCGGCGACACCTGCCCGCTGGTTCCCGGTGTGCGCTACGAGGAATGGATCATCGAAGACCCCGCCGGTCTCGGTGTGGAGCAGGTGCGACCCATCCGCGACGACATCGGCCGTCGCGTGACGGGTCTGCTCGCCGAACTCGGGATCAGCGTTCCCGCAGATACCGAGGCCAAGATCCGTACCGCGTGATGTCGGTGGCCGCCACGGCGGCGTCGTAACTGCAGGCGAAGCCCACAACCGTTGTACCGTCGGACAATTCGACGCTCGTCAAGGCCATGGGTGCGGGTAGGTCGGCGAGGAAGCGGCCGAGCGCGCCGGGCGACACCAGGAACAGTTCGCCCGCGATGGGAGCGCCGAGGCCGTCACCGTGGCGGACCAGGCCGGGTTTCGGTGGAGTGGTGTCCAGGGCGGTGAGGCGGTAGGCGTCGCTGGTGGTGATCTCACCCGCGAAGCGGGCGCCGAGTTCCTCGAGTTGCCAGTGCAGGGGTTGTCCGCGCAGGTGGGCGCCGAACACCGCGAGCGGCACACCGGTTTTCACCAGCAGTGGTGCGGTGGTGTCGGTGAGCAGGGCGGCCAGGTCGACCGCGATCTGGTCGGCGAAAGTGGGGACCACGATCATCACCCCGAACGGGAGGCCCTCGGTCGTCGGGGCGCCGGGCACGGCGACGGCGGCGAGGTCGAGCAGGTTGCAGAAGTTCGTGTAGGTGCCGAGGCGGCGGTTGATGGTGAGCGGATCGGCGTGCACGGCGGCGATGCTCGGGTGTTCGGTTGTGGTCGGCAGGAGGAGGCCGTCGTAGTCTGCGAGCAGCGCTTTCGCCTGTGCGCGGGCGACGGCGATGGCGTCGAGGTCCGCGGCGAACGCGTGGGCGTCCAGATGCTTTGCCGCGCCGATGATTCCGGCGACGGTCTTGTCGAGTCCCCTGGCGCCCTTGTCGACGAATTCGCCCACCGCCGCGTAGCGCTCGGCGACGATCGCCCCGTCGTAGAGGAGGCGGGCGGCGTCGAGCAGTGGGGTGATATCCACCTCGGTGAGCTGGACGCCCAGCTCCCGCAGGGTCGCGACCGTTTCGGCGAAGGCGACGCGGTACTCCGCGCTCAGGGGGCTGAGGTCGTGCGGAACGGCAAGCGTGCGCGTGCCGGCCAGGGGCACGTCCGCGGGCCAGGTGCGGCTGCGTGGGTCACGTGCGTCCGGTCCCGCCATGAGCGCGGCGGCGGTGACGGCCAGGTCGAGGGTCGCGGCGAAGACGGTGACGGCGTCGTAGTCGGCGCACGCCGGGACCACGCCGTGCGCCGGGATGATCCCGAGGCTCGCCTTGATCCCGACGATGCCGTGGAAGGCGGCCGGGACACGGCCCGAACCGGCCGTGTCGGTGCCGATCGCGATATCGGCGATGCCGAGGGCGACCGCGACGGCGGAGCCGGAACTCGAACCGCCGGAGATCAATTCGGGCCGGTCGGCGTGCCGGACCGCGCCGTACGGGCTGCGGGTGCCGACCAAGCCGGTGGCGAATTGATCGAGGTTGGTCTTGCCGAGGATCAGTGCGCCCGCTTCGGTCAGGCGCTGCACGGCGGACGCGGTTTCCGTTGCGGTGTAGGCGAATTCGGGGCAGGCGGCGGTGGTGGGGAGCCCCGCGACGTCGACGTTGTCCTTCACGGCGAGGAGCAGGCCCGCCAAGGGGAGTTCCGCACCGTCGGCCAGTCGGCGTTCCAATTCCTCTGCCTCGAGGTGGAGTTCACTCTCCGGGCGCAGGGTGATCCACACTTCGGGCCGGTCGACCTCGGCGATCCGCCGGTAAGCGGCGGCGACCCGGGTGGTGGGGGATTCGGGCATCGTTCCTCTATTCGCTCATGGACATGGCGGCGATCGCCCGCGAGATCCGCTCGAGCACGACATCGAGCGAATCACCGATGTGGGTGTGCAGCAGCCGATGCGCCCGGGTGAGATCCCCGGCGAAGACGGCGTCGAGGATGCCGAGATGCTCGCTGATCGTCGTCTCGATCCGGTTGTTGATCATGAAGTCGTACATCCGCACATGCCGGATCCGGGAGTTCACCGCCACCAGCGACCGCACGAGCTCGGCATTGCCCGCCGCCGTCAGCAGGGCGACGTGGAACTCCTCGTCGACCACGACGAACCCCGGTTCCTTGGCTGGTGGGTCGTCCCGCAGGGCGAGCCAGCGCCGCTGTTCGGCACGCAAGCCCGGTTCGTCGTGGATGAGGTCGGGGTTGTCCATGATCCGGGTCATCCCGCCGAGTTCGAGGGTGAGCCGCAGCTCGTAGAGATCCCGGATCCGAGCCACACTCGGGCGCACCGGGCTGAACCCGAACTCCTCCCGTTCGAGCAACCCGTCCGAGCACAGCATGGTGAGCGCCTCCCGCACGGGCGTGCGCGACATCCCGAACCGCGCCGACAGCTTCGGCTCGGTCAGCCGCTCCCCGAACCGGATGTCTCCGTTCATCAACTCGCCCCGCAAGGTGGAATACACCACGTCACGCAGCGATTCCCCCGCGGTACCCACCCTTGTCGACATGCCTGTATACGCTAGGCACTCCGAATTTCTATCAAGTGACAGAAAGTAAGCACCACGTTATCCCTTCCTCACACCTCACCACCGGCCCCACCCCACCGAGAGCACTTCTCAACCACCCCTCAACACCCAGGCGCCCCTCCTCGACACACACCGAGCGCACCCTTCTCTACAGAGGAGGGCCCATGAACAACTCGACCGCGATCCTGACACTCATCCTGTGCCTACTCGCCATCACCGCCCTCACGGTCTGGTGGCCCAACCCCGCCGACCGCCAGGTCCGCCCCGCCGCCGACGCCGAAGGCACCGACAAGTAGCCGGGTATTCAGCAGGGGCGCCGGACGGCGATCACCTCAAACGCCGAGCTCATCACAGAGATCTTCGTAACGATCCAGGTAGTCCGGCGTCGACCGGTGGGCTGCCAGGCCCACCGTGTCGAACTCGTCCGACCCCGTCGCGGCCACCACGCCCAGAACGCGCAGGGCGTCGTTGATGCTCGCCACCTGCCGGATCGAACCACCCCGCACACAGACAGCCGCAGCCTGGTCACCCATCCCGGCGAAGTATTCCGTGGCCACCAGCGCGAAGGTAGGATCCGGGCCCCCGACCAGATCGGCCGCGACCACCCGAACAACGTCCTCGGTGGGAAACACCGGCCCACCGACCGAGCTGAACTCGAAATGCTCAGTGAGACCGAGCCTCTCCTGCCAGTAGGCGGTGTAGTAGTGCGTCACATGAAACAACGTCAGATCACCACCCAAAGCCACCGGCACGAGATCCCACCTACCCGCCGCCTCGCCGTCATACGAACCCTTCAGCACCAGCGCGGTAATGGCATGCGACACCCAACCAATCTAATCTCCACGAGTACCGGCTCGAGCCTTGACCGGCTCCGGAGCGCACGACGATCCCGCCGCACGGCATGGTCTTGCTGACAAGCTGGTGGAATGGGTACCTGGACGGACCAATTCGTCGCACCGTACGAGACATATCTGCCGACGGCGGCAGACTTCGCCGAGTTGGCGGCGAGCATGATCCACGACCAGGTGGCATGCGCACCTTGGACGCTCGTCGCCGGAGAATTGTCCGCCAATGCCCTACTGCCCTGGGTCGGCATTCTCGGCGGAATCCGCTGGAGTGTCCGCGACGGTGAGCTGGCAGTCGGCGGCGAGCGGGTCACGGGCCGCATGGAATGGGGTGAGAATGAGTTACCCCCGTGGGGTCAGGCGTCGGAATCGGGCCGGGTGCTGGCTATCGGGAGCGACGCGGCGGAGATCGCGCCCGCGCTCGCAGACTCTCCCTACGGGCGAGAAGACATCGCTCTAGTCTTCGACCAGCTCGACTTCGCCAACCCTGAAGTGCTGAACCACTTCTGGAGTGCGGACAACCGAATGCAGCTGACATGTTTCGCGCTGGCCCGCCCCCAGCACCGCCCGTTGTCCGCCGACAGTCTCGCGGACCCCGACGACGCCCCTACGCACGCGGTGCAAACGTTCGTCTCGGTCGGTTTCAAATCCGGCTATCTACACCCGTGCCCCGCGATCACGGCCGCCGTCGCGCGAGCCCTTGGTCCAGGACTGGTGGTCGGCCAAACGACCGGCTGAACAGCCGAGCCGACAGTTCGAGGTGGGGACAATGCAAAAAGCCTCTGACCAGGAAACCAGGTCAGAGGCTTTTTGGTGTCTCAACCAACACGTCGGGGTGACAGGATTTGAACCTGCGACCTCTTCGTCCCGAACGAAGCGCGCTACCAAGCTGCGCCACACCCCGTGAGGCGAACCTGAAGTAGCTTACAACGTGGGGGTGGGAAACGTTAAATTGGCTGGTCAGAGGGCTCGGATGGAGCTGAAGATACGTTTGGCGGTCGCGGGGTCGATGGCGTCGGGGACGCCGGTGTCGGCGATCATGACCATGACGAAGCTGCCGTCCTTGCTGCCTTTGAAGGCGTAGGTGTAGATGGAGAAGGTGGGGGCGCAGCCTGGTTTGGGGTCGGGGACGGTGCCGGTGGTTTCGGTGAACATGCCGGTGGTGGTGCCGTCGATGGAGGTGAGGGGTTCGGCGGGGCGGGGTGTGCCGGTGGCGCCGCCGTAGGCGAGGCGGGCGGCTTTGGTGCCGAGTTCGGCGCCCGCCGCGGCGTTGTCGGCCTGTTTGGAGCCGGTGAGCAGCGACATGGTTCGGGTGGAGCCGGGGCAGTAGTCGCGGCCGTCGGTGGCGTAGCCCTTGCCGATCACGGTGTCACCGGGTGGTTCGCCGACGCCGCCGATGGTTGTTTCCGTCGCGACCTTCCAGCCGGGTGGTACGTCGTAGGCGGCGCCCCGGTCGGGAGCCGCGACCACCTGATAGCCCTCGATCAGTGGGGTCTTTCCGGCCGCCGCGCCGGTCGGGGCCGGGGTGGTGGTTTTCGACTTGGTAGTCGACGGTGCCGCCGATGTCGTCAGGGCGCTGACCATCGATGGTGTGCTGGTGCCCGCCGTCGACGACGTGTCCTCGCCGGAGAGGGCGACGGCCGTGATCGCGGCGCCGCCGAGCAGCAGTGCCACTACGCCCGCCGCCACCCAAATCCAAGCCCGTCCAGCGGATCTCGGACCTCCGTGAACAGGCTGCCCGTACGGCTGCACCCCGTAATGCTCCAGCGGCGGCACCTCCCCGTACTTCTGTACCGGCTGCTGCCACGTCGACCCGCCCGGCGGACCCCACGAACCCACCTGTACTACACCGTGATTCCACTGCGCGTTCGGCTGTCCCGGTGCACCCCAGTGCGACTGCGCGGCAGGTTGCCCGGCATCCCAATGCTGTCCGCCGGGTGCTGATCGGTTCTGCCCCGGGGGCACTGCCCATGGATTCGGTTGTCCGCCCGGTCCGGCCTGGTGCGGAAGCGGATGCCCCGAACTGCCGGACGCGTCCCACTGCCCTTGAACCGGCTGTGCGACGGGTCCTGCCTGGTTCGGAAGCGACTGTCCTGCGCCGCCGGGCGCACCCCATTGCCCTTGATGCGGTTCCCCACCGGGTCCCACCTGGTTCGCGGCCGGTTGTCCAGGAACGTTCGGCTGTCCGGGGTTCCCGATCGGCGGTCCCCACGGGTTCGGAACATGTGGCCCGGTCGGATTCCACGGCGTCGGATCCGGCAGCCCGGGCGGCGGCCCGGACCCGTCCCACCGCAAGGTCGGCGGAAGACCCGGGCCTCCCGGCGTCCATACCGCCGTTGGATCGGCTGGTTGCGCGCCGGTATCGCCGGACAGGTTCGGATCGTCGGATGCACTCACGGCCGCCCCCTCGAGACAAGAATCGTTCGGGGCAAGACCCTAGCGTGCGATGGCCTCCGAGGCCGAGATGCCGTGTCCCGCATCGGCGGCCGGGCGCTTCGGCGGCGCGCCGACCAGCGTGAGCAGGGTGGCTTCGGGACGGCAGCAGAAGCGGTACGGCGCCCAGGGTGAGGTGCCGATGCCCGCCGACACGTGCAGCTGGGTGTGCGCACCCCACTGCGACGGACCCTTCACCCGCGACTTGTCGATGCCGCAGTTGGTCACCAACGCGCCGTACCCGGGGACCACCAGCTGACCACCGTGGGTGTGACCGGCCAGCACCAGGTCGTACCCGTCCTCGGCGAAACGGTCGAGCACACGCGGCTCGGGTGAGTGGGTGAGGCCGATGCTCAACTGCGCCAACTGGTTCGGCGCGCCCGCGACGGTGTCGTATCGATCGCGCTGCAGGTGCGGGTCGTCGACGCCAGCGGTGGCGATGCGGATGCCCGCCACCTCCAGGTCGCGGCGGGTGTGGGTGAGGTCGAGCCAGCCACGTTCGGTGAAGGCGGCGCGCAGATCCTGCCAGGGCAGCGGGTCGCCGTAGACGCGTCGGTGATCCTTGTCGAAATACTTCAGCGGATTCTTCGGAACCGGTGCGAAATAGTCGTTGGAACCGAACACGAACAAGCCGGGACGAGCCAGCAACGCGCCCAGGGATTGCACAACGGCGGGCACGGCCTTGGGGTGGGAAAGATTGTCGCCGGTATTCACGACCAGGTCGGGTTCGAGCCGGTCGAGTTCGCGCAGCCACTGCTGTTTGAGTTGCTGACCCGGCATCATGTGCAGGTCGCTGAGGTGCAGAATGCGCAGGGTGGGTGACCCGGGTGCGAGCACCGGCATCGTGGCCTCACGCAGGACGAACGCGTTCCGTTCGATCAGGGTGGCGTAACCGATGCCTGCGACGGCGGCCCCGGCGGCTCCCAGCGCGGTTCGGCGGACAGCGGTCGTCGAGATAACGGGCATTTGCCCAGCATAGGCGACCTGCTCCCGGATCGGCGCGTGTGTTTCCGCACAAGAGTCGGGAATTTCACCCGGATGTTTGTTGTCGCTGTCGAAATGTGATGGGAGTTTTCGGGCGTTCGGGCTACCGTGACCCCATGTCGGAACTGAAAGCACAGCTGCGCGCGGATATGACTTCCGCGATGAAAGCCAAGGACAAACTGCGTCTGTCGACCCTGCGGATGCTGCTCGCCGCGATCCAGAACGCCGAGGTCTCCGGAACGCAGGCGCGCGAACTGTCCGATACCGATGTGGTGGCGGTCCTGCAGAAGGAAGCCAAGAAGCGCAACGAGTCGGCGACCGTCTACGAGCAGAACGGGCGCGGTGAACTGGCCGCGAACGAGCGCGCCGAGGAATCGATCATCGAGGAGTACCTGCCGACGCAACTGACGGAGGCGGAACTGGCCGAGGTCGCCGACACCGCCATCGCCCAGGTCGCCGAGGAACTCGGTGAGCGACCGGGGATGCGGCAGATGGGTCAGGTCATGAAGGCGGCGACGGCGCTGGCCGACGGCCGCGCCGACGGGTCGCGTCTGTCGGCCGCGGTCAAAGCGCGCCTCTAGAACGAACGACGAGGGCCGCCGTCCCGGCTGGACGGCGGCCCTCGTCGTTGTCTATCGCGGTACCGGGATCGGGATCGGTGGCAGACGTGGGATCTGCGGCAGACCCGGGATCGCCGCCGGTGGTGGCGCGGCGGGCGCCGGTGTGGTCGGCGCGGGCGCCCGGACCGAGCCGTCGCTGATGTAGATCGTGACGACCGAACCCGGAATGGCCGAACCGTTCGGCGAGCTACCCATCACCGTGCCCTTGGGCTGCGAGCCGGGACTGGTCACCGCCGACACCTGGAAACCGGCGCCGACCAGCATCGAGGTGGCCTCGCCCTGGGACTTGCCCGCCACATCCGGCACCTGCGAGTTGTTCGCGCCGCGCACGTACTTGTCGTCCAGCGGCGGCAGGCCCGGCGGGGGGAACCGGTCCATCACCGGCTTGATCGCACCGAACCAGGTGCGGGCAGGTTCGTTACCACCGAAGAGGCCGTTGGCGTCGCTCGCGCCGCAGTTGCGCAGCGGGAACGAGCAGATCTCGCCGGGTGTCGGGCTGTCGCCGTACACGTAGACCGACGAGGCGAGCGAGTTGGTGAAACCGAGGAACGCCGAGGAGCGGTGGCTCTCGGTGGTTCCGGTCTTGCCCGACATCGGCGCGTTCCAGCCGTTGGCCCGCGCCGCGGCCGCGGCGGTACCCGAGGTGTCGTCCTTGCTCATGGCGTTGGCGAGGGTGTTGGCCAGGCCGGGGTCGACCACCTGCTCGCAGGCCTGCTGGGTGAGCGGCACCGTCTTGCCGTACCGGTCGACGACCTCACGGATCGGCGACGGCGGGCACCACTTGCCGCCCGAGGCGAGCGTCGCCGCCACATTCGACAGTTCGAGCGGGTTGATCGCGAACGGTCCGAGGGTGAACGAACCCATGTTGTTGTTCTTGATGTGGTCGGCGAGGCTGGCGTTGCCGTGGCCGGAGGTACCGGGCTGGGTGTAGGCGCGCATGCCGAGGCGCACGGCCATGTCGACCGCGGCGGAGACACCGACGTCCTGGATCATCTTGACGAACGTGGTGTTCGGCGAGGTGGCGAGCGCGTCGGTGACCGACATCGAACCCGGGTAGTTGCCCGCGTTCTTCACACACCAGGAGTCGGCGGGGCAGCCGGGTGAGTTGCTGTAACCCATGCCCTTGGCGGCGTACACGCTCGGCACGTCGACCTGGGCGTTGATGCCGAGGCCCTTCTCCATGGCGGCGGCGGTGGTGAACAGCTTGAAGATCGAGCCCGCGCCGTCACCGGCCAGCGAGTACGGCTGACCGAGCAGCGTCTCGTTGGCGTCGCGGTTGAGGCCGTAGGTGCGGCTCGAGGCCATCGCCAGCACGTGGTGGGCGTCCTGACCGGGCGAAACCACCGACATCACCTCGGCGATGTTCTCGAGATCCGGTGGCGCGTGCTGGGTGACCGATCGCTTGACCGAATCCTGCAGCACCGGATCGAGGGTGGTGCGGATGAGGTAGCCGCCCTTGTCGATCTGCTCGCGGCTGATGCCCGCCTCCGACAGGTACTGCAGGGCGTAGTCGCAGAAGAAGCCCTTGTCCTGGGCGGCGATGCAGCCGCGCGGCAGACCCTTGGGCTCGGGAAGGACACCGAGCGGTTCGGTCTTGGCCTTGCGGAACTCCTCGGCCCTACTCGGAATGTTCTGGATCAGCGTGTCGAGCACGGTGTTGCGCCGGTCGGTGACGCCCTGGACGTTGGTGTACGGGTTCAGCTTGGAGCTGGACTGCACCATGCCCGCCAGCATCGCCGACTGGGTGATGTTCAGGTCGGCGGCGTCGACACCGAAGTAGGTCTGGGCGGCGTCCTGGATGCCGTAGGACCCGTTGCCGAAGGGCACCAGGTTCAGATAGCGGGTGAGGATCTCGTCCTTGGACAGCTCGCGGTCGAGCGTGAGCGCCATCCGGATCTCGCGCAGCTTGCGCGCGGGGGTGGTCTCGATGGCGGCGCGCCGCTCGGCGTCGGTCTTGGCGACGACGAGCAGGTTGAAGTTCTTCACATACTGCTGGTCGAGCGTCGAGGCGCCCTGCTGCACCTCACCGGAGGAGGTGTTGGTCAGGAACGCGCGCAGCGTGCCCTGCCAGTCGACACCTTTGTGGTCGGCGAAGCGCTTGTCCTCGATGGACACGATCGCCAGCTTCATGTTGTTCGAGATCCGGTCGCTCGGCACCTCGAACCGTCTCTGCTCGTAGAGCCAGGCGATGGGTGTCCCACCGGCGTCGACCATCGTCGACACAGCCGGGACGGTGCCTTCCACCAGCTCGGCTGACACGTTGTCGACGGCGTCGGCGGCTCGGTTGGAGATGAACCCGAACCCACCGGCCAAGGGGAACAACAGCCCGGCGACTAGCACGGCGGCCAGCGCGCAGCTGCCGGCCAGCCTCGCAAGCGTTTGAGTGATCGGCACCGGTCCAGCCTAAAGGGTGGCGTGTCGAGTGACACGTTGTGCTAGCCGACGGCAGTTGTCCGGCCGGTGCCAGGGGGGTTGCTCGGGCGTGTCAACAAAATGATCACATCGGCGTGTCGCGGCCGGGCACGCCGGTGAACAGCACTCCTGTCGCGTCGACACGCGATTTGAATGGACGCCCGTACCAAAAAATCGGCGGCCGGTCTTGCGTAACGGCCATACCTTTACCTAGATTGAGAACCCAGTGTGATAGAGCTAACACTCAAAGTGGAATGTGGTGCGGGACGCAGCGGTAGTTGGGTTGCTGTGAACCGCGCTCGCGATTCTGGAGCGCCGCACAACGGTGTTCGGACTGCAAAGGGGCACATCAAATGCACATCACAACCCCCATCGCTCGACTGGATGTAGAGCAGGCCGAGGCAAGGATCGCTTGGGTTGCCCAGGCGCGATGCAAGGAAGTGGACCCTGATCAGCTCTTCGTGCGCGGTGCGGCGCAGCGCAAGGCGGCGACGATCTGCCGTCATTGCCCGGTATTGATGCAGTGTGGTGCCGATGCCCTCGACAATCGAGTGGAGTTCGGTGTGTGGGGCGGGATGACCGAGCGGCAGCGGCGCGCGCTGCTCAAGCAGCACCCGGATGTGACCTCGTGGGCCGACTTCTTCCAGGCTCAGCGCCAGCATCAAGTGGCCATCTGACGGACCGAGATCGCCCGTTACCACAACGGCGCCGAGACCGCTGGGTTTGCGGAATCGGCGCCGTTGACGGGTACTACCGCCGGAGCAAGCGATAGCCGATATGTCTGATTAGGACGCGGTCTTGCCGGTCAGCTGATCGCCGACCGCACGCAGGGCCGTGAGGTCGGAGACCTCGAACGGCAACGCGGTCACGGACACGATCCGGACCTTCGGATGCGCCCCGGTGAACCGGTGCAGCAGCCGTTGCTCACGTTTGGCGGTGGACACCCGGTCGGCGTGAATGCGCAGCACCGACGCGGTGAGCGGGTCGGTGTCGGCGAGCCGATCGGCGGCGGTGAGCGCGTGATCGCCGGACAGGTCGGTCAGCACCGGATGCGTGCGGTTGAGCACCAGACCGGCCAGCGGCATCTGCTCGCTCGACAGCCGGTCGACGAAGAACGACGCCTCCCGCAGCGCGTCCGGTTCGGGCGCGGCGACGACGAGGAAGTGGGTGCCCGGCTTGGCCAGCATCGCGAAGGTTCGTTCGGCCCGGTCCTGGAATCCGCCGAACAGCGATTCCAGCGACTGCAGGAAGGTCGAGGCGTCCTTGAGCATCTGCCCGCCGACGATCGTCGACACCCCACGCATGGCCAGGCTCATCGCCCCGGTGACGAACCGGCCGACACCGCGACCAGGTGCCATGATGAGCCGGATCATCTTCCCGTTGAGGAAGGTGCCGAGCCGCTTGGGCGCGTCGAGGAAGTCGAGCGCGTTGCGCGAGGGCGGGGTGTCGACCACGATCAGGTCCCACTCCTTGCGCGCGGCCAGCTGCCCAAGCTTCTCCATCGCCATGTATTCCTGCGTGCCACCGAACGACGACGCCACCGTCTGATAGATCGGATTGGCGAAGATCTGCTCGGCCTTCTCGGGGCTGGTGTGCTCGAGCACCATGTCGTCGAAGGTGCGACGCATGTTCAGCATCATCGCGTGCAGTTCGCCGGGCACCTCGGGGCCGAGTTCCACCCGCTGCGGGGAGTTGTCGAGTTCGGCGACACCGAGCGACTGGGCGAGCCTGCGCGCCGGGTCGATGGTGAGCACCACGACGTTGCGACCCGACTCGGCGGCGCGCAACGCGATCGACGCGGCGGTCGTCGTCTTGCCGACACCGCCGGAACCGCAGCACACGATGACCCTGGCCTGCGGGTCGGCGATGATCTCGGCGACGTCGAGGGGCGCCGGGGTGGTCACACGGTCGTTCATCGCACTCCCTGCGCGGATAGCTGTTCGGCCAGTTCGTAGAGCCCGCCGAGATCCATGCCGTCGCTCAGGGCGGGCAGGTGCAGCTGGGGGACATCGACCTCGGCCAGTTCGGCGGCGCTCGCGTCCTGTGCGGTGAGCATCGTCGCGTGGTCGGTCGCCTCGGTGACGAGACCGGCGAAGTCGGTGTCGGACAGGGTGATTCCGGCCTCGGCGAGTCCGGCGGCGATCGCGGCCGCGTCGAGTTCACCGCGCACGGCGGCGGCCCGGTCGGCGGGGGAGAGCTGGCCGGTGGCCGCGCGGTTCACGATCACCGTGCCGATACGCAGGTCGTTGGCGGTGAGCTCGGCGACCGCGTCGGCGGTCTCCTGCACCGGCAGCGCCTCGAGCAGCGTCACCAGGTGGATCATCGTCTGCTCGGAGTGCAGCAGCTTGGAGACGCCCTCGGCCTGCGAGGCGATCGGACCGCCCTTGGCGATCTCGGCCATGGCCTGGGTGACGTCGAGGAACGACGCGATCCGCCCGGTCGGCGGGGAATCGACGACGATGTCGTCGTAGGCGGGCCTGCCGTCCTTGCCGACGCGCACCGCGCATTCCTTGATCTTGCCGGTGAGGATCACATCGCGCAGACCGGGCGCGATGGTGGTGACGAACTCGATGGCGCCCATCCGGCGCATCGCCCGGCCCGCGAAGCCGAGGTTGTAGAACATGTCGAGGTATTCGAGGAAGGCGTACTCGGTGTCCAGTGCCAGCGCCACCACCTCGCCGCCACCGTCGGCGGTGGCGATCTGGGTCTCGGTGGGCGGCAACGGCGGCCGGTCGAACAGCTGCGCGATGGACTGGCGGTTCTCGACCTCCACCAGCAGCACCTTGCGTCCCCCTGCGGCCAGGGCGAGGGCGAGCGCGGCCGAAACCGTCGACTTACCGGTGCCGCCCTTGCCGGTCACGTAGTGCAAACGGGCCTTGACGGCGCGCTCGGGCCATCCGGTCGTCGGCTCGGGAACCGAGGAAACCGGCTCTGCTGTTGGTGCTCCCACGTCGCCGAGCCTATAACCCGTTTCGCCGGGGCGGTCGGGGTGAGCCCTAAACTCACACCATGAGTGAAGTCACCCTGTGGGAGTACGCGACCGTGCCGCTGTTGACGCACGCGACCAAGCAGATCCTCGATCAGTGGGGCGCCGACGGCTGGGAGCTGGTCACGGTGCTGCCAGGACCGACCGGCGAACAGCACGTCGCCTACCTGAAGCGGCGGAAGTAGCCGTGGCCACCGCGTGGAAGGACGCGCTCGACCGGCTCGGGGTCACCCTGCCGCCGGTCGCCGCCCCCGTCGCGGCCTACATTCCGGCGGTGCAGACCGGATCGCTGGTGTACACCTCCGGTCAGCTGCCGTTCGTCGACGGCGCGTTGTCGGCGGTCGGCAAGGTCGGCGCCGAGGTCGATGTGGAGCAGGCCAAGGAGGCCGCGCGGCTGTGTGCGCTCAACGCGCTCGCGGCGGTGCACGATCTGGTCGGGCTCGACCGGGTGGTGCGCGTGGTGAAGGTCGTCGGCTTCGTCGCCTCCGCGCCCGGATTCACCGATCAGCCGATCGTGATCAACGGTGCCTCGGAGTTCCTCGGTGAGGTGTTCGGCGAGGCAGGCGTGCACGCGCGCTCGGCCGTCGGCGTCTCCGAACTGCCCAAGAACACACCTGTCGAGGTGGAACTGATCGTCGAGGTCGGATAGGTAGCCGTCATGGCACTGGAACACCCCGCGTACGGCCAGGTCAGGTCGGTGACGCCGACCGCGTCGGTGCTGCTGGCCGACAACCCGTCCCAGATGACGCTCGACGGGACGAACACCTGGCTGCTACGCGGACCCGGCAGCGATGACTATGTCGTCGTCGACCCGGGTCCGAAGGACAAGAAGCACACCGCCGACATCGTCGCGGCCACCGGTGGACGCATCGCGCTCACCCTCATCACCCATCACCACCCCGACCACACCGGCGGCATCGATCACCTGGTCGAGGCCACCGGGACGCCGGTGCGATCGGTGGATCCGAAGTACTTGCGCGGCACCGGGACTCCGCTCACCGACGGTGAGGTCATCGAGGCGGCGGGGTTGCGGATCACCGTGCTCGCGACGCCGGGGCACACCGGTGACTCGGTGAGTTTCCTGCTCGACGACGCGGTCGTCACCGGTGACACGGTGCTCGGCCAGGGCACCACGGTGCTCGAGTCCTCGGGCGGGGCGCTGGCCGCGTTCCTGTCGTCGCTGGAACTGCTACTCGAGCGCGGTGCCGGTAAGGCATTGCTGCCCGCGCACGGCCCCGATCATTCCGACGCCGAACCGGTGGTGCGGTACTACCTGAACCACCGCCGCGAACGGCTCGATCAGGTCCGGGCGGCACTGGCCGAACTGGGTCCCGACGCGGGCGCTCTCGCGGTGGTCCGCAAGGTGTACGCCGATGTGGACAAACGTCTGTGGCCCGCAGCGCGCAGCTCGGTGCGAGCCCAGCTGGAGTACCTGCGGGCCGAACAAGACTGATCGCTTTCCGACCGCGGGCGCGCTAGGCGTCCGCGGTCGGAAAGCGATCCCGAAACGCCCTCGTCCCTGCGTCCCGACTGATCTCGCAAGCACATGGGTAACTCACCGGGCACGGGCAAACCGGCAACTCACTCGAGTCTGGCCGCCAACGGCACCCCCTCCGCGCCAGAGTCTGGCCAAAAGACGCGGAGAGGCGGGTGAGCCTAGCGCGCGCGGCGCGCGAGACGCTCGGAATCCGAGATCAGCACGCTCTTGCCCTCGAGGCGCAGCCACCCGCGGTGCGCGAAGTCGGCGAGCGCCTTGTTCACGGTTTCGCGGGAAGCGCCGACCAGCTGGGCGATCTCTTCCTGGGTCAGGTCGTGCGTCACGCGCAGCGCACCGGCCTCCTGCGTGCCGAAACGCTGTGCGAGCTGCAGCAGCGCCTTGGCCACCCGGCCGGGCACGTCGGTGAAGATGAGGTCGGCGAGGTTGTTGTTGGTGCGGCGAAGGCGTCGGGCAAGCACGCGCAGCAGCTGCTCAGCGATCTCGGGGCGCTGATCGATCCACGACTTGAGTGCGTCGCGGTCCATCGTGACGGCGCGGACCTCGGTGACCGTGGTCGCGGTCGAGGTACGCGGACCCGGGTCGAAGATCGACAGTTCACCGAACATGTCGGACGGACCCATGATGGTCAGCAGGTTTTCCCGGCCGTCGGGGGAGCGACGACCGATCTTCACCTTGCCCGTCGTGATGATGTACAGCCGATCGCCGGGTTCGCCCTCGTTGAAGATGACGTGGCCGCGCGGAAAATCTACGGGCTGCAGCTGCTTGGCGAGCGCGGCCACCGCGGTGGGCTCGACGCCTTGGAAGATGCCTGCTCTGGCGAGGGCCTCGTCCACGAATGTGCTCCTTATGGGATATGGCTTGCGAACCTGGTCGAGCGAATCGACCAACAGCGCAGTCTACGCGGCATTACGGCAGCACAGTGACAGACACCACGTAAAGAGTGGATTGCGCGAGCCGCGACACTGTGTCGGCGGGGAATGAGGAGATGGTTCAGCTGGCCCGGGCGACATCCATGTCCGGGGTGCGTGTGCGGCGCTTGCGCACCCGCGCGACCGCGGCGGGAAGCCCGAGCTTGGTCAGTTCTTTCACTTCGGCGTTGCTGGCGTTGTCCAGGTACTGCTGAACCTCTTCGTCGGGTTCGAGAAGTTTGCGGAGCCGATTCTCGACCCGCTCCATCCCCAGCGCGAACAGCATCAACAGCACTGGGAAGAGCACCACAGCGAGTCCTTGCATGACAGGCAGTAAACACGGTCCAGGTCTCAGATGGAACACAGGCGCCCAACTCGGTCGCGCAATGTTGTCGGACCGGTTCCGTATGGTGGTGCGGTGCCCGTTTCCCCCGCAACCGCCGCCGCAGGCGACGCCGTTCCGGTGCCGGTGACCACCGGGATCACGGCGGCCCGCAAACGCAAGAATCGCGCTATAGCTGCGGAAACGCGGATCGGAACGGTCCGCCGTGCCCGCCGGATGAACCGCACGCTCGCCGAGGCTTTCCCGGACGCGCACTGCGAGCTCGACTTCACGACTCCACTGGAATTGGCGGTCGCGACGATCCTGTCGGCCCAGTGCACCGACGTTCGGGTGAACCTCACCACTCCCGCGCTGTTCGCCAAGTACCGCACCGCCCGCGACTATGCCGAGGCCAACCGCGTGGAGCTGGAGGAATTCATCCGGCCCACCGGTTTCTACCGCAACAAGACCAGCGCGCTGATGGGCCTGGGTCAGGCGCTGGTCGAGCAATACGACGGTGAATTGCCTCACACCCTCGATCAACTGGTGAAGCTGCCCGGCATCGGGCGCAAGACGGCCAACGTCATCCTCGGCAATGCCTTCGATGTGCCGGGAATCACGGTCGACACCCATTTCGGCAGGTTGGTGCGCCGCTGGGGGTGGACCGCCGAGGAAGACCCGGTGAAGGTCGAGCACGCCGTCGGCGAGCTGTTCGAGCGCAAGGACTGGACGATGCTCTCGCACCGGGTGATCTTCCACGGCCGCCGGGTGTGCCATGCGCGCAAACCGGCCTGCGGGGCGTGCGTGCTGTCCAACGACTGCCCCTCCTTCGGTGCCGGGCCGACCGATCCCGCCGTGGCCGCCGAGTTGGTGAAGGGGCCCGAGCGCGATCACCTGCTGGAAATGGCCGGGCTGTGAGTGGTGCCTCGCCGCTGCGCGGGCCCGCTGTTCGCTGGGTGATCGCCGCGCTGATTCTCGTCGTCGCGGCGGCGGTTGCGCTGTGGCCGCGCGACGAGTCCGGTTCCATCGAAACTCGCAAAACTTCGCAACAGGAGTCGGGCGTGTCGGCCGCTGAACGTGCCGCCGCCGGTTTGACAGCCTGCCCGTCCGCCGCCTCCGGTTCGTCGGGGTCGGGTCCGCTGGCCGGGCTCGCCGTCGGCTGCCTCGCCGACGGGTCGCGAACCGACCTGGCCGCCGCCCTCGCGGGGAAGCCCGCGCTGGTCAATCTGTGGGCCTACTGGTGTGCGCCGTGTGCCACCGAGCTTCCCCACCTGCAAGAATTCGCGCAGCGGGCGGGTTCGGCGCTCACCGTCGTCACCGTGCACAGCGACCCGGACGAGGCGAAGGCGCTGGCCCGGCTCAGCGGTCTCGGCATCACCCTGCCCGGCTTTTCCGACCCGTCGGCGGCGGTACGAAGTGCGGTCGGCGCGCCGCCGGTGCTGCCGGTGTCGGTGCTGTTGCGGGCCGACGGCAGCGTGGCGAGTGTGGAGGTGCGAACCTTCGCCGACGTGACCGACATCGCCGATACGGTCGCCGCGAAGCTCGGTATCACGGTATGACAGACAGCGTTGTGTGGTGGCAGGCGAAGAGGATGACAGCGTGAACGGTGTGGACGACTCCGGTGTTCCGGCCTGGCTTCGCTCGGCGACCAGGCACGGTGGCCCCGACGCCGACGACACCCTCGCCACCTCCCGCGCCCTGCGCCGGGCCATGTCGGTGACCGGCAAGCCGAGGCAGGCGGCGGTCCTCGTGCTGTTCGGTGGTTCCTCCGACGGAGCCGCGGGCAGCCCACCCGCCGACGCCGAGGTGTTGCTCACCCAGCGTGCCTCCACCATGCGTCAGCATCGCGGCCAGGTCGCCTTCCCCGGCGGCGCCGCTGACCCCGGCGACGACGGCCCGGTCGGCACCGCGCTGCGCGAAGCCGTGGAGGAGACCGGCCTCGACGCGTCGGGCGTGCAGCCCTTCGCGACGCTGCCGACCCTGTTCGTGCCGCCGTCGAAGTTCGACGTCACCCCGGTGCTGGCCTGGTGGCGGCAGCCGAGCGAGGTGCGCGTCGTCGACCAGGGCGAGACCGAACGGGTGGTCCGTGTACCACTGAGTGAATTGCTCGATCCCGCACACAGATTCATGGTGCGTGGCAGTCTCGGCTACCAGAGTCCCGCCTTTCAGGTCGACGGCATGCTGGTGTGGGGACTCACCGGCGGTATCCTCGCCGGCGTCATCAAAACTGCTGGGTGGGAACGAGACTGGGATCGGGGCGACGTGCGTGATCTGGAGAGCTCGCTGGCTGCGGTCGGAATGACCCTGTGAGCGCGCGGCACATCGGCACGGCCGCCATCGCGGTCACAGCGGAGCCGAGCGTCTGTGAGGCGCAAGCATGAGCGCCTCGGTGTGGCTCGATATCGCGGTGGTGCTGATCGCGCTGGTCGCGGCGTCCACCGGGTGGCGGCAAGGGGCGGTGGCTTCCGCGCTGGCGTTCTTCGGGGTCGCGCTCGGTGCCGTCGCGGGCATTCTGATCGCACCGCACATCCTCAAGCACCTCAGTGAGGGCCGCAGCCGGGTACTCGGTGGCATCCTGCTGATCG
This sequence comes from Nocardia caishijiensis NBRC 108228, assembly GCF_001612825.1. GTDB lineage: Bacteria > Actinomycetota > Actinomycetes > Mycobacteriales > Mycobacteriaceae > Nocardia > Nocardia caishijiensis. The sequence continues at coordinate 1,073 of NZ_BDBE01000004.1, read as the reverse complement.
TGCTGCTGGTGATCGTCGGTGAGGTCGCGGGCATGGTCCTCGGCCGGGCCGCCCGCTCCGGTATCCGGCATCCGTTCGCGCGCAGCGTCGACAGCGGTGTCGGCGCGGTGTTGCAGGCGCTCACGGTGCTCGTCGCCGCCTGGTTGATGGCCTTGCCCCTGGCCACGGCCTCCCAACCAGGTGTGGCTGCCGCCATCAACGGTTCCCGGGTGCTCGCCGACGTGAACGCGGTTGCCCCCGCCTGGCTGCGCAAGCTGCCCAACGAGTTCTCCAAACTGCTCAACACCTCCGGGCTTCCCGACGTCATCGGACCGTTCGGCCGCGCGCCCATCGCCGCTGTCGAACCCCCCGACCCGAGCGTTCTGGCCAGCCCCGTCGCCGCCTCGTTGCAGCCGAGTGTGCTGCGCATTCGCGGTGTCGCCCCCAGCTGCCAGCGTGCACTGGAAGGTTCCGGCTTCGTCGTAGCACCGGAGCGCGTGATGACAAATGCACACGTTGTCGCCGGTACTACCAGCGTGTCGGTCGATACCGCACGAGGCCCGCTCGACGCCGACGTCGTGCTCTTCGACCCCTCAAAGGACATCGCGGTCCTAGCGGTCCCCGGCCTGACTTCGCCCGTGATTCCGCTGGCACCCACACCCGCCGCCTCCGGCGAGAGCGCGATCGTGCTCGGTTACCCCGGCGGTGGGCCGTACACCGCCAGCGCGGCCCGCGTCCGCGAAACCTTGGACCTCACCGGCCCGACGATTCATCGCGACGGAACCGTCGAACGCGAGGTCTACACAGTTCGCGGTCAGGTCCGCGCGGGCAACTCGGGCGGCCCCCTCGTAGACACCGAGGGCCAGGTACTAGGCGTAGTCTTCGGCGCCGCCGTCACCGACGACGACACAGGCTACGTGCTGACCCTCGACGAGGTCGCCTCAGAACTGGAAGCCGCTGGCGTCAGCAACGCTCCAGTAGACACGGGAGCCTGCGTATTGAGCTGAGACGAACGCTGGGAACCCACTAGCTGGTGAAGGCCGTGAGCGATGCCCAGCCCGGTGGGATTCCCAGCAGTCCGCCATGACCGCATT
>NZ_BDBE01000003.1 GCF_001612825.1 Nocardia caishijiensis NBRC 108228 | reverse complement strand
GCGGTGTGGCTGGAAGCCCGGTACCCCGCAACCTGGAACGGTGCCCCAGCAAACCTCAGGGCGAAACCAAGTCATCCTTCGGGGTGTCATTGGCACCGTTCTGCTCATGCCAATACGCGGTAAGCACCTCATTGACCTTGCCCGGATTCTCCTGATGGGCATAATGGCCCGCATTCGGAATCGTCACCAAGGCCCGACGCGGAGAAAGCCCCCGATCCCGCTCGATGGTCGAGCCCAACAGATACCGGTCATCCGCCCCGCGTAATCCGAGAACAGGTATGTCGATCGGGTCCCGCATAGTCGCCATGAACCGCTTGCCGTCAGGCCGCCATTGGCTCCGAAAGGCCCATCGCTGGTACTCCAGCGCACTGTGCGCGGCGCCCGGGATGCGAATAGCGGTCCGCATACGTGACGCCGTCTCGGTGAATTCGGCCGTGCGCGACCAAGGTTCGCCGACCCGCTCACGCAGCAACCGCTCCACCTCGGCCCCGCCCCGCCGCGTGAGAAGGTTCTCGGGATATCGCGGCAACTGGTAGCGCAGGAATTGGGGCAGCCAGGCGGAGCGCTGTGCGGGGTCGCGCAGGACGGCACTCTTCAACGCGGCGGGGTGCGGCGAGCTCACGAGCGCGATGGACCGAACCAGGCGCGGATGCAGGACCGCGGTGGCCCAGCAGACGAGGCCGCCGTCGGCGTGCCCGACGAGGGTCGCCTCGGTGTGGCCGAGCGCGCGGATGAGCCCGGCGACGTCACCGGCGAGAGTCCACCCGTCGTAGCCGCGTGGTGGTTTGTCGGTGTCGCCGTACCCGCGCAGGTCCACGGCGACGGTCCGGTACCCGTGTCCGGCGATTCCGGTGAGTTGATGACGCCACGACCACCAGAAGTCGGCGAATCCGTGCAGCAGCAGCACCAGCGGCGCGTCGGTGGGCACGGTGGCGTCGGCTTCGACGACGTGGAAGCGGATCCCGTTGGCGTGCACGTCCCGGTGGGTCCACGGGCCGTCGTAACGGACGGTGGACGGATCCGGGGCTGAGTTGGACGACACGCCGATCGAGCCTAGTGGGCGGGTCCGGTCGTGGCGACCGGGCCCGCCGGGTGAGCACGTCAGTTCTTGGACTTCTCCAGCGCCGGGGTGTGCTCGCGGTGGGCGAGTGCCTGCGGCAGCACCTCGGCGCTCTGCTTGAGTGACCCGATCGTCTTCTCCGGTGCCTTCAGTTTCTTCACCTTGCGATACCCGAGGAATGCCAGGAGCGCGGTGGCGACCACCATCAACGCGAAGACGATGAGGAACGCCGCCCACCGGTACAGCCACACATCGAGCAGTTCGGCGAGGAAGAAGAAAAAGAAGAACGAGCTGAACAGCAGGACCGTCAGCGCGAGGATGAAGAAGACACTGCCGGTGAGGCCCTTCTTGACCTCGCCGGTGACCTCGGCCTTGGCCAGCGCGACCTCGGCGCGCACGAGCGTCGACAGCTGCTCGGTGGCGTCGCGGACAAGGCTGCCGATGCTGGCCGATCCGGGCGGATTGGCGTCGGTCAACGGGATGGAAGTGACCGTCCGACCGTCATTTCCGCCTTGGGTGTAACTCACTTCGTCGACCCTTCTCCCTGTGGTAACTGGTCCGCATCGCGGCGCGCGGCGTGCACACGTCCTCGGCGCAACAGTAGCGCCGATCCGATCAGCGATGCTGCCATGGAGGTGACCGACACGGCTATCGGTGAAACCGTAGCGTGCCGGTCCCCGATCAGTTGCCGCCGGTGCGGATGGCCTCGAAGACGGCGGGGTCGACGAGGGTGGAGGTGTCGCCGAGTTCGCGTCCTTCGGCTACGTCGCGTAGGAGTCGGCGCATGATTTTGCCGCTGCGGGTTTTGGGGAGTTCGGGGACGAGGTGGATTTCGCGGGGTTTGGCGATGGGGCTGATCTGTTTGGCGACTTCGGCTTTGAGGGTGTCGACGAGGGTGGTGTCGGGTGTGGTGGCGCCGGTGAGGATGACGAAGGCGACGATGCCTTGGCCGGTGGTGGTGTCGGTGGCGCCGACGACGGCGGCTTCGGCGACGCTGGGGTGGCCGACGAGGGCGGATTCGACTTCGGCGGTGGAGATGCGGTGGCCGGAGACGTTCATGACGTCGTCGACGCGGCCGAGGATCCAGAGGTCGCCGTCGGTGTCGAGTTTGGCGCCGTCACCGGCGAAGTACCAGCCCTGTTCGGCGTAGCGGTCCCAGTAGGTCGACCGGTAGCGGTCCATGTCGCCCCAGATGCCGCGCAGCATCGACGGCCACGGCTTGTCGAGCACGAGGTATCCGTTGGCCTCGGTTTCGCCGAGTTGTACCGCTTTGCCTTCCTCGTCGACGACGTTGGCCGAGATGCCGGGCAGTGCGCGCATGGCCGCACCGGGTTTGGTGGCGGTGACGCCGGGCAGTGGGGAGATCATGATGGCGCCGGTTTCGGTCTGCCACCAGGTGTCCACGATGGGGGTTTTGTTGGCGCCGATGACTTCTCGGTACCAGCGCCATGCTTCGGGGTTGATCGGTTCGCCGACCGAGCCGAGCAGGCGCAGGCTGGTGAGGTCGTGGGTGTCGGGGATCTCGCGGCCCCATTTCATGAATGTGCGGATCAGGGTGGGGGCGGTGTAGTAGATGGTGACACCGTATTTTTCGATGATCTCGAAGTGGCGGTGCTCGGTGGGGGAGTTGGGGGTGCCTTCGTAGACGACTTGGGTGGCGCGGTTGGCCAGGGGGCCGTAGACGATGTAGCTGTGTCCGGTGACCCACCCGATGTCCGCGGTGCACCAGTAGATGTCTTGTCCTGCTTTGTGGTCGAAGACGTTGTGGTGGGTGTAGGCGGCTTGGGTGAGGTATCCGCCGCTGGTGTGCAGAATCCCCTTGGGTTTTCCGGTGGTCCCCGACGTGTAGAGGATGAACAGCGGATGCTCGGCCGGGAACGCCTGCGCCTCGTGCGACGACGAAGCGGCGGACACGGTTTCGTGCCACCACAGGTCGCGTCCATCGGTCCACGGCACCTCGGTCCCCACCCGGCGCACCACCAACACATGCTCCACCGACGACGGCACATCACCGTTGGCGGCCAGTGCCTCGTCGACCGCCTCTTTCAGCGGCGCGGGCTTACCCCGCCGCCACTGCCCGTCGGTCGTGATGACCAGTCGCGCCTGTGCGTCGTCCACCCGCTGACGCAACGCGCTCGGCGAGAACCCGGCGAACACCACCGAATGGGTGAGCCCCAACCGCGCACACGCCAGCATCGCCACGATCGCCTCGGGCACCATCGGCATGTAGATGGCCACCCGGTCACCGGCGACCAGCCCGAGCTCGGTCAGATAGTTGGCCGCCCGCGAAACCTCCTCGAGCAGTTCCCGATAAGTGATGGCGCGCGAATCGCCGGGTTCGCCCTCCCAGTGGATGGCCACCTGGTCACCGTGCCCGTCCAGGACATGCCGGTCGACGCAGTTGTAGGCCACATTCAGCTCGCCGTCGGCGAACCAGCGCGCCACGGGCGCGTCGTCCCAGTCCAAGACCTGTGTGAAGGGTGTATGCCAGTGCAGGCGGCGCGCCTGCTCGGCCCAGAAGCCCTCGCGGTCGGCGTCGGCCCGCTCGTAGAGTTCGGCACCGGCATTGGCGGCAGCCGCGAACTCGGCGCTCGGAGGAAACGAATCCTGATGTCCTGCAGCGGTTTCGGTCATGTCGATGTCAGCCTCACATGCCTGGTGCGGTCGGGTCGGTCGCCAGGGCGCAGCCGTGGCACCTCGACAGTAACGAACGTTCCCCGACCCTTGTGAGCGTTGCGTTGGCCCGGTTTCCGAGACGTTCAGAGGGCTTGATTCATCCGGTGAGTTCTCGGACAGGGCAGGCGATCCCGGGCTATCGTTTTAGATCGACCGTTCAGCTGATGGTTCCGAGAATTGTTCATATTTTTCTGTCGAACAGGAAGGGTTCGGCAATCTTTTCCGCGTATTCGGCATGTAACCGAAGGGATACATGTGACGCGGATGATGACTGCGCCCCTTCATGTCATGGAAGCGAACCGGGAGAGATCGTTGAGATTCATCAGAGCGACCGCGTTGATCGCGGCGGGACTCGTGGCCACAAGCCTCGGTCTCACCGCGTGCTCGTCCGATGACAGTGCCGATGCGAGCATTGTCACCACCAATGCCGGAGAGCCACAGAATCCCCTGGTACCGACGAATACCAACGAGAACATGGGCGGCCGCGTGGTCGACCGTTTGTTCGCGGGCCTGAAGTACTACGACGCCAACGGCGAAGCGCACGACGAGATGGCCGAGAAGATCGAGACCACCGACCGCAAGTCGTATCGCATCACCATCAAGCCGAACTGGAAATTCACCGACGGCACAACCGTCACCGCCGAGTCCTTCGTCGACGCCTGGAATTACGGCGCCCTCGGCACCAACGCGCAGTTGCAGGGATACGCGTTCAGCCAGATCGCCGGTTTCGACGAGGTGAATGCCGAGCAGCCCAAAGCACAGACCATGTCGGGCCTGAAGGTGGTCGACGACCGGACCTTCACCGTCGAATTGAAATCGCCGTCGATCGACTTCGAGAGCGCCCTCGGCTACGCGCCGTTCTATCCGCTGCCCGAGGTGGCGTTCAAGGACATGAAGGCCTTCGGGGAGAAGCCGGTCGGCAACGGCCCCTACGCTTTCGAGTCGTGGGAGCACAATGTCAAGATCGATCTGAAGCCCAACCCGGACTACCCCGGCGGTAGGCCCGCGAAGAACAAGGGCCTGCGCTTCGTGATGTACCAGTCCTACGAGACCGCCTACGCCGATCTGCAGGCAGGCAATCTCGACGCTCTCGACACAATTCCCGACAGCGCCCTGAGCACCTACAAGAGCGACCTCGGCGACCGCGCGATCACCAAGCCGACCGCCCAGAACCAGCACATCGGCATCCAGTCCAACGTGCCGCATTTCGCTGGCGAGGAAGGCGTGCTGCGCCGCAAGGCGATCTCCATGGCGATCAACCGCCCGCAGATCATCGAGAAGATCTTCAACGGGTTGCGTAATCCCGCACGCGACTTCACGGCGTCGACGCTGCCCGGCTTCAACGCGAACCTGCCGGGCGCCGAGGTGTTCGAGTACAAGCCGGAGGAGGCCAAGAAGCTGTGGGCCCAGGCCGATGCCATGTCGCCGTGGGCGGGATCGCGCTACACCATCACCTACAACTCCGACGGCGGCCACCAAGCCTGGATCGAAGCGGTGGCCAACAGCGTGAAGAACACCCTCGGCATCGACGCCGTCGCCAGCCCGGTGCCCACGTTCAAGGACGTGCGTGACGCGGTGAACGCCGAAACCATCGGCACCGCTTTCCGTTACGGCTGGCAGGGCGACTACCCGACGATGATGCAGTTCCTCGGGTCGAACTACTACAGCTACTCCGAGACCAACAATGTCAACTACAACAACCCCGAGGTGGACCGCCTCTTCGACGCCGCCATGGCCGCGGCGACGAAGGAGGAGTCCTACAAACTCATCGGGCAGGCACAGGCGATCCTGATCCGGGATATGGCCGATATCCCGGTGTTCGATTACATCGCCGCCGCGGGCCGCTCCGATCGGGTCACCAAGGCCGAACTCGCCTGGAACGGCCTGTTCGACTTCGAGAACATCGAGAAGTAACCACTCGCCGCCGGGCCGGGTCACGAAAAGTGGCTCGGCCCGGCCGTTTTCGGAGGAATGATGACTTGGTACATACTCCGGCGCCTGCTCCAGATGATTCCGGTATTCCTCGGCGCCACCCTGCTGATCTACGCGATGGTCTTCCTGATTCCCGGCGACCCGATCAAGGCGCTGGCCGGGGAAAAAGCACTGACCCCGGCGGCCGAGGCGGCATTGCGCGCCCGATATCACCTCGATCAGCCGTTCATCATGCAATATCTGCACTACCTGCAGGGCATTCTCACCCTCGACTTCGGTACCTCGTTCTCCGGCCGACCGGTGCGCGAGGAACTCGAACGCGCCTTCCCGATCACCATCAAACTGGCGTTCCTCGCCGTGCTGATCGAAGGCTTCTTCGGCATCCTGTTCGGTTTGATCGCCGGTTTGCGCAAGGGCAAACTGTTCGATTCGACAATGCTGATCGCGAGCCTGGTGATCATCGCGCTGCCGGTGTTCGTCGTCGGTTATCTCGCCCAGTTCCTGCTCGGCGTGAAATGGGGTATCGCGCCGGTGACCGTCACCGGGAACGCGAGTCTCGGTGAACTGCTCGTCCCGGCTTTCGTGCTCGGTTCGCTCTCGTTCGCCTATGTGTTGCGCCTGACGCGGAACTCGGTGGCGGAGAACAAGTCCGCCGACTATGTGCGCACGGCCACCGCGAAAGGGCTCGGTCGCCGTCGCGTGGTCACGGTGCACATTCTGCGCAATTCGATGATTCCGGTCGTCACTTTTCTCGGTGCCGATTTCGGTGCGCTGATGGCGGGCGCCATCGTCACCGAGGGCATCTTCAACATCCCCGGCGTCGGCGGAACCATGTATCAGGCGATCATCCGAGGTGAACCGCCGACGGTCGTGTCGTTCGTGACGGTGCTCGTCGTGCTGTTCCTGCTGATGAACCTGGTCATCGACCTGCTCTACGCCGCGCTCGACCCGAGGATCCGCTATGCCTGACAAGCAAACGCATTTCGTTGCCCCCGCCGACGAGGTTGAGGTGCTCGCCACCGACCGTGTGCTCGACGCGGGCACGCCGACCAGCATCTGGGGCGATGCGTGGCGGCGGCTGCGGCGCAACCCGGTGTTCCTCGTGGCCGTGGTGCTGATCGTGCTCGTGCTGCTGGTCGTGGTGTGGCCGTCGCTGTTCACCAGCCAGGACCCGCGCCACTGCCTCGGCGAGTTCGGGATGGACGGACCGCGCCCCGGTCACCCGTTCGGTTTCGACAAGCAGGGTTGCGACATCTACGCGCGCACCATCTACGGCGCCCGCGCGTCGGTGACCGTCGGTGTGGGGTCGGCGCTGCTGTTCCTGGTGGTCGGCGGGGTGCTCGGCGCGCTGGCGGGTTTCTACGGCGGCCTGCTCGACACCGTCGTCTCGCGCATCGCCGAGATCTTCTACGCCATCCCGATGGTGCTCGCCGCCATCGTGCTGCTGCAGCTGCTCCGCCCGGCCGGAATCACCACGGTGATCGCGATCCTCGTCGCGTTCACCTGGCCGCAGGCCGCGCGCATCGCCCGTGGCGCGGTGATCGAGGCCAAGAACAGCGAATATGTCACGGCGGCGAAGGCACTCGGGGTGTCGCGATTCGGCACGCTGATGCGGCACGTGCTGCCGAACGCGGCCAGCCCGCTCATCGTGGTGGCGACGATCTGGCTCGGCGTCTTCATCGTCACCGAGGCGACGCTGTCCTACCTCGGTGTCGGCCTGCCGCCCGACATCGTCGCCTGGGGCGCCGACATCTCGCGTGCCAAGTCCGAGATCCGTACCTCGCCGATCCTGTTCTATCCGGCGACCGCGCTGGCCATCACGGTGCTGAGCTTCATCATGCTCGGTGACGCGGTGCGCGACGCGCTCGATCCGAAGGAGCGCACCCGATGACCGCCGAACCCCTGCTCGACATCCGCGATCTGGAGGTGAGCTTCACCTCCGACGGCAAGCCTGTGCCCGCTGTGCGCGGGGTGAATCTGACCGTCTACCCCGGGCAGACCGTCGCCATCGTCGGCGAGTCCGGGTCGGGCAAGTCGACCACGGCGCACGCGATCATCGACCTGCTACCCGGAACCGGCACGGTGACCGGGGGGTCCATCCTGTTCGAAGGCAAGGATCTGACCAAGGCCTCGGCGAAGGAGATCGTCGCCGTCCGGGGCAACGGGATCGGGCTGGTCCCCCAGGACCCGATGTCGAATCTGAACCCGGTGTGGAAGATCGGCTTCCAGATCCGGGAAACCCTGGAGGCCAACGGGATCGCCAAGGGCGCCGCCGCACGCGAACGAGCGGTGGAACTGCTCGCCGAGGCGGGGATGACGGATGCCGAGCGGCGGGTGAACCAGTACCCGCACGAGTTCTCCGGCGGGATGCGCCAGCGCGCGCTCATCGCGATCGGGCTGTCGTGCAGGCCGAAGCTGCTCATCGCCGACGAACCCACCTCGGCGCTCGACGTCACCGTGCAGCGGCAGATCCTCGGCCACCTCGAGAAGCTCACCACCGAGCTGGGAACGGCCGTGCTGCTCATCACCCACGATCTCGGCCTGGCCGCCGAACGCGCCGAACACCTGGTGGTGATGTATCGCGGTCGGGTCGTGGAATCGGGTCCGGCCCTGCGGATCCTGCGCGACCCACAGCACGCCTACACCAAGAAGCTGGTGAGCTCGGCGCCCTCGCTGGCGGCGCAACGGATGTCGTCGTCGCGGCAGCGGGCGAAAGTGCGCGACCGTGCCGTCGAGGTCGCCACCACCGAGGCGCTCCCCGACACGGTGCTCGACGTGCGGAACCTGACCAAGGCGTTCAGGATTCGCGGCAAACGACCGTGGCAGTCGACGGACTTCACCGCCGTCGACGACGTGAGCTTCCGCGTGGAACGCGGCACGACCACCGCGATCGTCGGTGAATCCGGTTCGGGCAAGTCGACCATCGCCCAGATGGTGCTCGGGTTGCTCGAACCGACGGCAGGCTCGGTGGTGTTCGACGGTCAGGAGGTGTCGTCGCTGGACAGCAAGGGCGCCTTCGCCTTCCGCCGTCGCGTGCAACCGATCTTCCAGAACCCCTACGGTTCCCTCGACCCGATGTACTCCATCTTCCGCACCGTCGAAGAACCCCTGCGGGTGCACAAGATCGGCACCGCCGCCGAACGCGAGAAGGTGGTGCGCGACCTGCTCGACAAGGTGTCGTTGCCGTCGTCGGTGCTGCGGCGCTATCCCAACGAGCTGTCCGGTGGGCAGCGGCAGCGGGTGGCGATCGCCCGAGCACTCGCCCTGTCGCCCGAACTGGTCGTCTGCGACGAGGCCGTGTCCGCACTCGACGTGCTGGTGCAGGCGCAGATCCTCACTCTGCTCAACGACCTGCAAGCCGAGCTGGGGTTGACGTATCTGTTCATCACCCATGACCTGGCCGTTGTCCGGCAGATCGCGGACAACGTGCTGGTCATGCGGGCCGGGAAGGTTGTCGAGTCGGCCACGACGGACGAGGTGTTCGCGGCACCGAGGCAGGAGTACACGCGGGATCTGCTCGAGGCAATCCCAGGACGGGAGTTGTTGACCGGGTAGTGGCGTGCGTCGGCGGCGTATCGTTGACTGGTCCGAGGTGGTGCGACGTGGCTCGCTGAGGTGGGGAGGCGCCGGTGGATCGAATCGATGCGGAGCGGCAGGCCGAGCTGGAGGCGCGTCGCCGCCGGGCCAAGACCCCAGCGGCGAAACGGCTCGCCGAGGTGTTGTGGCCCGACCGGGTGTGGCCGAGGGCGCGTGGGCTCCATGTGGCCGTCGGGGCCGGTGCGCTGGAACGGTAGCCTCGTATGTCGTGACTGATCCGCTGCAGCCCCTGGTCGACCTGCCCGGCGTGCGTGAGGCCGCCGACAAGGCGCGCGACGCGCTCGCGGCGGTGCACCGGCACAAGTCGAACCGGCGTGGCTGGGCGACCACCGCCGCCGAGGCCGCGGTCCGCGCGGCGCGTTCGTCGGCCGCCATCGAGGGCGCGAGCACGGACCTGCCCGCCGACGGCAAGGTCGGCGATCCGGTGCTGGCCGGTGCGCTGCGGGTGGGTCAGGCGCTCGACGGTGACGCGCTCACCAACCTGGTCGGCACCTGGCGCCGCGCCCCCTTGCAGGCGCTGGCCCGGCTGCACCTGCTCGCCGCCGCCGATCTCGTCACCGATCAGCAGGAACTCGGCAGGCCACGCGCCGTGCCCGGGGTGGCCGAGCGGCTGGACCTGCTGGCCCAGACCGTGCAGACCAGCACGGCGCCCGCGCCGGTGATCGCCGCGATCGTGCACGGCGAGCTGATGACGCTTCGCCCGTTCGGCACCGCCGACGGCGTCGTCGCCCGGGCCGCGTCGCGACTCGTCGCGGTGTCGACCGGGCTCGATCCCCGCAGTCTCGGCGTCCCCGAGGTGTTCTGGCTGCGGCGCAGGCAGGCCTATCTCGACGCGGCCGCGGGCTTCGGTATGGGCACCCCGGAGGGGGTCGGCGGGTGGGTGCTGTTCTGTGCTGGCGCACTCGAAGACGGTGCACGAGAGGCCAACTCGATCGCCGACGCGGCCGCGAGCTGACCTGTCCCGCACATCGAAACGGGCGGCGTGCCGATTGCTCGACGTCGCCGCCCGCTAGCACGGAACACCTGGTTACCAAGCGTGCTGGGGTGGGTTGTGTTCGGTGGCCTCGGCGATCATCCGAACCCCGCCGGTTCATCCCCGCAACCTGTGCGAGGCTCTCGCCGACGACTGCCCGAATTTCGCAGGCCCACAACTCTGCTGCCCTTGTCGCGGCGCGCTCCGCGTGGGTGCCTGGCGTCCGTGCTGGGAAGGGTGGGATGGGAAACGAAACCTTCTCTTCCGGTCCCGCCTTGGCCTTCCGTCCTTCCGTGACTCCATTCTTACACTGTGACCGCGCTCACTTCAAGCGTTTCTCGGGCATTGCCGAATCCGGTTGTTTTCGGCGTGTCAGTCGGCGATCCGTGCTGGGACGTCGACGTTGCGTCGCAGGTCAGCGACGTTTACGCAGCAGTCGGTAGCTGATCGCGCCCGCCAGCACGGCGCTGAGTCCGACGGCCGCTGTCGCCGCGACGGTGGTGCCCGACGGCGCCTGGAACCGCGACCACAGCGACACCGGATTGGAGAAGGTGAGCACCGGCCAACCCTGCGCGACGGCCTCCTTGCGCAGCGCCCGGTCGGGGTTCACCGCCGTGGGGTGACCGACCGCGTTCAGCATCGGCAGGTCGGTCGCCGAGTCGGAATAGGCGTAGCAGCGCGACAGGTCGTAACCCTCTGCGGCGGCGAGCTTCTCGATCGCGGCCACCTTGCCCTCGCCGTAGCAGTAGAACTCGATCTCGCCGGTGTATTTTCCGTCCTCGACGACCATCCGCGTCGCCTCGGTGTGCGAGGCGCCGAGCGCCTCGGCTATCGGCCCGACCATCTCCTCGCCGGACGCCGAGACGATCACCACGTCGTGTCCTCGGATCTTGTGATCGGCGATCAGATCGGCGGCCTCGGCGTAGATCAGGGGGTCGACCAACTCGTGAAGTGTCTCGGCGACAATGGATTTCACCTGTCCCACATCCCAGCCCGCGCACATATTGGCCAGGTTTGCCCGCATTCGTTCCATCTGGTCGTGATCGGCGCCCGACAGCAGGAACAAAAAGTGGGCGTAGCTGCTCTCCAGTACGGCTCGGCGGTTGAGCAGACCCTGCGCGTAGAAGGGTTTGCTGAACACGAACGCACTCGATTTCGCGATCACCGTTTTGTCGAGATCGAAGAACGCGGCCACGCGTCCGCCTGCCGTCGGCGCACGGCCCGTGGAATCGAGTGTTGGGGCCGTAGGCGGAGTCTGGTGGCGATCGGCGGTCACGACAACAGGATAGGCACGCGTGCCGACGGGTGCGGGATCCGGCCGCTCAGGCAACTGTTCGGCGTTTGCCCCGTGGACGCCGGAGGGCGCGAATCGCCGAAGAATGTCGGCCGACGCTACTTGCGCCCTCGACGGGTGATGGGTGTAGTATTGCTGGCACCTGGACATGGTCCAGGCGCGTTCAGCCCGACCCCCCGGGGCTGAACCCGACGGCCCCAGCCTCCTCCCCCCCGGCTGGGGCCGTCCTCTATTTCGGGGACGTTTACTTTCATCCGGCAGCGTCTTCGCGAGTTATCCACACCCCGCGAGTTATCCACAATCGCCGTGCGAGGGGTGTCCGCGAAGCTTCGGCGCGACCACGCTGAACCGCATGAACCTCGCCCCGACCGCCACCTCGATCTCGCCCGCCCTGGTGCTCGTGCGCGACGAACGGCTGCGTGCCGAGGTGCGCAGGGTCGCCGCGGCCGCCGAACGGATGACCGACGAGCGGAGCATGCCCGTCGGCAGGCATGCCTGGGCCGGTGCGGGTCTGGTGATTGTCGACACCGATGCCGCGATCGCGGCCGCTGCGGCAGGCTGCCCGAGGCGAGCGGGGATCGTCCTGGTCACCGAAGGGGAACCGGCCGTCGCCGACTGGCAGGCCGCCACCGCGGTGGGCGCCGAACGCGTCGTCGGGCTGCCGGGTGCCGCGGTCGCGCTGGTGGAGCAGTTCGCCGAGCACGCCGAGTCGCGCACCGGTGAGGGGGTGGTCGTCACGGTCGCGGGCGCCGGTGGAGGAGCGGGCGCCTCGACCCTCGCCGCCGCGACCGCCTTACGCGGGGCGGCGCTGCGGGTGCGGCGCGACGCGGTGCTCATCGACGGTGCGCCGCTGGACGGCGGAATAGACCTGGTGCTCGGCATGGAGAACGTCACCGGGCTGCGCTGGCCCGATCTGGTGATCGAGGACGGCCGGGTCTCGGCTGCAGCGCTGCACAGTGCGCTGCCCGCCGCGTGCCCCGGCCTGGCGGTGCTGTCGTGCGGTCGCACGGGTCCGCCCGCCGAGCTGACTCCGGCCGCGGTGCGCGCGGTGATCGAATCCGGCAGGTCCGCAGGCGATCTGGTCGTGTGCGACGTGTCGGCCGAACGGGGGGCGGCGGCCGATGTCATGGTCGATGCGGCCGATCTGGTCGTTCTCGTCGTGCCCGCTCGGCTGCGTTCGGTGGCGGCCGCGGAGGTGGTCTCGGCGTATCTCGGTGAGCGGAACCCGAACCGCGGCCTGGTGGTTCGCGGGCCCGCGCCCGGTGGGTTGCGCGGCGCGGACGTCGCCGAAGTACTCGGTCTGCCCCTGCTCGCGGCGGTTCGCGGCCAAGCCGGGTTGGCCGCGCGGGTCGAACGCGGCGGGCTCAGCATGCGCAGGCGCGGCCCGCTCCGCGACGCCGCCGACGCGGTCCTTGCCATGATCGGAGCGCAGGTGTGATGACCACCTTCGTCACTGTCGACCTGCTCGAACGGGTCCGCGAACGCCTCGCCGAGCAGGCAGGCGTACCCGACGCGGCCCAGCTCGCCGCCGCCATCCGCGCCGAAGCCGGTGGTGTCCTCGCCGACACCGATCTGCTGCGTGCCCTACGCCTGTTGCAGACCGAGATGACCGGCGCCGGGTTGCTCGAACCCTTGCTGCACGACCCGAGGGTGGCCGACGTGCTCGTCACCGGACCCGAGTCGGTGTGGATAGACCGCGGTCACGGCCTCGAACGCACCGACGTCCGTTTCGCCGACGAAGCGGCGGTGCGGCGGCTGGCCCAGCGTCTCGCCCTGGCGGCGGGCCGCAGGCTCGACGACGCCCAACCCTGGGTCGACGGGAAACTCGCGGGCACCGAGGCCACCCTCGGCGAAGCGTTCGGCGTCCGCCTGCACGCCGTCCTCGCGCCGGTAGCTCACGACGGCACCTGCCTGTCGCTGCGTATCCTGCGTCCGGCCACCCAGGGCCTCGACGCCCTCGCGGCGGCCGGTTCCCTCCCCGGGACGGCCCGCGCCCTGCTGGCCGACATCGTCCGCGCCCGCCTGGCGTTTCTCGTGGTGGGTGGAACCGGCGCGGGAAAAACTACGTTGTTGTCCGCGCTGCTGGCCGCCGTCGACCCCGCCGAGCGCATCGTCTGCGTGGAAGATGCCGCGGAACTGGCACCCGTCCATCCGCACGTGGTGCGGCTGGTGGCCCGGACGGCCAATGTGGAAGGGGTCGGAGAGGTCACCGTTCGCGATCTGGTGCGGCAGGCACTGCGAATGCGACCCGACCGCATTGTCGTGGGGGAAGTGCGGGGCGCGGAGGTCGTCGATCTGCTCACCGCGCTGAACACCGGACACGACGGTGGTGCGGGGACGGTGCACGCGAACTCGCCTCAAGAAGTCCCCGCTCGTCTGGAAGCCCTTGCGGCCCTCGGTGGAATGGACCGTGCGGCCCTGCACAGTCAGCTGGCCGCAGCGGTTCAGGTCGTCCTCCACGTGCACCGTCGTGCCGACGGCACCCGGGGTCTGCGGGAGATAGGGATCCTTCACCGCGACTCCGACTCCATCGGCATCATCCCTGCCTGGCGTTCCGATGCCGTTGCGACCCCGGGTGCCCCGGAACTGGCCAGGCTTCTGAGATCGAGGCTCGGATGAGCCGGGGAGGGGCTGGGACGTCTTGGTCGCAGGTAGCCGCTGCGACAGCTCCACAGGTCCGTCGTGAGTTGTGCACAGTTTTACCCAGGTTGGGGATACGTGCCCGGATGTGATGACGAGCGGTTGTGCCAGCGGGCGTACCTCTGTTGCCGATGATCGGCCGAGGCCCGCTCGCAGCGTAGATGTCCTGCGTTGCTCGACCGATTGATGGGCCCTTCTTCTCGAATGTCATGCGCTGGAGAACGATTGGAGGTGGAGTTGGTGAGTGCTGGATTGCTCTGCTGTGCGGTCGCGATGCTTGTGCTCCCCGTGGCGGGAGGACAGCGCAGGTTCGCGCGATTGTTCGGCCGTGGACGGTCGAGCCGTGTGCAGCGCGTTCCTGTGGAGTGGTGTGCAGGGATTCTCGTGGGGTGCGCGGCTTTCGGCTTCGGGGCCGGAACAGGATTGGCGGCGCTCATGCTCGGTGCGACGGTCGCTGTGCGCCATCGGCGAGCCCGGGCCGAGCGAGTTCGCCGACAGGAATGTGCGCATCTGCTGGCCGGTTTGGAAGCCGTCGTCGGTGAGTTGCGGGTGGGAGCACACCCCAGCGCGGCGGCGGAGTCGGCGGCAGGTGAGTCGCGTGGTGAGGCGGCGCGGGTGCTCGCGATCAGCGCGGGCCGAAGCCGCCTCGGTGGTTCCGGTGCCGACGGGCTCGTGCACCCGGATTCGGTTGTCGCCGAAGAACTGTCGCCGATAGCGGCGGCTTGGCGGGTGGCTGAACAACACGGCCTGGCCCTGGCCGAGCTCCTTGCCGCCGCCCGCACCGACCTCCTCGCCCGCACCCGCTTCCGCGACCGCACCGAATCAGCACTGGCGGGCGCCCGCGCCTCCGCCACCGTCCTCGCTGGCCTCCCGCTCGTCGGGATCGGCCTCGGCCAGTTGATGGGCGCCGCACCGTTGTCCGTGCTGTTCGCCTCGCCCGCAGGTGCATTCCTCTTACCCCTGGGAACCGCGCTGGCCTGCTGTGGATTGCTGTGGACAGATGTCATCACGCGCCGAGGGACGGCATGAGTGTGCGGGCACCGAGCTTCACCACACGAACGGTGTCGGCTGGAACGGATCCCGCGAAAGCCATTCCGACGCCGACCTGCCAGTCGTTGTGGACAGATGTGGACAGATTCCGATGATGGGTGAAAGGGGTTGTCGTGCAGCACGAAATCGGTAGCTCGCCACCGATTGCGGTACTGATTCTGGCCGGAGCTCTGTTGGTGCTGCCCGGGCGGGTGGCGGTCAGCAGGAGATTGCGGGCACTCGATCCCGTGGCGGCGGCGGCTCCGGCGCGGGTCACGGCGAAGGCCGATCCGTTGGGGTCGGCTTCGGCATTCGATCTGCTGGCCGCGTGCCTGCGAGCCGGGTTGCCGATGGCGGCCGCCGCCCGGGCCAGCGCTTCCACCGCGCCACCGGTCCTGCGCGCGGCCCTGCTGCGAGCCGCCGATCTACTGGCGCTCGGCGCCGACGCCGCCACGGCGTGGGAGCGTGCCGCAGCCGATGCGGTCGGCTCTGCGGGCGCCGACGAAGTCGAGTCGCTGGCCCGGATGGCGCGCCGCTCGGCCCGCTCGGGTGCCTCGCTGGCCACCGCGGTCACCGAATTGGCAACGCAGCGACGCGAAGTGGTGGAGGACGCCGCCGTAGCACGGGCCGAACGCGCGGGTGTGCTGATCGGCGGCCCGCTCGGCCTCTGCTTCCTGCCCGCCTTCGTCTGCCTCGGGATCGTCCCGGTGGTGGTCGGCCTGGCGGGCCGGGTGCTCGGCAACGGGGGTCTGCCGTGAACGCCCACCAGGCCCGCCACGAAACGTCACCGCGCGGATCGTCCGCGCGGTGGGAAATGAGAGGGGATCACGATGACGCACGTACGCACCGTCTACCTGCAGGCCCGAGCCCGCTTCACCCGTCTGCTCTTCGACGACGCCGGAATGTCCACGGCGGAGTACTC
>NZ_BDBE01000002.1 GCF_001612825.1 Nocardia caishijiensis NBRC 108228 | reverse complement strand
AGTTGTCAAGCAGTGATACCCCCGGCCGGCTGGCATATGCCCTGGTCAGAACCGCTTTATGGTGTAGTCAACATGTGCGGTGCGGGGGGATGAGTTGAACCGACGGGGTTCGCCATGAATCGAGTACCGGCGACCGTTCCAGACCACCTGTGACTGTGCCCCCAGCTCACCGCCGGGGTAGTTCACCAGGCGTAGGCGTAGCTGTTCCTCGGTCTGGAATCCGACCGCCTGATCCTCATCACCGATCATGAGCGTGTTCGTCTGGATCACGGCCCGGCACGGTACCCCGACCTTGCTCGGTCGGGTCACGGTGTTGCCGTCAGCGTCGGTGGTCGTTTCCTCGGGGTAGACCACCACGGACTCAGTTCCTCGGCGTAGCAGACTCATTCGGTCACCCACCCATCCCGAACGACGATCCGCCCGAGGTGTAGCCGCCGGGCAGATTCGGGACCATCTGAGCCATACCGAACCGAACGCCGAGTGTCTGCCACTCGTCGCGGGTGATCTCCAGGCGACCCGACGCGGACTCACGACCGCGCATATAGGTGTAGTTGCCATCGGTCTCCGACTGGATGCCCTCGGGGTTACGAACCACCCGAGTGACCGCGTCCGCTTCGATCTGCACCACATCGGCGGTGTCGACGGTGCCCGCTGCGATCTTGTCGGCAAGGTCTGGCACCCGCCGCAGGATCATGCGCTCGGCATCGGCCAGGCGGGTAGTCACCAACGTTGTTTCATCCGGTGTCAGAGCACGGCCTAGCCGTGTCTGCACATCCGAGGGCGTTGCATACGCCATGTCAGTTTCTCGTCTCTCCAGGGTGTCTGTCCCTGGGTCGTAGTCGTGCGGCCCTGAGGGCCTGTCGTCGTGCCACGCCATCGCGTGATGTCTTCCGGCGGTGGCACCCGGTACACACCGCCCTGAGGTTCGGTAGCGAGTGGTCATCCCCTTGGATGACGTGATCCACCTCGGTGGCGGTGTCGGAACACTCCGGGTCGCGGATCTGGCACCTACGGCCATCCCGCCGGAGTGCCTGGGACCTACGCCGGGCCCAATCCGGCGGTAGTCGGTCCTTCCGGGTGGAGTTCTCCCAATTACTCGGCATTCAGCCACCCCGATATAACCGCCCGAGGGTCGACCTCGGCCATTTCCAGGACCTCGGTTGTCTGTGTCTGTTGGCCGCCCTCGGCCACGATCCACGCCGAGACAGAATCGAACCATTCCCCTAGTGAGCCCTGGGCCGACCGGTATTCGTCCGGGAGACGGGCAGCCAGGGCCGAAGAATCGTTACTACGGTGCTTTTTGGCACCCCTACGATGTGTCATCGGTGCCCCCAACGAGCCGCAGCGGCCTTTTTGGCCCGCTGGATACGCTTTTGCGAAGCGTCCATTTCCTCGTCGGTTTCTTCACCCTCGGGGAGTTGTAGCGACTTGAGCAAAGTCGTTAGTAGTCCACGCTGAGCGCGTACCTCACCGATCAACGGATGAATTGTGAGCTGACGTGCCGAACCGAGCACGGTAAGCGGCTCACCCTCGGCGGCCGACTCCAATTCTTCGATTCGATCCGACACCTTGCAAGCGTGTTCCAGGATCGCGAGCTTATGCGGCTCACCGTCCATCCAATAATCGGTTAGGACCGTGGTCCATAGACGCTTACCGGCGGGTCCGAGCCCGGCGGGATGCTTGGGAATGCTCAAAATGCCCTCCTTCCGGGCGTGAATTACCGCTGAGCAGCGGTTTGTCTAAAAATGAGGAGTAATGCTATTAGCATCGGATGGCAGATCCGCATTACCCTACGATCCTCAGGCCACGGGTGGGGATAACCCCCGTGGGAGGGGTGGCACATCTACCTCGGAGAATCCCGTACGGGTGCCCAGCGTCCACGCTCACGCATGAATATTGCTGGACCACCCACCGCACCAGCGACGCTGTGAAAGTCGCTTAGAATCGCATTCAGGGATAAAGAATCAATGCGAATCGTTGGATCATTCGCAATGTGTCATTCAGACACTGAGAATGTCATTGGTTCGAGCGAAGCGAACGGATCATTCGGATCTGAATCGACAACAACTGTTGTTGTGTCATTCAGCATCGGAGGATTCCAAGCAGGCTCAGGCTTGCGGCGGATCTCATCCACATACGAACCTACTTCGAGGTTCGGCGGTGGCATTGGTTCCCACTGCTCGACTACCTCGGGTACGCCCTCGGTATCTCCAACGGAGTTAGTACCCCCCGAGGTTTCTTCGACCTCGGGTAGTTTCCCTACCTCCTCGGGATCTTCTATAGCTCCCTCGGTATAGATACTTGGAGTAGTAACCCTAGGGGGGTTACTTAGAGTAGTTGGAGTATCACCCGTGACACTCTGGGGTATCACCGGTGACACTCTAAGGGTGTCACTGATGACACTCTCAGGTTCTAGGGTGTCATGGGTGACACTCTGGGGGATCTCTAAAATGTACTCATTGGCTCGGCCGGTGCGACCCTGCCGTGTGATCTTCAACCACCCGGCGGTGCAATTCGCCTTAACGTGTCGCTTCACAGTGGCGACACTAAGCCCGGTCATTTCCGCCAGCGTTTCATACTTCACGTAGAACTCCCGAGTGTTGAAGTCGGCAATTGTGAGCATCGCGCCCATGGTCGCCTTGGAGTCGGATAGTGACTTATCGCCATTGCGGAAATATGCGGTACTCCACTGGAAACAGTTATTCATCGTGTGCCTTCCTGGGCATCACGGGGGTACCAGACCCCCGAAGGATTAGTTTTCGTTCGTTAGCGGGCCATTGAGGGCCCCGTCTTGGATCTCGTGCCACTCGTGGGCCGATATGCCTAGCCGATCCCTGGCATGAACCCATGCCGTGGTGTGGCGGTCGCGGTATTCGGTTACCGCGTCGCTGAGAACGACCAGCGAGAGCCACAGTTCGTTTGACTCGGTGCCGGTACCCATCGCACGGCATATCCGCTCGGTACGTTCGAACTCATCAACAATCGTCCGGCACAGCATTGAGCAATACTCGCGGCCGGGGGTGCGTCGTTTGGCGCATCCATCGCGTTTGCAATGCGGGATACTTCGTCGTCGGGACATGGCAGGCTTTCGGGGGTATGCGGATGTACCCCGGACCCGTAAAAGTCCGGGAGAATCGAATCTAGAGGGGTAAATGCTGGCCGGCCTCGGGCCCAAACAGGGCCGAATCCGCGGGGATCGAATAGTTTCGTCACAGGTGACGATTCCCGGCCAAGGGGGCGACCATTACAGCCGCCCCCGAGGTCAGTTATTCAGCCGATCAGGCAGCGTCGTACAGACGGATCAGACCCGAAGGATTCACGAACCCGAAGCCCACACGCGCGGTGGCGCGGATCTGGGTAGCGTCCTCGGCGAACGCGACATCGCCCGAACGCTTCACAGTGGTACCGGTACGACGAACAGTCATGATCTGTTCCTTATCCAGGCCCCACGCTTCGCCAGTAGCGACAGCGTTGGACACGAGCACCGGAACACCCGCGACGGTCACGCCGTCGCCGACGCTATCGAGCAGACCCATGTTCGAGCCGGTGCCCTGCTTCGCGAGCGAGAGCGCGAGAGCGACCGCAGGCGACAGAACAAAGTGACTCAGCTCGGCACCCGCAACCTGGGCCGTGTGCTTAGCCATGTGGAACGGGTCAAGGTTCGCGATAGTCGCGCCAGTGTCCACGGTGGAGTACGCCACCGACAGCAGACCCGAAGCGCCGTTAGTCACGGTGTTGCCGAAGAACGCGGCGTCAATCTTGCGGGCGATGTCGCGGGCCAGGCCCTTACCGATCTGGTCGGCAACCGCCGGGTTCGAGTCCGACAGGGACTCGTTCGACATCTGGGTACGACCGGCCATCTTGGCAGGGGTAACCACGATCTCATCCGTGTTCGGATCAGTCAGAGGGATAGTCGCGTTCTCAGCGACCCAGCCGGTAGTCGGATCGGCCTTGAGCAGAGGGAACCGAATCGTCTGCATATTGGTCGGAACAATGGTTCCGGCCTGGAATGCAACCGACTTTGCTTCCACAGTGAGGTCTACGAGCTTGCCGTAATCCTCAGGGGTCCAAGCCTGGGGCAGATTCGAGTTAAGAACGGTCATTGTGTGTCCTTTCTTGGACATGACAAAACCCCCGATTCACCAATTAGGTGCGGGGGTTTCGGATGAATTATTGGAATCCAGCCGGCACGGCCTGAGCTGGGGTTATTGCGGCACAGCCGCGGTGAGGTCGGTACCTCGTTTATCTGGAATCGCCACGGACGATTCAGAAAGTCTTAGGCGTCGAATACGCCGTACATACCCGGCGGTGTATCGCCACCGTCGAAGTCGGGACCGTAGGCCAGGCTTCCCCATGTAGGTAGGCGCTTTGCCGGGGCATTGTTACCCGCCCCCTGGGTGACATCGGTAGCGCGCTGGCGAATACCGATACCAGGGCGCATCTGGACAATTTCCAGGGCCGCAGCGTTGACCGCTTCGGTATCCACGCTGCCATCCTCGGTGAGGAAATCAGCCAGTGTCTTACCCGAGAGGGTGAGTAGGTCAGCCGGTGCGCTCAGGTGCTTACCGGCGGTGTTCTCCAGCTCCCGACTCTGGTACGCAGCGATACGGGCGGCCAGAGCGTCACGCTCGGCGCGGGCATCGTTCCGCTCGGTGCGGTACTTGGCCTCTCGGTTGCCCTTAGGGGCCACCTCGGCAGGATTGTCCTCTGTCACCTCTGGGGTGACCTCTGGCATATCAGTCATTCGTGTTCTCTAGTTCTGTAATGCGGGCCTGGGCGGCCCGTAGCTGGGTTCGGTACTTGGCGCATTCTGCGCGCAGGTCCGATAGCTTGGCCTGCCACTTGACGCGCTTAGAAGCGGACTCGGTACGTAGCCGCTTGATTTCTTCCTGCCACTCGATAGGCAGTTCTGAGAATTCCACTGTTGTGCCTCCTGGGCATCAAACCGGCACCTAGCCGGTGTTCTGAATCTGTGCCAGCGTCCGGGGTGGAATGCTGGCGGGTGGTTCTGGGCGTGTGTATCGCCTCATCCAAAGGTCACGGTCCGGCGTGACCCAATCAGGCATGTTGTCTGCCCATGCGGTGTATGCCGCTTCTCTGTCCTCGGGTGTCCGGGCGTTCCAGTGATCGCCCTGGTACCAATTCACGAATCCATCCGGTCGGCAACCGGATCGTTCTCCGGGAACCATGCAAAGGTGATCATGTCTAGTTCCTCATCCACGATCGTGGTTGCGTTGGTCGGCACGGTCCAGATCCGTTCGGTGTTGTACATGAGCTCTCCAGGCACAGAAAAGCGGCCTGTGTGGGCCGCTGGCGGGTTTTTAGGCGATTGGGGTACTTGGGGTTACCCAAGAATCCCGGACGCTGCGATACGGCGTCGTGCATCTTGGCAAGCGGTTCGATACCGCTTTTGTGCCTCTCGCTGACAATGGATACAGCGACCATCCGGGCGGCGGTCCTGTGGACCATTGTGGATGTGGCGGGTGCATCGTGGCGTGGGCATGGTTGGTCACCTCCGATCAGATATGGCTAGCCGATGCGTACAAATAGAAGGTGGCAGGCTCAATGCCTGCCGAAGCTTGGGCCGTTCGCCTATGGCTAAAACGAACGGCGGTATCCCGGACTCCAGGTCTCGGGGCCACGGTCGAAAGGATTTCCGTGGCGAAAGGTGGTCAACCAACCGAGGTAAGAAGACCCTCGGCCAGATCGTTTCCAAGCGACCTGTACCACCTAGCTATGGGGGCGGGGAGCGCTGACGCTTCGACCCATCCCTTAATTAGTAGGTGCAATTCTCTTTACCCCTACACTCGATAGTAAAAGATGGGAACATCATGCGTGGTCAGGGCAGGGGTTATCTACCATGCATTCCGAGCACTTTCGACGTGCGCGGACCTTTCGCATTCGGGCCCTTGCCCGATCGTTGTGCGCTTCGCTTGCGGCAGTAGCGCACCCTAGGCACCGGGAAGGCCAACGGCCGATATTCGTGGTACCGGTCCAGCGGTACCGGGAAATATCCCGACGGGTGGTCACCAGACCCGAGCAATCCTGACACTTGCCGTAGTAGACACGGCATCCCCAGAACTGAACTACACACCCGTACTTGGTGGTCCAGGTGTGGAAAGCATTGGGATTTTCATCCCGGTATACGTCGACCTTGTTCCGCACCTTCTTGGCGTCGTGGTGCGACAGTGGCATAACCGCGTTGGCGCGGTCCTCGGGGGAAATCATCGGCAGGGTGAACATTTGATTCCTTCGGGTTGTGACGAACCTCATACTTAGTGGCGACCTTTTCGGGTCGCCGAGGTTGTCTTTGCTGTTCTCTGGTCGGCCGCTATGGCTGGATCTATGCCAAGTGCGAAGGGGTCAGGATTTATCCCCCTCACACCTGCCGGGGGAAAATCTTGTGGCCCCGAGCACGGCATAGTCCAGACATCTACAGAGACAGCGCCGAAGGCATCGAATTGCCTAATAGGAAATCAGGAACCAACCGGTTCCGAACTAATTACACCTACTGAGCTGGCCGGATACGGCGATAGAACACGACTCAACCGGTCCGCACATAGAAAAACCCCGCATCGTGGGCGGGGTTCCTCTATGGGTATTCGATTGGCAAGCCAGACTGTTTGAATGGTTGACTCCGGGATGGTACCTACCCGGTAGGGTCACGCGAATGATGGAACAGGGTTGGGTCGTAGGTATCCGTGGTGAGGCCGGGGAGCCGCCCCGTGTCTGGCTCCCGATCGGTGACGGCACGATGGAAACCCGCGATGAGGCCGAAGAGATGGCCGCTGAGATGCGGCAGATTCGGCCTGATACCGACTGGTGTGTCTATGAGGTCCGAACTCCGCAGGACTGACCTACTCGGGCCACCACACTGCCGCAGCGAATACGGCCAGCGGTAGCCCTATCGCTACCGCCCAACCGAGCAGGATCAACTTGGCCGCGCCGACTCGGCAGCGGTAAGCCACGCGTCGATGTTGTCGAGGGTGCCCACGCACACCACACGCCACGGGTTCGACAACTGCCAGCCCTCAGGGCAAGGGCGAATCGACATCGACCGCCGGGCGGCCCGGTCGACTAGCGGTTCCAACTGCTGACGAATCGCGCTCACGATCCCCTCCTGTGTCCGTGGGTTCCACCCCCGGCGGAGACTCTGAGTTCATCCGCCGGGGGCGTTGTCAAGGATTGTCCGCATCGTGAGGCGAAACTGTCTACCTTAGGCATATCTGCCTGATCTACCGTGATGGGTACGAGCGGCATACAGCCGCCACGCCGAACACCCTGGGAGGGGTTCAGTGACTACGACAGGCGATGTGATCCGGCGTCGTCGGAAGCAACTCGGGCTCTCGCAAGCTGCCCTAGCTCGACTCGTTGGGGTGGATCAAAGAACCATCGGCCGGTACGAGTCCGGCGACACGGTCCCGGACATCATCGTTGGTACGAAACTTGCTGACGCACTTGGTGTTTCGGTTCACGAACTAGCCGGGCAGGCTAGTCGGACACTCGACCTCGCAGGCGATTGGACGGCGTCGTGGCAGACGTGGGGCGACACCGGCGAACGGGTCGATACCCACGGCCTGAGCGTCACTCAGGATGGATCGTTTCTGGCCCTGGACGGTGCCCGTGCCCGTCCCGTGGAAGACGGTTCGTACACCTGGACCGGAGAGCTACGACTCTTCGATAACGAGTCGTTGATCGGCTGGTACGTCGCGACCGAGGGCGCGGTACGCAGCAAAGGGAGCATGTACTTCGCGCTGCACCCGCAGGGGCTTGCGATGGCCGGATCGTGGGTAGGGCAATCCGCGGCCGGTCTGGTGATCCGTGGGTGGGGTGCGATCACGCGCCGGGCCGAACTGTCAGAGCCGTTGGTCGACCTACTGCGGTCGACTCAGGGAAACTTGCACGCATGGCCGAACAGCTTGTAACCATCACGATCACCGCCGAGTCTGCCGATTGGCTTGCGGAGTTCACCAAGGGACTCGTCAAGGACCGCCTTGCAGCGTGCGGGAACATCATCCCCGGCGTCCGAAGCATCTACGCATGGGAAGACGCGGTGCAGGACGACCCCGAAGCGCTGGTGTTGATCCACACCCGCGCCAGTTCCGTTGACGAGATCATTCGGCGCGCTGGCACCGAGCACCCGTACGACACCCCGCAGGTTCTGGCGGTGCCCGTGGTGGAGGCTCACGACGGCTACCGCGAGTGGGTCCTTGCTCAGACCGATTGAGAATCTTAGTTAACTTAATCGGAGTTTCCCCAGGTTGCGGGATCTGGGGGTTCTCCTTATATACGTGCGAGCGAAGTTCGATTCGCTAGGGTCTTGACATCTCCAACTGATCGGAGTATAAGACGATCGGTCGGATTCCGGGGCCCCAGAAACATGCCTGATTGGCTCTGTGAGCCACGTTCACCCCACTGCGCGATAAGTTGTGTGGTTTCAGGGATTGAGTCCGCCAGAATCGACGCCAGGCGGGTCTATCGAGTTTCGCCAGCTCAGAGCGGTTTGTGTCACCCTCGCGGGCGCGGGAGACCAGGAATCTTTTTGACTCTCTCGACCATCGGGGAGAGAGATAACCCAGGGGCCCCTTAGGGGGCCCTGGGAATAACTAACTAACCAACCCTTCGGGGGGTTGGTATTAACTCTTATCCAGGGACCTAAAGTCCCTGGTAGAACTATGTTTCCAGGACCCTCAGGTCCTGGTATCAAGTATTCATCCTGGGCCCGTAAGCCCAGGTGGGGACATGATTCCGGGCCCAGTGGCCCTGAAACGAGACCAGGGGCCCGGACTCCGAAGAATCCGAACCCCTGGGAACCGCGGTTAACTTAGACCGGTAGGCAGGTCAACTCAGGTACTCGATGTTGACCCCCAGAGCCGCCAGGGTCTCTGTGATGAACTGGTGAGCCTCGACAGACCGACTCAGCCGGTCGGGGGACACGAACCGAACCGTGTCGCCGCGCTGCACCACGTCGACCAGTTCGACCCAACCGGCACCATCCGCGCGCCACGTCGAAGTGTCGAAGTACACAACCGAGCACCCGGCGGCCTTGAGCTGTTCCACCTGGTCGGCCAGCAGCGCGCCCCGTGCGTATCCGTAGATCACCATGTCACCCCCCGATCTTGCTCAGTAGTTCGTCAAGGTCGTATGCGGTGCCGTCGGGGCCGGTGAGGGTCACGCGGGTGCCGCGTACGTCGATACTCTGGATACCCACCGATTCTGCGGCGGTAGATGCGTCCTGCATCGACTTGACCAGACCCACCGGGCGAAGGTGCTCTATCAAGTCGCTGAGGCTGCCTAGTTCCATCTCGGCTGAGTCCAGATGGTTCCGGCCGTTCGCCATCGCGGAGGTACGGAACCGCACCTGTACGTTCATCCGGCGTAGCCACGAATTGCGTGTGGTGGTGTCCTGAGCGGCCCACCACGAACCGAACGTCTCGCCGGTGCCCACGTAGGTGTACCCCGCCGGAACGCGCGGCTGAGACTCCAGCTCAGTTTGCCGTTCGGCGAGAGCCTGGATATTCGAGTCCAGGGCCCGGCGCTGGGGCGTACCCGGCCGGTACGCGGGTGAGCCAAGCTGGCCGGTCAGGTCGACCAGCTGAGCGTTCAGTTCGTCGAGTTCCGCTTGGTTGTCGGAACCGGGGTTCCAGCTGCGTTCCAGCCGCTCGGACTCACCGAGCAGGCCGAGAATCTGCGACTCGACAAGTTCGTCTGCTGCTGCGAGGTCGATGGAACGATTGGTACACCGACCGGTGGTCTTCTGGGCCGAAGCGCATCGGTATTTGGGCTTGCGGCCGGGGCCGCCCTTGAGCCGCCACGCGGGTTTGTCGCACACCCCGCACTCGATCACCCCGAGCAACAGGTTCTGAGCCCGTTCCGAGGGCTTGCCCTTGAGCTCCCGGCCCTCTAGGGCCTTGATCACCTGCTCGTGTTCCTCGCGGGTGAGGATCGGCTCAGCCCGGAGCACGGGCGAACCGTCCGAGCGTCGAACCACGGTCTCGGGACCATAGATCTTGTTGCCCTTGGCGTTTCGGAGCGGCTTACCCGTCGCCGGGTCTAGTTCGGCCTCGCGGGTGACCGCGTATCCGAGCATCGCTTGCGACTCAAGCGCACGCTTGATTGGACTAGTGGCCCATGCGTACCCCGTGACCGGCCGACCCTGGTACTCGGCGAACCGGTCGCGGGAAGTGAGAACCTTACGCGCGGTGAGATCCACCGCGATCGAACGAACAGGCTCACCCGCGATCACGCGGTCTACAACCTCACGGATCACCCCGACCTGTACGGGGTCGGGGTACAGCTTCCACTCGCCCGAGTCCGACTTGCGGGGTAGGTACCCCCACGGCGGTATCCCGCCGCGCCACTTCCCGGCGGTGTAGTTGTGCTGGAACGTGTTGGTGTTCCGCTCGCGGATGGCGTCCAGCTCAAGCTGGGCCGCCATGCCAACCATGGCGATCATGAGATCTGCGAACGGGGAGGTCATGTCAAAGTGTGGTTCGGTCGCTGACACAATCACCCTGCCGTGGTCGCGGGCATGATTGACCGCGTCCTGTAGGTACCGGACCGACCTCACCAGGCGGTCCACCCGCCACACGACGATCACATCGAACGGCGTCGGTTCGTGGTTGTCGACGCCGGGGGTAGCGGTCTCGACATACTCACCTTTGAGCCACCGACCGAGGTTCGGCCGGTCCATCGGGTTGGTAGACCCGGAGATGTCCAGGTCTTCGGCTACGCCTACAACGTCGTACTCGCGCTGGGTGCACAGTGCGAGACAGTCGTTGAGTTGGCGTTCGGGTGAGGTGGTGGCGTCCGTGACTCGCGAGAGTCGGATAACGATCAGTGCCCGCATTCGTCTAGTAGATCTCATAGGGATGACTGATACACAACC
>NZ_BDBE01000001.1 GCF_001612825.1 Nocardia caishijiensis NBRC 108228 | reverse complement strand
GAGTACGCGATCGGAACCATTGCCGCGGCCGCGTTCGGTGCGGTGCTCTACGCGGTGGTCACGGGGGACAACATCGTCACCGCCCTGACGCAGATCATCGACAAGGCACTCAACACCAGTGTGTGAACCGTTGCCGTGCAAGGGGTCTCGCTGACGAGACGGGAGCGGTGACGGTCGAGGCCGCCATCGCCCTCGCCGCCCTCATCGGTGCGGTTGCCCTCTGTGTGGGCGCGTTGCTCGCGGCGTCGACCCAGGTGCGTTGCGTCGACGCCGCCCGCGAAGCCGCGCGCCTGGCCGCTCGCGGCGACACCACCCACGCCGTCGCCGCGGGCCGCACGGTGGCCCCACCCGGCGCCACCGTC
This sequence comes from Nocardia caishijiensis NBRC 108228, assembly GCF_001612825.1. Lineage (GTDB taxonomy): Bacteria > Actinomycetota > Actinomycetes > Mycobacteriales > Mycobacteriaceae > Nocardia > Nocardia caishijiensis. Next base: position 88,155 of record NZ_BDBE01000001.1, on the reverse strand, counting down.
GAGCTCCGCACCGACGGCGACCGCGTGACAGCCACCGTCGCCGCGACCACGCCACTGCTCCCCGGCCTGCACCTCCGAGCCGAAGCCGTGGCCGTCATAGAACCAGGGATTCACCCATGACGGCACCCGCACCGGCGCGCTCTCCCGGTCTCCGCCGCCGCACCGGCATCCGGAGGAACTCCCTCGAGCGGTGGCGCTATCGGTCGGTGGTCTCTCGGAGTGAGGCGGGCGGGGCGACGGTGTTCGCTTGTGTGGCCTTGGCGGGGCTGATCTGTGCGACGGTGATGGTGGGGCAGGTCGGCGCTGTGATCGTCGCCCGGCACCGGGTGCAGGCGGCGGCCGATCTCGGGGCGCTGGCCGCGGCGGGGGCCTTGGTGGAGGGAGCGGAGGCGGGGTGCGCGCAGGCAAACGATGTCGCGCGACGGATGGGCGCGCGCGTGTCGCGGTGTCGAGTCGAGCAGTGGGATGTCGTGGTGACTGCGGAACGGCCGGTCGGTCTCGGGGTGTTCGGCGGCCGGTCGGTAGTCGCCTCGGCCAGGGCAGGACCGGTCGAGGACAGGGGGTGAGAGGGGAGTGTTCGCACAGGTCGGCGTGCTTCCGTGCTGAACCAACTCGAATTAACCGGAACAGCTCGGCTGTCATTTCCAGCGCTTTTATTGGAGGCCCTGCGAAAAAAATGAAACAAATGGCGATGAACACGATCAATGCTCGATTGGCAATGCGCCAGTTAATAGAAAGAGATTCCTTTTTATTCTACCGGCGAGTAGCCCGAGCGTCGTCTGTACTGGTCAGGGCAAATTCGGACAACTGACCAGTAAACTATCGGCACGGTGTAGCGGCGGTCACGTCCGCAGGACGGCGGCATCACGGCGTGGCAGCGTCGTAAGAATGGCCGCCGAGTTCGCCGAGGACCGCGGCCAGCAGACGTTCGGCGGCCGCCTTGTCGAGGGGGTTGTTGCCGTTGCCGCACTTGGGCGACTGCACGCACGAGGGGCATCCCTCCTGGCACCCACAGCTGCGGATCGCCTCCAGTGTGGCCGACAACCATGCGCTGAGCTGGGCGAATCCTCGCTCGGCGAAGCCTGCACCGCCGGGTTGCCCGTCGTAGACGAATACCGTCGGTGCGCCGGTGTCGGGATGCTCGGCGATGGAGACGCCGCCGATATCCCAGCGGTCACACCCCGCGACCAGCGGCAACATCCCGATGGCCGCGTGCTCGGCCGCGTGCAGGGCCCCGGGGAGCTGGTCGTCGGAGATCCGCGCCGCCGCGAGTAGGCGTGGTGTGACGGTGTAGAGAACGGCCTTCGTGTGCAGCGTGTGCGCAGGCAGGTCGAGTTCCACCTGGTCGAGCACCTCGCCGGTCACCAGCGTGCGCAGGTAGCCGATGACCTGGTTGGTGACCGCGACCTGCGCCGATGCGGCGGTGACGGCGCCGAACGTCCGCTCCCGCAGTACCGTTTCGATGCTGATCGAGGTGACCTGCCTGGCGCTGGTCGTGAAGCCCGGGTCCACCTCGTTGACGAACGCGACGCCGCCCGCTAGGTCGAGTTCGTCGACCAGATAGGTCTCGCCCTGGTGCAGGTGCACGGCACCGTCGTGCAGGGTCGCCGGTGCCCGGCCCGCGTCGGCGGTGCCGAGCAGGCGGCCGCTCTCGGCGTCGACGATCGCGACGGGCGTACCGAGCCCTCCGCGTACGTCGACGGCGTCGTGCGGCTGGCTCTGTGCCGTCACATGCCAACGCGCAGGCAGGCGTCCGGCGCCGGGCCTGCGCCTGATCAGGCCTTGTCCGGCCAGGTCAGCCAGTACTTTCGCGGCCTGGAGGTCGGTCACTTCGGCATCGGTGAGCGGCAGTTCGAGCGCGGCGCACAGCAGTTGCGGGCCGAGGATGTACGGGTTGTGCGGGTCGGTGATCGTCGCCTCGATGGGCCGCTCGAGCAGGGCTTCCGGGTGATGCACGAGATAGGTGTCGAGCGGATCGTCGGTCGCCACGAGCAGCACAAGCGAACCCTGCGTGCGCCGACCCGCCCGGCCCGCCTGCTGCCAGAACGACGCCACGGTACCCGGAAAACCCGCGATGACCACGGCATCGAGACCCGCGATGTCGACGCCGAGTTCGAGCGCGTTGGTGCTCGCCACGCCGAGCAGGTCGCCCCGCGACAGCGCGTGTTCGAGCTCCCGCCTGTCCTCGGCCAAGTAACCGGCCCGATAGGCGGCCACGTTTTCGCGCAGTTCAGGTGCGGTTTCGGCGAGCACCCGCCGCGCCTCTAGCGCGATCAGTTCGGCTCCGCGCCGAGAACGGACGAAGGTCAGCGTCCGCGCTCCTTCGGCCACCAGGCTCGCCATGATCTTGGCGGCCTCACCCGTCGCGGTCCGGCGGACGGGAGCCCCGTTCTCCCCGGTCACCGTGGTGCTCAGCGGCGGCTCCCACAGAGCGACGGTGCGCGCCCCACGAGGCGAACCGTCCTCGGTAACGGCGGTGACCGGCGCCCCGATCAGTCGGCTCGCCGCCTCGGCGGGCTCGGCACTGGTCGCCGAGCACAGGATGAACACCGGGTCGGCGCCGTAGAACCGCGCGAGTCTTCGCAACCTGCGCAGCACCAGCGCCACGTGCGAACCGAACACCCCTCGGTAGGCGTGGCATTCGTCGACCACGACGTATCGCAGGTTGCGTAGGACCCGTGACCAGCGCTGATGCGATCGAAGCACCCCCACGTGCAGCATGTCGGGATTGGTGAAGATCCACCGTGCGTTCGCCCGAACCCATTGTCTGACCTCGGCGGGAGTGTCACCGTCATAGCTCGCCGGATGGGCCTCACGCAGGGGGTTGTCGTGGATCAGCGAGCCGACGGCCCGCAACTGATCGGCACCGAGCGCCTTCGTTGGAGCCAAATACATGGCGGTCGCACGCGGGTCGTCGAGCAGGGCGGTGAGGACCGGCAACTGGTAGCCGAGCGACTTCCCGGACGCGGTCCCGGTGCTCACGACGACGTGTTCGCCGCCGGAGGCGAGCTCGGCCGTACGTGTCTGATGCGCCCACGGCCGCTCGATGCCCTGCGCGCTCAGCGCGTTGACCAGCTCGGATGGGACCCAATCCGGCCACGATGTGGTGCGGGCGGCTCGCGCGGGCAGCTCCGCGACGTGGGTCAGCGGATCGGTGCTCGATGCCGCATCGAGCAGGACACGATTCAGCAACGATCGACCGTAACTCTCGGCCGCGGACGACGCGCGGACCTCGGTCCGCTCTGTCGGATTCATCCGGTTGCCCTCTCATGCGACATGCGAAGTGTGAAACGTGTGTGTGCGGCGAGGGCGACCAGGGTTTTCGTAACCCAATAGCGACCTGGGTCACAGGAGGTTTGCTGGAGGCTCACCCGGTTATCCCTAAGCAAACAGACTGAAAGTACGGATACACCCAATCGTCCCCTTACCTGCGCATTCGCAAGATCAAGAATTTTGCAAATTGTCGGTAACTCGACTGTTGAATTGCTCGGAGACATGGTTCACTGGGTCTCGGTCGCAAGCTTCTGTGTTCGAGGTACGGATCCAAAGTCCAACCATCAGCAGGATCGATGTTGCGAACGCCGTGCTCAGGTTTTCCTTGCAGGGGGATCCAACAGTACAGCGGTCTCAACGGACCCGGTGGACGAACCCAGTTGTCCGCCGTTCCGGTAAGAAAGAGAAGGAACAGAATGGCACAGGGAACTGTGAAGTGGTTCAACGCGGAGAAGGGGTTCGGCTTCATCGCGCCCGAGGACGGCTCCGCTGACGTCTTCGTCCACTACTCGGAGATCCAGGGCACGGGCTTCCGTACCCTCGAGGAAAACCAGAAGGTCGAGTTCGAGGTCGGCCAGGGCACGAAGGGCCCGCAGGCCACCGGCGTTCGCGCGCTCTCCTGAGCTGCGAAACACAACTACGCCCGTCCCCCACCCCCGTGCGCGGAGGTGGGGGACGAGCCATTTCCGGGTACCATCGGCCAGAACGGCAGACCTGGGGCACGTGAGCACGCGCACCTGAAACCCCGGCGCCAGCCGCCGACGGCGCTTCTTCCCCAGGGCGCAGGGTATAAACGTCACTGGTGGCGATGCCGAACGTCGCGCCGTCTGCCCCAGCCGCGCTCCGAGCGGACCTCCCGAGGCGCGGATCTAGAAGGAAGGTGTTCGCCGGTGGCAACACGAGACCGCAGTTCAGCCGACCAGGGGCGACCCCTGCGTCGTCTCGTGATCGTCGAGTCCCCGACGAAGGCCCGCAAGATCGCGCCCTACCTCGGTCGCAACTACACCGTCGAAGCCTCCGTCGGCCACATCCGCGACCTCCCACGCGGCGCCGCCGACGTACCGGCCAAGTACAAGGGTCAGCCCTGGGCCCGCCTCGGCGTCGACGTCGACCACGACTTCGAACCGATCTACGTCGTCAGCCCCGACAAGAAGGCCAAGGTCGCCGAGCTCAAGGGGCTCCTGGCCGACGCCGACGAGCTCTACCTCGCCACCGACCCCGACCGCGAGGGCGAGGCCATCGCCTGGCACCTGCTCGAAACCCTCAAACCGAAGGTCCCGGTGCGCCGGATGGTCTTCCACGAGATCACCGAGCCCGCCATCCTCGCCGCCGCCGCCGACACCCGCGACCTCGACAACGACCTGGTCGACGCGCAGGAAACCCGCCGCATCCTCGACCGCCTCTACGGCTACGAGGTCAGCCCGGTGTTGTGGAAGAAGGTCATGCCGCGCCTGTCGGCCGGTCGCGTGCAGTCGGTGGCCACCCGAGTGATCGTGCAGCGCGAGCGCGAGCGCATCGCCTTCCGGTCCGCCGAGTACTGGGATATCGCCGCCAAGCTCGACGCGGGCCCCGACGAGAAGTCCGATTCGACCAATCCCCGCACTTTCGGCGCCCGCCTGGTGCAGGTCGAGGGCGCGCGCGTGGCATCGGGCCGCGACTTCGGCTCCGACGGCCAGCTCAAGTCCGCCTCCGGCGTCGTCGTGCTGGACGAGGCCTACGCGCGCCGACTCGCCGAATCGCTCGACGGCGTCGACCTGGTGGTCAGCTCGGCCGAGGCCAAGCCGTACACGCGCAAGCCGTACCCGCCGTTCATGACCTCGACGTTGCAGCAGGAAGCGGGCCGCAAGCTGCGGTTCTCCTCCGAGCGCACGATGCGGGTCGCGCAGCGGTTGTACGAGAACGGCTACATCACCTATATGCGTACCGACTCGACCACGCTGTCGGAGTCGGCGATCGCGGCGGCCCGCTCGCAGGCCACCCAGCTCTACGGCGCGGAGTACGTGTCGCCGACGCCGCGTCAGTACAACCGCAAGGTCAAGAACGCGCAGGAGGCACACGAGGCGATCCGCCCGTCGGGTGACACCTTCATGACGCCGGGTCAGCTCGCGTCGAAGGTCGACCAGGACGAGTTCCGCCTCTACGAGCTGATCTGGCAGCGCACCGTCGCCTCCCAGATGGCCGACGCGCGCGGCACCACGCTGACCCTGCGCATCACCGGCACCGCCCGGTCCGGCGAGGAGTGTGTGTTCTCGTCCTCCGGTCGCACCATCACCTTCCCCGGCTTCCTCAAGGCGTATGTCGAGAGTGTCGACGAGGAGGCGGGTGGCCAATCCGACGACGCCGAGTCGCGCCTGCCCGCGCTCGAAGAGGGCCAGGCGGTCACCGCGGTCGAGCTCGACCCCGACGGCCACAGCACCAACCCGCCCGCCCGTTACACCGAGGCCTCGCTGATCAAGACGCTCGAGGAACTCGGCATCGGCCGCCCCTCGACCTACGCCTCGATCATCAAGACGATTCTCGATCGCGGATACGTGTACAAACGCGGCAGCGCGCTCGTGCCGTCGTGGGTGGCCTTCGCGGTGATCGGTCTGCTCGAGGCGTACTTCGGCAGACTGGTCGACTTCGACTTCACCGCCGCGATGGAAGACGACCTCGACGCCATCGCCGGTGGTCGCGAGCAGCGCGGAAACTGGTTGTCCAGCTTCTACTTCGGCGGCGAGGACGGTGCTGAGGGTTCGGTCGCGCGTTCGGGTGGCCTCAAGAAGATGGTCTCCGTCCAGCTCGACGACATCGATGCGCGCGAAGTGAACTCGATCAAGATGTTCGTCGACGACGAGGGCCGCGATGTGGTGGTCCGCGTCGGCCGGTTCGGGCCGTATCTGGAGCGCATGGTCGTCAATCCCGATGACCCGGACGGTGATCCGATCTCGCAGCGCGCCAACCTGCCCGACGATCTGCCGCCCGACGAGCTGACGCCCGAGGTCGCCGAGAAATTGTTCTCGACGCCGCAGGAGGGTCGTTCGCTCGGTGTCGATCCGGCCTCCGGGCACGAAATCGTCGCCAAGGAAGGACGTTTCGGGCCGTACGTCACCGAGATCCTGCCCGAACCGCCCGCGCCGGACCCCGCTGCCGCGCCCGCGAAGAAGACCACCAAGAAGGCCGCGGAGGTCAAGCCGCGCACCGGGTCGCTGTTCAAATCGATGGACCTGTCGACGATCACGCTCGACGACGCGTTGAAACTGCTGTCGTTGCCGCGCGTCGTCGGCACCGACCCCGCTTCGGGCGAGGAGATCACCGCGCAGAACGGGCGCTACGGTCCATACCTGAAGAAGGGCACCGACTCTCGCTCGCTGGCGTCGGAAGACCAGCTGTTCACCGTCACTCTGGACGAGGCGCTCAAGCTCTACGCCGAACCCAAGCGACGGGGGCGGCAGGCGGCGAGCGCGGCACCGCTGCGTGAACTCGGCAAGGACTCGGCCACCGACCGCCCGATGGTCATCAAGGACGGTCGTTTCGGCCCGTACGTCACCGACGGTGAGACCAACGCGAGCCTGCGCAAGGGCGACGAAGTGGAGTCGATCACCGACGAGCGCGCCTCCGAACTGCTGGCGGACCGGCGTGCGCGCGGCCCGGTGAAGAAGAAGGCGACGGCGAAGAAGGCGGCCAAGAAGGCGCCAGCCAAGAAGACGGCGGCCAAGTCGACGGCGACCAAGACGGCAGCCAAGAAGACCACTGCGAAGAAGACGACCGCGAAGAAGACTGCTGCGAAGAAGGCCCCGGCTAAGAAGGCTGCAGCGAAAAGTGCTGGGGCGAGCGAAGACTGAGGTCGACAGTTGGAGTCGCGGTGGCTGAAGTCAATGGATGAGTTGTCCTCGGCGGCCCGGCAGGACTGATTCGCGAGGTCCGCTCAGCAATGTCGGCTGGCTCTGTTCGGCGGGTGTCAGCCGGTCGCAACGCAGACTCTGTGCGAGCGGCAGGCGACGGGCGTCAGGCGGCGCGGCGTCAGGCGGCGCGGCGACAGGTGGCGCGGCGTCTAATCCGCGGCCGGGCCGCTACGCAGACCGCGCCCGGCGGACCGGTCGACGCGGGCGACAGGCATCGGGCGACGGCCGACGGGCGATAGGCGACGGGCGTCAGGCGACAGGTGACGGCCGACAGGTGACGGCCGTCAGGCGACGGGCGACGGGCGAGGGGCGTCGGGCGACGGGCGTCAGGCGACGGGCGACGGGCGTCAGGCGACGGGCGACGGGCGTCAGGCGACGGGCGACAGGTGACGGCCGTTGATCCGTTCTGTGCCGAGGCGCATCCGCTGAACCGGACCCACCACCGCTCTCGGGGTTGTCGGTGCGCGCGGCTAGGGTGTGATGCTGTGGCAGGAGTCTTCGATCGACTGGTCGGCCAGGACGTGGTCGAGACCGAGCTGACCGCTGCCGCCACCGCGGCGCGGGCCGGTGTGGTCACCGGGGCGATGACGCATTCCTGGCTGTTCACCGGACCGCCGGGATCCGGCCGCTCGATCGCCGCCCTGTGCTTCGCCGCGGCTCTGCAGTGCACCGACCCCGACACCGTCGGCTGCGGCACGTGCCATGCCTGTACGACCACGATGGCCGGAACGCACGGTGACGTGCGGCGGGTCGTCCCCGAGGGCTTGAGCATCAGCACCAAGGAGATGCGCGAGATCGTGCAGGTCGCCTCGCGGCGGCCGAGTACCGGCCGGTGGCAGGTGGTCGTGGTCGAGGACGCCGACCGGCTCACCGAGGCGGCGGGCAACGTGCTGCTCAAGGTGGTGGAGGAACCGCCGGACCGCACGGTCTTCCTGCTGTGCGCACCCTCGGTCGATCCCGAGGACATCTCGGTCACGCTGCGCTCGCGGTGCAGGCACGTGCATCTGGTCACGCCGTCGGTGCCCGCCATCGCACAGGTGCTGAAAGAGCGCGACGGGCTCGACCCGAAGACCGCTGAATGGGCCGCGTCGGTGAGCGGCGGGCATGTCGGCCGCGCGCGCCGCCTGGCCACCGACGACGACGCCCGCAAACGCCGCCAGCGTGCCCTCGCCCTGGTCAAAGCCACGGAGCGGCCGGGTGCCGCCTACGCCGCCGCCGACGAACTGGTGAAATCGGCCGACGACGAAGCCAAACAGATGAGCTCCGAACGCGACGACCGCGAACGCGACGAACTCGCCACCGCCCTCGGCGCGGGCGGCACCGGCAAGGGCGCGGCCTCCGCCACTCGCGGCTCGGCAGGCGTATTGAAGGAACTGGAACGCCGCCAGAAATCCCGCGCCACCCGCACCGGCCGCGACGCCCTCGACCGCGCCCTCATCGACGTAGCGGGCATGTACCGCGACGCCCTCGCGAGGCGCTTCGCAGGCCGCGCCGCCACCATCACCCTCACCCACCCCGACATGGCCGACGAGATCACCGACCTCGCCGCCAGCGTCCGCCCCGAAGGCCTCCTCCGCAGCATCGACGCCGTCCTCGCCTGCCGCGAAGCCCTCGACCTCAACGTCAAACCCCGCTTCGCGGTAGCCGCCATGGTCGCCACCCTCATCGCCGCCCGCTCCACCTGACCTCGTTTTCGCCTGCCGCCCTTGCGCTTTCGTCTCGAGATTTCCTGTCGGATCCGGTGAATCCCGCCGGGGGGACCGGCATACTTTCCCTATGGGTGGGGGAGAGCACTCGGCGAAGTATCGCGCAGACAGGCCGAGCCGTTGAGCAGGCGCCGCTCCCGCCCTGGCCGCTACCGCTCGCTCTACGTGCGCGGCTACCGCAGCGCAGCGCCGACCCTGATCCTGGTGGTCTTCGCCGCCGTGATCGGCACCGTCCTCCTACTGCTCGCAGTACTGACAGTCACCAACATGCAATCCTCCGAAACCCCGCCCACCCCCACCCGCGCTACCGCCCCCCGCCTCTCCACCCCACCCCCTCCCTCGATCCCTCTCACACCCCCGTCCTGCTACCCCTTCCAGCCCTCTTGCTGACCCCAGATGACCAGCAGTTTTCGCGTTCCGACCCCAAGGCGATAGACTCGCACCGCCGAAAGGTACGCCGCCTTAGCTCAGTCGGTAGAGCGCTTCACTCGTAATGAAAAGGTCGGGGGTTCGATTCCCCCAGGCGGCTCCAGGTCAGAGGCCCTTTCCGGTTCGCCGGGGAGGGCCTTTCTCGTCTCAGTGCGCCAACAGTGTGCCAACCGACGGGAAACTGCCCTGCGGCTCACTATTACAGTGCGGCCCCCGCCGCTTTCGATTCGTCCGTGTGCGTGTCGGAGTGGGCAGTACTCCAGCGTGGCGGCGAGATGCCTGCCGACAAGCTCGGCCCCGTCGAGGTCCTCGGTCACCCGCCACCATCCATTCCCACCGGTTCGCCCACACGCCGTTCGCGAGCATGATCGGCCCGGCCAGGTCGACGGGCTCGGCCGCAGCCATGGCCGCGACAACATTGGATCGTGCCGTCGTCAGCTCCTGCGCAATCCGCTCGCCGGTCACATCGCCCCGTTCGCTGGCGACGGCACGATCCGGCCCGCTGTGACGAGCACTTCCCACGCCGCAGCCTTCCGCTGGCAGTACGAGCGCCCACATGCCCGGTGTAACTGCATGACGGTGTGCGCTTGCTCAGTTGTCGGCGGCTCGGACGGTGCGCGATGATCGAGCACCGGCGACGGCTGACCATGCTGGTCCGCCTCCTGAGCCAATCGAGCGATGATGTCCCACACGGTCGGCTGTTCCTGTACGGCTGGTCTCTGCCCCCACACGGCGTGCCCTCTCAGTCGAGTTGAGGTGCCACGCCGTCTGGGATTCATGGTCGACCAGGCGGCGCGGCCTGAATCCAGCGTCGCTTTGTTCGTCGGCAGACGGAACCTCCTATGTTTCCCACTTCAGGACGTCCTGATGGGTGTACAACGTCCCTATGTCGAATGAGCGGTTGCGTGCTGCGATAGCGGCGCGTGGATGGACACACGCAAGGTTGGCTGAGGCCACGAACGTGGACCCGAAATCCGTTGAACGCTGGGTGAATCTGGGTCGAGTTCCACGGCGACGCACTGCGATCCAAGCCGCCGAGTGTTTGGGCGAGGACGTCCATGCCCTCTGGCCCGCGCTACAGCAGGCGCGCACAGCCCGCGCTGTCAGCCCCGAGCTCGTCGCCCTCTATGACCAGCGAGCAGACGTCTCGGCATCGATGTTCATCAACTTGCTCACGCCAGCGATCGACCGCATCGACATCTTGGTCTACGCGGCCGTCTTCCTCCACGAGGCGTACCCGCGCCTCAACGATCTGTTGACCGAACGCGCCGAATCAGGCTGCGTGATACGGATAGCAGTCGGTGACGCCGAGAGCGCCAACGTCCAACAACGCGGCAGGGAAGAGAAGTTCGGGCACGGCATCGAATCCCGCTGCCGTCTCGCGTTAATGCACTACCGAGCGCTGCACGGTACGCCCGGCATCGAGCTGAGGACTCACGCCACGACGCTCTACAACAGCATCTTCCGCGCCGACGACGAGATGTATGTCAATGCCCACGTGTGGGGTGTGAATGCCTACGGGGCGCCGGTCTGGCATCTGCGCCGTACCCTCGACGGTGGCCTGTTCGACACCTATACCGACAGTTTCGACGCGGTCTGGCAAACGGGCCGCCCGGTGGAAGGGTAAGCCGATGGCGCGCACCGAGTTCTACGACGATCCCGCCGCACCAGAACCGAACAGCCTTGTTGTCGCGGCGTCCGCCGTGGTGTGCGACGACGCTGGCCGCATCTTGCTCCAGCGGCGCGCGGACAGCGGCCTGTGGGCGTTGCCCGGCGGTGGGATGGAGATGACCGACAGCCTGCCCGGCTGCGCGGTGCGGGAGGTCAAGGAGGAAACCGGCCTCGATATCGAGATCACCGGGCTCGTCGGCACGTACACCGATCCGCGCCACATCATCGCCTACAGCGACGGCGAGGTCCGCCGCCAGTTCAACGTGTGCTTCCTGGCCCGCGTCATCGGGGGCGACCTCACCATCTCCGATGAGTCCACCGAACTGCGGTTCATAGCCCCCGCCGAACTCGGCCGCCTCGACATGCACCACACACAGCGACTCAGGCTGAACCACTTCCTAGAGGGACGTCACGCGCCATATCTGGGATGACGACTCAGCGTTGTCGAACTGATATGTCCAGGAATGTTCAGACCGTCCGCCATCAATACCGTGTGTTGCTAGTGAGTCGAGTGGAACGGCGGCGCTCAGATTGCCAGGATCGAGGTACTGCGCGCTGTTGGAAGTGGTCTGTGGCCGGGCCCAAGCCTCGGGAACCAGTGAGCCCGAGGCTGAGGCGAGTGCTTCTGCAACTACAGCGACGTCGGGCGCGACGATCAGCGCAAGTCGTGGTGATGAGGACGTGTCGGCCTTGGGGACAGGCTTGATGCATCAGCGCATGTGCGCACCTCTGGCATGCTGACAGTGCTGATCTCACTCGAAATAAGAGTTGATCGGTATGGACGAGTAGTTGAGTAAGTTGGGTCCCAAAGATGACCAGAAAGGATAATGTGTCGGTCGACACCTTATTCGGTAAGAAGAATTTCCGAGTTACTCTCTACAACATCAAGAGTGTGCACGCCCTATCCAGGATATGCCGCGGACAGGGCGAGTCCAGTGGGTCTGGGCGTGTAGGATTCCTCGTAGATTGCAGTGGAAAATCTTGGCAGGAAGAGCTAGTCGTAAAAGACGTCGGTCTCGACGCCTATGCGAGGTGCGGACGCGAGTACGAAATCCCTTATGTCGAAAAGCAAAACGCAGTCCCTCATGTATTCGATCGTCAGATTTTCGTATGTTTCGACTCCGCGGGCGAGACGGTGGACGGCATCGTTGCGTAGGCTATTAAACTTTCGCAACCGGACAATTAGGTCGCCGTGAAATCCATTATTCTGGGCGAGAGTGACCGTCTGTCCGAATGTTATTCGTTCGGTGGCTTGGAATCCTCGACTTCGGTGGATTATTAGCCAGTTTCGTAGCTCGATTTCTATTAGAGCTGCGTCTATCGACACTACCTCTAGGAGGTGCTGACCATGGGCTGCATGGCTTCGAGTGAATTCGATTCGCTTGGCGTTATGTTGTCCCACCTTCTCGTCGATGAACCCGAACTCTGCGGTGTTGCCGACAACTGTTAGACCTCCGGTAAGGTCGCCATACTCGGCGAATTCGGCACTGGTTAGTCCGCTGTCACGTGCCTTTTTCATCAAGGCATAGACTCGATCGCGGACAGATTTCGCCTTCTTGAGCTCACTAGCTTCAGATTGCGTAAGGTCGCATTGGAGCGCAAGGTCGAGGATGTCGATCGGTGGATATTCTTCGGAACCCCCTGCATCGGTGCCGACGAAATATTTTCCAGAGCTGACCTTGATGAGGTTAGGTGCAATCTCCTCAAAGTCGTCGTGCGACGCGATCTTTTCGTGTGCAATTACGAGAGTTCGTGCACCATCCGGCAGGGTGTCGCAGGCTTCAATGACTGAGGCCTTGTATGCTTCCGGAGTATTTCTATAGCCGCTTCGGCCAATGACAGAATAGCCGCTTGCAAGCTTCAACCCCGTCCTTATTGAATTACGTGCCACACTCTCATGCTTGATCGATGCGAATACGACTGGAACATTTGTGGCCGAAAGATGGAGTATGAGCTCGCGAAGGCCGGGCCTGCACCGTGCTGGATTTTCAATGGACCAAGTGTGCTCAAGATCCTTATATGCCGCATCGGCCCTGTCTAAATATTTCGGTGCTGCGTCTGCGATGCGCTGCATGTATGCAAGAGGGTCTCTATTGCCGAGGCTATGCAACGACGGATGCATGCCGAGCTCAAGCAGTTTCGCTGCAATTCTTTCTGGAATTATCGGATTTGCGTCGCGAAATGCAATTCCCTCGGCAACTATAACGACGGCGTCAAAGCCAACCGTAAAGTCTGGAGGATTCTCATGATAGCTGCTCATCTTCTGGGGTGGCCATTCCTGCGCGCGAGGGGTGAGGTGAAGTCGCCATGCTACCTACGTGCGACCGCTGGTGCCGTACTGGCCGGGTCGGGCAGTCGGACATCCTGGTACGGTCCTTCTGGTGTGTGGATGATTCATGCTGCCGTACTCCGGCGGGCTTTGCTTCCATCTCGGTTGCTAGTCGGTAACGGAGTCGCTGTGGCGTCGGCGCGTCGCGCATAGGACACGTGGATGAGGCTGCCCTGTGGTGCCCAACTAACTCCCAACTTATTTTCAGGGCGAGCATAGTTGTCGAACATATGTCGGAGTTGTCGAGCGCTGACTCTGATGGGTATCGATGCTGGTCGATCGAAATTCTTCCGTTGTCGTTCACGCCGTCTAGTAGCCCTGATAGTCGTTGCTTTTGGTAATGAAAAGGTCGGGGTTCGATTCCCCCAGGCGGCTCAGCAGGTCAGAGGCCCTTTCCGGGATTCGGAGAGGGCCTTTGCCGGTTCTGGGCGATTCGAATTCGCCCCGTGAGTCGCTGCCTGATCTGAGTGGCTGACCGCGTCGGGTTCTGGGGAGCGCGCGTCTGGCGGGTCAGTCCTGGCACACGGAGGTCTGGACGATCGGGTTGGGGCCGGATGACGCGCCGATGGCGTTCGCGGTGGCCTCTGCGCGGTTGCTGGCTCGCGCCCACGACCAATCTCCGTTGCTTGCTCGCGCCACGGCGGCGCACCAACCGCTCTCAACAGTCACGTAGGCGTAGCAGTCGGATATATCGCAGTAGTCGACTGCGGCCGATCTGGCGTCGGACGCCGAATCGAAGTTCCACGAACTGCCCGTGATCCCGGTCGATTCCGAGATGGCGATGGCTCCGTAGGCAGGGCTGTCCGCCAGCGCTGGTGCGGCGAAAGCGATCGTCGGCGCGGCGGTGGCAAGAGCTGTTGCGGTCAGTCGAATCAGCTGTCTTACTCGAGAATTCATGTAGTCAGGCTGCCGCCGTGGGCTTAACGATCTGTTCGAATCTTCTTGGTTCTCGCACGTGTCTTCGGCCAGTCAGCGGGAACCCGTCGGCGAAAGTTGGCTTCGGGTCCGAATCCACGAACAGATCCGGCATCGCGTCATGCTGCCAGAGCGATCCGGGGAACGCACCGGGGTTTCGTCAATGCTCGGGGAATATCAGCGGAGCGGTCATGTGGAAGTTTCGGTCGATGGCCTCGACGAGGTCGGTGCCTTTGCTGCCCAATCCGTTTCGTTCAGACCATGTCTGGACACAGGTCAGGAAGCCGGTCAGGTCGCGGTGAACGCTGTTCAGCAGTTCCGGTAGTGCGGAACGCTCGACGACGATGCTTTGGCCGATGTGGCGGTTCGCGCCGTTGTCCTGCCACACGCGCAGCTCGTCGATGCCGATCTCGACTTCAGGAGTCGGGCCATGGCCGAGCCACGGCGGCTGCCCCGCGAGGATATCGACCCACTCGCGCCAATCCTCCAGCCCGGCGCAACATCCCGGTGCCACCACCGCCCTGGTGGCTGTATCGGTCAATCGCAGACCCCCGGGTTGTGACAGTGTCCCCTCGGCGAGCAGAGCTGCCACCGGGTCGTCATGGTCGCCTTCGAGTCCGCAGATCAACGCGCTCACGAACAAGCCGACATCGGTATCCGAGGAAGTAGGGTGGATCGGCATGAAGGAATAGGGTGCCGCCGCGGACACCGGCCAGGGCGGTAGTGGGTGGAAGTCGAAGTTCGGTACCTCGACGACGGCCTGCATCGTGATCACCTTGCTACTGAATCAGAGTCGGCCACCGACTTCCTCCGATATATCGCGCCGCGCCCACCCGCGCAGTAGTGTACATATTTTTCTTTGCATAGAGAAGCATGCAAAGAATAGTGTGGATGAATGGACGAGGTGGAACCCAGGGAGATCGCGGATCCGGTGACGCTCAAGGCGTTGGCGCATCCTTTGCGGCAGCGGATCTTGCGGGTGTTGGCGGAGAAGGGGCCTGCTACGGCTACCGGGTTGGCGGAGGTGTTGGGGGAGAACACGGGGGCCACCAGTTACCACCTGCGGCAGTTGGCCGAGCACGGGTTCATCGTCGAGGCGCCGGAGTTGGCGAAGGGGAAGGAGCGGTGGTGGCGGTCGCCGCCGAAAGATTTGCGGTACCGGCTGGACAAGTCGCAGTCGCCGCAGATGCGTGAGCTGCTGGAAGGGCTGGTCGCGCAGCACATCGCCGAGGATGTCGAGTCGTTCCGGCGGTTCCAGGGCGAGCGGGACAGGCTCGGCGAATGGGGTGATGTGATGCCGTTCTCGCGGGGAGCGATCCATGCGACTCGCGAGGAGTTGGACGCCTTCTGCGAGGAGTATCTCGCGTTGCTCAAACGCTTTCAGGCCGCGCATACCGAAGGGCGACCCGGTACGCGCCGCGTGCTGACCCGCTTCATCGCGTTCCCCGCGCCGGGGATGGACGAGTAGGGACCACGTGATCACCCGAATCGTCCTGCTCGCCGCCATGATCGCGGCGCTCGTCGCCTTCTCGCCGACAGCCGGTGCCGACGAGATCACCACGACCGACATCACTTTCACGCGCTCCGACGGCGCCGCGACCACGGGTACCGTGCACGCCCCGGTTGGCGCGACCGGGCTGCCGGGCGTCGTCCTCGTGCACGGTTCCGGCGACGGACGCGGCCCGCAATACACCCAGGTCGCTGCCGCTTTCGCGCGTCAGGGCATCGTCGCGCTGCGGTACGAGAAGCGCACGGAGGACTACACCCCGGCACATCGCGACTACTCCCTGCTCGCCGACGACGCCATCGCGGGCGTGGCGGCCCTGCGCGAGCGACCCGAGGTGGACCCCGCGCGCGTCGGTCTGTGGGGTCTGTCCGAAGGCGGATGGGTTGCGCCGCTTGCTGCTTCACGTTCGGCGGAGGTCGCCTTCCTGGTCGTCGTCGGTGCCAACGCGGGTGCTCCGGCGGCGCAGCAGGCCTGGGCGAACGAGACCCGCTTCGGGGCTGCGGGGGTTCGCGGTTCCATGATCGACATATTGGGCCGCAACGCGATTCGCGTGAGCGCGGCCGCAGGGTTGTTCGCCCAGGCGTACTACGATCCGGCGCCCGTGCTGTCGGCAGTCGGACAGCCAGTGCTCGCCATCTGGGGCGAGAAGGACCGCCTCACCCCTCCCGGCGACAGCCTGCGCGGTTACCGCGACGCCTTCGATCGAGTGGGTAAAAGCGACTACACGCTGCGCACGCTGCGGGACGCGCAGCACGGTGCCTTCACGACCACGGACGGTTTCGACAAGGGTGCTGACCTGGTGCCCGGGTATCTCGAACTCGTGGGCGAGTGGGTGAAAGGTCTGCCCGGCTCCGCGAACAAACACTCGGATGAACCCGCCGCGCAGGCACATTCGGTGACCGCGCTGGCGCCGCAGGCGTGGTGGGAATCGACGACCGCGCTGTTCGTCCTCTTCCTCGGTACCGTGCTCGCGCTGCTCGGATACGCGCTCACCGGGTTTGCCCGTGCTCATCGGCTGCCGCGAGCCGGAGTCGCACGCCTGCTGGTGACAACCGCGGGAATCGGCATCCTCGGCACGCTCGCTCAGGTGCTGTACGTGGCTTCGACCAAGGCGACCTCGTTCGGGCCGTTGCTGTTCGGTCGTACGCTGCCCTGGCTGGCGTTGCAAGTGATCGCGGTGTGTGCGGTGTGCTCGCTCGGCTACCTCGTCGCCCGACGCGAAGCCGTCCTCGAGGGTGCGGGGAAGGGGGCGCGCGTCCGGTGGGCGCTGGCCGTCGTCGGCGGCATCGGCTTCACGCTGTGGGCCCTGTATTGGGGGCTGCTGTTGCCCTGATATGTAACAACGCTAAGGATATGCCCGACTGCTATATAACGAGCCTAGGGAGATTCCGAATGAGGAAATCAGTGGTCGCAGCAGTTCGTCTCACCGTCGCCGCCGCGTCGGTGATGGGGTTCTCGGCGATGGTCGGTTCCGGTGTCGCGCAGGCGGGACCGCAGGATTGTGTGGTCAGCCGTGATCTGGTCGGTGCCTCGGTCAGCTGTCATGACACGGGGGCGCCCGCGAGTCGCGAGTACAGCCTGGTCGTCGAGTGCTGGGGGCTGGCGGGAATTCCGAACGCGTTCCCGCTCATGGGGATCGGGCCCTATCAGGGGTCGTGGAGTGGGGCGATCAGCCCGACGGGGCAGGGGTCGGCCTCGTGCATCGGTCCCTACAGCATCGGGACCGCCACCAATGCCTATGTCCTGACCTATCGCGAGTGACGACGTAGTTCCCGACTTCCAGGGTGAACGGAAAGGCCCTCGACCGAGGTGGTCGAGGGCCTTTTGCGGCGGGTCCTCCTGAGCCGATCGCCGTTGACCGGGCTCAGGAAGGCTGGCTCGGGTCAGCTCGTGGCGGTTTTGCCCCGGGTGAACCGAGAATTCATGGCGGTGCGCAGGATCCGCCGCAGGGTGGTGTCGAAGGCTTCGGTGTCCTCGATATTGCTGAGGTGACCGTGGGGCAGGAGTTCGAAGTCGGCCAGGTGGCCGGAGCGGCGCAGGACGTCGACCATAGGGCGTGACATGCGCGGCGGGAGGAGGCGGTCCTGGGCGCTGGCGATGACGGTGGTCGGGACGGTCAGGTTGGCGGTGCCCGCGGTGAGGTCCATGTCGGCCATGGCCGCGGCGTGCCTGGCGCGGGCGAGGGGACGACACGAGCGGATGATGCCGATCGCGAAGTCGATCTCGTCGGCGGTGGCCTCGGGGGTGAGGATGCGGTAGCGGAAGACCTGCTCGGTGAGCCAGCCGCCGGGGATCGGGACCGGGGTGAACAGCACGGTCTCGCTGATGGGCTGCGGCATCCGGACCGGCGCACCGAGGATGGTGACGGGGTAGGTGGCCACCGTGAGCTGCTTGTTGAGCAGGGGCAGCAGATCGGTTTCGGCGCGGATGTCGGAGTTGGCGGTGTTGGCGAGCAGCACAGCGGCGGCGCGCTCGGTGACCTGGCGCGGGTGGTGCTTGGCCCAGGCCTGGATGGTCAGGCCGCCCATGCTGTGACCGGCGAGCACGGCCTGCTCGCCGGGGCGGAGGGTGGCCTCGAGGACGGTGGCGAGGTCGTCGGCGAGGGTGTTCTCGCTGGGGAGGACGGAACCGAGGGTCGACTCACCGTGACCGCGCTGGTCGTAGGCCACCACGCGGTAGTCGTCGGCGAAGGCGCTGATCTGCGGGTTCCAGTACTCGATGCTGCACGCCCAACCGTGGATGAGCACCAACGTGGGGGCGGAGTCGTCGCCGTAGACGTGCACCCTGAGCTGGGCGCCGTCGGCGGTGGTGACCGGAACGACCCGGTGCGGGGTGGCGGGGGCATTGAGTTTCGCGGTGGCGAAACTGCGGGTACGCAGCCCGGCACGGAACTGGGCGGTCAGTGCGCCGGACTCGAAACTCGAGACCGTGGAACGCGCTGCCGCGAGCGTCATCATCGACTTCGCAAGCATCTCGGCACTCCTTTGTGTCGTAGGCCACCGTACAGTGCGAGCTCGCGTGCTAGCTAGTGTTAGCGGGTCAGAGTGTCCCATTTGTTGCGTAGTGGGCATCGACAGCCGGTTCCCTTGTGACATCGTCCGAAGGGGCCGGGCGATTACAACCGTTGTGGCAACCCCGAGCGGGCGCCGTTACCGTAAGAGGGTGGACAACGCGCACGTCGTGACCGGGGTTTCCGGCCCAGCCAACACCCCGGCCTGGCGACGGTTCACGCCGCCGCTGATCGCCGCGGGTATCGGCGTCGGCACGCTGGCACTGTTGCATTTCCGCGACCCGCACGTCGAGGGTTCCTACGGCCTGTGCCCGGTCTACGCGCTGTTCGACGTGTACTGCCCCGGCTGTGGCGGCATGCGCGCGATGCACAACCTCACCGACGGTCGCATCATCGATTCCCTGCACAGCAACCTGCTCGTGCTGCCGCTGGTCCTCGCCTTCGCGGTCTTCGTGATCGACTGGTTCGGGCGCGCCCGGCGCGGGCAACGCTGGCGGTTACCGGGCTTGAGCCCGGTGACGGTGTGGACGTTCTTCGCCCTGCTCATCGGGTATTCGGTGCT
Organism: Nocardia caishijiensis NBRC 108228; assembly: GCF_001612825.1. Lineage (GTDB taxonomy): Bacteria > Actinomycetota > Actinomycetes > Mycobacteriales > Mycobacteriaceae > Nocardia > Nocardia caishijiensis. The sequence goes on along the minus strand of NZ_BDBE01000001.1, from coordinate 68,869 downwards.
GCGCAACACCCCGTGGGGAACCTGGCTCACCCCCGTCTGATGCTGGCGTGCGCGCCGGTCGACGGGCAACCTGGAACCATGCGCGATTCACTGAAGGACCGGGTCCGGCAGAAGTTGCAGCGTCAACTGGCCGAGGACGGGCCGGACCCCGAACAGGACGACAACCACCACATCGCGGTCGCCGACGATTTGGAGGCACTCGAGATGGTGCCCGCCGACGACCCGCTCGTCGAGGAACTGGCCCAGCGCTACTTGGTGTTCTGAGGCAGCTGCGGCAACGGCTTGGTGCCGAGCCAGATCGCGAACAGTCCGCGCAGCGGCGTCACGCTGTAGTGACCGGCGAGGTCGACGAACTCCTCGGTGGTCACCGACGAATGCCGGTAGCGCGCGGTCCATTCCCGGATGAGCTGGAAGAACAGGTGGTCGCGCAGTTCCAGGCGCAGCGCGTGCAACGTCAGTGCGCCGCGCTTGTAGACGCGATCGTCGAACATGTCCGCCGGACCTGGATCGCCGACGATGATGTCCTGCGGTAGCCGGGCCAGGTTCGCGTGCGCGGTGCGGGCCAGCGCGTCGGCGCTCGGTCCGCCGGAGGCCTCCGACCAGAGCCATTCGGCGTAGCAGGCGAAGCCTTCGTGCAGCCAGATGTCACGCCACTGCCGCAGGGTCAGGCTGTTGCCGAACCACTGGTGTGCCAGTTCGTGGGCGACGAGTCGTTCGGCGCCGCGCCTGCCGTCGCAGTGGTTGGCGCCGAAGATGGAGATGCCCTGTGCCTCGATCGGGATGTCGAGGTCGTCGTCGGTGACGACCACGCTGTAGTTCTCGAACGGGTACGGCCCGAACTTCTCGGTGAACAACGCCATCATCTGCGGCTGACGCGCGAAATCGTGTTCGAAGTTCGCGCGCAGCCTCGGCGGGACGACGGCCTGCATCGGCACCGGCTCGCCGGGACTGCCGACGCGGTACTTGCGGTAGTTGCCGATCTGGATGGTCGCCAGGTAGGTGGCCATCGGTTCGGGCGCCTCGTACACCCAGGTGGTCTGGCTGGCCTTGGCCTGTTTACGCATCAGGGTGCCGTTGGCCAGCGCGTAGTACGGGCTGTCGGTGGTGATCGAGATGCGGTAGGACGCTTTGGAACTCGGGTGGTCGTCGCAGGGGAACCACGACGCCGCGCCGTTGGGCTGGCTGGCCACGAGCGAGCCCTCGGTGAGTTCCTCCCAGCCCACCTCGCCCCACGGCCCGCGCACCGGCTTCGGCGTGCCCGCGTAGTTGACGGTGATCTCGAGCACACCGCCCGCCGGGATCTTCTGCTGCGGAGTGAGCGACAGCTTGCCGCGCTGATGACTGAACTTCACCGACTTGGACCCGTTGACGAACACCTTCGACACCCCGAGCGCGGGCGAGAGGTCGAGGGTGAACGACGACCGGACCTCGGTGGTGACCGCGATGATCACCGCCCGCCCGGCCAGCCGGTTGCTGGCCGGTTTGTAGCTCAGTTCCAGCTCGTAACGCGACACCCGGTAGCCGCGGTTGCCGTTCTGCGGGAGGTAGACGTCGATCGGGTCCTCGTAGAACGAGCGCATCAACTCGCCCAGGGCGCGATGGGGTTGCCCCACCAGCGGGTCGACGGCGGAACCACGTCACCGCGCATGACGAGTGAGGCCGGTCCGATGGTCGCGCCCGCGCCGATGTGGGCGGCGGGCAGCGCGACGCAGTGCGGGCCGAGGGTGGCACCGGCGTCGAGTGTCACCGTGTCCATGGACATGATGCGGTCGTGGAACAGGTGGGTCTGCACCACACAGCCGCGTTCCACGGTCGCGCCGTCGCCGAGTGTCACCAGGTCTGCCTCCGGAAGCCAATAGGATTCGCACCATACCCCCCGGCCGATCTTGGCACCGAGTCCGCGCAACCACAGATTCATCACCGGGGTACCCGTCGCGGCCCGCGCGAACCACGGCGCCGCGACGGTCTCGACGAAGGCGTCCGACACTTCGTTGCGCCACACGAACGAGCTCCACAGCGGATGCTCCACGGCCCGGATGCGCCCGATCAGCAGCCATTTCGCGGCCACGGCTGTCGCCCCGGCCACCGCGCCCGCGCCCATCAGCACCAACCCGGACAGCGACGCGGCCACCAGATAGTCGCTGTGCTGGGCGATCAGAGCCAGCGTGAACAGCACGCCGAGGCCGATGGCGAAGGTCACCATCACCGGGATCAATCGGCACGTCTCCACGAACGCGCGCGCCAGCTTCAACCGCAGCGGCGGGTCGAAAGTGCGTGAGGTGTCGGCGGATTCGGTCGCGCGACGCAACCGCACCGGCGGGCTGCCCAGCCACGACGACCCGGCCTTCGCCTTGCTCGGCGCCGCCGACAGCACGGCGACCAGCCCGTTCTTGGGCACCCGGCGCCCGGGTGCGGTCATCCCGGAATTGCCGAGGAAGGCGCGCTTGCCGACCTTGGCCTCGCCGATGCGCAGCCAGCCACCGCCGAGTTCGTAGCTGCCGATCATGGTGTCGTCGGCCAGGAACGCGCCATCGGCGACCACGGTGAACTTGGGCAGCAGCAACACCGTCGAGGCCTCCACGTTCTTGCCGACCCGCGCGCCGAGCAGCCGCAACCAGATCGGGGTGAGCAGGCTGGCATACAGCGGGAACAGGAAGGTGCGTGCCGAATCGAGCAGTCGCTCGGTAGCCCACACCTGCCAGCCCGTGCGGCTGCGCACCGGGTGGTAGCCCTCGCGCAGGCCGATGCCGAGCAGGCGGACCGCGAGCACCGTCGCCACCGCGTACACGCCGAGGCTGAGCAGGGTGGCCACCGGCAGGATGACGAAACCGCGCAGGGCGGCGGCGCCGATGGTCGTCTCCTCGCGCACCCACCAGGCGATGAACGTGCCGCCGACGGCCAGTCCGAGTACCGGCATCGCGGCCAGGGCCATGGACGAGAGGCCGAAGACGACCAGCCAGTGCCTGGCGCGATCGGGGGAGTGGTCGGGCCAGCGACGCGGCGCCTTACCGGTTTTCGCCGCCGGTGAACCCGCCCATTCCTGTTCGCCCTTGACCTTGCCGGACACGGCCGAACCGGGCGCGATCTCGGCGCGTTTACCGATCTTGGTGCCGGGCAGCAGGATCGATCGTGCCCCGATCACCGCGCCCTCACCGATGGTGATGCCGCCGATGTGCACGCGGTCGCCGTCGACCCAGTAGCCGGACAGGTCGACCTCGGGTTCCACGCTCGCGCCGTCACCGAGTTCGAGCATGCCGGTGACCGGGGGCAGGGTGTGCAGGTCGACGCCCTTGCCGATCTTCGCGCCGAGCGCCCGCGCGAACGGCACCATCAGCGGTGCGCCCGAAAGGCTTTCGGCGCCACTGGCTTCGGAGAGGCGCACGGCCGCCCACAGGCGAAGATGCACCAACGAACCACGCGGGTAGGTGCCGGGCCGCAGCCCGGCGAGCAGCACGCGGGCGCCCGCGACGCACAGCGTCATCCGGCCGATCGGCGAGATGAACAGCACGAACGCCAGCGCGATCCACCACCACGACAACCGGGGCAACCACGGCAGCGAACCGGACCAACCGGCGATCGCCGACACCACCGCCAGCCAGGTGACCCACTGCAAGCCGGTGAGCGTGGTGAGCGGGATGGTGGCGAGTACTTGGGTGAGCTGGGCACGCAGGGGAGTGGGTTCAACCACCCGCGCGTCGACGGCGGCGACAGGGGCGCTGCCGTCGAGGAACCGCACCAGCGAACCGAGGCGCGGATGCTCGTAGAGATCGGCAACGGTGACCTGCGGATACCGTTCCCGCAGCGCGCCGACCAGCTGCGCGGCCGACAGCGAACCACCACCCACATCGAAGAAGTCGGTGTCCAGATCGGTGACCTCGGCGCCGAGGATGGCGTCCCACAGCCCAGCGACCCAGGCGGCGGTGCCGCTCAGTCCGTGCTCGGCGGCGTCGTCGGTGCTCGGCAGCGGCCAGGGCAGGGCGTCGCGGTCGACCTTGCCGGAGGTGCGGGTCGGCAGGTCGGCGACCACCGCCAGGCGCGGAACGAGCGGCGCCGGAAGCTGTTCGGCCAGGATCTTTCTCGCCTGCTTGGCATCGAAGTCGGGGCCCGCGCCGGTGAGGTAGCCGACGAGGATCTTGTTGCCCGCCTTGGTCGTCCGGATCGCGGCGGCGGCACCGCTCACGCCGGGCAGGTGCTGCAGCGCGTTGTCGATCTCGCCGAGTTCGATGCGGCGGCCGCCGATCTTGATCTGATCGTCGGCGCGACCGAGGAAGATCAGGCCTTCGGGATCGTTGCGCACGAGATCGCCACTGCGATACGCGCGTTCCCAGCCGAGCGACGGCAGCGGCGCGTACTTCTCGGCGTCCTTGGCCGGGTCGAGATAGCGGGCCAGGCCGACGCCGCCGATCACGAGTTCGCCTGTCTCGCCGGGTGGTACCGGGTTGCCCCGCTGGTCGACGACGGTGAGGTCCCAGCCGTCCAGCGGCAGACCGATACGCACGGGCATCGCCCCGGTGAGCAGGGCCGCGCACGCGACGACGGTCGCCTCGGTTGGACCGTAGGTGTTCCACACCTCGCGGTCGGCGCCCGCCAGTCGTTCGGCCAGTTCCGGTGGCACGGCCTCGCCGCCGAAGATCAACAGCCGCACCGATTCCAGGGCATCCGACGGCCAGGTCGCGGCCAGCGTCGGCACGGTGGACACGACGCTGATCTCGCGGCGCATCAGCCACGGCCCCAGGTCGGCGCCGGTGCGCACCAGGTCGCGCGGGGCAGGCGCCAGGCAGGCGCCGTTGCGCCAGGCCAGCCACATCTCCTCACACGAGGCGTCGAACGCCACCGACAGGCCCGCCAGCACGCGGTCGCCGGGACCGATCGGGGCGTCGCGCAGGAACAGGCGGGCCTCGGCGTCGACGAACGCGGCGGCGTTGCGATGGGTCACCGCAACGCCTTTCGGGGTGCCGGTGGAACCCGAGGTGAAGATGATCCAGGCGTCGTCGGCGGGCGTCGGCAGCGTGTTCGGATCGCTGTGACCGGCGCGGCCCGCGACGGCGGTGTCGGATTCGATGCCCGCGCCGGTCGCGATCGCGCTCACCCGCGCCTCCCCGAAGACGAGCCGGGCGCGTTCCTCCGGGTCGTCGGCGTCGACGGGCACGTACGCGGCGCCGCAGTAGAGCACCGCGAGGATGGTGACGTACAGCGCCGCGCTGCCCGAGGGCATCCGCACGCCTACCCGGTCGCCCGGGCGGACCCCGGCGTCGGTGAGCTCGGTCATCCTTGCCTCGATCGCGGCGATCAGCTCCAGGTAGCTGAGCACGGTCGTGCCGTCGTCGATCGCCGGCGCGTCGGGATGGGTCAGGGCGGTGCTGGTGAGAATGTCGACCAGGGTGCGCGGCGGCGCGGCCAGATCGGCGCGCAGCAGCGGGTCGCGCCGCCGGTTCGCCGGGTCCTCGGTGCGTGGCTCGAGCATCGTGCTCAGTCCACCTCTCATCGGTTGACCCCCATCGGTGGTGTCTGTTGTTTCATGAGCGGGTTACCGGTGGGCAAACGGGATGGTCACCAGATGCCAACGGTACGCGGTGCGTGTGGTGCCGGACGGTCACCGTGCGGTGTGCCGTCGGCGCTGTTCACGACGGTGATTCCGGCGGTTCGCCGAGTGCCGCCACCGCCAGCCGGTGCAGCGTGCGCTGTTCGTCTTCGTCGAGTCGCCCGAGCACGCGCGCGGTGGCCTCGGCGATCAACTTGTCGGTGCGTTTGCACTGTTTGCGGCCCGCGTCGGTGATGCGCAGCCGGTACTTGCGACGGTCCTTGCCGTCGCGGGCGCGTTCGACCAGGCCCGCGCCCTCGAGCGCGTCGATCAGGCGGACCACTTCGCTGCGGTCGATGCCGAGCGCCTCGCCGACCTTCTTCTGGGTGAGGTCGGCGTTCTCGGCGATGAAAGTGAGCACCCAGTGATCGCGTAGTGGGATGTCGATCTGGGCGTGCATGGCCTTGGTGAGCCTGCCGAGCGCGTACACCGGGTAGCGCGCCAGGCCGCTTTCGGGGTCCGTGGTCGAGGGCATGGCAGCCACCCTAACAAATAGTGGGGTAACTCAATCATTTGGGGTGTCCATGATGGGGGGTGCCGCATGTTGTGGCCGGGGCAATTCGTGGGCAATCGGGTGATGCTGGCGGGCAACGACATTCGATCGGTGGTTGACAGCGGGCCGGATCGTCTGCCACTCTCGATGCCAGGTCACGAGTACCAGCGACAAGCCCCGGCTAGCTGGTCGGCAACCCTCCTCCGCGGTGGGGTGCTCCGGGTGACGACCAGGCCGACGTCCGAGGTGGACGCGGCAAGCGCGGACTCTCGCTACGTGGTGAGTCCCTGAGCCGACGGGATATTCGTCATGACCGCTGTTATCGACCCCACCTGTGCCTTCGCCGCCGTTTCCGGTGCCGACCTGCGCGTTCCGCTCGTCCAGGGCGGAACGAACACCTACGCCAACTTCGACTACGCGGCGAGCGCACCCGCATTGCGCCAGGTCACCGACCGGATCTCGCAACTGCTGCCGTACTACGCCAGCGTGCATCGCGGCGCCGGGTACGCCTCGCGGATCTCCACCGAGTGCTACGAGGCCTCGCGCGGATCGGTCGCCCGATTCCTCGACGCCGACGACGATCAGGTCGTCGTGTTCACCCGCAACACCACCGACTCGCTCAACCTGCTGGCCGGATGCGTGCCGGGCGAGACGGTGGTGCTCGACATCGAACACCACGCCAACTTCCTGCCCTGGACGCGCAACGGACGACGCGTCGTCCGGGCCGCCGCGACGCTCGAGGAGACGATCCAGCGAGTCGTCGCCGAATTGTGCGGCAGGCCAGCCGCTCTGCTCGCCGTCACCGGCGCTTCCAACGTGACCGGCGAGGTGCTGCCGCTGGAACGGCTCGCCCACATCGCGCACCTGTGCGGGGCGCGCATCCTCGTCGATGCCGCCCAGTTGGCACCGCATCGGCGGATCTCCCTGCGCGAGAGCGGGATCGACTACTTGGCCTTCTCCGGGCACAAGCTGTACGCGCCGTTCGGGTCCGGGGTGCTGGTCGGCAGGCGGGACTGGCTCGACGCGGCCGAACCGTACCTGGCGGGCGGCGGCGCGGTGCGCACTGTCGGTGTGGCGGAGACGGAGTGGGCACCCGCGCCGCAACGTCACGAAGCCGGATCACCGAATGTGCTCGGCGCCGCCGCGATCGCCGCCGCCTGTGACGCGCTCGCCGCCATCGACCCCGAGGAACTGGTCGCCCACGAACGCGCCCTCGCCGACCGCCTGCGCGACGGCCTCGCCGCCATCCCCAGCGTGCGTCCCGTCCGCATCTGGTCCGACAGCCCCGACTCCGTCGGCATCGTCGCCTTCACCGTCGACGGCTACACCCCCGGCCACGTCGCGGCCTACCTCTCCGCCGAACACGCCATCGGCCTGCGCGACGGCCGCTTCTGCGCTCACCCGCTGCTGACCAGCCTCGGCCTCGACGCCGCCCTGCGCGCCAGCATCGGCCTCGGCACCACCCCCGCCGACGTCGACCGCCTGATCACCGCCCTCACCACCCTGGTAACCACCGGCCCCACCTGGACCTACGCCTCCACCAACGGCCACTGGAACCCCACCCCCGAAACGCGCCCCCTCACCCCCGACCCCACCGGCGCCACCCCCTGCCTCCTCGGCTGACCGGTCGGTCGCTACTCGTCGTAATGGCCGCCGACCGCAATGACAACGACCTCGGAATCGGTGACGTAGTAGATCACCCGGTGCTCACGGGTGATGCGGCGCGACCAGTTGCAGGCGAGGTGGTGTTTCAACGGCTCCGGCTTACCGATTCCCGCGAACGGATCGGCCAGAACGGCGGTGATCATCTTGTTCGCAGCTTTGCGGACGGTCCGGTCCCGCGCAAGCCATGAGGTGTACGTTTCCCACCCGTAGGCGCTGAAAGCCAGCTTGCGGTCAGGCATCGGGATCGATCAACTCGTGAGCTTCGAACTTGCCTTCCCGTGCGTCGCGAGCGGATTCGAGCAGTCGTACACCGCCATGGGTGGCCAGTACGTACAAGGTCTCCTGGATCGCGTTCCAATCGGTCTCGGAGACTATGACCGCGTTCTCGCCGGACTTTGTTACGACGGTGACGGTGTCGTGGTCGTCATTGACCTGCTGTACCAGCTTGAACAGGTTCTGGCGGACGGTGGAGATGGGTAGTGCAGTCATCGGAACCCCGTCCTCGTGTTGTCGATCCACTCTCAGATGTCGATGGGGGTGGGGCGGTGGTATTTGCCGTTGTAGTACAGCAAGGGGGCGGCGGAGGGGGAGTCGGCGGATTCGTCGTGGACTCGGGTTACCAGGCCGACGACGAGGGTGTGGTCGCCCAGATCGATGAGTTGGTGGATGGTGGTGCGGAGCCAGATGGGGGTGCCGTGCAGGATCGGTTCGCCGGTGTCGAGGGTGGTCCAGAGGGCTCGGTCGGTGAAGCGGTCGGCGGCGGAGCGGGAGAAGCGGTGGGCCAGGTGGTGCTGGTGTTCGCCGAGGAAATGGATGACCACGGAGTCGGCGGCGCGCAGGGCCTCGATGCTCGACGAGGTGTGCGCGATGTTGAACGACACCAGCGGGGGTTCCAGCGACAGCGACGCGAACGAGGTCGCGGTGAAGCCGACGGGGCCGGTCTCGGCGCCGATCGTCACCACCGTCACCCCGGCGGGATAGTGCCGCATCGACGCCCGATACTGCTCGGCCGTGATTCCGCTCAGATCGTCGGGAACCACGAGGTCGGCCGGTGTTCGTCGTATATCGCCCACGGCCCCAACCTACGCCCGGCGGTCTGCCCGGCCTATGGACAGGCTCACGCCGAGAAAAACCACCATGCCGCGAAAATTGAATAATTACGTCATCTACGCATGAGATGATTGCGTCATGCTGTTCCCTACGCCGCAGCTCTCCCCGGCCGACGAGACCGTGCTGGTCGACGTCGACCGCATGCGTGAGAGCCTGCGATACGAGCTACAGAGCGTGCCGATGGTGTGGGTCGGCGGTCTCCGGAAATTCCTGACCGCCGATGCGGTCGCTGCCTCGAATTCGATCGAGGGCTTCAAGGTGTCGACGATCGACGTCGAGGACCTGCTCGCAGGCGAGCGAGACGTGGACGTCTCGGAGGAGAATCGAGCAGAGACCGGGGCCTATGCGCGAATGATGACCTACATCCAGACCCTGCACGATGTCGAGGATTTCCGATACAGCGTGGGATTCCTCAATGCCTTGCATTGGATGCTGCAGGGGCACCGTCACTCGCCGCGCAAGCCCGCTGGTCAGTGGCGCCGAGGGCCGGTTTACGTCACCGATCCGCGCGACTCGAGCATCGCCGCGTACACGGCACCGGATGTCGAGCTCGTTCCCGGGCTCATGGCGGAGCTGGTCGACTGGCTGAACGCGCCGTCGACAACGCATCCGTTGGTGTCGGCTGCGATGGCCCACTTGAATCTGGTGTCGATCCATCCGTGGGCCGACGGCAACGGCCGCATGTCGCGGTCGCTGCAAACCCTGGTGATCGCCCGTGAGGGTGTGATCGCCCCCGAGTTCTGCTCGATCGAGGCGTGGCTCGGCCGACCGGGCAACACCTGGGAGTACTACCAGGTGCTCGGCCGACGGGGCAGCGTCTACCGACCTGATCAAGATGTTTCGGAGTGGATCCGCTTCAGCCTGACCGCATACCACCAGCAGGCGCAGACCGTACACGCGCGCGTCGCGCGATCGCGTCGGGTGTGGGACGAGACTGCGAACTTCCTGCGCTCGTCGGACGCCGACGAGCGGACCGTGTCGGCGCTGCACGATGTAGCGATGGCGGGCCGTGTTCGCCGCACCCGTTATGAACAGGCCGAAGGGCTCAGCACGCAGCAGGCCCAACGCGATCTGCGGGACATGGTGCGTCGCGACGTTCTCGTCCCGGTGGGGCGTACGAGAGCCAGGTACTACGCCGCCGGTCCCGCCTTTCCAGAGCGGGTGCTCGAAATCGCCCGCACGCCAGCACCTTTGAGAGACCCTTACGCCGACTGATTCACTCGATGTCCAGCGGTAGCCCCGCGGTGATGCGGATGAGCTCGCGGTAGGTGGTGCGGAAGACCGTACTCGGGTGGCCGCCCGCGGCCCAGATCTCGCGGTGGGCGGCCAGGGCTGTGTCGACCCAGGTGGGGAGGTTGGTCGGGTGCCCCAAGGGGGCGGTACCGGTGAGCGGTTGGCCGGTGACGCGCTCGGCGAGGGCGGGGGGACATCGGGTGAGCTGGCCGTCGAGAAGAGGGCCGGTGCGGTGCGGGTCGACCTGGTGGTGGGCGGCTACCAGCAGCAGCACCGGGTCGTTGTCGAGCAGGTACAGCTGGGCGGTGGTGATGGCGCTGGGGTGGGCGCCGAGGGCACGAGCGGCCTCGACGGCGGTGGTGGTCGGCGTGTCGGGGGAGACGATGACGCCGTGGTGCCCGCGCGCGATGAGCGTGTCGGCCACCCGGCACGCGACCATCGGCAAAGACGACCTGCGCATGTCGTCCAGAGTAGGACGGTCGGTCGAATTATGCCGGGAGAGTGACATTTTCGGGTTGCCGTGAATTCGCTCCGACGCCGGAGGGTGCGGGTCGACCCGGGCAGACCATAATCAGCACATGAGTGAATGGAAGGCCTTTGCCGTCGAGATCGCCGACAACATCGCCCAGGTCACGCTGACCGGGCCCGGCAAGGGCAATGCGATGGGACCGGATTTCTGGCGCGAACTGCCGGAGATCTTCGCCGAGCTGGACGCCGATCCGCAGGTGCGCGCCGTGGTGCTCACCGGATCGGGCAAGCACTTCTCCTACGGGCTCGACCTGGCCGCGATGGGTGGCACGCTCGGCCCTGTGCTCGCCGACGGCGCCAAGGCGGCTCAGCGCACCGAGTTCCTCAAGGAGGTCCGGCGCATGCAGGACTCCGTCACCGCGGTGGCCACCTGTGTGAAGCCGGTGATCGCGGCGGTGTCGGGATGGTGCATCGGCGGCGGGCTCGACCTGATCGCGGCCGCCGACATCCGCCTGGCCAGCGCCGACGCCAAGTTCAGCCTGCGCGAGGCGAAGGTGGCGATCGTGGCCGACATCGGTTCGCTGCAGCGCCTACCCGGCATCATCGGTGAGGGTCACCTGCGCGAACTGGCGTACACCGCCAAGGACATCGACGCGGCGCGGGCCGAGCGGATCGGGCTGGTGAACGACGTGTACGCCGACCAAGAGGCCGTGCTCGCGGCGGCGCACCAGCTGGCGCGCGAGATCGCGGACAACCCGCCGCTGGTGGTGCAGGGCATCAAGGATGTGCTCGAGCACCGTACTGCTCCGGGCGTGGCCGACGGTTTGCGGTATGTGTCGGCCTGGAACGCGGCGTTCCTGCCCTCGCACGACCTCACCGAGGCGATGACGGCGGTCTTCCAGAAGCGCGCCCCGCAGTTCAAGGGCGAGTAAAGCCAGCATAAACGGTTGCCCCGGCGACCGGTCTGCCCACATACTTGCATCACACAACTAATTGTCTGATACAAGTAAAGGTGATGCGGTGACGGAGTACGACCCGGCGATCGACACGATCGCCGTCCACCTCGTCCGCCTGCACCGGCTGCGCGACCGCGCCCTCGCCCAGATGAAGGACCGCTCCGGCATCGAACCGGCGGGCTTCGTCGTGCTGTTCCGGCTGGTCTGCGACGGACCGATGCGCTCGGGCGCGCTGGCCGAAGCGGTGAACTCGGACGCATCGACGGTGAGCAGGCAGGTGGCGCAGCTGGTGGACCGCGGGCTCGTTGTCCGCACCGCCGACCCCGACGACGGGCGCGCCACCGTACTGGCCGCCACCGACTACGGCCGCGAGACCGCCGACCGCATCCGCGAGCGACGGCGCGAATCCATCGCGATCGTCACCAGGGACTGGCCCGAACCCGACCGCGAGCACTTCGCCGCTCTGCTCACCCGCTTCGTGGAGGACTACGAGCAGGCCCGGCCGCTGCTGCTCACTCTCAACACATCGGAGAACGCCTCGTGACGACGACCGTGGCGGTGGCGGAATCGCCCGCCGGTTTCACCCACCGCCAGATCCTGACCATCCTGTCCGGGCTGATGCTCGGCATGCTGTTGGCCTCGCTCGATCAGACGATCGTGTCGACCTCCATCCGCACCATCGCCGACGACCTGCACGGCTACTCGCTGCAGGCCTGGGCGACGACGGCGTACCTCATCACCGCGACGATCAGTACCCCGCTCTACGGCAAGCTCTCGGACATGTTCGGCCGAAAGCCGTTCTTCCTCACCGCGATCGGGCTGTTCATCGTCGGTTCGCTGCTGTGCACACTGGCCCAGTCGATGTATCAGCTCGCCGCGTTCCGCGCGTTCCAGGGGCTCGGCGCGGGCGGCCTGATGTCGCTGGCGCTCGCCATCATGGGCGACATCATCGGACCGCGCGAACGCGCCCGCTACCAGGGCTATTTCCTCGCGGTGTTCGGTATCTCGAGTGTGCTCGGGCCGGTGCTCGGCGGTCTGCTCGCCGGGCAGGACAGCATTCTCGGCATCACCGGCTGGCGCTGGGTGTTCCTGGTGAACGTGCCGCTCGGCCTGCTCGCGCTCGTGGTCGTCACGCGGGTGCTGCACCTGCCGCGCAAGCCGCACTCCACCCATCGCATCGACTTCGCCGGTGCGCTCGTGTTGGCTGTCGGCCTCGTCCCGCTGCTCATCGTGGCCGAACAGGGCCGCGAATGGGGTTGGAGCAGCACCGGATCGGTGATCTGCTACGTGATCGGCGCGCTCGGGTTGATCGGGTTCGTCGCGATCGAGAAGTACATGGGCGACGCGGCGCTGATCCCGCTGCGCATCTTCGACAACGTCACCTTCACCCTCGGTGTCGTCATCTCGTTCGTCGTCGGGGCGGCGATGTTCGGTGGCATGCTGCTGCTGCCGCAATACCTGCAGGTGGTGCGCGGTGCCGGACCCACCGAGGCGGGTCTGCAGATGCTGCCGATGGTGCTCGGGCTGATGCTCGGTTCCATCCTCTCGGGCCGGTTGATCTCCAGAACCGGCAGCTACCGGGCCTTCCCGGTGATCGGTGCGGCCATGCTCACCCTCGGCCTGTTCCTGCTGCACCTGCTCGACGCGCACAGCCCGCTGTGGCTGGCGATGATCTACATGGCTGTCGCCGGTTTCGGGCTCGGCAATCTGATGCAGCCGCTCACCCTCGCATTGCAGAACGCGTTGCCGCCCAAGGACATGGGTGTGTCCACCGCGGCGGCCACGTTCTTCCGGCAGATCGGTGGCACCCTGGGTGCCGCGGTGTTCCTGTCGGTCCTGTTCACCCTGCTCACCCCCAACATCACCGACGAACTGCGCCACGCCGCCACCGATCCGGCGTATCAGCAGGCCGTGATCGAAGGAGCGCGCGGCGACAACCCGGCCGATGCCGCCCTGTCGCAGGGGCTGCTCGCCCAGGACACCTCGGCCGCCGGAAAGGTGTTGCAGGACAGCTCGATCATCCAGCAACTCGACCCGGACCTGGCCGAACCGTTCCAGGTCGGCTTCGCCGACTCCATGTCGACGGTGTTCCTGTTCGCCACCGGCGTCGCGCTGCTCGCGCTGCTGCTCGTGCTGTTCTGGAAGGAAGTGCCGCTGCGTATGTCGGGTGGCCTGCAGTCGGCGGGCGACGCGAAGGCCGCCGACGGCATCGGCGCCATGGCCGACACCGCCGCGCAGTCGACGAAGGGTGGGAAAGGTGAAGCGACCTAGGTGGGCCCGAATGGCCACCTAGGGGTGGCTGTTTCGGCGGTCGAACGCCCATAACGTTCCTGATGTCGCAACGAACATCAGGAGAACGACATGCGCATCATGACCACCATCGCCGCCGCACTGCTGGCCCTGGCTACCGTCGCCGGGGTGTCGACGGTCACCGCGGGCACCGCCGCCGCGGCCGCGCCGGAGGGCACGTACTACGGCACCTACTACGAGCTCTACCAGTGCCGCGCCGACGGCGAGTCGTCCTACACCGGCGGCTACTACTGGCAGTGCGTCGAGACCTGGGAGGGCTGGGACCTCTACATCTGGTACTGATCCCCCAGAAACAGAAAAACGGGAAGTCCAAATCCCCTTCGGACTTCCCGTTTTTCGTCGTCTATCGGCTCAGTGGCCGGATTCCTTCAGCCGGGCGAAGGCCTCGTCGATGATCTTGACGGCCTCGGCGCGGTCCAGCCACTCCGAACCCTTCACGAACTTGCCGGGCTCGAGGTCCTTGTAGCGCTCGAAGAAGTGCTTGATCGCGGCCAGCTCGAACTCGGGGACGTCGGTGATGTCCTGGATGTGGTCCCAGCGGGGGTCGCCCGCGGGCACACACAGGATCTTGTCGTCGCCACCGGCCTCGTCGGTCATCCGGTACACCGCGACGGGGCGGGCCTCGACGATGACACCGGGGAACACCGACTCCGGCAGCAGCACCAGCGCGTCCAGCGGATCGCCGTCCTCACCGAGGGTGTTCTCGATGAAGCCGTAGTCGGCCGGGTAGGCCATGGAGGTGTACAGGTACCGGTCGAGCTTCACCCGGCCGCTCTCGTGATCGACCTCGTACTTGTTCCGAGAACCCTTGGGAATCTCGATGGTGACGTCGAACTCCACGCCATCTCCTTGTTCGTTCGAGTGCTTGTGTGCCGAATCGCCAGATCGTTCTGGGGAACCGTTGCGCAACGAGGATAGTGTGGAGTGCCGGAACACCGGTGCGGCAGGCGGCTCAGCGCGGTCGGGCGTCGGGCGGGCTAGAGGAGAAACGACGGTCGTGATCGGTCCAAGCGAACAGAATCCGGGATGGCAGGAGCCGCGACGTCGCCGGTCGGGGTGGATCTGGTTGTCGGCGGTCGTCGTCGCGCTGCTGGTGATCGGTGGCGGTTTCGCCGCGATCGCCCGGCCGTGGACCCCGGAATTCCGGCACGGTGGGCTCACCGTCGCCGACGCGCCGTCGGCCGTCGCGCCGACGATCGCGATCGCCCCGGCCGGATCGAACGCCCCCGCGCCGTCGGCCGAGGGGATCGCGGCGGCCCTCGCGCAGGTGGCGAGCAGCCCGGATCTCGGGGCGTTCGCCGGGCAGGTCACCGACCCGACCAGCGGAACCGTGCTGTGGAGCCAGGAACCGGCCAAGGCGATGATTCCGTCGTCGACGGCGAAGATCATGCTGGTCGCGGCCGCGCTGCTCACCCTGCCCGACGATCAGCGGGTCGCCACCCGGGTCGTCGCCGGGGCGCCGGGGGAACTCGTGCTGGTCGGCGGCGGCGATCCGACGCTCACCACTCGCGCCGACGGCGGCTATTACACCGACGGCCCGCGCATCGCCGACCTCGCCGCGCAGATCAAGGCCGCGGGCAGGCAGGCGAACGCGATCGTCGTCGACACCTCCGCCTACGCCGGGCCGACGATGGCGCCGGGCTGGGATCCGATCGACATCCCCGAGGGCTCGATCACCCCCATCGAACCGGTGATGCTCGACGGCGGACGGTTCGACCCGTCGGCCGACTACTCCCCGCGCACCTCGACCCCAGCACTCGACGTGGGGCGCGCCCTGGCCGCCGAACTCGGCATCGACCCGGCCGCCGTGCGCGTCGGCCAGGCCGCGAGCAACGGCGTCGAGATCGCGAAGGTCGAATCGGCGCCGTTGCGAATTCGGTTGCACGACATGATGATCCACTCCGACAACGTGCTGGCCGAGACCATCGGACGCGAACTGGCGCTCGCCACCGGACGGGAGGCGTCCTTCGCCGGTGCCACCGCCGCGACGGCCGCCGCGCTCACCACCGCCGGATTCGACGTGACCGGCCTGCACCTGGCCGACAACAGCGGCCTGTCCGTCGACGACCGGGTGCCGCCGCGCCTGCTCGACACCATCGTGGCCACCGCGGCCAAGCCGACCGGTGACGCCGCCATCGTGCCCGCCGGTACCCAGGCCAGGCCCGAAAACGATCCGCGCGCAGCGGCTCTGGCGCCCCTGCTCGACGACCTGCCGGTCGCGGGCGGAACCGGGACGCTCGCCCCCCGCTTCGTCACCCAGAACAGGCAGGGCGCGGGGTGGGTGCGGGCCAAGACCGGAACTCTGAGCGTGGCGAGCGCGTTGGTGGGGTATGTGCTCGACCGGGACGGGCGGGTACTGACCTTCGCGCTCATGTCCAACGACCGGCTGCCGGAGGTCAGCAGACCCGCGCTCGACGCGGTGGCGGGTGCCCTGCGCAACTGTGGATGTTCCTGAGAGCGGGTGGCGATGAGCGAGGACAAGACCGGGCGCAAGAACCCCGGATTCAATGCGGTCGTCGACTGGCGGCTGGCCGCGAGAACCGGGGCGCTGCTCGCGCCACCGGGACCGCGTACCTCGCGCGACAACGCCGAACAGGTCGTCGCCGAACTGGCGTCGGCCTCGATCCTCGCCGAGATGCCGGTGCGCGAGGTGAGCGGCCTGCTCGACGACCGTCCGGTGCCCGAGGCGCGGATCGTCGACCGGCCCGGCTGGATCGCCGCGGCCGCCGACTCGATGTCGGTGCTCACCGGGACCGACGCGGGCAAGGGACCGTTCGCCGGGAAACCGGCGGGTGTGCAGGCCGGGACCATGCTGGCGTTCCTGTCCACCGCGATCCTCGGCCAATACGACCCGTTCACCGGTGAAGACGGCACATTGCTGCTGGTCGCGCCCAATATTCTCGGCGTCGAACGTGCCCTCGGCGTGGACGCCGGCGATTTCCGGCTGTGGGTGTGCCTGCACGAGGTGACCCATCGGGTGCAGTTCTCCTCGGCGCCCTGGCTGGCCGGGTACATGCGGACCAATGTCGACATCCTCAGCGAGGTCGGCGAGGAACCGATGAGTCAGATGCTCACCCGGCTCGTCGGTGAGGTGCGCGCCCGCCGCAGTGGACAGCTCGCCGACGACCCCAACAGCAAGGGCGTCGTCGGCCTGCTGCGCGCGGCCCAGGCCCCACCCCAGCGCGAGGCGCTCGACCGGCTGCTCATGCTCGGCACGCTGCTCGAAGGGCACGCCGACCACGTGATGGACGCCGTCGGCCCCACGGTGGTGCCGAGCGTGGCACACATTCGGGCGGCGTTCGACCGGCGCAGGCAGAAGCCGTCGAACCCGATCCAGCGGGTGCTGCGGGCGCTGCTCGGCGTGGACGCCAAGGTGGCGCAGTACGTGCGGGGCAAGAAGTTCGTCGACGCGGTGGTCGAGCGGGTCGGCGTCACGGAGTTCAACACGATCTGGACGAACGCGGACACACTGCCTCGCTTGGACGAGATCGATTCTCCACAACGGTGGATAGACAGGGTGCTGTAGTGATTCGTCGCGGAGACGTCGTCGATGATGGCCGCGCCCGTGATGACGCATCCTGGCCCGTTGACGGTGCGCTCGCGCCCGACTGAATCCTCCTGGCGATGTTCCGTTCGAGTCGGCGGGCAGGAGCGCCCGAGACCGCTGGATCCTTATGGCGGTGACGCCGGTCGAGTCGGCGTGCCTGTGCGTTCGCGACTGATGGGCCTTCTGGCCTTGATGCTGTTCGAGTCGGGTGCGTTTGCGCCTGCCGTGGTTGAGTCTGCCTGTCCGGATGATGCCGTGCGCGTCGTCGGTTCGGTGTCCGCATAGCCGGGCTCGTGGTCGTCGGCGGTCGAGGTGTCGGTATCAGCGTCTGCCGAGGCTGGGTAGCCTGCCGGTATGAGTTACGCGGCCGGTATCGGCACCGCGTCGTGTCGTCGGGATGGTCGATGATGGCGCCGAAACTGCCGGCGACTCCGGCTGTGCTTGCGGTGCGGCGTGCGGTGCGGGA
Source organism: Nocardia caishijiensis NBRC 108228 (assembly GCF_001612825.1). Taxonomy (GTDB): domain Bacteria; phylum Actinomycetota; class Actinomycetes; order Mycobacteriales; family Mycobacteriaceae; genus Nocardia; species Nocardia caishijiensis. The sequence goes on along the minus strand of NZ_BDBE01000001.1, from coordinate 51,040 downwards.
GTGGGTTGTCGCTCGGGGCGGGCGGGGACCGGTCGTTGTCGGATTGTCCGGCGGGGCCGATTCGCTCGCGTTGGTGGCGGCCGCGGTGGTCGAGTGCGGGGCGGTGACCGCTGTCGTCGTGGATCACCGGTTGCAGGACGGGTCGGGTGCGGTTGCCCGGCGCGCGGTCGAGCAGGCGCTCGCGTTGGGGTGTGTGGACGCGCGGGTGGTCGCGGTGGAGGTGGGGCGTGCGGGTGGGGTCGAGGCGGCGGCTCGGGCGGCTCGGTACGCGGCGCTGGAATCGGTGCGCGACGGGCGGCCGGTGCTGCTCGGGCATACCCTCGACGATCAGGCCGAGACCGTGTTGCTCGGGTTGGCGCGGGGGTCGGGTGGGCGGTCGATTCAGGGGATGGCGGCGTGGAACGAGCCGTGGGGGCGGCCGTTGCTCGGGGTGCGGCGGGCACAGACCGAACAGCTGTGCGCAGATCTGGGGATCGAGCCGTGGCGCGATCCGCACAACGACGACCCGGCCTACACGCGGGTGCGGGTGCGCAACGAGGTGCTGCCGTTGCTCGAGGATGTGCTCGGCGGTGGTGTCGCACAGGCGTTGGCCCGCACCGCCGACCAGTTGCGCGCTGACGGTGCCGTCCTCGACGACCTGGCAGATGAACTCTTGCGTGCTGCCCGGCTGCCCGTCCACCGACCCGATGAGACCTCGACCGGCCCGGGCGGAAACGCGCGGTCGACGGTCGTACCCCGGCCCGAGTCACCCGCGCGGGCAGCCACCGGCTGCGGACCAGGGCTCGGGGCGGTGCCGGAGCCGTCCGCGTTGGCCGAATCCGGCGGCGGGACCGATCGGCCGGTGCCGACGGCGGGACCGGAGTCGACGGTGGATATCGAGTCGGGCAGTGGCCCCGACGACAGCGATCGACTCGCCCTGTCGATCGAGATCCTGACCACTGCTCCGGCGCCCCTGCGACGACGGGCCGTTCGCGCCTGGCTCGCCGAACAGGGCGTCAGCGGGCTGATGAACGCCCACTTACAGGCGATCGACGAGCTGGTGAGCAACTGGCGCGGGCAGGGGCCGGTGGCGATCGGGGGCGGGAGCAGGGCCCACCGGTTGGTCGTGCTGCGCGAACATGGCACGCTGACCGTGCGCGCCCAGCCGCGTTTCGATGCCACATAATGGATCGGTCGAGCCGGGACCGACACCACGAAGGGATACCCACTTCCGTGTACGGAGACGACATCGCGTCGGTGCTGATCACCGAAGACGAGATCAAGGCAAAGATCGAAGAGCTCGCCGAACTCGTCGCCAAGCGATACCCGCCGGATTCCCCCGAGGGCGACCTGCTGCTGATCTGCGTCCTCAAGGGCGCGATCTTCTTCGTGACCGACTTCGCCAGGGCCCTGCCCATCCCCACCCAGCTCGAATTCATGGCCGTGTCGTCCTACGGGTCGTCCACCTCGTCCTCGGGCGTCGTGCGCATCATGAAGGACCTGGACAAGGACATTGCGGGCCGCAACGTGCTCATCGTCGAGGACATCATCGACTCGGGCCTGACCCTGTCGTGGCTCAAGCGCAACCTGGCCACCCGCAACCCGGCCTCGCTGGAAGTGGTGACCCTGCTGCGCAAGCCCGACGCCTTACGCACCCCGGTCGACGTGGCCCACGTCGGCTTCGACATCCCCAACGAGTTCGTGGTCGGCTACGGCCTCGACTACGCCGAGCGCTACCGCGACCTGCCCTACATCGGCACCCTGAACCCCGCCGTCTACTCCTGAGCCGAGCCGACGCGCAGCAGCGCGCGGATATCGGTCTCGATCACCCGGAACACCAGCAGCGCCCCGACGAAACCGAGCACCCCGCCCGCGCACACCGTGCGCAGCGGGGTGAGCGTCGCGAGTAGGTCGTCGACGGGGAGGAAGGTCGCGCACGCGATGGTGAGCAGCGGAATCGATGCGGCCACGACGAGATAGTGGTGGCAGCGGGTGCGTAGTCGGGACAGGGCCGCGTGGTCGGCGCGTAGATCTCCGTCGTGGTGCAGCAGCAGCGGATACACGCACCGCACCAGGTAGAGGGTGATGAGGAAGAACGGGTAGGTCATCGCGACGGCGGCGCAGATGCAAGCGACCAGCAGTAGATGCACCGCCGTTCGGATCGGCGGGTCGTCGACCAGGTTCAAGGTGATCGCCAGACCGGCGTTGCCCGCGATCCACAGGGCGATCGCCATGGCGACCGCCCAGTCCGCGAAGCGTAGACAGTCCCGGCGGGTGCGCTCGAGCAGTGCCGGGTCGCATTCGTGGCCCGCGCGCAAACGGGCGGGCACGGTGAGCAACCGCTTACCCAGAACGAGCAGAGTGATGGTGCCCGCGCTGAAGCAGACCGCGTTGACACCGATCGCATAGGCCCGCCGGATGGGCGCGATGGACGGATCGAGCCCATGGAGGAGGGCGGCGTTGAGCTCGCGGTTGTAGTAGGAGGCCAGCAGGTTCGGGACCAGGATCGCCAGCGCCAGCAAGGGAAAAAGATACGGCCGCAGGCGGTTTCGCCAACTGCGGGCCGGAGGGTCCACGAGCTCGCGGGCGTGGGGGTCGAGGCAGAGTTCGAATTGCGCGGCCAACACGTCGCCGTCGGACCAGCGGTCCTCGCGCTCGGCGGCCAGGCAGGTCAGCAGAATCCGGCGCAACGCGGGCGGGCAGTCGGTGGGCACCCGACCGGCGACTTCGCTGCGGCGGCGGGCGAGCAGGGCCGCCGGGTCGTCGCTCACATCGTCGAAAGGCTTTGTCCCCGTGAGCAGTTCCCAGAGCAAGACGCCGAGGGAGAAGATGTCGGCACGCGTATCGAGGTCGGCGGGATCTCGCCCGAAGTAGCATGCTTCGAGCTGCTCGGGCGACATGTACGCCGGGGAGCCGCCGAAGTAGGACGCGGCGGACACCTCGGTGGCCGAGGGGTTGAAACTGATGTTGAAATCGGCCAGCTTGGGCACTCCCTCCGCACTGAGCAGCACGTTGGCCGGTTTCACATCGCGATGCAGCACGCCACGCGCGGCCGCGTAACTCAGCGCGGTCGCGAGTCTGCTGCCCAGCCACGCGACCGTCTCGGGCCAGGTCAGCGCGGCGATCTCGCCGCGCACCGCCGAGTCGGCCGGGCGGATCTCGCCCTTCTCCTCCATGGCCGCGTCGACAGCGTCGAGCAACAGGGCGCTGGTGCGTTCGGCGGGTGGGGTGGCCCGCACCCAGCGCAGGACACCGAGCAGGGTGCCGCCGGGCAGGAACTGCATGTACAGCAGGCGCAGCGGGGTCGTGCCGGGCAGGACCTGCTGATCGAAGACGCGCACGATGTAGTCGTGGTCGAGCTGGGCGAGGGTCTGCGGCTCGGTGCCGCTGTCGGCGGAGATCTTCACCGCGACCAATCGCTGCATCGACCGTTGTCTGGCCAGGAACACCCGCGCGAACGCGCCCGCGCCCAATTCGGTGAGGAGTTCGAAATCGCCGAGCCGGGTGCCCACCTCGATCCGGTCGAGCGCTCGGCAATCGGCCGGGTGCATGGTCGCGGTGTGGACGGGCGAGGGCCGGGTCGCCTCCGCGGTGCGGGTGGAGCTCACGGCCGGAGATACGTACGTGGGTACACGATGGTTCAGCTGACGACCCGTTCCAGCGCGCGCAGATCGGCCTCGAGCGCGCGGAACAGCAGGTACGACCCGATGAAGGCGATGATGCCGCCCACGCACAACACTCGGACCGCCACGATCACCGAGGGGATGTCGGCGGGCGGCAGGAAGGTCAGCCCGGCCACCGCGAGCAGCGGCACCGAGGCGGCCACCGCCAGATACCAGGTGCAGCGGCGGCTCAACCCGCGTAGCCAGGCGCTGTCGTCGGCGCTGATCTCACCGTGGCGCAGGAACACCGGGTAGAGGCAGCGGATCAGGTAGAACGTGACGAGGAAGAACGGGTAGGCCACCGCGATAGCCCCGCAGACCAGCAGCGATGCGAGGAAGTGCACCACCGCCCGCCCGGGCACATCGCCGGTGGCCAGTTGCAGCGCGATGGGGAAGGTGACCCCGGCCAGCGCCCACAGCGAGAAGGCGACGACCACCGCTCGGTCGCCGAACCGTACGGTGTCGTGTCTGGCCCGGCGCAGGGTGGCCGGGTCGTAGCGTCTGCCTTTGCGCAATCCGCCGGGCACCCCGAGCACGAACCGGGCCAGATAGATCAGCAGCGCCGCACCCGCCGGGAAGAACACCAGGTTCACCCCGGCCGTGATGACGATGAACGTCTGCTGTGCCGTTTCGCCGAGGCGGCTCACCACCAGGGTCTGGTTGTGCTGGATGTTGTACCAGGAGGCGAGCGCGTTGGGGATGCCGATGGCCAGCACGAGAACCAGCAGGGGCCAGCGACGCAACCGCATCCGCCAGCTGTTCGGCGGCGGATCGACCAGGTCGCGGGCGCGTTCGTCGAGGCACAGGTCGAATTGTTTGGCCAGCGTCGCGCCGTCGGCCCAGCGGCCCGCGCGATCGGGGGCGAGACAGGTGAGCAGGACGCGCCGCAGCGCCGCCGGGCAGTTCGGCGGCACCCGTTCCATCGCGGCGGGGTCGACGCCGCAGGTGCGTCGCTCGAGCATGGCCTCGAGCGTGGTCTCGTCGCCGCTGCCCTCGGCCTCGGCGGTGGAGTCGTCGAACGGCTTCGCCCCGGTGAGCAGCTCCCACAGCACCACCCCGAGGGAGTAGATGTCGGCGCGGGTGTCCAGGTCGGCGGCGCTGCGGCCGCGCCCCGGATGACACGCCTCCAACTGCTCCGGCGACATGTACGACAGCGACCCGCCGAAGTAGGCCACCGGACTCGTGCCCTCGACCGACCGGCTGAAACTGATGTTGAAGTCGGCGAGCTTGGGCACGCCCTCGGCGGTGAGCAGCACGTTCGCCGGTTTCACGTCGCGGTGCAGCACACCGTGCGCGGCCGCGTACTCCAGCGCCTCGGCCAGCCTGCGCCCCAACCAGGCCACGGTCTCGGGCCAGCTCAGCGCCGCGATCTCGGCGCGCACACTGGAATCGGTCGGGCGGATCTCGCCCTTCTCCTCCATGGCCGCGTCGACCGCCTCGAGCAGCAGTTTGCCGCTGCGCTCGGCGGGCGGGGTGGCCCGCACCCAGCGCAACAGACCGAGCAGCGTGCCGCCGGGCAGGAACTGCATGTACAGCAGCCGCAACCGGCGCCTGCCCGACGAGGCCGAATCCGCGTCGAGCAGCTGCTGGTCGAACACGCGGACGATGTAGTCGTGATCGAGCTGCGCGAGCGTCTGCGGTTCCGTCCCGCGATCGGCCGAGATCTTCACCGCGACCAGTCGCTGCATCGACCGCTGTCTGGCCAGGAACACCCGCGCGAACGCACCCGTGCCCAACCCGGTGAGCAGTTCGAAGTCGCCGATCCGCTGACCGATCTCGATCCGGTCCAGCGCGACGTTCGCACCCGGCACCGTATCGGCCGCGGTGGCGGCCGAGGTCGCTGTCGCGGTGAGGTCGAAGTTCGGCATCTTGGTACTACGGGTCTGCTCGGGTGGATGGTTCACCGTGGCATCGAGGTCGACGGCGCGGTGGGTGCTCTGATCCAGGTCGTCGGCATTGAGCAGGGCACGCAGGCTCGGCGCCTGGTGTGGGTATTCGCGCAGGCAGTCACGCGGGTCGACGCGCTCACCGCTGTGTCTGCGGATGACGAACTCCTCGAACACCAGCCCGGCGGGCAGCGCCTCGGGGTCGAGCTCGGGAAACTCCGCGCAGTACTCGGTGAGCCGTTTGCGCGCGATGGTGTCGGCGGCGTGATGCAACCACCGATGACGCAGATCCACCCGGATCAACTCGTGCAACGCGTGCCTGCGCAGGGTGCGCGCATCGGGGAGGAACTCGGCGATCGCGGGTGGTTCCCCGTCGACGGATCCCCACGCGGCGACGAACGCCTCGACCATGTCGGCGCGCACGTTCGTATACCGACCGGTACTCGCGTCGGGTTGTTCACCGCTTGCGGTGCTATCACTCATCAGTCGACCTAAGGTTCGCGCGGATCGGTACGAAATTCCTTCCGCCACACCCGACGTCATCGTGCCCCGAGCCGTACCCGAAATGATAACTTGCGCCTGGAGAGCTGATCACCCGATTTTCGACGACGACGCGACGGGGGCGAATCCGGCCATGCACGATGACCTCACAGCGGTAGCATGGGAGTCCGTCGACGACGACGGCGTGACGGACGCTGAGGTGGCGATGAACTCCTCCCACCGACCCGCCGACGACTTCCCGATCGGCGGCCCGGCCGCAGCACTGGCCGCGCGGGTGCGAGCGGGCACGATCACGCCCGTCGACGTGGTGACCGACGCGCTCACCCGCATCTCCTCGGAGAACCACAAGATCAACGCCTTCACCGTGGTCCGCGCCGAGCGGGCGCGCGCGGAGGCACTCGAACTCACCGCCCGACCCGACCTCGACGAGTTGCCGCTGGCGGGGGTCCCGGTCGCCGTGAAGCAGAACATCGCCGTGGCGGGGGAGCCGACCACGGCCGGTTCGGCCGCGACCGCCGCCGAGGCGGAACCGGCCGATCATCCGGTGGTCGCGCGGTTGCGGGCGGCGGGCGCGATCGTCGTCGGACTCACCGCGATGCCCGAGCTCGGCCTGTGGGCCACCACCGACGCCGACGGACACGTCACCCGCAACCCGCGCGATGTCGGTCGTACCGCGGGCGGTTCCTCCGGCGGTGCGGCCGCGGCCGTGGCGGCGGGACTGGTGCCCATCGCGCACGGCAACGACGGACTCGGCTCGATCCGGGTGCCCGCCGCCGCGTGCGGAGTGTTCGGGATCAAACCCGGTCGCGATGTGGTTCCGGCGGGTATCGGGGCCGACTCCTGGTCTGGAATGGCCGAGAACGGCATCCTCGCGACCACCGTCTCCGACGCCGCCCTCGCCCTCTCGGTGCTGGCCGACCGCTGTGATCTGGCCGATCTACGGCCGCCGCAGCGACTACGTATCGGGCTGGCCGTGGCTCCGCCGTCGCGGCTGGTCCGGGTCGATCGGCACTGGACGGCGGCGGCGCGCACCGCGGGTGCGCGCGCGGCAGCGGCCGGGCACCTCGTGGAGCCCGTCGAACTGCCCTACGGCGACGCGGCACTGGCGATGCTGCTGCGCTGGCCGACCGTGGGCGCGGCCGATGCCGAACGGCTGGCCGACCCCGACCGGCTGCAACCACGAACCCGCAAGCACCTGGCACTCGGGCGGCTGATCCGTCGCCTGCGCCTGGTCCGGCCGAGCCAGGCCGACCGGGCCGAAGCCAGGCTGCTCGACTTCTTCGAGAACTTCGACGTGGTGATCACCCCGACGCTGGCCGCCCCGCCGCCCAAGGCGCGGCAGTGGAGCCGCCGCGGCTGGGCCGCCAATGTCGTGTCGTCGGTGCGCTACGCACCGTTCACCGGCGTGTGGAATCTCGTCGGCTGGCCCGCCGCGTCGCTGCCGATGGGCATCCATCCCGAGGCGCACACCCCGCTCGCCGCGCAGTTGGCGGGCCCACCCGGCACCGAGGCGACCCTGCTCGGCCTGGCCGCCCAACTCGAACGAACGAATTAGACCGCGATCGGTTGCGGCGCCTGCACGGGCTCGGAGAAACCACCGTCGACAGCGCGACCGGCGAATTCCAGGATCGTCGGACGGGTGTCGTCGGCGCGCCAGGCCACGGCCAGCTCGCACGGCGAGAGACCGGCCACCGGACGCGCGGTGAGGCCGGGCCAGCGGTACATCGGCACATTGTTCTCGGCCAGCAGGCACACACCGAGGCCGAGGCTCACGGCCTCTAACTTGTCCTCGGGGGTGGCGGCTTCGGCGCCGATCTTGGCCGTCCGGCCGCCGCGCGCGTCGTTGCCGAGCCAGAAATCGCGCACCGCACCGGCTTCGGTCGGTAGCGCGATGAACGGTTCGTCGAGCAGATCGGCGAAGTCGATGGTCTCGTGCTCGGCCAGCGCGTGGTTGTCGGGCAGCAGCACCCAGCGCGGTTCGGTGCGCAGCACCTGCCACCGGTAGCGGTTGGGGTCGGGCAGCGGCAGCCACACCAGGGCCAGGTCGGCCTGGCGGCCCGCGAGGCCGCTCGACGGGTCGTTCCACGACGCCGCGTGCAGCGCGAGACGATGTCCGCTGGCGCTTTCCAGATCGTTGAGCAGGCCGCGACCGAGCGCGGACTGGATGCCGACGCGCAGCACCTCGCCTGCTTCCTGGAGGGACACGTTGGTCACCTCCCACAGCTCGAGGATCTTGCGGGCACCTTCGAGCAGTTCCTTACCGGCGACGGTGAGGGCGACGCTGCGCTGATTGCGGTCGAACAGGACCACGTCGAGCTGGCGTTCGAGCTGGCGGATCTGGCGGGAAAGCGTCGGCTGGGCGATGTGCAGCCGCTGAGCGGCGTTGGTGAAATGCAGTTCCTCAGCGACGGCGACGAAATACCGCAGATCGCGCAAATGCGGGTCCATAGCACCTTGCTATCAGAATCGGTCGGGAAAATCTAGCCAAAACGGGCAGAGAAGTTCGCGAAAGGGGGGCAAAACAGTCACCAGGTCGGTAACTCACAGCATATGGCCTGGCATGGTGCAGTGCACCACCGAGCTCGCGTGGATTTCTCGCGAGCTCGGTGTGAGCGGCCTCATTGCCACAGTTGGGCTCTTGACCAGCACAAATGCGTCGCTCTTCACGGCCGGAACGGTGTCGCGCGCGCCGCCGCGAGGCACGGAGGCGGCCCGCTGACCACGCATAACCGTCATCTTTGTGACATTGATCACCAAAAGGTTTGGCGGGCCTACCTGCCACCCTTCAGTCGCCACACCTTCGGCAGGTCCACTCGCCGCAGCCCACGCGCACCGGCCAACCGCATCGCCGCGACCGCGACGACGACTTTGTTCATGTCGTACGGGAACCAGAACAGCTCCTTGGACATGGTCGGCAGCTTCGGTGCCGTGATCGCCTGCGCCCGGCAGTACTTCCGGATCCCGGCCGCGCCACCCCAGCGCGCGCCGACACCTGACTGCCCCCAGCCGCCCATCGGCATGGCGAAATTGAACAGGTTGGCGAACACGTCGTTGATGTTCACCGCGCCCGCGTTCAGCCGCCGCGCCACCCGTTCGCCCCGGGCCTTGTCGCCCGTCCACACCGACGCCGACAGGCCGTAGATCGAATCGTTGGCCAGGCGGACCGCCTCGTCCTCGTCGGCCACCTTCATCACCGGAAGGGTGGGACCGAAGGTCTCCTCGGCGACACACGACATCGAATGGTCCACGTCGACCAGCACGGTCGGCTCGAAGAAGGTGCCGACACCAGTGGGTTTGCCACCGGTGGTCACCCGGGCGCCCGCCGCGACGGCCTCGTTCACATGGCGTTCCACGATCCGCAACTGGTTCTCGTTGGCCAGCGCGCCGACATCGTTGCGTGATTCGCGGTCGTCGGCGCCCTGGCGCAGGGCCGCGACCGCCGCGGTGAGCTTCTCGACGAACTCGTCGTAGACCGGTGCCTCGACATACACGCGTTCCACCGAGATGCACACCTGACCGGCGTTGAACATGCCGCCGAAGGCGATGCCGTGCGCCGCGCGGTCCAGGTCGGCGTCGGCCAGCACGATCGCGGGGTCCTTGCCGCCGAGCTCGAGGCTGTAGGGGACCAACCGGTCGACGCAGGCCTGCGCGATCTTGCGGCCGGTCGCGGTGGACCCGGTGAACTGGATGTAGTCGGCGTTGTCGACCACGGCCGCGCCGGTCGCGCCCGCGCCGGTCACCACCTTGAACACCGGCGGCGCGCCGATCTCGGCCCAGCCGCGCGCGAGTTCGACCGCCGACAGCGGCGTCACCTCCGACGGCTTGAGGATCACGGCGGCACCGGCGGCCAGCGCGGGGAACACGTCGATCGCGGGCATCGCGAGCGGGAAGTTCCACGGGGTGATCACGCCGACCACCTGGTAGGGCCGATAGGTGACCGTCAGCGCCTTCACCCGGGCCAGCGGGCTGTGCGGCGACGGGTGGTCGTCGCCGAGGAATTTGGCGGCCCGGCGCGCGTAATAACCGGCGAGGTCGACGGCGAAGGCCGGGTCGATGAGCGCGTCGACGCGCGGTTTGGCCGTCTCGGACTGCAGCACATCGGCCAGGTGTTCGGTGTTGTCGATCAGCCAGTCCTGCAGCTTCAGCAGCCACTGCTTGCGCCCGTTCGGCCCGATGGCCTCCCATTCGGGCTGGTAGAGGCGCAGTTCGCGGACAGCGGCCGCGACCTCGTCCGGACCGGTGACGGGCACCGTTCCCACGGATTCGCCCGTTGCCGGGTTGCGGACGTCGATGACCTGGTCGATACGTGTCACGGTTGTGCTCCCCACTGCGTTGTGTGAATCACAACCAGCCTGGCACGGTCCGGCCCGTCCGTCACGGGTTATCGGCGCACCGGTGCCCCGGTGCGCGCGAGTCGTCCTGGGGTCTAGCCGGTTTCCTGCACCTCGGCATCGCGTGCCGCGATCCGGCGCAGCGGTGGTTCCGTCGGTGGCGGCACCCGGCGGTCGGGGAGTTCGGCGAGCAGGGTGGTCGTGGCCGCGGCGATGGCGGCGACGGCCTTGTCGACCGCGGGTTTGGTTGTGCTGCTCAGCCCGGAGATGCCGCCGACTTTGCGCACATACTGCAAGGCGGCAGCGTAGATCTCCTGCTCGGTGGCGGCAGGCTCCAGACCACGCAAGACGGTGATATTTCTACACATGACAGAACAATAGACCTGTGGGGCACATCACTGCAGGACAAGAAGACACTAGACTCGGCCGCATGCCTGCTCGGGGAGTACCAGCGCTGACCACCTTTCCCTACCCGGAACTCGACAAGCGCGAGGAAGACCACTGGTCGGGGGCGGGCGTGAGCGACGACGAGCTGCGCGCCCTGGCACTGGGTGCCTTCTATTCCACCCGCTGGGACGCCTTCCACGACGCCATGGTGCTCGGCCCCGAACGCGAGCATCCCCTCGGCGACCGTCGCGAACTCGCCATCGACACGCTCACCGGCGCGTGGGGAATCACCGACGGCAACGAGGCACGCGCCTCGATGGAACAGCTCCTCGAAGGCATGCACGCGCCGCTGTACGCGCTGGTCAATCCGCTGGTGATGGCCTCGGTCAATGCCAGCGAACGCGACCGTTTCGGCGAACGCGCCGATCGGCACCGCGCCTTCCTGCGGCAGGTCGGTTCGTTCCGGGGGATGGACAACCCGGAGGCGCTGGTCCGCGACTACGACATCTGGGCCCAGGCCATCAAGATCGGTTTCACCGAGCACCTGGCCCGCCCGCTGCCCAACGACATCCACGCTTGGGACCTGGCGCGCGTGGTCGCGGTGGCGCGGATGGCGTTCACCGCCGGGTATCTCGAGGCCGACGTGGCATGGGAGTACGTCATGCGCGCGTTGCCGCCCGCCCAGCGGCGCTACCGCAACTGGCGTCAGTTCGGCGACGCCTATCTAGCGGGCTGGACATACTGGCAGGCCACCGAGGACCTCGCCGAACTCAAGAACGGCGGCGTCGACCGGCGGATGGAACTGCTGCGGCTGTGGACCCGCCCGACCAGCCCGTGGCGCCGTATCGAACTCAACGAGTCCGAACCGAAGCCCGAGCCGCCCGCCGAAGAGCCGAGCTGACCTACAGGCTCCGTAAAATCCCTCGGCCGTAGCGCTGGAACTGGGTGTCGTCGACCATGCCGAGCGAATGCCGTTCCACCAGCAGTTCCCATTCGCTGTAGAGCTGGGTGACACCGGGATCGGCGGGCCCGGGTGCCCCGTCGGCCGCCTGCCTGCGCACGGCGAAGTTCACCGCGCAGGTGACCCGTTCGATGTCGGCACGGTCGACCCCCGCGAAATGCAGAGTGCGGTTGCCGTCGCTGACATCCATCCCCGAACCGCCGTGCCTGGTGTCGATCTCGCCCGGCGCCGTATGCCCCTCGACGGTCCTGGCACCGAGAATCGCCGGCACCGGCAGCTCGTGGGCGCGACGGTCGCCGCCGATGCCGACGAACAACAGCCGGTCGGTCGTCGCGGCGAGCAGCCCGGCGCCCGAACCCGCGGGCGGCGAGGCGATGGCGATCGCGGTCTCGAGCACGTATTCGTCGGAGGTGACGTAGCGGTGCAGCGCGTTGATCGCCGAGCGGGCGTCCTTGCGCGGCGCCATCCGGCGCACCGCGCGGTCCACATCGGCGCGGACCGGCCCGGACTTGCCCCATTCGGGCGCGGGCGGAGTGAGATCGGGCGCGGCGATATCGATGCGCTTGGTGGCCATGATCTGGTCGTTGATCCGGTCGACGATGCCGAGCGCGGTCGGCACGTCGTGCTCGGCGATCAGCACCGGGAGCGGCGTGCGGTCGGCGGGCACACCGGTGAGCACGGCGGTGGGATACCGCAGGTAGATCTCGATCACCACCGCGTCGTCGGCGCGGCGGTTGAGCCGGACTTTGAGCAGGTCGGCGATGGGAACGTCGAGTACCCGTTCGCCGTCGGTACCCGGCCGCAGGACGGTGAGCCGCCCCTGGCCGTGGCGCAGAATCGCTGTGGGTGTTCGTAGCTCGACGATGACCGTACCCCCTGCGCTGTAGTTGTGTCCTCGCCCACGATAAGACGGGCATGACATGATTGTGGCCACTTGCAACAACCCGGACGGGGTACTCGGGAACCTCTCCCGTTCCCCGGCCGTTTACCAGTGCAGCTGCACCAGCAGCCGAACTGCGCGATGTATCGACTAGACCGTACGCGGTAACGTGGCATGTCCGCATCCGAATCCCGCCGATCTCGACAGCTTCGCTAGGCACACCCCGGAGAAATAACCGGAAAGGACTGGGCCGTCCGGCCGACGCTCTATGAACCGCAAGACAGTGTTTCGCACCTTGGCGATCATCTCGGGCATCATGCTCATGATCTGGCTGTTCAGCTATCTCGGCGATGACACGCGCGGCTGGGAGAGTGTCGACACCTCCGTGGCGCTCAGTCAGCTGGAGAACAAGGACAACGTCAAGAACGTCCAGATCGACGACAAGGAGCAGCAGCTCCGCGTCGAACTGAACAACGGCAACGACGCGACCAACAACAACGCCAAGATCGTCGCCAAGTACCCCGGCGGTGGTGAGACCTCCGCCAAGATCCTCGACGCGGTGCAGAAGTCGGGCGCGCCCTACGACACGGTCGTCAAGCAGGAGAGCTGGCTGTCGCAGCTGCTGCTGTTCATCGTGCCGATGGTGCTGTTGGTCGGCCTGTTCATCTTCGTGATGTCGCGCATGCAGGGCGGTGGGCGCGGCGGCATGATGGGCTTCGGTAAGTCCAAGGCCAAGCTGCTGTCCAAGGACATGCCCAAGACCACGTTCAAGGACGTGGCCGGTGCCGACGAGGCCGTCGAAGAGCTGTACGAGATCAAGGACTTCCTGCAGAATCCGGCCCGCTACCAGGCGCTCGGCGCGAAGATCCCGAAGGGCGTGCTGCTCTACGGCCCGCCCGGAACCGGTAAGACGCTGCTGGCGCGCGCGGTCGCCGGTGAGGCCGGGGTGCCGTTCTTCACCATCTCCGGTTCGGACTTCGTGGAAATGTTCGTCGGTGTCGGCGCCTCGCGTGTGCGCGACCTGTTCGAGCAGGCCAAGCAGAACAGCCCCTGCATCATCTTCGTCGACGAGATCGACGCGGTCGGCCGCCAGCGCGGCGCGGGCCTCGGCGGCGGTCACGACGAGCGCGAGCAGACCCTCAACCAGCTGCTGGTCGAGATGGACGGCTTCGGCGACCGGTCCAACATCATCCTGATCGCGGCGACCAACCGTCCCGACATCCTCGATCCCGCGCTGCTTCGCCCCGGTCGTTTCGACCGGCAGATCCCGGTCGGCAACCCCGACCTGGCCGGTCGCCGGGCGATCCTGCGGGTGCATTCGGCGGGCAAGCCGATCGCGCAGGACGCCGACCTCGAGGGCCTGGCCAAGCGGACCGTCGGCATGTCGGGCGCCGATCTGGCCAACGTCATCAACGAGGCCGCGCTGCTCACCGCCCGCGAGAACGGGTCGGTCATCACCGGCGAATCGCTCGAGGAGTCGGTCGACCGCGTGATCGGTGGTCCGCGTCGCAAGAGCCGCATCATCAGCGAGCACGAGAAGAAGATCACCGCCTACCACGAGGGTGGGCACACCCTCGCCGCGTGGGCGATGCCCGATATCGAGCCCGTCTACAAGGTCACCATTCTGGCGCGCGGCCGCACCGGCGGTCACGCGATGACCGTGCCCGAGGACGACAAGGGCCTGATGACCCGCTCGGAGATGATCTCCCGGCTGGTGTTCGCGATGGGTGGTCGCGCGGCCGAGGAACTGGTGTTCCACGAGCCGACCACGGGCGCGTCGTCGGATATCGACCAGGCGACCAAGATCGCGCGCGGCATGGTCACCGAGTACGGCATGAGCGCCCGGCTCGGCGCGGTGCGCTACGGCCAGGAGCAGGGTGACCCGTTCCTCGGCCGTTCGATGGGCACCCAGGCCGACTACTCGCACGAGGTGGCCCGCGAGATCGACGAGGAGGTGCGCAATCTCATCGAGGCCGCGCACACCGAGGCCTGGTCGATCCTGAGCGAATACCGCGAGCAGCTCGACGCGCTGGCCACGGCCCTGCTGGAACGCGAGACCCTGCACCGCAAGGATCTCGAGGAGGTCCTCGCCGGAGTCGAGAAGCGTCCGAGGATCACCGCGTTCAACGACTTCGGTGACCGTCTGCCGTCCGACAAGCCGCCGGTGAAGACCCCGGGTGAGCTGGCCCTCGAGCGCGGCGAGCCGTGGCCCCCGGTACAGCCCGCCCCGGTTCCGGTGCCCAACGGTGCCCCGCCGCGCGAGCAGGCCAACGGCCACCCGGGCCAACAGCCCTACGGTCAGCCCGCCCCGCCCGCCGCCGGATACCCGCTGCCCAACGCGCCCACCCAGGCGTTCCCGCGACCGACGGGCACGCACGGTTCACGTCCCGACTACGGCGCCCCGGCCGGTTGGTCGGCCCCCGGCTGGCCCCCGCGCGAGGAACAGCAGCAGCAGCCGCAGGGCCAGGGTGGTTGGTCACAGCCGCCCCAGCAGCAGGCCCCCCAGCAGCCGCCGCAGCACCAGCCGCGCCACGGCAGCGAGTTCCAACCGTGGGGTGAACAGCCGACCGCACCGCCGCAGCAGCCGCCCACCCGCGATGCCGAGCCGGACAACAACGAATGGAACGGTCCGAACGGCCGCTGACAGCCGTATCGTGCCCGCTCGATCGGCCCGCCTGCAATAGGCGGGCCGATCGGGCGCACGGGGCTTGGTGATCGGAGCGCGTGTCCGGTTGTACAGCCTCGCCATTCGAGCGCGAGGCGATCGGCTCGGGTGTGCAGTGCCGTGTCTGATGTGTGTCGCCGGTCGAGGCGTTCCGGCGATGCGTGCCGCTACCGGCAGGCGGGCGGCGCAGCGCATGAGGCCACTGACGCGGGGATGGCCGCGGCAGTCGTGATGTCTGCGCCTGGTGCGATGGGCACCACCCAGGGTGGTGGTACCGAGATACGGACCACGACACCGGGCCGAACTGCCGCCGTCGACCTCGCGCCAACTACGCTGGGATGTTCGAGCCGGATCGCTTCGGCTCTGGTTGCCGTCCGAGTCGGGACGTTCCGGCTCTGGTGACCGCCGTTGCCGGATCGACCCGGCAGCGTTTACCGGATGGACCCGGAGGTGTGGAGAAGTTGTCGGCCAATAAGAAAGTCGCTGAGGCCGTGAACGGTTCGGGGCCCGACCCGGCCGGAGAGCTCGGGGAGACGAGCCCGGCTCAGCTGACGGCGCTGGCGACGGGCCGCGTGTTCGACCAGCAGCGCGCCGAGAACGCCGTGCGCGAACTGCTCCTCGCGGTCGGTGAGGACCCCGACCGGCCCGGGCTCGTCGACACCCCGGCCCGCGTGGCCCGCGCCTACCGCGAGATGTTCGCCGGGCTCTACACCGAGCCGGACGAGGTACTCGCCACCACCTTCGACGAGGGCCACCAGGAGCTCGTCCTCGTGCGCGACATCCCGATGTTCTCCACCTGTGAGCATCACCTGGTGTCGTTCCACGGCGTAGCCCACGTCGGCTACATTCCCGGCACGCACGGTCGCGTGACCGGCCTGTCGAAGCTGGCCCGCGTCGTCGACCTCTACGCCAAGCGCCCGCAGGTGCAGGAGCGCCTCACCAGCCAGATCGCCGACGCGGTCATGCGCAGGCTCGACCCGCGCGGCGCGATCGTCGTGGTGGAGGCCGAGCATCTGTGCATGGCCATGCGCGGTATCCGCAAGCCGGGTGCGAGCACAACCACTTCGGCGGTGCGCGGCCTGTTGCAGACCAATGCCGCCTCGCGAGCCGAGGCGCTGGACCTGATCCTGCGCAAATGAGCCAACCCCTCGTGACCGCGCGGGACGGCCGCTCGTGTGTGGTCATGGGCGTGGTGAACGTGACCGCCGATTCCTTCTCCGACGGCGGGCGTTATCTCGATCCCGAACTCGCGATCGCGCACGGTGTCGCCCTGTTCGAGGCGGGTGCCGACATCGTCGATGTGGGTGGTGAGTCCACCAGGCCCGGCGCCGACCGCGTCGACCCGGCGACCGAGGCCGCGCGGGTCGCGCCGGTGATCCGAGGGCTGGTCGCGGCGGGCGTGCCGACCAGTGTCGACACCATGCGCGCCGAGGTGGCCGAGGCGGCGCTGGCCGCCGGTGCCGCCGTCGTCAACGACGTGTCCGGTGGCCGCGCCGACCCGGACATGGTCGGTGTGGTCGCCGACGCGGGCGTGCCGTGGATCCTGATGCACTGGCGTGCAGGTGCCGACTACCGCCACACGGGACCCGCCGACCACTACGACGACGTGGTTGCCGAGGTGCGGGCCGAACTGCGCGCCCAGGTCGACCTCGCCGTCGCCGCCGGTATCGCCGCCGACCGGCTGATCCTCGATCCCGGCCTCGGCTTCGCCAAGAACGCCGACCACAACTGGGCCCTGCTCGGTGCCCTGCCGGAGCTGGTCGCCGACGGCCTGCCCATCCTGATCGGCGCGTCCCGCAAGCGTTTCCTCGGCGCCCTGCTCGCCGACGATTCCGGGCCACGCCCGCCCGACGGTCGCGAGGTCGCCACGGCGACCGTGTCGGCGCTGGCCGCGACGCACGGCGCCTGGGGCGTCCGCGTCCACGACGTGCGCGCCTCGCTGGACGCCATCATTGTTGTCGACGCGTGGCAGCGTGCCACCGCCGCCCGAGGAGCCGCCCGATGAACTCACCGCTGCTGCCCCCGCCCGCCGACCGGCCCGCGTCCTCGCGCATCGAATTGCGCGGGCTCACCGTGTTCGGCAGGCACGGCGTGTTCGATTTCGAGCGTCGCGACGGCCAGGAATTCGTCGTGGACCTCACCGTGTGGGTCGATTTCGCGGCCGCGGCCGCCTCCGACGATCTCGCCGACACCGTCGACTACGGCGGGCTCGCCGAACGTGCCGCGCGCATCGTCGCCGGTCCGCCGCGCGATCTCATCGAAACCGTCGTCTCCGAGATCGCCGACGACGTGATGACCGACCCGCGCATCGAGGCCGTCGAGGCGGTGCTGCACAAGCCCTCGGCCCCGATCCCGCACACCTTCACCGACGTTCGGGTGGTCGCCACCCGCTACCGCACCTCGGTGCCGGAGCCGCGCCGATGACCCGTGTGGTGCTCTCGATCGGTGCCAACCTCGGTGACCGGCTCGCCCACCTGCGCGGCGTCCTCGACGCGCTGGGGGAGCGCACCCGTGCGGTCTCGCCGGTGTACACCACCGCGCCGTGGGGCGGCGTCGATCAGGACGACTACCTGAATGCCGTTGTGGTGGCGGAGGACCCGACCTTCGACGGCTACGACTGGCTGCGTTTCGGGCAGCGTCTCGAACAGGCCGCCGGGCGGGTGCGCGCGGTGCGGTGGGGCGCGAGAACCCTCGACGTCGACATCGTGCAGTGCGTCGACGGTGGCGAAGCCGTTGTGCGCGACACCGATCCGACGCTGATCCTGCCGCACCCCGAGGCGTACCACCGCGCGTTCGTGCTGGTTCCGTGGCACGACGTGGAGCCGGACGCCCGGTTGCGCGTCGACGGCGCCGAGGTGCCCATCGGCGAGCTGCTCCACGCCGTCGACCCCGCCGAACGCGCGGGCGTGGTCCGCACCGACCTGGTCCTCGGCGAAAGCGCTCGCCCGTGCTGAAACCGACCCGGCTGCTCGACCTGGCCCTGAACGTCGTGCTGGCCGCGGCCGTCGCCTGGACCGCGACCCGCTTCGCCTATTCGACCTTCCCCTCGATCTCGGTGGCCGCGGGCGCGTCGTTGCTTCCGGTGGCCGCGATCGAGGCGGCGCTCGGGTTCGTCATCAAGAACAAGATCGCCGAGGAGCGCATCGGCGACGGGTCGGGTGAGCTGCATCCGATCAACGTGGCCAGGGCCGCCGCGTTGGCCAAGGCGTCGTTGCAGGTGGGTTCGCTGGCGGCCGGTGTGTGGCTCGGTTTCCTGCTGTGGGTCTTCCCACAGCGCGGCACGGTGACGGCGGCCGCGGCCGATTCGCCGGGGGCGGTGGTCGGTCTGCTGGCCGGTTCCGCCCTGGTTGCTGCGGCTTTGTGGCTCGAGCACTGCTGCCGCGCGCCGGACGAACCACCGGACGAACCGGCAACCACCTAGCAACTTGCGAATGGAATCACCGTCGTTGTCGGTGTGCCGACCAGCCGTTTCCGGCTACCCTGGCCACCATGGTTTCACCCTCCCGTAGCACCACGCCCCGTCGACGGCGGGACGACGCGGGAAAGCTCTTCATCGGCGCCCTTCTTCTCCTCGGCCTGACAGCCAGTGTTTTCCTCGTCTTCAGTGACAATGTGCAATTCGTCCGGATCGGCCTGGTAGCGGCGCTGTGGGCGGCCGTGATCGGCGCCCTCGCGGCCACGCGCTACCGCAAGGACGCGGCCGTCGACAAGGCGAAGGCGCGCGATCTGCAGACGGTGTACGAGTTGCAGCTCGAACGGGAGATCAACGCCCGTCGCGAATACGAGATGGGTGTCGAGGCGCGCGTGCGCGCCGAAGTCGGCGCCGACGCGTCGGAGATCGCGGCTCTGCGCGCGGAGCTCTCGCTGCTGCGCCAGAACCTCCAGGTGCTGTTCGAAGGCGCCCTGCCTGACGACCAGCCAGCCCTGCAGGCCGACGCGGTCCGCATCGACGCCCTGCCCAGCGGCGGCACCGCCTACAGCGATTTCGACGCCTTCGACGACGCCGAGCCCGAGATCGACGATAGCCACGAGGCTGCCGCCGCCGCCTGGTTCGGCCCCTGGCAGCAACCCCCCAGCGCCCTGAAACCGGTCTTCATGCAGCCGGTCTCGGCGAATTTCGCCGACCCCTACGACGACCCGGTCACCGCCGAGACCTCGGCCGTGCAGCTGGACGAATACGCCGAGTCCCAGCAGCCGACCGCCGAGCCCGAACCGGCGAAGTCGTCGACCAAGACCCCGCCGCCCCGGCTGTCGGCCCCGCACACCCGCAAGGTCGACAACGACGGCCGCCCCCTCGACCCCGAGCCCTCGGCCCCCACATCGTCGAACGGCGCCGACCCGTCGGCTACCCCGGCACCCACCGCCACCGACCCCTCGGCTACCCCGGCACCCCCCGGTTCGCTCACTCCCGAGCCCGCGGCCGAACAGCCCGCGGCCGAACAGCCCGCTGTTGTCACCACCGACTCCGGCTTCGAAGCCCCCCCGAACTCCGGCCCAACCCCGGCCGCCCCCACCGTCGGCACAAGCTCCCGCCGCCGCCGTCGCGCCGAATCGGAAGGCACCCGCCTCTCGGTGGCCGACATCATGGCCAACCTCCAGTCGGAATCCACCCGCACGTAACCCCGCAGCGCCAGCCGGGCTCGGGTGGGGCGGTTGCCGCGCAGGCCGCCGCTTCTCGGGCAGGCGGAACCGCCGTGTGCCAGATCACCCACCGGGGCCGTGGCGGCGCTGGCGTAGGGCCCGTTATTCTCGACGCGTACGTCTGGTACCCGCGCAGCGGGACTGGAACGCAATCGAGAGGACAATGTTGACCTCGAGAAGTGTCGATTCTGATGGCGCGAACTCAGGTGTCGATCCAGCGCCCGCACGGCTGACGGTAGGAATCGTCTCGGCGGGACGGGTGGGTTCGGCGCTCGGTGTGGCGCTAGAGCGAGCCGGGCATGTGGTGTTCGGTGTCGCCGCGATCTCCGATGCCTCCGTGCACCGGGCGCGTACCCGGCTGCCCGATTCGCAGATCCTGCCGGTCGAGCAGGTGGCGCGACGCAGTGAGTTGTTGCTGCTCGCGGTGCCCGATGCCGAGCTGGCGGGGTTGGTTCGCGGGCTGGCATCGGCGGGTGTGGTCCGGCCCGGCACCATCGTCGCGCACACCTCCGGCGCGAACGGTGTCGGTGTGCTCGCCCCGCTCACCGACCAGGGCGTGTTGGGTCTGGCGATCCATCCGGCGATGACCTTCACCGGTCACGACGAGGACATCGCCCGCCTCGCCAATGCCTGTTTCGGCATCACCGCCGCCGACGAGGTCGGTTACGCCATCGCCCAGGCGCTGGTGATCGAGATGGGCGGCGAGCCGGTGCGGATCGAGGAAGACCAGCGCACCCTGTATCACGCCGCCCTCGCGCACGGCGCCAATCACCTGGTCACCCTCATCGTCGACGCGGTGGCGGCGCTGCGCGAAGCGATGTCGGGCCCGGGTCTGCTCGGCCAGCCGGTGGTCGACGGTCAACCGGGCGGCCTGCCCGAACGCCTCATCGGCCCGCTGGTCTCCGCCGCGCTCGACAACGTGCTGCGCCGTGGCCAGGCCGCGCTCACCGGACCGGTGGCCCGGGGCGACGTGGACGCGGTCGCCGCACACCTGAACGCCGTCGAGTCGTTCGACGAGCGCCTGGCCGCGTCGTATCGCGCCATGTCGTTGCGCACGGCCGAACTCGCCAGGACCGATCCCGCTCTGCTCGAGCTGCTCGCCGAGAAAGGCAACTGATGGAACCCCGAGAAGTGCATCACCACCAGGGCGGCGCGCGGGCGACCGGCGCGTACAAGCCCGGCGCGCTCACCGTGCACCACAGCCCCGAGGTGCTGTCGACGGTGGCCAAGGCGTTGCGCGGCGCGGGCCGCAGCATCGGTTTCGTGCCGACGATGGGCGCCCTGCACGAGGGTCACCTGCAGTTGGTGCGCCAGGCCCGGCTCACCAATCAGATCGTGATCGTGTCGATCTTCGTCAACCCGTTGCAGTTCGGCGCGGGTGAGGATCTCGACGCCTACCCGCGCACCCTCGACGCCGATCTCGCACTGCTCGCGGCCGAGGGCGTCGACCTGGTGTTCGCGCCGTCGGCCAACGAGATGTACCCCGACGGTCCGCGCACCACCGTGCAGCCGGGCCCGCTCGGCGCCGAGCTCGAAGGCGGCAGCAGGCCGACGCATTTCGCGGGCATGCTCACCGTCGTCGCGAAGCTGCTGCAGCTCACCAACGCCTCGGAGGCGTACTTCGGGGAGAAGGACTACCAGCAGCTCACGCTGATCCGTCAGATGGTTCGCGACCTGAACTTCGACGTGAAGATCGTCGCCTACCCGACGGTCCGCGAACCCGACGGTCTGGCCCTGTCCTCGCGCAACCGCTATCTCGATGCGGCGCAACGGGAATCGGCGCTCGCCCTGTCGGCCGCACTGGCCGCGGGCAGGCACGCCGCGGGCCTCGGCCCCGAGGGCGTCCTCGCCGCCGCGCGCGCCGTCCTCGACTCGGCCGACGGTCTAGAGGTCGACTACCTCGAACTGCGCGACTCCACCCTCGGCCCCGCCCCGGAAGCGGGCAACGCGCGCCTGCTCGTCGCGGCCAAGGTCGGCGGCACTCGCCTGATCGACAACGCACCCCTTGTCCTCGGCGCCCAGCTCGACGGGCACCCCGACGCGAACTCCCTGCCTGCCCCGCAGGCGCACTGAGAAAGGCGAAGCCGATGCTGCGCACCATGATGACCTCGAAGATCCACCGTGCCACCGTGACCCACGCCGACCTGCACTATGTGGGCTCGGTGACCGTCGACCAGGATCTGCTCGACGCCGCGGGCCTGCTCGAGGGCGAGCAGGTGTGCATCGTCGACATCGACAACGGCGCCCGCCTCGAGACCTACGTGATCGCGGGCGAACGCGGGTCGGGTGTGATCGGGATCAACGGCGCCGCAGCACATCTCGTGCACCCCGGCGACCTGGTCATCCTCATCGCCTACGGCCAGCTCGACGAGGCCGAGCTGCGCGAGTACGCGCCGAAGGTGGTCTTCGTCGACGACCGCAACCGGCCCGTCGAGCTCGGCGCGGACCCCGCGCACGCGCCCGAGGGTTCCGGGCTCACCTCGCCGCGTTCCCTGTCGATCGCCTGAGCGCGGCGGGGGGTCGGACATGCTGCTGACGATCGACGTCCGCAACACCGCCATCGAACTCGGCCTGTTCTCCGGCAGCGGCGAGCACGCGCAACTGGTGCGGCACTGGCGTATCCACACGAATCCGCTGCTCACCGCCGACGAGTTCGCGATGCAGGTGCGCGGACTGGTCGGTGCCGAGCTCGACCAGGTGGTGGGCGTCTCGGCGCTGTCGACGGTGCCGCCGGTGCTGCGCGAACTGCGCGTGATGCTCGCCCGCTACTGGGCGCACGTGCCGCATGTCGTCGTGGAACCCGGTGTGCGGACCGGCATTCCGTTGTTGGTCGACAATCCCAAGGAGGTCGGCGCCGACCGCATCGTCAATTGTCTCGCCGCGTTCCGCCGCTTCGGTGGTCCGGCGATCGTCGTCGATTTCGGCACCGCGACCTGTGTCGACCTGGTGTCGGCCAAGGGTGAGTTCCTCGGCGGTGTGATCGCGCCGGGCGTCGAGGTGTCCACCGAGGCGCTGGTGGAGCGCAGCGCGCTGCGCCGGGTGGAACTGGCCAGGCCGCGTTCGGTGCTCGGCAAGAACACGATGGAGTGCATCCAGTCCGGTGCCGTCTTCGGTTTCGCGGGCCTGGTCGACGGCCTGATCGACCGCATCCGCGACGAATTCGACGCGTTCGCCGGCACCGATGTCACCGTGGTCGCCACCGGGACGGGCGCGCCGCTGATCGTGCCGGAATCGGAGACGATCGACCAGCACGAACCGCACCTCACCCTCACCGGCCTGCGGCACGTCTACGAGCGCAACAAGAAGTGATCCAGGTCATGACCGAGCGCCGCGCGCTGCCTGCTAAGCTCGCAGTCGTGTCCTTCCGTGTGAGCACCCAGGAGTGTTGTCGAGGCTGACCTGCCTCGACCGTTCGAGGCTGACGTTTTCCCCTCGACCGATTCTCACCTCCTGGAGATGCGCTCATGCGTTCTTCTGTTCTTTCCCTGTCGTCGGCCCGCGACGAATACTCCGCGACCCCGCCGCTGGATCGCGCGATCGCCCCGGCCCTGCCCACGCGCCTGCGCCCCGCCGACCTGCTGCGTCTCACCGACGAGGGCGCCGAAGACGTCCTGGCCGGTCGCTACGACCACCTGCTGCCCGCCGACGGGCGCTGGCCGGTCGACGAGCGCTGGGCCACCCGCCTGATCGCCGACGACGAGGTCGATGTCTGGCTGATCAGCTGGACCCCCGGTAAATCCACCGAGTTGCACGACCACGCCGGTTCGCTCGGCGCGCTCACCGTGCTCAGTGGCGCGCTGTCCGAATTCCGCTGGAACGGCACCGACTTGCGCAGGCGCACGCTCGCGGCGGGCGATCAGGCGTCGTTTCCGATCGGCTGGGTGCACGATGTCGTTCGCGCGCCCGCGGCCGCCGAATCGGTCGGTCCGCTCGACCCCACGTTGAGTGTGCACGCCTATTCGCCGCCGTTGACCGCCATGTCGTATTACGAGGTGACCGGTCACGGCACCCTGCGACGCACCAAAACCGTCCTCACCGACCAGCCCGAAGGTGATCTGTGATGAGTCGTTCGTCGATCGATCAGATGCTCGACAACGCACGCGCGAAGCTGCGCAGGCTGTATGTGTACGACGTGCCAGCCGCGCTGGCGCGAGGCGCCATTCTGGTCGACATCCGCCCGGCCGCGCAGCGCGTTCGGGAGGGCTCGTTGCCGGGCGCGCTGGTGATCGAGCGCAATGTCCTGGAATGGCGGCTCGACCCCACGTCCTCGGCCCGTTTGTCACTGGCTGCGGACCACGATGTGGAATGGGTCATTTTCTGCTCGGAGGGCTATACCTCCAGTTTGGCCGCGGCCTCGCTGCAGGAACTCGGATTGCACCGCGCGACCGATCTGATCGGCGGCTATCAGGCGCTGAAGTCGGCGGGCATGCTCACCGTCGGCGTCGGGGTGCCGCATTTCGCCCGCGAAGTGGAGTCGCTGGCGTCGTTGTAACGGGCGGCGCACTGGTCCTTTCCGGTGCACGCTACTGTTATCGAACGTGAGCACCCCTAACTCCGCCGAGACCGGCCGCGCCGTCAGTTCCGCCGTGGACAGCGATGTCCCCGAGCAGATGCGGATTCGCCGGGACAAGCGTGAACGGCTGCTCGCCGACGGTGGTGACGCCTATCCGGTGGTCGTGCCGCGCACCCACACCCTGGCCGAAATCCGTTCCGCCTACCCGGATCTCGAACCCGATACCCAGACCGGTCGGCAGGTCGGTGTCGCGGGCCGCGTCATTTTCGTCCGCAATACCGGCAAGCTGTGCTTCGCCACGCTGCAGGAGGGCGACGGAACGAAACTGCAGGCGATGATCAGTCTCAACGGTGTCGGCGCCGACGCGCTCGCCGCCTGGAAGGCCGATGTCGACCTCGGCGATTTCGTGTTCGTGCACGGTGAGGTCATCTCCTCGCGTACGGGCGAATTGAGCGTGATGGCCGATTCGTGGTCGATGGCGGCCAAGTCGCTGCGCCCACTGCCGGTGGCGCACAAGGAAATGAACGAGGAGTCGCGCGTCCGCCAGCGCTACGTCGACCTGATCGTGCGCCCCGAGGCCAGGGAAATGGCCCGTACCCGCGTGAATGTGGTCCGTGCGCTGCGCACCGCGCTCGAGCGCCGCGGTTTCCTCGAGGTCGAGACCCCGATGCTGCAGACCATCCACGGCGGCGCCGCCGCGCGCCCGTTCGTCACCCGGTCCAACGCCCTCGACATGGACCTGTTCCTGCGCATCGCGCCGGAACTGTTCCTCAAGCGCTGCGTGGTCGGCGGCCTGGAGAAGGTCTTCGAGATCAACCGGAACTTCCGCAACGAAGGCGCCGACTCCACCCATTCGCCCGAGTTCGCGATGCTGGAAACCTACGAGGCCTACGGCACCTACGACGACTCGGCGACGATGATCCGGGAATTGGTCCAGGAAGTCGCGCAAGAGGCATTCGGCACCCTCGTGGTGACTCTTGCCGATGGCACTGAATATGATCTGAGTGGCGAGTGGACGACGGTCGAGATGTATCCCTCGCTGTCGGAGTCGATCGGTGTCGAGGTCACTCCGGAAACCACTGTCGAGGAATTGCTGGCACTTGCCGAACGGGTCGGACTGGAAATTCCGGCGGGCAAGGGCTACGGCCACGGGAAACTGGTCGAAGAACTCTGGGAACACGTGTATGGCGACAAGCTCTACGCGCCGACTTTCGTTCGCGACTTCCCTGTGGAGACCTCACCGCTCACCCGTCAGCATCGCAGCAAGGCCGGTGTTACGGAGAAGTGGGACCTCTATGTTCGCGGTTTCGAGTTGGCCACGGGCTATTCGGAGTTGGTCGATCCCGTGATCCAACGCGAACGGTTCGTCGACCAGGCGCGGCTCGGCGCGGCGGGCGATGACGAGGCGATGGTGCTCGACGAAGACTTCCTCACCGCGATGGAACACGGCATGCCGCCGACCACCGGAACCGGTATGGGAATCGATCGCTTGTTGATGGCACTCACGGGTTTGGGAATCCGGGAAACGATCCTGTTCCCCATTGTGCGTCCGAGTAGTCGCTGACCTGTGAATTCGCGGGGCGAAGGCCTCGTGTTGGAAAATTCTCAATTCGGGGTATTCTTGCCTCGGGTATTCGGCCTGGAGGCAGGCTTGACGATTTCGAGAGGACGTTCATCTCATGGCAAAGAAGGTCACCGTTAGCCTGATCGACGATGTCGACGGTGAGTCCATCGCGGACGAAACCATCGAGTTCGCTCTCGATGGGGTGTCGTACGAGATCGATCTGTCGGAGGCAAATGCGGCGCGTCTGCGCGAAGGCCTGGACGAGTGGGTTGCCAACGCGCGTCGCGTGAGTGGCCGTCGTCGGACCAAGGCTGCCGGTGCACCGGCGCCGCAGGGCAAGAGCCGCGTTTCCATGGACCGCGAGCAGAGCGCCGCAATTCGTGAATGGGCCCGTCGTAAGGGCCACAAGGTCTCCGCGCGCGGCCGCATCTCCGCCGACATCACCGAGGCCTACAACAAAGAGGTCGGCAAGGGCTGAGTTGTTGGAGCGCTGGCGCGCTCGAGTTCGCGGCCCCGCCGGTCCCGACGATCAGGCACCGTGGCTTGCTCCTTCGTCGCCTACGCCACGGCGCCTGATCGTCGGGACGGCCGCGAACCGCCGCTTCGCGGCGTCCCCTCCCTAAGGGTCGGGGAGTGGGGGCTGGGAGTGCGGGTCGGGGGACCGCTTCGGGCCTTCTCCGGGGGGCTGGGTAGTGGTTCGGGGACCGCTTCGGGCCCTCCTGTAATGGGGGTGGGGAAGCTGTCTGGAAAGATAGACTGATGGTTGTGCGCAGGGTGTTTCGAGTCTCGGGAGATGTTGGGTGAGCTCCTTTCTTCGGTTCACCGACAACACTGGGCGTCAGCACGAATTGGCGCTGGATCCCGAGCAGCAGCGGATCACCATCGGGCGTAATGTCCAGGCCGATCTGGTGCTCGGCTGGGACGCCGAGGTCTCGCGGTTGCACGCGGCTGTGGAGCACCTCGGTGCGCACTGGACCATCGTCGACGACGGGCTGTCGCGCAATGGGACGTTCGTCAACGGGGAGCGGTTGGTCGGCAGGCGCCGCCTCAGTCCGGGCGACCGCATTCGCGTCGGCACCACGCTGGTGCATTTCTTCGATTTCGGTGGTGTCGTCGACGACGCCACGCATACTGCCTCCGGTTCCATACCGACCATGCGTTCGCTGACCGAAACCCAGCGCGCGGTGCTGATCGCCCTGTGCCGTCCGTACAAGCACGGCACGGGCTTCGCGACGCCCGCGTCGAACCAGCAGATCGCCGAGGAACTGTTCCTGTCGATCGACGCGATCAAAACCCATCTGCGTGCCCTTTTCGCGAAGTTCGGGGTGGAGAATCTGCCGCAGAACCAGAAGCGCACGCGGCTCGCCGCCCTCGCCATGCAGAGTGGGATGATCTCCGACCACGAGTTGTGAGTGCGACGCTCGCTTACGGCGGCGAGCGCCTGAACCATGTCGGCGGCGGCTCGGACGCGGTTGACTGATTCCTGTCACCGGAGTGCGACTCCGGATTCGAGTCAGGAGTTGATTCCCATGTCGGCCGTTCGTTTGTCCTCTCTGGTTCTCGCGATGCTCAGCACCGGCCTCGTCGCGGGCGTGTTCTACGCCTACGCGATCTCGGTGATGCCCGCCCTGGCGCGCACGGGAGACCGCACGCTGATCGAGGTCATGCAGAAGATCAACGTGGTGATCATCAACCCGTGGTTCATGTTCGGCTTCCTCGGGACGGTCGGCTTCACCGCGCTCGCGGCCGCGCTGCACCTGGGTGGCGACCACCGCACCGCCCTGATCTGGATCGGTATCGCGCTGGTGCTCAACGTGATCGCGTTCGCGGTCACCGCCGGGCAGAACGTGCCACTCAACGACGCCCTGGCCGCGGCGGGCGACCCGGCGACGCTGGCCGACACCGCCTCGGTGCGCGCCGAGTTCGAGACGGCGTGGGTGCGCTGGAACATCGTGCGCGCGGTACTGCACACGGCGGCGTTCCTGGTGCTGTGCGGTGCGCTGTTCGTCGCGGGCGTGCAGCAGGGCAAGTCGAACGCCGCGGTTCCGTTCGCGGGACAGACCATTTCGCACGCGCTGGTGCGCTGAATCGCGCCGTAGTGCCACGCGAAAGCTGGAGCGTGTTCCATGATGACTGGAACACGTTCTAGTAAGGGGTGGTTCCATGCGAAGTAAGTCGATGCTCGTTCTGGCCGTCGCGATGCTGCTTGGCCTGGTTGGGGCAGGCGGTGCGGCCGCCGAGCCCTACCCGGTCGACTACAACTTCTTCGCCGGTATCGCGCCCGAGCTGACGAATCCTGGCGGCGCGCTGCCCGGCGCGAACGACCCGAATTGCGTTCCCACGCCGGAGCATCCGAATCCGGTCGTGCTGTTGCACGGCACCGGCGGTGGGGCACAGACGAATTGGGGCGTGTACGCCCCGCTGCTGGCCAATGAGGACTATTGCGTGTTCACCCTCACCTACGGCGCCTACGCGCTGCCCTGGCCCGTCTCGGCCATCGGCGGGATGCGTCCGATCGAGCAGAGCGCGGCGGAGGTGTCGGCCTTCGTCGACGATGTTCTCGCACGCACCGGCGCCGAGCGGGTCGACCTGATCGCCCATTCTCAGGGCAACATCGTCGGCAACTACTACCTGAAACGGCTCGGCGGCGGTGACAGGGTGGCCCGGCTGGTCGGGATCGCGCCGCCCTGGCTCGGCACCAACGCGTTCGGCGCGGGCGATATCGCCCACTTCAGCCGGGCACTAGGGGCGGGGCCGGTCTTCGACGCCGCCACCGGCTCGCTGTGCCAGGCCTGCGCGCAGATGTTCACCGGTTCGCCGTTCATGACCGCGCTCAACGCCGACGGCGTGTACGACCCGCGCGTCACCTACACCAATATCGTCACGGTCCTCGACGAGCTCGTCGTTCCCTACACCTCGGGGCTGGCCCCCGGCCCGAACGCCACCTCCGTGGTCGTGCAGGACGGGTGCGCGCAGGACTACTCCGAGCACATGGCCATCGCGGGCAGCCCGCGCGCCGCCGCGTACGTGCTCAACGCCCTCGATCCGGCCGGTCAGGCGCCGGTCCCGTGCGAGTTCGTGCCCCCGTTCACCGGCTGAGCCGGGATTTCGCTGTAGGCAAAACTGGAACGGAAACGAATGCCGCGACGTGCGCGTTGTGAGTGAATGACCAAGTTGTCACCGGTCCCCAATAGGGTGGAGCGGCGACGGCGGAATCCTCTGCCAACTAGAGTGGATGGCGGGGGCCGCAACCCCCGGGCTTCATGGCAGGCTGACGGCGACAGTTGTCGCCTCCGGCGCCCAAGGTTGTACCGAGCACACAGCGGCGTCTGTTGCCAGAATGTCGGAGCAGGAGAGTGAGGGAGCGATGTTCGAGAGGTTCACCGACCGCGCGAGGCGTGTCGTTGTCCTGGCCCAAGAAGAGGCCCGGATGCTCAACCACAACTACATCGGCACCGAGCACATCCTGCTTGGGTTGATCCACGAGGGCGAGGGCGTGGCGGCGAAGTCGCTGGAGTCCCTTGGCATCTCGCTGGAGGGTGTGCGCAGCCAGGTCGAGGAGATCATCGGGCAGGGCCAGCAGGCGCCGTCCGGTCACATCCCCTTCACCCCGCGTGCGAAAAAGGTGCTGGAACTGAGTCTGCGCGAGGCGCTGCAGCTCGGTCACAACTACATCGGCACCGAGCACATCCTGCTCGGCCTCATCCGCGAGGGTGAGGGCGTCGCCGCCCAGGTGCTCGTGAAGCTGGGCGCCGATCTCAATCGGGTCCGTCAGCAGGTCATCCAGCTGCTGTCCGGGTACCAGGGCAAGGAGCCCGTCGAGGGCACCGGCTCGCGCGGTGAGGCGGGCACGCCGTCCACTTCGCTGGTGCTCGACCAGTTCGGTCGCAACCTCACGCAGGCGGCGCTGGAAGGCAAGCTCGACCCCGTCATCGGCCGCTCGAAGGAAATCGAGCGCGTCATGCAGGTGCTGAGCCGCCGCACCAAGAACAACCCGGTGCTGATCGGTGAGCCCGGCGTCGGTAAGACCGCCGTGGTCGAGGGCCTGGCGCAGGCCATCGTCAACGGCGAGGTCCCCGAGACCCTCAAGGACAAGCAGCTCTACACCCTCGACCTGGGTTCCCTGGTCGCGGGCAGCCGCTACCGCGGTGACTTCGAAGAGCGCCTGAAGAAGGTGCTCAAGGAGATCAACACCCGCGGCGACATCATCCTGTTCATCGACGAGCTGCACACGCTCGTCGGCGCGGGTGCTGCCGAAGGCGCCATCGACGCTGCCTCGATCCTGAAGCCGAAGCTGGCCCGTGGCGAGCTGCAGACCATCGGTGCGACCACCCTCGACGAGTACCGCAAGTACATCGAGAAGGACGCCGCCCTGGAACGCCGCTTCCAGCCGGTGCAGGTCGGCGAGCCGACCGTCGAGCACACCATCAACATCCTCAAGGGTCTGCGCGACCGCTACGAGGCGCACCACCGGGTGTCCATCACCGACGGTGCCCTGGTCGCCGCCGCGACGCTGGCCGACCGCTACATCAACGACCGGTTCCTGCCGGACAAGGCGATCGACCTCATCGACGAGGCGGGCGCGCGCATGCGTATCCGCCGGATGACCGCGCCGCCGGACCTGCGCGAGTTCGACGACAAGATCGCCGACGCCCGCCGCGAGAAGGAAAGCGCGATCGACGCGCAGGACTTCGAGAAGGCCGCGCGCCTGCGCGACAAGGAGAAGCAGCTCGTCGCCAAGCGCGCCGAGCGGGAGAAGCAGTGGCGTTCGGGTGACCTGGACGTAGTTGCCGAGGTCGACGACGAGCAGATCGCGGAGGTGCTGGCCAACTGGACCGGTATCCCCGTCTTCAAGCTCACCGAGGAGGAGACCACCCGTCTGCTCCGTATGGAGGACGAGCTGCACAAGCGGATCATCGGCCAGGAAGACGCCGTCAAGGCCGTCTCCAAGGCGATCCGCCGCACGCGCGCCGGTCTGAAGGATCCGAAGCGTCCCTCCGGCTCGTTCATCTTCGCCGGTCCGTCCGGTGTCGGTAAGACCGAGCTGTCCAAGGCGCTGGCGAACTTCCTGTTCGGTGACGACGACGCGCTCATCCAGATCGACATGGGCGAGTTCCACGACCGCTTCACCGCGTCTCGCCTGTTCGGTGCCCCTCCGGGGTACGTGGGCTACGAAGAGGGCGGCCAGCTCACCGAGAAGGTGCGCCGCAAGCCGTTCTCCGTTGTCCTGTTCGACGAGATCGAGAAGGCGCACCAGGAGATCTACAACACCCTCCTGCAGGTGCTCGAGGACGGCCGTCTCACCGACGGTCAGGGTCGTACGGTCGACTTCAAGAACACCGTGCTGATCTTCACCTCGAACCTCGGTACGTCCGACATCTCCAAGGCCGTCGGCCTGGGCTTCACCCAGTCCAACGCCGAGGGGTCGAACTACGAGCGGATGAAGCTCAAGGTCAATGACGAGCTGAAGAAGCACTTCCGCCCCGAGTTCCTCAACCGCATCGACGACGTGATCGTCTTCCACCAGCTCACCAGCGAGCAGATCGTGCAGATGGTGGACCTGATGATCGGCCGCGTCGCCAAGCAGCTGAAGAACAAGGACATGGGCATCGAGCTGACCGAGCAGGCCAAGGCCCTGCTGGCCAAGCGCGGTTTCGACCCGGTCCTCGGTGCGCGGCCGCTGCGTCGCACGATCCAGCGCGAGATCGAGGACCAGCTGTCGGAGAAGATCCTCTTCGGCGAGATCGGCGCGGGCCAGACCATCACGGTCGACGTCGAGAACTGGAACGGCGAGGGCCAGGGCGAGGACGCCAAGTTCACCTTCGAGGGCAAGACGAAGCTGACCAAGGCGCCCAAGGGCGACGACAAGCCCGAGGTCGTCCTCACCGGTGCGGCCGAGGGAACCACCCCCGACGCCGCCGCCTCCGGCGAGTAACCGGCTGAACGAAAAAGCCCGCCTCCTGCGAACCGGAGGCGGGCTTTTTCCTGCCCGGTATCAGCCGAAGTGCTGGATCAAGGCGGACTCGTGATGGGCGGCATGCTGAAATACGGCGACCAGGTTGCGGTGATACTCCCGGAGGTAACCGAGGCCGTCGTTGCTGGGAAGCCCCCACATATTGGGATATACCCGCGCCGCCACCATGGCCGCCGGGTCATAGTGGTCGGCCAGCGTGGCGAACGGCGTATTCGTGAGCAGTTCCGCGGTGTGTGACACCTGCTCAGCTGTCCACCCGTTGTACTCGCCGACCGGCAATGGCACGGCTGTGAAGAACAGGTCGACACCGGTGCGCGCGGCCTCCAGCAGGTAATTCAGGCCGCCCCATGCCTTGTCGAGATAGCCGCTCGGATCGCCCGCGGGCGGCTCGTACGCGGCGAGGAACTCCTCCATGATGTCGCGGTGTCGCATCGCCGCTTCCAGTTCGGTCGCGCTCACTCTCATGAACGACATAATTGCCCCCACGTCAACTCCCTTGTCTCTCGGTAACTTTCGTCAGAACACAGTGGTGACCACCCACGCCCGGCGGTTATTGGAACAGCACGACGGCTTGTGAATCGCGCTCGGCGGCGAAGACGAAGAATTCGCGCAGCGCGTCGTAGTTCTCGCGGAGGAAATCACGGCAGAAATCGGTGTCCCAGATCGCGGGATAAATGTCGTCGTCGTCCATGGCGGCCGGGTCGAAATGTTTCTCCAGGACGCTGTAGGGCGTCGCGGTGAGGATGCGGGCGGCCGCGGCGATCTCGGCGGCCGACCAGATCCGCGTGGCGCCGTCGCCAGCCCAGGGGTCGAGATCGCCGAACAGGTCCAGGTCGATGTTCGCGGCCTCGAGCAGGTAGCGCAGGCCGTCCCAGGCTTTGTCGATGTCGCCGTTGGGTTCGCCGGTGTGGTCGAGCCTATCGATCAGGTCGAGCGCGGCCTCGGCATCGGCGGTGATGCGGGCGGCGTCGGCGTCGGAAATTCGGTGGAATGCGAGAACTGGGCCCATGGGAAGCGAAGGTAGGAATGCGAACTTGGAGATACCTTTCGGCTCGCTTTTCGTGGTCTCCCGCAGGTGAATTCGCGGCGTACGGTGGATCGGGCCAGTCCACACGACACGGGGGTGTTCACGCACATGACTGATTCCGATCGCACGCTCATCGCTGTTCTGCTCGACCGTTCCGGTTCGATGCAGACGATCAAGGCCGACACCGAAGGTGGGTTGGCCGCGTATTTCGAGCAGCAGCGGGAGGTGCCCAAACGCATCGAGGTGACGTTGGCGCAGTTCGACACCACCTACGAGGTGGTCTATTCGAATGTGCCGCTGGACCAGGTGCCCGCGCCGAACCTGCTGCCCCGAGGTGGGACCGCGCTGTACGACGCCGTCGG
This sequence comes from Nocardia caishijiensis NBRC 108228, assembly GCF_001612825.1. Lineage (GTDB taxonomy): Bacteria > Actinomycetota > Actinomycetes > Mycobacteriales > Mycobacteriaceae > Nocardia > Nocardia caishijiensis. The sequence continues at coordinate 17,707 of NZ_BDBE01000001.1, read as the reverse complement.
CAAGCTCGTCACCAGCGTCGGCGAGGAACTCGCCGCCCGCCCCGAGCACGAACGTCCCGGCACGGTGATCGTGGTCGTCCTCACCGACGGCCACGAGAACTCCAGCCGCGAATGGACCCACGCGGCGGTGCGCTCGCTCATCACCCAGCAGCAGGACGTCTACAACTGGACCTTCGTCTTCCTCGGCGCCAACATGGACGCCGTCGGAGTAGGCTCCGCCCTCGGCTTCGACCCCGGCTCCTCCATCACGTACGCCCCCGTTGCGGGCGGCGTCCGAGGCGCCTTCGACGCCCTCTCCGCCTACTCCGCCCGAGCCCAGGCCGCCCCGGCTGGCATGGCCCGCCGCGCCAACTTCTCCGACGCCGAACGCCGCCGAGCAGGCGAGAACACCTGACTAAGCCGCATCGACCTTCTCGAATCGAGCGACGAACCGCACTTCGAGCGCATGTGCCAGCCGTTCGAGCATGCCTATCGTCGGTGTTCCACCACCGGATTCCAAGCGCGAGACTTCAGGCTGCCGCAGTCCGGCACGTTCAGCGAGCTGCGTCTGCGTCAGTCCGAGCTCGAGGCGCCGTTCTCGGATGGATTCGGCCAACTGGATCGCCAGGATCGCCTCCGCCCGGCCGGCCTGGTACTCACGTGCGTCGTAGTCTGGACCGGTCATTCGCTCGCGGCGCAGATCGTCCATCGAAGGGTGTTCGGTCATTCGGGTTACCTCCTGTCGAAATCTGTGTGGGCACAGCCGTGCTCCGATTCGCACACCTTGCGCAAGGCTTTGGCTCGTGCGACCTCATCGGTCTCCCGCATACGAGTCTTACGGAAAACGGTCAGCAGCACGATGCGACGGCCCGGTGCGAGCCAGTAGGTGATACGCATTTCTCGCGGATGGAGGTGGAATCGGAGCTAACGGATGCCTCCGCCGAGGTTGCGCGACCACGGTTCACCCAGCGTGGTTGCCCGTTCCGCGAGCATGCCCACATACACATCTACCTGGGCGAACTTTCCCGGATCGGCACGTGGTTGCTCATGCCTCGGCCCCCGCCGTGGCGCCGTTGGCGGCTACCTCGGCGCCCGCGGGTCGGGCGGGAAGCCGGGCGGCCACTCGGAAACCGCCGGACGGGCGGGGTCCGGCGGTGAGGGCTCCGCCGAGGGCGTGGGCCCGTTCGCGCATGCCGATGATGCCGTTGCCGCCCAGGCCGGTACGGGTGGCGGTGCCGGTGGGGCGGGTGTTGTCGACGGTGATGTCGACCGTGTCGGTGGTGTAGCGCAGGGTGACCGTGGCCGTCGAACCGGGCGCGTGGCGCGTCACATTGGTCAGCGATTCCTGGATGATGCGCGCCGCGGCGACGTCGATCACGCTCGGCAGCTTCTTCGGGGTGCCGATGATCCTGGTGTCGACGGGCAGCCCGGTCGCTCTTGTGCGCCGCAACAGGGTGTCGAGGTCGTCGAGGGTGGGGGCGGGGGCGCGCGGGGCGGGCGCCGGAACCGGTTCGGGTGCAGGGGTTTCCGGCTGTTCGGGTGCGGCGGGCGCGCCGCTGCGGATGGCGTGCAGCAGTGTGTGGACCTCGGTCAGCGCTTCTTTGGAGGTGGTTTTGATGGTGGCCAAGGCGGCGGCGGCCTGCTGCGGTTTGCGGTCGAACAGCTCCAGCGCCACCGACGACTGCGCATTGATGAGCGAAAGACTGTGTGCCAGAACGTCGTGCAGTTCGCGGGCGATGGCGAGCCGCTCTTCGGCGGCGGCCCGTGCCTGCTGTGCCTGTTCCTCGCGTTGCACCGCCTCGGCACGCTGCGCCCGCGCGAGCACCACCGCGCGCCGCTGCCGGATGCCCTCGGCGATGCCGACCAGGACACCCAGCCAGGCGAGCAGGCCGAATACCTGCCACCCGTCGACCTCGCGACCGAGCAGGGTGGGGAGCGGCCACACCATCATCAGATAGCCGACGACCACCGAAGGGTAAGTGCGCCAGCGTGAGCCGTGCACCGCGGCGGTGAGGAAGGCGATGACGAGGGAAAGCAAGATCGGTCCGTACCCGTAGTCGCGCAGCACGTAGGACACGGCGGCGAGCAGCGCGACCGCGAGTACCGGTTCGGGAAGCAACCGCCGGAAGCCGAGCGCGATCGGCCCGGCCACCAGCAGCAGATAGGCGAAGGCGTCGAGCGAGCGCACCCCGGTCTGCTGCGCGTTCGCCCCCGAACTGCCCGCCAGCTGCACTATCGCGACAACCACCGCCAGCGCCCAGTCCCGCACGGCCGCGTCACGCTCCCACTTCGCTCCCACCCACGCAACCCTATTGCGTCGACCCGACAGAAGCGTCGGCCTACGCACGTATTTTTCCCACACCCCCGTCGCGTGGCCGCTGGAGGGATGTGGTGCCCGCCCGCTCGCTGCCCGCCACGATCACCTGGTCACCAGCAGGTTGTGCGGTCCCGAGCAGCCGGTGGGCGAGCACCGACAGACCAGCGGTGATCTGATCGGGGGTCAACCCACGCTCGCGCTGCTGGAGGTAGACCTCGGCCGCCACGGGCGCCAGGACCGTATCGATCAGCGAATCCGGCTGGGGGACACCGGCATCGACCAGCAGTGCGCGCACGTGCAGCGACCAGAAGCCGTAGGCGCCGGTGGCGAAGCGGGCGCCGCCGGTTTCGGCGCCGAGCACCAGATGCGCGTGCGCGCTGAGCAATTCGACCATCGCGGCGTAGAAGGCGGCGAGTCGCTCGGTGGGGGGCGCGCCGGGCCCGAGCGGGGGGTCGCCGCGCAGGAGTTGCTCCTGGATGGCGCGTTCGTGTTCGTCGAGCAGGGCGACGGCGATGGCGTTGCGGTCGGGATAGCGCCGGTACAGGGTGCCCCGGCCGACGCCCGCGGCCTTGGCGATGTCGTCCATGGTGACGGTGCGCGGGTCGCGGGTGGCGAAGAGGTCGGCCGCCGCGGCGAGCACCTTGGCGCGGTTGCGTGCCGCGTCGGTGCGTTCGGGAGGTGGCGCCGTGCCGGTGAGCAGGTCGGATCGAGGCTCCATGGGCTCGACTCTAGCCGAGAAACCAATATGTGGACAAGGTGTCCACTTGTGCTCTATCGTCGAATCAAGCGGACATAACGTCCGGTTAGTGAAAGGTTCGACCATGACCCACCTGCTGCACCTCGACGCCAGCGCCAGGACCGGTTCCCTCAGCCGCAAGCTCGGCGCGGAATTCGTGCGGGCCTGGCGCGCAGCGGCCCCCGAGGGCGACTACACCTACCGCGACCTCGCCACCGACCCCGCACCATTCATCGACGAGGGCTGGACCCAGCTGTGCGACGCCGTCCTCGCGGCGGGCAGCACCGACCTCGATCGCCTGCCCGACCTGGCCGTCACCCCCGCCGCCTCGGCCGCCTGGCGCATCGTCGAACCGCTGCTGGCGCAATTGCTGGCCGCCGACGTGATCCTGATCGGCACCCCGATGTACAACTACTCGATCCCCGCCACGCTCAAGGCCTGGCTCGATCAGGTGACGTTCCCTCGGATGTCGCTGGGGCACAGGCGGTTCGTCGTCGTGTCCGCCCGGGGCGGCGCCTATTCGCCCGGCGCCCCGAAAGCCGCGTTCGACTATCAGGAGCGCTACCTGCGCGACTTCTTCGCTGGTCACTACGCCGTCACCGACACCGTTGTCGTCAACGCCGAACTCGCCAACGCGGTGTCGGATCCGAACCTCGCCCACCTGCGTGCCGAACACGCGGCCTCGCTCGACGCCGCTCTCGCCGAGGTACGCCTGCTCGCAAAGGATTACGTGCGATGAACTGGGTCCTGCTCGGCGTGGCCGGGCTCGTCGAAATCATCTGGTCGCAGACCATCAAACCCACCGAGAACTTCACCAAGCTCGGGCCGACCCTGCTGTGCGTCGCGCTCGGCTCGCTCGCGGTCTACCTGCTCTCGCGTGCCATGCAGACGCTCCCGGTCGGCACGGCGTACGCGGTGTTCACCGGAATCGGCGCGCTCGGGGCGATCGGGCTCGGTGTGCTCGTGCACAAGGACCCGCTCAGCGCGGGTCGGGTGTTCGCGCTGGCCCTGATCCTCGGCGGCATCGTGCTCGCGCGTGTCACCAACCCCGAGTGACGCTGTGGCACACCCGATGCGGGCTCGGTGGGCGTTCGACCGGTAAGGTCGGCTGATGGACCAGCCAGTTCGCCCCCCGGACCTGTCCACTCGGCCCCACGAGCTCACCGTCGAGCGAGTCATGAAGGCCCAGCCGAGCCTGCTGTACGCGGCTTGGACCCAGGGCCTCGACCTGTGGCTGGCCGTCCCCGGCTCGGTGCTGATGCGGCCCGCCGTGCACGAGCCCCTCTATTTCGACACCGGCTCGGCCGAGAAACGCAACCCGCACTACGGCCGCATCCTCACCCTCGAGCCGAACCGCCGCATCGAGTTCACCTGGGTCACCGCCGCGACCGAGGGGGTGGAAACCGTCGTCGCCGCCGAATTCCTGAAGCAGCCACGCGGCATCCGGTTGCGGCTGCGGCACTCCGGTTTCCCCACCGCCGCCATCCGCGACCTGCATCAGCAGGTCTGGCCGGACAAGCTCGAACGCCTCGACGAAGTGACGAGTATCCCGGTCTGAGCTCACGTAGGTTCGGTATCGCACACACACCTGACTGATGCGAAAGGAACGTAATGGCGACTCGTAGCGCACGCACACTCTGGGCAGGCGGGCTGCAGGACGGCTCCGGGCAGGTCGAGCTGGTCAGCTCCGGGGTCGGCAAGTACGACGTGACCTTCCCCCGGCGCGCGGCCGACAACGCCGAGGGCACCAGCCCCGAAGAGTTGATCGCGGCAGCGCATTCGTCGTGTTACTCGATGGCGCTCTCGGCCGAGATCGCCAATGTCGGCGGCACCCCGGAAAGTCTCGATGTCACCGCCGACGTGACGCTCGGCCCGGACCCGGCGGGCGGTTTCCGGATCAGCAAGATCAAGCTCACCGTCCGTGCCGTCGCCTCGGGCATCGACGCCGAGGGCTTCTACACCGCGGCGACCGCGGCCAAGAACGGCTGCCCGGTGAGCAAGGCGCTCGCCGGTGTCGCCGAGGTGGAACTCGACGCCGAACTGATCTGAGCACTCACCGCTGGGTGAACCAGCGGTGTGCGGCCGGGGTGTACATCGCCGCAATCGCGATCACCACCGCGAGGATGTGCACCGCCCGGCAGGCCACCAGGACGGCCGAGTCGGTCGGGAGCCCACCGAACAGGGCACCGAAGTCGTCGGTCGACAGCACCACCGCGAGTGGTTCGATGACGAGCGAGACCAGCCCGATCACGCCGATGCCGACCGTGAGCAGGGCCCGCGCCACGCGGCTGCCGTCGGCCATGCGCATCGCCACCCCGAGCACCACCAGGTAGATGGCCAACCGGGGCAGCAGACCTGTTGCGGTGGCGCCGAACTCGGTACCACCGCGCACGGCGCGCAGCAGCCCCTCGGCGACCCCGGCGGCGAGCGCGGTGACCAGCCCGGCGAAGGCCACGCGCACCGCGCCGGGACGGACGGCGGAAACAGAGAAGGCAGTGTCGGTCATGACGGCGACACTGCCTTCTCGTCGTACTCGCGAGGATCACCCCGAGGTAGCGACCTCGCGTGCTACCGGAGTGCTACGCGCGGTCGACCATTCGGTAAGCGCCGCGAACGCCAGTCCCAGAGCCGCCCAGAGCGTGGCGGTTTCGGCGAGTGACGCCACCCGGAACTGCCACAGCAGCGTCGCGGGGAAGTCGTCGGACACTTCGTTCACACCCGGCAGCAGCACATAGCCGACCGCCGTGACCAGTGCGAACGCCGCTACCGCCGCAATCAGCCGGAACGAGCTGAGCTGTCCGGCCAGCGCACGGTAGGCCGCGATCGCCGCCGCGACGGCGAGCAGGCCGAGCACGACTACGGCCACCCACAGCCAGGTGCGCTGATCGATGGTCGCCGGGTCGCCGACGGCCGGTGGATTCGCCGGGTACTTGAAGAACGGCACCGCGACGATCGCCACCCACCCGAAACCCGCTGCGGCCAAGCACAATCGGGGACCAGGCAGGGTGGTGAACCGACGGCCCACGTTCAGCACGGCGGCGAGGATCGCACCGAAGGCCATCCCGGCGAGCGCCAGCGCGAGGAACTGGCCTGCCTGCTGCCCCGACCGGCTGACCAGCGGTTCTTCCTCGTGTGAGTGCTCCTCGACAGTTCCGTGCGAATGTCCGCCGGATCCGGCTTCCTCGATGGCGATCGCCGCATCGATGTGCGGTTCGCCGATGAAGAAGCCGACCGTCGCCGCGAGCAGACCGGCGATCAGACCCGCCAGCAGACCACGTAACAGCAGGGTTTTGAGTGATCCGGTCAGTGGCACGGGACACCGAGCAGGTGACGTCCGTCGTGCATCAGCTCGTGCAGGAACATCCCGCTACGCGAGACGGCACCCTGGTCGAAACCGACCAGGTACAGCGTGAGCAGTGCAAGCAGAACGACACCGGCCGTGACGAGCACGGTCGCCAGGGTGTCGAGGCCGGTAGAGCGGCTGGGTGAATGCGCGATGGCCATTCGGGTCCTCCTCCGGGATGCGCGTCCCGCGATCGAAGCGATGGGCGAGGGTGCCGATGTCTGGCTGTCCGCACCGGAATCCGGTACGGAACACAGTGGCGCGACCGCTCCGGAATCTCACCGGATTACCGCGCACCCTCGCGTGTTACTCCCGAACTGTGACAGGCGCCCTCGGCGCGCGTCAACACATCCAGCGGAAACGCCCGGATCAGGCCTTCGCGGGCACGTCGAGCACGACCTCGAATTCGAGCAGCGACGCACCGGTCGACACCGGCTTGGGCCGTTCGCCGTCGCCACCGTGACCGGCGTGCGCCGCGCGGGCCGGGCCGTCCCGCCACGCTGCGAACGACTCCTCCGAATCCCACTGCGTCACAACGAAGTACCGGTTGTCACCGGCCACCGGGCGCAGCAACTGGAAGCCGAGGAAACCGGGGGAGTTCTCCACGGCGTGGGCACGCGCGGCGAACCGCTTCTCCAGTTCGGGGCCAGCGCCCTCGGGAATCTCGATCGCATTGATCTTCACAACAGCCATGACCCGACTGTATACGGGGCAGAATCGGGGACGTGTTGTACGACGAAGGCGGGACCGGACAGCCGATTCTGCTGCTGCACGGGCTGATGGGAAGCGCACGGACCTGGTCGGATCAGGTGCCGTGGCTGCGCGAGTTCGGGCAGGTGTACACCTTCGATGCCGCAGGTCACGGCCGTGTTCCGCCTGCGGAGCTCACCACCGAGGCGTTCGTCGCCGACCTCGCCGAGCACACGGCGGCGATCACCGAACCGATGATCGTGATCGGGCATTCGATGGGTGCGCTGCACGGGTGGGTGTTCGCGGCGACCCATCCCGAGCGGGTGCGGGGGATCGTCGTCGAGGACATCGCCCCGGATTTCACCGGCCGCACCGCCGCGCACTGGGCCGAACTCATCCACTCCTGGCCGCAACCCTTCCCGGACGAACAAGCCGTCCTCGACTATTTCGGTCCGGTCGCCGGTCGCTACTTCCTGCGCGCGTTCGACAACGACGACGGCTACCGGCTACACGGGGAGGTCGACACCTTCCGCGCGATCTCCGAGGAATGGGGAACCCGCGACTTCTGGGACGAGTGGAAGTCGCTGAGCGTTCCCGCGCTGCTCATCGAAGGCGAACACACCATCACCCCGCCGGGTCAGATGCGAACCATGGCCGAGGTACATCCGGACGCGGAGTACGTGCGAGTCCTCGGCGCGGGCCACCTCATCCACGACGAACGGCCCGAGGAATACCGCGCGCACGTCGAGGGGTTCCTCGCGCGGTTGCGGGCGTGAGACGGCTTCGCGTCTCCCAGCGTCAGGCGCCTTCGCCTGCCAGCGCGAACAAGCCGTCTTCGGTCTGCTCGATCAGCCCGTCGACCAGCAGCGAATCCAGCGCACGGGCCCGCTGTCCCGGGTCGCGGGTCCAGGCCAGATCCAGGCGCACCCGTTCGACCGGGCCCGACGCCTCACGCAGCACGTCGAGCAGCCTGCCGCGTGCCTGCCGATCGGTGCCCTCGTACTTCTGCACCTTGCGGACGACCTCGGCGGCGGGTCTGCCCGCGTCGACCCAGGCGCAACGCGGCAGCGGACACCGGGCGCAGTCCGGGTTGCGGGCCGTGCAGACCAGCGCACCCAGTTCCATCAGCGCCGCCGAGAACTTCGCGGCCCTCGGTACCGAGGTCGGCAGCAGGGCCTCGGTTTCGGCGAGATCGCGCGAGGACGGGTTACCCGGTTCCCGACCGTGCACCGCTCGCGCGACCACACGGCGAACATTGGTATCCACCACGGGAACTCGCTGCCCGTAGGCGAAACACGCCACCGCGCGTGCGGTGTAGGCGCCGATTCCCGGCAGGCTCAGCAGCACGTCGACATCGGTCGGAACCACGTCGCCGTGCTCGGTCGCGAGCACCCGGGCGCATTCGTGCAACCGCAGCGCGCGGCGCGGGTAGCCGAGCTTGCCCCACGCGCGCAACACCTCGGCCTGTGACGACGCCGCCATCGCCGAGGGCACCGGCCAGCGCGCCACCCATTCGCGCCAGATCGGCTCCACCCGGGCCACCGGGGTCTGCTGCAGCATGATCTCGCTCATCAGGATGTGCCAGGCGGTCGCCTCCGGCCGCCGCCACGGCAGATCACGCGCCTGCTCGGTGAACCAATCCAGCAGGACCTCGGCGTCGATACTCACTGTTTCCGTTCCGTCTCTGCCAGGCCGACTTTGCCGAGGCGTAACAGCGCAGACTCGCTGGTAACCACGAGCGTGTGCACAATGGTCGGTATGCCTGGTTCCAATCCGATAAGCGCCTGGAAGTCGCTGCGCGAGGGCAACGAGCGCTTCGTCAACGACACTCTGCTGCATCCTAGCCAGGGGGCGGCCGACCGAGCCAAGCTCGTGAACGGACAGCGACCGCACGCCATCCTGTTCGGCTGCGGCGATTCGCGAGTGGCCGCAGAACTGATCTTCGACCAGGGTCTCGGCGACATGTTCGTGGTGCGCACCGCGGGCCACGTCGTCGACTCCTCGGTGCTCGGCTCGATCGAATACGGCGTCGAGGTGCTCAATGTGCCGCTGATCGTCGTGCTCGGCCACGACAGCTGCGGCGCGGTGAAGGCCACCATCGACGCGCTCGACGGCGGCGCCGTCCCCGGCGGCTTCATCCGCAGCGTGGTCGAGAAGGTGACCCCCTCGATCCTGCTCGGCCGCCGCGAAGGGCTCACGACGGTCGACGAGCTGGAGGCCCGGCACGTGGTGGAGACCAGCAAGCTGCTCATGCAGCGCTCGATGATCATCTCCCAGCGTGTCGCCACTGGTCAGTGCGCGATCGCGAGCGTCACCTACCAGCTGTCGGACGGTCGCGCGCACCTGCGCCGGGTGGTCGGCAACATCGGCGAGACGGTCTGAATCGGGCGGTAAGCGCCCGACACGCCGAGGTCATCGAGCGCGCCCCCGCGCGCTGCGCTTACCTTTGAAGCGTGCTGGAACCGAATGGACCGCTGCCACCGGAGATCTACTGGCGTCGTCGCGCGCTCGCCATCGGCGTCATCATCGTCGCGCTCGCGATCGTGGTCTGGCTGGTCACGATGGTGGCGCGGGGTGGTGATTCGTCCGGTTCGTCGGCGGGCGCGTCCTCGACGACGGTCGCGAGCACATCCCCGACCAGCAGCTCGAGCAGTGCCGCGGCGTCGAGCACGTCGGTGACCAGTACGTCGGCGGCGCCGTCGTCGACGGCCTCGGCGACCCCGGAGCCCGCGGCCCAGCCGTGCGGCGATCAGTCGCTGGCGCTGAAGGTGACGGTCAACCAGCCGACCTACCGGGTGGGCGACCAGCCGGGCTTCGGCACCGTCATCACCAATATCTCCACGGCCGCCTGCTCGCGCGATCTCGGCGCGGGCCCGCAGTTCCTCGTCTACACCCTCGACGGTCAACGCAGGCTGTGGGCGAGCAACGACTGCACCCCGGACGGGCCACCGGAGATGAAGACCCTGAAGGCGGGCGAGCAGCTGTCCTACAAGGGCACCTGGTTCGGCACCACCTCGCAGCCGCAATGCGCGGGAGAGCGGCTGCCCGTTCCGGCGGGGGCGTACATGGTCGTCGCACAACTCGGTGCCATCCGCAGCGCCGCCGAACCGTTCAATCTGGCCGACTGAAATCCGTCCGACCGGGCATTATGCGGATGCGCTGTAAATCACATGTCCAAGACGGCTGATTTGCAGAATTCGCAGGATCGGCAACCGTGTCAATGGATGTTGCCGCCGAAATGCCGAATTCGACCGGAAAGCGCCGTTTGCCGGAGTTATTCCACGGCCACCGGTTCGCGGGGTGCCCGGGATTTGCGGAGTTCGGCCAGCCGCAGCGCCGAACGCAGATCCCCCACCTCGTAGATCCGCATCGAACCGAGCTTCGACTTCTCCGAACCAGGGGGTACCAGGGCGGTGGTGAAGCCCAATCGCTCGGCCTCGGCCAGGCGCCGGGTGAGTCCGGTGATCTTGCGGACCTCGCCCGCGAGGCCGACCTCACCGAGGATCACCCAGCCCGCGGGCAGCGCGATATCGGCCTCGGCGCTGGCGATGGCGAGGGCGATGGCCAGATCGGCAGTCGGCTCGACCAGGCGCATGCCGCCGACGGTCGCCGCGTACACATCGTGCTTGCCGAGGAACACCCGGCCACGGCTCTGCAGCACGGCCAACACCATGGCGACGCGGTTGTAGTCCAGGCCGCTCACCGCACGTCGTGGCTGGGGGATCTCGGTCTTCACCGTGAGACCCTGCACCTCGGCGACCAGCGGGCGTTTGCCGTCCATCGCGACCGTCACCGCGGTGCCTGGCACCGCGTCGGTGCGATGGTGCAGGAACAGCCCCGACGGATCGTCGACGCAGGCGATGCCGTCTTCGTGCAGTTCGAAACAACCCACTTCGTCGGCACTGCCGAAACGGTTCTTGATGCCGCGCACCATGCGTAGCGAGGAGTTCTTGTCGCCCTCGAACTGCAGCACCACATCCACGAGATGCTCGAGCGTGCGCGGACCTGCCACATTGCCGTCCTTGGTGACATGCCCGACCAGCAGCACCGCGATCCCGCTCGCCTTGGCCAGCGAGGTGAGCGCCGCCGTCACCGCGCGCACCTGGGTGACACCGCCGATCACGCCGTCGACCTCGGGGGCGAGCATCGTCTGGACCGAGTCGACGACCAGCAGCGTCGGGCGCACCTGTTCCACGTGCCCGAGCACGATCGACAGGTCCGATTCGGCGGCCAGATACACCCGGTCGTGCACGGCACCGGTCCGGTCGGCCCGTAGCCGCACCTGCCCCGCCGACTCCTCCGCCGTCACGTACAGCGCGGTCTCGCTGCGTTGGGCCGCCCACCGGAACGCGACCTCGAGCAGCAGCGTCGACTTGCCGACGCCCGGCTCTCCCGACAGCAGCACCACCGACCCCGGCACGACCCCACCACCGAGCACCCGATCGAGCTCGCTCACCCCCGTCGACCTGGCCTGGGTGATCTTGGCGTCGATCTGTGTCAGTGGCGCCGCGGCCGTGCTCGGCAGCATGGCCTTGCGCCCCGGTGCCGTGGTCGCGGCCGAGACCGCGACTTCGTTCACGGTGCCCCACGCGCCACAATCAGGACACTTGCCAACCCATTTCGACACCTCGTGCGAACACGCGGTGCATCGGAAGACAGCTTTGGTCTTGGCCACACGCGCACCCTACGGACCGGGTCCGACAACAAAGAAAGCCGCCGCGAAAGTTCGCGACGGCTTGCTCTGGCGCTGGTCTCAGTGACCGCCGCCCGCGCCCTCGGGCGCCGGGCCGGACTTGTCGTTCTCGACACGCTCGGAGGTGGCGGCGTCGACCGGAACGTTCACCTGCACGGTGCCCGCGTCCTTGAAGTTGAAGGTGACCGTGTAGGTCAGGCCGGGGGTGATGTTCTCCGCGAGACCGGTGATCTCGATGCTGGCGGGCACGGCGGCGGCATTGCTCGCGCTGGAGTCGCCGCCACCGGGCGCCGGGGTCGGCGCCACGCTGGTGCTGGTCGGGGCGGCCGTGGTGGTGCCGTGGTGGTCGTCGCCCTCGGCCGCGGCGGTGACGCTCGCCGGGCCGACGAGCACGGTCTCCTGCGGCTTCAGCTCGAACTTGCCACCGGCCGGGCCGGTGATCTTGATCGGGCCGAGGTCGGTGCTCACGCTGGTGAGCTCGTCGGTGACGGTCTCGCTGCCGTTGATGATCGACAGGGCGAGGACGGCCTTGCCGCCCTTCTGGTGCTCCGAGGTCGCCTCGGGGTACACGATGTGCACGTTGCGCAGGGAGATCTCGCCGACATCGGCGTGGTTGCCGTTGATGGCGGCGGCCTGCGACGAGGTCTGGGTGTGCTGGCCGGCACTGCAGCCGCTCAGGGCGATGCCCGCGGCGGCGGCGAGGGCGGCAACCGTCGCCATGCGACGTCGCGCCGACGGGGCGGTCACAGCTTTCAGGGCAGTCACGGTTTGTCCTCCATGTCGACCGGGCTCACTCCGTTCCACACGGGGACCGGAGGGTAGTAACTAGGCAGCGTAGTAGTTCGCTTCGCGCGCGTGGCGTCGGGGCTCGCGACGCGCGGGGGCGGAAGTAACAGTTCGGTGTCCCGGACCCGGTTGCCGGGGCGATGCCGGGCGCCTCGATGGGGAATACCGGTCGTTGTGCTGGTGGTTAACCTGTTCTGGCGCAACACAATGCACAACAATTCTTGATTGTCAACCCCTTGGATGTCCTCGTTGTGGCCCTGACCTGCACAGTTGATCGCGCCGTTACCGAGTCGCATGTTAAACTGTGAACATCGAAAGGGGCACGGGACACATGATTTTTAAGGTCGGAGACACCGTCGTTTACCCCCACCACGGAGCGGCGCTGATCGAAGCAATCGAGACCCGCACCATCAAGGGTGTGCAGAAAGAGTATCTGGTCCTGAAGGTCGCGCAAGGCGACCTGACCGTTCGCGTTCCCGCGGAAAACGCCGAATACGTCGGCGTGCGCGACGTCGTCGGCCAGGAGGGTCTCGACCGCGTCTTCCAGGTGCTACGCGCGCCGCACACGGAGGAGCCGACCAACTGGTCCCGCCGTTACAAGGCCAACCTCGAGAAGCTCGCCTCCGGCGATGTGAACAAGGTGGCCGAGGTCGTGCGCGACCTGTGGCGTCGTGAGCAGGACCGCGGCCTGTCCGCCGGTGAGAAGCGGATGCTGGCCAAGGCGCGTCAGATCCTCGTCGGTGAGCTCGCGCTCGCCGAGGGCACCGACGACGGCAAGGCCGAATCGCTGCTCGACGAGGTCCTCGCCGCGGCCTCGTAGTGTGCGACCTGTCGTAGCACTGGTTCCTGCCGCCGGTCGTGGCGTGCGCCTGGGTGAATCCACCCCGAAGGCGTTCGTCCCGGTCGGCGGTACACCTATGGTCCGGCTCGCCGTTGACGGGCTGATCGCGTCCGGTGCGGTGCACCTGGTCGTCGTGGTCGTGCCCGCCGAACTGGTCGACGCCGCGTCCGCTCTGCTGTCCTCCACGTCGCTGACCGGCGATTCGATGCCCCCTGTGCCGGTGCGGGTCGTCGTCGGCGGCGCGGAACGCACCGATTCGGTGCGCGCGGGCATCGCGGCCGCGCCCGACGCCGGGTACTACCTCGTGCACGACGCGGCCCGCGCGCTCACCCCGCCCACGTTGATCGCGCGCGTGGCCGCCGAACTACAGGCGGGCAGACCCGCCGTCGTACCCGCCCTGCCCGTCGTCGACACCGTGAAATCGGTCGACGCCGCGGGTGCGGTCACCGGCACCCCCGACCGCGCCCTCCTGCGCGCCATCCAAACCCCCCAGGGCTTCGACGCCGACCTCCTGCGCCGCGCCTACGCCACCGACCTCGCCGCCACCGACGACGCGGGCCTGGTCGAACGTCTCGGCGCCACCGTGCACACAGTCGCGGGCGACCCACTGGCATTCAAGATCACCACGCCACTCGACCTGACCCTCGCCGAAGCCGTTCTCGCCCGCCGACGCGATGCCCCGGCCGACGCAACCGCCTCGCTCGAGTCGGCGGGGACGCCCGAGGCCGCGTCCGCAGACACGACAACACAGCTCGCGACCGCCGATTCCCTGCCCGGCGGCGACTCCGCGCAGCTCAGTCGCTCTGCCGACCGGAGCGAGGTCGCGAAATGAGAGTCGGCATCGGCAGCGACGTGCATCCCATCGAACCCGGTCGTCCCTGCTGGATGGCTGGATTGCTGTTCCCGGACGCCGACGGCTGCGCGGGCCACTCCGACGGTGACGTGGCAGTGCACGCCCTGTGCGACGCACTGCTCTCCGCCGCCGGTCTGGGCGACGTGGGCGCCGTCTTCGGCGTCGGCCGCCCCGAATGGGCCGGAGTGACCGGCGCCGCCATGCTCACCGAAGTCCGCAGACTCCTCACCGGCGACGGCTACTCCGTCGTCAATGCCGCCGTGCAGGTCATCGGCAATCGCCCCAAGATCGGCCCGCGCCGCGCCGAAGCGCAAAAAGTACTCGGCGAATTACTCGACGCGCCGGTGTCGGTGTCCGGTACCACCACCGACGGGCTCGGCTTGACCGGGCGCGGTGAAGGTGTCGCCGCCATCGCGACCTGTCTGCTGGAGTGTTCGCAGCCCTGACGGGCCTTCCCCACCCGGCCGCCCTGTCGTCGCCGCCCGTATTACGGCGAGCCACGAACCGGCCGGTCAACCTCACTCTCATCCCACCGACTAGGATCGAATGCCGTGACCTTGCGCCTTTTTGACACCGACACGCGGACCATGCGGGAATTCATCCCGCTGGTCCCCGGCCGTGCCTCGGTGTATCTGTGTGGTGCCACCGTGCAGGGTCAGCCCCATATCGGGCATGTGCGCAGCGGCGTCGCGTTCGACGTGCTGCGCCGGTGGCTGCTCGCGCACGACTACGACGTGCGATTCATCCGCAATGTCACCGATATCGACGACAAGATCCTGAACAAGGCCGCCGAGGCGGGCAGGCCGTGGTGGGAATGGGCCGCCACGCACGAGCGCGCGTTCGATTCCGCCTACGAAACCCTCGGTGTACTTGCCCCGTCGGCCGAACCGCGCGCCACCGGGCACATCACGCAGATGGTCACCCTGATGGAACGGCTGATCGAACGCGGCCACGCCTACGCCGCCGACGGCGACGTGTATTTCGACGTGGTGAGCTGGCCCGAATACGGTGAGCTCTCCGGCCACAAACTCGACGACGTACACCAGGGCGAAACCCCGACCAGAGGCAAACGCGACCCCCGCGATTTCACCCTGTGGAAAGGCGCCAAGCCGGGCGAGCCGAGTTGGCCGTCGCCGTGGGGCCCCGGCCGTCCCGGCTGGCATCTGGAATGCTCCGCGATGGCCGAGTTCTATCTCGGTGCCGAATTCGATATCCATTGCGGTGGAATGGATCTGATCTTCCCGCACCACGAGAACGAGATCGCCCAGTCGAAGGCGGCAGGCGACGGTTTCGCGCGTTACTGGCTGCACAACGGCTGGGTGACGATGGGTGGGGAGAAAATGTCGAAATCGCTCGGCAATGTTCTCTCGGTGCCGAATGTGCTCACCCGAGTGCGCCCGGTGGAATTGCGTTTCTATCTCGGCAGCGCGCATTACCGTTCGATGCTCGAATACTCCGACAAGGCGCTCGACGACGCGGTCGCTTCCTATCAGCGCATCGAAGCGTTCGTACGGCGCGTGCACGATCGGGTGGGCGCGGTGCCGGTCGGAAAATGGACCGACGCCTTCGCCGCCGCGCTGGACGACGATCTGGCGATTCCCAAGGCACTGGCCGAGATCCACCATGTGGTCCACGAAGGCAATCGCGCCATGGAGGCGGGCGCGCTCGACACCGCGGCCGAACTGGCCGGGCAGGTGCGGGCGATGCTCGGCATTCTCGGCGTCGACCCGTTCGACGAACACTGGTACACCCCCGCCGACAATTCGGCGGCGCTCGACGCGCTCGACGTGCTGGTCCGTACGGAGCTGGATCGCCGGGCGAGCGCGCGGGCCGACAAGAACTGGGCAGAAGCCGATGCCGCACGGGATCGGCTCATCGCGGCGGGTATCGAAGTCACCGATACCCCGCAGGGGCCGGAATGGTCGCTGGGCGCAGCTAGCGGAAAGGCGAACTGATGGCAGGCAATTCACAGCGACGCGGAGCGATCAGGAAGGGCGGCACCAAGAAGGGTGCCGTCGTCGGTTCCGGTGGCAAGCGCCGCCGCGGCCTCGAAGGGCGCGGCGCCACCCCGCCCGCGGTCGAACGCACCAAGCATCCCGCCGCCAAGCGGGCCGCCGCCGCGGCCAAAGCCAAAGCGGCACAGAGCCGTCCGACCGGCAAGTCCGGTGTGCCGCGGGCCGGACGTAAATCCGACGACGGTCCCGAGCTCGTGCTCGGCCGCAACCCCGTGCTCGAGTGCCTGCGCGCCGACGTCCCCGCGACCGCGCTCTACGTGGCGGTCGGCACCGAGAACGACGAACGGCTCACCGAGAGCGTGCAGCGCGCCGCCGACCTCGGCATCTCCATCCTCGAGGTGCCACGCACCGACCTGGACCGATTGAGCGCCAACGGCTTGCACCAGGGCGTCGCCCTGCAGGTGCCGCCGTACCGGTACGCCCACCCCGAAGACCTGATGGACCGGGTGAAGTCGACCGCCGAGCCCGCGCTGCTCGTCGCGTTGGACAACATCACCGACCCGCGCAACCTCGGGGCGGTCATCCGCTCGGTCGCCGCGTTCGGTGGGCAGGGTGTGGTGATCCCGCAGCGGCGCAGCGCGGCTGTCACCGCGGTGGCGTGGCGGACGAGTGCGGGAGCGGCGGCGCGTCTGCCGGTCGCCCGGGCGACCAATCTGACCCGCACGCTGAAGGACTGGGCGGCGCAGGGTATCCAGATCGTCGGGCTCGATGCTGGTGGCGATACGACGCTCGACGATTTCGACGGCAGTGCGCCGACGGTTGTCGTCGTGGGGTCGGAGGGCAAGGGGTTGTCGCGACTGGTCCGCGAGACCTGTGACTCGATCCTGAGTATCCCGATGGCGGGCCCGGTCGAGTCGCTGAACGCTTCGGTGGCTGCTGGTGTGGTGCTGGCTGATATCGCTCGACAGCGTCGACTGGGCTGAGGTGTTGTCGGAGCCGAGCGCACCGCGTCCGGCTCTTTTGGCTCACGCCAGCGCTGCGAACACCGAACTTGTGGTTCGCTGACGCCGAATCGTGGTCGCACACCGTAGAATTCGGGGGGTGGCGATCCCCAATCAACCGATCGGCCCGACGGTCGAGCATCCGCAGGCGAACATGATCCTCGTGCTCGGGCTGCTCAGCCCGTTCTGCTGCGGGATCTTCGGTCCGGTCGCGTGGACGCTCGGGAAGCGGGCGCTCAACGAGATCGACGCGTCCTACGGTGGGCTCAGTGGCCGTCATCAGGTGCTGATCGGGTACATCGCCGGAATCTTCGGCACGATTCTGATGATCTGCTTCGCCCTGCTGTACCTGGCCGGTTCCTGCAACGGGAACTTCTGAGCTAGTTGTACTGCCCAGGCAGGTTGGTCAATCGGGTGACGGGGGCCTTCCTGCCGATAGCAGTGTGTTGCCGGTGGTGATTGTAGGTGTGCAACCAGGCCGGTAGAGCGGCTCGCCGGGCTTGTTCTGACCGG